>CALDUY010000008.1 GCA_937923405.1 uncultured Gemmataceae bacterium | reverse complement strand
GTCGCGCCACCAGGCTTCTTTGATGTTGCGCTTTAGCTCGACGCCCAGCGGACCATAGTCCCAAAAGCCATTCAATCCGCCGTAGATTTCGCTGGACTGAAAGAGAAAGCCACGACGTTTGCACAGGGAGACGAGCTTTTCCATTTCCATAACAAAGATCCTTTTTATTCTTTATGGCGTCCCGCTAGCTAAACCTCCAGTGCGAGCCGGTAATCCCGACAGCGGCAATCTCGACGCGAAGCGGATCGCGGCGCAGCTCCGGCACCAGATGGAAGACATCCACTCGGGCACAGACGCGCACATCGTCATCATATCCCAGCAAGTGCAAACGGACGCCCCCGCTGGAGAGACGCAGCGACTCTTCCAGATGGGTCCCGTGTAGCTCGAAGCAGTCCCAGGCAAGGCGTGCTCCGTCGTCTACCTCGACTTCCGGCAAGCGAACCAGGTAGTCCACGATCGCCCCGGCCAGGAGGGTATCCTCCAGAGCGACTCCGCCAGACTCTCCGGCACAGAGAATGTGAATCGGACGCTTTTCATGCCGGAGTTGTTCGCAGACAGCACTGTAGTTAGTGAAGGCGGCAATCAAAACCCGTTCAGCGGCGGCGGCGTGCAGCAGCGCCCGGGTGCCGTTGCTGGTCGTCAGTACGATCGCCATGCCCTTGCAGCGAGCGCAAGTGAACTCGCGTGGCGAGTTGCCAGCATCGAAGCCAGGCAGTTGCAGCCCTTCGCGTTCACCACAGAGCAGTACCTTTCCCGCAGGCAGATGATCAGCGAGGTGTCGAGCTTCCTCCACGGTAGCACAGGGACGGATGCGATCACAGCCGGCTGCCAGCGCGTACACCATCGTTGTCGTGGCCCGTAACACGTCGATGACCACTGCCACCCCGCCGACGAAACGCTCGGCGGGCACTAGTGAGGGGGACAGATGAACGTGGATCACCCGATTCGCGGTCATGCGCTGTCTTGTCCTCGGATCCGAGCAGTTCGGCTCAATCCCTGGGCGGATATAAGGCGATGGCTACCACGCTGCCAGATCGAACCTCGAAAGTGATTCCCAGCTTGGGAAAGCGATACAACTCTACGCTCTGTCCGCCGTGTGATGCCGAACCGATGAAAAACTCGTGCCCCTTATACTTGCGCTCGATCTCACGAACCGAAGCTCCGAGACCGACCCCGCCTGTGGATTTGGCGTCAGGAGAGGTCGAGAGGATCGCCAAGATGACTTCGTTCTCCGCGAGAACCACTAGCTTGTCGTCGTCGGAATAAAAAGTTTCTAGGTTGGGTAGTTTCTCGGCAGGTAGACCGAGATCCTCGCTCCGCAACGCCGGATGCATCAACGCTCGTGTTTGCGGCCGTTCCCAGGGATTGCCTCGGATCGAACGTAGGAGCGTGCTACGTCCCAGAAGGTTGGGACCAGTGGCTTCGCTGCCGACTCGCAGGTTGTGCAGCCGTTCTGGTCCCCCGACATAGCCTGTAGGAGTAGGCCAGAACCCCTTGACCAGCGCGACCAGCCCCAGCACGGCGATCAAGACGACGACACCGACCAGGAGGCGAGACTTGAGACGACTTTTCCCCTCTTCTTTGGGGACATATAGCACAGTCGGTTCCTGACTCGCTCGTCGTGCCTCGATGAGCTTGTTCATCGAGCCGGGCGGCAACAACAAGACGCCGCTGGCTTTGCCCAGATCTTGCAGACGAAGATACATCTCGACGGCATTTTTGGGTCGGTCGTCGGGATTGGGGTTGAGACAATCGGCCAGGAGTTCTTCCAGTCCTGGGGTCGCTTCCGGACAGAGTTCGCTCAGTTTTTTGCCGTGCAGGTAGGGGAGTTGGCCGGTCAGCGCCTCGTAGATCAGTAACGCCGTACTGTAAAGGTCGGACCGGGCATCGACTGGCTGACCGGCGAGTTGCTCCGGCGACATGTAGCGCGGCGTGCCCAGCACCGCGCCGGCGTGAGTGATCGTCTCGCTCTTGTTCGAGTCGTCTCCGCGGTAGATCCGGGCGATGCCGAAATCCAGTACCCGCACATGCAGCCGAACTCCCGATTGATTGAGCAGAAACACGTTGTCCGGCTTGATGTCGCGATGGACGATGCCTTTGCTGTGGGCGTGAATCAGGGCCAGCACGATCTGTCCAGCCAGTTGCAACCCAGCCTTCAAGGGCATCGGACCGCCGGTCGCTAACTGTTCGCGCAGTGATTGGCCTTGCAGATACTCCATGACCAAAAACGGTCCATGCTCGGGATCGAAGCCGAAATCGTGGACGACGACGATGTGCGGATCGGCCAGCTGGCTAGCAATGCGCGCCTCGCGCTGAAAGCGAGCATCGAACTCGGAATCGTTGCGTAGTTCCGGATTGATGAGTTTAACCGCTACCTCGCGTTCCAAGGTGAGATCAACGGCGCGGTAGACCTTGGCCATGCCGCCACCGCCCCGCAACTCTTCCAGGCGATAGCGCCCGCCGATCGTCACGGGAAGGATCAGAGGTTTGCTCTGCGGCTGCTTGCCTCCCGTGGGCGTGGAGTTAGCGCGAGTGGCTCCGGTCTCGGTCAACGGAGTACCATCGTTGGGGCAAAAACGAACGCCGGCATCAAGTTCTCGCTTACAAGTTGGGCATTGCATCGCTATCGTCTCGGTTACTTGCGCGGCATCCAGTTATCATCGAATAGCCCTGCCGTGCGAATCTCGACCTCCGTTCTGCTGGTGGGTAGTTTCAAGATGGCATAATCGCCTAGTCTAGGATAGAGCAAAGCGTTCGAGCCTTGAAACTCGCGAGCGCCAAAGGTGTGTCCACTATTTAACACGATGTAGCGACTTGCCGACAACGGGCTTGGGTAAATCAGTACCGGCAGATGTTGGCCGGCCTTGTACTTGACCCCAGCAAAGGTGATCTCGTTTTTGGTCCAGGTCAGCGGTAAGCGCGGCAGAGCCTGAGCCAGCAGGCTATTCGACCCTGGATCGCCGAACACGATCAGATGTCGCAGAGCGAGATCTTCGCTGGTTACGTCAGTGTCGTTCTTAATCGGCAAATCGCCTCGGAAGAACTTCGACCATTCCGTCTGAAACTGTTCCAATCGACGTTGGGCAAACTCCTGAACGGCGGCGTTCCACGGTATCCCTGTGCCGCGCACGCACAAAAACGGTGCCATGAAGGCATCGTCGATCGGCCCCTGTTGTCCGTGGACTTTGCGCGGTTGACGCAGCTGATCGACTAGGAATCGCTCCACCAACAACGGCTGCCAGGATTTGCCCTGTCGAGTCAGACAGACGAACAACTGATTTCCCCCTGTCGCCTGAGGAAGGACGCTGAGTTGTTCGCCATCGATGGTGATGGAGGTAGGTTCACGCGTAGCTCCCGGGGCCAAGGCGATACGCAGAGTCTTGACGTTTTCGGTCTTGAGCTGGTAGCCGTCATCGAGTTGCTCGGCCTCGACACGAGCCTGTTCATAGTGCCGATCCAGGGCCAGTAGTTCGACCCAATGACAAGTCGGATATTTGAGAGTGTAAGTGACGAATTTTACTTTTCGCGGGTAGCCACCTCGTCCTCGAGCGGCATAGCGGGCAAACTCTTCCTGCATTTTGGCCTCGAACTCGGGTGGTGGCTGTTCGTGCTTCCGCTTCGGGGCGACATAGTGCGTCATGCTCAGCCCCAGTTCTTTCAACCGAGCCTCGATGTTTCGAGCCGCCTGAATCTGAGGATCGTCCTCGCCGTTGTAGGCAACGATAGGAACGTGGAAGGCGTTCTCGGCATAGTTGACGGCATCATAAATGCGTAGACAGGCTTCCTGATGGTCGGGCAACTTCTCCGGGAAGCCTTTGACATAGCCACGGGTCGTGGTGAACCCCGCGCCGGGGCCCAGAGCAATCCATTGATCGGGACGATGCAAGCCTATGTGCCAGGTGCCGGCTCCACCCATCGAGTAACCACGCAGCACCACGCGCGAACGATCGACCAGCATCCCCCGGCCAAGGTAGGCTTCGACGGTAAAGAAGTTTTCCACGGCCTCGATCACGTCAACCTCGCCGGCCCAGCGATAGGCATTGTTGCCACGACCGAAAACATCAATTCGCACATAAGAGAGATCTTTTGGTGCTAGCTTGCCGTTGCCGTGCCGGAACAGAAAACCGACTTCGGTCAGGGAGGGATCTCGGCCATGCAGCACCACCTCGACCCGATAGCGTTGGCGTTTGCCCTCGCCATAGTCGTGGGGGTAGGTCACGGCATAAGGTTGCACGGTGTCATCCAGACGAGAACGATACCCGCGCGGCACCGTTTGCCCAGTAAGCATCAGCCAGGGGGTTTCACCGCGGGCTTGCTGCGAGGCCCGGAGCAAGCCTTGCTCCAACACCGGCACGATTTGCTGAGCGGTCTGCTTGTAGTATTCCTCATGCTGAACCACCATGCGGGCGGCCCGCTCATAGATTTCGATGTCGGCCAGCGCCGGATCATGCACCCCGAGCCGTTGCAGTCGGTCGATGGCTCGCTCTAGTTTCTCGATACTGGCTTGGATAACAGTCTTGGTGGCCTCATTGGGAGGCACGACTTCGGGCGGGGGAAAGGTTTGCCCGGGCTGAGCCGCCAGCAGAGTCAGCAGCCCCCACAACAGAAAAGTCATCGCGCCACGCATAGGGCAGCTCCTCCACACCAGTAGGTTGATGGAGTTGACCATATCCCCAGCGCGGAGCAACAGCAAGCCCCTAACAGGACGAACTGTTCACCGATTACCGGGCCTGTTGCGAGTGGTCGGCGAACTAAGGGCGAGCGAAGGAGTTAGCGTCAGCGTGAAGACCGCTTGACGCGAGCTGGTTTCTTGACGTAGTTCCAGCGAGTCTAGCAGTTCCACGAGCATCGATAACACCTCAAGTTTCTCGCCAGCTTGTTGTTGGCCAATACCCTCTTTTTCCGAGAGAAATTGTAGAATTTGCTCGCGACGCTGTTGGAACAGTTCACGCCAGGATTTCAGCGATGCTCGCACCAAGGGAACCGAACGGGGATCCAATGGTTTGGACGAACGAGGCCAGTTGTCCAATTGACTGGCAACAATCAGGTAGCCGTTGAGCAGGCCGAAGGATGGTTCGATTCCGTCGGGGAACATCGCTCCGCCACGAATCGACCGAAATCGCTTGCCCTGCCAGGTCGTTGTGGTCAAGCGTGCAGGGCTATCGGGATGTTTCTTGTTGTGAGCCAAAATTGCGGACTGGGCTGTGGTGGTCAGAATCGACAACAGCCCTTCGCCGACCGACTCTTCGGAGCCTCTCTGGTCTAGGGAGCGTGGAGAAGAATTGCTGACTTTCAGGGCGGCAAAACAGCTAGGCAGCCCATGTTTGCTTTCCTTGGGAGGAGCCGTGATCCAGAAGGCCCAGTCGGGACCGATGGCAGGGAGCAGTTCTCGGACCACGTCCACCCCCAGCACCGCACCAAGCGTACGATCGAGTTCGGCGTCGAATGCTCGACGATTCGACGGGGTCAGACTGCTGGCGATCAATTCGTACATGGCTGGTAGATCAAAGCGAGCCGCAACGGCTAAGAGCGGCTCTTCGGGTAGTTCTGCCCACAGGGGATTGGGCTTGCTAGCCAAATCAAAGAATCGCCGTGCTGTCTCTGGAAGAGGAATTTCACGAATGCGAAACGAGACGCGCAAGTGCGCTTTATCGTCTATCAACAGACCCAGTCCGAGACTCTCCAGTCCTTTCCATAAGCGAGCCGCCATTTGCACGGCAGGATCGGCGGCCTGATTGCCAACGATCGCCGTGTCCCAGACCCGCGGATTGACACACAAGGCCACGGCCGCCGTGTCGAGTTGCAACTGCTGCAAGTGACGAACCCAGAACGACTCTTTTGCTGGGCGTTTCAGACGCTCCAGAGCTTGCTTCAAAAGCAGCTCCTGACCGGAAAATAACAGAACCGGACCGTCTAAGTAGTAATAATTGACCGTGTTGATCTCGTTCCGACGCAGGTACTTTATGCCTTGGTGGGTACATTCTTCAACTGACTTTAGATCTCCGGTTTGTTGTTGAAGTTGGTTGAGTCGGCGAAGCAACGTCTGTAGGGTTTTTTCCTCCCGAGCATGGATGAGAACCAATCCCTGCTCCTCGTCGGGGCGGTTCAGCGGTCCAGGGCGATAGGCTAGAACTACCGCCTCGCCGAGTATCTCATCGACCAGTTGCTCTGCTCGGATTCCTAGTTGTTTCTCGAACTCGCGGAGGGATTGATAAAACTGCTGCCATTCAGGAGAGGCCAATATGCGCTTGTTCAAGGCCGAGTCGCGGAAGCGGGCGGCAAACGGCGAGTCGAGCAGTCGTTGGCGCTGCATTCGCGCCTGGTGAATAACTAGACAGAAGCCAACGTCCTCGGGAACCAGTCGCAACAGTTCATCCCGAGGATTGGCTGCTTGACTGGGACCAGTCAGAGTGGCGAAGCAGAGCAAAAGGGTGGTACACACGGAACGCATGGCAACACCAACAAACGGCCGTCATCCGGGCTTTTTATCACTCGTTCGACGGTGAAAGGGGAGGTCACGCAAAAATAACCCTACGGCTCGACGCGCTGATTCCGTCACGGGGGCAAACGCTTCGACTCCAGCCGTCGCCTCGCGGAGCGGTTTAATGGGCGGCTCTATCGGCACCATCGGATCCAACGACATCGGTAAGGTGGGCAACAGGGAAGTCGTGGTATCGACTGTCTCGTTGGCTGCTCGCGACGACAGCGACCGCATCGCGGTTTGGGCTTCGTGCCACGACTCTCGCAGAGAGAGTTGCGGTGGCAGCGCCGGCTCGTTCTGGAACGCGATCGGTTGCCGGGCCACTTGTCTGGGCCAGACCAGCCACACTCCTAAAGCCAGCAGTAATGAGGCAGCTAGAGCTAGCGCTAGTCGCGGGGGCAGTTGGCGATGGCGGTGCAGGCGAACCGTTGGACGACGAACCATTGGCAACACTCCGGCGGTGAGCCGCTCGGTTAGGTTGCTCGGTGGTGCGGGCGGGTGCAGCAATTCCAATCCATGCAAGAAGCGTTGCACCAGGATGCGCTCGGTGGCGCAGTCGGGGCACTCGTCCAGATGGCGCAATAGCGATTTATCGCCTTCATCGAGGTAGGTCTGCAACAGAATTTCCCAGGTCTTGCACTTCATTGGGGGCTCTCATTCAGCGGCAATTCTACTTCGATCATGCCACGCTGACGAAGTCGCGTTAGAATCTCTAACCTCGCGCGATGCAACCAAGTCTTGATCGTGCCGATCGGGCGCTGCATCGCCGCCGCGATCGTTTCATACGGGTAGCCCTGTTCATGAAACAAGACGAAAACTGTGCGATACTCTAGGCGAAGATCCTCAACAGCAGCACGAATCTCAGCAAGCAACTCGACGGAATCGTCCTCTGGTTGGCTGGCGACGGTTTCTTGCAAAAAATCGACCAATTCCGGTTTCCGTGCGCGCTGGCTGAGCCAAGTCCGACAGCGATTGATGGCGATGCCCATTATCCACGGTTTCAGTGGTCGCGATGCATCCCAGCCAGCCAGACCTCGAAACACGCGAACAAAGACTTCCTGGCAGACGTCTTCGGCATCGTGCCGATGATGCAACAACCGAACGCACAGTCCGTAGACATCGCTCTGAAAGCGAGCGATCAAATCGCGGACCGCCTCCGGATCGTTGCTGAGGCAACGGCGAACCAAAGTTGCATCGTCCGTGGACACGCCAACCTCTCGCGCCCTCGGCGTCTAGAGGAAATACCTAGAGCGAGACTCAAGGTTTCATTCGATCCTACGAATTACTTCTTGAGATGGCGCGAAACCACTGTGACGCTTGGGTGTAATTGAATTCAAGAGTTTTAGCGTGAGCTTTTCTGACACGAATCGTCCTGAATACTCGGAACCGAGTTCGGACTGAGGATGACAATTTCCTCTGGTAAGCTATTCTTGTGCGAACGGATTTATGCTATACTTAACTCGTGAGACCTCGGTTGGCACAAGACTCGCGCTCCAGAAACGACTCAGCCGAAATGTTGGGCCTACTAACCCGTCCAGGGATTTGGTGTTAGGCCAGCAACCTGCCTAGGGATTATTTCTGTCTCTTGACTTGTGCGAGAGCAGTATGCCCGCACGTGATCGAGGAAGAGCCATGCTCCCACCACTCGAAATCCTTCTTGTTGAAGACAATCTCATCAACCAGAAGGTCGCTACCCGCCTACTCCAACGAGCAGGCCATCGAGTCACTCTCGTGGAAAATGGCAAGGATGCGGTCGCCTCGGTTACGGATCGCGATTTTGATCTGATTCTCATGGATATTCAAATGCCGGAGATGGACGGCCTGGAGGCAACAACAGCAATTCGGCAATTGGAACTAGGCACTGGACGGCACATTCCAATCGTGGCGTTGACGGCCAATGCCATGCCTGGCGACCGCGAACGCTGTTTGCTAGCGGGTATGGATGGCTATGTGGCCAAGCCGGTCGATGCTGGACTTCTGTTTCAGGAAATTGCCGACGTGCTAGGCTACAGCAGTCAGGAAGTCTAGTGAGCTAGAGGTTACTTCGAACGATGAGTCGGGTCTGATTGAGTTGATCTGTTTGTGGAAAGATTAGATCGACTTCGTCGAACTCAAAGCGTTGGGCAAAATGCTCGATGAGTCGTTGTCGCACCAGCTGCGGTCGCAGCGGAGCGCGGCGTTCGCGAACAATCGAAGTCCAGGCGAACAGCTGTTGTCCGTCGCTGCGAAGCGATCGTAACAGGGTTAGGTCTGGATCGACATTAAGAATCGCGCCAAAGGTACTGATTTGTTGTCGCAGGGCCACTCCGAGCTGAGCAATCGTTCGGTCCTGAATGGAAATGCTGGCATCGTTGACTTGGACTTTGCCTCGAATGCCAAAATCATCGAGCGTGTCCAGCAGCACACGTTGCAGCTCTCCAACGAACTGAGAAACATCGAGACCATAACGCCCTAGCGGCAAGAGGGGATACACCGCTAGTTGACCTGGTAAGTGCAGAATCGACCCACCGCCTCGCGCCACCCAGCGAACAGGCCAGTTGCGGTTCTGACACTCATCACGCCAAGCGACGGACGGCAAGCCGCCATGTCGTCCTACGGTTAGCAGCGGGGCATGTTCGCACAACAGAAGAGCCGCTCCAACCTCGTTGCCGCTCAGACGGTAAACTAGTCCTCGCTGCAAGCGCAGTAACTCTTCAAACTCCACCCGCCCTAGCAGGTGGACGCGGAGCAAGCCACGCGAAAGAGGTACTGGATTCACCCGCATCAATCGCCACCCGATATTCTCAATACCTGAATCCCATCATTCTAGACTATCACTTGGAACACTCGTTGAACAAGGGACTGGGGAGCGATTCTTGAACAAGAGCCTTAAGCTTCTCGCAGTACGAGCCGATTGACTGGAGTATTTTCCGGTTCGACAAGCAACGAGGACACTTGACAAGTGAAACCGACCGACTAAACTGGGATTGAGATTCAGTCTCAACAAGCCTACCTTCACGGTCTTACCGGGGTGACAGCGTGACCCTCAACGCGATAGTTCCACTAGAATGTTTGCGATCGGGTGAATGGGCGGAGGTGCGCGACATCGAAGGCCAGCCTAAGCTCGTGGCTCGTTTGGCCGAGTTAGGCCTTCGCGTGGGGGTGCGGCTGCGAATGATTCATGAAGGATCGCCTTGTCTCATTCAGATCGGAGGGGGGCGGCTGTCGCTTCGCGGCGACGAAGAGATGCTCGTCCTAGTTCGGCCCCTGACCAACGACTAATTGTACATATTTGAGGTCTTTCTTGTCTGTAATAACTCTTAACGATCTGTTGCCGGGACAATGTGGCCGCATTCTCGCGCTGCGGGGTGAGCTACGCACCGTGCAGCGGTTGATGGAAATGGGGTTGTTGGAAGACGAAACAGTCGAGCTGATTACCGTTGCTCCGTTGGGTGATCCACTGGAAATTCGCCTCCGCGATTATCGCCTGAGCCTTCGCCGGGAAGATGCTGCTGGTATCGAGGTACAACTGCTCCCATGAGCCTCCCCCCTGCCCCGGTCAAACCGCATGTGGTTGCTTTGCTGGGAAATCCCAACACCGGAAAAACCACGTTATTTAACGCCTTATCCGGCCTGAATCACCGTGTCGGCAACTATCCCGGCGTGACGGTCGAATCGCGCAAAGGCTACACTACCTGCGACGGCATCCCTTTTGAAATTGTCGATTTGCCCGGCACTTACAGCCTCTCGCCGCGCAGTCCCGATGAAATGGTCGCGGTGGATGTCATCTTGGGACAACAGCCGGGCGAGTCGCGGCCCGAGGTTCTCGTCTGCATTGTCGATGCCTCGAATCTAGAACGCAACCTGTACTTGACCTCGCAGGCTCTGGAGTTGGGCGTTCCCGTGGTGCTGGCCTTGAACATGATCGACGTGGCCCAAAGTCAGGGCGTCCGTATCGATGTTGAGAAATTGTCGCAACGACTGGGCATTCCGGTGGTGGCGATTCAGGCCAACAAACGCAAGGGGCTGGACGAGTTGCGTCGTGTCATTGCTCAGGCGGTGACAGCGGCCCCGCCGAGCCGCACGCCGAACTTCCCCGAACCGTTCCGCCGCGAAGTAGCGGCCTTGCGCAGCCATTTGGGCGAACTGCCTGAGTTTCTCGCTCAACGATTGATTCTAGACATCGGCGGCTATACCGAACAACGACTCAAGCCTCGCCTCAACGGCATTGCCTTGCAGGACATTCGCGGCCGCCTTGCCGCTGAAGGCTGTGCCATCCCAGCGATTGAGGCACGCACACGTTATCTGTGGATTCGCGAAGCACTCACCGGTTGTGTTGAACGACCCACCGAGCGCCCCCTGAGTTGGACCGATCGCCTCGACAAACTGTTAACGCATCGCGTCTACGGCTCGCTGGTCTTTATGGTCGTCATGTTTGTAGTGTTTCAGTCGATCTTCACTGCGGCGCGGCCACTGATGGATCTCATCAACAGTGGGAAAGACGCGGTGGGGGGCTGGGTGGCCGGTCTCCTCCCTCCGGGACCGTTCACCAGTCTGTTGGTCGAAGGCGTGATCGACGGCGTCGGTGCGGTGGTGGTCTTTCTACCGCAAATTCTGATTCTGTTCACCTTCATCGCCATACTGGAAGACTGCGGCTACATGGCTCGGGCTGCGTTTCTGATGGATCGGCTGATGTCGCGAGCCGGGCTTTCGGGCAAATCGTTTATTCCGCTTCTGTCGTCCATGGCTTGCGCCGTGCCAGGAATCATGTCCACGCGCGTCATCGAGGATCGTCGCGATCGACTGGCAACGATCCTAGTGGCTCCGTTGATGAGCTGTTCAGCGAGATTACCGGTCTACATTCTCCTTATTGGAGCGTTTCTGACCACCAACCGACCGTTCTGGGTGCCAGGGCTGGTCATGTTCGCCATGTACTCGTTGGGGCTGATTCTCGCCCCACTGGTAGCTTGGGCATTAAAGCGGACGTTGCTGCGTGGGGAAACTCCAGTGTTTGTGCTGGAAATGCCGACGTACAAATGGCCCAGCCTTCGCGTCGTTGCTCGCCGAGTTTTCGACAGCGGTTGGATGTTTCTCTACCGCGCCGGAAGCATCATTCTGGCATCGATGGTGCTGGTCTGGGTGTTGTTAAACTTCCCAGCGGGAGACTATCCGCAGCGCGTGGCAGCGGCTCAGCAGGCGGTCGAAGAAGCTGAGGACGACACGGCCAAGGAAGCCGCGGAAGAGGAAGTATTCCAGCTCGAAGCAGAATGGAAACGCCAGAGCATTTTGGGCCGAGTCGGTTTGATCCTGGAACCTGTGGTACGTCCCTTGGGCTGGGACTGGAAAATCGGCGTCGCTGCTTTGGCCAGCTTCCCCGCACGCGAAGTGGTCGTTGGCACACTAGGCATTCTGTACAAGAAAGGCAAAGTGGACCCCGGCGAAATCGCCGACGCCGACCAGGAACAACTTGAGAAAAACCCTCTCGTTTTGGCCCTTCGCGACGCCAAGTGGGACGAGGATCCGACTCGTCCGGTCTACTCGATCCCGACGGCGTTATCGCTGATGGTCTTCTTTGCTCTGTGCTGTCAGTGTGCCTCGACCCTGGCGGTAATGCGTCGCGAAACCGGCTCATGGGGGTGGCCCCTCTTTGCCTTTGTCTACATGACCCTGCTCGCCTACTTGGCAGCACTATTAGTCTATCAGGTCGGGTCGCTGTTCTTCGGCTGAGCAGTCAGTGAGCCGAAGAAAAAGTTGAAAGTAGCCTCTTGATTGATCGAGCGAAATTTGGTTAATCTACTTTGCCCGTGGATCACGGGTTATTTCATCTTCCGCTCTCCAGGGGATTCCCTGTGAGAGCGGCTTCATTTTGTAGCTGGCAAAATCAGCTTCAACTCGATCGTATTGGCAGGCGTTGTTAGGCGGGTTAGCGAGTATCTGAACTCTTGGCGGTTCACTCTAGGCTACCGGTCAGTGAGCAACTGGTGGCCAGAATGGTCTTTTTCTGCTCTTCGATCTCTCGAATCGCCTGCTCGTAGCATGTCGGGCAATAACCGTGAGAGCAGCGCTTGGCCAGCTCTGGTAGCAGGCGGCTGAGTGGCTCCCAAGAACTCTGTGCTGTTCGGAACTTGTGGCAGCGGGCACACACGGTGACCAGCGAGGTTTGCATAAGTCTACTCCGAGTCTGGCGCAGTCTTTGGCGCGTCGGTCTGCTATGGTGTCAGCAGTAACGAACTCTCAAAGGATGTACACATGATCTACCAGAAGGAACTAACACTTGCTCTCGAGTCCGCCAGGAAGGCGCAGCGACGAATCCTTGAGTTATACGACACATTCATAGCCATCCCGGATGCCAAAGCCAGCATCACCACTCAGGCGGATTACGATTCCCAGGAAATCATCCTGCAAGCGGTGCGCCAAAATTTCCCCGACGATGCACTTTGTGCCGAAGAAGCCACTCCAACTCTGGCCCAGGCTCCGAAGTCGGCCCGCCGGGTCTGGGTCGTCGATCCGATCGATGGCACGCGCGGTTTCGCACAAAAAAACGGGGAATTTTCCGTGATGATCGCTCTGATCGATGGCGACGCCGTGGCCGTGGGGGTGGTGTTGGAGCCGGCCACCGATCGCCTCACCTATGCCACGCGCGGCGGTGGGTGCTGGCGGCAAGACGGAAAAACCCCTCCGGTTCGCTGTCACGTCTCGTCCAACGCCGACCTGTCGGCTCTGTCGCTGACGCAGAGCCGTTCCAAGCCCGGTGTAGTGAGCAAACAGGTCCAAGCCCTCAAACCAGCGCGAATCGTCGAGACGCACTCCGCGGGCGTGAAGCTCGCCAAAGTAGCGCGAGGCGAGGTCGATCTGTACGTTAATCATTACCCGAACTTCCACGATTGGGACATCGCTGCCGGCCACATCCTCGTCGAGGAGGCAGGAGGCAAAGTTTCGGGCTTTCGCGGTCAACCGATTCAATACGGCAACCCGGAAGCGGACCAACGGCTCGGCATGATGGCGTCGAACGCAGCTCTCTACGAACAGCTACTCGCCGTTCTACGCGGAGTCTTTGAATGAACCACGAACTCGTCGATGTCCTTGACGACGCCGGACGAACGATCGGCGCGGTGACTCGGGCCGAGATGCGCCGGAAACGATTACCGCATCGTTGTGTCTACCTACTGGTCCAGAATCGCGCTGGCTGGCTATTCATTCATCAGCGGACAGCGACGAAAGACATCTTTCCGTTGTACTGGGATGTTACCGTCGGCGGCGTGTTAGCGGCTGGCGAATCGTTCGACGAAGGTATTTTACGTGAGGCCGTTGAGGAACTGGGAGTTGAGGTTCAGCCTGAGCCTCTGTTTTCTTTTCGCTATGCCGACGAGCAAACAGTTGTTCAAGCGATGGTCTATCGGGCGGTCCATGAGGGCCCGTTCCATCTGCAGGTCGAGGAAGTGGTTCAAGGGCTTTTCGTCTCCAAGCACGAACTGGCCCACCGTCGCAGAAGAGATTCCTTCTGTCCAGATGGGCTTGCTGTACTGGATCGCGCGGTTGGGGAAGGTTCTATTTGCCTGACATGAATCGTCATTGGCTGTTCAGCGGATAAGATCGGCATTTACTTGTCTTTTCAAAAAAGAGCATTTAGAGTGAACGTTGACTAGGCTACGTCACTCAAACTCGCGACGCAGGTAGGAAAACTGCCCCATGCCATCTAGCACCACCATTCCGGGTGCCCGCATCGGCAAGTACCGCCTCCTGGCTCACATCGCCACGGGTGGCATGGGCGCGGTGTACAAAGCTTATGACGAGGAACTAGAGCGCGACGTTGCTATCAAGATTCTCAATCCCGAGTTGGCTGATAATCCCATCCTGCTAGAACGCTTCCAACGCGAGGCGCGCCACGCCGCACGGATGGATCACAAGAATCTCGTTAAACTGTACGAATCCGTCACCATCAACGGCATGCAATTGTTGGTGATGGAGTACATCGAGGGAGTCGATCTCGCTGAGTATATTCGTCGTAAGGGAAAGCTCGATCCGGAGGAAGCGCGGCGAATCATCATCCAGGCTTGTAAGGCGTTGGATCATGCTTTCTCGATGGGGATTACTCATCGTGACATCAAGCCGTCGAACTTTTTGCTGGCCAATGAGAATGGCCGAACACGAGTGAAGCTCACCGACCTAGGCCTAGCCCGGATGCATAGCGAAGAAGAGTTTCGCATCACTCGCGACGGCACAACGGTTGGCACGGTGGACTACATGTCGCCCGAACAGGCTCGCGACTCCTCAGTGGCCGACGTCCGCAGCGACATCTACAGCCTGGGTTGTACGCTGTATCACATGCTGGCCGGACAGCCGCCTTTCGCCGAAGGAGGCATCGGCGAACGGATCTACAAGCACTTTGCCGCTGATCCCCGAGACGTGCGCGAGTTTAACCCGGACGTGCCTGCCGGGCTGTGGACGGTACTCCGCCGTATGCTGGCCAAGCACGTCGATGATCGCTTTCAGACACCTGCCGAGTTGCTGGAGGCTCTCCGCTCCATTGTGCCAACACCAATAACCCACGGTACCTCGGGGCCGAGTTCCGACTCCGAAGCTTTGTTCAACGAGGTGCCGGAGCCGGATCCGAAGTTGTCCGGATACAAACCACCGTCGTCGGCTCCCGAGGCTCGCGTCAAACCTGGGCGCAAACCTCCAAGGCCAACGCGCGGCAGCAGTCATCCCTTGCAGCCGATTACTAATCTCTTTGATGATCCGGATCCATTCGGCGTTACGCCGGAGCAAAAAAAAGCGGCTTCCGGACAGTTCGCCCATGCTACGGAGGTAATTCGCTCGGGGGGCGACATGAGTTATCCCACACAGCTACTGCTCAGCTGTGTTAAGCTTGATCCGACCAACACCCTGTACCGCAAGTTGCTCCGAGAGGTGATTCGCGATCAAGGGGTTAAGAAAAGCGGCTGGTTCGGTTCGCTGTCGTTGATGCCGGCTCGAGGCCGACTGCGTGCTGCGCTGAAGATGGGTGAGTATCGCAAGGTACTCGAAGAGGGCGAAGAACTGTTGATGCGTGTGCCTGGTGACATTCAGACGCAGCTAGACATGGCCGAGGCCGCCATGCACTTGAAGATCTATCGCCTGGCGACCTGGCTGCTGGAAGATGCTCGCAATGGAGCGCCACGCAACATTAAAGTTCTCCGCGCGCTGGCTTTGGCCTACGAGGAACAGAATCGCTACAAGCAGGCCATTGCTCAGTGGGAAAAAATTCGCGAACTGGATCCGACCGATCCCGAGCCTGCCGAGAAGATTCGCGAGATCTCTGTCAACGAGACGCTCAATCGCGGACGGTATCACGAGAAGGAATGAAACCTTCAACGAGGAAGCATGCGCCTCCTCGTCGAAGGATCGAGCCAATCAGCCAATCAAGTCTTTGACGTCCTCGCGTTCTTTGACCAGTTCGTCCATCGTGATCTGAAATTTGCTCTGGCCGAAGCCATCGAGTTGCAGTCCTTCGACGATCTTGTAGTTGCCTTGCCCGTCGGTCGTGCAGGGATAGCCGAATACTAGTCCCGGAGGAACGCCATACTCCCCTTTGGAGATCACTGCCATGCTGACCCAGTCATCGGCGGGAGTTGGCTTCAACAGCGATTTGACGTGATCAATTGCGCCGTTGGCTGCCGAGACCGCCGAACTCATGCCGCGTTTCTCGATCACTGCCGCTCCACGTTTTTGAACCATTGGAACGAAGGTGTTCTCTAACCAATTTCGGTCGGAGATGACCTCGGTGGCTGGCTTGCCTTGAATGCGTGCGTTGGTGAAGTCGGGATACTGGGTGTTGGAGTGGTTGCCCCAGATGGTGACGCGGGTGACGTCGGCATTGGCGACACCGGCTTTCTTGGCCAGAGCTGTTCGTGCGCGGTTGTGATCCAGTCGGGTCAAGGCACTCCAGCGTTCTGCGGGAATGTCGCGACCGTTGTTATAGGCGACGAGGCAGTTCGTGTTGCAGGGATTGCCGACGACGACGATGCGGACGTCGCTGGCCGCCCGGGCCGCCAACGCCTTGCCCTGACCGACGAAGATTTTGCCGTTGATGCCCAGCAGCTCCTGCCGTTCCATGCCGGCCTTGCGGGGAAATGAACCGACCAGCAGCGCCCAGTTGACGCCGTCGAACGCTTTCAAGGGATCATCGGTGATAAGGACGTCTTTGAGCGTAGGGAAGGAGCAGTCGTCTAGTTCCATGACCACGCCTTCGAGGACGTCCATCGCTTGCCGTTCCGCTCGAGAAGGATCTTTTGGGATCTCTAATAGCTGCAAAATAACCTGATTCTCCGGACCGAACACTTCCCCAGATGCCAGCCGGGCCAACATGCTGTAGGCGACCTGGCCAGCTGCTCCCGTGACCGCGACGCGAATTACTCCCATGATGAACCTCCTCGATTGACCGCGTTTCGCAAGCTCATACGTTAGCAATATAGGAGAAGCACTGGCCTAGAGGCCAAGAGGTCGTGTCAATCGGGTGAGTCCGAATTCCGAGCGGCCTTTTCTCATACCTGGAGTTGGAAGGAACATGGCAGCGCAACCTGTCAAGGTGGGTATCAACGGATTTGGTCGCATTGGTCGACTGGTCTTTCGTGCGATGGTCGAACAAGGACTGCTCGGCAAGGTCATCGACGTGGTCGCGGTGAATGATTTGGTTCCCGCTGACAACCTCGCGTATCTGACGAAGTACGACTCGACGCAGGGTCGCTTCCAGGGCACCATTCACAGCGAGAAGTCCAACCCCGACATCGCCGACGATGATACCTTGGTGGTCAATGGGCAAAAGATTAAGTGTCTGGCCGTCAAGGAAGGGCCGCAAGCCCTGCCGTGGAAACAACTCGGCGTGGAGTACGTCATCGAGTCGACTGGCTTGTTCACCGAAGCGGAGAAGGCTAAGGGCCATCTGGCGGCTGGGGCCAAGAAAGTCATCATTACCGCTCCGGGCAAAGGCGATGATCTAACCGTGGTCATGGGAGTCAACCACGAGAAGTACAACCCCGCCACCCATCACATTGTCTCGAACGCTTCTTGCACGACGAACTGCTTGGCCCCAGTGGTTTACGTCCTACTCCGTGAAGGCTTCGGCATCAACGAAGGCTTGATGACCACGGTCCATAGCTACACTGCCACTCAGAAGACCGTCGATGGTCCTTCGAAAAAGGACTGGAAAGGGGGACGAGCGGCAGCCATGAACATTATTCCCTCGACGACCGGCGCGGCCAAGGCTGTCGGATTGGTTTGCCCCGAAGTCAAGGGGAAACTGACGGGCATGGCTTTCCGGGTGCCGACGCCGACTGTCTCCGTTGTCGATCTGACGGTCAAAACGGTCAAGGAGACGAGCTATCAGGAAATTTGCGCCGCAATGAAGAAGGCTAGCGAGACTTATCTCAAAGGCATCCTAGCCTATACGGATGACGAAGTCGTTTCCAGCGATTTTATCCACGACTCGCACTCCAGCATCTTCGACGCCGGCAGCGGCATTGAGCTGAACAAGCAGTTCTTCAAACTGGTCAGCTGGTACGACAACGAGTGGGGCTACTCGCAACGCTGCGTCGATCTGTTGCGGTACATGATCTCGAAGTAATGCAGAACTGCTTAAATGCAAAACGCAGAATGCAGAATGGATTCTTTCAGGATTCTGCATTCTGCATTTTTCTTGGAGTCGAGCGATGCCGAAGAAGACTATTCACGATCTGGGCGAGCTACGCGGCAAGCGGGTGCTGGTCCGGGTCGATTTTAACGTGCCGATGGACGAGTCCGGCAATGTGACCAACGAGCGCCGCATTGTGGCCGCGTTGCCGACTTTGAAGCATCTGTTGGATGTTGGTGCCGCCCTGGTGGTCATGAGTCATCTGGGCCAGCCAGAAGGCGATCCAACAGCAGCGGATTTTCTTCAAAAGAACTCGCGATTGTCGATGAAGCGTGTCGCCGAGCGGTTCCGCGAGCGACTGGGCCGACCAGTGCATCTAGCACCGGGAGTGGTCGGGCCAGCGGTACAGCAGGTGGTGCAACGACTTCAGCCGGGAGAGGTTTTACTGTTGGAAAATTTACGCTTTCATCCCGGTGAAAAAAGCAAAAATGCCGAGTTTGCCCAGGAACTGGCCAGCTACGCGGATGCCTACGTCAATGATGCGTTCGGCACTTGCCATCGCAGCGACGCTTCTATGGTTGCCGTGCCGAACGCCGCTCGGGGCAAGCCACGGGTCGTCGGCTTACTGGTGGCGAAAGAGTTGGAGATCCTCAATACTTTGCTGACTAATCCGCCGCGACCGATGCTCGGCATCCTGGGCGGAGCAAAAGTTTCCGACAAAGTCGGCTTCATCCGCAGTTTGCTCAGCCGGGTCGATCGTGTGTTGATCGGTGGAGCCATGTCGTACCTGTTTCTGAAGGCTCAGGGGAAAGGTATCGGCTCATCGTTCTGTGAGACCAAAGCCAAGGAGGGACAGAAGACCCCACTGGAGATGGCCCAGGAGATTCTCGAACTAGGCAAAGGCAAGATCATTTTGCCGATAGATCATCTTGTCGTCAAAGATTTGAAAGATTCGTCTACGGCTACGGTGGTGGAAGGGGAAATTCCCGACGGTTTCGCCGGTGTGGACATTGGTCTCAAGACAATCGCGCTGTATCAGGACGAGATCAACAAAGCCGCGACTGTTGTTTGGAATGGTCCAATGGGCAAGTTCGAGGACGAACCGTATAGCAAAGGAACGCGAGCTGTGGCCGAGGCGTTGGCCAATGCCAAGGCAACTACGGTAGTAGGTGGCGGAGAAACTGCCGAGGCGGTTGAAGAGTTCGGTCTTGCGGAAAAGATGACCCACGTTTCGACAGGCGGCGGTGCATTCCTGGAGTATGTCGAGGGCACTCCGTTTAAGGCGTTGGCCGAGATCGACGACAAGTGATCATTAGCGAGTTCGCCGAGCCGAAATCTCTTCAACTTCAGCTCGGCGAATTTACTTTTCCAGGCTACTCGCCAACATACGGTAACAACGCCATGAAGCGAGCACGCTTGATAGCGTTCTTGACGGCGCGCTGGAAGGCAGCACAGTTGCCCGAGCGCTTCCGACTGACCATTTTGCCCTGACTGCTACAGAGCTTTTTCAACGTCGGTACGTCCTTGTAATCGACAAATGCCGGACGCGGACAACCTTCGTTCGTACAGAATCGACAACGATTTTTTCTGCCTCGACCAAGCTTCTTTCGGACCATCGCGGTTGACGTTCCTTCAGTCTAAAGGGTATCGTGAGTTAGGCGCAAAATAGTACCGTATCGGCAAGCAAGGCGAGTGTCAACCTGATGCGACTAGTTAGCTACAATATCCACAAAGGCGTCGGCGGCGGAGATCGACGCTATAAACTGGAACGAATCAGCGAGGTGCTGCGCTACCTTGAAGCCGATTTCGTGTGTTTGCAAGAGGTCGATTTCAACGTCAAACGTAGCCGATTTGACAACCAGCCAGCTATCCTCGCGGAGCGGCTGCGGGCCAATGCCTCGTTGTATCAACTGAATGTACCACATCGAGACGGTGGCTACGGCAATTTGATCCTGTCGCGTTGGCCGTTTCGCGTGCAACACAATCTCTGCATCCGCCACGGCAAACGTAAGCCGCGTGGGGCCCAGTTGGTCGTCGTTGACACGCCACAAGGTCCGGTGCATGTGGTGAACTGGCACTTGGGCTTGTCGGAACGAGAACGGCGTTGGCAGACAGCTCACTTGCTCGAACACGCTCTGTTTCGCGAACTGGCCCGCTTGCCGACCCTGATTGTCGGCGATTTTAACGACTGGCGCAACACGCTGGGCAAACATCGTTTCCACTCGCATGATTTCGAGCAAGTGACGGCTCCCATCCATCGCTTCCGTAGTTTTCCCGCCTTCTTCCCGATGGCCGCTTTGGACAAGGTGTATCGTCGCGGCGATCTGCGCATCGATCGGGCCACCGTGATTCGGGATCGTCTGGCTCGACGCGCCTCAGATCATCTGCCGTTGGTCGTCGATTTTGACCTCTTCAGAAAGGTATCTGACGTAAGAGCTTACTCGGAAGGCTGATGCTCTTCCGTTCTTCACGACAAACAAGGAGGGCTAACGTCCTCCGCTCGGAAATAATTCGTCTCTGAGCGGAGGGCGTCGGCCCTCTGTGACACAACAATCTGAGATTCTGCACAAGGAGTGAAAAAATTGGTTTTTGTCGGCGGACTCATTGGTTTATAATCATGAAGTTGGACAGCCGACTCAGGTCCAGTCGCGCCTCATATCATGAATACGTCATCATGGCCGGCTTCGGCACAGGAGCGGTATCCCTCGGGAGAAAACAGCGATGAGTTTCAAGCCAAACGGCGAGTTAGTGCCGTCCGGTGGTGGGGATCACATCCCACTCATTCGGGAAAAGCTGACACTGGGCCGTCGGGAAAGCTGTGACATTCCACTTCGGTTTCCCAATATTTCCGGCATCCACGCCGAGTTGATCTTTCGTCATGGCTACTGGTACATCCGCGACTGTAACAGCACCAACGGCGTGAAGGTCAACGGGATTCGCGTTCAAGAGAAACTGCTTTATCCCAAGGATCGCATTACCATCGGCAAGCGCGACTACTTTATCCGTTACGAGTTGCCCGCTGACATGGTAGGCAAGCTGGAAGAGGATCAGGAAGAGGACGTGATGAGCGTGTCTCTGTTAGAAAAGGCTGGTCTGGCCAAGCCGCGCCAGCGCGAGGAAAAACGCGGTCGCGGTTTTGACCCCGCCGATTTCCTCCTCGCCGACGACGATTGAGACTTAGTTTATTTCGATCAATTCAGCTGCTCCACGACGCGGCGGACAAGAACTCGTAGTTTCTTCTCCGCCGCGGCGGCGGTTTGTAGGATGTCCGGCAAGTTGATTGGCTCTAAAGCATCAGGCAAACACATATCCGTCACAATCGATAAACCCAGATTGCGTAGTCCAGCATGCACAGCGACGATGATTTCCGGCACCGTGGACATGCCGACTACGTCTGCGCCGAGTTGACGCAGTAAGCGATACTCCGCGCGCGTCTCCAGATTCGGCCCCGGTACGGCGACGAAAACTCCCTGTTGACAGGGAATCTTTTCTTCCAGAGCGATTCGTCGCGCTAGCTGAAGCAACTCTCTGTCATAGGGCTGACACATGTCTGGGAAACGCACACCGAGGCGATCATCGTTTGGACCGCGCAAGGGGTTCTCCAGGAACAGTCCGATATGGTCCTCGATGAGCATGATGTCCCCCTTGGCATACTGCGGATTCATGCCCCCGCAGGCGTTGCTGATGAGGAGATACTTACAGCCCAGAGCCTTCATCACGCGAACCGGTAAGGTGATTTGCTGCGTCGAATAACCTTCGTAGTAGTGAAACCGGCCCTCCATAGCGACAACGGGTTGGCCAGCGAGCTGACCGCACACCAACTGCCCCTTGTGGCTGGGTGCGGTGGAGACGGGAAAGTGCGGCAAGGTGCCGTAAGGGAACGAGGCCTCGACCTGGATTTCCTCGACGAGGCCGCCCAATCCAGTGCCAAGAATGATGCCGACCAATGGCGTGCCCGACCATTTCTCTTGAATGAACTGTGTGGCTTCTTGGATCTGCTCGAATAGGCCTGGCATAGCGTGGTTCCGTCTCTCGGGTTCTCGTGGTTTTTCTTTACGGTAGGAATTTTTGGGTGCATCGGCTCTGGGTCGGTCTTGTCGCGATGGAGTCGTACAATACGCTCAGAGTCGAGCAATGAGGAGTGAGGCGATGGCTGTCAATCTAACTCCGCAGTATCACGAGGCCGAGGCGGCTTACAAACGAGCGCAAACAGATGAGGAGCGTTTGGCCTGTCTGAAAAGGATGTGGGTCGAACTGCCCAAGCACAAAGCGTCGGAAAAGCTGCAGGCCGAGCTCAAACGCAAGATCAGCGAACTGGCCGCCGAGGTTGAACACGCCAAGAAGCATCCCAAGAAAACCGGAGTCAGTTACAAAATTCCCCGGCAAGGAGCTGGCCAGGCGATTCTCGTCGGGGCACCGAACGTCGGCAAGAGTCGCATCCTGACCCGGCTGACTCGTGCCACGCCGGAAGTCGCACCGTATCCCTTCACGACACGGGAGCCCAGCGCCGGCATGATGGACTGGGAGGATGTGCGTGTGCAGTTGATCGATACGCCGCCGATCACCGCCGAACACATGGAAAGCTACTTGTCTAGCATGGTCCGCAGCGCGGACCTCGCCGTCTTGGTCCTCGACCTCGCCGATGACGATTGTCCGTTCACGACCGAGGCGGTGCTAGAACGACTCAGTTCTGTCAAAACCGTGCTGATCGGCGAGCCGCCCGTGGACGTGGAAGATCCAACCATCGCGTACATCAAAACCCTGCTGGCGGCGAACAAACGACAGGCCGAGGGGGCATCCGAGAGATTAGAGATCGTTAAAGAGATGTTTACTCCTCGCTTTCCAATTATCGAACTCGACGCCGAGTCGGGGCAAGGTCTGGAGCATCTCCGCAACGCGATATATCATGCGCTGGACGTCATCCGAGTTTACAGCAAACGTCCGGGCAAACCTGCCGACATGGAATCGCCCTTCACTTGCAAACGCGGCACCACTCTTGGGGAGATGGCCGAACTGGTTCATCGCGACTTTGCCGAGAAGCTGAAGTCGGCCAAAATCTGGGGCACCGGAGTGCATCCGGGCCAAACCGTCACCCGTGATCATGTCTTGCACGATAAGGACGTGGTAGAACTGCACATGTAAGCGAGGTCCAATGATGAAAACGCGGCTCGGCATCCTACTGTTGCTACCCTGCGTCGCGCTGGCTCAAACCGCCGACGAAAAGCAAGCTACCGTTGCCTACCTCCGTAGCTTCGAGGCTAAAGCGGGTGGTTTTCTTCCTTCTGCAAAAGCTTCGACACCCTCGCTACGAGCGACATCGAGCGCGCTGCGTGCTTTGAAATACTTCGGAGGGAGCGCTGCCAACGTGGAAGGAGCCAAACGTTTCATCCTCGCCTGCTACGATTCCAAGACTGGTGGCTTCGCAGATACTCCAGGGGGTAAACCGGATGTCCTCGTCACAGCGGTCGGGCTGATGGCGTTGGTGGAACTGAAAATTCCCACTGAGAAATACGAGAAGGCGGCCATCTCGTTCCTGATGGAAAACGCCAAGGAGTTCGAGCAGATTCGCATGACCGCTGCCGGTCTCGAAGCAATCGGCAAGACGTGCGAGAAGAACAAGGCCTGGATCGCTGAACTCATCAAACAGAAAAACGCCAACGGCACCTACGGCGAGGGCAAGAACGTCGCGCGAGCTACTGGTGGGGTGGTTGCCTGTATCCTGCGGCTCGGTGGAAAGGCCGACGCCGGGGTGATTCCGGCCCTTGATACCACTCAACTGGACGATGGCGGATTCGGCATCGAAGAGTCCGATCTGGAAACCTCCTACCGTGTTATGCGGACGTATCACATGCTCAAAGCGAAGCCGAAGCGGGCCGACGATTTGCGCAAGTTCATCGCTAAATGTCGCAACGCGGACGGCGGCTATGGCCTCAAGCCTGGGCAGGCATCGAATCTGGGAGCAACCTACTTCGCTGGCATCATTCTTCACTGGCTCGACGCGAAATGACCACGATTGCCTATGTGGCTCTGGGCAGCAACCTTGGCGATCGTCGGGCGATGCTACGACAGGCTCTCACCTGGTTGGGCGAATTGTCTGACGTTCGGATAGGCTTGACCTCGTCCATCTATGAGACCGCGCCGGTTGGCGGTCCTGCTGGACAGGGAGCGTATCTCAACGCCGTGGTTCAGCTGGAAACTTCCCTGCCTCCTCGCTCGTTGCTCTGGCATTGTCTGGACATCGAGACTCGGCTAGGACGCATTCGCACTGTACGGGATGGTCCGCGGACAATTGATCTCGATTTACTCTTTTATGGGGATCAGCTCATCGAGGAGCCTGAGCTGATCGTGCCGCATCCGCGATTGCACGAACGCCTTTTCGTGCTGATTCCGCTCAACGAGATCGCTCCTGGAGTAGTGCATCCACGACTGGGGCAAACGGTGCAGCAGATGCATGACCGGTTGCTCGGGGTCGCGGCGTTTGGGCCATCGCCTGGACGCGAGTTGACCGGACTCCGCGCATTGGTGACTGGTTCGACCAGTGGGATCGGTCGGGCCATCGCTCAGGAACTCGCTTGGGCTGGAGCTGATGTTCTGGTACATGGCAGGCGTTCGCTCGAACAGGCTGAACTCGTTCGCCAAGCGGTCCAACGTCAAGGAGGACGTTCGGAAGTGTTGCTGGCAGACTTGCAAGACCGCTCGGCCTGTGCCCAACTTGCTGAGAACGCCTGGCAGTGCTGGGACGGGCTGGACATTCTTGTTAACAACGCCGGAGCCGACACCCTCACAGGCGAGGCAGCGAAGTGGTCCTTTGAGCAGAAACTCGACACCCTGCTTGCCGTGGACTTGAAAGCAACCATGTATCTCAGCCGAGCACTCGGTCAGCTGATGAAACAGGCTGGTCGAGGCGTGGTGATCAACGTCGGTTGGGATCAGGCCGAGACTGGCATGGAAGGCGATTCGGGCGAATTGTTTGCCGCCGTGAAAGGCGCGATTATGTGTTTTTCGCGCAGTCTGTCACTGTCGTTGGCTCCTGAGGTGCGCGTCCACTGCGTCGCGCCGGGGTGGATCAAGACCGCCTGGGGAGAGACGGCTTCGGAAGTCTGGCAAGAACGAGTGAAGCGTGAGACCCCGTTGGGGGGGTGGGGCAAACCGGAAGACGTGGCCAAGTCCGTGCGTTGGTTAGTGTCGCCAACTGCGGCCTATCTGACGGGGCAGACGATTCGAGTCAATGGCGGAGCGGTACGCTGAGGTCACGGAGTGGGATCGAAGCGATGGGCTAATCGGCGGCTGTTGATGTCCAGTGCTTCGAGAATCTCAATGACCGGCTCCATGGCAATGCCCCAGGCGTGTGCCCAACAGATGATGTCGAGATTCTCTTGCCCGGATTTGAGTCGATCGAGAATGCGATCCAACAGCAGGGTATTGTCGTGAAACTTGCGTTGTAAGAGGCCAAAGTCGCCGCGATCGAGTTCGACCCAGAAGCGTTTGCCCTGAAGATGCTCTAGCCAGCGGGCGCGGAGATAGCCCCACCAGTGATTCTGCACCCAACGGCGGATGGCGGCTTCGCCGAGATCGTGCCCGGCTTTCTCGCTTTCGATCCACTTGTAGCGGAGCGCTTCTTGCTCGCCATCTACGTACACGCTGGACTTTTCCATGATGTCCACACCTCTCGGAGCAGTCCGAGATCAGAACAGGCCTGCGTCAACTGCTGGCCAGGATTCTAGTTGCCCTTCTCCTCTTCCGTTATTCTGTGTGTATCCTACAACTGTTTATCCTATCGTGTGGCGAAATCTGGTGCAAGCTGGGGTCACTCCACTTCGAGTTCGTTGACCGGACGGCGATGTTGAACTACTCGCTCGACCAGGAACGAGATGGCACCGCCCATCAAGAGAAAAACAAAATGGGAAAACTTTATGCCGCTTATCAGCACAGTGAGTAGCAGCAATAAGAGCATGCCGGCGGCTCCAGCAGCGAAGAAAAGCCAATCGCGCTGTTTGGGACCAAATTCCTCCCAGAACTCCATGAAGCGATTGGCCGGCGCTTGAGTTTCCTTGCCGAAGCTGGGTTCGACCGGCTCTTCTTCCGTCTCGGTGGGCAGCGCCGGCAACGCTGGTTCGGTAGGAGTGCCGATTTCCTCCTCGGCAGGAGTTTCCTGGTTCCCCTCTTCGCTGGCCAGGTAGACACGCAAGGTTTTGGCGACCCGACTGGCAGCGCGCGGTCGAGCCGATACGTCTGGGAACACCAGTTGTTCGGCCAACTCGGCCAGCAATTCGGGCACGTCCGGGGCCAGTTCACGAACGGGACGGGTCGAATGACCGCCGGCCAGCACCGCCTCCGAGATTCTGCCCGTCAGACTGTGATAAAACGATTGTCCCAGGAGGAAAACGTCATTCTCGGGCCGCGACACTGGACGCAGTGCGCGGACCACGTCCTCGACCGAGGCACTGCCACGAAACAGCGCTGCTGGCATGCCTGGACGAAGCAATTTAACGATACGTCCCCTTTTGCCCAGCGAAGCGAGCAGAATATACTCCGGCGACAGCTCACCGCCTTGTGCCTGCTTTTCGTGTAAAGCCTGAAGGGCCGCGAACGCCTGAGAGAAGAGCCGCGCCGCGTTTTTCGGCTGCATCCGGTCTCGTTTTTCCAGCACTTCTGCCAGAGTCACGCCGTCGTTCAACTCGCGTACTAGATAGAGCCGCTCTCCCGATTTGCCGAAATCGATTACTCGGGTAACATGAGGATTCTGCACGCCCATGACGCGCTCGGCCGCCGCCTCGAAAGCGCGAACCACGTCTGGTTCTTTGGCGAGTTTCTCCTCGACCAGGTCGAGCAGTACTTTTCGCCCCAGGGCATCGAGGGCGAGATAGGAGCCTTGGTTGGGCCCTGCTTCATAGAGCTTCAAGATCTGATAAGTGCCAATTTTCAAGCGATCGGCGCGGCCGTGGCGAATCTCCTCAAGGTCATACTTTGTCAAGTAATCGTTGGCGATCAACCAGCGCGCGAAATTGGAGGCGTCGTCTACTCCCTCACGATCGGCACGGAACCAACGAGTTTTCACTCGCTCGACCTCGCTGGTTGGGAGTAAACGCAAGCGTTCAATCGTTTCCCAAAGCTCCTGGCTGGTCTTCATTTCCGGAGGCTCCCTGGCTGTGTGCTAGTCACTGTAGGTTTCCTCAGGAATCTCGGATAGGGTAGAACCAGCGGCTTTATAGAAATTTTAGAGCAGGATTATTTGGCGTATCTCATTTCCGCCAATAGACAGGCTCCGTCGTCACTAGTACAGTGTTGCAAGGCACTTCAGCACACAGGATTGATGCATGAATGAGTTTCGCGATCGCGTGGCGGTGATAACCGGAGCAGGCAGCGGCATCGGTGCGCGATTAGCTCAACGGCTAGCTGATGAAGGGGCGCGAATCGCCGCAATCGATCAGCAAGGCAACCGATTGGCCATGCTCGCTGCCGCCTTGCCGGGGAAGCCCGTGGCCACCGCCGTCGCTGACGTGACTGACCTGCACGCCGTTCGCCAAGCCGTCCAGCGCCTGGAGAAAGACCTTGGACCGACCGACCTGCTCATTGCTAGCGCGGGAGTGGGACACGGCACGCCGGCCAGCTCCTTCGACGCCGAGGCGATCAATCAGCTGATCCGCATCAATCTGCTGGGAGTCGTCAACAGTATCGACGCGGTCATCCACGGCATGCAAGAGCGGAAACGCGGCCATCTCGTTGTCCTCTCCAGTCTGGCTTCGTATCGCGGCTTGCCGCTCATGTCAGCCTACTGCGCCAGTAAGTCGGGACTCAATGCCTTCATGGACTCGCTGCGGATTGAATTGAAGCCATACAATATCTTGACTACGACTATCTGTCCGGGATGGATCCGCACGCCGATGACCGAAGCGTTGGGACTGCCTGATCGTATAACCATGCCCGTTGAGCAGGCGGCCGAGATTATCCTCGACGCGATTCGTCAGAAGCGTGCGTTCTTGGCCTTTCCGGGCAAGCTGGCCTTTCGAGTGCGGCTATTGAAGTATCTGCCTCGCTCGATTTCCGATTGGCTGGCGGGACGTGAGTTGTCCCGCATTGAACGGGCCATGCGGCCTCGCTCCTGAACGGGAGTCGTCATGGAGTCGCTCTTTCGTTTTACCGCGCCGCCCAGTCCCTGTGGCTACCTGCCCGATCAGCAGTGGAGTTTGGAAAACGAGTATGTTGGTCAATTGTCTTCGGCGGAATATCTGCAACGTATGGTCGAGGGTTGGCGGCGCTTCGGGCATGTGATGTTTCGCCCGATGTGTGCCACCTGTCGCGCTTGTAAGCCGCTCCGCATCCGTGTTGGGGAGTTTCGCCCCGACCGTAGCCAGCGACGATGTCGAAAGCTGAACGAAGGCGTCGTCGAGTTACAGATCGGAGAGCCTTCTGTCGGAGTGGTCAAACTAAATCTATATGATCGCTACCACGCCTTTCAGACCAGCCTGAAAAATTGGCCTGAACATGCTCCCAAAGATGTTGAAAGCTACATGGAGTCATTCGTTTACCATCCGTTTCCGGTCGAGGAGTGGTGCTACTACCTCGAGGGGCGACTGATCGGCGTTGGCTATGTCGATTATCTGCCGCGAGCAATACCTGACAGCGAGGCCGTCGGAGCGGAAGGGATGTCGGCGATCTATTTCTACTACGATCCTGACGAGCGGCATCGCAGCTTGGGAACGTGGAACATTCTCTGCTTGATCGAGGAAACCCAGCGACGTGAACTTCCGTATCTCTATTTGGGATATTATGTCCAAGGATGTCGATCGATGGAGTACAAGCCGCGGTTTGTTCCCAATGAGATTCGAGACGAGTACGGTCGATGGATCCCCTTCCGATCGTGAATAGCCGATTGAGTTGGGGTAGCCTACAGTGACAACAACGTCGATTTCCGTGAACGTCGAGCGGAGTTCGTGCGTAGGAAACGAAAGAATCATCCTTTCTTTGTACCAGGTGGTGGTGCCGTGACCCACGAAGTGATCGTTGAAACACGAAAGCTCACCAAGATTTACCGCGACTTCTGGGGGCGGCAGAAAAAGACCGCTCTCCGGGCGCTGAATATCGAGATCCGTAAAGGCGAGATCTTTGGCTTGCTCGGCCCCAACGGTTCAGGCAAAACGACAACCATTAAGCTACTGTTAGGACTGTTGTTCCCTACCGAGGGCGAGGCGTTTTTGTTCGGCAAGCCCGCGGCTGACGTCAGCAAGAACGAGCGGATCGGTTATCTGCCCGAGGAATCCTATCTGTATCGTTTCCTCAATGCCGAAGAGACTCTCGATTTCTATGGCCGACTTTTCGATCTGCCACCGCGTGTTCGAGAGACTCGCGCTCAAGAGTTGATCGAAAAGGTCGGGCTGAAAAACGACCGTAAACGCAAGCTTCGCGAGTATTCCAAGGGCATGCGGCAACGTATCGGTCTGGCCCAGGCACTTATTAACGATCCCGATCTGGTCATACTTGACGAGCCGACCAGTGGTCTGGATCCGCTTGGCGCTCGCTGGATGAAGAACCTCATCGTTGAGCTACGCAACCTGGGCAAGACGGTCATCATGTGCAGCCATCGCCTCGAAGATGTGCAAGACGTTTGCGATCGCATCGCTATTCTCAACGAGGGCGAATTGCAGGCCTATGGCGAGGTCAAAACGCTGTTGCAGGACGTCAACCGTGTCGAACTGCGAGCCAGCGAGATTCAACTGACCGAGCAGCTTCGCCGCGATCTGGAAGAAGTGTTGGCTCGGCACGGTGGGCGCATCGATACCGTAGGGCATCCGACCACAACTCTGGAAGACTACTTCCTTCGTATCGTGGAAGAGAGCAAGCGGCATCCTGGTCGGCGTTATCAGCCGGGTTCGGAGAAGGAAACTATCAAGCCTGCCGTTCAGTCGGATGCGATCACGGAACGCCGCTAACTTGGCTGTGGTCGGTTAGAGGGGTGCCTCAGTATCCAGGCGTGCCGCCGACCACTGTTCTTTCGAGCTTCGAGAGGCATCATGTTTGCCGTTATCACCTTCGATCGCGAACCGCTCCGTGTGGAGGATCTGCCCGCCGGCATCGTTCAATGGACGCAGTCCGTGGGCGGCTTCGCCACTATCGGGCTGATACTGTTCTTTCTGGTGGCTCTGCCGCGCTGGCGGCCCCAGGATTACGCTGCCGTACCTGGTTGGTTGAAGACATTCTTCCTCAGTTGCTGCGGTCTTTCCGCTCTGTTCTACATCGCCGCTGGTATTGGCTTTCTCACCTCTGGAGCGGACGAGCCGGACCCCGAAAAATTCGTTCTCACTACACCAAATCTGTTGCTGACCTTAGCCGGTGCTTGTTCGATCCTGGCTGCTGGCTTACCTTTTATCCTCAATCTCTTTCGAGAACGCTTTCGTCGGATTTATGCTCTGGCTAAGCTCAGCTTCAAGGAAGCCATTCGCCGACGTGTGATTTATGCGTTCAGCGGCATGTTGCTGGTGTTTCTCTTTGCCAGCTGGTTCATTCCCTCCTGGCACAAGGATCAGGTGCGAACCTATGTTGGTGTGGTCTTTCTGGCGATGAACGCCTTGCTGCTGTTCACCGCTGCCCTACTCTCTTCCTTCAGCATTCCCTCTGACATCAAACAACAAACCATTCACACTATCGTCACCAAGCCAGTCGAACGCTTCGAGATCGTTCTCGGACGGTTCTTCGGCTTCCTGGCTTTGATGACGTTGGTCCTGGTCGCGATGACGGGTATCAGTTTGTTGTATGTGCTACGCGGCATTCATCCGGAGGCGGCGGCGGAGAGTCTCAAGGCCCGAGTTCCCTACTATGGCGATCTCTTATTTGAGAATACCGACGATCCTCGTAAAGGAACCAATGTCGGTCGAGAATGGGAATATCGCGACTATATCACGCGACCGATGCCCGGACAGCCCGCTCAGACGGCTCGCTGGGATTTCGTCAATCTGCCTGCTTCGTTAGCCAACCGACCAGAAGTGCGCTGCGAGTACACCTTCGATGTCTATCGCACGACCAAAGGTGAGGAGGGCAAGGACGTCTACTGCACTTTTCGCTTCTACTCCTGGCGGTTCCGCAAGGGGGATGACGAGGCATTCCGCAAGGAGCGCGAGGAACGTGGCAAGGGATTGATCGAAGGTAGTGCCGAAGAGATCGCCCTGAATAACGAACTCGCTGAGAAGTACGGTTTCTTCGAGCGAGACTCACGTCCTGTCACTGACTATCGTACCCTGTCGCTGACAATTCCAGGCGGATTGATTAAAAACGCTTTGCAGGCCGATCCGGAGCGCGAGTCGGAACTGAAACTGCTTGGACCTGTGCCTGCGCCGCTTCAGTGTCGCGTCACCTGCGATAGCTACACGCAGTACGTCGGCATGGCGAAACGCGATCTGTACTTCCGCCTCGACGAGAGAGAAGGCTCGGATCGTGTTCGCTTTGCCATCAACTTCTTCAAGGGGGCGTTCGGTCTGTGGCTACAGATGGCCCTGATTATCGGTCTAGCTGTGGTCTTGAGTACCTATCTCAACGGAGTGATCAGTCTCCTCATCACCATGATTCTGTTCTTTGGTGGACTGGGACGCGAGTTTGTCGCCGAGGTGGCCGTCGGCAAAAATGAAGGGGGAGGGCCGCTCGAAGCGATGGTCCGGATAACCCGGCGGGAATTGTCCGGAGCGAGTTTCAGTGAATCGACTTCCATCAGCGATCAGATCGTCAGCGGTACTGACGAGGCTTTTCGCTGGGTCGTTCGTCGCATCATCGACGTGATTCCCGATGTCGATCGGTTCGAGATGAGCAACTATGTGGCGGAAGGCTTTGACATTTCCTGGACTCAAATGGGATTAAGCGGACTGCTGCTGTTCGCTTATCTCGCGCCATGGTTTGTGCTGGCATTTTACCTGATGCGTTGGCGCGAGATCGCGTCATCGACATGATTTTGGATCGCAATTATCTTTATCGGAGTGGATCTCATGGCCAGCCCCTTTCAACAACAAGTTCGACAGCGCAAGATCCTTTACATCGGGCTGATCATCGTTTTGTTGACCACCTCGTGGATCTGGCGCAAATGGGTAATCGATGAACTGGCTCGTCCGCTGGCGATTCGAGATTATGCCCGTGGCGAGGTCGAGTTAACAGGTGCAGTGGTGCGGTTGGCTCTGACCGGCTCGCGTGGCGTGGCCACCTGCATTCTCTGGGACAGCGCCATCCGCAAGCAAAAAAAGAACCAGTGGAACGAGTTGGAAGTGCTGGTGCGCTCGCTGACCAAACTGCAACCGCACTTCATCACGCCCTGGCTCTTCCAAAGCTGGAACCTGGCCTACAACGTTTCGGTCGAATCGGATCGTGTTCGCGACAAGTATTTTTACATCACGCGCGGCATCGAACTGCTCGCCGAGGGCGAACGGCAAAATGCTTATCATCCCGATCTGCGTTGGTCGATCGGCTTTTACACGATGCACAAGATCAATAAATCCGACGAGACCAACTATAAACGCTCGCTGTTTCAGCTGACGTTGATTCCACCCAACGAACGGGATCCGGCACGCTTTCAAAAATTGGTCGGGGAGGATTTGGAATTCAACTGGGAAGAGTTCGAGGACTTTTGCGCCAAGCATCCACAATTAGTTCGTCGGCTGAAAGAAGGCATGTTCAAAGAAAGTGCCAAAGAACGCAAGAAGCAGTTTGTCTGTGAACGCGCTTCGGACATCGTTCGCTTTCTTGAAGATAACTTCAACGTTCCTTCCATCTACATTGAGGATCCGCAAAGATCGCAGGTTTGGAATCCGGCCAAGAAGGACATCCCGCTCGATCCCAAAAAACGCTTTCCCCCCTTGCCGCCGCGTGGCCGACCCGAGGGGGAGCGTCCGTTCGACGAGTCGGCGTTGACGGAGGAATCGCCTTTAGGCGATGACATCGATGCCTACGCCGTGGCTCACAGTTGGTTCTGTTACTCGCAAGAACCGTTACCGCCCCCCGATGAATTCCTGCCCGGCAACAGTCAGCCGATCACCAATCCCGCCAAGCAGCGCCGGCCCAAGCACATGACGACGTTGTTGTTCCGCAACTATCCGGCTCAAGGGGCTCGCTACATGGCGGAGCGGTTGCAGGAAGAGTATTGGTACGACGGCGAAGGCTGGAACGCACGCGAGCTATTTCAAGAATGGCCTGGATCGACTGGTAAGGAATATGTCTACGGCAAGGATCGCGCTTGGTCGCGTGAGGCCTGGACAAGAGCCGCCGCCGCCTGGCGCGACACTGGCGAACGCAATCGCTTGCTCTTCCGCGATGCTGCGGAAGAGCAGAACATGCGCGAGAACGGTGCCCGCTTTGCCAGCAAGTATAACCTGGGAGCCAACGGCGCACCGCCGGTTCTTCGCGACGAGGATTTGCCGACCCAACAAGACCGCGATGAGTACAACGCCGCTCGCTTTATGTTTGAGTATGAGTTTTACCGGAACCTGAGTAACTTCCCCTACCACTATCATCGAGCCTTGGTTGAGATGCGCGATGAGACGATTGTCTGTCGCAAACGCTTTGCTCAGGCAGAGCTGTTGCAGCTTGGCTCACCGATCCAGGCCATCGAGTTGTACAGTAAACCACGGTTAGAACCAAATATCGACGTCTGGAGCGAGAAGCCAATGAGTACTCTAGAAGCTTGGCGCGATCTGGTTCTGCTGAAGCACAAGGAGTTTCGGCGCGACAACCTCAATCAGGAACAGACGGCGGAATACGAGATCCGTTATCTCGATCTTTTCGATCGCTTGGAAGGCGGGTCGATCCGGCGCAACCTCGTTCGCATGTTCGAGGTATTGCCGATGATTCCTCCGGCTTCGAAGGATCGCTTCAAAGCCTCGCTCATCAACGGTCCCTTGAATGTTAATGATGATGAAGGCGTACCGTTGATTAGTAGTATGTTTCGAGACACCGTACTTGAACGGATGGGGTTGATGGTTCGTCCCTCGGTAGCTCCTCCAGAGGGAGCCAGGCCTGGCGGTCCGACCCAGCCACCAGGAATGTCGATGCCGCGTGGCGAATAGTGTGATTTGGAGAATGGTTCGATGGCTCAGGTTGTACTCGGTGTGTTGGCACATCCAGACGATGCAGAGTTTCTCTGTGCGGGCACACTGATTCGCCTGAAGCAAGAACTTGGCTGGGAAGTTCATATCGCCAGCATGACGCCAGGCGATTGCGGCTCTACTGAGTTGTCCGCCGAGGACATCGCTGCAGTCCGTCGCGCCGAGGGAGCGGCTGCCGCTGCTTTGCTTGGCGCGACTTATCACTGCCTGGAAGAACGCGATCTTCGGATTGTCTATGGGGAGTCCGCATTGGAAAAGGTAGTGCGACTGCTACGCCTGACTCGGCCACAAATCGTGCTGACTCATAGCCCAACCGATTATATGCTCGATCACGAGATGACCAGCACAATCACACGAGCCGCCGCCTTCGCTGCCGCTGTTCCGAACTTCTTGGCCGAGCGGGACATGCCCTCCCCTTTGGAAAAAATCCCGCATCTGTACTACTGCGACGCCATTGAAGGGAAAGATCCGCTGGGCCAGGAAGTACCGCCTGGGTTGCTCATCGACATTTCCTCAGTGATTGAGCTAAAAGCGGCCATGCTGGCGGCTCATGCCAGCCAGCGAGAATGGTTGCAACGCCAGCATGGTATGGATCACTACGTCGAATCGATGCGACACTGGTCGAGCCATCGCGGTAAGCAGGCCGGAGTAGCCTTCGCCGAGGGATTCCGCCAACATCTGGGGCATAGCTACCCTCAAAACGATCTGCTTGGTCAGCTGCTCGGCAACCACTCAACTTCGCATTAGTGGTCGTAGCGCCGGATACAACTTTCGATAGCGCTCATAGAGATCTTTGTAGATCGCTTTTGTGCTTGGTTGTGGTTCGATGATTTCGCGGAGTCGCACCATGCTCGCTGCTGCTTCTTTTAGAGAGTTGAAATATCCGGAATGTGTGGCCGCGACCAGCGCTGCTCCCAGCGCACAGGCTTCCGACTCCGCAGGCAGATGGATCGGCAGATCCAACACGTCGGCATGGATCTGCATCCACAAACGGCTTCGGACTCCGCCGCCTCCGGCAAAGATTCGCTGTACCTGGAACCCGTGGCTGCGGAGATCGTCGAGAATGTGGCGGGTTCCGCAGGCAGTCGCTTCATACAAGCTGCGGTACAGATGTCCGGTGCCATGGGAAAGCGTTAATCCCACCCAGGCTCCGCGCGCTTGCGGATCTTTGAGGGGACAGCGATTGCCCTGCCAAGAGTCGAGACAGAGCAAACCGTCGCAACCCGGCGGAACCCCTGCTGCTTCCTCGTCGAGTAGTTCCCAAATCGCGCGTCCTGTCCGTTCTGCCTGAACTTGCTGGGTGCCAGCAAAATGGCGTCGATACCAATCAAGAATCGACCCCGTCGAAGTTTGTCCTCCTTCCAGGGTGTATAATCCCTCGGAGACGGCATCGGGGAAACAGCCGAGCATTCCGCTGCCTAGCACTGGAGTCGGTGACGTAGCCAGATGACAGGTACTCGATCCAACGATCATGGCCAAATCGCCCGCACCGACCGCGCCTAAGCCAAGCATTCCAAGGTAGGCATCGATCCCTCCCTGAGCTACGGGAATCCCTTCACGCAAGCCGAGTTGCTCAGCCGCGGTCGCGGTGAGTCGTCCCTGTCCTTGTCCCAAGGGGACGATTTGCTGAGGCCATTTCTCCGCAAGATCCTCCAGCCCCACACGATGAAGTAAAGCTTGGCTCCAACCGCCTTCGGGTCGGACATAATTCCATTTGACCGCGACGTGATTCAGCGACAACGTCCACGACCCGGTCAGTCGATACATCAACCAATCGGTGCATTCGACCATCCGTTCGGTTCGCGCGTAAAGTTCAGGCCGGTGACGTTTCAGCCAAAGCGCTTTGGGCAACATCCACTCGGGAGAAACAACTCCTGAGACGTAACGCAAACTTGAATCGCCAGTCGCGCTGATTTCCGCTGCTTCGCGATGCGCGCGTTGATCCATCCACAACAAAGCGCGGGTCAAGGGCGTGGCATCGAGTGAGCAGGGAATCACGGTGCAGGCGGTGCAGTCCAGTCCGATCGCGGCCACCGAATTGTTCGTGATCCCCGCACGCGATAGCGCTTCTGGTACAGCACCACAGACGGCTTGCCACCATTGCCTTGCGTCTTGTTCGGCCCAGCCGGGGTGCGGATAGGTCGTATCTAGTGGTCGTACCCCGTAACCGTGACAAATCCCTTGTTCGTCGATCACCACTGCGCGAACGCTCTGAGTTCCGATGTCCAGACCGAGGAATAATGGTCGCATCATACTAAGGTTGGCCACTGATGAAAAAGATGCAGGAGAGAAAGACGCTCAGCAACGTCTCTCTCTCCTACTGTACGAACCCGGGTATCTGAAGGCCGATTACTTCTTCAGCTTGAACGACTTGAAGAAGTCTTCCATTTCTGCAGCAGGAATCTCGCCAGTTGGTCCTGCCGTGAGCTGAATCACGACGTTATCGACGACGAGAAGCTGTGCTCGGATCGGGTTTTTATTCGGAAGCTCGATAACCAGTTCTTTACCTGGACGGGAATCGATGGTTACATTCTTCTCTTCCTTGATGCGAGCGCCCGCTCCAGCGCCAGCGGCGATCTGCTGTTTCGCCATGCCGACAATTTGTTGAGCAACAACAGCAGAAGGAGCCTCGACCATGGCAACCATGGCAGCGGCATCGCCTGTGCCATACTTGCCGATGCACATCGAGATCTTCAGCTTGGTGCCATCAGGCAACAGCTGCTCCTGGCCGGTTTCGACGGCGGGGTCGGGTAATTTCACCGTGAAAAGTTTGGAGCGAGGGGAAAACTCTTTCCAGGTAATTTTGCCCGGAGTCGTAGACGGAACGGCTGCACTACCACCGCTGGCCCGTTTCAGATGGATCATCATGCTTCCATCGAGCAGCGATGAGGCGAATTTCTGCGGACGAGTCGCATTGCCAGGACTGGCCGTGCAGAGCTTGAGCGTGTCGCCCGACAATTCGTAGATGCCCAGTACCTTCTTGTCTTTGTTGGGACCATCTGTTACGACAAAATCGATCTGTTTAGGCGACTTACTGGGATCCAACGTGAAGGTGTTGGACTCACGCTGCATTCCCATCACTGCTACCATCGTATTGCCGGAGAACGTCAGTCGAGCTGAGGCATAGAACACCTCGGGCAATTTCAGGCCGCGCTGTTCCATCGCAGTCACAGCCCAGGCTCCCTGGAGGCGGTCTTGATCACTGCCTGTAGTGACAGCGGCACTACCGGAGCTGCCGGACGGTGAGTCGGAACGCAACTCGCGGCCTTCAGGCGGATCGATAACTGGGCAGAGCGAATCGATCCGTGAGGGAAGTTGCTCGCCGCCTGCGATGGTGCATAGTGCGCGGAAGGTGTCGGCGGGCAGATCCTCGGGGATGAAGCGAACCTTGCCGTCGCACATGATGGCTAGAGTGCCTTTCTTACCGTTCCACTTAGAGCTTTCAGTTGGCTTGGCCTGATAGCTCATGCAGACGAACGGCGCGATCGGTTTGGGATCGTCCTCAGAGATGCCTCGAACAGTCGCGCCTCCTCCGGCCAGCCAGGGAGCTTTGTGTTCGCCTGGCACCATGAGCAAAGCGATTGTGTTCTGTAAGCCATCTTTAATATCGGTTTTCTTGGTCACGCGATCATAACCGAAGACCCCTGCTCGCTTATCGGTAATGGGATACTCGGCGGCTTCGTAGCCGAGGCCCGCGACACCGACAAAGTGAGTGGCTCCTACGGGGATGTCGGTCTGTCCGGGATAGCCGATCTGCGGCGAACCCACGCCGGGCAGGTTGTTGCTGGCGATCACCGGAGGCACAATTCGCGTGGCTACGAAGGCATTCTTGCCTTCATTCCAGCCCAGGGTGCGATCGATTTCCCACTCGCGATACTCCTCGCCAAAGTAGGGCAACAATTCCACAACCCAACTCAGTCGTTGGTCGGGCCGCCACTCGAACCCGCGGACGGCGCTCAGGGGACGTGGCAATGCTCCCTGCGGAAACTGTCCCTTCTCCTTGAAGTAATCCTGTAGAGCATCAGCCAGGACGTGAACCCGAGAGCGTGTCGTCGCCAGATCAGCCTTGGCTTTGGCCCACTGGAACACTTCTTTGGTCGGCGGGAAGAGCTTGTCGTAGGCCTCGCCCGTCAATTGCGTTTCCAAAGTTAGCACCAGAAGACGATCCTCTCGGGTCAAGGCGAGGGTGCCATCGGTTTTCTCGTCTTCTTTGGCATCAGCTGGACCGCCAAGTCCGCCAGGAGCCGGACCGCCGATCATCCCGTAGCCACCACCTGGAGGATACATGCCAGCTCCACCAACTCCACCGGGCATCGGAGGACGCATCCCGCCCCCTGCCCCTGGTCCAGGGGCACCGCCACGCGGACCGCCTCCCGTCGGAGTATCTAGACCTCCCGGGGCCGGTGCCGAGATACCACCACTAGCTGCACCTCCGGCATACCCGGCTCCTCCTCCGGCATACCCGAAGCCGCCTCCGAAGCCGCCAAATCCTGCTGCCGGGTTGTTCGTTTCAGGTGCTTTCTGAGTGACGTTTAGTCCTGGCCAGGACTTCATCATCGCCAATAGGCTGTCCAGCTGGGGACGAATCAGTCGATCCCCTCGCTCGACATCGCGGCGATCATGGTACTCTACGGCTACGGTTACGTCGCCTTTGCGTTGATCGAAGGCCACCAAGCTCGCACCGACAGTCTTGATTTTGCGCATTTCCGCAGTGATGACCGGTTGAGCCAACGACCGCTGCACGAGATCCAGACCATAATCTTGCATGTAGGTATTGGCCAGGCTCAAGGTCGGCCCCATGAGCGGATCCATCAGTCCAGCGAAGGTGATTAAAGAAGCAGGCTCTTTACGATTGGTCGAACGATTCTCCTCCAGCTTCTCGATGCGGTCGAGCATCATCTTGAGCGAGGGATCAACCGAGAGCCAGGAACTGGGAACGGTGGCGTCAGAAGCTGGAGTAGTGGCCCCGGCCCCACCCATGCCCGGAGGTCCGCCCATGCCTGGAGGTCCGCCCATGCCTCCAGGAGTGGGCATAGCGGGACCGCCGGCATCCAATCCAGCCGCTATCGGGCCACGACCTGGGCCACGGTCGCCCATTCCTGGATCACTGCCAAACCCACCGACTCCAACCGCTCCAGCCGCGGGAGTAGAGGGCGGCGGAGTTTCTCCTTCCTTGCTCAAATGCGTCGGCTTAGCATCCTCTTCCAAGAACCGTGCCATCGGTTGCGGATCAGCGAAGATCACCGTATTGGCGTCATAGAAGTACACCATCATGGCGTCACGTGGCTGGTTGAGCTTCACGATCATGTTGCTCAGGCTATCCATTTCGCCAGTGGCGCGAAACATCTCATGCTCTTTGCCTGACTTGCCTTTTACCTTCTCAGATGCACTCATCCGCAGCTGTTGCTTTAGCTGCTCGACGTTAAACGGCTTCTTGGATTGAAGGATGGTGAAGATCCAGTTGTCGCGAATGTTCACCGCCGAGATGACTCGATTCAGATCGTTAAGATCGACGCTCATGTTCTGACGGAAGCGCTCGGGACGGAACCCTCCTTCCGCCTGGTCGATGGCGGCAGCTCGCAATGCGCTACCCATGGTTACCTGCATGGGATAGGCCACAATCGCTTGAGTGTCATTGGGAAGTAAATTGCTGACGTTGACCAGTATGCCTGCGGTAGGAGCAGGATTTTGCTGCGGACCGCCAGGATTGGGAACGTTATCTTCCCCTTCCCCACCTCCCGGAGTTGGGGCCGGCATTCCTGAAGTGGGTGGAGCCGAGGTGTTACTCGCTGTCGTCGGGCTATCGTTGTTCATCAAGACAAAGGCACAGACAATGATCGCTACCACTCCGACGAGGCCGATTCCTCCGCCGATGATGAGCATGCCTGAGCTGCCTGATTTTTTCTTTTTCTGTGGGCCTTCACCGTCGTCGTCACTACCGCGCCGCCGAGCCGCTGCCCCTTTCGCTCCTGCACCGGCTTTGGTGATTCCTTTGGAATCGCCTTTCTTTCTGCTCGCGGGAGCGTCCTCGTCTGCCTCATCGGCAGCCGGCTCCTCGACCACGAAGCGATACTTACACTTAGGGCAATCGATTTTCTTGCCGATCAAGCTGATGTCTCGGATCGGCACCATTGCTTCGCAGCTGGGACACTGCTGCTTAAAACTCGTTGAAGCCATGAAATAGTCTCCCGCCACTGAAAATACTGTTCGCACGACCGGCGGCACGGGATGAGAAAGAGCCTCGGATTAGACCATCATATCGAACAGGCCCAAGCCAATGCCAAGAGCAAAACGTTGTTGCGACCAGAAATGTTGGCGCAATTCCCAGGTCGCCAACCGTTGGGTCCTATTCTCTCCAGTATAATGGATACGAAGTTGTTGGGGGATTTCTCCTCGACGGATTTCCCGGGAGGATGTGTACCGTGTCCGGCTCCCTCTCACGTTGGCAAGCGCTGGCTCTGGGGTTAGTTGTTCTCGGCAGTCTGATCTTAGGAGGGATCGGGCTGTTTGTCCTCGGCTCGCGTGTTTGGTCGGGGCGAAATGATCTGCATGTTCAGGCAACCTTTCCTGAAATTAAAGGCATTGAGGTCGGCACGCGCGTGCGACTGCACGGCATCGATGCCGGTGAAGTCGAGTTCATCTCTGCTCCCGATCGCCCCGGAGAACCGGTTCTTATTCGTCTACGCGTTAAAGAAGAGTATCGACATCTGGTTCGAGCTAATTCGACCGTCCACATTCTCAGCGAGGGGATGCTCGGTGGCAAAGTCGTCGAGATCCGCACGCCGACTCGCCAGTCCGTTTCAGCCGAACCAGTTCCTCCTGCGGAAAACGGCGCGGTTCTGGTCGGTGATGCTGGCAAGGAAATCAGCGATCTGCTCGTCGAACTCGGTGAGACGCTGAATGGAGTGCGCAACGGGGAGGGAACCCTAGGTAAGCTCGTTAAGGACGAAACTCTGTACGAGGATCTGCGCGGCTTCATCCGAACGGGTAAAGAAACAGTTGCTCAGGGGAAGGGAGCCATTCACGAAATTCAGCGCGGAGCGGAGGGACTCAAACGACTTCCTGTGATCGGCAGTTACATCGAAGATGAAGTGAAGATTCTTGTTCGTCCGACCATGAAGCGGTTTGACCGCATTTTTGCCGAAACTGAATTGTTCGAGCCAGGTCGAGCCGTGTTGACCGACAAGGGAAAAGAGCGACTCGACGACTTAGCCGCGTGGGCGGAAGAACTCAAGGTCAAAGGCTCGGAGATCGTGGTTGTCAGCTACGCCGAGATGAACCAGGATGCCAACGTGGCCAAAAACATCACCCAGCAACAGAGCCTCGTGGTGCTGGAGTACCTAAAAACTCAGCACAAAATTCATAAACTAGGATGGTTCACCAGCCGAAAAACTACCTCTCTGGGCATGGGAATTAATCGGTTGCCGCACGATGAGAAGAAGTCGGCACCGTCGGCCCGGATCGAGGTGATCGTCTTTGTTCCCCAAACGTAGGCGGCGAATGGATCGATGGCTGACTTCCGCGTGCAAACTGCCCTCATCTATCATTTCTGCCGACTACGCTTGCCTAACCTCGCGTTGTCTGAGGACGTGTTCACTCGCCGACTAGAAGAGAACTTGCAGCGCTTACTGACCAAGACGCGGAAAGATTCCGCAGCCAACAATCCCGATCGATCGCAGTTGTTGCAGAATCTCTATCCCTTGGATTGGTTTCTAGCCTGTGCTTGTCTGGAGCGGTTGGCCCCGGCCTGGGAGATGCTGTTTCGCACGCGAGCCAATCGTACCGATATCTTGCTGATCGACGCTTTACGTGCCAGAGCGGTTCGCCTTTACCCGCGACAACCTGAACGCCAAGAGGAATCGGTGACCGATTTCTGGGGCTATCTACTCGTTGGACAACGAGAGGGTTCTCCGCCGATTTTGGCTCGTTATGATGGCCAACGTCCCTTGGTTCCTTGGTTGCTCTGCGTCTATCAGAACAAGGAACTTTCGCACCTGCGACGAGAGCGTGGTGAGGTGGCCCTGCCTGAGGACGAAGTGGGCGAGGCCGATCTCTACCTGCCGCAAGACTCGGATGCTCATTGGCATGAACAGTTTCGTGAAGCCGCTCGAGAGTGGTTCGCCGAACTAAACGATCAGGAGGTGCTTTTGTTGGGGCTTCGACTTCGCTACAAGCTGTCGCAGCGAGAAGTAGCTCGCATTCTGGGGATTCACGAAGGCAATGTGACCCGCAAAATTGATGCTGTTAGTAAGCGTTGTCACGAACGCATCGGTCAGTCTCTACGCGAGCTTGGATGGACAGGAGAAGATTTGTTCGGCTTTATTCGCAAGGAAATGTACAGTGTTCTTCTAGAGGAGCCTCGTCTGTCTGTCGATCGGCTCGCCGCTCTGTTGGCGGCCAAGGGAAAAACTATGCCCGCGGAATCGTGACCCCCAGCGACATGCCAATTCACAAAGACGACGAACTCGAAGCTGAACTGCCGGGTATTGTGGGAAAATCTCCGGCGATGCGCGAAGTCTATCGACTCACTCGGTTGGTAGCGCGAACCCCGTCCACGGTGTTGGTGATCGGCGAAACCGGCACGGGCAAGGAGATGGTTGCCCGTGCTGTGCATCGGCTCAGTACGCGAGCCGATGGTCCCTACGTTCGCGTCAACTGCGGAGCCTTGGCTGAGAGTCTGCTGGAAAGCGAACTGTTTGGCCACGTCAAGGGAGCCTTCACAGGAGCCATCGACAACAAAACTGGTCGCTTTGAGGCAGCGCACGGCGGTACGATCTTTCTGGACGAAATCTCTAGCATGAGCGCTAAGTTGCAGGTCAAACTTTTGCGCGTGCTTCAGGAGAAGGAGTTTGAGCGCGTCGGCGAGTCCCGCACCATCCGCGTTGATACGCGCGTGGTAGCGGCGACGAATCAATTGTTGACTGATGAGATCGAATTAGGTCGTTTTCGTGATGATCTCTATTACCGTCTGAACGTCTGGCCGATCTATCTGCCTCCATTACGAGAACGCCGCGAAGACATTCCACTGTTGGCCAACTATTTTTTGCAACGCCACGCTGAGGAACACCAAGTCGATACTCCAGAGTTGGCTCCAGAGATGGAGGATGTACTAACCTCCTACGACTGGCCGGGTAATGTCCGTGAGTTAGAAAACTACATGGAACGCCTTGTTGTACATGCCAGCGCTCTGAAGTCCGATTCAGTGCGTATCACGCCGGACCTAGTCCCCCCACCGGGTAAGAGTGAGCGGCGTTGGCGTTCGGCCAAGCCACGCAGCAGCGACCTACAAAGCTTGGTGCAGCAGCTCGTCCGTCTGGGGGTACAGACCCTTCAGGAAAATTTGCATGACCGAGTCGTTGGAGCGGTGGAACGCGAACTGATCGAGCAAGTGTTGCAGCAGTGCGGCGGAGTGCAAGTGTCAGCGGCTCGCCGGTTGGGGATCAATCGCAACACCCTGCACAAAAAAGTCGAAGACTACCAACGTCAAGATGGCTCTCTTGCTCCTCGTGAGGCCAAATCGGACCAGTGATTCGTCTTCATTTTGCCACAGATACTAAATGATACGGAGAATTTTTTTCCAAGCTGCTTGAGTCAACTTTCGAGTTGACATACCATAGTCAAACCGCGAGATTTGCTTCGCAAGTATTGAATCGGTGAACAGGGACTGCACGCCGGTTCGTTTTTCTCACGGAAGTACTTCGTTGTGCCCTGGGCGGACGGCCGATTATGCCTTCTCGCTCCGAACTTGAGCAGCCGAATCTTAAGTCGGCACCTTCGAGTCCCACGGGGTCGCCTCTCGAAACGTCGTCTCCTCGACCCCCATCACCCCTGCAACAACGCGAGATCTTTGGTCTCGTCGTCGTACTGTTTATTCTGTCGCATCCCTTGCTCTGGAGTGTTTCGATCGTTCCGTCTTGGTCGCCCAGTGCGGGAATCGCCTTGCTCCTGGTGGCGTGGTTTGGTTGGCGATTCGCGTTGTCGGCGGTGGCCATTGGCTCGCTTCTGCTGCTGCTGATCCGAGCTGCATTGAGGCTTCGAGGCGACGAATTTTCGATGGCTTTTGGCGGCTGGATCTTGGTCGATGGTGCCTTAACTGCTGCGGAGGCCTGTCTAGCCTGGTGGCTGTATCGGCATCGGGCAGGGGGAAACACTCAACTGGCTGACCCGCAGTCCGCTATGCAGTTCGTTCTCCTCGTTGCTGGACTCAGTGCCGTGTTGTTGGCTGTGCCACGGCTTCTTCTGTTGCGCACTGTGGGGTTGATCAATCCGGCTAATGATCTAATGGCGATCCAATTTATATTTTTATGGCTGGAGCATGCTCTGGGGATGTTGATTCTTGGTTCGCCCCTGCTTGTGATACTCACTCCCTGGTTTAAACGACGTGGGTTATTGAATCCCACTCAACCAAACACAACGGACCGTCTGCCTCGGGCTCCTCGAAAACCAACGAACGCTAAACCATCTGATCCAACCCTCGAAGTGCCCATTCCGCGTAAACAGCCTTCTCGGGCCGAAGATCTCGCTGCAAGTCGTTTGGAAACTCCATTGCCAGGCGACTGGTTGGAAATCATTGGCTTGGCCGCCTGTACCAGTATTTTGAGCTTGATTCTTAGTCAACTGCATGGCCGAGAACTGATGGGGTGGCAATTGTGGGGAGTGCAGATTCTCCTCATTGTTTGGGCGAGCTTACGGCAGGGGTTACGTGGTGGCACGGTCACGGCTGCCGCTTCGGCGTTGTTGCCTCTGGTCGCCAGACGCTTCTATCCTTCTCCAGAAGAATTCGTGCAACAAACCTTGTTACAAGCTCATCTGGTCGCCCAATGTGCTGCTGGGTTATTGGTGTCTGCCGCCTCGTCCTGGGTTCGCCTTCATGAAACAGGCTATCGCCAAGTGATAGCACATGTCCCGATAGTGGTCTATAGCGCGCGGTTTCTACGAACGGCTTCCAACTCGCTCTCGTCGAACTTGCCTTTAGTCGCCAAGCAAGGTTTGGCTGAAGTCACTTTGGTGTCTGCCGCAAGCCAGCAACTGTTCGGCTGTCGTGCCGAGGAGTTACTCGGCGATTATTCCTCGTGGTTGTCTCACGTGCATCCTGAGGATCAGGTGGTGATCCTGGCAGCGCTGGAGCAACTTGGCCGACAATCCGAACCAGTGGTTTGCGAGTATCGACTGTCACATAAACATTCTTCGTTACATGGAGAGTCGATCGCCCTTGACGAGACGAATTCCATTGCCCAACCCTGGCCCAATCGATCCACTCGATGGCTTCGAGACACGCTGGCTCCGCGCTGGTCGATCGATGGTACGCTAGTTGGTTGGGAAGGCGTGGTCACGGACATCACAGAACAGCGATATCTGGCCGATGATTTGCGGCGGATAACAAGTTTGTTTAACGCGCTCATCACCAACTTGCCAACCGGGGTGTTTTTTGTTCAGGGGCCGAATGGAATCCCGATTCTGGTCAACGCCCGAGCTAGACAGTTGCTTGGTTCACGCGAAGATAGTGCTGCCAGTTTGGAGTTATTGCCGCGCATTTATCGCCTGCATCGTCCCGATGGGACCCCTTATCCCGCCGAGGAATTGCCGGTCTATCTCGCTCTTCGTCAAGGGAGAACGACCATGCGCGACGACATCGTGGTTCATCGCGCGGACGGTAGGCGTGTTCCTTTGGTGACTTGGGCTGCCCCGGTTCATCTGAGCGGTCGAGATTCTCCTGACTGTGCCGTATGGGTGCTAGAGGATCTGACTGCCTTGCACCAGGCGGAAGCCGCTCGCATGGATAGCGAAGGTCGACTCCGTGCCGTGATTGAATCGATGGCTGAGGGCCTGCTCGTTCAAGATAGCAAAGGAGTCATCGTCAAGTCGAATCAGGCGGCCTCATCTTTCTTCAATCGGCCAACTGAATCGCTTCAAGGTTGTACTCTGTTCGAGTTGGGCTGGCAATTCGTTTATGAGACTGGATTGCCGATGTCCTCTCATGACCATCCTACTGAGGTCGCGCTACGAACGGGCCGTCCTGTCCGTCAGTTTGTGTTGGGAACACTTCCGGCCAAACAAGCTTCCAGCGACTCGGACAAGGCGAGTAGAAAGTCGTTTCGAGGCAAGTGGCTGCTGGTCAATGCCGTACCAATCGGGCAGGGAGTCGTGACCACCTTTACCGACATCACTGCGACTATTCAGGCTCGCGAGGCCATCCGTGCTTCTGAGGAACGGTATCGTGGCTTGGTCAATTCGTTACCGATCGTCTTGATACAAGTCGATCGTGCTATGCGACTCACCTACGCTAATCCAGCCTTGAAAACAATCAGCGGTTATGACCTTTCCGAAATAAACGATCCTCAAGTTTGGTTATCTGTTATTCATCCAGACGATCAAGAGCAGGTACTCTGCATGGCACGGGCCGCTCTGGAGGGCAAGGAAGTTAGTCACGAGTTTCGCTATCGAGCCAAAGATGGTTCTGAACGAGTCTGTTTCACCATCAACCAGCCACGCTATCAGAATGGCATTCTACAGGGCTTCATTTCCTTGATGCTGGACATAACTCGACAACGTCAATTGGAGCGCGAACTAGAGCGATCTCGTCGACTGGAACTGGTTGGGCGTCTCGCCTCGGGAGTGGCTCACGACTTCAACAATGTGCTAAGCGTAGTCCTGAATCTCGCGGACATGGCACAGCAGCATTTGCTAGGTAACCATCCAGTTCACGAAGATCTGAAGCGGATCACTCACGCGGCGGAACAAGCTTCCATGTTGGCGTCGCAACTCTTGACATTTAGCAAACAACGGCGAACTCTTCCCTGTCGACTGGAGTTAGTTGCCGTTGTTCGACGAACGCTGGAGTTATTGCGCGTCACACTGCCCAGTTCCATCACCTTGGTCGAAAATCTCTCCTCAGAGCCATTATCGATTGTGGCCGACGAGACCCAGGTTCAGCAAGTTCTCATGAACCTCTGTCTCAACGCACGTGATGCGATGCCTCAGGGAGGAGTTCTGCAGGTTTCCGCGTTTGGACATCAGGAGTGGATACATCTCGCCGTGACGGACAACGGCTTGGGAATAAATCCGGAGATTCGAGATCGCATTTTTGAGCCATTCTATACCACCAAGGAGCGAGGAACCGGACTCGGGCTTGCGATTGTCCAGCAAATTATCAAAAGCTACGGCGGTGTGATCGAGGTACAGAGCAACCCAGGCTCTGGCTCGCGCTTTGAGATACGCTGGCCAAGAGCCTGAGCCGCCGACGGTTTCTTGATAAGACGGTACCAATTAGTACGCGTTACAACATGGTGTAGCGGAGCGCCGGCAAAAGCCTGCGCCTACACCGATTCGGATTGGCAGGTAGCCGTAGGCTTTCGCCGGCGAAAGCAAGTTTCCGTCTGCGAACGCGCTTCATCCCTTGTTGCCGCTACACCATTTGGAGAAGCGCTCTAATTGGGGATCCTCCTCTCTCCTCGGGGAGAAAGGATCAAGGGTGAGGGGGAGAAAAACACGAGCCTACGCTCTCAACTGCCTAACTCTTTACCCGCCATAATTTGTGCCATCTCATCAAGGAACGATTTCATTTCGGCTCAGGGCTTTTTCTTTTTGTTCATCTCCGCGCGAAGTTCTTGAGCACGCTGGGCATGCTCGTCGGACATGACTTTGAGGTTCAACTTTCTGTAGACTTCCGACAAGCGTTCGTGAATATTCGGCGTGTGCGCATAAGCAGGAAGTGCCGCTTGGTAATCGTTTAAGGCTTCCTTCCAGTTTTCCATGCGGTAGTGGATGTAGGCTCGCGTGTCTCGGAACATCGGTTCGTTGGGCCAACGTTCCAAGACACTGTTGATCAAGGTCAAGGCACGCTGGAGCTGTGGTGGTTTGGTGTTAGCCAAGACCCAAGCGAGATTGTTGGCAACCAGAGCCATGGACGGAGCCAGTTTATAGGCCTGCTCCAGATGAACCAAAGCCTCCTCCTGCTTGCCCTCATCCCAGGCATGCATGCCTAAGGCCAGATGGGTCAACGCTGTTCCCTTGCCACTGGAGAGCTGCTTGCGAAGGACTGCGTAGGCTTTTTCCGACTCTTTTCCCTTCAATTGTAACATCGACCAAATGCGAAGAACGAGTTCGTGGTTGTCCGGATCGATGGCCAGGCCCTTTTCCATGTAATTCAACTGATCGCCGACACTGTTCGGCTTCGTTTTGGCCACATGTTCTGACCAACCGATGTACACACGAGCCATGGCGCGACGGTATTCCTGATCGTTGGTCGCGTTCAGTCCTTCTTGCAGCTCTTTTATCGCCGAGGGAAAGTCTCCCAACATGATGTAGGCATCCGCTAGACCTAATCGACCGCTGCGTGCGTGCAACTCCGATTTGGTCCATGCTTGAAAGAACCGCACAGCTTGCTCGGCCGAATTTCGACCGTTGATCTGATCTCCACGAGTGTAGTAAAGTTGAGCTAAGCGGAGGTGCAATTGCGGATTCTCTCCCACAGCCCAACGAAGACGATCCTCGGCTTTATCCAACTCACCACGGCTGAGATAGAGTTCACCTAGTAAGCCGTTTGCGGTCTCAGCATCTTTGGTTCGCATTTCCAGAGCATGCAGCAGATGCCGTTCCACCAGATCCAAGTTTTCCTTGGAGGTGCCGCCAGTTTGAATCAAGTGTTTGGCCCACCACAGATGGGCTTCGGCGTATCCGCCTCCTTCGTGAGGGGCCAATTCTTTCATCAGTAACAAGGCACGTTCTTGTTCTTTTTTCCCCGCGCAAGCCAAGGCCAGGCCATACAGAGCCTCGCGAGATTGCGGTGCTGCCAAAGTCAGTCGTTCATAGCAGGTCAGTGCTGCGTCATATTGCTTGGCTTTTAAGTATTCTTCCGCTTCCCGTTCATAGCGAGCCATGATGTCTCGTTCATCGACCGCTAGAGTAAACCCAATTACCGTCAACGTTCCAGCCACAGCCAACAGTGCGGGTAAGGCCGGCAGCAGTAAGCTCCATTGGCGCGTCAGCCACCAACGACGTACCGCGAGAGTGCCGCGAGCGAAGATCTTCATCGATTCTCTCCTTTCACGTCGTCGTTGAGATACGGGCGGATTTTTAATAACCCCTGTTGATAGAAGGAGCGACACAGTTCAGTTTCTTGCGACGATAGCGGGAAAAACGTCTCAACAAATAGCTGTACCTGATACACGGGAGGCAACTCGACACCATTTGGATTGGTTGTTCCGTAAAAGCGCTTTTGCCAACGTTCCAGCGTTCGCCCATGCCGATAGAGCGATAAACCAGCTCCGCTAAGTCGACAATGAAGGGGTTCTCCGTGTCGATCAAACTGGCTAAAGATCAGGTATCCTTCACGATAACCTGGGCGATTCATGACAACTTCGACGAAGCCGAGCCGGTTATCTTCCGGTGGATGTACCTCCTCTTGCGTGATGACCCAGCCTTGACTGGTATAACAGCGAGTGAGATCGTGCCATGCCGGGAAGGGATAGTCCACGGAGTAAGCGGCAGTGTTGCGACCGAGTTCATACATCCACGTTTTCGACACTTCGCCAAAATAGCTGCCGGGGTTTCGAGTTCGCGTCTCGAATTCGACTTGCTTCCAACGCCCCCATTCTTTGGGAAGTGTTGCTCCAGAGAGTTGATCGAGTGATTTTGCTGGCGACAAATTGGGCGCGACCATGCCATCGGCCAGTAGGATATCCACTTGAAGAACCGCCAGCAGCAGAGCGGGGAGCATCAGGCCCCACGAGGTGAGAAGTCCAATTCCATCGGGAAACGTTGTCGGTTTACGATCGATCAGCACCTTTTTTGCGGACGAGGGAATTGCTGATTCTGGAGCGAGTAAGGATTCGTCAATCGGACTAAACAGAAATCTCAAAAACCGATCAGTACTCCAAATCAATAGAAGTGCGATCCCAAATAGCAAGAATCCGAAGACGTCGTGTTTCCATCCGGTGGTTAAGTCAATCTGATAGCGTCCCTTAAGAAGGGTCAGCAAAAAGACACGTAGCACGTTGGCCAATAAAACCCACCCGATCGCGGCCGTCAACAATAACAACGCCCATACCAAGGGGCGACGCTCCGCGAAGATGACGAAAAGCGTGCAGGCGACGATCACAAACAGAGAGTTCACACCGCTGCAGGCTTCATCGACCAGTAGCCGTTGGCCAGGCAGCTCGACGACGTTGCCGGCGATTAGATGGGTGACCCCGATCAAGTCGAGCAGGGTACTGCTCCAGGTCGTGGTTTGCCGTTGCAGCCAGAGAACCAAGCTGCGGTCGAGTTCGAACGGCGGAGGAACGAGGACCCCCAACATGACCAGCGCGGGCAACATAGCTCGCAATAGTGTCCATCCTCCTGCTGCATAGCTGAGAGAACTCAGTAAGATCGGCAGGGACACCGCGGCCAACCAGGGTGAATCTAAGGCAATCGCGCCGCACAGAATCCCAAGGGCCAACGTCAAACCAATCGTGGCCGGTTCTGTTTGGCCCGGCGACAATCGACCGAGAGACCGATATCGAGTTATGCCGAGCCATCCCGCCGCCAAAATCGCCAGCGGAAAAAACTGATAATGAGGACGCAACCAGAGTAGCACCCCATGTTGATAAAGCAGAGGGGCATACGCGACGATCAGAGCGACTGCAGTCACGAGAAACCATCCTGCGCGATCCGGTTTCTCTAGCTGATCTCGCGCATCCTTGGAAGCGCGTTCAACAAGTGTGGACATCTCTTCTCCGTGCCAGTGGGCAACATCAGGCCGCCGATGAGCGCGGCATTAACTCTGACTTCTGTTTCCGAGGGACACAGCGAACGCGGCTGTACACCTAGCGAATATAGAAAATGTTCCTCACCTGTAAAAGATCACTGATGTGTTCTTCTTCTGAAAATCGTTCGTTATTCTACAAATGATCTCATTTATCGGTGAGTAAAGAATGATCCTTACCACGGAAACTAGAAATGTGAAGATTTGATGAAGAGATGAGTTTTTATGAGTACATGGACAAGTAATCGGGTTTAATGTAAACCAGCGATAGCCGCGTAATGTTTACGCCAAGCGAGAAGTCTGTGCATCCGGAACAGGTTTCTTAGTGTGGCTTGCCCAGAGTCAATAATGCAAGAGGCAGTTGCGTATGTCGATTTCTGAGCACGGTCTTCTGACAGCACTAAAAAACTTGCTCTCCTTGCCGAGTACGGTCGGTCGAGGTGTTCTGACGAGTGGCTTTTACATAAGTCATGCGTCAAAAGCTCGTGTTGGGGGGTTCCTCTCCTTCAATCCAACCTCTTCATTGGGCCCTAACTCCAGCCAAGATCTTTCGAGTCTGACTTGTTTGGAGCTAGAGATCACCTTCGATCGCGGTTCAATCGTAGTCGACTCCTTACTTGGACGATGACGGTTGTTCGAGATGTTCTCGCCACCTTTGCTACAGTCTCTCTCGCTGTACACCTGCCCAAGCAAGAATGCCAAGGCAGGCTTGTTATGTCGATCTATCAGGGAAGATATCGTCAGGGATCGAGTTTCTAGTCATGACGACTAGCTCGAAGCTCCTGAAGGGGCGGTTCCCGGGTTCGGAACTGTGGAACTAGACCCTTTGATGAGTACCCCCTATTGCGGATGCGCTTAGTGCGCAACCTACGGGGACGAAGTCTGCGCAGTGATCTCAACGTCGAGCAGCTGCTGGAAGAGGCAAACGATGATGAACCCCTTCTACTGGATTCTCTTCGGACTATTCACCAGTAGTCTCGTTGGGATGTTAATTCTCACCCCTTGCATTCGACGGTTTGCGTTTTCCGTTGGTTTAATTGATGAACCGGACGGTCGCCGCAAGATGCATCCTGTTCCCATTCCCGTTGCTGGCGGAATCGCGATATTTCTTACCTGTTTTGTCGTCCTTGCTGTTGCCTTGGTAGTTTCCGTAACACTACGCGAATTGTTTGAGCCTGCTCTCACTCCCATGCTTGGGTTGCTTCTGGGGGCAGTAGTGATTTGTGTCATCGGAATTCTCGATGATCGTCATCAGTTGCGTGGTCGGCATAAGTTAGCGGGTCAGATTGTTGCTGTTTTGCTTGTCATCTACTTTGGTGTTCGGGTGGAAGCAGTAAACCTGCTTGGCTATCGGTTTGAGCTGGGCATGTTCTCTTGGCTGCTTACTATGTTCTGGTTGCTTGGTGCCATCAACTCGCTGAATCTTATTGATGGAATGGATGGTCTTCTTGGAAGTGTGGGAACAATTATTTGTCTGGGAATTGCCCTAATTTCGGTTTGGCTGGGCTTTTGGCCGGAGGCGTGCATCGCTGCCATATTGGCCGGTGCCTTGGTAGGTTTTCTTTGCTTCAATCTTCCTCCTGCGAGCATATTCCTCGGCGATGCTGGCAGCATGCTTGTCGGCTTGGTGATTGGAGTGCTAGCAATTCGTTGTTCACTTAAGGGACCTACCACAGTGGCTCTGGCCGCTCCACTTGCGTTGCTGATTATTCCTATCTTAGATACAACCGCTGCCATACTTCGCCGTAAGCTCACTGGTCGCAGCATCTACACTACTGATCGAGGACACCTGCATCATCGCTTGTTAGAAACAGGTCTTTCCAGACCGATGGTACTACTTCTAGTCAGTGGACTATCTCTTCTCTCGATGTTTGGCGTCATCGCTCACATCGCATTTCAGAACGACCTACTAGCCTTCAGTTCCGCATCCGCCGTGGTTTTGATTTTGGTAACCACTCGACTATTCGGTCATGTGGAATTAATGCTCGTATTAAAATCCTGCAGTGCCATTGCTCGAACGATGACCGGAAAAGCTCCGACGAATGGTCATCAAGTCCAGATTCGTCTCCAAGGGTCGGTGAATTGGAGCGATTTATGGGAACGCTTACTCGATTCAACTACAACATTGAACCTAAAAAGTTTAGTTCTAGATGTTAACGCTCCCGCCGTTCATGAAGGCTATCATGCACGATGGAGTCGAGGTGAAGCACCTTTTGGAGCGGAAGAATCAGAGGTCTGGTATGCCGATCTACCACTGACTGCCAATGGAAAAGCGGTAGGTCGTGTAATGATTTCCGGTTATTCGGATGATGAACCGGTCTGGAAAAAAATGGCAGTGGTAGGAGAAGTCGCCGAGCAAATTGAGGAAGTACTCGAACAATGGAATGCCATCAAAGATAATAAATCGAACTGGCAACGTTCCACTCAAACTAACTATCAACCAGTTCATGCAAAGTAACTCTATACCAGCACGGAGTCTACATCAATGATGAATACTACTATGGATAATGCTCCAGCCCCGCTAGAGACATCGGTTTCTGTAACCTCTCGAAACATTCTTCAGATCATGCTTCAGCACAAATGGCTAATTGTGCTTGGAGCAGCGCTTGGTTTGGTGGGTGGTATTCTGGTCTATGCCCAGAAGCAACCTGTCTATCAATCAAATGCCTCGATACTGGTCGTGAAACGTAGTTCAGACGCGCTGCCAGTGTCTGGCGGAGACCCAAGATCATCCTATTTTGAGGATTATGTTGCTACACATTTGGTGCTCATCAAAAGCCCTCTTGTAGTAAGTACAGCAGTTGAGAAAAAAGAACTGAAGAAACTAAAATCATTTGCCAATGTAAGCGATCCAACAGGAGTAATCATTGGAGGACTTTCAGCGAGTCGAAGTGGAGGTAAAGATGACTCAGCTCCGAAAAATATCATCGAATTGAGCTATCGAGGCATTGAACCAGGTGATACGAAGTTGGTTATCTCTGCGGTCATTGCGAGTTACCGAGAATTTCTAGATGCAACCTATCAGAATGTTAGCAACAACACTGTTCAATTGATTACTAATGCTCGTGATATTCTGACGAAAGATCTAAAGCAGAAAGAGGATGCATATAGAACATTTCGAGCTAACAATCCATTGATGTGGCGAGGTCCCGACGGCACAAATATTCATTTGATGAGAATAAAAGAGCTTCAACAAAAGCAAACTGGATTGGATTCACGAGCGGAAGAAATTCGTCAAAGAATTCTTGCAATTCAAAAAGCTAAAATTGAAGGAAAGTCACCAACTGCAATTCTTTCGCTTGCGACTCGTCCATTTGAGCGCGAAGCCAAAGAAACAGCAATGGAAAAAGAATTAGAAGCCACCTTGTTTCCTCTTTATTTGAAAGAAAAGGCTCTGCTTCAAGATTATGGCGAAGATCATCCTGAAGTAATTCGAGTTCGTGAACAGATTTTCATGACTAAAAATTACTTCGATAAAATTGATACTATATCTAAGCGCCAATACGATGATTCCAGTGAAGATGCTACTAAAAGGATAGAAAAGAAAATTGAAGCACAAGTCGAGATGCTCAAACATGAATTAGCATTGTTGGAATCCTCAAATAATGCTCTTGTTAATGTCATCGAAGAAGAATCTCGGAAAGCACGTAATCTTGAACATATTGAGTTTCAAGATGATTCTTATCGTGCTGATATTGCGCGAACTAATCGAGTTTTGGAACAAACCTTGAAACGTCTCGAAGAAATTTCTCTCATCAAGGATGGTGGATTTGAAGCCAAAGTTATCACGGAACCTAGCATTGGTTACAAAGTTTCTCCCGTGATGACGCAGATTGTTCTCAGCGGTTTAATGTTAGGCTTAGTAGCAGGAATGGGACTTGCCTATCTTTTAGATATGGCAGATAAAAGTTTCCGAACTCCTGAAGAAATTCGTAAACGTCTTGGTTTACCGATTGTTGGTCATATTCCTTACCTGGCTCATACCAATGATCCAGTTGAATTACTGGATGATTCTGGACAACCTATTCAAATTGATGCGTCTTTATGTGCTCTTCATCGCCCCAACTCGATGGAGGCAGAAGCTTATCGAAGTGTAAGAACATCGTTATATTTTAGCACTCAAGGTGAGCGACACAAAGTTATTCAAGTTACTAGTCCAAATATGAGCGATGGTAAATCTACACTGATAGCCAATCTTGCGATTACAATTGCTCAATCCGGTCGAAGAGTTGTGCTAATTGATGCTGATCTTCGACGTCCGCGAGTGCATCGAATGTTCGGCTTATCTGCGAAAGTTGGTTTGGCACAATTGATTACTGATGTTGCTGAGATCCCTGACGTGATCCAGAAAACTATCATCCCGAACTTATCCATTTTGCCTGCCGGGCCACGTCCTTCGAATCCAGCTGAGCTGCTTACCCATCAGCGATTGGCAGAAATTTTGGATGTTATGCGAGATCAATTCGACTATGTTCTCGTGGACACTCCTCCGCTTCTTGCTGTAAGCGATCCTTGTGCTGTCGCTCCAAGAGTGGACGGAGTGATTCTTACTATTCGAGTATCCAAAAACGGTCGACCTTCTGCTGAGCGAGCTCGCGACATTCTTGCTGGGCTAAAGGTTCATGTTTTTGGCGTTGTTGTAAATGGTGTTGGAAAACAAGGGGCTATGTCTGGGTACGGCTACGAGCACTATGAGTATACCTATAGTTATACCTCGGATTATACCACAACTGATAATGATGAAGTACAAGAAACTAAGCTGAGTAGCAATCGCAACTAGCTAATATCAATCGAGTTTGTCAATGATCAATATGGTAGATTTGCATTGTCATTTGCTTGCAGGGTTAGATGATGGCCCTCGCAATTGGGATGACTCGTTAGCCATGTGTAGAATTTTGGCTGAGCAAGGAGTAAGTCATGTTGCTGCATTAGCTCATCAATGTGAACGATGGAATGTTCAGGGAGATTCGATACGAGTCGCAGTTAATGAATTACGACAAAAAATTGCGGATGCTCGTATCCAGTTAGAAGTTCATGCGGCCGCTGAAGTAATGGCTTGCCCGGATTTATTGACACGATGGAAAATGGGTAAGTTGGTAAGTCTCGGAGATCATGGACGTCATCTGCTAGTTGAAATGCCTCATGGAGTTTTTGTTGATCTCCGATCAACTGTTCGTCAATTTACTCAAATAGGGGTTAGGATCATTTTAGCTCATCCAGAGCTTTATCCGGAACTACTTCATGAACCAGGAACTATTGAGGAGTTAATTCATTTAGGTTGTCTTGTGCAGATATCCACTAAAAGTGTAACTAATCCCGAAACTAAAGAGGATAGTAAAGCTTTGCGAGATTGGATTCGAAGAGGGTGTGTTCACTTCTTGGGTTCTGACGGGCACTCACCGCGTAAAAGACAGCCCTTGGTGATTGCAGCATATAAAAAGATTGTTGATTGGACAAATGAGTCGATGGCAAAGGATATTTGTTTTCAAAACGGATTAAGAGTGTTGAAAGGACAACCAGTGCATGTGAAAACGCCTGCCGTTGAACGTCGTTGGTGGTCTGTGTTACGTTTGTGGTAATCACATTATTGTTTTTGGTTTTATCTTGGTAAACAACATCGTTCGAGGTCAATGAATTGATGGCCTCGAACGATTGTTGAGTAGTGGTAAACCGGTATCGAGGTAGTTTATGGTGCGTTTCCTGCTCCAGTCATCGTCAAATCACGTTGTCGAATAAGCGTGCTAAAGATATCAAATCTCAAGTTAGTAGTCAGGTATTGTGCAGTGGCTTCTTTCACAGTCGATTGCATCACAATAATGTCGCCAGCCTGTATAAGGATGCGTTCACGAGGGTCTCGAAATGCCCGATTTACGTCGACCAAAATTGGTATCTGACTACCGGTACAAGTTTTTCGAATGACGGTTACTTGGCTTGGCGATGGAAAACCTAAACCAGACTGTTGTAATAGACCAGTGAAATTATTGGCATTGATACCACCGTTAATCAACGGTGCGCCAACAATTGCAAGTGCTTGGAGGATGTCTAAGTCGCGATCTCGTGGCAAGGGAAACGCTCGAGCTGGTAACAGTCCAGCAGTGTAGAACATTTCGCCTTTTCTTGCTTTTACATAGATTACATCACCATTATTCAAGATAATATCCTCTTTCGTTAAATTTAGTTCTTTGCCTGGTCGTACTCGTAGCGGAATGCGAATTGTTTGTTGAGATTGTCCTTGGATTCGGTTTATGAATTCATCAACTGAACCAGGCTTGGATGGATCAAATGTCGATTGAGTTTTTGCCGCACCTCGTTCGAGAATAATTTCGTTTTCTGCATCAGTGCCAGGCAATCCACCAGATCTGGTCAGTGCGTTGAGAACATCATTCTCGTAGGCTGGTAAATCCAAGGCAAAACCTGCAGTACGTCGCTGTTCGGTAAAGAAACTACCACCGGCTCCAAAGCCTCCAGTATATCCACCGGTAGTGCCGAAGGTCGATCCACCCGCATCTTCACGAAGAACCATTACGCGATAGGATCGTGGCTTTACAAGTGTGACGATGATACTTTCTCTTCCGGGTTTGAGAATCTTTTTTGTTACTGTGTATGCTTCAGTGATTTTATCTTGAGCTTCAGCTAATGATAAACCCTCAACCTTTACAGGATCTACAAGAGGCAATGGTACAGTTCCATTATCACGTACCGGAAAAGGAAATCCTAATGAGGGAGGTACAGAGCCAGTCTCTGGCACTCGCACTGGAGGAGGTAAATTTTTGTCGCCAAAAATACCCTCGATCCATACTCCAATTACATCACCTGCCGCTAAACGGTATACTTCAGGTGGATCTTGACGTAAAAGCGTCAAGGCAATTGGTTGGTCAAATTCTCTACTCTCTGCAAAAACTTCTGGAGGTAATCGACGAACAGGTATACCTTCGGCAACCGGATTGGTGACAGCCGCGCATCCACAAATGACACCGATGAGGATCAGAATTAATGCTGGTGCAAACCGGTGATGACGAATGAGGTTAGTATTCACCGGGATCCTCCTTGCTGAAAAGCAATAGGTAACGGTTCAGGTAGAAGTAAACGAACTTTTGGCTTTTCAACACTGGTGTCGCTAGTGCTTTTTGGAGCGGGTAAAATCTCACTTTGAGGCTTTGAAGGAGGAACTGAGTATAAATCACGACGTTGAGTGTCATTCGTTTTATTAGGTGGAAGATAAAATGATATTTGCGGAGGTTCGCAAGGATAAGAAGCCAATGGCACGATGATTAACTCACGAAATCCGCTAGATTTAGCAATGAGAGCGCCGTGGCGAAATCCTGCAAACCAATCTCGCACTGCTTGGCGACCTTCGACAGTTTGGTAAAGATGAAGCCCATACTTAAAGGGAGGCATCGCAGGAGGTTCACCAGTACCGCCTGCGTCGAGGTAATCGATGTAACCTTCAATAAATCCATCTTTATAGTGTCGTGACAAGGAACCATCTGGTGCCAATTTGCATACGGAAGACCAAGCAGATTGTGCATATTTTTCAGCAGTGTGTTTAAATACTTGATCATCGATGCATCTGCAGGAAGATTCTGTTATATTCCTGCCAGCAAGATGTAAAAAGGTCGATGGTGCGGAGGGGCGAGGCGATAGACACCCGCCCAGGAGGCAACTCACAAGACATAGAGTGATGTTGGGTCTCATCCTCGCTTGGCCCTTGATTGTCGCTACCAGGGCAGCGCATCCATGCGGTGCCGATGTTATCTACCAGAACACATCGGCACACAAGACAGTGGAGATTAAGGGTTGTGCAAAGTAAAATGATTTTGAGAATGATTACAAAAAGAGTAAACTGAGGATGCGTTCTTAAAAATGTCCGAGTTAGCATTAGGGTAGAGTAACTCGATGAAAGTATGCCACTTAGTCAAGTATTATTATCCAGCAACAGGTGGGATTGAGAGTCATGTGTTGACTTTAGCAAAAAAACAGAGTGAAAGTGGATTAGATGTACATGTCGTTTGTGTGAACCATTTAGATGAAAATGGTCGAGACACTACTTGGAATACTTTTGCAAAAACAAAAACATCCTCAGAATGCAGTAATAAGATTAATCTAACTAGAGTTGGAAAAATAGGCACTTTGGCAAAATTTGATATATGCCCTGGCCTAATAAAATTAGGATCCTGGATAAAGTCATGGCGAGTTAACTTAATGCACTTTCATGCACCGAACCCAACAATGGCTATATCACTATGGCCAATAATAAATAGATGTAGATATGTGATTACCCATCATAGCGACATTGTTAAGCAGGCGAAGTTAAAGCAAATAATTAAGCCGATTAATCGCCAAATATACAAAAAATCTTCTGCAATTATAGTGTCTTCGCAAGAATATGCAGAATCGTCTCCAGAGTTAACTCTGTTTAAGCAAAAGTTATGCGTAGTTCCATATGGGATTGATCTTAAAAAGTATGTGCGACCAGAACCCAAATTGCTAGAAAGATCGAAAGAAATAAAAGAGCAGTATGGAGATCCAATTTGGTTAAGTGTGGGAAGACATGTATATTATAAATCAATCGATATTGCAGTGCGAGCAATAAGATCACTTCCCGGAAAGTTGATATGTGTTGGTGATGGACCTCTCAAAGGTGAATTGATAAAATTGACAGAAGATTTGAAAGTTAATGACAAAGTAGTTTTTGTGAATAACGTAAATGATGAAGAACTGATAAGCTTGTATCATGCTGCAACTGCATTGTTGTTTCCAAGTAGTGCGAGAAGCGAGGCTTTTGGGATTGTGCAAATTGAAGCTATGGCTTGCGGATGTCCAGTGATCAATTGTAACATAAATGGTAGTGGTGTAACATGGGTGAGTCAGCATGAGCAATCGGGTCTGACAGTCCCAATAAATAATGTAGATGCATTAGCTCATGCTGCGATGAGGCTTTTCAAAGATGAAAAACTAAGAATGAAATTGTCACAAGGGGCAAGGGAAAGAGCATTAAAGGAATTTGATGATTCGTTGATGACACAGCGTATATTAAATATTTATCAACAAGTTATATAATAATATTTTGGTGGAGGCGAGTATGAAAAGGTGTCTGTTATTTGGGGGAAATGGATATATTGGATCGAAGTTTTGTCAATTTTATCCTAGCATTGTGAAGGCGAATGTAGATATATGTGATCGAGAACTAGTGCGTAATATTATTAACGCTGAAAAGCCAGATGTGATTATCAATTGTGCGGGAAAATGTGGGATTCCGAACATTGACTGGTGTGAAACCCACAAGATTGAGACTATTCATAGTAATGTGACAGGACCTCTTGTGTTGCTTGAAGAATGCTTAAAGTTTCAAAATATTCAATTGGTTCATTTGAGTTCTGGCTGTATTTATGCCGGTAACAATAGCGGAAATGGTTTTACTGAAAACGACCATCCTAATTATATTCAAAGCTATTATTCAAAATCGAAGGCAGTTGTGGAAGATCTGCTTAAAGATTATCCGGTATTAATTTTGAGAATTAGAATGCCATTTGATGGATCGGTGAATGCTAGAAACTTGTTTATGAAATTGCGGAATTATACAAAGCTGATCACAACAGAAAATTCGATGACTTGTCTCGATGACTTTGTGCAAGTAGCTAATCAACTAATTGATAAGCGAGCGATTGGTATATATAATGTGGTGAATTCCGGAGCTATTTCTCCTTATGAGATTATGAATCGATATAAAGCAATAATTGACTCGAAAGCTAGCTTCGCACCTATTGATGAAAGTCAGCTTTCAAAAATCGTCAAATCAGGTAGAAGTAACTGTAAACTAAGCATACATAAAATTGAAGATCTTGGGATTAAAATGAGAAACGTTAGTGATGCGGTTGATGAGTCTTTGCTAAAATTAAAATATCAATTGGAAAATGTGGCATGAAAGGTATCATACTTGCGGGTGGACACGGCACTAGACTTTACCCGCTGACCCGAGTAATTAGCAAGCAGCTACTCCCTGTATATGACAAGCCTGTCATCTTTTATCCATTGTCACTGTTGATGCTTGCTAATATTCAAGAGATTTTAATTATTAGTACCCCACAAGATACACCAAAAATAAATGATCTTCTTGGCGACGGATCACATTTAGGTTTGCACATAACGTATAAGATACAGCAAGAACCGCGAGGAATCGCTGAAGCATTTTTGATCGGCAAAGATTTCATTGGAGATGAGCCAGTCTGTCTGATACTCGGCGACAATCTGTTGTTTGGACATAACTTGGTAGATAAGCTAAACCATATATCTTCATGCATTCATGAATGTGCGCATATATTTGCTTACCATGTTCAAGATCCAGAGAGATTTGGAGTGGTTGAATTCGATGATACTTGTAAAGTAATAAGCATCGAGGAAAAGCCACAGAAAGCAAAATCAAATTGGGCGATTACTGGATTGTATTTTTATGGGCCGGAAGTGGTGAGTTATGCTGAGAAGCTAAAACCGTCTACCCGCGGAGAGTTAGAAATCACTGATATTAATCGAATGTATTTAGAAGACAATAAACTGTTTGTTACACCTTTGGGCCGAGGAGTTGCTTGGTTAGATTTGGGAACACATGACTCTTTGCTGGTTGCTTCACAATTTGTTCAAACACTGGAAAAACGGCAAGGGTTAAAAATAGCTTGTCTTGAAGAAATCGCATATCGCAAAGGTTATATTAGTGATGCAGATGTGAGAAAACTAGCCGACTCATATCGTGGAAATGCTTATGGAGAATATCTGGTCAAAATTCTAAGTGAGCATCCATATCTGTAATTTGTTCATCGTTTTGTTTTTTTAAGATCGCATCTGGCAGCGCAGTCAAGGTTACAATTAAAATTTTTATTGTTGTTTCTGGGACTAAATTAATAAAGAAATAAGTTATATGAAACGTGTATTAATAACAGGCGGGTGCGGATTTATTGGTAGTAATTTTATCCGCAAAGTGCTTTTGAACGATGAAGTTTATGTAATAAATATTGATGCACTTACCTATGCGGGTAATTTAGACAACGTTAAAGATTTTCAGCATCACCAGAGGTACTCTTTTGTCCATGGTGATATTTCAGATAGAGCCTTGATGGAACTCCAAGTATCGTTTGTAGATGAAATTATTCATTTTGCTGCTGAGAGTCACGTTGATCGATCAATATTAGATGCTTCTCCTTTTATTCACACTAACGTAAAGGGAACTCAGGTTTTACTAGACTGCGCAGTAAAATATAAGATTTCAAAGTTTATTCAAATTAGTACGGATGAGGTTTATGGAAGCTTGGGTCCTGAAGGTAAATTTTCAGAAACATCACCTCTCAGCCCCAACAGTCCGTACTCTGCAAGCAAAGCAGCTGGAGATTTGTTGGCTTTGGCATATCATCATACTTTTGGGCTACCTGTTATTATTACTAGATGCTCAAATAACTATGGTCCATTTCAGTACCCAGAAAAATTGATACCATTATTTATTAGTAATATTCTTCATGATCGTCCTGTACCTGTGTATGGTGATGGATGTCAGATTCGGGATTGGATTCATGTTGATGATCATTGTGATGCTATTTTGGAAATCTGGAAGCGTGGAAGAGTAGGTGAAGTGTATAATATAGGTGGTGATGCAGAAAGAACAAACTTGTATATAGCACGATTTTTATTGGATTATTTTGGAAAACCTCATTCATATATTCAATTTGTTCAGGATCGACCAGGCCATGATCGTAGGTATGCTATTAATTTTAGTAAACTTCAACATGAACTAGGTTGGAGTCCACGATTCAATCTCGAAGATGGATTAGTTAAAACTATCGAATGGTATATTGCTAATCAACAATGGATTCAAGCGATTTATAATCGATCTGGTAAATCAAGTAGTGGTCTTTAACTTCTAACTCATGAAAAAAAATTGGATCCTTGTATCAGCTGGTTTTCATGATTATGGAGGGCAATCGAAGGCCAACGCTGCGTTAGCGGATTATCTTGTCGATCAAGATTGTTTTGTGCATTTGATCGGTCATGATTTTGACGATAAATATATTAATCATCAAAATGTTGCGATCTATCAGATTGCTCGACCTTTTTCGATAGATATGTTGGGCTCTTTGTTGTTCAGAATTCAAGGATATCAATATATTCGATCTATTGTAAAATCTCAATTAGATGTCGAAATCGTGATTAATGGCGGTGTTTGCTCTTGTAGTAATAGCGTGAATTGGGTTCATTATGTCCATCGAGCTTGGATTCCACGTTATTTGTTTGGGAATATATTAACTTCAATAAAGTATCGCGTTGCAAGCAAGTTGTTTCAGATGTTTGAAAAAATCTCATTGATTAACTCTAAGATTATTATTTCAAACTCATTTTATACTGCAAATCATATCAAACAGATCTATCCAGCAACAAAAAATCGAGTCCACAATGTTTATCTAGGTGCGGATCCAACGTGGTGTCCGCCAAGCGAGTCTGAACGAATACAAGCTATCTGTCAGTTTCAGAAATCTAAGCGATTGATTTGCTCTTTTGTGGGTGGTTTTGGTGCTGACGAGCGAAAAGGTTTTAATACATTGTGGGAAGCCTGGAAAATCTTATGTGCCAACTCTGATTGGGATTGTGATCTATACGTTGCTGGAAGTGGACGTCGTGAAGCATATTGGCGATCGGTAATAAGTAAATCAGAATATCATGATCGTGTACATTTTTTAGGCTTTATTAATCACGTCAAAGATCTTTTGGCTGCTTCTGATTTGTTGATTAGCCCTGTCCGCTACGAACCTTATGGGCTAAATGTTCAAGAAGCTATTTGCCGTGGTGTGCCATGTGTAGTTAGTAGCGCTTCAGGTATTAGTGAACAGTATCCAACCGAGTACACAGACCTCATTCTTGATGATCCTGACAATCCAGATCAGTTGGTGTCAATTCTGTTAAAATGGCGTAGTCGTAAAAACTTCTGGAAAGATAAGTTTCTTAATCTTTCGCGTACTTTTCTTCAACGAACCTGGAAGATTATGGCTAAAGAGATTGTTGATTTGATTGAAGCTAATAATCACTAAAATTTGATGACTCATTTTGCTTAGTTGTTTTACCACAAATTTCAGAAGTTATTCTGGTTAGTATTCTGATTGTGAGAAATGTCAGTGAGCCGATTTCGATAGATCGAAATCGGCTCACTGTTGTTTTTTAGTGATTGATGATCATCCTCTTGTTGGTGCTTCTTTGATTGCAGGTTCTTTTTTCATGCTAATTTTTCCTTCTCCGAAAATCAGAAGTAATGGGCTTGCGATATAAATTGAACTGTAAGTTCCAACGATCACTCCAACGATCATCACAAACGCAAATAGTTTAACTCCCTCTCCTCCTAGGATGTAAAGTACTAACACGACAGATAGTACTGTCAGTGATGCAAGTATTGTTCTGGTGAGTGTTTGATTTACACTATCGTTAATCATCGCTGGTGTGAGTGCGGGATTCTTGCCGCGAACTTCACGGATTCGATCAAATACTACGATGGTATCATTAACAGAAAATCCAATTAGAGTAAGCAAAGCAGCAACAGCGGCTAAGTCAATTTTGAAATCTCTTGTGCCGAGCAGTGCAGACAACCATGGTGGAAAGTAATGACAAACAGCAATCGCACCCAGTGTGAAGGCTAAATCGTGAATCAGACAAAGAACTGCTGCGGCACCAAAGGTCCAACTACCGAATCTGAACCAAAGATAGAGCAAGATAGCACCCCAACTCGCTAGAATCGCATACAATGCGCGGTCTCGGGTGGTTGCAGCAAGCTGCTTGTCGAAATGCTCTAATCGTTCAGGTTGAGGAGAAGACTCCAAAGTTTTTTGTACTCGTGTTAGTACCGCTTCTACTTTTTTGGGATCCTGAGGGTCATTAAATACTAGAGTGAGTTCGGAATAGCGATCTTCATTTCCTTCTCTTTTATCTGCCAATCCCTCTTCAGGTCTGTTAATTTTGAACGGTGTGCCCGTTAACCCTTCCTCATTAATCGCGATTCCAATTAGTCGTTGAACAAGTGCAGGTGATACATACTTTGTGTTATTTTTTTCGTCAGTGAATGTTAATTTTGCTCCAGTGACGCCTGATTCATCGGAGATTAAGGTAAATTTATTTAGATGAATCATTTGTAGTTTACCAGTGAGTGCATCAGAGATTGCTTTCAACACTACTCGTTGATCCTCAATAGCGTTGTCAGATCTGTGCGATGTTCGGACATTAAAGTAGCTAGTCTCACCGGCTTCTGCATTGTCTGACGCTACGAATAGTGGTTCTACGGTTAAATCCTCTAGTTGACTTTCTGCAGATTTTAGAGCTGCTCGAAGCTCTTCAATTTTCATTGGCTCATTCAAACGTCCTGTGTAAGCAATTCCCCCAGTAAAATCGATGTTTAATACGGAAGACTCTCCAGGTTTCGGATCGAGATCAGCTCTAGCAATGAATATTGAAGCACCGAGAATAGTAACTGTAACAGTTGCGGCAAACCAATAATGTCTAATAGACATGAAATCCCAATAACGAGAATGAATTAGATTAGCCAAGCCGGGGTAGAAACCGAGATCTTTCAGCCAGCCTTTATACATCCAGATATCAAAAATTAATCTGGTCATGTATAGAGCAGTGAAGAGGCTGATAATTAATCCCACAGTCAGACTGATTCCAAATCCTTTTAGCTGATCGTTGCCAACTACATATAACACAATTGCTGTGAAGATGCTCGATAAATGGGTGTCTAGAATGGTTGGCAATGCTTTTTCATAGCCATTGCGAATTGCTTGAGCGAGTGAAGCGCCGCGCTCTCTCTCTTCGCGCAGTCGTTCGTAGATCAGAACGTTGGCATCGACTGCCATACCCAGCATGAGGACCAACCCTGCAAGGCCAGGTAACGTAAACGCAGCTTGAACAACGATCATGAACGCTACTGTCATCAGCAAGTTCACGAAGAGTGCTAGACAAGCTACTAATCCAGCAAAGCGATAATAGAAAAACATAAACAGTAGTACCGCAATGAATGCGATCACTACCGAAGTGGTACCGGCCTGGATTGTATCCTCGCCAAGGGTAGGTCCCATTGTATTTTCGCTTACTGCATCTTTTTTCAAAGTGGCAGGTAATGCGCCGGCCCTTAGAATTCGAACAGTGTCATTGACTTCTTGTTGTGTATAGTTGCCCGTGATTTGGCCACTTGTCCGAATCGGCGATTTTAATGCTGGCGCAGAGATAATTTGGTCATCAAAGATGATCGCCAATTGGCGTTCCATACTGGCTTGACCTTCACCACTTGGCTTATTTGCCGATGTTACCTCCCAAAATCTTCTTCCACCTTCAGCGTTGAATTTAAAATCAATCGCTAGTTGCCCTTGACTAATTCCAGGAGAGGCGCTGACAATGTATTCGCCTGTAACTTCATTTCCTTTCAAAGGATTTCTGCAGAGAATATAAAATTCACGAGTTTTGTTTTTCTCGCGATCTTTTGGATTGCGACTACTCCAAGTTTCGATATTTCGAACCCAATACAAATTCTGGTTGTAGAGAAATGGTTCACCTGTTTTGAGGCATTCTTTGACACGATCATCCATGAGCTTGTTATTCGGCAAAGAAGCGCTGTCAATTTTTAATTGATGTAAATAGGGTTTACCAAGTTCCACCCAGCTGTAGGTGTGGTTGGGTTCGCCTGGCAGATTGACATGAAAGAGATTGCTACCTTCACGTCGCGGTTCTGGAGGTGGAGCAGCTCGAACTTCTAACTTTTTGAGTTCTTCCTTTGGCGTGTTTTTGAGCGTTTCAATAGCTGCTTCGATCGCTGCATTATCATCTCGATCGTTGGCAAGAATACGGAATTCCAATTGGCCTTGACGGGAGATTAATTCCTTAATTTTTTCGACTTCATCGCTAGTGAGCGAACGACGTTCGCGTCCGCCGACTGTGGTACGAGATTGAACCCATTCATCGATGTCGCGTGCATCGATCTTGGGGTTTGCCTTGGCAATGGCGTCAACCAGAGCCACTCGATCGTTTCGCTTAACAGTTTCTAATACGCTGAGGTCTTTGATATCAAAATGCTCAGCAGCGTCTTTAATCAATTTCTCCCAGTTTTTCTTTTCGATTCTTTGCTGATGCAATCCACCGGTTGGAAGAATGATTTCAACTCGGTTTTCACCAGCGGAACGGATAGTGATGTTGTAGAGATCAGTTGGGTCAATTCGTTTCTTTAGCGCGTTTGTAAGGTCGTCGCGTTTGTATGATGTGTCTTTGGTTTTGGTGTCGTCAATTTCGTATACAAGAATCGTACCACCAACAAGGTCGACGCCTAATCGGAATCCACCGCCATCGACATATTGATAGCGGTAGTAAGCGTAGCTCACAATTCCCAATGAAAGTAGAGTTGGAATCAAACAGACAAGTATTCGAAAGGTGAACCGTTTCATATGAAATTACCTTCAAGACGTCATCATTTTGGTTTGTAATTGTTGGTGCGTAGTCAATCTCTCACACTCGTTGAGTGTAGAAGTGTGCTATATTGTAGGAACTAGGTTTTCGGCTTCTCAGCTTCAGCTTTAAGCGCTTCTTCATTGGTAAGGTTGCGTAAAATACTGCTCTTCAACATCTTTAACCGCGCGTTGTCGTCTACCTTGACGGTCACTTCATCCTCCTTTTCATTGACGGAGACGATAGTCCCATAAATGCCAGCAGTGGTTAGAACACGATCGTTCTTTTTCAATGAATTCAATAATAACTGACGCTCTCGCTCTTGTCGTCGCTGTTGAGGTCGAATAACGACAAAATAGAAGACGGCAAAAATGGCTAGCATGAACAACAATGGCTCGAAAGTTAAGCCTGGCTGCTGCATGGGAACCTGTTTGGCCCCCTCGTCATCGAATGCGAATAACAGGAAGTAGAGCATAGGAGAGCCTGAGTATGATTGTCTTAACAAACCAGTAAGTGCGAAGCGTTTATCTTAGGCGGAGGAGTCCCATCGGGCAAGGCAAGATGAATAGAACGTAGTGAATCGGCGTTCTTCAATGGCCTGACGAGTTTGGGCTACTAACTGTAAGTAGAAGGCAAGGTTGTGCAACGATAGTAGCATTGGTCCCAACATCTCCTCAGCAAGAAAGAGATGATGCAAGTAAGCTCGGCTAAAGTGCCGACACGTGTAGCAAAAACAATTGGACATCAGAGGAGCCGAATCTCGTTTATGACAAGCATTACGGATTCGGAGTACGCCGTCATCAGTGAACGCCAGTGCATTGCGGCCATTGCGAGTCGGCATTACGCAGTCGAACATGTCTAAGCCGACGGCGATAGCGTTGAGAATGTCTCGTGGACGACCAACTCCCATAAGATAGCGAGGTTTGTTAGAGGGTAAACAGGCGGCTGACGGACCTAAGGTAGCTTGCATCGACTCAGGAGATTCTCCAACACTGAAGCCGCCCAGAGCATATCCGGGAAAATCGAGAGCGGTAAGAGACTTGGCACAATATTCGCGGAGTGGAATGCTTGTCCCTCCTTGGACAATGCCGAACAGTGCCTGATCGGTGCGTCGATGACAGTCTCGACAGCGTTTAGCCCAAAGGATAGTTCGCTCGACCGCTTGTTGAAGCTGCTCGAACGAGGCATCACCTGGTGGACACTCGTCGAGACACATAGCAATGTCGGAACCGAGATTCTCCTGGATCTGAAGGGCTTTTTCAGGAGTTAGTTCTAGCAAACTGCCATCAATGTGCGAGCGAAAGATAGCCCCGTGGTCAGTGATTTTTCGTGACTGGGCCAGACTGTAGACCTGAAAGCCACCAGAATCGGTGAGAATAGCTCGATCCCAGGCCATGAAGCGATGGAGACCGCCCTGCTCTGCAATTAATTGGTCGCCAGGGCGTAAGGCTAAGTGATAGGTGTTGCCGAGGATGATGCGAGCATCCACGGAGTGCAACATCTCTGGGGTCAATCCTTTGACGGTGGCTTGAGTCCCGACCGGCATAAAGATCGGGGTGTCAATCGAGCCGTGAGAAGTGTGGAGCCGACCCCGTCGGGCGGCTCCATCGGTGGCGAGCAGTTCAAAGCGGAACTCACTCATCCCGAAGTCGTAAGCCTAGTTGAATCAATTTGTCCTTAACTTCCTGAAGAGAAGTTTGACCAAAGTTTTTGGCTTCGAGCAACTCCTCCGAGGTGCGAGAGATCAAGTCTCCTAGCGTGTTGATTCCGAGACGATTCATGCACTTGCGAGCACGAACGGAAAGATTGAGATCGGAGACAGGTTTGCTGAGCATGGCCGCCTGCTCTTCCGAGACAGGAGCGGCAGGGCGATAGCGCACCTCACTGGCGCTTCCGTCTTGGATCGATTGGCCCAGGCGCAAGCCCTTGGCAGCCATCATCTCTTTGATTTCGGAGAGAGAGGTTTCGCCGAAATTTTTGCTGGAGAGCAAGGCTTGCTCACTGATGCGCGTGAGATCGCCTAGCGTGCGGATGTTCATCTTTTTCAAGCAGTTGCGTGCTCGAACAGATAACTCGAAGTCGGTTACAGGAATGTCAAGAACCTGGCTTCGTTTGGACAGTTCCTGCTCTTCCTCAGGCGAATAGTACATCGTAAGAGAAGCCTGAGCATCCTTGAAAAACAAGCGGGCTTCTTCGTCAGTCGGATCAGAAGCCAAGACCTGACGATAACATTCTACTGCTTTGTCGTAACGCTCATGATCCTCGTAGAGGACGCCGAGGTTAATCAGCGTGCCAACGTGAATAGGAGGATGCTTCAGGCAACGTTCGTAACAACTGATCGCTTCTTCGTCGTTGCCGGCGAGATCATTGGCGTGGCCGAGTTGGAACAAAGCATTGGTATGAGCTGGGTCGAGTGACACCGCACGCTCAAAGAATTGTACGGCTGCGTAGTGGTCGCCCTCAGCTAGTTGACACATGCCTTGCTGAAAGTGATACTCGGCACTGTGGGTAGAAAGTTCTTGTAGCGTAGAAAGGATCTTTCGAGCTTCAGCGATGTCGCCTTTGAGGCGGAAGATGCCCGCGCGTTGGAGTCGTACTTGAGAAGCGTTGTAGCCCGCCTTTTCGGCTTTCTCGAAAGCTTTCAAAGCCTCTTCGTATTCCCCTTTCGACACCAGTGCTCGGCCTAAATAGAAATTGGACAGAGCCGTGTCTGCCTTGCTCAGATGTTCGACTGCTTGTGGGGTGTAGCCGAGGAAGAATGAGGCGATGCCGATCTTCAAATGCAGCGTCTTGGCCTGAGGCGGTGGGGCCGTTTCTAGCTTCTTTTTCAGGGTTTCGGTCACATCCCGAAGCGTTCTATGTTGAGTACCTCCTTGAGCTAGAGCATTTCGAAGTTGTTGTACGGTGCCGGCATCACAATCCGGACGTTCCACGAGCAGAGCTTTCAAATCAATCAGATGATCCGGCATGCGAGCGGTCTCCACGGGATAGCACAAACCCGAAGCATCCATGATTCCCGCGGATGCCTCGGGCCATTGATTCGCCGTTTGGGTTGAACTCGTCGTCTCGCTCTCGGTGAAGCGAGGAGGAATTGGTAGTATACTGGCACGCGATTTTCTTGCAAGAGTACCCCGAATCATGAGTCGCACACGGCATTCGCATCGAGAAGAGGTCGGAGAACTGCCTGCCTGCTACGGTATGGTAGTGGCTGGGCTAGAGGAAATCGCCGCTGAGGAGATTCGACGCGATCTTGGCGGGGAGATTCGCAAGATCACGTCGGGGACCGTGGTTTTTCGAGCGAAAGCGATCGATCGACGATTGCTGGAACTGCGGACGGTTGAGGATGTATTTCTGTTGGCGTGGGGGACGGATCAGCTTACCTATCGAGCGACCGATCTGGATTTGATCCAACGGTGGACGGCAAGGAACGTGGATTGGGGACGATTATTTAAGCTGCATCATGCCTTGCGACCTAAGCCGAAGAGTCGACCGACATATCGGCTAGTAGCCCAGATGGCGGGAGAACACGGCTACTTGCGGAAACACACGCGCCAAGCACTTGCCAAGGGACTGGCAGGACATCTTCCCGCAAGCTGGCCCGAAGCGGAAGAGAACGCCTTTGTCGAGGTGTGGTTGTCGATTCATGAGGCGACGGCAATATGTGGACTGCGGCTCTCCGATCGAACCATGCGACATCGCACCTGGAAGTTGGAACATCGAGCCGCGTCCCTGCGTCCAACCGTGGCGGCGGCTATGGTGCGATTAACGGGAATCAAACCAGGCGAGGTGCTGGTCGATCCGATGTGTGGAGTGGGCACCATCATGGCGGAGATTCGTTGCCATGCAGATCGCTTCCGCGAACAAGCGGTGCAGGTGTGTGGGGGCGATTTAGAGTTTGCCGCTGCCCGCGCGGCGGGATTGAATCTGCGACGTTTGGGATCCCCACTGGTGGCCAATTGGGACGCGCGGCGATTGCCTCTCGCGGATCAATCGGTGGACGCGATTTTGTCGAATCCGCCTTTTGGCAAACAGCTCGCTTCGCCCGGAGAGATCGGACCGTTGTATCGCGACATGATCCGTGAGTACGATCGAGTTCTCAAGCCTGGGGGACGGGCGACGTTACTGGTCAGCGATGTCCGAACACTACGCGACGCAGTAGCGGAGGTGGGATGGCAGGCTCAGCGAACGGTCAACCTTCGTATCCTAGGCCAGGCCGCGCGAATCAGCGTCTGGCAGAAGGGATGGCGATGATGTAAACTGGACGCAATCGGGGCATATTGAAACGGCAATCTCGGGGCAAAGGCGATGGCGATCACCAGGTTGAACTGTCCGGACTGTGGCACGGTATTACGACCGGCCAAACCGGTCACTCCAGGCAAGAAAGTGCGATGTCCGAACTGTGACCTGATCTTCGTCGCGGGTGAAGACGACGAGGAAGAAGTTCCGCGCCGAGGACGATCGAGCAAAGCTCCCAAGGCCAAACAGACAACGACCAAGAAAAAAGAGGCTCCCAAGGAAGAAGAAACCTACGGCTACATCCGGGATGAGGACGAGAATGAGGAAAAACGCAAACCAAGAATCGAGTATGCTCCGGACGAGTCGATTCGAGATTTGCGCGGGCCGGCCATCGTCAAGCTGACCAACCCGATGAGCAAACTCCAACTAGTCGGCATGATTTGTGTCCTGGGCTGGATGGCGTTGTTTTTGTTGTTGATGATCCCGACGGTATTCCCGGTCATGCCCGGGGCGGGGGATAAAATGAGTCCGGTGATGCGCGTCGGGCCGGGTCTTGGCGCGGTGGATCCGGAAGGAGGCGGCGGCGGAGGCGGCTTCTTCCCGGGATTTGCTGGTGGCGGCAGTGGAACTGCTGAGCAGGAGAAAACCTATCCCGAGGAGAAAGGCGGGTTCTTTGAGTTTTTTGGCTTTGATTTGTCGATCTGGTTCATTCCGCTGATCGCTCCGTTGATTTTCGGTGCGATTTATTCGGCAATGGTCGTAGGTGGAGGCATCAAAGGACAAAACCTGGAATCGCGACGCTGGGCTATTTTTGCCTGTATTCTGGCTATGACTCCTCTAAATACCTTAGGAATTCAAATCGTGGTCTCGTTAATTCTTAATTACATTGCCGTTGGATTGCTCGAAGATGCGGAATTCGGTATGTACTTGACGATTGGCGCGATGACTATTCTGTATTTGATCTCGTTGGGAGTTGCCATTTGGGGGTTGAAAACCCTGTTTGATCAACAAGTGATCGATGGTTTTGAGTTTAAGCCGGATTAATGACAGATGGAATGAAGATTAATGACAGATTGAAGATCTGCAGGAGTTGAACGGTGAGACAGTGCGTACTCGGCGGCCTGCTCGCAGTATTAGTGGTGATTGCGTCCGGTTGCGCGCAGCCGCTCAAACCGATGCAGTTCAACAATCGCATCGGCCAGACGAACAAAAAACTGGAGACAGCCGCTAAGAAGTTCTACAAGGCCATTGAACCGTTAGCCTCGGGGCGACAAGCCGATCCCTCGCTGAGCAGTGCCTATGCTGAGGTTGGGGCCGCGCTCAAAGAGGCGCACAAGAATTTCGAGAACGTTCTGCCACCTCACGGTTCCAGAACGGGTGCCGAGCTGATGGATCGCTATCGGACGTTTCTCTCGCAACAACAGACCATCTACGACAAATGCATCACGCCAATCTACAACGCGGCCCAGGATCAACGCCTGGAACCGCGGGAGCGGTGGCGGACAATTCAACCGTTGCTGTCGAGAGCTAGTTATGAGGAGTCACTGGCAGCCACGGAGTTTCGCAAAGCCCACACGGAGTTTTGCAAGGCGCACATGCTGGAGCCGAAATAGTGGTTATGTCAACTCGGCTAGTTGGGGCTGCTCGACCTGCTGCCAGTCGGAATAGGCCAGACTGACCGAGATAGCATGATCGCCGGCGTTGAAATTGATCGTCGGATTCAGAGCAAGGGCGAGATCGCACCAGGTCGGCAGACCAAACAGACTGCCGAACGGCGGGATCGAACCCGGTTGCAGGCTGGTCAGTTGCTCCACCTCTTCGCGAGTGGCGAAACGAAGCGATTTTACTCCCAACTTTGTTCGTGTCTTTTTGCTGTCGAGTTTGCGATCAGCTGGAACGACGAGCAGCAGAAAATCGTCATTAGCTTTGACGATCAAGGCCTTGGCTCCGGTGCAGAGGGGCACGCCGCGCACGGTAGCGGCTTGCTCACTGGTGAAGACTGGAGCATGGCGCAAGACGGTGAATTCGACGCCAGAGACGCTCAGCTTATCGCAGACTCGCTCGAAGACAGTCATAGTTACAGTCCTCGCCAAGCGGCGCGAACAATCCGCCACCAGCCACCTAGTCGTTGCCTGAATCGAGGAGCATGAGTGGCGGCGAGGAAGCCGCGTAGGAGTTCCCCTTGTATTTTCAGCTTTTCCGGATCGCTCATATCGTAATGCGGACGGAATGAACCGCTACGCACGCTGACTACCTGCGGCACGGTCATTTCTAGTAATCCCTCGGCTCCCTGAGTGACGCCCCAGCCGCTGCTCTGCCGTCCGCCGAAGGGGGTCGCTGGGTGTGAGGTCGGAACAATGACGTCATTGATGGTCACGGTTCCGGCGCGGAGTTGGGCCGCGATTAATTGCCCTTGCTCCAGAGAGCGCGTAAAGATAGATGCGCCCAGAGCGTAGGGGCACTCGGCTTCCATCCGCAGAGCTTCTTCGATGGTGTCAAACGGCAGGACGGCCATCACTGGAGCGAAGGCGGCTTCCTGACAAATCCGCATTTCAGGGCGAGCATCGACCACAACACCGGCGTTCGCCGCCAACCGTTTCGCGCCAGCCTCAACCGCTTGCCGCACGAGTTGCTCAGCCTGTTGTTCTTGGGCGGGGATGGTCAGCGGAGTTGATATGAATTGGGCGGCCAACTCACCAATCTGGGTGCAGAACTCGGCATAGAGCGGACGTTGCACGAAGGCTCGTCGAACGGCAATGCAGGTCTGGCCGCGATTGAGGTTGGTGCCGAACCAGGCTGCTCGGGCCGCGAGCCGGACGTCGGCATCGGCCAGGACAAACTGAGCATCGCAACCGGACAACTCTAACGTGGAAGAGATGAGCCGTTCGCCTAGACGGGCGGCCAGCTTTCGTCCTACCTGTGCCGATCCTGTGAAGACCACATGATCGACGTCGGCCTCAGCTAGTGCCGGTCCCATTTCGCGCGTCGCCGGCAAACCGACCACGAGATCCGAGGGAAATCCAGCTTCGAGCAGCAATTGATGTAGCAGTTCGGCAAAACGCGGCGTGATTTCTGAGGGCTTCCAGAGGACAGCATTACCGGCCACTAGTGCCTGCATGACCTGCACCCCGTTGAGAAACAGTGGATAGTTCCAGGTGCCAATAATACCGATGACTCCACGCGGTCGGCGATGCACCACGTCGGACTGACCCATCAACCAAGTGGGTCGCGAACTCCGCGCTATCTGACGAGGTCGGAGTATTTGCTCGGCCTGGCGTTCCAGGAAGCGCACGGCGTCGGCGGTGCTGAGGACGTCGCCGCCCAAGGCTTCGATGATGGATTTACCTACTTCAGTGGCAATCACCTCGGCGAATCGGTCCGTCTCTCGATAAAGTAATCCTCGGAATTGCCTGGCGTAAACTAGCCGCTGTCGCACGCTTAACCCAGCCCAGGCTCGCTGTGCGGCTCGTGCGCGGTCAGTAATCGCTTGCAGGTTGGTTGCGCTCAACTGTGTGGTATTCATGACCGTATTCTAGGAAGCGCTCGCCTCGCTGAGACCAGTCATGTCCATTCTCGTGGATTCGCTGCCTTTACTCACCGCTGACCTGCCAGGAATCAGCGGACAGATCAAATGTCGAGCCGAGGATTTCGAGGTAGAGGAGATTCCGGCCTATGCTCCGTCAGGTAAGGGAGAATTTCTCTATCTTTGGGTGGAAAAGCGGGAGCTAGGCGCGGAGTTCTTTTTGCGTCAGGTGTCCAAACGACTGGAAGTGCCGTTAGCGGAAATCGGCGCGGCGGGGTTGAAGGATCGGCATGCTGTCACGCGGCAGATGATCTCTGTTCCCGACTCATGTGAGCCCTTGCTCGACGAACTCAATCGAGACGGAATTCACTTGCTTTCTGTGTCGCGGCATAGCAACAAACTCAAACCTGGACATTTGCATGGCAATCGCTTCAACATTTTGATCCGTCACGTCCACTCCGAGTCGGCAGAGCGACTCCCCGCCCTGCTCCAACGGTTGCGAACTCAAGGCGTGCCCAATTTTTACGGACCTCAGCGATTTGGTAGAGAGGGAGAAACTCTGCAGCTTGGGCTCGAACTGTTCCGAGGCAACACCGCCAAACGAGTGAATCCGTTTTTGCGGCGACTCGCTCTCTCGGCGGTACAGTCCGCCTTGTTCAACCACTATGTGGCCGCTCGCTTGCGTGATGGCCTGTTTCGCACCGTTTTACCAGGCGACGTGATGCTGAAATGGCCATTTGGAGGAATGTTTGTCGTCCAAGACGTGCCCCGAGAGCAAGAGCGTTTCGAGCGTCGTGAGATCATTCCTGGTGGTCCGATGTTCGGGAAAAAGATGTTCAAGTCCGCCGGTCCGGCCCTGGAGCGCGAATTACAGACGTTGCAGGCGGCGGAACTGAGTCTGGCCTCGTTCCAGGGATTTGGCAAGCTACTCTCCGGCACTCGTCGATACAGTCTGATCTATCTGGACGATCTCGATGCCGTCGTCGAAGCCGAAGGGGTACGACTGCGCTTTACTCTTCCAGCTGGAAGCTATGCAACGGTTGTTCTGCGTGAACTGATGCATACAGAGCAGTTACAAGCCGACGAAAACGAGTGATGTCGGTTATAGCAGAGAGAACGGCTCCAGACGGCGAATGTTCTCCCGCCGGCTAAGTTGTTGGCTAGCAACTCAGTGATTGTCCAGGCAAGATGAATACGGAGGGATAGTGATGTAGCCGTCGGGGGTGGTGTCGTGAACGAGGTAGCCAACTTTACACTGCCGGAAAAGATCCTCCTTGCAGCTGCACATCTGGAAGAATCGGGCCAATCGCCGTTCAGTGCCGAAGCGCTGATCGTCGCCTCGTGGAAGAAGTATCCCAAGACGTTCGGGTTGAAAGGGTTCGACGAAATTTACCCCGACTCGAATAAAGTGCTAGCTGGGATTATGGGGGAGAAGGGGTTGCCGCGTCGCGGTTGGATGACCAAGGTCGGACAGAAACTGTACACGCTGACTCGGGATGGTCGGCAAATCGTCCGCAAACTGTTGCAAGGGGAGGAAACTCCGCCACTGACTTCAAAGCGGTCATTACCGCGGTTCTCGCGGGAGCAGGATCTCCTGTTGCAGGGACTGTTGGCGAGCAGTGCCTATGCCAAGCATCGCCAAGGCCGTGAGGTCGAGTGGACCTTTAGCGAGGCCTGCAAATTCTGGTCGATGGGAGAGCGGCTAGGCAGTGCAGTCGATGCTCGCCTCGATGAAATTCAGAAACACCTGACCGAGATAGAACGCTGCTTGGCGTCGGGTCCGCAGACGTTGGGGAATGGTCGCGAAGTTAGCGCGGCTGAAGTCGGCGTGCTTTGCGATCTCCACCACCAGTTGGAACAACGGTTCGGTCGGCATCTGGCTCTGCTTCGTTCTCGGGCCGAACGGGAGTTATGAGGTCGGTTAAGGAGCCAAAGCGGAACCGCGAACCGATTACATATTCTTCCTGTGATTCTATCGCGAGCCAGCGCCGCTTGAGTCGCTCGGCCACTGCCCCAGTGACGTTGCTTCCTGCGAAAGGATCGACAATCAGGTCGTTCTCTTCCGTCAAAAAGCGAATGAAGAACTCGGGCAGTCCCAGGGGAAAGCGGGCGGGGTGCGGAGTAACCCCCGCTTCTTTACAGCGTTTCAAATAAGGATCGCGCGAAGTCGTGTTAGGAATCTCGAGGAGGTTTGGTGGAATCGCGCCGCCATTGTCGCGGTCGAAGTTTTCACCGATGCGATGCTCGCTGGGCCGCCGCGTTACTCGTACTCCCTCACGAAACAGGCGGTGCATCGATTCGCTGTAGGGACGCAAGACTCGTCGATTGTCGGCTTTGGGAGTGTTGGATTTGGCCAGCCACCAAGCTACATTGACTGCGTCCTTGACGCGCGTTCGCCGAATGGTGACATACTCCGCGGGTGAGGGCAACCGACTAGGATTGTACCAGTAGATCTCCTGCACTAGGTGGAACCGTTGGCACAATTCGAGAATGAGCTGGTAGAGAAACAGCGAGCGTGTGCCGGCTCCGCGCTCCCAGGCCGGGGCGATCTCGAAAACAAAACTGCCATCTGGACGAAGAACACGATAAATCTCCTCCGCAAAGGGAAGAAACCACTCAATGTAATCCGGAGCGTGGACGTTGCCGTAGGCCTTTTTCCGCCGCAGAGCATATGGCGGCGAGGTGAGTACCAAGTTGACCGAGTTCTCCGGAAGAGTGCCAAGCAACTCTAAGGAGTTGGCGTGATAACACGAACCTAACTCAGTCGAATAGGCAAGCATATGCACCTTCCGTGGTCGATTACCAGTGTTCTATCGGTCCGCTGGGTATCCGAATTCCTGAATCCACTACAGGGAATTCGTCTTCCCCGCGATCGGCGATCACCTCACGGATTTGCTCTACAAGCGAGCTAAAATGGGCGAGACTGTCGATCAGCATCAACTGTTGCTGGATTTCGCGTCCAGGTTTTAATACGCGGCAGTACCAGTTCGCTACCTTGCGGAAGGTGATACAAGCAAACGGCTCGGAAAGATACTGTACCAGCATTCGGAAGTGGCGATCCATGAAGTCGAGCCGCTCATGCTGGGTCGCAGGCGGTCCTGGATCTCCAGTCGCTTCCCAACGTTGCAGTTGGCCGAAAAACCAGGGGTTGAGCAAAGCTCCGCGACCGATGGCGATGCCGGCACAACCCGTCTGACGCAACATACGCTCGGCGTCAGCGAGGCAGCGAACGTCACCGTTCCCTAGTACGGGAATTCGCTCTACCGCCTCGACCACGGCGCGGATACCGTCCAGATCCACGGTTCCGCCGAACCCTTGTTCGCGTGTCCTGCCGTGGATGGTGATCCCAGCTACCCCAACTTGTTCAAATTCCCGAGCAAACTTCGGCGCAGTGAGTTGGCTGGCGTCCCAGCCTAGCCGCATCTTCACCGTGACGGGAATCTTGACCGCTTCGACGATGGTACGAACGAGAGAAACCGTACTGCCGCGATCGCAGAGCATGGCCGAGCCGCCTCCTCCGCGAGTAACTTTATGCACCGGGCAGCCCATGTTGATGTCGATTGCTTGCACGCCATACGATTCCAGCCACTGTGCCGCGTCGCGCATCTCCTCAGCGACATTGCCGTAAATTTGCACAGCCACGGGCCGATCCTCGGGGCACGTCTGGATCAACTCCAGGGTGCGACGCGAACGCACTAGTAGAGCGCGAGCATTAACGAGATCGGTCGTGGCCAATCCCGGCGCTCCAACGCTACGCACCGCCAAGCGAAACGCCAGGTTGGTGTAGCCCGCTAGCGGGGCCAGCGTGTACCGCGAGCGTAGCGTCAGCGATCCCAGCTTCACGACGGCGGGTCGAGTTACGGAATGAGGAAACGGCGGAATCGGCTTCACGGTCGGTCTACGTCGATCTTGGGCGACGGTCTCATCATAGGATAAGGCTCACCTTGGAGACAATCGCGATCAGCCGCCCGGACTACCGCTCTGAACAAATTTGTGGGGAATGCCTTCCAAGGGACTGCCCGGCTCCGGTTTCCACAACACCACGTTCTCAATCTGGCGAGCCAGCGCGAAGTCTTTGTCGGTAATACCACCTGCCGAGTGGGTTTTCAGTTTCACCCACAGTTTGCCCCAGGTCACTGCCAGGTCGGCATGATGCCAAGCCGCCTCGCAGAGATAGCCAATCGCGTTGACTAACATCAGCGTCTGCGGCCAGCCCGCGGTGTTGTACTTGCGCTTCAGCCAGCCGTCTTCGAGATACCACCCGGCCAGCTGCTGTTCGACGATCTTGGCGGCGATCTCAGCTTCAGAATAGACTTGTGGCTTGTCCATGAGTCGTTCTCGGTGAACTAAATGGTTTGCTGCTGTCGATCATCATAGGCCGTTGTGAACGAGTAACAAACCAGATTGCCCTTGCTCCCATCTGCAATCGGGGGCATAGTGCCGCACTAAGGGTCGCACGCTCTGGAGACTGAGCATGAGAAAATGCCTACTTTTCGCCGTCGCACTGCTGGGCCTTGGCTGTTCTTCACAGGACAGCGAGATTCTCGCCCAGGTGTTCCATCGAACCACTGAGAAAGTGGAGAAGGCTGCAGGGGGAAACATCAATCACTTTGCCAACCGCTTGCAGTCTACGGCCACACCGACGATTGGGCTGGCCGAACGGGTGCAGACCCGCTTGAAATGGGATCGCTATTTAGACGGATTGCAAATCACTGTCGAGGACAAAGCTCCGGGAATTGTTTTGGTTCGAGGCGAGATGCCAGACATCGCCAAAAAACAGCGTGTCATTGATCTGACTCGATCCACGATGGGGGTAAAGGATCTGGTCGACGAGTTAAAACTACCAAAAGATTAAGGCCTGAGTCGAGTGAACTCGACCCAGGCCGCAACCGCTAAGTTGATTTAGCGATGATTAGTACATCTCATCCATGCCAGGTGTGCTGGCCTTTTTCTCTTCCTTGGGCATCTCAGCGACGAGAGCGTCCGACGTGAGTAGTAGCGTGGCCACACTGGCGGCATTCTGCAAAGCGGAACGCACGACCTTAGTCGGATCGATGATGCCTTCCTTAACCATATCGACATAGCGATCAAGTCGGGCATCGTAGCCGTAGTTCGGGTCGTTGTTCTGCAGGACGTTGTTCATCACGACGGCCCCATCCTGGCCAGCGTTCTCAGCGATCTGCTGGATGGGAGCGCGGCAGGCGCGGATGACGATGTCGTAGCCGATCTTCTCGTCCTGAGACAGCCCTTCCGGCTTGCAGCGTTGCGAGGCACGCAGCAGAGCGCAGCCGCCCCCGGGTAGGATGCCCTCTTGATTGGCCGCCCGAGTGGCGTGCATGGCGTCCTCGACGCGCGCCTTCTTCTCCTTCATCTCGCTCTCGGTGGCCGCTCCGACGTTGATCTTGGCCACACCGCCGGACAGCTTGGCGATCCGTTCGGAGAGCTTCTCGCGGTCGTAATCGCTGGTCGACTTCTCCAATTCGCGTTGGATCGACTGGATACGGCCTTGGATGTTCTCCTTCTTGCCGTAGCCTTCGATGATGGTCGTGTTGTCCTTGTCGATCTTGACCTTCTTGGCTCGGCCCAGCGATTCCAGACCAACCGACTCTAGCTGGATACCCAGATCTTCAAACAGCGCCTGGCCGCCGGTCAGGATGGCGATGTCCTCTAGCATAGCCTTGCGGCGATCGCCGTAGCCCGGAGCCTTCACTGCCGCGCACTTGAAGCTGCCGCGCAGTTTGTTGATGACCAGCGTCGCTAGTGCTTCGCCTTCGACTTCCTCGGCGATGATCAGGATGGGTTTGCCCTGGTTGAGTACCTTTTCCAGAACCGGCACCAGGTCTTTATTCTGCGAGATTTTCTTCTCGTGGATCAGGATGTACGGATCCTCGAGTTCGCACTCCATTTTCTGCGGATCGGTGACGAAGTACGGCGAGAGGTAGCCGCGGTCAAACTGCATACCTTCGACGAACTCATGATTCGTCGCCGTGGTCTTACCCTCTTCCACGGTGATGACGCCGTCCTTGCCGACCTTGGCCATCGCCTCAGCGATGATCCTGCCGATCTCACGGTCGTTGTTCGACGCCACGGAGGCGACATTTTCCAGATCCTGTTGCGTTTTGACGTCGATCTTCATGCTCTTGAGCTGAGCAACGACGTCCTCGACGGCCTTTTCGATACCGCGTTTCATCAGCATCGGATTGACACCGGAAACCACGGCGCGGAGACCTTCGTTGTAGATGGCCTCGGCGAGAACGGTCGCAGTAGTAGTACCATCGCCGGCCACATCGGAAGTCTTGCTGGCGACCTCGCGGACCATGCGAGCGCCCATGTTCTCGTACTTATCTTCCAGTTCGATCTCCTTGGCCACGGTGACACCGTCCTTGGTGACGGTCGGAGAACCGAAGCTCTTTTGGAGAATCACGTTGCGCCCTTTGGGACCAAGAGTCACCTTCACCGCGCGAGCGAGTTTGGACACCCCACGCCGCATCGCCTCGCGAGCTTCCTGGTCGAATGCAATCTGTTTAGCAGCCATTTTCTCTCCCTTTTGGAGTAAGTCACTAGGTTAGACGGGGATCAGCTTTCGAGAATCGCGAGAATGTCGTCGGCACGCATCAGCAGGATGTCTTCGCCTTGCCCCTGCTTGAATTCGTCGCCGGCCCAGTTGGTGAAAAGCACCGTATCGCCTTCCTTGACGTCCAACGGCATATACTTGCCGTCTTTGTTGAGCTTGCCTGGACCGACTGCCAGCACTTTGCCTTTCTGCGGCTTGTTGCGCGCGGTATCCGGCAGCAAAATTCCGCCTGCGGTCTTCTCGTCGGCCTCGAATCGTTTAATCACCACCCGGTCTGCCAGCGGCTTGATCTTCATGGAATCTCTCCCTACAGCGTGATGAAATCATGGACGCCGCCTTGTGTCTGCAACTCTCATGCCCGGACTGGCTAATGCACTCAAGAGGCGTTTTTATCAGGAGTTACGATTATTCTGATGATCGAGATCCCTGGGCCGATTCCTGCCAGGTTGGCGCTGGAAATTCCGTGGGACTGTCGGTTTGGCAGATCCTATACATAGAGGTATGAAACCTTGCATTAGTGAAGCCTGCATTCTGCCCTCGTCGTTTGCCGACGACCTGGCCGCCTTCGGCGAAGGTGGATGCCCGACGATGGAAGTCTGGCTTACCAAGCTGGAAACGCATCTGCAAACCAACAGCATCGACGCCACGCGAGCAATGATCGACGACCGAGGTTTGACGCTGCCAGTGGCGGCGTTTCAGGGGGGGCTGCTCGTTTCGGAGGGAGAGCAGCGTAAAGCCCACTTCGATCACTTTCGACGCCGACTTGATCTCTGCGCTGCCTTTGGGATGCGGACGTTAATCCTCAGCACCGATTTCACGGGGCGAATCGAACCGACCAACGTCGAGCGAGCCATTGCCTCTCTGAGTCAAGCCGCTCAATGGGCCCAGGCTTTCGACATTCGATTGGCCGTCGAATGTTCCAGCCGGTCGAGTTTCTGTTCCAGCTTAGACACCACTTTGTCGTTTCTGGCGGCCTGTGGTCAGCCTAACGTCGGCGTATGTCTCGATCTCTTCCATTTTTACACCGGACCAAGTAAGTTTGATGATCTGTTATTGTTGAATCCAAACAATCTCTTTCACGTTCAGGTTTGCGACCTAGCTGGAGTGGCTCGGGAATTGGCCGACGACCGCGATCGCATCTTTCCCGGTGAAGGTGATTTTCGCCTCGAACCGATCTTCGACGTGCTGCGGCGTAGCGGCTACGATGGCGTGGTATCGCTGGAACTATTTAACCCGACCCTGTGGCAGGTGAAACCGGGGCATGTCATCGAATTGGGGATCAAATCCCTAGAGCGACTTTTGAACGTCGAATAAACTATTTTCCATCGAAAAAGTGGACCCGAACTATTTGCTTGTGCGTTAATCCTGAAGTAGACTCCGCTCAAAGGAGAATGCTCATGGATAGGCCACTTCCGGAAAACTGTCCGACGAAACGCAATCAACGAGCTGCTCCTCGACGAATCCCCAAGGGCAGCACCAAGGCCATTGCCTACAAAAACTGGCTTGGCGTCGGCTCGAACATCGCCTTGGCGGTCTTAGATGTCTCTGAATCTGGGATTCGCCTGATGCTGAAAGACAACATGTCGGTTGGGCAACAATTCGAGGTCAGCCTGCACGGTATCGGCTCGAAAATGGTCAAGATGATCGCGGAGGTCGTCTGGTCGGTTAAGGCTGCGGATGGAACTTTCATCGTCGGAGCCAAGTTTCAAAAACCACTGACCTATAGTGATCTCCATCTGTTCGCTCGTCTGTAGAGAACAAGAATTCCTCGCGAACTGGCTGCATACTTCTCGCTCTAAACTCGGACAAATCTACGCGCGCCTCTTGTCGATGTGAATAGTTGCTTCCGATAATCTGTCTTCAGTCTAGACAGCCTAAAAGATGGACATTCCGGCAGCATGTCGGCTCCGGAGACAGAGAGCGAACATGCCGATTCAACCACCACTGGAACGCCAATCCGAATCCGCCGACACCTTGGCCCTGGATACTCCCGCGTCGGCACGAGGAGCGTTAGGGCTTTGGGACGCCGTTAGCATCATCGTCGGCATTGTCGTCGGTGCAGGTATTTATCAGACGGCACCATTCATTCTGTGTAACGTTACCTCGCCCTCGCTAGCGATGGCCACCTGGGGGGTAGCGGGAATACTCTCACTGGTGGGAGCTTTGTGTTATGCAGAGTTGGCTAGCACTTATCCCCGTGACGGCGGCGACATCATCTACCTAAGCCGAGCGTTTGGCGACTGGGCCGGGTTTCTTTTCGGCTGGGTGCAACTAACAGTCATCTTGACCGGTTCCATCGGCATGATGGCCTTCGTTTTCGCCAACTATGCAGTGCGTCTGTACTCGCTGTATGCCGGTGATCCCAACGCTGACCTAGGCGCGATCGGTACGTTCGGATTCGCTGGCGGAGCGGTGGCCTTACTGACGCTGACTAATGTCTTGGGCGTGGTTTTTGGCAAGGTCGTGCAAAACATCTTGACCTTCGCCAAGGTGGTCGGGCTTCTGGCCATCATTACTGCTGGGTTCTACGCACCCAAGCCAGATGCCTGGCTAGAGGTGAGCCTACCGCTGGAGGATTTACAGAAGATTCAGTTTCCCGGCTTTACTCCCGCACTGGGGGTGGCGTTGATCCTTATTCTGTACACCTTCGGGGGTTGGAATGATGCCGCCTTCGTCGCCGCCGAGGTCCGCGACGGAAAGAAAAATATCACTCGAGCCTTGGTCCTGGGCATTCTCATCATCACGGGGCTGTATCTGGCTGTGAACGCGGCCTACATCAACAGTTTGGGCTATCAAGGAGCGCAGGCCTCCAAGCAGGTAGCCGCCGACGTTCTCAATCGCGGCTTCGGACGGTACGGCGAGTCGGCCATGTGTGTCTTAGTCATGATCTCAGCGCTCGGAGCGATCAACGGTCTGATCTTCACTGGTGCTCGTGTCTATTCCACCATCGGCAAAGACTACAAGTTGTTCAGCTGGATGTCCGGTTGGACCCGCGAACAGGGTGCGCCGGTACCGGCCTTACTGACGCAGGGAACCATCACCTTGGCGTTGATCTTCCTGGTGGGTACGGTAGCGGGCCGAGATGCTTTGAATGTAGTGATCGCGTTTCTCGGTGAGACGTTGCAGTTCAATCTCTTCAACTTCCCGCAAGTGGAATGGGGAGCCAAGCCCTATGATGCGTTCGAGACACTGCTGGCCTGCACGGCTCCGATCTTCTGGTTGTTCTTTCTGTTGACAGGACTTTCGGTATTCATCTTGCGGCAGCGCGATCCGGAGATCGAACGGCCCTTCCGAGTACCGTTCTATCCGGAATTGCCGATTATCTTCTGCTTGACCTGTGCCTACATGCTGTATTCGAGTTTGGATTACGCGTTGATGCGCGGTTGGAAGGGAGGCCTGTTTTTGTTGGGGATCCTGCCGCTGTTGGTTGGATTTCCGATGTACCGATTGTCCCGGTTGCTCGAACCGGGGAAGCATCCAAACTGATCAGGCCCGAAGCGACCCGACGGCGCGGTCCGTTGGCACTTCGGGAGATCCCATCGACGAGGATTGCACCTATGCGTCACCTTCCGTTTTTGGTCAAATCGAGTTTCGCGTTAGCCTTGTTGGCCTGCGCCACGCTCACTGTCCTCGCGGACGACGACAAACAAGAACCCGATGTGATCTTCTTGCCCACGCCGCAAAGGGTCGTTGAGAAGATGCTCGAACTCGCCAAGGTCACCAAGAACGACATTGTCTACGATTTGGGTTGCGGCGATGGGCGCATCGTTCTCACCGCGGCGCGGAAGTACGGCTGCAAGGCCAAAGGCTTCGACATCGATCCGGAACGCATCAAGGATTGCATGGCGAATTACAAGAAGGAGAGCAAGCAGGTTCAGGATCTGGTCAAGTTTGAGCGGAAAGACATTTTCAAACAGGATCTGAGCGAGGCTACCGTGGTGACGCTCTATCTGTTGCCGCAATTAAACGTCAAGCTGGTGCCGCAGCTGAAGAAGCTCAAAGCTGGTTCCCGCATTGTCTCGCATGCCTTTGATATGCGTGGTTACAAGCCAGATAAGAAGGAAACGGTTACCGTGAAAGATGACGATGGCAACGAACGTTCGTTCGACATTTACCTATGGACCATTCCGTTGAAGCCAGACAACGACCGCTAAACCAATCTGTTTGCTGAGACCAGACTCGGGGAAGGTTCGATTGGCAACAGATCGGATCTCCCCGAGTTTTTTCGTCTAGAGGTGGGGCATGGCAAAAATGACACGCCGACAAGCTGGCATGACCTTCGCGGGAGTCGCCTTGACGGTTGGTAGCACGGTTGGTAGCACAGCAGCGCAGGACGAGAAAGCGAAAAGTCCACAGCAGGTCAGCGCGGATGCTCTTTTAGAGATCGTAAAACTTCGTTTTGGCACGCAGCTGGATGCCGCGAAACTTCAGGCCGTCCGACAGAGTTTAATGGCGGGGTTGGCATCGGCAGGACGGCTTCGCCAAGCGCCCGCTGCTGATGAGCCGGCCTTGATCTTCCGTGCCGAACTGCCCTGAGGATCCGACATGGCTGTTTCGATCGACACGCTGTATCTCTCCATTGCGGAACTGGGCAAACAACTCCGTGAGCGCAAGATTTCCTCCGAGGAGTTGACCCGAGCCTATCTAGATCGACTAGAGAAGCTGGGGCCGAAATTAAATGCTGTCGTCACAGTGATGCGAGAGCAAGCGCTGGTCGAAGCCAAACAGGCGGATGAGGAGTTGCGTGCGAAGCGGGATCGCGGCCCGTTGCATGGCATCCCCTATGGAGTGAAGGATTTGTTGGCCACCAAAGGCGTGCCGACTACCTGGGGAGCGGAACCGTACCGCAAGCGAGTGTTCGACTACGACGCGACAGTGATCAGCAAACTTCGCAATGCCGGTGCTGTGTTGACGGCGAAGCTGGCCATGGTCGAACTAGCCGGCGGGTTTGGGTACAACCGAGCCGATGCCTCATTCACGGGTCCCTGTCGCACCCCCTGGAATCTCGAGTTCTGGGCAGGGGGATCATCGTCGGGTTCCGGAGCAGCGGTCGCAGCAGCCCTAGTACCCTTTGCCATCGGATCCGAAACCTCCGGCTCAATTCTCACTCCGGCTTCGTATTGCGGCGTTAGCGGGTTGCGGCCAACCTACGGTCGGGTCAGCCGACACGGCGCGATGGCTCTGTCGTGGACACTGGACAAGCTTGGTCCCATGTGTCGCACTGCCGAAGATTACGGGTTGGTGCTAGCCGTTCTTGCCGGACGTGATCCACTAGATCCGTCCAGCGAGCGCCGTATGTTCGAGTTTCCAGAGGCAAATCCTCCGAAAAAATATCGAATTGGCATCCTCGCTAACGCCACGACCAATGTGCAACCGGAGGTGAAACGCAATTTCGAGGAATCGCTCAAAATCCTGGCCAACTTCGCCACGTTAGAGGAGAAGGTTGCTCTGCCCAATCTCCCGTTTAGCGATGTGCTGGGCACGGTGCTTCGCGCTGAGGAAGCCAGCGCCTTTCGAGAGCTGTTGGAGAGCGGCGACTTGTGGAAACTCCGTTCTGCTCAGGATAAAGCCGCAGCCCATGCCACGACAATGGTGCTGGCCGTCGATTATCTCCAGGCTATGAAGGTGCGAACGGCCATGAAAAAGGCCATGCACGAGGTGTTCTCCAAGTACGACGCCATCATTGCGCCGGGACGATCCACCGTGGCCTATCCTATCGATCGGGAGTTTAGCAAGGCTTACTCAGCCAAAGTGTCTGGACCGGCGATCGGCACTCTGATCACGTCGTGCAATGTCGTCGGACTACCAGCGGTTTGTATTCCCAATGGATTTGGTGAGAACGGTTTACCTACCAGCATTCAACTGAACGGTAAGGTCTGGAGCGAGGCGCGATTGATCGGGATCGCTCAGGCATATCAGAAAGTAACCGATTGGCACCGCCGTAGACCATCTGTGTCGTGAGGTCCGTTCCATCTTGCAACGCCTCGCAGCAGTAGCTATAGCCGCTGCAGTGAAGAGATTCCGCGCACTGGCAGGGAGGCGATGCGATGAGCCGACGTTCGTTCTTGATGGCAATCGGCATCGTGCTGGTTCTCGTCTTGTCGATTGGGGCTACGTTGTACGCTCTGCTGCATTACGAGCCAGAGAGCTATCGTCGTGCCGCCATTGAACCGGGGGAGACTCGCGACAAGCAGTCGGCGGCTTTCCTGCACGAGTTTTTCTCCTTTCTCAACTCAATGAACACCGACCCGGATAGTTGGTACGGCACGTTTCGAGAAGAGCAGATCAATAGTTACCTCGCTGATCAGTTCATGCGTTGCGGGTTGGGAGCGAAAATTTTGCCCGAAGGGATTAGTGAGCCACGAATTACCTTCGAGCCAGATCGGCTGAGTTTGGCTTTTCGCTATCGATCGCGGCTGGTCAACACCGTTGTCTCGATCTCCGCCCGCATCTGGTTGCCGAAAGTCGAATCGAACGTGGTTGCGGTGCAACTCGACGGTTTCTGGGCAGGTGCGTTACCGTTCACCGCGCAATGGTTGCTCGAACGCATCTCGGAGTCGGCCCGACAGAACGGCATTGAGGTCAATTGGTATCGGCACGAAGGGCATCCGGTGGCTCTGTTACGCTTTCAGGCCGATCAAGCCAGACCAACGCTGCAGCTGACCGGGATCAAACTCGAAGCCGGCAGTATCACCATTCATGGTCGCACTTCAGATCAGCGAACTGCTACGGTTCATCCCGAGGAGTTGTTCCGCTGGTCATCTGATCGCCCCGCCGTGAAGGTCACTTTCGACCAGAAAGGTCAACTCCCAGAACTCCCCTTGGCTTTCCTGGAGCGTCATTAACCCTATCAAGCGTTGTCCTGCTAAACGCACCACCACTCGGTCGTTTTTCCGCGAAATCCAGGTACAAGTTCCAAAGTCACGCCGACCAACGGTACCGCGATTGCCACTTACTGGACCTTCGTAGTCTAGATAGAGCAAGCGGTGATCTGGCAGGCGTTGTGCCTGTTGGAGGACTCCCGGGCGTGGCTCCTCGGTCAGACGCCAGGTCCACAATCCACCCTCGACTTCGAGCATTAAATCTTGATGCGGTTGCGGAAAGTCGTGGTCCAGAAGCACAAATCTCGCAGTAGTTGTCGTCATAATCCAAATAATCGCTACAATCGTACCTCTCCCACGGGAAAAGCAAATCTGCATAGTTCAGATAGTGTAGATGAACTGGGCAGATTGCGTTAATCTCGTTTGCGGAGGGGAAACTCTCCCGGGCTCTCGAGGTAGTGCCTGGGCAGCACTCGCGGGGAGTGTTGTCTCGCGCTGGGAGGCACTACCTCGACCGTATACAGACACGGCTGCGCGGTCGGAACACGCGCGGCTGTGTTCATTTATTGGACTTGTTGCGATTGTTTTTCTTCAGGCAGCGAGCTGTTCCATCCGCGCGGCACTGACTGGCTTGAATCCCTTGAAGACCAACAGTCGTCCACCGAGCCGCTCCAGCAGGGAAAGTGGAATCCACCGCCACAGATGGGGAACCTCGGCACGCCGTAAGTGTCGCTTCCACACACGACAGTCGGGAAACTTGCTTAACAGATGTCGTAACGACCGGCTAGTAAACCGTCGTCGTGGCGAGTGGAGCATATCCGAGGACCTGGGGCAGCACTCTTCTCGTGTTCGACCGAGTAAGAATAGCCGGCTCCAGTAATGGATGTCAAAGTGGGCCGGTACGACAGTGAGTAACTTGCCACCAGGCTTCAACACGCGATAGACTTCATCGATGAGCGCACTGGGGTCGTCCACATCGTGTAGTAAACCGAGCAGACAAACGACGTCAATCGAAGAAGATTCAAGAGGCATGTTGGTAGGACTGGCATGCACGAAGGAGCCGAACAGACCGCGCAACTCAAAATTGCGACGTATCAAAGAAAGTTGTTCGAGGTGAGAACTGACGACAGTCACTTCCGCTCCGGCCTGGGCGTAACGAACCAAATCCGAACCGAGGCCATCGCCCAAACCTAATAGTTTTTCGCCCTGATGTTTGCCGAATTCGAGAAGCTTGGGCAACCATCGCCCTTGGCGATGATGGCGTACTTGTTCCAATTCGAGATACCAGGGCAGGCTGAGTGGTTCTAATGTTTCGCGCGGAGTATACGAAGGGCGAAGCGTTTCGCAAGCCGCGAGTTCTCGGCTAAGTGTCAGCAGTGACAACTCGGTCCGTTCGAGTGCCTGTCCTCCATAGGGAGGAGGTAAGCCAGTGAAGGACAGCTCACTGGAGGCGTCGTACAAGCGAAGCGGGCCGAACGTCGAATCGGACATGCCTGGCGTTCCTTGCTCAGAAGACGCCGGGGCATCCTATCCCGGCCTAATTTTCTCCCTTAATTGATTGAATGGATCGAATCAAGACAGAATGTTTGCTTGTCAGTCGCGAAGATAAGATAAAGCGATGGGGCAGTGGGGGAAGTCGAGGAACTAGTGATGTTGGGGAAAATGTGGCGGCAGGTGAAGGGCCTCTTCTCGCCACGAGTCAGTGACGAGGAACTTCGCGAACACCTGGATCGGCTGAAACAACAACTGCCTGTGCCTGTCTTCTGGTTGCTGGGCAAAACGCAGAGCGGCAAGACCTCGATTGTTCGTTCTCTTACTGGAGCGGAGCGCGCCGAGATCGGAAAAGGCTTCCAGCCGTGTACCCGCACGTCGAGCAAATACGACTTTCCCACCGATCAAACTCCGTTGCTCACCTTTCTGGACACACGCGGCCTGGAAGAGCCGGGCTACGATCCGACAGAGGACCTGGCTCAGTTCAACGAAGCTTCGCATGTCGTCTTGATCACAGTCCGTTTGCTCGATCATGCTCAACACAATCTGATCGAGACACTGAAACGCATTCGGGCCGCAAAACCAACTCGGCCCGTGGTGTTGGTCGTGACCACCCTGCACGAAGCCTATCCGCAACAGCAACATCCGCAGCCCTACCCTTTTGGTCCGGATGCCGAGCCAAACGATCAAGTGCCCCCTGCGGTCGTTGAGAGTCTCGCGGAACAGAAACGCCAGTTCGCCGGGCTGATCGATCGTGTGGTTTGCGTGGATCTGACCACGGACGAGGACGGCTTTGAAGATCGTGACTACGGCAGCGAACAGCTACGCGAACTGTTGCTGGAACTGTTGCCCACCGCACAGGCTCAGACGTTGCGCACCTTGAAAGCGGCACAAAGCGATTTACAGGATCTGTTTTCTCGCAAGGCGACTCCGACCATCGTGGCCTACAGCACTTTAGCCGCCACTGCCGGTTCGGTCCCAGTGCCAGTCGTCGATTTGGTGCTGATCTCCAGTGTGCAGACGCGGATGCTCTACGATTTAGCGAATCTCTATGGCCAGCCGATTACGTCGCAGCGACTGGGCGAACTGGCAAGCGCACTGGGTCTGGGATTACTAACTCGACAGGCAGGCCGTTCGCTGATCAAAGTGATACCCGGACTCGGCTCGGTCCTCGGCTCTGTCGCGGGAGGTGCCCTGGCTGGAGCCACCACCTACGCGCTGGGCAAAGCCTTCTGTTTTTACTACAGCGCCGTCCTTCAAGGACACGTGCCTAATCCGGAGCAGCTTCGTCGCTATTACGGCGAACAACTGAACTTGGCTAAACAGGCATGGCAACGCTTGCATACTCATGATGAGGCCAAAACATGAACCGCTGGCGGATCGTTCTGGTCGTTTTGCTCATTTCAACTCCGATTCTCGTCTGGGCTGGTTTTGGCTCGTACTATCTTTGGTCGATCGGTTGGGGCTTCTGGGCGTGGTGGCCGATGATAGCGATGGTCGCCCTGGGGTATCTTCTGGCTTGGCACTGGCAACGGCAACGCCGCTTGTTGCGTCCGCCCGACTTCGAGGTTTCCCCCCATTGGACACCGCGCGATCACGAAGCCATGAAACTCGTCGAGGCCAAAGCGCTGGAAGGATCTAAGCAGCCGCCCGAGAAACTCGGCAAGGCCACCTTCTACCTACAGACGGCGCAAGAACTGGCACGCGAGTTGGCCGCTCATTACCACCCTGGAACCGAAGATCCTGTCGATAACTTGACCCTTCCCGAGATTCTCGCCGTCCTGGAACTCGCCTCTCATGATCTGGGAGAAATGGTCGAACAGCACCTACCCGGCGGACATCTACTTACGGTTCGAGACTGGAAACGCACGCGACAACTTCAGCAATGGGTGCAGACAGGCACCAACGTTTGGTGGGCCATCACGGCGATCTTTAATCCGCTGCAAACCGGACTGCGCTACACCGCGTCGCAGCTTGGCATCACCGCTCCTATGCGGATGTTGCAACAGAACCTGCTCGTTTGGTTCTACACAGCTTACGTTCAGCGTCTGGGTTGTTACTTGATCGATCTGAATAGTGGGCGACTTCGGGTTGGAGCGACTCGCTATCGTGAGTTGGTCGAGCAACTCAAGGCTGAGCAAGCACGCGCCGTGCAGGCACTGCAGAAGCAGGCTGTCGGACCGCTGCCGCCTCAGCCCGAGGCAACGATCGAGGTAGTAACCATCACGCTGCTGGGACAAGTCAAAGCGGGCAAATCGAGTCTCATCAACGCCTTGATCGGCGAGCAACGGGCCAAAACAGGGGTTGTGCCGATGACCGAGGGCGTCGATCGTTACGAATTGCTCACTCCTGGAGTACCGACGCGACTGGTTCTCAACGACACCGTCGGCTATGCCCACTCCGGACCGAAAGCGGATCAAGTGAAAACGACTGCCCAGATGGCTCAGCAGTCGGATCTATTGTTCCTAGTTCTACACGCCCGCAATCCAGGTCGTCAGGCGGACCTGGACATGCTCCAGCAACTCGAACAGTGGTTCAATGCTCATTCTGAGTTGAAATCGCCGCCGATTGTCGCCGTTCTCACGCATATCGATTTACTCTCGCCGGCCATGGAGTGGGCACCTCCGTATCAATGGATCGTCGGAGATCGTCCGAAGGAGCGAAATATCCGCGATGCCGTCGCCACGGTGCGCGAGCAGTTTGGTCCGCGATTGGTGGGAGTGGTTCCCGTCTGCACCGCCCCGGGCAAGGAGTTCGGCATCGACGAGGCGTTGTTGCCGTTTATTGCCCAGTGGCTCGATGAGGTGCGCGGGGTAGCGCTGCTTCGCGTGTTGAAATCTGAGACCGATCGTGACAAAATTCGCCGGGTCTTCTCCCAGTTGTATACCACGGGCAAGCTATTGGTCGATCAAGTCCGCAACGCTATTGGGGCTTGACCGCTTGACGACCAGCTACAGTGAATAGAACAAACCTTATGCGTTTCGATCCCGCCTGCACTCACATTTACAGGAGAGTTACTCTTGTCGAACACCACTTCCCGACGTGATTTTCTTGGCACCACTGTGCATCTGGCAGGAGCGGCGATTCTTGTTCCCGCTGTCCATGCAACCAGTGATGAAACTCTTAAGGTCGGCTTGATCGGCTGTGGCGGACGCGGTACCGGAGCCGCCGAGCAAGCTCTGCGAGCCGATCCCAATACGAAGCTCGTCGCGATGGGCGACATGTTTCCTGATCGCTTGCAATCGAGTCTGAACCAACTGAAATCCGAGGGGGCGATCGCCAAGCAAGTCGACGTGAAGCCCGAACAGTGCTTTGTCGGCTTTGATGCTTATCGCCAAGTGATCAATAGTGGCGTGGATGTAGTCTTGCTGACGGCTCCACCGGGTTTCCGACCGATGCATCTCCGCGCCGCTGTCGAGGCTGGCAAACACGTCTTCTGCGAAAAGCCTATGGCTGTCGATGCTCCAGGAGTGCGTAGCGTGATCGAATCCTGTCAGCTGGGCCGTAAGAAAAACCTCGCTATTGTGGCCGGCTTCTGCTATCGCTACGAGAAGGCCAAGCGAGAAACGATGAAACGAGTCCATGCTGGTGAGGTCGGCGAGATTATCGCTCTACAATGTACTTATAATGCTGGGGCTTTGTGGAACCGACCGCGCCAACCGGGTTGGGACGACATGACAGCCCAGCTGCGTAATTGGCCCTACTACACTTGGTTGTCGGGAGATCACATCGTCGAGCAGGCCTGCCATTCCATCGACAAGATGGCCTGGGCGATGAAGGACGAACCCCCGCTTAAGGCCAATGGCATGGGCGGACGCCAGTCACGGATCGAGGAAGAGTTCGGCCACATCTTCGATCATCACGCCGTGGTTTATGAGTGGAAGAACGGGGTCAAACTGTTCCATCAGTGCCGCCAGCAGAAGGGGTGCAAACTCGACGTATCCGATTACGTTATGGGCACGCTCGGCACCGCCGACATCATGCAGCATCGCATCACTGGCAAAAATCGCTGGGTTCATCGCAAGATTCGCGGGGATCGAGCCGAGAACATGTATCAAAACGAACACGACGAGTTGTTTGCTAGCATTCGCTCGGGCAAGCCGATCAACGATGGGGACTGGATGGCCCAAAGCACGTTGATGGCGATCATGGGTCGCATGGCCACCTATACTGGGCAGGAAATCACCTGGGAAATGGCCATGAACTCCAAGGAAGATCTGTCACCGGCTAAATACGAGTTCGGTCCGTTGCCCACTCCGCCGGTTGCTCGACCCGGTATCACCCGCTTCTTCTAAAGCACTGTGCCGCGCGTCGTCAGCAAGTACAGCCGACGCGCGGTAATTCTTCGGAGGGAATCGACGATGGCACGCCAGGAGGCAGTTCGCTTAGCCATACTTGGTGCCGGACCAATCGGCCTGGAAGCCGCGCTCTACGCTGCCACTCTGAAACTATCCGTGCGAGTCTACGAGCGCGGCCAACTCGCGGACCATGTCCGCCAGTGGGGCCACGTCCGCCTGTTCACTCCCTTTGGCATGAATTCAACTCCACTAGGACGAGCTACTCTCCGGGCCGATCAACCACGACACAAGCTACCTGGCGACCAAGAAATTCTCACGGGGCGAGAGTACGTTCAGACTTATCTAGAACGGCTGGCCCACACCGCGTTGTTGCAGGACGTGATCGAAACGGAAACCACGGTGCTGAGTGTCGGACGAAAAGGGTATCTAAAGGAGGAAACTGCTGGGCGGGCCACGCAACCGTTTCGACTTCTACTACGCGACAAGAAGGGGCAGGAACGGATCGAGGAGGCCGAGTTGGTACTCGATTGTACCGGCACCTATCTGAATGGGCGGTCTCTAGGCGACGGTGGGATCCCAGCGATCGGCGAACTCAGCGCACGGCCACAGATCGCTTGCGGGATCGACGACATCCTTGGCGAGAAGGCGTCTTATTATGCCGATCGGACTACGCTGGTGGTGGGTGGGGGCTTCTCCGCGGCTACCTCAGTAGTGCTGCTCGCCGAGTTGGCCAAGAAACACAGCTCCTCTTGGATTGTTTGGCTGGCACGCTCGCCTGGTACTCAGCCGATCAAACGCTTTATGAACGATCCTTTGCGGGAGCGAGATCACCTAGCCGCCAAAGCCAACATGCTGGCGACCCGTGGTGAGGGCCATGTCGAATTTCATGCCAATGCTGTAGTCGAATCGATTCAGTCGCTGGGCAAGGAGGGGTTCGAGGTCCACGCTCGCGTCGGAGCAAGCAAGAAAAGTTGGTACGTCGATCGCATCATCGCTAACGTCGGCTATGAGCCTGATCAACAGCTATATCGGGAACTGCACGTTCACGAATGCTATGCCACCTTTGCTCCGATGAAGTGGGCGACGGCCTTGGCCAAACAAGGGAACCACGACTACTTGACGGTCGGCAGTCCTGGAGCGATGGCACTGCAGCACCCGGAGCCAAATTTCTACATTCTGGGTGTGAAAAGTTATGGTCGATCGTCGCAGTTTCTGCTGAAAATGGGATTCAAGCAGATTCAAGAGGTGTTCACGTTGATTACGGGGAAAGCCAGCCTCGATCTCTATTCAGGAGTACGATAATTTCGATCCGTCATAATTCTTTATTGGGTGCAGGGACACTCCTTGATGCTTGGGAGGTGCCGTCGTGACTAGTCGAAGCTGGGTACTAGTCACGGGCGGTGCCGGGTTCATCGGCAGCCATTTGGTGAGTCAGCTGGTGGCGTGCGGAGAGCGAGTGCGTGTGCTGGAACGTCCCGGCGTCACTTGCGATCATTTACCTGCATCTGTCGACGTTCACTTCGGCGATATTCGCGAGCGAGAATATATTCGGAAGGCACTGCAGGGCTGCGATCGAGTCTATCATCTGGCGGCTAATCCACAGCTGTGGACATGGCCAAAGTCGCTGTTCCGACAGGTGAACTACCTCGGCGCGGTTCATGTTATGGAGGAAGCGCTGGCCCAGGGAGTACGCCGCATCTTACACACCAGCACGGAAAGCATCCTCACTCGAGCGCGACAGCACCAACCGATCCGAGAGGATCAAGTGGTTCCACCTGACGACGTACTAGGTCCTTATTGCCGATCGAAGTACCTGGCGGAACGGCACGCTTTTACTCTGGCCCGGCTTGGAGCTCCCATCTTGATCGTCAATCCGACGCTACCAGTTGGTCCGGGGGATCGCGGTTGCTCGCCGCCAACGCGTATGATTCTTGATTTTTGTCGGGGCAAACGACGCGAGTACCTCGACGCGGAATTGAACCTGATCGACGTTCGCGATGTGGCGACCGGCATGATTCGGGTGATGGAACTAGGTATCCCAGGTCGGCGTTATCTCCTCGGAAATGAGAATTTGTCGATCCGGCAAGTATTTGTTGAGCTGGCACGGCTCACCGGCCTCCCGGAACCACGTTGGAAAGTGCCCTACTCCGTGGCATTATTGGCGGCGTGTCTCAGCGAGATTATCGCCGACGTCTGGACAAAACGCATTCCCGCGGCGACCTTGACTGGGGTACAACTCACTCGTCGACGCATGCACTTTGACGCCAGTGCCTCGCTGGCGGAACTGCAACTTTCTCCTCGGCCCGTGCGAGAATCGCTGCGGGATGCGATTGCTTGGTTTCACGAGGTCGGCTGGCTTTCTCAGTCAAGTCAATAAGAGGGTTTCGAGTGCTTGCTGAGGTCATCTTGCCGCATGGCGGGCATGAACTGTAGACTAGGTGAACTGTGCCGTCAGGATGACATTCTGTTCACCCTTGAGGAAAGGACTTCCGTGAGCGGAACCACCCATCGCCTTGTCGAATCGTCCCCCCGTCGGATAGAGCGAACCCTGTCTCAGGCCGTGAGGGATGCTCGTGAGTATCTACTTGGGCTGCAACGACCCGATGGTCACTGGTGCGCTGAACTCCAGGGAGATACCATCCTCGAATCAGAATATGTCCTTCTCTTGGCATTTCTCGGAGAAGAACGCGGACCCATTGCTCGCAAGGCTGCGGCGTACATTTTGGAACAACAACGTGAGGACGGCAGTTGGAGCAACTTTCCCGATGGTCCGATCGAGGTCAGCGTTTCGGTTAAAGCATACTTCGCGCTGAAATTGACCGGACATGACCCGCAAGCGCCGTACATGGTCCGCGCTCGTCAACGCATCCTCGAAGCCGGTGGGGCGATCCGCTGCAACAGTTTCACTAAGTTCTACTTGGCACTATTGGGTCAACTGCCGTACTCCAGCTGTGCCTCGGTGCCGCCCGAGTTGATCCTCTTGCCGCGTTGCTTCTACGTCAATCTTTACGCGATGTCGAGCTGGACGCGAACCATTGTCGTGCCGTTGAGTATCTTCTCGGCCTATAAACCGGTGCGGCGGTTACCTGAGTCGCTGGGGATTCGCGAACTGTTTGTCGATCCACCGGATAAGCCGACCTGGCCGACTTCGCCGACCAAACGCTGGTTCAGCTGGACCAATTTCTTCCTCGGGGTGGATTGGTGCTACAAGCGTGTGGAAAATTGGCTGGGACCGATTCGCCGCCGTGCTATAGCTCGCGCCGCGGAGTGGATGCGTGAACGGCTGAAGGACTGTGACGGCCTCGGCGCGATTTTCCCGCCGATGATTTACACTATTGTTGCTCTTCGTTGTTTGGGAGTTGGCGACGACGACCCAGAGATGATCGAAGCTCGCCGCGTGCTGGACGAACTGATTCTTGAGGAAGAAGAGACGATTCGTCTGCAGCCGTGCTTTTCACCGGTTTGGGACACGGGGTTGACCCTGAACGCTTTGGCCGAGGCTGGCCTGACTGCTGAGGATCCGCGCATTGCTCGCTGCATCGACTGGTTGCTCGAACGGGAAGTCCGAATACGCGGCGACTGGAGCATCACGAACCCGCATCTGCAGCCAGGCGGCTGGTTTTTCGAGTATAAGAATGCGGTCTATCCCGACACGGACGACACGGCGATGGTGTTACTGGCGCTGTCACGTCTGGGCGGGATGGAGCGAGCCGATGTCCGCGCGGCAGTAGAGCGGGGGCTGGCTTGGCTAGTTGGCATGCAGAACAGTGATGGAGGCTGGGCTGCCTTTGATCGCGATATTAATCGGGAACTGTTAACATATGTGCCCTTTGCCGATCACAACGCCATGCTGGATCCGAGTTGTCCGGATATTACCGCCCGGGTCTTGGAAGCGCTCGGTGAACATGGTCATCGAGCGGACGAACCGAGTATCGCGCGGGCAATTGCTCATATTGAGCGAACCCAGGATCCTCGCGGCTGTTGGTTGGGCCGATGGGGAGTGAACTACATATACGGCACCTGGCAGGTGTTGCTCGGTCTTCGTGCCGTCGGCTATGACATGCAGAGTCCGTCGGTTCGTCGGGCCGTCGCTTGGCTGGAATCGGTGCAACAGAGCAACGGCGGTTGGGGCGAAACCTGTGCCAGCTACGATGATCCGTCTCTAGCCGGCAAGGGGACGCCGACCGCTTCGCAAACCGCCTGGGCCATTCTAGGCTTGCTGGCCGCCGGCAAAGTTGATTCTCCTGCCGTGCAAGCTGGAATCGATTATCTGCTTCGCACCCAACGTCCGGACGGCGGTTGGACCGAGACTCCCTTCACCGGCACCGGCTTTCCTAAAGTATTCTATCTCAAATATCACTATTACTGTCTCTATTTTCCACTACTGGCCCTGGCACGCTATCACAATCTCTCGCACGGGCAAAAGCAGGATACATCGTTCGTTGGCTACACCACTCGTTAACTAGGTGCGATTTTCGCCGCGAAGGGAATCACAGATATGCGTTATCCGTTGAGTCTGACCTCCAGTATGGCCGGATACATCATCCGCAAAAAAATTGCTGGTCAGAAGAAGATCCCTCTGGTGTTAATGCTAGAGCCGTTGCATGCTTGCAATCTCACTTGTACCGGCTGCGGTCGAATTCGCGAGTATTCGACATCGATCAAGGACAAGCTCAGCGTCGCGGAATGCCTGGCCTCGGTTGATGAGGCAGGTACTCCCATTGTTAGCATTTGCGGCGGTGAACCGCTGATTTATCCAGAAATCGGGGAACTGGTTCGGGGTATCCTGAAACGAAAGAAGCACATCTATCTCTGCACCAACGGTATGTTCATCAAGAAGCGTCTGCACGAGTTTCGCCCCACTCCGCGGATGTTCTTCAACGTTCACCTCGATGGTTTGGAAGAGACACACGATCTGGCGGTGGAACGACCTGGCGTCTTCAAAGCAGCGATCGAAGGCATCATCGCTGCCAAACGAGCCGGCTTTCTCGTTTGTACCAACACCACGATTTATAAAGAAACCGATCTCGCCGAGATCGACCAACTCTTCGCCTATCTGACCCGACTGGGAGTTGATGGCTTCCTGGTGGCTCCCGCTTATGGGTATGCCGCTGTTCACGCGACCAATCCACAGGGCGCAGCCGAGATTTTCCTCACCCGAGATGAGATTCGCGCCAAATTCCAGGAAGCTCAAGGGCTGTTCAATAAGTATCGCATGATGTCCACTCCGGTCTACCTCGACTTCCTTGCCGGTAAGCGCGAACTGAGTTGCACCGCCTGGGGCAACCCCACGCGCAACATCAAAGGATGGAAGGGACCGTGCTATCTCATCACTGATGCTCACCACGGTAGTTTTCAGGAACTGCTGGACAACACCGACTGGGATCGATACGGTCCGGGGAACGATCCGCGCTGCGATCACTGTATGATGCACTGCGGCTTTGAACCGACCGCTGCCCTGGGAGTGAAGGCGAGCATGAGCGATCATCTGAAGATGCTAATGTGGCAACTGACCTGACGGCGATTCTGTTTGCTCTCACTCGTGAGGCGAGACCGTTTCTACGCCGACAGCGAGTTACTCGTCGGATCAAGAATGCGCCTTGCCCGGCTTGGTGGGTCGGTGAATCAGTCGTCGTACTCTGCACAGGCATGGGCGGCGAGGCGGCGGGGCGCGCTCTCGACTGGGCACGGCAAGCCTTTCCGGAAATCCAGCAGGTCGTCTCCGCCGGGTTCTGCGGCGCACTCGTCGATTCTTTGCATATTGGCGATCTTGTTTATCCGAATTGTAGGTGGCGGCTATACACCGTCGAAGAACCGTGCTTGACTTTGGCCGAGCGGCGACGGATTCACGCCGCCACTGGAGCGCATGCTGTAGACATGGAGACCGCTGCCCTACTAGAACGTGGGTTGCCTTGCGAATACCTACGCGTGGTTTCCGACGATCTGACGCATCCGCTGCCAGAGGAATTAAGTACGATCACCTATGGCGAGAAGCTGCACATCGGTCGGTTTTTGAAGGCTGTTTGGCGGCGCCCCCGACTGCTGATCGAACTGATTCAGTTGGCCAGAAACACGCGGTACGCTGCCGAGCGTCTCGCCGACGCACTAGAGCAACGCTGGGTTAGCTCGTGGCCAAGGCTGCCCCCTCAGGAGATGGAGTGACCAGACGAACGACACAGCGATTTCGGCCCGTAGCTTTGGCGTGAGCGAGGGCAGCGGCGGCCTGCTCGAACATTGTGGGAAAGTCGGTTATTACGCCAACCTCAGCTACCGCAAAACCGATCGACACCGTCAGCGGAATCTGCTGCGAGCCGTAGTGAATCGGCGTTTGTTCCACCATAGTGCGAATCCGTTCGCCGAGCGAAATCGCTCCCTCATGATCGGTTTCTCGAGCAATGACCAGGAATTCTTCACCGCCGAGCCGACCTGCCGAATCGACCTCGCGTACGGTGGAGGTAAGAATTTTGGCTAAGCCGCGGAGCGCCTCGTCCCCACCAGTGATCAGGTACTGAGTGTTGATCTGTTTGAAGTGGTCGACATCGATCAATCCCAGTGAGACAGGACTGGGGTAGCGAGCATGGCGCTTCAGCTCGAATCGGGCGAGTTCCTCCAAGGCTCGGCGATTGAACAGCCCGGTGAGTGGGTCGGTCAGGGCGAGTTGCTCCAACTCACGGGCTTTCTGTTCGAGAAGTAGATTGGCCTCCTCAAGCTGTCGAGTCCGGTCGGCCACCCGTTTTTCCAGTTCCTGGTTCAGTAGCTGCAACTGGTGCAACAGCTCTTCTCGCTTGCGTTCCAAGAGAAACTTGTCGGCTGAGTTGCGCAAAACCTGGAGTAGATCCTCGGTACGCCAGGGTTTGAGTAGATAGTGATAAACATTACCCCGGTTAATGGCTTCGATGGCGTCATCGAGTTCGCTGTATCCGGTCATGAGAAGGCGAATCGTCTGAGGGGAGTGTTCGCGTGCCCACTCCAGCAGCTGTACGCCGGTCTTGCGCGGCATACGCTGATCGGTCAGAAGCAGATCAATCGCACAGGTGGATAGTAACTGTTCAGCTTCCTCAGCGCAAGAAGCAGTAAGCACGTCAAAATCGTTGGAGAGCAACGCCTTCAACGTGGGTAAAAGGTAGGGTTCGTCATCCACGACTAGCAGAGTACAGCGACTGGCGTTCATCGCGCGATCTCCATCGCCAGGTGGGGAACTTCTGTGCATGGTTGCGAAGTCTATTCTCCCACAAAAGAGTTATAGCTTATTCCTGAATGCGGTGCGGGTCGGAAACGTCTAGTTGGTAGGGAAGCAAAAAAAGCAATTGTGTCCGGAAGAGGAATTCAAGCACGATCAAAGAGGAGAGCGAAAGTTCGGAGGAACTTTTCAATAATAAATCTTGAACTGACCCGGAACGCTCTTTACAATGCAACCCGCACGCAAGGAATAGAAGGTAAAATCCTTCCAAGCGTCTTCACTTCCGGATGGATTCGGAAACCGGGGACCGCTGGCAGCGCCTGGCGAGATCTCTCCGGGAACAAAGCCAGGGATGGAATCGTAGAAAGTTAGTCATTCGGACGACGAAGGATCGACCCAGTCCGAAGACGGAATTGTGTTCGCTCTTGAGAAACAACGCCGAGCTGAAGCGAGCCGCGCCAGAAAGGGCCGGCCCAGTGGGATGACCCTTTCAGGCCGTGTAGCAGACGGCTCCGGCGATTTTTTGTTTCTCAGACGGGCCAATGTCCTGCCTTCCGATCTCGCGACCCTATTGATCGGTCTCGCGATGAAGAGGCGATCGGAACCGCGGTTGGTCTGTCCTGAGTTGCTCCTTAGTACCAGGGAGGGAGCAATTCTTAGGAGACTTGTCGTTGCCTCTGGGTTGTGACAGCCTCTAGCTGTGGGGATAGTAATGGCAGTAAAGACGCGACGTCGAAAGCGCCAGCCCGTTGCCGAGGAGCCTGCGGTCGTGACACCGCAAACGATCTTCTCCTCGGACCTCCTGACGCCGGAAGAGGAGCGTGAACTCCTCGCCGAATTCTGGGAAACCAAGTGTGAGCTGGTCCGAGTGCTGATCCGCCAGTTCCCCCGTCTGCGACAGCACCGCCCGTCGCTAGAACCTTGGCCGATGGCTCAGTTTATCCGAGAACACTGCACCGAAGAGACCTGTTGCCTCGCTCCCATCCGTCGCCTCTCTGACCGCTATGTGCATCTCAAACATCGCCTCGCTTCTGCCAATATCCGACTTGCTGCTCACGTCGCCAAACGATTTCGCCATCATGCGTTAAGCTATGCCGATTTGCTCCAGGAAGCCGTCTGCGGCCTGATGCAGGCCATTGATCGCTTCGACGTCAGCCACGGCACGCGATTGGCCACCTACGCCACTTGGTGGATTCGTCAGACCTTGCAGATCGCTGTCGCTCGACAGAGCCATTTAGTGAGTCTGTCACCGCATCATCTTCAGGAACTCGGTCTGCTTCAACAAGAGTCCGAAGCTTTGGCACATGGCGGCAAGCATCTACCCAGCCCGCAGGAGTTGGCTTCGCGGACCGGGTCCAGCCTCGAACATCTGACTCATCTGCAGACGGCCACGCGAACTCCCGTGTCACTCAATGCCGTCCTCGATGACGACAGTGACTTCAAGCTCACCGAGGCCATGCCGGACAACGATTCCAACACGCTGCGGCAAAACTCGGAGCGGCAGGAAGCTCTGCACTTCTTGATGGAGAATCTACGCCCTCGTGAACGCAAAGTGCTGGATCTTCGCTTCGGTCTGACGGGGAACGGTACGCACAGTCTGCGACAGATCGGCCATCTCCTTCGCATCAGCAAGGAGCGTGTCCGCCAGATTCAGAATCGTGCCCTTGAAAAACTCCGCGCCTCGGCAGAGCGAGTTGGCTGGGAGCCGAGTCTCTTACTAGGCTGATTGGCTCAGAGACCAACCAAACAAGGAGAGGAGTGATTGACTCCTCTCCTTTTCTCATTTTCCGCGAAACGTCACTTCTTGGCCTGGAACAATCGCTCGATCTCCTGATTGGTCAACTTCTCCTTACCGTGGCTAGCATCGATGACCAACGCTTTGCCACTAGGCGTGATCCAGACCAGATGATTGCCCAGGCTGAACACTTTCTTTAAGCTAGGTTGTTGGCGAAGCAGCTCGAAGTAGGCATCAGAGAGCGCCTTGACGACAACGGCCTCGGTTTTTTCGGTGAATCCTTCATCGATCCAGACGCCGCCCACTTCCAGGCAAATTCGTCCGTGAACTTGTTGTACAGCCGAACGTTCAACCTTCTGTTGCAAGCGAAGTTGCTGCATCTGCAATGCCAGATCGACGCCGAGGCGACCTGCAGCCACTGCTTGCTGATCGCGACGGGCAAGCACCTCCCGAGCACGGTCAAAGGTGGCCTTTTTCTGTGCCGCATCGGCTTCCCCTGGCTTACGATCACTTGCCGCTAGCGAGCGCAACTCTTTCTCGGTGAACTCGTTTCGCGACTTGGCTCGTTCAGCCGCAGGCTGCCGCGCGAAATCAAGCACTGGCTTGGGACTGGCAGCTCCGCCGACCCCACCGCCGGCAGGCATCAGACCCATCGGAACAGCACCCCCGCGCAGCACCGGTCCAGGACCGGGACCAGGCGGAACTGCAATCGGTTGATCCGGCACGATCAGCCAGCTGGTGTACGGCGTGGTAATGCCGTACTTCTTGGCCAGTGTAACGACCTCGTCTTTTAGCTCCTTGGTCTCTCCGTTAAGGCGGATTTGATCCAACAAGTAACCTACCTTGCGGCGCGCCCAGAGTTGCTCGACGAACTCCCGCGAATCATCGGTCTTATCGGGGAAGCGGAATTCGTAGACGAATTCTTTCTCCTCAGTACCAACCTTGCCGGTAAGTTTCAGGGTCGCTGGGCCTTCTCCCGAGAATCGGGAAAGAACCACAAGCTGATTGCCACTAAACAGATCCGGTAACTCGGGTGGGTAGGTCTCGCTGAGACGGACGTTGTCAGACGTGGTCAGCTTAAGGTTCGTTAGCACTGGGGCCGAGATTTTGCCATAAAAGCTCTCGACTTTATGCGCAATGTCTTCTTCGTTACGAACGTAGGAACTGACGCCGCGTGTGACCTCGGCGAGTTGATCGAGCAAGGCCGCGTTGACATCGTCGCCCACGCCGAAGGTGAAGACCCGTGTATTGGCGTTGAGGCGATCCTTGACGTTTCGGAAGATGCGCTCGGGATTGGTTTCACCGATTGTCGGTTGGCCGTCCGTGAAGAAGATCACCGTGAAAGGACGCTCACTGGTCTGAGGACGCAACTTGAAGGCAGCCTGCAGCGCTGCATCAATCGCCGTGCCACCCGTCGCTTCCAATTCCTCCACCCACTTGGTAGCTCGTTTGATCTGCTCCGAGGTGGCGTCGACCAGCTTATCTTCGTAAGCACTGACTCCTGTCGAGAAGTTCAAGACCGCAAAGCGATCGGTGGCGTCGAGTTGGCCTAGACAGTATTTCAGTGCTTTTTTCGCCTGTTCGATCTTAGCCCCCCGCATGCTTCCCGAGGTGTCCATCACCAGGACAAAGTCTCGTGGAATTTTGATGCTTTCTTTCAGACTGAATCGCGGGGAGATGAGCAACGATGCATACCCCTTATCACTGCTTACTGGGCGATGCGTCAGCGCAGTCAGTCCGACATCGTCCTTACCTGTAGAGTAAAACAGTTGAAAATCTCGATCGAGTGATCCCTGATTTTTGTCGAAGCGAATGACGACCTCGTTGTCGGACTTGCGGTTGAGTTCCAAAGCATGCGTGGGGCTATAGACGTTGACCACACCGTGCTGAGATTTGACGATCGCCTCGATACTGAACTTTTGCAGCGTTTGCGTCATCCGACCGGCGGCTCGCAGGGGGTAGAGATATTCGATCAGCTTGCCTTCTTTCGGCGTAACGGAGGTGAATCTCACGGCGACTCGCTGGTCGCCGTTGGGAGGAATTGGAAAGACGCGCAGTCGCAACAGATCGTTGCCGAGGTACTCCAGCAATCCTGGATCCATTGTTCGCCGCACGATGCTGGTGTAGATGTCTCTGGCTTTGTTGGCGTCGAGCAATTCGCCTTTCGTTTCTTTGCCATCGACCCACATCGTGAACTTGTTGACGGAGGCCCCTCGGGGAACGGGAAAAACATAAGTCGCTTCGAGTTGTCGATTCGTTTGATTCCGAAACGTCTGTTCGACATTGGTGACGGCGATCTGATCCTCAATCGTGATGCGCACTTGATGATCGACCATTGCCAGCGGAGCAAGGGTCTTATCCTGGGGGAGCATTAGTCCCGAGGCATACCCCGGCGCGATCATCGCTAACAGCGCCAGTAGCGAGCAAAAGGAACGGCGCATGATCTCTCCCTTTCTCAAAGAACGTGAGATGGTCCATTTATCAGACGAGAATCGCTTGCGATTGGTTTTCGCTTCAACAGGAAGTGGAGCGACCACGGGCTCTCAGGAGCAGACCGTGGTCGGGAGAGGAATTTATCTATCGTCTCGAAGAGACCGACGTCAACTGACGTGTCGAATCACCAGCAAGAGAACTTGCAAGGTTCCGGATTTGACCGGCTGACGTAGTTCGAGAAATCGAGTCAACTCGGTAGAGCGGTTCTTCGTGGCAGGGAAATGGCTGACAAAGGCATGATGACGCGGTTCGCTGCCAGGACGCGGCACTCCTTTGCCATCGAGAGCTGCGACGACTTCGCGGGCCGTCTGCTCTGGAAACTCGCGGCGAATGTCCACTCCTTGCTTGCGGATCGGACTGGGTCGATTGACTAGTGGATCGATACCGAGCAAGTCCATCAAATCTTTGCGATCCCAACGAGCCAGTTCCTTGACAACAACGGCTCCCTCGAAGTGGGGGTCGCCCATGCGATCTTCGTTACCAACCTGCTGCAATAGTTCGACCAGGGTTTCTGGTTTGACATTTTCTAGAAAGACCACGACGTCAGTCTTTTGTTGCGGTTTCTTGAGTCGAGCCTGCGTCAAGGGATCGACATGAAGCGTGACCTGCTTCGCTTCCAAAGCTTTGCGCAGCCGCTCGAAGGCTTTGGCCCCTTCGCGAGAGGTAAGCTCAACTCGTGCTGATCGCAACTTACTCAATCGATCGGTCAAGGCTGAGGCGTGCTCTTCTTGGTGCAGCTCGTGCAAACGAGCGATCGTTGGTAGATCCACTTCAACTTTTTCTAGCTTCGTCGCGGAATCGTGACCATTTGCTGCGAGGATGTCGCCCTGATTCGGTGGCGGCGTGGTTTGCACTGGTCGCGGTGTGGGTAGCTGTTCCACCTTGACGATCGCTTTGTCCCTATTAGGATTGCCGAGCGGTTCCAACGTTTTCCGCGGCAGCGGCGAAGTATCGCGATCGTTTCCAGACTCCGGCTGTTTGTCAATACTCGCCTGAGTATTGTTCGCGATTGTCGGATCGCCTTTGGGGGAATTCAGCAAGAACGAACCTAGGCCAACGGCAAAGAGGACGGCGGCAGCGGCGGCGACGCCACGCCACAGAGGAAACTTCGTGGTTCGGCGTAGCGGCACGACCCGCGGTTGACACGCGAGTTGACCGATCTCCGCCAGCACTGTTTCCGACAGATCAATCGGCACGGTTCGACGCGATAAACTGCGCAAGCGTTCGGCATCGCGCTGTAACTGAGTCAGCAAGGTCCGAGCTTCTCCGCTGCGCTCGAGCAAAGCAGCAACCTGACGGCGCTGTGCCGAGTTTAACTCACCATCTACGTGAGCAGTCAGCAGTTCGAGTTCATGCGGAGTTAACATGGGATCACCTTCTTGCCTCAGTCTCGTCCCGTTCGAGCAGTTCGCGCAGTTCCAGGCGAGCACGATGCAACCGACTGCGAATGGTTCCGATCGGCACGCCAAGTGTCTCAGCCATGTCCTCGTATTTTTGCCCTTCGAGTTCCTTCATCACGAGAACGACTCGATGCTCTGGAGATAGCCGCTCCAAAGCCCGATGGAGTTTCTGTTCTTCTTCCGCCTGTTCCAGGGCATAACCCGGTCGACTAGCTTCCGACGGATCGATCGGCTCAATGGATATTTGTCCTTGAAGATCCGGAATGCGTAAGAGTACTCGTTTCTTGCGCTTCAAGCTAATCGCGGTGTTGACCGCAATGCGGTACAACCAAGTGAAGAACTGGGCGTCGCCTTTGAACGAGTCGAGTGACTGGTAGGCGTTGATGAACGACTCTTGCACCACATCAAGGGCGTCCTCGGCGTTCTCCACCAGACGAAAGACCGTGTTATACAGACGATCCTGATGCCGGCGCACCAATTCGCCGAAGGCTTTGGTATCGCCGGCCAGGCAGTCCGCGATCAGGCGGTTGTCGTCTGCACTCACGGTGGTTCTATGCCTTGGACGCGGGGCGGTCGAAGAAGGTTCCCTGTTCCTATCCTAATGGAATCATGATGCCAGATTCGCTTCGGGGTGTCAAAAGGAACCCTCGTTGCGAACCGGGCAAGTAGTACAATCCTCGTAGTTGATACAGATGTTCTGTACCGGACCATCAAAGATTCAACCCCAAACTCTCTCCAGGGGAGCGAAAACGTGTCTAAAGCGTTGATTCACGCCCGGTCCAGTGTCCGTCGCTACGGGCAGCCGAGCGGAGGACTATGGATGGTCGGTGCGAAAACTCTGTCTGTTCGCATCGGCGACTAAAAGTAGTAATGTCACTTGGACGGTTGTTCTCTCTTGCTGAGCGCTAGCAAACGTCTGTATAGTGGGAAGAGTCCCTCGTCTTCGCAGGAGCGTCTATCTCGGTCATGGACAACTCGACCATCGTGGTTCGCGGCGCGCGCGAACACAATCTTCGCAACGTTCAACTCGACCTACCACGCAACCAACTCATCTGCTTTACCGGAGTGTCCGGTTCGGGCAAATCTTCACTCGCCTTCGACACGCTGTATGCCGAAGGGCAACGGCGTTACGTCGAATCGTTGTCGAGCTACGCCCGGCAGTTCATGGGGCAGATGCAGAAGCCCGACGTTGATTATCTCGGTGGATTGTCGCCCTCGATCAGCATTCAGCAAAAAACCGCGGGACGGAATCCGCGCTCCACAGTGGGCACGATCACCGAGATTCACGATTATCTGCGCGTCCTGTACGCACGAGTAGGACAGGGACACTGCCCAGACTGTTTGCGACCAATCACCGCTCAAACCCGCGAGCAGATCCTGGCGCGCATTCTCGTGCTTCCCCTAGGCACACGGTTCCTTGTTCTTGCCCCTATTATTCGCGGACAAAAGGGAGAGTACAAGGATCTTTTTGCCGACATGCTGAAGCGTGGCTTCGTGCGTGCTCGGGTCGATGGGCAGATCGTTCGCCTTAGCGACGACCTGAAGCTCGATCGTCGGATCAAACACCACATCGAAATCGTTATCGATCGCTTGAAGGTTGACCCGGCAGGCCGCGCTCGCATCGCCGAGGCCGTCGAACAGGCGCTGCTGTTGGGCGAGGGGAACCTGGTCCTGTCGGTGGAGTCGGAAGCGACCAAGGAGAGCGAGGATATTTTATTTTCGGCTCACTATGCCTGCGCGCACTGCAATAAGAGCTATGAGCCGCCCTCGCCGCAGTTGTTCAGCTTTAACAGTCCACACGGAATGTGCCTGGATTGTGACGGTCTGGGCCAACGCTTTAGTTTCGATCCAGAGTTACTCATTCCAGATCCGACGCTGAGTTTCTACAAGGGGGCCATTCCGTTAGTTGGTCCGATGAGCGGCATGGGACGCTGGCGGAAGCACATTTACCAGGGCATCGCCAAAACCCTGGGCATCGATCTGAAGTTGCCTTGGAACAAACTACCGCAGGAGCATCGCGATTGGCTGCTGTATGGTTCGGGGAATCGCCACATTACTTACGAATGGAAGCAACGCGGCGGATCGGTCTGGAAGCACGGCGGCAAATGGTCCGGCATCATTCCGGAACTGATGGCTCAGTTCAAGAAGACGGTCTCCGGTCCGCGGCGGATGCAGCTGGAAAAGTACATGCGAGTGATACGCTGCCCAGCCTGTCATGGACAACGGCTCAATCCGCAAGCTCGGGCGGTGCGTGTCGGTGGCAAAACTTTGGTCGACGTGTGCGCCGTGCCGGTGGGAGAACTGGCCGATTGGCTGAAACCGGATGGGGAGTTAGAGCGATCGCTGAGTGAAATTCAGCGGACTATTGCCGAAGAGGTGCTTAAGGAACTGCGTGGCCGAGTCGGCTTTCTGCTCAATGTCGGTCTGCATTATCTCACATTGGATCGCAGCGCACCGACACTATCCGGCGGCGAGGCACAGCGGATTCGCCTGGCCGGTCAGATCGGCTGTGGATTGGTCGGCGTGCTGTACATTCTCGACGAACCGAGTATTGGTCTGCATCCCCGCGACAATGAGCGATTGTTACGCTCGCTAGAAAACCTGCGCGACATGGGCAATACGGTTCTCGTCGTCGAGCATGACGAGGACACGATGCGAGCGGCAGATTACCTCGCGGACTTCGGACCAGGTCCAGGGGTGCGCGGCGGGCACGTTGTTGCAGCGGGAACCTACGACCAGATTGTAGCGTGCAAGGAGAGTGTTACCGGACAATATCTCTCGGGAAAAAAGCAGATCGCCATTCCCAAGAAGCGGCGACCGCGTTCGGATCGCAAACTGACCATCGTTGGCGCGCGGCATCACAATCTGAAGAATCTCACGGTCGAGATTCCCCTGGGACTGTTTGTCTGTGTGACCGGCGTTTCTGGGTCGGGCAAAAGTTCCCTGGTTAATGACATTCTCAAACAGGGATTGCGGGCACGACTGAACGGCAATGGCAACGGTGAGGACGACGACTCAGAAGACGATCCGTCGTTGCATGAGGTCGGCAGTCATGACCGCATCGACGGCGTCGAGCAGATCGACAAAGTCATCGACATCGATCAAACGCCGATCGGCCGCACCCCCCGCAGCAATCCGGCAACCTATATCAAGGTCTTCGACGAGATTCGCGCATTGTTCGCGCAGATGACAGAGTCGAAAGTGCGCGGTTATCAACCAGGACGCTTCAGTTTCAACAAACCCGGTGGACGTTGTGAGGCCTGCGAGGGCAACGGCTCGAACCGCCTGAACATGGACTTTCTCGCCGATGTTTGGGTCACCTGTCCGGTCTGCGAAGGCAAGCGGTTCAATCGAGAAACCCTCCAAGTGTTGCATCGTAAGAAGAGTATTCATGACGTGCTGGAAATGGACGTTCAGGAGGCGCTGACTCAGTTCGAGAATGTGCCGAAGATCCGCGCCATGTTGCAGACGCTACATGACGTTGGACTGGATTACATCAAACTGGGTCAGCCTGCGCCGACATTGTCCGGCGGCGAGGCTCAGCGAGTGAAACTAGCTCGCGAGTTGTGCCGACGCTCTACGGGACGGACGCTATACATCCTCGATGAACCGACCACAGGCTTGCATTTCGAGGACATTCACAAACTGCTGTCCGTGCTGCATGGCTTTGTCGAGGCGGGCAACACCGTCGTAGTGATCGAACACAATCTCGACGTGATTAAGACGGCAGACTGGATCATCGATCTTGGTCCCGAGGGAGGTAACGGCGGCGGTGAACTGGTGATCGCCGGCACTCCAGAGGAGGTCGCCGCCTGCCCTCATTCTTATACCGGCCAGGCCCTGCAGCCGATTCTTTTGGGACGCTCCACCAAGAGCAAGAAGTCCGTCACGGTCAAGAAAACGAAACGCAAAGCAACTGAATCTCAGACAAAATTGATCGTCGAAGGTGCTAGTCAACACAATCTCAAGCATATCACGGTCGAGTTGCCCCGCGAGAAGATGTCGGTTTGTTGTGGGCCGTCCGGATCGGGCAAGTCGTCGCTGGCTCTGGACACGATCTACGCCGAGGGACAACGCCGTTACATCGAGTCGTTGTCGGCATACGCGCGGCAATTCTTGGGACAGATGCAGAAACCGCGTGTCGATCATGTTTCCGGGCTGTCGCCAGCCATCGCCATCGAGCAAAAAAGCACCTCGAAAAGTCCGCGATCGACGGTCGGCACCGTCACCGAGATTCACGACTATCTGCGGGTACTTTACGCTCGGCTGGGACAGCGCTACTGTCCGACTTGTCAAATCCCAGTAGGGACGCAAACCAGCGATGAGATCATCGAACGAGTAATGCGCTTGCCCGAGGGAACGCGACTGTACTTTCTGGCACCGTTGGAACGCAAGGGACAGGAACCGTATGAGACGCTTTATGCCGAGGCTCGGAAAGCGGCCTACGTCCGAGTCCGCGTCGATGGAAAATCCTATCCGATCGAGGACGCGCCCGAGATCGACCATCGCCGCAAGCACACCGTCGAGGTAGTGGTGGATCGGCTGATTGTTCGAGCCAGTCAGCGAAGCCGCATCGCCGAGGCTGTTGAGAAAGCTCTGGATCTGGGGCGCGGAGTTCTGCACGTGGCCGAGGTCGACGAGTCGCGTCCCGAGCCGGAGTGGCGCGTCGAACGCTTTAGCCAGCACTTTGCTTGCAGTCAGTGTGGCCGGGGATTCGAGCCGCTCAACCCGCATCACTTTTCCTTCAACGGTCCGATTGGTTGGTGTAGTGGCTGTGAGGGACTAGGGGTCCAACAGGGAGCGAGTCCCGCCTTGCTCCTGCGTGACACCGCGTTGTCACTGCGACAAGGGGCGTTGACCGCCTGGCCCGATCTGTCGAATCCCACCTTCGTTCGTTTCGCCGAGGCGTTGGCGCGGCATGTCGGCTTCTCGTTGGACACTCCATATGCCCAACTCGATCCGGCCCATCAACGAGCTATTCTGCATGGGACAGGCGAAGCGTGGATCCCCTTGGAGTCGCCTTCGACCAATCGCGCTCGTGAGCAAGCCGCTGGGCCGACTCCCTCGTTTCAGTACAAGGGAGTGTTTCCGGCCATCGATGAAGCGGCTCGGGTGAGCATGGCCTATCGGCAGCGGCTCGATCATCTGGTGACGGAGATTCCCTGCGCTGCCTGTGGCGGATCTCGACTGCGTCCCGACGCGGCGGCCTGTCGACTCTCGTTTGGCGAGGGCAAACCCGCCCTGACCCTGGGGGAATTGTGCGCTCGACCTCTGGGCCAGACGCTGGAGTTGTTCCGCACCCTGGTACTGACTGCCGATCAGCAAAAAGTGGCCGGTGAACTACTCCGCGAGATCGTCAACCGCCTCGGTTTTCTCGTCGAGGTGGGGTTGGACTATCTCACCCTGGACCGCAGCGCGCCGACGCTGTCCGGCGGCGAGTCGCAACGAATCCGCCTGGCTAGTCAGGTGGGCAGCGGCTTGACCGGTGTGTTGTACGTTCTCGATGAGCCGACCATTGGCCTGCATCCACGGGACAATGGGCGTCTGCTGGGGGCGCTACAGCGGCTGCGGGATCTGGGCAACACGCTGGTGTTGGTCGAACATGATCGTGAAGTGATTGCCAGTGCGGACTACTTGCTCGATTTTGGGCCGGGAGCCGGCGATCAGGGTGGCGAGGTCACTGCGAAAGGAACCCCTGCACAGGTGAAGCGAAGCAACTCGCTAACCGGACAATACCTCTCTGGAAAGAAGGCAATTCCGGTGCCGAGCAATCGCCGGATCTCGCGTGAGCGGCTGTCATCAACCCCGTGTCTAGTGGTTCAGGGGGCACGACAGAATAATTTGAAAAACCTCACTGTCACCTTCCCGCTCGGGGTGCTGATCGCCGTCACCGGAGTCAGTGGTTCGGGCAAAAGCTCCTTGGTTCATGAGGTTCTCTATCAAACCTTGGCCCGACGGTTGCACCGCGCTCGCACTCCAGCAGCAGCCCACGACGACATTCTCGGACTCGAACACATCGACAAAGTTATCAACGTCGATCAGGATCCGATCGGCAACACCCCGTCGTCGAATCCGGCGACGTACACCGGGGTGTTTGATCTGATCCGTGAGCTGTTCGCCCGACTGCCTGAAGCGAAGGTGCGCGGCTATCAACCCAAGCGGTTCAGTTTCAACAAACCTGGGGGGCGTTGCGAGGCCTGCGAGGGCAACGGCCAGAAAAAGATCGAAATGCATTTCCTCCCCGATGTCTGGGTCGATTGTGACGTCTGCCAAGGCCAGCGTTACAACCCCGAGACGCTGGCGGTGCGCTACAAGGGGAAGTCGATCGCCGACGTGCTGCGAATGCGTGTCAGCGAAGCGCTGGAACTGTTTTCTAACCTACCAAAGATCCGAAATATCCTAAAAACGCTGGAGGATGTCGGCCTCGGCTATCTCGCCTTGGGGCAGGCCGCGCCGACGCTGTCCGGCGGGGAGGCTCAGCGGGTGAAGCTGGCCGCCGAGCTGGCACGTCCCAGCACGGGAAAAACGCTGTATTTGCTTGATGAACCAACCACGGGCTTGCACTTCGACGATATCGCCAAGCTGTTGGAAGTGTTGCATCGCTTAGTCGATCTGGGCAATACGGTGTTGGTCGTCGAACACAATCTGGACGTCATCAAATCAGCGGACTGGATCCTTGATCTGGGGCCGGAGGCCGGACCACATGGCGGCACGATTGTCGCTGAGGGCACACCGGAAGAAGTGGTCCAAGTGGCCGCCTCGCACACGGCACGAGCGCTAGCTCCGGTCTTGAAAGCGGGACCAATCGAGCAACGCCAACGCTTTGATCCGTTGCGACAGCAGGAGCAACGACCGGAAGATATCGCCCTTGAAGAAGTCGGGCAGGATACGGCGATGCCCTGGCAAACCGATGGCCGTCGTTGGCACACGCAGGACCGCGTCACCCAGGAGGGGAAACCAGCTCGCTGGGAGGGAGCCATTCTCACTTGGCTCGACCAGCAAATTCATTCTCTTGGCTCGTTTAGTGAGACGGACTGGAACGAACGACAAGTGGTCGAGATCGCCGCCAAGAAGAAAAGTCAGGGGTGGTTCTTTCATGCCTTGACTGGTGGAGAATGGCTGGTCTGGTTAGTCTTCCGCACCGCACGCAACAAGTTCAAATCGACCGAACTTCAAGAGAGACTCGGCATCAAGCCGTTGAACGAGACGCCCGGATTGGAGATTTACGGCAACGAGGCTCGGGTTTGGGTGACGGATCACAAAGGCCCCTGGCAGTCCGTAGTCATCAAAGCGCACCGTCTTGCCGAGATTGATACCCCGGCGTTTCGTCAGTTTCTCCGAGAAGCAAGTCAGTCCTTCCTCGATACTATTATTCGACTGCAAACCAAGCCGGAAGACTTGATGCCGTGGAAACTGCAAGGCGAAAAGTGGCACCTCGGTGAGAAGGGATTCCCACCGGGCAAGAAAGTGCTCTGGGATCGGACACTGCTGAAGCAGCTCGTTGGGGTGATTCAGAATGTCGAACCACAAGCCGTCTTTCAATGGGACCAGCGCGATACTGTGTCGATCCGCTTGCCGGGCATGACTCGTGCCTGGGCACTGCTCCGCACGAAGGAAGCGGAGGCCCTCGACGCTCGCTTTTATGTCAAAAAAGGATCGCTCAATCTTGCTCAGGTCGAGGGAATTGGTCCGGTCGAGATCGGGCAACAACGCGGCGATGTCGATGTCTTGTCGTTTCGTCTCGTCGAGTTGAGCGTCGAGCAAGCCAGTCGTTTGCAGAAAATCCTAGGCGATCAACTTGCCGGCTTTCGGGAACTGTTCGCTCGAGGTGCTTGATAGTCTGGTATGACAATTTCCGAATTCGTATGATGGCTTTGTGGGGCTGGGGTTTCAACGACACAGGGGCGAGCGAGGTTCGGAATGATCTGGGCAGTGCATATCTCGGATGGCGTGCTGAACTGGCCGCTGCTGGCTCTGGGGTTCGCTCTGTCGGGACTGCTCGCCGTTTTTGCTTCTTGGCGGATTCGCGAAGAGGAGATTCCGCGCGTGGCGCTGTTAACCGCAGCGTTTTTCGTTGCCTCGTCGATTCATGTCAAACTCGGGCCGACTAGTGTTCATCTAATGCTGACGGGACTCGTTGGAGTGATGCTTGGTTGGCGAGCGCCGCTAGCGGTTCTGATCGGCGTGACCCTGCAAGCGTTGTTGATTCCACATGGAGGAGTGACGACAATCGGCGTTAACGCCTTGGTCGAGATGGTTCCCGCTCTGCTGGCAGGGATAGCCTTTCCCTGGCTGGTGCGACTCAGTCGCGGGGTCTGGTCTCGGGGTTTGCTAGTGGCGGTGAGCGCGGCGATCTGGGCCGTGTTGGGCGTGTTCGTCGTTGGACTACTGCTTGGCAATTCCTGGCGTTCCATCGTGGGGCTGTCCGAAAGCGCGGGACTGGTCATGCAGTTTGGCAACCTAGAGCCGGCGCTTGATCTCCTTCGCTCCCCGTGGACGATCGCGGGAATCGCTTTGTTTGCTCTGGGCTGCGCCTGGCTTCAGGCTCGGCAAGATGGCTCTCCGGAGTTCGCCGCAGGGGTGTGTCTGGGAGCTTTTGCTGTGATCGGAACTACCTTGCTGACCGGTGGGGTACTGATCCTTGATGGCGCGGAACAGTGGAGCCGTTTTGCTCAGTTTGTCTTGCTTGTACACTTACCTCTAGCCATGCTCGAAGGGGTGATTCTCGGCGTGTTGGTTGGCTACCTCGCTCGTGTCAAGCCAGAGTTACTCCGCCTTTCTCCAGTCGAGTTTCGCATGGTCACCGAACCAAGTTCTAGCTCGATAAGTCGAGTCTTGGTTGGAGGGGTGATCGGCTTCAGCTGGTTGGCCTTACCAGCAACCGGATGGGCGCATGGATTGGAGGCTGGGTCGAAGATCGATCTTCAGGCGAAGCGTGTGACCATTGAGAGTTGGTACGAGACGGGAGACGCTCCACAAAAGGCAACGGCGAAGGTGATCCGTCCCGATGGGTCGATCCTTGCGGAAGGACCGTTGGACGACAAGGGGATTTTTGTCTTCACCTATGAAGTTCCCGAGGATCTGCGAGTCGAAATCCAGGCTCCGGGAGGGCATCGTGCCGTGGTTCGACTGTCGGCCAGGAGTCTCGGAGCCAGCGAGCCGCGAGCATCCGAGTCTATCGAAGATCGCTCGCGCTGGCGTGACTTGATGCTCGGACTGACATTCCTGCTGGCGCTCAGCGCTTTTGTGTTGAGCTGGCGGAACACGCAGCGGCTTGCCAAGTTGGCATCCTCGCCGACGGCTCAGTAGGGGAGTAGGTCACGAACCTCCTCGGGAATGTATTCGGTGATCTCCAACTGATCTCGATAGAGGTAGGTTGGGCCGATAGCGAATAGCACGACCAGGACTATGAAGGAAAGGGTTCGGCTCCACCAGCGGCGATGCCAGGCGAGCAACCCCAGCCCCAAGCACAGAACCGCAACCCCCGCTCCTCCGAAAAGCAGGTAATACTGTAGGCCAGCTTGGACGGTTGCCTCTCCCTGGACTCCGCGTTCCTTGATCGCATCCAGATACTTCATCTGTCGCTCGATCATGGCGGAGTCGACTTTCCCCTTGTAGGTTCCCAGGGTCAGCAGGGCTGCGCAGCCCAGTGCCGCCAGGTAGAGCAAGAATTGACGGAGAAGCCCTAACCGCCAGATCAACAGCCCGACGAGTACTACGATGGCAAGTCCCGCCGCCCCCATGCTAACGAAGAACGATAACGGCTTTTCGATCCCTTTGGGCTTTTCGAGAGTGAGTTTGTCGGCTAATTCACCACTCGCGGTGATGGAGGGAATTTCAGTGTACGGAGCGACGGCAACAGCATCCAAACCCAGTACGGCTAGGAAGCACCACAGAGCCGCCGTCCAACTGAACGGGGAGCGAGGCTTCGATGGTTCTTCGCCAACTGGTTCAACCACCTGCGCGACGACTTTCGGCTCTGCACTGGAGTTGGGTTTGACGGCTTGTTTAGCGAGAGGGCGTTCCTCGCTGGTTGCGTCTTGATCAGAGGGGCCGCTAGGAGAAACAGGCGGAAGAGCTACTTCGTCGAGGCTTCGCGGACGCTCCTGGGCACTGTGTCGCCGGGATTCCACTTTGGGAACATACATCCAGGAAGAGCAGACCGGGCACTTGCCTCGCATTCCCGCGTAACGATCTTTCACTAGATGAACACGGGCACAGGCAGGATTTGGACAGTGGGCCTCGATCGACATAAAAACTCTCCGCGTCCGAGAGGAGGTTCTTTGTTCACTTTTAGAAGTGATGTTACCCAGAAATTATTAGAAGTGGATGGAGACTAGACAAAAAAGAAGGATTGAGCAATTTAGAGGATCGGCAGGATCGTCAGGATAGGAACGCGGAGCGCACTCCCTGCGTCGGAGTGCGCTCTAGTCGAACGATTAATACAGACGCTTGTAGCCGAAGTTCTTCAAGTAGTCGTTTGACCCCGGATTAGGAACGCTGCTTCGTCCAACAGGGTTGCGATTACTGAATGGGTTGAGATTCGGAAATAAATCTCGCAGCCGGAAAGTGCTGCTGACGTGAGTGTTTGGCGAAATTTGGCCGGTCACTGCTGGCGAGGATAGGCGTGTGGTTCTCCCGCCATTACTACTGCCGAAGCCGAACTGGGCTTGACTTTCGCTCGCCCACGCCAACCCCACGATGGCGACGACGAGCCACATTCCTTCGCGCATGACGCCCCCTTTCCTGTAACGAGACAGGTTCTACTCTGCCGCACATGATGCTCTCGAAGAAGAGCGAAGCAAGTTATCGTCGCAGGTTATTCTGTCAAGAGCAAAATCAAAGAAGGGCCGTGCGTTCGTCGAAGCCGAACATTCGATTAAAGTTCTGCACGGCCACGCCGCTGGCTCCACGGATTAAGTTATCTTCAGCTGCTAGAACTAGCACTCGGTCGCGCACTACCTGAACGTGCAAATCAATAAAGTTGGTGTCAAAGGTGTACTTGGTCGCAGGGAGATGAGGAATGACACGCACGAACGGTGCGTTGGCATAAAATTCCTTATACAGATCGCGTAACTCCGTGGTGGAGTGAGAACGAAGCGGCGTAGCGTAGATGGTCGAGAAGATGCCACGATCCATGGGAATCAGATGCGGAGTGAACAAGACGCGGACGGCGCTTCCTGCTAGATCGCTCAAGGTTTGTTCGATCTCTGGCGTATGGCGATGGTTGCCTACCGAGTAGGCGGATACGCTTTCGTTGCATTCGGGGAAATGCGTGGTCAGCTTCGGAGAGCGACCGGCTCCCGATACTCCACTTTTACTATCTACAATGATGGTGTCTAGCTCGATGAGGCGGCCTGCGACCAATGGTGCCAACCCTAGTATCGCCGTCTGCGGATAGCAGCCCGGATTAGCCACCAACTGAGCGGTCGCAATCTCCTCGCCGTACAACTCGGGGAGGCCGTATACTGCCTGAGCTAAATAAGCGAGATCTTCATGACTTTCACCGTACCACTGGGCATAGACGTTGGGATCGCGGAGGCGGTAGTCAGCGCTGAGATCGATCACGCGCATACCGCGTTCGAGTAAACGTGGCAGCAGACTCATGCTCGCCCCGTGAGGCAAACAACCAAATACGCAGTCGATCTTGGCCGCGAGAAGTTTATTGACGTCGAACCGTTCGGTGCGAAGTGAAATCCGCCCGGTCAGTGTGGGGTGCAGCTCGGCGACCAACGGAGTCTCTTCCTGACGTGAAGAGATTGCCGCAATCTCGACCCCAGGATGACGCAGAAGAATCTTCATCAACTCCAGCGCGGTGTAACCGGAACCTCCGAGGATCGCGATTTTGATCATGTCTATTCACTACGGGTTGTGGTCGATTCCTTGTATTCAGTGTACAGTGAGACGATACTCTGGACATCCTGAACACGAGATGCACCCGCATGATCCGAACCATTCGTGAAGCTGCTCGTCTTTTGCGTGACAAACGTCTCTCCTGTGTTGCTCTGCTAGAACAATGTCTCGACCGTATCTCGAAGGTGGAACCGACGGTACAGGCTTGGGTATTCGTCGATGCTCCACGAGCCAGAGCCGAGGCCGAAGCTCGGGATCGCGAGCTGGACTCGGGATATGATCGCGGTTGGTTGCATGGAATTCCGCTGGGGATCAAAGACATCATTGATGTGTTTGACTGGCCGACCGCGTGCGGCTCGACGCTTTGGCGTCAGTCGTTTGCGCGCCAGGATGCCACCTTGGTTCGACGCTTGCGTCAAGCCGGAGCGGTGTTACTGGGTAAGACTGTCACCACCCAGTACGCCAGCTTCGATCCTCCAGCGACGCGGAATCCCTGGAAACTGTCGCGCACGCCAGGCGGCTCGTCGAGCGGCTCGGCAGCTGCCGTCGCTACACGGATGTGTTTGGGGACCATCGGTTCGCAAACGGGTGGCTCGATCACGCGACCTGGGGCCTACTGCGGGGTGCCCTCGTGCAAACCCACTTACGGGATCGCCTGTCTCGATGGCGTGCTACCTCTGGCTCCGTCGATGGATCATCCTGGACCGTTCGCCGCCTGCGTCGAGGATCTGTCCATTTTGTTGCAAGCTATCGTCGATCCTGGGCATCAAGTGGCTCCAGGTGCGATTCGCCCGCCGCGGTTAGGTCGGCTTGGAGGCTTGTTCGAGCGGCTAGCCGATGACGAAGTCAATCAGATGATGGAACAAACCTGCACACGACTTCGTCAACAGGGAGCGACGATCCAGGAGCTAGCCTTGCCGGCTAGTTTTGAGGAAGTGACTCGCCATCATGCAGTTGTCATGGCCGTGGAAGCGGCCGCCTTCCATCGCGAGCGATTGATTCGACATCCCGATGACTATAAACCGAAGATTCGCTCACTGATTGAGGAAGGAATGCGTACACCGGGGCCAGACTACCTCAAGGCCCGCGAGTACCAGAGCCAGTTGACGCGAGATATGGCGAACCTGTTCGCGGAAGTCGATGCCCTGATCGCGCCCGCCACGACGACTCCAGCCCCCGACGCAGCCACTACGGGCAACCCCGCGTTCAATTCTCCGTGGAGTTTCACTGGGCTGCCCGTGGTAGCACTTCCCGTTGCGTTGTCGCGCGACGGATTACCGCTGGGTATCCAGTTGATTGGGCCAGCACGCGAGGAAAGCCGGCTGTTCTCCGTGGGACTGTGGATGGAACAATTTTTCATGGAGATACTTGGCGAACCGTCGTTGACCCCATGAGACTCAGACCAGTACGTTGAGCGGAGCAACGGCACGCCACTGTTGCAGCCAGCGCTCGAATCTTTTTCGTTCCTCGCGAAGTCGACGTTGGTGGTAGCGTGTTACTGCCTCTATTCCAGGACGCAAGCGGGGACGTAACGAATTCCAGGCCTTCAGCTGTTCGCGAATTTCAACGAATTGTCGCGAGGCAAAGTGGCTATCGTTGGCTCTTCCCAAAATTTCTTGCATTTGTTCGATCAACGGGTAGATCGTTTCTCGAAACATTGGCGGCAAACACTCGCTAAGCACTTCCAACGCATATCGCAGTCGTTTCCCAGTGATGCGCACTCGGTGCAGATGCGCATAGTCCGTCAAATCTTGGCCGAGGGACTCCTCTAAAGCATGGAGTCGATGTTGAATGGTCAGATTGGCCAGATCGACAAACTGCAATAGGGCGGATTCGTCTGGATCTCTTACCGCCTCAACTAATTCCTGTGCCAGCTGCTCGACCTGCTCAACTGGCTCGATGGTCTGAATCGCCTGCTGGGCCTGCTGACGCTGACTCAGAGCCATGCCGATCAGGCAATCGAAGCCGGACGTCTCGTTGGGCTTTATCTGCGGCAACCGTTCCTGCAATCCCAGAAGAAACACGTCCCAGTCGCGAGCAGCTCCGGCAGCGCGACGAATACTGCGTAATCGTGCCCGAGCAGTGCGATAGAGTCTCCGAGGTAGGCAGGGACGAAAGATGCGCAAGGCTGCATCGGCTCGTCGAGTGCCGACGCGCAGTTGATGCACATGTTCGGTATCTCGATGGGACTGCTCAACCGCTTTGGGTAGATAGGCCAATACCACCTGCAGGCGAGCCTCCAGCACTCGTCGGGCCGCCTCGCGCGAGGGCATCTCCGCAGTCAAGCCACGAATCCATTTCCCTTCAGCCATATTGTCGATCTCAGTTGCCGTACAAACCGCTGATGCTGGCGGCCTCTTCTCGCTTAGCCAGCCATGAGGCCACCTCGCGCGTTTCGCCGATCAGTTTTTCGACCTGCTTGCGATCTTCGGCAAGTTTCTCGGCCAGGTCGCTGGGCATGTCGAGAAATACTTCCTCCAGTTCTTGCCGAATTCTCGTTTCAAAGCGATCGTGAAACTCGTGGCGAATGGCGTTCCAGCGAAGCGGCAGTAGTACATAGATGAGCAGATGAAGAATCAGAAACACGACCAATAGCACAATACCGGGCAACAGAATGTCGATGAGGGTCGGGCTGATGCTGAGATAAAACACCTTCCACAGCAAATTCACTAGCGACGCTAACAGAGCCAGCGGTGGAATCCAATCGGCAGCGAGGACGAGCGTCTCCTGCACCAGGCGACGACTGCCGCTGGGCCGGGTCCATTGCTTCTCGACTGATTCCAGCACTTCGGTCAGGCCGCGTGCCCATTTTTGTCGCCAGTCTAGCCGAGTCATCGACTCAATCGGTGTAGACAGCACCGAGAGAGGGAATCCCTGAGTATCGGCCTCGACGAGCAGCCGATTGACCAACGCCTTAGCTCGGGCATCGAGCTGACGGTTGCTAGCCACATCAGCACAGGCAGAGGTGAACCGGGCCAGATCCCACGCTGCCGGCGCTTCGAGCTGCTGTTTCGACCGTGAGACAAAAGGAATCCGATCGCGCAGACTACTGCCGACGTAACGAGCACGAGTAACCAGGTGCAGATACCAGGCCATCAATCCATGAAAGCGACGCTGTCCCTCCAACGCGAAATGATGTTCGATCTCGCGCTGGAACGGCTCTAGGGAGTTAACCAGAATGTCGCTGATTGCCGTGGCTTCTTCCTGAAGCGGTTTGTTCCACGCAGCTCGCACTCGATTGGCGACTTCGCCCAGAACAGGCGGACAAGCTTCGCGTAGGGCTTCCTCGGCGTGGGCGAGAAGTTGACTCACCCCGCGTGCCTTGATCGCTTCAATCTCAAGCCGAGTCAACCCATGTTCCAGCCAAGTAACCAACTCGCGAAATTGCTCTCCTTCGGGGACAGCAACGCTGCCGTTGGGCGACGAGTGGTGATCAAGCCACAACTGAGCGCAGGTACGGAACAGTTTTGGCGACTGAAATCCCTCTGCTTCGAGGTCGCGAATCCAGTCCTCATCGGGACGAGTTCCCGTCGAACTCACTTGTTGGCAGCGATCCCATTTGTTGAGGACGAACGCAAAGGCGCGACGCTTGCGTTGTTGCACGAACAGTTCCCAAACTAGGCGATCATGGTACTTCTCCTGTGACCCGACGTAGAGAACCACATCGGCGACCGGCAACACCCGAATGAGTTTGTCGCGATTGGCCAGGTCGTTGCTGTCCACATCGGGAGTATCGACGATCACCTTCTGTTCTAGCTCTCTGCGATCGTGGGCCACTAGTCGACAATGGCGTAGAGCAGGATCGAGGCGATCCGGTCGGATTGATTCGTGATAGTAGACAACAGGATCGCGCGTCGTAGGGCGTTGAAACGAAGCCTGAGCAATACTACCGCCGGCCAGAGCATTGAGTAAAGTCGACTTACCGACTCCGGTTCCTCCCATAAGCATGACTACGAGCAACGGGCGGTCCACTTCCAAAGCTTCGGCTTGGCGTTTCAGATCGCTGGCGATGCCTTCCAGCGTTGCCCGGTTCATGGTCGACAACGGGTAGCGATGGGGGCCATCGAGCCACGCACGGAGATTTCGCTCCAATCCGCGCAAGGCCGGAGACAACGTTCGCAACACGGGACTGGTGTCTGCCGAGATCATGTTGATGGACTCCGCCGTTACTGCGTTGCCTTGCGAATGCGGACGTCGAGGCTGGCGATGCTCGGCGGCAGGCGTGTCAGAGCCAATTGCAACCGCTCGAAAGCGGATCCCCCTGTGGCCGGCCAGCGCGTCAGCCATTCTGCTAAAGGGGTCGAGAGCTGCTCGTGCAGAATGGCTTGCTGACGTTGTCGCGTTCGCTCTCGCTCCCCTTCCACGTACTCCTTGCCCAGCCATTCCACGAGTTGATGAGTGACCGTGGCCACTAAAGGAACCAGCACTACGTCCCAGACGTTGATGCCCCCCTGTAAAAGAGTCGCTCCGATGGCTGCGGTTTCTAGGGCGAGTTTTCCGGTCCGAAAACTATTCAGAAGGACTGGCTTCTTTTCCAGTTCTTCGTAGATCGCTCGGGCTGTCCGGTCGATTTCCTGACTTAAAGCAAGCTGAAAATCACGATAGACCTGTTCAAATCGCTCGCGGGCTTGTTGATTCAGGCGATTATCCTGAAATCCTTGATGAATCAACTGCCACAGTTCATGGTCCTTCGCGCGTCGGGCAGCCTCTTTACGCAACAGATCGAGCCAACCGGCATAAGCATCTTCGAGGATCGATTGTTCGGGGCGAGTCGGTGCCTCGGGCCGGGTCATCGCCTTGTTTACTAACCCCCAGAGAAGTCGGAACGGCGTTCGCACCACATACAACGCGCTAGAAACGATCTGTCCGATTCCTGGCAGTTCCAACAACTGCATCAGTCGAACCAGTGCCTCATCGAAGCTGCGGAACTTCTCTGTGGAAAGATACTCGCGCTGATAGCGGCTGTCGAACTCATTTTGCCCAGATTGAACTAACGCCTTCCAGGCCTCCAAGGCGTTCACGTCTTGCTGAGCAACAGATAAAAGCGATCCCTGTTGTTCAGTTAGGTACTTCGCCACACCTCGCACAGAACGGCGTCGGGCGGCGATCGGCAAATGACCCAGGACAGCGACCTGATTGAGCAGCGGAATCCGCCAGCGACTAGCTTCGCGGATTGGATCCGCCAGTTGCTCCGGGGTCAGAAACGGAATGGGCAGCACTTCAACGACGTGTTTGCTCAACCCCTCGGGCAGACTGCCAAGTACCTCTTTTTTGAAATGGGCCAGCAATGCGGGAGCATCGGATTCCCGCATCTTCATCAAACAGACGACGACCGGCTTGCCGGCTTGCAGCAGCATTTTGAGAAACTGGGTCGGAATCTCGTCATTGTACCGCTCATCACTGGCGACATACACGATCACATCCGCTAAGCCGGCCGCTTCCAGCAAGCGAGAGACATAATGATCGGCAGCCCAGGTAGTCATGTCGGGGCAGTCCCAGACGACCCAGTTTTGCAGTAACTCTTGCCCATTGGGCCCTGGCGGAATGCGACGTACCTGATAGACGTCCTCATCCAGACTTGAAGGAGACGGGCTGGTCAAGCGAGTCAATGGACCAAGAAAACCCAGATGAGCTGTCCAGTTGAGCGGGCCGGTGGTGCAGGTGTAAGCGATGGGGTGCCGCGTAAATCCCGCTTGCGGATTGGCTTCAGCGATCATGGTGCCGGCGAGCATGTTGGAGACAGTACTCTTTCCGGCCCCGGCTCCGCCCACCACGACGACATGTAACGGCGTAGGTGGTTGGTCGTCGAGAAACGGTCCGGCACAGTTCCGCACTAGCGCTGCGGCTAGCCGCAGTTGCGCTGCCGCCGATCCGGAACCTTCGGTCCGCCGGGCGTGTTTCTCCAGCCAAGCTAGATCATCGGCCAGTTGGCTAATCAACGCTCGTGTAGATAGCGTATCCATAGCATCCGGTCCTGTACCTTCCCGCGCTCGATCATTCGCGCCGGACTGGCCTATCATCTTAGCGAGACTCGCTTGCGGTCGGAATCCCGTCTCGGTCCAATCGGAATGCATGGATCGAGAAAGCCGGTGTATTCCCGAGTATCGTTTGCGCCATCAGCTTACCTGTAGCGGGGGAGAGCAGTAGGCCAGCCCGAAAATGTCCCGTGGCCACATGCACGTTGGCCCAGTTCGGGAGTCGTCCAAGGAACGGAAGGGCCTCGGTTGTGCCAGGCCGCAATCCTGCCCAGGTTGCCTCGATCTTCGCGTTGGAGAGCGACGGAAGCAGTGTGCGGGCAAAGTCGATCAATCCCGAAATTCCCTTGTCCGTAGTGCGGACGTCAAAGCCGACATCCTCTTCCGTGGACCCTACTAGGATGCGGCCATCACCACGTGGCACCAGATAACGTTTGCCCTGAAGTAGGATGGGGCGAGCGATCGGCTGGTGGGTGTGGAACAACACCATCTGTCCGCGAATGGGACGCACGGGAATCGTCCAGTTCAGCTGGGCCAGCAGAGAGGCCGACCAAGCCCCGGTGGTGACCAGCAATTCTCCGACAGGGAGTTGATCTCCCCTGCTCTTCAGGGCCACGACTCGATCAGCTTCGGTCTGAAATCCCTCGACAGGCCAATCGGTGAGGAAGCGAACGCCTCGTGCGGCACAACCGGCTTGCAACGCTCTTAGATGCCAGGGATTGCGCACCTGGGCTAGATCGGGCAGATAGACGGCTTCCTCGATCGTTTCAGAAATATCCGCAAAATAGGCTCTTAAATCTCTGACATGTAGTCGGTCGAAGTCGACCCCTTCACTGTGCCATTCTTCCGTCGGGGGTAACAGGTCGGGGTGTCCTGGATCAGGCAGTTCGATTCCGCCACAGACGCAGTAGCCGTTGTCCAGCCCGGTGGTTTCGCGTAACTCGGCGGTCAGCGTGGCATACAGCGACAAGCTATAAGCGCGCAAACGATCGAGAGGCGTCCGGGCATGCTTCAGCGAAGCGGGAGGAAGAATGCCGGCCCCGGCCCAGGACGCCTGCCGACCGACTTGCCCCGCTTCGACTAGAGTGACGCTTGCTCCGGACCCGGCCAGATACCAGGCTGTCGTCAGACCAATCACGCCGCCGCCGACGATCGTAACATCCGAGAGGTTGCTCATCTTGCTATTGTAACAAGGTAAGCCATCTGACCGAACCCCTAACTCGGTCCGATTGTCTACGCTTCTGTGGATCACGGTAACGATTATGGACAGTCATACACTAGAACTACTAGGTTTCGATAAAATTCGCGAGTTGCTCGCTGGTTACGCAGCCTGTTCGCTGGGTAAGGAGTTGGCCCGTCAGCTCGAACCGCTGCAACAACTCGAAGCAGTGCGAGGAGAACTAGGACTGGTCTCCGAGATGGTCGATGCTCTCGGCCAAGGCCTGACACCTCCGTTCGGCGGATTGCATGACATTCGTCTTCTGGTGAAACGAGCGGCAATTGGTTCGCAACTGACTGCCGAGCAGCTACTCGAAGTTGCTGATACGCTCACTTGCACCGGCAATATCTATCGCTATCGGATGCGACTACCCGACACTCACACGCGGCTGATCGAGATGCTCGCTCCGATTGAAGATCTGGGACATATTGCTCGAACCATCACGGGATGCATCGATGGACGTGGACACGTTCTCGACATGGCCAGTCGAGAACTGGCTCAGATCCGTCAGAAATTGATCGACGTCGAGGAGCGCGTCCAGAACGTCATCAAAAAGCTGCTCAAAGACCCTCAACTGCGTCAGATCCTTCGCTATCCTAATGCCACGGTCTGTGGCGATCATTATGTTCTTCCAGTTGCGGTGAATCATCGACACAAGATTCAAGGAGTGGTTCATCGCACTTCGGCCACTGGAGAAACACTGTTCATAGAACCAACAGCGATCGCGGCGCTGAGTACCGAACGAGCGGTACTCAAGGGCGAAGAAGAGCGGGAGATTCGTCGAGTCTTGCGAAAGCTGACAGGAGAGGTCGCTAAAGTGGCCAAACCGCTTACCTTTGCTATTGAACTGTTAGCCCGGCTCGATCTACTTACAGCCAAAGCCCGATTCAGTCGCGACTACCACATGCAGGAGCCGGACCTCAACAACGAGGGCCGGCTCTGGTTGCGTCAGGCTCGTCATCCCTTGCTCGAACATCTGTTCCGTGAAGAGGCACACCAATCAAGCAGTCTCGCACGCGAGGTTGTGCCTATCGAGGTTCGCTTAGGATATGGCTTTAACCTGCTCATTATCACCGGCCCCAACACGGGCGGTAAAACGGTCTGTCTGAAAACTACGGGGCTGCTGTCGTTGATGGCCTTGGCCGGCATGCACATCCCTGCGGGGCAGGGTAGCAGCGTGCCTATGTTCAGCGATATTTTAGCGGATATTGGCGATGAACAAAGTCTGGAACAATCGCTCAGTACGTTCAGTTCGCACATTACTCGAATCGGTCACATCCTGCGTACGGCGGATGCTCGGAGTCTGGTGTTGCTCGACGAACTGGGTGCGGGAACCGATCCGACGGAAGGAGCAGCTCTAGGTCGGGCCATTCTTGACGAACTCGATCGGCTGGGCTGTCGGGCGATGGTCACGACGCATCTGGGCGATCTAAAGACCTACGCGTTTAACAACGAACGCGCGGAAAACGGTGCAGTTGCGTTTGACATCGAAACGCTGCGGCCAACCTACAAGTTGGAAATCGGACAGTTCGGTATGTCGAACGCATTAAAGATCGCCAAACGGTTGAAATTGCCCAAGGGACTGTTGAATCGGGCGCATCGCTACTTGCGACGACGACAGCGCCGCGCGCCGGAGTTGGTGCAACTGCAACGGCTGCGTGAAGATGCTGAAAAGGCTCGGAGCGAGGCGCTCGCTGCTGCACACCAAGCGGAACTTCAGGCCGCCGAGTTGCGGGAGAAGGCCGCCGCCCTGGAGCGCGAACGCCTTGCCGCTCAACAGCTTCGCGAGGCCCGGCTGCGTCTGATACCCGGCGATCGGGTGCGGGTGCCCAAATTCGACAAGGTCGGCAAGGTCGTCCGCACCGACTTCAAGAAGAATGTCGTCGTGGTTAATCTCGGCTTAGGACAATGGGACGTCGCCCTGGAAGATGTCTTCCCGGAATCCTCCTGATTCGGACTTAAGCTGCGTGTAACCCATGACGTTCGTTAAAGTAGCGCGTCGCTCGGCGATAGAGTTCCAGATCCAGTTGCAGATTCTGTTCTAGCAGCCGTTTCTCTTCCTGAGTCAGGCCCGCTCGACTGAGTTTGTTCGACGAGACGTTCATGATTGGAATGGTGGACGGGATCTCCCAACCTAGCTGGGCGAATAAGCGACGTACTGACTCTTCAAAGTATTTAACCAGGCCGACGAATGCCATTCCTTGCAGACGGAGCCAGGCCCGTTCGAGTAACTGCTCCCGCTGGGAATCCTCGGGCAGAATCGATTCCAGCACTCGTTCCACCGGAATCTCCTCAGAGAGCTTCGCTCGCTCGGCTACCGGATCTAGATCTAGAGCGATCGCTCGTGTCTGAAAATCAGCAATCATCGGTCGCGTCACTGGATCGCGCAGGAAGGCAGCGAGACTGCCTTGCGCCTTCGCCCGTTCATGGAAGTAGTGAGCTGGATCACGCACAACGTGTTCATAGTGCGACAGCGACCGCTCGATGGGATCGCGCAAGAAAGTAAAGGTGATGAGCGGTACCTTCAAATACTCGCGCAGATAATAGTAAAAATGTCCGTGATACAGACGGTATGGTTCGAGTTGTTGGCGTGGAAGCGTCAACAGTTGCGACCACAAATGAACCGGACAGATTTGATCGGGGCGAAATTGTGCGGCCAACAAGTGGTTCAGAGTCGTCCCGGCGGTTTTAGGAATGTGGAGGAACTGGTAGATCCTGGGGCGAACCAGTCCGCGGAACCAGTTGAACATGAGAAATTCCTCCCCAAATAAGAGCGAAATTATCTCCGTCGGATGTAGGTAATGCCTACGCCTACTGGTGGTGGAGGAGGGGGTTCGACCACATAGATCGGTTGGACCGGCACTGCCGTGTACACCTGCCGAACCGGTCGAGAAGCAGTGGCTTGCATCTCGCGGATGACAGACGGTTGAACGCCATTGTTGTTTAGCATCATCAAATCCTGAGCGGACAGATGATACACTGCTCCGGAAGCGCGAATTTGAGTGATGATCACATCGTCGCCAACCCCGCTGGCGGTGAGGTTGACGATGTCCTGAAGGCTCAGCGGTGGCTGTCGAGAAGCGGCTTCAGCAGCGGCGGCTTTACGTTCGGCGCGGTCTTCCGAGGCTCCAATCAACCCGCCAGCTGTGGCTCCAGCGAGACCGCCAATCGCAGCTCCAGCAGCGGCGTTTCTCGGGCCGCCGACTAGCGCACCAAGCAGCGCCCCAAACATGCCGCCGCCGATTACGCCCTGATCGGTGTGGCTGCAGCCGCTAGCCATACTCAACGGTAACAGTGAGCCGAGGATCAGAATGGCACGACGAAAACGTGTATTCAGCAACATGTCCTCACCTCAAAATCGAGGCTGTCGAGCGATGCGGGGATAGCGGTTTACCCTGATGAGGTCAACGGCAAGTCAAAAGGAAGAGGAACCTTTTCTTGAACCGAGAAAAGGTCCCGAGCGAGTTTGCCATCGACTCAAGGAAAGACAGCTACCAGAGCCAAGATGACTGCTACTTCTACCATGCTGCCGCGAACCGTTAACTCTGGCGGATACAGCAGGAACGGCACTGGATCACCGGGCAAACAGTATCCCGTGCTACAGTCATTGCCACACGGATCGATGATGAAATGAGCGGGGAACAGAGCAAAGTCGTAAAGAAACTTTGCCGTGGAGACCAGCGGATGGATCGCGCCGAGATCCCAGCCATAGCGCTCAGCGTTCAGATCCTGGAAGAACAGGCGTCCGTAACAAACGTAGTTCGGCTCGACGTACATAGTGCGAGTCGGCCAACTGCCAGCACGGCCATAGTAAGTCTCACGGGACAGGATCGGTTCTTCGGGAAAGATCACGACCTCATTGGGATCGATCGCTTTGGTTTCCTGCCGGATGCGTTCCTGCAATTTAGCATCGCTATCCAGTCGTGAGATGCGTTCCAGGCCGGGCGGTTCGAGCTGGATCTGATACTCGCGTCGTGGTTCCTCGGCGAACGGGTCCGGGCGTTGATATTTTACCGGAGTAATAGTGCTGGCAACCGGTTGGCTGGGCACTAATGGAGTAATTTTCGGATCCGCTTTGGGGGTCCACTTTGCTTTGGTCGGCGTGGACGAAGTGATCACGGGGCGAGCGTGGTAGTTGCTGCCAATCGGGGTTTGGCTTTGAACCGGTCGAGTGGCGAAAAAGACACCCCAGGCCAGCAGACTACAGAGCGTCGCTGTTCGAAGAATCCGAACGCGAAGTGTAATTGGGTGCTTCTTGCGTGATGGCGATGTCATGAGGATGGCTCTCCTGCACACTGGCCGCGGTGACGAAGATGAACTTCGTTCGCGTGCGCAGTTCCTCGATGTTTCGGGTGCCGCAGTAGCCCATGCCTGCTCGCAGCCCGCCTACCAGTTGGTAGAGATAAGGCCCTAATGGCCCTTTGTATGGAACTCGCCCCTCGACCCCTTCTGGTACCAACTTGTCTCGTGTTCCCGCGTCCTGTCGGTAGCGATCCTTCGAGCCAGTCATCATCGCGCCAAGTGAACCCATCCCGCGATACGTTTTGAAGGTGCGTCCTTTGTAGATGATGGTTTGTCCCGGACTTTCCGCTAGGCCAGCGAGCAGGCTGCCCAGCATGACGCAGTTGGCACCAGCGGCGATGGCCTTGGTGATGTCGCCAGAGTAACGGATGCCGCCATCGGCAATAATTGGCACCTTACCCTGAACTCCCTGCAAAGCATTTTGTACAGCGGTAATCTGTGGCACGCCGACCCCGGAGATAATCCGTGTCGTGCAGATGCTTCCCGGTCCGATGCCCACCTTGACAGCGTCGGCCCCGGCCTCGACCAAAGCTCGCGCTCCTTCAACGGTGGCGATGTTGCCAGCGATCACGTCGATCTCGAAGGTCCGCTTGAGTTCCCGCACCGTTTCCAGCACGTTGGACGAATGGCCGTGCGCGGAATCGACCACTAGGACATCCACCCCCGCCTGGATCAACGATTCTGCCCGTTCGATCTCGTGAACGCCAATCGCTGCTCCGACGCGTAGTCGTCCGCGTGGATCTTTGCACGAATTGGGATATCGACTTAACTTGTCGATGTCCTTGATCGTGATTAACCCCTTCAGACGGTATTTATCGTCCACCAGGAGAAGTTTCTCCACCTTGTTTTTCATGAGGATACGTTCGGCTTCTTCCAAGGTGGTGTCTTCGGCGGCGGTCACGAGGTTCTCGCGAGTCATGACCTCACTAATGCGCTGGTTCTGGTCGGTGAGGAAACGTAGGTCGCGCCGAGTGAGGATGCCTTTGAGGTAGCCGTTGACTGTGATGGGAACCCCGGAGATTTTGTTCTCTTCCATGATGCGTCGCGCAGTGCCAACGGTCTCGTCCGGCGACAGCGTCACTGGATCGGTGATAATGCCGTTCTCGCTCCGTTTCACCTTATCCACCTCGCGCGTTTGATCGGCGATGGATAGGTTTTTGTGGATGATGCCGATGCCCCCTTCCTGAGCCAAGGCGATGGCCAGGTCACTCTCGGTCACAGTGTCCATCGGCGAGGAAACGATGGGCAAATCTAGCCGGATGTTCTTGGTGAGCCAAGTGGACACATCTACTTCGCGCGGAACCACATCGCTGTATGCAGGCTCCAGGAGCACGTCGTCAAACGTGAACCCATGACTGACAAATCGATCCTGCATGATTCCCTTCCTTTCAGTTGTAGTTTCGTCATCATAGAAGCTCTGCAGGTCGCTTGCACCGTCAACTTCCGTTCACCTTCAACTGGAGCTGTTTGATCGCCTCGTCAATCACGCCGAGCAGTCGGTTTCGTTGCTTGTCCGTTTCGCAGCGGGCCTGACTGACAATCCATTGTCGCGTTTGAGTCAGAGTGCTAAGTAATGGTTCGACCACATCGGATCGAATTGGCGGGAGACGAGTGGGTAACTCCAGCCAGACCGGCGCTGTGTGAGCGTAAAGACAGGAACCGGTTTCCAGCTTCTCAGAGGAATAACAACGAGCGGCGATCCAGGTACTGTGAGATGGAATGAAGTCGAGTTCCAGCCGCGCGCTCTGGCGATTGCCCGAAGCGGGCTTGACGGCGAGGATTTGACTGTCGGACAGCACTTCCAGTTGATCGAACGGCAGTTCCGATTGTGCCTCAGCCACAATGCGGACGCGACTGTTATTCTCCAAATTCACTACTTCACCTGGCCCAACGGTGTCCACTGTGAGAGATAAGAACGGACCGTTGGTCACCAGGGTTCGACGAGCGCGTACGGCAGCGGCCCAGTTGGAAGCGGTGAGTGGCTCTCCTGGTTGCAGTCGCGCGTAAGTTCGTAAAGCACCTAAAACGGTCGCGTTACTCTCTTTTCCGCTTCCTCCCACCAGTGCGGGCCGCAACCCCGCGCCGAGCAGTTGATAGTAGTGGCCCAAAACTTCCGGCTCCGGGTCGGGTAGTGACGTTACTTCAAAGGCATCGATTTTGCCCAGCACCAGCGCGGCCAAGGCTTCTCCTTGGAGCGAGTCAGGACAGAAACGATTTAAGTCAGGCCAGACTACCAAGCCGCGCTTGCGATGGCACTGATCGCACCAGTCGGCCACCGACCAGTCTTCCAGTCCGTCCGATCCACCGAACCGGAGTGGATAGACTGGGCGATGCGAATCCAGCAACGCAACTCGGCCTAGCTGTGGATGCTCGTTCAGCGTATTGACCACCACTAGACACTCTGCAGAACTTAACGCCGCTTCGCTGCCACTGAAGGCGAGCAGGTTACGGAGGCTCTCAGCACGTTCCCGAGCTAGTAGTTGCACGATCGCCAGTCCCTCGGCGGCCCCTTCCAGCAAAGCCGCGTGCGGAGAGATCTCATGACAGCGTATGTCGCCGGAGTACCATCCCTGCTGGCGCGGATCGATCCAACGTTCCAGCGTGAAACGTAGAGCCAACTGTCCCGCAGCCAGTACGACTTCACGACGCAATGGGCGATATTCAACTCCTTTCGCGATCTCTAAAATGATTTTTCCAGGAGGTAAACGGACCTCGCAGCCGCCATCGATGTAGCTCCAGGCGCGGCCAGCCAGCCGCACACTGCCGCCTACCTCCACTCCCGGATCCGTTGGAAATGAAGCGAGCCGTCCCAGTGGTGGGAAATACCTCCCTTGGGCATCGCTAAAGCGGATCCGAACCGCAATCGGCTTGTTCGTTGCCGCATCGACTACACGAACATGAACCGTTTGCATCTCTGTTCATCCTTTCGCTTTGCGAACCCAGACCCTAGTGCTGTGGAAGCAACTCTGACCCGCGAAATCGGCTAGTTCGTCGGTGGTGAGCCAGTTGACGTTGCGACCCCCGGAAAGTCGACTCCACCGACCCTTGGTCGAGGCGACGACTCCAGGTTGCACTGCATCCGTGACCACGGCTCGCAGTCGACATTCTCCACGTCCGTTGGCCAGAACTACTTCTTCGCCATCGACAATGCCTCGCTGTGCTGCGTCCTGGGGATGCATCTCGACACAGGGAGGACCAGCTCGTTGAAGCAAACCTGCCTGACTAGCCAGACTGCTTGAGACGAAATGATGCGACGCTGCCGATACCAGCGTCAGGGCCTCGTCGTTGGGCCAGTCAGTTTCACCATGATCTATTTCAGAGCGAAATTGTCCGGGTAACGGATCGTAACCCTGGCTGGCTAGTTCGCTCGAATAGAGTTGCACTTTTCCAGTTGGAGTGGGAAACTGGAGGTCCTCAAAAGGAACCTTTCCAGAGAGGTTAAGGGGGGCATAACCCTCGCGTTTCAGCCGTTCTAGAGTGATGCCTTGCAGATGTGGATCGTGGCGTGCCGTGGCCGTCAACAGTTCGTCGATGACCTCGTCCGGCGACTGATGTAGCCAGGGTTCGAGGAACCCCATTGCTCGAGCCAACAGCCCCATCACTTCCCAGTTACTTTTACTCTCACCCAGTGGCGGAATCGCCTGAGCGTTATAGGCGATGATAGTATGGCCGTAAGCTCGATTCAGGTCGGTCTGTTCGAGTTGCGACGTGGCTGGCAAGACGAGATCAGCCAGTTCTGCTGTGTCTGTCAGAAACAGATCATGCACTATAGTAAAGAGATCTTCACGCAGCAGACCTTGGACGATCTTGCTGGCATGGGGCGACGAAGTAACCGGGTTGGCGGCGAAGACGAAAAGTGACTGGATCGGGGGATGAGCTACCTCGCCGAGCAAAGCCGCTCCGAGTCGATTCATGTTCACAGCTCGGCCCGGGGGCGGACACTGCGACCACTTGTTCAGGGCTTCGACATCCCACTTGAAATAGCCTGAAGTGCTGTAAGAGATGCCGCCACCGCGAACGCCGTACTGGCCGGTGAGCGCGGCTAGGGCACAGATCGCTCGCACATTCTGACCACCGTTGTAATTCCGATTCACCCCGTCGGTGAACTTAAGCAGGCCAGGCTTGATCTCTCCGTACATTCGGGCAAATTCGACGATCTGCTCAGCGGACAATCCCGTCTCTTGGGCCACTCGATCCAGAGGAAAGAGGTCCAGCCGCTCTCGGAATTGCGGCCAACCGACGCTGTGCGCTTGAAGCCAGTTTTCTTGATGCAGGTTTGTCTCGACGAGTTGCCGCGCCACGCCCATCGCCAAAATGCCATCCGTTCCCGGTCGCAGGGGGAGATGGAGGTCAGCACTTTTCGCGCTGGCGGTACGACGTGGATCGATTACCACGACGCGAGCTCCCTGTCGCTGGGCCTGTCGCAAAAAGGGCATGAAGTGCGGCGCGGTTGAAACGGGATTGTGGCCCCAAAGAACCACAAGCCGACTGTGGATCACCTCTTCGTAGGCGGGTGCCCAGCGTTTGCCTACCGTAGCCTCGACGGCGCACTCGGCGGCAGCACAGCAGATCGTACGTTGTAACTGGCTAGCTCCGAGGCGGTTCCAGAAGCGAGCATTGGCCACAGAGAGCTGCACCAGCCCCAGCGTTCCACTGTAACTGTACGGAAGGATCGCTTCTGGTCCGAATTGCGAGATAATACGACTCCAGCGATCGCGAATCTCTTCAATCGCCTCTGCCCAGGTGATCTCTTGCCATTGTCCTGATCCCTTGGGACCAACACGACGGAGTGGCTTCAACAATCTATCAGGGTGATAGACATGATCGAGATAAGGGCGAACCTTAGCGCAGAGCCAACCCTGGGTGATCGGATGCTCCGGATCGCCACGAAAACCGACCGCCTGTCCATCGACGACTTCGGTGAGGACGCCACAAGTATCGGGGCAATCATGAGGACAGACGCCCCGGACAACCAGCGACTGCATGATCCGACTCGCGGAAGCGGGCGACTTAGCTATCTTATTAACGATGCCAGCCACTTTCGGCCAAGGAGCGACACGATGAGCAGTGATCAGGAACCTTATTGTGACTTTCGTATGACCGTGCGGGTCGAGATCCCCAATCTACCGGGGCAGTTTCTCCAACTAGCCACCATCCTCGCTGAGGAAGGCGCGAGCCTCGGAGCCATTGACATCGTCGAAGTGCGGAAAAATCGTATGATTCGCGACATCACTTTCGACGCCCGGAACGAAGCCCATGCCGAGGCCGTGATTGCTCGCTTGCGATTGTTGCCCGGATTCCGTGTTCGCAGTGCGTCCAATCAGATCTTTTTGGCGCACTTAGGCGGCAAAATCGCCACTCGCAGTAAAGTGCCGGTCAAAACGCGTAACACGTTGTCGATGGTTTACACTCCTGGGGTGGCGCGGGTTTGTCGGGCCATTGCCGAGGATCCAGACAAATCTTTCGCCTTCACTGTGCGAGCCAATTCCGTCGCCGTCGTCAGTGACGGAACGGCAATTCTGGGGCTGGGGCATCTAGGGCCACTCGCCGCCATGCCCGTCATGGAAGGCAAAATCATGTTGCTGAAAGAATTCGCCGACATCGACGGTTGGCCCATTTGCCTGGACACTACCGATACCAACCGCATCGTTGCTACCGTTCAGGCACTGGCTCCCTCGTTCGGCGGCATTAACCTCGAAGACATCAGCGCGCCGCGCTGCTTCGAGATTGAAGAACGACTCAAGGCTTCGCTTGATATTCCCGTGATGCATGATGATCAGCACGGCACAGCGGTTGTGCTTCTGGCGGCGCTGCTCAATGCGTTGAAGGTGGTCGGTAAACGCATTGACTCAATCAAAGTCGTGGTCAATGGACTTGGAGCGGCGGGAACGGCATGCTGTAAGATCCTGTTGTCCGCTGGCGTGACGCAGCTGATTGGCTGTGATCGCAACGGCGCGGTGTTGAATGCTTCCGGTGAGTACTTGGAAGCTGCTCGCAAGGACGTTCGTAGCTGCATGAAGTTCGATCAACCGTTTGCTACCTTGCATGCAGCACTGGCCGGGGCCGACGTGTTCATCGGCTTATCGATCGGCAATCTGCTCAATGTCGAGGACGTGCGGTCGATGGCGGCGAACCCGATCCTTTTCGCGATGGCCAATCCCGAACCGGAAATCGCTCCGGAATTGGCCCTGCCTTATTGCCGAGTCATGGCGACCGGACGGAGCGACTATCCCAACCAGGTGAACAACCTGCTCGCTTTCCCTGGAATTTTTCGTGGAGCCTTGGACGTGGGAGCGCGAACGATCAACGAGGCCATGAAACTAGCAGCGGCTCACGCCATCGCCAACTGCATCACCGACGAGCAACTGAATGAGGAACACATTGTCCCTAGTGTGTTTGATCGTCAGGTGGTTCGGGCTGTTTCGCGTGCTGTGGCTCGTGCTGCCGTCGATACCGGTGTGGCTCGACGACGCCATAAAAAATAGTTTGTCGAGAGAAATTATCGGCTACTTCCAGGTGCCGCCGGCTTTGTGGACGAGCTGGCGGAATGCCTCAATAGCTCGCGGAAACAATTCCGGGCCGGTCTGTCCGCCTGTTGGGCCACCTCCGAGTAGATGTGGTTCCATCGTCGCGAATCCATCGTAACCCATTTGCACAGCCTCGGTCAGCACCTCCTGCCAGCGACCGTCGCCTTCTCCTGGTAGACAACCGTGCTTCTCACCCGTCTGCCAATCTTTAATGTGCAAATGCACGGTCAACGCTTTGGTGTCGATCCAGCCTTTCCACGGATCGTAGCCACAGAACACATAATTCGCCGCGTCGAACACCGCCTTGAACGCCGGCGACTGAATCTGCTGAAACAGTTTCACCACCCGTTCCGGAGAGTCACCGAAGATCCGATGCTCGTTCTCATGAACCAGTCGAACGCTGTGTTGCTCGGCCAGACGCACCTTCACCGCCAGGCGATCGAACACTTGGCGATGCCAGTCGTCACTGACCGCGTTCCAATCGTGTGCCTCCCCCGGAGGATAATAGCTGAAAATACGGATGTTTGGCGTGCCGAACACCTTGCACAGGTCGATCGCTCGCTGAAATCGCTGGAGATGCGGCTCGAATGGTTGATCGATCTTGACCTTTCCGATGGGGGAACCAATCGCGCTGAGAGTGAATCCGTGGCGATCGAGCAAGGATTTGAATTCCTGAATTTGCAGATCGGTTAAATCTAGTACATTGGTCTGCAGAATGCTGCGCAACTCGATGTGACGTACTCCAGCTCCTGCAAGGACGGCGATTTGCTCCTCAGGATTTGGAGAAATTTCATCGGCAAAGGCGCTTATTCGGAACATGTCTACCTCCGATCGATCATGAAGCTCCGCGCGATTGTCCTGGTTGCCACAGGCGATCCCCGGTTCCTTGCCTGTTGTAGACACGAGCCAGAACAAAGAGGAGGTCCGACAGCCGATTCAGATAAATCCCCACCTGGGGATTGACGGGTGCTTCACGACTGAGAGTGACGACATCACGTTCAGCTCGTCGGCATACTGTGCGAGCGAGATGACACCAGGCTGCTGCCGGGTCGCCTCCCGGCAGGACAAATGAGGTCAATGGTGTTAAGTCAGCGTTGAGCCGATCAATCGCCGATTCTAGCCGCGTTACCTGCTGCTCGGTGATGCGTAGTCGACTGCCCGGTTGCTCGTCCTCGGTAGGCGGAACGCAGAGATCGGCTCCCACATCAAACAGATCGTTCTGAATGGAGATCAACAGTTCCATCTCTGCTATTTGCGGATGCATACTCAGTAGCACTCCCAGCACGGAGTTCAACTCATCGACAGTGCCATAGGCTGCAACACGCGGATGATCTTTGGCAACGCGCGACCCATCGCCAAGTCCGGTTTCTCCGTTGTCGCCTGTCTTCGTGTAGATGCGCGAAAGGTAGACCATAAGCATGCCCTCAAAAGAGAAACCGCGTCTCTAAGCCACGCTTCGAGACGCGGTTATTCCTAGTTCCCAGAATCAGCTACAACCGGAAGTCGCTCCGCAGGTATCACACTTAGCACACGATCCTGAGCGAACGAGGGTCAATTGCCCACACTCCGAACATGGGTCGCCCTCGTACCCTTTTAGTCGAGCCAGACGAATCTTCTCGGCGTTGACGGACTTTACAGCGGTCGGTGATCCTGAACCGTTCGGTCCGGGGCCATGTCCGTTGCCGCCTCCCGCAACGGGGTGTAGATGCTCGGTCCGCGGAGTGTCAACCGGCTTGACCTTCTTCGGAGGCTTTGGGGAATCGTCTTCCTTCATCGGTTCACGATGTAGTGCGTCCATCCGCAAATCTTCTGAAGAGACCTGCACTAGATCATGTCGGCCCAGATAACTGATAGCCAGCTCGCGGAAAATGTAGTCGATGATCGAGGTCGTCATCTTGATGTGCGGATTGCCTTGCACGATGCCGTTTGGTTCAAACCGAACAAACTGAAACGCCTCGACGAACTCCTCTAAGGGTACTCCGTGCTGCAACCCCAGGGACACGGCAATGGCGAAACAGTTAGTCATGCTGCGGAAGGCTGCCCCTTCCTTGTGCATGTCCAGGAAGATTTCGCCCAGCGTGCCATCTTCGTACTCTCCCGTTCGCAGATAGATTTTGTGCCCGCCGATGCGTGCTTTCTGCGTGTACCCTGCCCGACGATCCGGCAGTCGGCGGCGCTGCGCGATGTATTTGTAGATGATTTTTTCCGCCACCTTGACTGGCTCGGCCTTCGGTTCGCTAGCTTGTAGTTCCGCCTCAGTATCGAGATCAGGAGCATCAGAAACGCTGTTGAGCGGCTGACTCAGTTTTGAACCATCTCGATACAGGGCATTGGCCTTGACCATTAATTGCCAACTTAACAGATAGGCATTCTTCACATCTTCCACAGTGGCATTGTGGGGCATGTTGATGGTTTTGGAGATGGCCCCGGAGATGAACGGCTGAGCGGCTGCCATCATGCGGATGTGCGATTCCGCGGACAGGAATCGTTTACCGATCTTGCCGCAGCGATTGGCGCAATCGAACACCGGCAGATGCTCAGGTCGTAGATGCGGCGCTCCCTCAACCGTCATGGTGCCGCAGACGTAGGCACTTGCTTGCTGAATTTGCTCGCGAGTGAACCCTAAAGCGGTCAGAACATCGAAGTTCGGTTCCTCCAATTGTTCCTTCTTGAACCCAAGCGAGTCGATGAGTACGTCATCACCAATCGACCAGCGATTAATGGCGAACGGCAACTCGAAGGCACTGGGCAGCTGAGCTTCCAGCCGATCCAGCACCGCTTCGGGGAACCCTCTCAGACTTTCACGATTGATGTGCGGACAGCCCTCGAACGAGCCGGTACCGCGACAATAGCGAACAATGTCATCGATCTGTTTTGGAGTGTAGCCTAACCGCGTCAATGCTGGTGGAATCGATTCGTTGATGATCTTGAAATAACCGCCACCGGCCAGCTTTTTGAACTTGATGAGAGCAAAGTCGGGTTCAATGCCGGTCGTGTCGCAATCCATGATCAGCGCGATCGTTCCCGTCGGTGCGATGCACGTCACCTGAGCGTTGCGATAGCCGAACTTCTCCCCTAGTTCCAGCATACGATCACAGTCTCGCCGAGCCGCCTCGACGAGATACCCCGGACAGACGCGGTCATCTAACGGCACTGGGGTAACCGTCAGTCCTTCATACTCGGACTTCGGTGCGTTGTAGGCTGCTCGGCGATGATTGCGGATTACTCGCAGCATCGCTTCGCGGTTGGGTTGGTAGCGAGCAAACGGGCCAAGCTCCGACGCCATCTCGGCAGAAGTGGCGTAGGCGACGGCATGCATGATGGCCGTGATCGCTCCGCATTGGGCACGGCCCTCTGGCGAATCGTAGGGAATTCCTTGCTGCATCAGTAGTGAGCCGAGATTGGCGTAGCCCAATCCCAGGGTGCGGAAGTCGAACGATTTTTGTGCCACCGGGATCGACGGAAACTGCGCCATGTAGACGGAAATCTCCAGTACCAGTGTCCATAACCGCGTGGCATGCCGGAACGAATCCACATCAAAGCGATTGCTCTGAGCATTGAAGAAAGTCAGCAGATTCAAACTGGCGAGATTGCATGCCGTATCATCGAGGAACATGTACTCGCTACAGGGATTAGAAGCATTAATACGGCCATCGGCAGGGCAAGTGTGCCATTCGTTGATCGTGGTATCGAACTGCACCCCTGGATCAGCACAAGCCCAAGCGGAGTTGGCAATCTGCTCCCACAATTCCCGCGCGCGCAGCGTCTTGATGGGCTTCGGCGCACGTCCTTGCTTGCGAGCTTTTTCTTTCTCGGTTCGCCAATACAGATTCCACGGACCGTCTTTCTGTACGGCTTCCATGAAGGCATTATCGATGCGCACTGAGTTGTTGCTATTTTGGCCCGAGACGGTGTAGTACGCCTTGGAGTTCCAGTCCGTGTCGTACTCCTCGATCTTTAGTGAGGTATAGCCTTGTTCAGCCAATTGCAGAACTTTTTCGATGCAATTTGTCGGAATTAAAGCGGCCTTGGCCTCGCGGATCGCTTTGGCCAGATCACGATTCCGGCTGCGGTCGAGTTTTTCCTGCTTCTCGCGCCAACCATGCACTGCCCGCATAATCGCGTTGAGGTGTTTGTTCAGCAACCGCGATCCGGTTACCAGGGCGGCGACTTTATCCTCCTCAACAACCTTCCAGTTAATGAATTCTTCGATATCCGGATGATCCAGATCGAGAACAACCATTTTGGCGGCTCGGCGAGTGGTACCACCTGACTTAATCGCTCCCGCGGCGCGATCGCCGATCTTGAGAAAGCTCATCAACCCGCTAGACTTGCCACCCCCGGAGAGCGGCTCGCCATCTCCACGTATTCCGGAGAAATTCGATCCGGTTCCGCTGCCATACTTGAAGATGCGTGCTTCACGCACCCACAAATCCATGATGCCGCCTTCATTGACTAAGTCATCTGCAACCGATTGGATGAAGCACGCATGGGGAGCTGGATGCTCGTAAGCCGAAGTGGAGCGCACCATCTGGCCGGTGTGCGGATCGACGCGATAGTGGCCCTGAGCTGGCCCGTCGATGCCGTAGGCCCAATGCAACCCCGTGTTGAACCACTGGGGAGAGTTCGGAGCTGCCATTTGGGCCGCTAGCATGTAGCAAATTTCGTCAAAAAATGCCCTAGCATCGGCTTCAGACGAGAAGTAGCCGCCTTTCCAGCCCCAATAATTCCAGCAGCCAGCCAGTCGTCGAAAGACTTGCCGGGCATCGGTTTCGTGTTGATCCCGTGGGTCATCAGGTGCGGCCTCGGAACGTTGTAACCAGCCAGGTACGCCTTCCTCGTTTACTTTGAGCGAGTGACGCGGCAGACCGGCTCGGCGGAAGTATTTTTGAGCGAGAATATCGACAGCGACCTGCGACCAACTTTCCGGAGCCATCACATCTTTCATCTCGAACACGACGGTTCCATCCGGATTGGCGATCCGTGAGTTGCGAGCCACAAACGAAAAGGCGGCGAAGGGATCACGTCCTTCGGTCGTATAGCGACGAGGGATTTGCATGGGTCACCAAAGTTCAGAGGGTAACTATACGTCGTGTCCAACGACCTAACTGGGGCTAATCGCGTGGCAAACTATTTTTTGCTGGATTCGCGAAGAACTATCGAGGGCGGTCCCAGATTTCTCCCCAGGTTTTCTGACTTCGCCTCTGCAGGGTCGTTACGCTGAGAATAACCTCTTCCTCAAGATGCGTTGATAGGTTCCGCAAAATCCACATTCAGTTATAATTTGTACAGTACAGAGCGAATGTCCACGTTTCAAGAGCAGGTTTTGAGGCAACCTTAGCCTTTTCCCTGAACAAAGGGTAACGTCAATCCTGGCTGATCCTGATATTTGCCTTTCTTGTCGCCATAGCTGATTTTGCAGACGTCTTCTGTCTTGAAAAACAGAATCTGAGCGATGCCTTCTCCCGCATAAATCTTTGCCGGCAGCGGGGTGGTGTTGGAAATCTCGATCGTCACTTTACCGCGCCATTCTGGTTCTAGCGGGGTGACATTGACAATGATTCCACAACGAGCATAAGTGCTTTTTCCCACGCAGATGGCGATGATATTCCGTGGTATTTCCATGTACTCGACGGTTTCGGCGAGGGCAAAGCTGTTTGGCGGGATGAGGCAGTGATCCGCCTCAATGTCTACGAATGAGGCCGGGTCGAAATGCTTAGGGTCGACCACGGCACAACGAGCATTAGTGAAAATTTTGAACTTGCGACCTACGCGAACATCGTAGCCGTAGCTAGAGACTCCATACGAGATTACTCCTGGGCGCGGAGTGGCATCAGCGAAGGGGTCGATTTTGATGTCCCGTTCGATCATCCAGTCCGGTAGCACGCCCATAGGCTCTTCCTCCATGAAGCGAAGATTGATTCCGCAGTTTGCCATTTTTTCCCTGGCGAAACAATCGGAATTCTTTTCTTAGTTTGGCTAGGCTAAGCAGTCGCGGAATCAATTTCGCTGGTTAGGGTTCTCCAGAAGATCGAGAATCAATTCGGTCAGTGGTCGCGACTGAAACAGCACAACAACGCTGCTGTCGGTTGGCGATTCCGCGAGGGCGACCGCCTTCTCAGCATATTCACGAGCCTTATCGAGTTTGCCTTGTTCCAGAGCCAGCCAAGCACGAAGCGTCCACAAATTCGCCTCTTGTTCATATACGCCCCAAAGAATTCGCGCGTACTGAGCGGTCAACTGACGAGCGCCGGGATCGTGCAAGATCATCACTCGCCGTAAGGGGACATAGGGAGTGCCTGTGGCATACTGCATTTCGCGCAAAAGCAACGAACCAGCAAAGGCGGCTGCTACTCCTTCGCGGGAGGCAATGCTGGCGATTTTTTCCTTGGGAACCATACGCAGTTCAGAAAGAATCGCGGAATAAAGTAGCGAGGTTTTTTCCAAAGCCGAAGCTAGTCCTCGATCGGCGAGTTCATAGTCTCCTGTCGAGGCTCCCAGCTGGGTCTCGAACCACTCGAAGGCTGGCATGCCTAATCGATGCATGCCGAAGCTGCGTTCGATGGTGCGATCGTCGGGCGAGGCGTCGCCGTACATCCGAATGCGAGCCTCGTCAGTTCGGCCCATGGCCAGTAGAAGGCTAACCAGCATGGTCGCTCCGGGCATTTCATGCGGATTCATGCGATCGATTAAATCTTTTGGATCGGCTCGATTTAGCACGTTCAACGCTGTTTCCGAGAGGCCATTTGCCAAAGCGATGTTAGCTCGTTCTAACACGGGTTTGTTGGCCGACTGTAATTCAAAATTCTCCTGTCGCTGGCGAAGTTCGGTCGTTTTCTTTTTTAACTCGGCCTCAATCGCCTTGATGTAGCCATCTAATTCCTTATCTGTCACGGGAATTGAAGGCCCAACTTTTTTGACCAACTTTACGAACTCGGCAAGATGTTTAACTTGCAAATCGAAGTACATCGGTTCTTGATAGACACCAATCAGTAATTCATGCGCTGCACGTAATTGTTCAGGGCGATCAGTGATGGTTAATATAGATTGCAATGCCGAGGCCACTTGTGATTGTCGAATCATTTGTGCTTGTGCAAATAGATTGACAATCCTACTGCGCTCGCGAGTACGATAAGTTAATCGAGTATAGGATTCTGCTAAATACAATCGACTGATGACATCATCAGGATTGACAGTCAATCCCTGTCTGGCCGCTCGAATGGCGAGATAAAGCGAAGCCACAGGTCCATGATCTTGGGCGCGGAGATAATTCATCTGTAGATCGCGGGCAGCATTGTCAATGTCGGTCTGTGCCCCGAGGTTCAGCCAGGTAATCTGCATGCGCATGGGCAGATAGGTTCCACCAACGAGTGGACCATTCGGTGAGCCAGCAAATCCAATCAGAGAACTCAATTGTGCTGAGATCCAGCCCTGATTATTCTCCGCCTCGTAGCGATTTACCAGTGCATCAAAGCGAAGTTTGTGTTGAACCGCGGTTAGGGTCTCGTAAGGAGTAGGAGCTTCTCCTCGTAGTAGTTCTTGCCACCATTCGGTAGTCGTTCTTAATACCGGGCGGTCCGGTGCTGGCTCAACTGCTTGGCCAAAGGCCTGTGCATTGAAATCCGCTGGTGGAACGGAAACTCTAGGTTTGCCATTGGGATTATGCCAAGCGAAAATGGCCGACGAACCTTTCACCTGACAAGGAACAAATTCTGTTGGACCGTTGAAAAATCGTCCGAGAGTGGCTAGTCCGAGATTGAATCGCGACAGATCATGATGATGAAAGAAAACGAAATCGACTGGATACTTGGCGAACACCTTTTGCCAGGCGGGAATGCGTGTCAGGTTGCTACCTGAGGTGAGGGCATCTTCTCCTGTGATACTTTTGCGTACCGATTCCGCTTCTTCAGCCACCGATTGGAACAGAGAAAGACGACTATCGATGTAGGTTTGTTCTCCGGGACAGAACCAAGCCATGTAGTAGGCTGCGTCGGGAGAAGTGTTGTACCACGTTCGACCGAGTTTTTCGCCATTTTGGTCAATCCACCAATTCTCACTTTCTTGCCAGGATTTGATCGTCAGGCAGGCATCGCGTAAGGAAGGGTCTATCTCGATTCCCCAACCGACCTGTCGGCGATAATGTGGCATCGCTTGCGTCCAGCCAGGAATAGTTAATGCAAGCAGTAGCACTCCGATTAGCATCGAGAAGACACGTCCTTGAACGGCCCAACGACGCTCACCGGTTTTTTCATAAGCCAATGGTGACTTCCAGTTGGGCAATAATTCAAGCAAATTTAACGCGGTGATCGGAGCAGCAATTATCGCAAAAAATGGAATCGCGCGATAGTTCCAGGCACTCAGGGCAACAAAAGGAATCCATACCAGCCCACGCCATAGCGGAAATCGATCCGATTGAACTTTGATTGATGCCACGAACGAGAATAAGCTAATTGCTAGCAAGACGAAATAAGCAATCCCTGTCGAGGAAAGACCAAGATAGGGAGAGAAATAGCGTCTCTCAAATGGTGAAACAAAATAATTGGAAAATGCAGGATCATTTTTGAAGATACTCATACCACCAGAGTGCAATAGCCCAGGTGGTAATGAGTAAAATACTTGTATTCCAAAAGGATTGACCAAGCAAGCAAGCAAGGTCAGAACGGTAATCACTCCAAGTTGACCGAGGGAATTGTTAGTAGAAGATTCGTCTTCTCGTTGTAATTGTCGTTGAATTGTTTCTCCGAGGGTGAAAAGCACTACCGTGAGGGGGCCAAGGAAAAACCAACCATCTGAGTTGACCCAGCAGATTTGTAATGCCGGAAGTGCCCAAAGCCATTTCGGCGTCTTTTTTGCATAGGCGAGTATGCAGATCGTGCAAGCGAGCAGCACCATCGATACGATGGTCGGTTGCAATAAAGCTCGTTGACTTAAGGCAAGAATGCCTATTGTCGCCAAGACGATCGGAATCCATCGAGAGTGATTCTCTTGTGATCCTGTACGAACGAGCAACCAAGCCACGAAAACAATTAAGGCTGCTTTGAAGGCTACGAGAATCACATCGCCATGATCGCTTATGGAGTAGATCTGATACACAAGACCATCAAACAACCAAGAGGAGTTGACGCTTGGTTCGGAGATTGCGAAGGAACGAATGGCACCCGAGAAGCGATCTTTTCCTCCCTGGAACAGGTGTCGCCCCGAGGCCAGGTGCATGAAAATGTCGGAGTTGGCAGCTTTGAACGACGCTGACAGGAAAGCAAACGCCAGGAGCAGAATCATCAAAATGCGGTCTAGTCCGCGAATTCGGCCAAGAAACGATTCGGATACAGGGGAAGGCGTAGCGGCAGGAATCGGCGCTAACTCGATCCGCTCCGCCGGGCTGTTCGTGATGGCTTCTGACGGAGAAGGTCCCGAAGGTGAGATGGAAAGGGCGTCTGAACTCTCGGATCGCGGTGAATCGCCGGTTGACATGCCTGGTTCCCTGTAGATTAGTCGGTGTAAAAAAATTAGTTCAGTTTGGGTTCACGGTAGATCGGAGTCTGGTTTCGGTCAAGCACAGGCTGAATGCCTGGATTCGCCCTTGCGTCTAGCACCTCGAACGATCTCTCTGGTTGACGAGTAGGTAGCAGACTTAAAATAACTCAACGGCAAGAGAGAACGAGTAACTTCTTGCCCTCGCCAACGTATTAGCCGATCCTTTCGAGCAGGAGAATCAAAATGTCCTTTCCCCGACATCGCAAGCCGTTGATCGCGCTGCAGTGGAAGGTAGGTTTGGTAGCACTGATCGTCCTGACTGCAGGCATAGCTTACGTTGGATGGCGTGTGGATATTCTTGCTCGATCGCAAGCCGCCGTGGCTCGGAATGTGACTCAACGCCTTGAGCCTGCCCCAGAACTGGAAGGTGGTATCGCCTGGTTGAACACCGCGGGGCCGCTCCGGCTCAAGGATCTTCGTGGCAAGATCGTGCTGCTCGACTTCTGGACATTTTGTTGCATTAACTGCATTCACGTTCTTCCCGATCTGGCCAAGTTGGAGAAGAAGTATCCGAATGAACTGGTGGTGATCGGTGTTCATAGTGCCAAGTTCGAAAACGAGAAAAATACCGATGCTATCCGAAAAGCGATTCTGCGGTATGAGATCGCTCATCCTGTGGTCAACGATGCCAACATGACGATTTGGCGTGCTTACGGCGCTCGCGCTTGGCCGAGCATGGTGCTGATCGATCCTGAAGGCAACATCGTTTGGCGAGAGTCCGGCGAAGGTCTTTACAAAGAGCTCGACGAGGAAATCTCCAACCTCATCCGAATTCATAAGGCGAAGAAAACCCTTAATACCAAGCCGATCAAGTTTGAGTTGGCCCGTCAGAGTGAGGGCGGCAGCTCCCTGTTTTTCCCTGGCAAGGTGCTAGCTGATCCCAAGAGTAATCGCCTCTTTATCGCCGACAGCACGCACCATCGTATCGTTATTACGGATCTGACCGGCAAGAAGATCGCGATAGTCGGTTCTGGCGAACCAGGTATCCGAGATGGAGCCTACGATTCAGCACAGTTTAATGACCCACAAGGGATGGCACTGCGCGACGACATACTATATGTCGCGGATCGGAAAAATCATCTAATCCGGGCCGTGAATCTGAAGCAAGAAAGGGTCTCGACTGTTGCTGGGACCGGAGAACAGGGCCGAGATCGCGATGGGGACGGACCAGCTCGAAAGGTCGGCTTGAACAGCCCTTGGGATCTGCTACTGGTGGGCAATCGCTTGTACATCGCGATGGCAGGCCATCATCAAATTTGGGTAATGGATCTGACGAGAAATCAGGTGTCGGCCTTTGCTGGCGACGGCGGCGAGGACATCGTCGATGGCCCGTTAGATCGCTCACGGTTTGCTCAACCTAGTGGTTTGACCACCGATGGTAAAACGCTCTGGGTGGCCGATAGTGAAACGTCGTCGATCCGGGCGATTCCGCTGACAAGTCGAGGCGAAGTTCGCACACTGGTCGGTCAGGATCTGTTTAAGTTTGGCGATGTGGACGGAGTCGGTGATCAAGTACGACTTCAGCACGCTTTGGGAGTGACTTATCACGCGGGAAAACTCTATATTGCGGATACATATAATAGCAAAATTAAGGTGCTCGATCCGCTCACCCGTGAATGTAAAACCTTTCTTGGAGGGGAAGCGGAAGGCTGGTTGGCCACGCCTGTTTTCAGCGAACCCGCAGGGATTCACTACGCGGATGGCAAGCTCTATGTGGCCGACACCAACGCACACCGGATTCGAGTCATCGATCTGTCCACCAAGCACGTTTCCACACTGAATTTGCAGGGGGTGGAGGCTCCAAAGCTTTCCGAAAGTTGAGTCACCCTGGGACTGGAACGGCGTCACACGATTTCGTTGAATCAAGGTAAAGGACATCCGTGCTATGTTGGTTTTCCGGCGGCGATTAGTTCGATCGATCTTGTGCACCTTGCTAGTTGTAGTTTTCCTAGTGGAGGCCGTGCCGGCGCAGTCTAGCAAGCGTCGCCTGGAATTTACCGTTCATGTGCAAGGAAAGACCTTCCCCATCGATCCGTTCTCGGAACTGAATCGTTTCGACAACGTCTCGAAGTCAGTGATCCAAGCCAAACGAGGCGAAGTGCTGGTGCTTCGGATCGTTGGGGTGCCGATGCCGGGTTGGCATACTTACCCGTTGACGAAAAAATCCGAGCAACAAGAGGGAAAACGCCCGATTGTTCAACTTCAGGGAGGAAATGAGACGTTTCAACTCTTGTATCCGATTGAAGAATCTGAGCCAAAATGGAAACACGATAAAGATTTGGAAATTTCCTATCTCTATCATCCGGATTCCTTCACTTGGACACTCTCTGTCTATGTTAAACCAACCGCACCAGCTGGACAGACGATTCCACTGCGTCTGCTGATAGACGCCCAAGTTTGTAGCACGCAGTGCGTCGATGAGCGAACCGAGATCACGATTCCTGTATCGATCGATGCTGGTGAAGTGGTTCCGTTAAGCGCGGCGATGAACGATCGGCTCAACGTCAAAGAGCCGGAACCGACCGTGGTTCCTCTGCCTAGCCAGGCCAAGGCGGCGAAATCGGTCGAGACTGCTGTAGCTTCATCAGGGAAAGCGAACCGAGAGAGGAACTCCTCCTCGGGATCCTCCTCAACGGGCGGCAAGAAGGGAACCGCGACGTTGTACTTGGCGGTGGTCACGGCGATCGTTGGCGGATTTCTTTCGCTACTGACTCCGTGTGTGTTTCCGATGATCCCAATCACCGTCAGCTTCTTCCTGAAGCAATCGGAAACCCAACGCGGTTCGGCGACGCTGATGGCTTTGGTGTACAGTGGAACCATTATGCTGGTCATGGCTCTGGGGGGACTCGTTCTCATGGAGACGCTGACCAATGTTATCAATCACTGGCTGACGAACTTCATCATCGGCGCGTTGTTTCTCTACTTTGCTTTGAGCCTGCTAGGCTGGTACGACATCACTCTACCAGGATGGCTACAAGACCTGACCGCTTCGCAGGAAGGCAAAGGAGGACTAGTCGGAGCGTTCTTCATGGCTCTGACGTTCAGTATCATCAGCTTCGCTTGTGTCGGGCCGATCTATGGCGGATTCATCGCGACGGCGGCCACGCAGACTGGAGCGGAGGCTCAAATTCGCCGTGTTCTCAGTGTGTTCGCCTTTTCCGGAGCGTTTGCGTTTCCCTTCTTTCTGCTGGCGGTGTTTCCGGGTTTACTGCGAACCATGCCGCGAGCAGGTTCGTGGATGAACTCGATCAAGGTGGTGATGGGCTTTCTCGAACTCGCCGCCGTCATCAAGTTCGTTCGCACTGGAGAATTACTGCTGACCGGGGACGGCCAGTTTATCAGTTACAACCTTGCGATGGCCGGCTACACCGCGGCGAGCCTTGCCTGTGCGATGTATCTGTTTGGCCTCTATCGATTGCCACACGATCATGAGGTATCGGAGCATATTGGCGTGCCCCGCCTGCTCTTTGCTTGCACCTTCCTAAGCTTAGGGCTGTACTTCATGCCTGGCATATTCAAAATGGATCCGCTAGAGATTCCATCGCGAGGTAAAGTTTATGCCTGGGTCGATGGCTTTTTGCTTCCTGATCCCGACAACGAAGTGACACCGTCCTCCGCTGGCTCGGGGAGTAAATCGGCTCCTGGGTCGGAAGCGAACGAGCAACAGCCGTGGTTGACCAGCCTCGATGAGGCTTTGAGTAAAGCACGAGCCGAAAAGAAATTGATCTTCATCGACTTTACGGGTATCTCTTGTACAAATTGTAAAGTCAACGAGCGAACTATTTTCCCACGAGCCGACGTGCAAGAGGCGTTTTCCAAGTTGGTGTTGCTGAAGCTGTACACCGACACGGTGCCAGCAGGCAAGTCGCAACAACCCGACGCTGAAGGAGCTAAAGAATTCCGCAAAGAGACGTTTGGAAGTGGAGGACTTCCGTTGTATGCCCTGATCCGACCAACTGCGGATTCCTTTGAGAGCGTTGGGGTGTTTAATCAAGAAATCGGTCTGATTAATAAGGGCGACGTGCCTTCGTTCATTGAGTTTCTCAATACTCGCTAGGTTGGCTTGATCTAGTGGGGCCGCTTCTTGTCTAGTTCCTGCTCGCGCATCCGTTCGAGCAGTTGGTGTTCCTCGCGCTCACCGGCTGTTCTTTCGGTCAAGAGTTTGCCCCAAACGAGGTAATGCGCCCAGCCCATGAGAGCAATAACGCCTACGACCAAAGTGACGTAGAGAAAAAATCCACCGGTGATGAGGATCATGAATCCCAGGATAAAGACTCCCAAGATGGCGACGAGGAATACCGTTAGCATCGTTGAGCGTTTGTTGGGGTCGTTCTGACTCATCGCTGATCCTCCCACTTCGATGGGCCTATGTTCATGATAGCTTCACTTTGGCTAGGACGTCCGCGATAAGGGGATAATTCGAGGTCAGTTCAAACGGAAATGACGCTGGCCAGGGATCCAGCGACGACAGATAATTGCCTTATGTCGGTGAAGAAGCCGGCTCCCCTCTTCTGCTCTCCCAGGAGATCGAACGATGGCTACCGCGACTCAACCGAAAGCTCGTACTCCCAAGCCGCCCCAGGTCAAGGATCAACCGCTGTTCATCGGCGGGAAGTGGCTTGACAGCGTTTCCGGCAAGACCTTCGACACGATTAACCCGGCGACCGGCGAGGTGATCTGCCAGGTAGCCGAAGGAGATAAGGCCGATGTCGATCTTGCCGTCAAGGCGGCTCGAAAAGCCTTCGAGGAAGGCCCCTGGCCAAAAATGTCTGCCGCTGAACGTGGACGGTTGTTGCACAAACTCGCCGATTTAATCGAGAGTCATCGCGAGGAACTCGCCGCTCTAGAATCGCTGGACAACGGCAAACCGTATCGCGATGCTTACAACGCCGACCTGGCCTTGACGATCAAGTGTTACCGCTATTATGCCGGCTGGGCCGACAAAAATCACGGCAAGACCATTCCGGTGGAAGGCGAGTATTTCTGCTACACACGCCATGAGCCGGTCGGCGTCGTTGGTCAGATCATCCCGTGGAACTTTCCCCTGTTGATGCAAGCCTGGAAGTGGGGTCCGGCCCTGGCGACGGGCAACACCGTAGTGCTGAAACCGGCAGAACAAACGCCGTTGACCGCACTGCGGGTGGCTGCTCTGGCCCAAGACGCGGGATTTCCGGATGGGGTCATTAACGTGATTCCGGGATACGGCCCGACGGCTGGCGCGGCGATCTCCGGACACATGGACATTGACAAGGTGGCGTTTACCGGTGAAGGCTCAACAGGGCAGATCATCATGGAGGCCGCTGCTCGCAGCAATCTCAAGCGTGTCAGCCTCGAGCTCGGTGGCAAATCACCTAATGTGGTCTTTGCCGACTGCGATCTCGACGCGGCGGTCGAAGGGGCGTACTTCGGCTTGTTCTTCAATCAGGGGCAGTGCTGCTGTGCCGGTAGTCGCCTGTTCGTCGAAGAGAAGATTCACGACGAATTTGTTCAACGAGTGCTCCAGAAGGCCAAATCGCAAAAGGTCGGCGATCCGTTTGATCCGGAGACTACTCAGGGACCGCAAGTATCGCAAGAACAGTTCGACCGTATCATGGGCTACATCGAGTCAGGCAAGAAGGAAGGGGCGCAACTGCTGACTGGTGGCAATCGAGTGGGTAGCAAGGGCTACTTCATCGAACCGACGGTCTTCGCTGGTGTTCGCGATGAGATGAAGATTGCCCGCGAAGAGATCTTTGGTCCGGTGATGAACATTTTGAAATTCAAGGACATCGACGAAGTAATCCAACGAGGCAATCGCACTTTCTACGGGTTGGCCGCTGCCGTTTGGACGCGCGACATTCGCAAGGCTCACCGCATTGCCAACGGCCTCCGAGCCGGCACCGTGTGGATCAACTGCTACGATGTGTTCGATGCGGCGGCTCCGTTCGGCGGCTTCAAGATGTCGGGCATCGGTCGCGAACTGGGCGAATATGCCTTGCAGCTCTACACCGAGGTTAAGACCGTCTATGTGAATCTTAACTGAGGACCAGAGGTTCGGCAGAGCGTGCTAGATTCCAGGCGCGCTCTGCTCTAGCCTGGAAAAGACGCCTTTTCTCGGGATCGCTGAATCTGGTATAGGCGCGAGTGCGCGGTTCCCGCCGTGCGAGACTTGACCCGGCCCAGAGGAGGAGTTCGATGCGAGTTCCCGTGTTCGTCTTGACCGGCCTGCTTGTGACCGGTGCCCTGGCCAGTGCCCAAACCACTACGCCAATCGGTAATGCCGGCAACACGAATCCCCCCGCTGTCACTGCTCCGGCCAACAATCCCAAACTGGATCAGTACCTGCTTCGCTGGGAGCAGGAGATGAAGAAGATCACCACGCTCGAAGCCGAGATCGCCCGCATCGACAAGGACAAGTCGTTTGGCAGTCTAACCAAGTTCGTCGGTTCAGCCAAATACATGAAGGCAGGCTCAGGAGCGACGACCCTGAACTTGGCTTTCTTGGAACTGCGTCAGGAGGGAAAAACCGAGATCGCGGATAAAGTGATTTGCACTGGCACTTATCTGTATCAGTTCTTCCCGCCGCAGAAAGAGATCCGCGCCTACGAACTGCCCAAGCCAAAACCGGGCCAAGTGGCCGACGACGGTTTTCTCGGCTTACTGTTCGGCATGAGGGCCGAAGAGGCGAAGCGGAAGTTCGGGTTGACTTTGGTCAAAGAGGATGCTCACTACATTTATGTCGATATTCAGCCTCGTTACCCTGCTGACAAGAGCGATTTCAACCGCGCGCGTCTGGTGTTGAACAAAGACAGCTTTTTACCTCGCCAGCTTTGGTTCGAGCAAGTCAATGGGACCGAAGTCACCTGGGATATTCCCCGACTGCGGGTTGGTACCGACATTCCTCGTTCTGTCTTCGATGCCCCTCGCGTCCCTTCGGGTTGGAAGCTGGTGCCGGTGTCGCGAGCCTCGAACAATAGTCCAACCGCAGGAGGCGGTACTCCTGTTCCGGCAGGCGAAAATACCAACCCACCGCGGGTTATTCGTCCTTCCAACAAGTAAGAACAAGTAAGCACCTTCAACAAGTTCAGAAAAGAGGCGGGAGGTAGTTCCTTGCCTCTTTCCGTTTTTCTACTCGTTGCGATAATCTCTTCACCACTTCCGAAACAGGTTTCACCAATCGGGGTTATCACCTTTGACCCCGTCTACTGTACCCACGGCGGGAACAGGTGAACGGCTGTGGTGTTTTCCCCTGTTTCGACCTCAAGGAGAGATGAAATGCGCAAGTTTGTGATGACATTGGTGATGGCAGGCCTGATTTGCTTACCCATCATGGCCCAATTCCCCTTCGGGGGCATGATCGGCAAAGGCATGGATGGCAACATGCTGCTGACCAACAAGGACGTTCAAAAGGAATTGAAGCTTACCGAGGATCAGATCAAAACAATTACCGATGCTCGCAATGAGATGATGCAAGCGATGCGTGCGGCCTTCCAGGAGGGCGATCGTGAGGCGATTACCAAAGCCCAGGAAGAGCAGACTAAGACTCTCAAGAAGCTGCGCGACGGATTTACTTCGGCCCAGAAAAAACGACTGTTTGAACTCGAGATTCAAATGGCTGTCCGCAGTAGCCAACCTTCGATCTTTGCTCGTGAGGATGTCCAGAAGGCTCTGAACATGACCGAGAAACAGAAGGAAACGGTTAAGTCCACTCTCTCTGGTCTGGAACAGGATGTCAAGGAAGTCTTTGAAGACGCTCAAGGAGATCGCGAGAAGCTGCGGGGCATCATGACCAAGATCACGGGGCTGAGCAAAGATTCGTTCACCAAGATTACCAAGTCGTTTACGGACGAGCAGAAGAAGACCTGGAAAGAGATGCAGGGCGAAGAATTCAAGGGCGAATTCATGACCAATCCGTTCGGCAAGGGTGGAAAGAAGAAGCGGGATGACTTTTAATCGTTTGATTTTCTGAACGGTCCATCAATTTTCAGCAACAGCCTTTGGAATTCTGAAGGCTGTTGCTAATATGCCGGATCGTTCGGTCTTAGTGGCGATGCCTGCTATTATCCGAGGCGATCTCTCTTTTCTGGCTTCTCCAAGCTCGTTACACTATCACTTCAGGTCTTTCCGTTTCTAGCCTACGCGAGGTTGCCGTGGCTGAAGGCGAACGCTCCCTAGCCATATTCATCGATTTTGAAAATCTGGCGCTCGGCTTTCAGGGCCGTCGTGAACGCTTCGATATCACTCGAGTGTTGGAGCGGATGGTCGAAAAGGGCAAAATCGTCGCCAAGAAAGCTTACGCGGATTGGAGTCGATTTTCCCACTTTACGCATGCACTACATGAGGCGGCCATCGAACTAATCGAAATTCCCCGACGTGGACAAAGCGGCAAAAACAGCGCTGATATCCGTCTTGTTGTTGATGCCATGGATTTGTCCTTCTCAAAAGAACATATCAATACTTTTGTCATTGTCTCTGGCGACAGTGATTTTTCCCCGTTGGTATCCAAACTAAAGGAACTCGGCAAACACGTTATCGGTCTGGGGATGCAGGATTCGACCTCGGATCTGCTGCGCGACAACTGCGACGAGTTCATCTATTACGAAGATCTAGGCCAACCGCCGCGCCTTGCTCCGTCGATTATCAGTCATATCCCGGAGCAAAAACGAAAGGCCTTTGAACTGCTGTTGGAGTCATTAGCGGCCCTACGACGTGAGAACAAAGAATATCTCTGGTCGAGCATGATTAAGGACACGATCAAGCGAAAGAAGCCTTCTTTCAATGAGACCTACCACGGTTACCGCACTTTCAGTGAGTTGCTTGAAGACGCCCAACGTGAAGGAATTCTGGAGTTAGAGACTGACAAGCGAAGTCGCACCTATGTGGTGACACGATTCGGTTCCGAGATGCACGCCGGACCTCGCCCGCAAACCATCACGGCCAGCGCTGCCGACGCGATTCCACCGACTCCACAATTTGTGGGACCGGTGCCTACGTTACCCGGTCAGCCTGGTGATCCGATGACTGCCGGGCCGCGTAAACGAGGCCGTCGTCGTCGCCGTCGAGGTTCCGGAGCTGCCCAGCAAAACAATGGCGTGGGGCAACATGGTCAGCCGACTGTGGTGCAGGGCTTTCAACCGGTTGAAATTCCCCCTCCCGGTCCTGTTGTGGGTATCGAGGTTGCTCCCTCTCCAGTTGTTGTCACGCCAGCAAGTTCCTTCGAGCAAGATCTGTTTGAAGCCGACACTTCCACCCCACCGGTCCCTTCTCCTCCTGAGGTCGCTGCCGAGCCTCCATTCGCTGAGCCAGTTGTCGCTGCGGAGCCGCACGCGGAAAAGCCGATCGCCGAACAGGAGCAAAAACCTGCCTCGCGAACTCGTTCACGTTCGACACGATCGAAATCGACCTCGACACGAACTCGAAAAACTTCGTCAACTACTCGAACCTCACGATCTAAGAAGTCGGAGCCGTCTGCTACCGAGGAATCCTCTACAAAGTCGGAGTGACTTTTGCCAGATTCAAGCGACCGTCGAAAGTAGGATATGTCGCGCGTTATCGTTGTCGGGGCTGGTATTTCTGGCTTGACCACCAGTTTTCGCTTGCAGCAACTGCTGCCGGATGCCGACATCGTACTTCTGGAGGAGGCGTCCGAGTGTGGCGGAGTTATTCGTACAGTTCGCCGCGAGGGGTATCTCGTTGAAACAGGGCCTAATGGTTTCCCAGACAACAACCCTGCCACTCTCCAGTTGGTCCGTGAAATCGGTCTTGAAGACCAGTTGATCTCAGCTAGCCAAGCCGCTTCCAAGAATCGCTTTCTCTTCTTGCAAGAACGACTTCGCTTACTTCCGGGAAGTCTTTCCGAATTTTTACGCAGTGATTTGCTCAGCTGGATCGCCAAACTTCGGCTATTGCTGGAACGCTATCGCCCGCCTCGTTCCGAACGGGGCGAGGAGTCGATCGATTCCTTTGCGAGATGGCGTGTCGGCGACGAAGTGAGTCGAGTTCTGGTCGATCCATTTGTCACCGGAATTCTGGCGGGTGATCCCAAGCTCTTGAGTGTGCAGGCGTGCTTTCCGCGACTGGTCTCTTGGGTGCGTGAGCATGGCAGTGTGATCGCAGGAATGATCGCTGCTCGGCGACAGCGAGCGAATCTGACTCAACGCGTCGGCAAGCTCTGGTCGATGCGTGAAGGACTGAATGTTCTCATTCGAGGACTAGTGGACCGATTACGTCAACCCCCGAAGGTCTCCTCTCCTGTGCATTCCCTTTTTAGAACCGAATCGGGATGGGCTGTGGAGACGGAGCATGAGCGGTTCCGAGCTGATTCTGTCGTTCTAACCTGTCCGGCCTATCGCCAAGCGGAACTGCTTCTCTCCGTTGATCCTGAACTAGCCGAACTACTTGCGGGGATCGCTTACAACGCAGTCGTAGTTGTCGCGTTGGGCTTTCGACGAACGGACGTTCCGCACTCGCTTAATGGATTCGGCTATTTAACTCCACAGCGCGATCGTCGAGACCTGTTAGGAGTGCAGTGGTGTTCGTCGATCTATCCAGGCCGTGCTAAACAACAGCACATTTTACTACGCGCTTTGTGTGGAGGTTGGCACCGACGGGATCAGTTACAGTGGACTGACGAGCAGTTAGTAAAAACGGTTCGACGCGAACTTAAGCTGGCTCTGGGAATACGGGCCATTCCTCAGTTTCAGCACCTCGTGCGCTGGCACCGAGCGATCCCACAGTATTTCGTTGGCCATCTTGATCGAGTGATGCGAATTGAACAGCGATTAGCTCAGTACCCAGGGTTGTACTTGGGCGGCAGTGCTTTTCGAGGAGTGGCCATCAACGATTGCGTCGAACAGTCGAGCCTGCTGGCGAAACGGATTCACGCCGATCTCGTCGGAAACCGACTTGCTCCATAAAACCAGGTTCGTCTACAGTGCATCTTCTGATACCATAGCCCAAGGTAGATTCAACGAGGCAGCTGCCTCACAAGTTGGGGCCTGTCACAACGAGGCCAATCATGCAAGAAGTATTAAGCCTCATCCTAGGTGGAGGACGAGGCACTCGACTGTATCCATTGACACAACTACGCTCCAAGCCCGCTGTTCCAGTGGCAGGCAAGTATCGATTGATAGATATTCCCATCAGTAACTGCATCAACAGTGGCATGCAGCGTATTTATGTGTTGACTCAATTTCTGTCCGTGAGTTTGCATCGACATATCGCCAATACCTATAAATTCGATCCATTTAGTCGTGGTTTTGTTGAGGTGTTGGCCGCCCAGCAAACTAATGAGGCTGCCGACTGGTATCAAGGCACCGCTGACGCCGTTCGCCAGCAGATCCGCTACGTCGTCGAGGATCCTTGCAAGCATGTGCTGATTCTCTCAGGCGATCAACTCTATCGCATGGATTTTCAGCACCTGTTGAAGACGCACAAGGAAACGAATGCAGATGTGACTATCGCTGTTTTACCTGTTCCTCGCGATCAGGTTCCCGGTTTGGGGGTGATGCAGCTAGATAATACTGGTCGAGTGATTGGATTTGTGGAGAAACCGCAGACTGAGGATGCCATCCAGGCTGCTCGAAGCCCGATGAATTATGTTGTCGAGAAGGGGATCGATCCCAAAGGCCGTGAACATTTGGCGAGCATGGGGATCTACATGTTCACGCGCAAAGCCTTGCTCGAGATGCTCAATCAACGACCATTAGCCACTGATTTTGGCAAGGAAGTATTTCCCAGAAACATCAAGTCTTATCATGTTCAGTCTCATATTTTTGATGGTTATTGGGAAGATCTAGGGACTGTGAAGGCTTATCATGAGGCGAACTTGCAATTGGCGACTGATAATCCTCCCTTCGATTTTCATAGTCCCGATGGAGTGATCTACACCCGCATGCGATTCTTGCCTGCCTCTCGTGTTTTGGGTGCTCGCCTCAAGCATTGTCTGGTCAGTGATGGTTGCGTCATCATGGAGGGGGCGGACCTCGAACGCTGTGTCGTTGGGGTGCGCAGTCGCATCGCCCGGGGGGTGATTCTACGCGATACCGTCATGTTGGGGGCCGATCGTTTCGAGACTGATGCCGAGCGAACCGCCAACCGCGCCGCGGGCCGACCTGACTTACTCATTGGCGAAAACAGTATTGTTGAGCGTGCCATTCTTGACAAAGATGTGCGTATCGGTCGAAATGTCAAGATTCTTAATCAGAAGGGTATTCTTGATGGTGAAGGAGATTGTTACGTCATTCGAGATGGCATCGTTACTATTCCACGCGGTTCCATCATTCCAGATGGCACGGTCATTTAAGATCTTTGATCATAAAATTAAATGAAAATTCTTATTGCGACTCCGTTTCGAGCCATCATTGGTGGAGCGGAAACCTATCTTGCTGCTCTGTTGCCTCGATTACAAGCTCGCGGATATTCTCTTGCTCTGCTTTACGAATATGCTTATCTTCCTGAGAGCCAGCTAATTGATCATCACTGCTCCGATATTCCTATCTGGTGCCTTACTGACAAGAACTCTATCCAATCTGCGATCAATTGGCAACCGGATATTTGTTATTTGCATGGCCTTTCTGATGTTACTATCGAGCAGCAATTAGTCGCCCATTTTCCTACAGTTTTTTTTGCACACAATTACTATGGAGTTTGTGCGACAGGGTTTAAGTGTACTGGATGGAGTTCAAAAACCCCTTGCAATCGAACTCAAAGCTCCTCTTGTCTCGGCTTAAACTATCTTGTCAATTGTGGAATCCGCAATCCGTTGAACCTCTTTCGGAACTATCGTGTTCAAGCTCAACGCAATCAATTATTGAATTCGATTAGATGTATTCTTGTTGCCAGTCATTACATGAAATCCGAGTATCTGAAACATGGATTTTCACCATCTCAAGTGCATGTGAATCCATTATTTCCTACGACATTTACCCCTTTGAAAAGCGAACCTTCTCCACGAAAATGCACGGGACAGTTACTATTCGTCGGACGATTTACTAATCTGAAAGGTGGAGATTTGTTAATTGCCGCAATGAAGAGGCTTGAGTATATTATCGGCCCTCTTGTCCTGAATTTTGCTGGAGACGGTCCAGAACTTAGGAACTGGCGTACTCTTACGCACCGACTCGGTGTAAACGCGAACTTTTTAGGATGGTGCGATTCGTCTCGCTTAGGCGAGCTTATGGCAATCTGTGATCTACTTGTTGTACCGAGTGTATGGCCGGAACCATTTGGATTGGTAGGGCTCGAAGCAGCTTGTCACGGTTTACCCTGCGTTGCCTTTGCGGTTGGTGGAATTACCGAGTGGTTGATTCCAGGTGAAACAGGTGAATTGGCTCCAACTCCACCAACAGTAACAGGCCTTACTGATGCAATCGTTCGCGCCCTCTCTGATCCATCACATCTTCATCGTTTGCGAGTCGGTGCCTGGAAAAATAGTCATCGATTCACTCAAGAATCCCACCTCATTCAGTTAGAAAAGTCATTCTACCAACTTGCTGGCTAGTCTTTTCCAGCTCCAGAAAAAGATTGATCAGTTTCACTTTTTCCTTTTCTTTTGAAACTAGCGGATGTAATCTCTACAACAATGATGTCTTTTAATAGATTTTAAATGAGAGGGATTAAATCTATTTTTACGACAACGAGACACATTCACATTTAATCCTTTTTCCAAGAGGGCCTGCACCATGTTACGTGCCTTCTGTTTAGCTTTCCTGTTTGTACTATCGTTTGCTCTACTTGTCCAAGCTGGACCGTTCACACCTGGTAATCTAGTTGTACTCACTGTTGGTGACAGTACTCTTAATGTTGGATCCAACAAGGCGACAGCCGTTTCGCTTCGAGAGTACACGACTTCAGGATCTTTTGTCTCGGATTCGATGATCACTTTTAACAGCGGTTCTTCTGGTACGCGCTTGACACAGAGCGGTTCTCAATCCCTCGAAGGATCCCTTTCCCGATCTGCGGATGGTCAATATCTCACACTTGTTGGTTATAACGCAGAACGCGGTCGCTCAGATGTCATTCAGACTAGCACATCTGGCAATCCGAATCCTGCCAATAATATTGTTCGAGTTGTCGCGAGAGTCGATTACTCCGGTGCAGTTAATCTTTCCACCACTACTACTAATTATTCTGGAATGTCAATTCGCTCTGCTACGACTTTAGATGGCGAGCGTTTTTACACTGGCGGAGCAGAAGACGGAGCAGCAGGTTCACTGCGTACAATGCTCGTCGGTGCAACAGGAGTTAGTACGATCGTGAACGCTGCTGACACACGGGTTGTTCACGTTTTTAATGGACAATTGTACGGATCAACTAATGCTACCATCTTTCGCACAAATACCGCTTTGCCTACCAGTTCCAGTGATATAACTGTGTTGGTTACAGTGCCTGAGATTCAAGATGCGGTAGGATTTGTTATTCTCGATCAGGATAACAATGGGGTTCCAGATACACTCTACGTTGCCAATCAACGAGAGACACTTAGTTTGCAAAAATACTATACTGAAGATGGAATCAATTGGAATTCGGCAGGTACGATCGATTTCTCTGGACGACTAAATGGAATTACTGGTATTAGAAAAGGTTCATTTGTTGATTTATACGTCACTACCGGTACAGGTACGGTCTCTGAAAATACCTTGCAACATTTCCGAGACACATCTGCATTCAATCAAACGATTTCAGGGACATTCACGTTGCTAGCTACAGCTCCGGTGGGAACCGCGTTTCGTGGCGTATCTTTTGCTCCTACAGCTATTCCCGAACCACACAGTCTGTTGTTAAGTGGACTGACCTGTTTATACTTATTTGGAAGATTTTTCCGGCGATCAACTCACGAACATCCGAAAAAGAGATGCCCATAATAGTGTGTCGGACTGGTCAAGGGACACCAATTTCGTTACTTCTAAAAATGCTAGATTTTGTTATGCAGCTTACTGGTGGAAGTTGCGCAGTCAGTAGGTAGTAAGTTTGGGTTTTCCTCTCCATTTTTACGAGAGTAAGAAATATTCAAACGTCTCAACTGTGTAACTCCACTCCTGATTTAGTTTTAAGTCGAGGCATAATAAATGACCTCTAATGCCAATGTTTTGGTCACAGGTGCAGCAGGATTTATTGGCTCTCATGTCGCCGATCACTGTTTGGCTTTGGGACATCGAGTGGTGGCTACCGATGATCTATCAGGTGGTTTTATCGATAATATTCCCAAATCGACTCAGTGGGTTCAAGGAGATTTGAGAGATCGAGCTTTTGTCAGTAGCCTCTGGAGACAATACGGACCTTTTGATTATGTTTATCATCTTGGAGCTTATGCTGCTGAGGGATTATCGCATTTTATTCGTGCATATAATTACACGACAAATTTAGTGGCTTCCATGCATTTGTTAAATGAAGCAATTAAAGCAAAATGCAAATGTTTTGTCTTCACTTCTTCTATTGCGGTATATGGTAAAGGTCAGCTACCAATGACGGAAGACATGATTCCACAACCTGAAGATCCTTACGGTATTTCCAAGTATGCCGTGGAATTAGATCTGCGAGCCGCTCATGACATGTTTGGCATTAACTATATCATTTTTCGTCCACATAATGTTTATGGTGAGCGTCAAAACATTGCCGATCGATATCGGAATGTGATTGGTATATTTATGAATCAGTTGTTGCAAGATCAACCGATGACCGTTTTTGGTGATGGTCTGCAAACGCGCGCGTTTTCTCACGTCGATGATGTGGCACCGTTAATAGCTCGTTCACCCTTGTGCTTAGAAGCCCATAATCAAGTCTTTAATATTGGTGCAGATACACCTTACACGATTCTACAGTTGGCGGAAGAAATCGCTTCTGCGTTGGGGAAACCTTGTCAGATCAAGCATTTACCGCCTCGAAATGAAGTTGTACATGCTTTTTCCGATCATTCAAAGTTACATCGGGTGTTTAATCCTCCTCCACCGATTGATCTCAAGACAGGTATTCGTCGAATGGCAGACTGGGTAAAATCTCGTGGTCCTGCTGTGCCTGTACGGTTTGCAGATATTGAAATTCGTGAAAAATTACCGTCAGGATGGGAATAAACCATGAGCATCTCAGTCATTATTAGTAATTTGAATGGATTGAAATACCTTCCACGATTGTTGGAATCACTGAGGTCTCAGCGAAATGTAAATCTGCAAATCATTGTTGTTGATCGTTTTAGTCAAGATGGTTCATTAGAATATCTCGCCAAGCAATCTGATGTTACCATAATTAATGAACCTCCTCAGACGGGATTGGTCAGCGGTTATGCTGCGGGGGTGCCCTTTGCTAAATATGAACTGTTATTTTTTTGTAACGAGGATATGTGGTTTGATCCAGATTGTCTTCACCTGTTAGAAAAACAGATCGACCTCAATGCTAATATTATCGCTGCTGATCCTTGGCAATGGACCTACGATGGAGAAACCTTGATTCATGCAGGTACAGGCTTTCAAGCCGTGATTTGGAACCCTCTGAGCCCCTATCCTTTTCGTCGATTATTATTCACTGTTCCTGTGATTTCTGGATCGCGTATTCCGTTTCCCTGTGCTGGTGCTTTTCTTATTCATCGGAAAGCATACGAAGCAGTTGGAGGATGGGATCGCTCATTCTTCTTGGACAACGAGGACATTGATCTGTTTATTCGTGTATGGCAACGTGGTTGGCATTGCGTCTCAGTACCCGAATCTAAAGTATACCATGCTGTAGGAGCATCGAACACTCAGCAGATTGTTACTATTAATACTCCAGTCAAAATCAAACGCTTTCTTTCTTGTCAATCAAGTATTTCAGTGATTGGCTGGAAGTATTTTACTTCTGTTGCAACCATTTATCCTTTTCTTTTTCCGTTCTTAACGATTCTCAAAGATGCTCTTCGCTTGCGGCCTCGGCAGACTTGGTTGGCTGTGCAAGCTTTGCGAGAAACTATCCGTCGTTTTCAGGAAGCCTTTCGATATCGATCTAAATTCCGTGCGCTCAATCGAACTAGACCTGGTCAGCGATTTTTCACCGCACCGGAATTCAATCCTGTATTACATACATGACCACTTGGCACATTTTGACCGGAGAATACCCTCCACAAACAGGAGGGGTTTCCGATTATACTCAATTGATTGCTGAATCTCTTGTGCGAACAGGCGAAGAAGTTCATATTTGGGCACCTGAATGCATCGGCGAACTTGAATGCATCGGCGAAATGCCGAGAGTTCCCGGAGTCAAAGTTCATCGCCTTCCGGGTGTTTTCGGTCGACAAGCTCTCCGAAAACTGGATGCTTTTCTACATAACCAGCCTCAACCGTTTCGATTGTTGGTGCAATATGTACCTCATATGTATGGCTTAAAAGGAATGAACTTGCCATTGTGTCTATGGCTACTAAGGCAAAAACATGTTCGACCGTGGATAATGTTCCATGAAGTCGCATACCCATGGGAATGGCAACAATCTCTTCGGCATCAATTACTTGCTGTCGTTCAACGATTGATGGCGTCTTTGCTGGTGCGAGCCGCCGATCTCATTTTTGTTTCGATTCCGCATTGGCAATTAATTCTGCAATCTCTCGCCCCGAAATTTCCTCAAATCATCTGGCTTCCTGTGCCAAGTAATGTTAGCTTGACGGCTGAACCTGAGTCTGTACGCTCTATCCGTGAACAAATTTGTCCAAATCCATCAACTCAATTGGTTGGTCATTTTAGCACTTATGGTGCTGCGATTGCTACAACTTTAATTGATCTGATTCCATTTGTTCTTCATGAATATGATCGAAAAATTTTGCTGATTGGTCGAGAGTCATTTCGGTTTAGAGATCTTTTCTTAGCACAATATTCACAATTCCAAGATCGAGTGATCGCGACCGGTGAACTGAATCCTTCTGCTATCGCTGCTCATCTACGGGCTTGTGATCTTCTGATACAACCTTATCCAGATGGAGTAAGCAGTCGACGAACTAGCCTGATGGCTGGTCTGGCACTTGGACTACCCATCGTCACCAGCGAAGGAGCGTTAACTGAGCCGATTTGGCGGGATGAGAAACTCGTCGCTGTGGCTCCTATTCACGACCTCGCTTATTTCCGTGCGACCGTGCATGCCTTACTTCAGGACGAACCGGCTCGCCAAGAGTTAGGTCAGCGTGCGAAAGTTGGCTATGCGAAGTGGTTCAGTCTCGATCGAACGATTGCGACTTTGCGGGAATGCGATCAACAGCACGACTCTCGACGATTGGCAGTTCGTGCAGTACTCCCTCGAATAGCTTTCGTGGTTAATGGTGCCCCTTGTTCAGCCATGGGGCATCGTGCCAGAGCCTTTGCAAGTCGGCTACAGTCTGAATTCGCGATTCAACTGTTGTATCGAACCGGAGATAAGCTTTCTTCTTTGTTTCAAATAACCAAAGGTCTCGCTCGGTGTCGACCCCGACTGATCTATGTGTTTGATATGGCGTGGTCTGGCGTTGGCGCGGGACTGATTCATCGGTTGCGGCCTGGGATGCGGTTGGTGATCGACACAGGCGACGCCATCACGGAATTAGCACGCTCGATGGGGCGGAGTCGTGTCGGGATCACGTTGACGTACATGCTGGAACGAGTTTCGTTGAGCGGGGCCGATTGCATCGTCGTTCGGGGGAGTGTGCATCACGAATTGCTCCGCGCTAGACGCATCCGAGTAGAGTTTATTCCAGATGGTGTTGAATTAGATCTATTTTCTCCGAAAGACATTTCTCGAAAATTTTCTGGAGAACTGACTATTGGTTTGGTCGGTTCCTCGATCTGGAGTGAACGATTAAAAACCTGCTATGGACTAGAACTTGTTGAGACACTCCGACGACTTCGACGTCGACCGGTTCGCGGCGTAATGATCGGTTCCGGTTCAGGAATCGAGGTGTTGCAACGCTACTGTCAAGAACACGGATTGACGGATCGCATCGAGTTTCTCGGCCATGTCCCCTATGATCAGTTGCCGGAACAATTGGCCCGCATCGATGTTTGTCTCTCGACCCAGACGAATGATCTTCCAGGTCAGGTGCGCACCACAGGAAAGTTGCCGTTGTATCTCGCAGCGGGAAAATACATTCTGGCCAGCCGTGTTGGAGAAGCAGCGCGGATTCTGCCTGAGGAAATGCTCGTCGAGTATCACGGCACTTCCGATCCCGACTATCCTGCTCGTTTGGCAGAACGACTTGAAGTGTTATGCGATCATCCAGAATACTTGGCTCGTGGGCTCGACAATGTGGCTTTAGCGCGGCAACACTTCGACTATGACCTATTGGCTGAGCGTATGGGCAAGTTGCTACATTCTTTACTATTGGACTTGTAAATGTCGCGAATACGTCTAGCGATTATTTCAGACTTCGTCGAAGAAGGTTGGCCAAGCATGGATCTCTTCGCCGAGATGCTGCTTCGCGAGACCGGAGGATGTCGGCTCAGTCCAACCTATCGCCGACGCTTGGAACGTATTCCCGTTCTAGGACGTAGTCGATTTGCTCGCAATACAGATCGCTTGCTTAATCGTCACTTTGATCTGCCGCGATTTCTTCGTGATAAGGTCAGACAGTTTGACTGCTTTCACGTTGTCGATCACAGCTATGCTCAGGTGATTCATACACTTCCGGCAGAGCGTACCGGCGTTTACTGTCATGATCTGGATACCTTCCGCTGTCTTTTGGAACCGACTAAGGAACCGCGTCCTTGGTGGTTTCGAAAGATGGCTCAACGCATTCTAACAGGAATGCAGCGAGCAGCGGTCGTTTTTTATTCTACATTTGCGGTCCGAGAACAGATCGAACGGTATGGCGTGATCGAACCGGCACGGTTGGTGCATGCCCCTTGCGGAGTCTCCGACGAATATCTGGTTCCCTCTGCGAGTGAAATTGATCCCAACTCCGAGCCATTTCTTCTACACGTCGGCAGCTGCATTCCGCGCAAACGGATCGACGTCTTGTTGACGGTCTTCGCGCAGCTTCGACAACGTCATCCGAATCTTCGACTGGTCAAGATAGGTGGAGAGTGGAGTAACGAGCAACGCCAACTGTTGGAGCAATTCCAACTAGGCGAATGGATCGAGCATCACGTCGGGCTGGATCGGCGTACTCTAGCTAGCTATTACCAAAGGGCTGCGGTCGTCTTGCTACCTAGTGAAGCAGAGGGGTTTGGGCTGCCGGTTATCGAGGCGCTCGCCTGTGGAGCTGTGGTCGTGGCCAGTGATTTCCCTGTGTTGCGTGAAGTAGGCGGAGAAGCGGTCATCTATCAACCAGTCGGCAACATCCCGGCTTGGGTGGACTGTATTGATCGACTGCTGAAAGCCCCCAATCTGGCTCCTGCAATCGCGGTGCGACGTCAGCAGGCCGCGCGATTCACCTGGCAGGCTCATGCTAAAACCATCCTATCAGCGTATGAACGTTTAGTCGACGAGGCCGAATGAGAGTTCTGTTTCTCAACATCACTGCGGAGCTGGGAGGAGCCGAACGGCTACTGCTGGATGTGCTGGCCTCTCTAGGGTCGGCTTCCTCGTCGCTCGAACGACATCTGCTCTTGGCTGAGGATGGCCCTGTCCGCTCGATGGCCCAGGATTTGGGAGTGACAACCCATCTATTGTCGATTCCTGCTTCGATCTCCCGGTTGGGCGATTTTGGCTTATGGCAGGCGGGGCAAGTGCGACGAGTGCTGTCGTTGCTGACGAGGAGCTGTTCCGCTTCGTTCGCTGTGTGGAACTACGCCAGAAAGCTAGGTCGTAAGATTGATCAGATCAATCCGGATATTGTACATTCAAATAGTCTGAAGTTTCATTTTCTGTCGCGATTGGCTGTTCACCGAGGCAGACGAACGATCTGGCATTTACATGATTTTCTCACCACGCGAACTGTCATGCGGCGAGGGCTTGGTTGGGCGAGTGGTCGACTTTCGGCAGCCGTGGCCGTTTCTCAGGCCGTGGCCGACGATGCGGCATCCGTGCTTGCTAGAGTTCCGATCTTTGTCGTACCGAATGGGATAGATTTGAAAAAATTTTCTCCCGATGAAACAGCAAGCATCGATCTGGATCGGCTAGCGAATCTACCGCCGGCAAGTGCCCGATCATTGCGAGTCGGGCTGATCGCAACCTACGCCCGTTGGAAGGGGCAAGATGTGTTTCTGGAGGCTGCTAGACAGCTTGTCGATGCCGCTCCAGATCTGCCGGTTCGGTTTTATATTATCGGTGGGCCGATCTACCGAACGGCAAGTTCGCAATGGAGTGTCGAGCAGCTGCGCCGATTAGCAGGGGAGTTAATCGGACGACATCAACTTGGCCTGATTCCATTTCAGAGTAACTCGGCACCAATTTATCGTGCTTTGGATGTTGTGGTGCATGCCAGCACACAGCCAGAGCCGTTTGGTCTCACGATTGTCGAGGCGATGGCTAGTGGCAAACCGGTCGTCGTATCCCGTGCTGGTGGAGCAATCGAACTCTTTCAAGAGGATTTCGATGCGGTCAGTGTTGCACCAGGAGATGGGAAAAGTCTGGCCGAGTTGATAAAATCTTTATTACTCGATCCAGAACGTCGGGAGCGGCTGGGGAAGCAAGCTCGGATCTCGGCTGTCACAAAGTTCTCGCGGGAGCGGCTGGGGCCGCAGCTCATCGATGTGTATCGTGGTCTTCTCCAGGCTTGAGTAGGGCAGTAGAATGATGGCACTTTGGTTCACGATACTATTGCTGCCGCAAGCGAAGGAGGAACCTTTTCCCAAAGAAGTTCGGGAAAAGGCCCTTGCCGCCACGGTTCGACTGGTGAATGTCGATCAGGGAAGTGAGGGGACGGGAGTCATTATCAAGCACGATCGTGGTGAGGTCTATATCCTTACTGCGAATCATGTGGTGGCGAACGTGAAGAATCTGGAACTGTACGTTCGTGGCACGGAGGGCAAACCAGTGGTCTATCGCTCGGCGCGAGTGCTGGGTGGTTCCACGCTGTCAGATTTGGCGATTGTGCGCTTACGGTCGACGGACAAGTTCCCGGAAGCGTTGCCGATTTGTCCAAAGGGAAAAGGTCCCCGTGCGAGAGCGTTCAATGCTTTGAGCGTTGGCTGGCCCAAGAACGGGGCAACCGCGCAGGTGGAGCGGGTTCGGCAGAAATTATTGCTCAAGCGTCCCGGCGAGACAGAAAGCATCTGGAGCTATGAAACGGAGCGAAAACCGACTCCGGGACGCTCAGGGGGACCGCTCGTGGATACCTCTGGGCAAATTCTGGGTGTAGCGAGTGGACATGACGAAAAGTCGGGATACTTTACTCATTTTGACGAAATTCATCGATTCTTACGAGAGAATGGGCTACAATGGCTCATTGACACAGTTTAGTGGATGCTCAGCGGACCCACCCAGGCACTTGCTGAGCCGTTTCGGAAAGAAAGGAGCGCCTGTGACCTCAACTCGTGGATGCTCGATCGTGTGCTGCGGCAAGCTGCTCGCGATTCTAGCGCTGTTACTCGTTCCGGTGGCGGCGGTTTGTGCCTTCGCCCCGTGGTCGGTCTCGGTGGACAACCCTCCGGCGATCGCTGCCGCGGATGCACCCGGACTGGACATCGTCGAACCTTCGATGGTTCGCAATGACTCGGTTCAATCCGGAGAGAATTTGCCGGTTGAACGTCAAGCTCGCGAATGGACCTTCACCTCAGGACCACGACCGTCGAGCAATCGGTAACTCGTGAATCACTAGGCCCGAGGACGTCATGCCGTCCTCGGGCTTTCGCATGGATTGAGGTCGAGCAGTCATGTCCTCGCCTGATTCAACTTCTCGGATTGGCAGGTTTTTACGAGGTAGCATCGAGGCCATTCTGCTGATCTTGGTTGTATTCGCCCCTTGGGCGTTCGGGTCCGTGCATCCACTGGCTCTGGCAATACTCTACTCAGGGATCGGCATTTGTTTACTTCTCTGGTGTATCATTCTCCTGATCGAGGGGGCTCCGACCGTTCTCTGCCCTGTCGCAGTAACGATCGCGTTGATGGTTTTGCTTGGTCTGTGGCAAGTCACGCCACTTCCTGAATCTGTGCTGTCGGTCCTGGCTCCAGGTAGTGCGCGACAGTGGGCATTTCTGGTGCCCCAACAGCCTGAAGTGATCGAGGGACACGCTGGGGCAAATCCGGCTCGAACAATCTCGCTATATCCCCATGCTACACGCGACCAAGTGCTGAAACTACTAGCAGTGCTGGCCGTGTTTCTGCTAACTCGCTACGCTGTGGCCAGTTCAGCAGCGTTGAAGCGTTTCGCCATCGCGGCTGTGATGAACGGAGTTTTTCTCTCTCTATTTGCTCTTGTGCAATCTTTTTCTTCTCCAGTAGATCGACTTTACTGGACCTTCGATTCGACCGGTGCCGTTTTTGGGCCGTTTATTTGCCGCAATCATTTCCCCTTTCAGGTCAACCTCTGCATCGGATTGGGCTTGGGCTTGCTATTGACTCGGGTTCCCAAGGAGGACAAACGGAAGTCGAAGTCGAAGGCTCGATTTAATGACGAGATAGACTGGAAAGAGAAGTTCCTGAAGATGGCCAAGGATCCTGCCGCTCCTTGGATTGCTTGCTCGCTGGGGCTGATGATTGCAGCGGGCCTGCTTAGTCAATCGCGAGGCGGCCTCCTGGCACTAGTGATGGCCACGGTGATCTGTCTGGTCTTTCGGTTACTCATAACACGAGACAAACAGGGAGACGTTTGGCCTGCCTTGCTGTTGGTCGGAGGTGTAGTGTTTGCCTTTGTCGCCTGGTTTGGCATGAGCAAATTTGAGAAGCGACTACAAACCATCTGGAGCGGTGATGCGCTGGCCGATGGGCGAGCGCGTCTCTGGGAACGGTCGCTGCCCATCGCAGCGGACTTTCCGATTTGGGGTGCCGGTTACGCCACTTATGACTTTCTAGAAACAACTCGTCGTGCCCCAAGCGATGCCACGCAGTTTCGCTTCGAGTTTGCCCACAACGACTATCTGCAAACTCTCATTGAAGGCGGTGTCGTTCATCTGTTGTTGGTTTTGTTGGCCATCGTGTTGATCTATCGCCATGCTTTCCGAGCGATCAAGCATGCGACCCGATCGTCGACAACTGCGCTGGTACTCGGCGGCATGATTGGCTTGACTACAGTGACGATCCACAGCTTCGGAGATTTTGGACTGCACATTCCCAGCATTACTCTGATGACCGCCATGCTAGCGGGGCTGCTTGTTGGTCTTGGTAAACCAAACACGAACGAAAATTCCGCAGGCTTCTTTCGTCGAGGACTAGGAGTTGCTTTGGCGATGTCGTTTCTGTTGCTGGCCGTGCTGCTTCCTGTGGAAGGCTGGCGAACTGAGCGAGCCGAGCAACTGCGTCTAGCCTCCTTGCGGGCGCGAACTCGCCTTCAGCGCGACGAACGCCAACCGATCATCGAGTACCTCTCCGCGGCAGTTCAATACTCGCCAGGCGACGCTCTGCTTTGGCTGATGCTGGCAGAGACGCAACGCGGGATGTATGAAACACATGAAAACGATCCGAAATCTCTGCAAAACTACCTCTACCCGGCCCTACACTCGTACCAACGGGCACGAAACGCCAATCCCTTGCTAGTTGAGCCACATCTCTGGCTGGGACTGTATGGACAACATCTAACGAGTTCCGATTCTCCAGAGACCTATCTCCGACGAGCGGTTACATTGACCCCCTCTGATGCCCGAGCCTGGTATCTGGCTGGTGTCTTGGCGCTGCGGGAACAGAAAGAGGCCCAGGCCTGGACAGACTGGCGATGGTCGCTCCAGTGCAGTCTCGATTTTTTGCCGGACATTCTTCGTCAGATCGTAAAGCGAGCCGATGCCGATTCTGTTTTCATGGAGTTGTTACCCGACGATGGCCGGATTCTGCAAGCGGTTGCTGCACATCCTCTTTCGGAAAAGGTTCCTAAGGCCCGGCAAAACATCCTCCAGCGAGCCTTGAACCTGGCCAGCCCGGAGCCGGATCCGGAATCTCGCTATCGTCGTGGCTGGCTGCTCCGCGAAATGGAGCAGTTCGACGAGGCGATTGCCGAGTATCGCATTGCGGTAGATCTTGCCCCCAATCAGCTCGAATGGCGATTCGAGCTGGCCAACTTGTATTACGATGCTGGTCGTTTTGAGGAGGCTGCTCAAGAATTGCGACGAATTCTAGAACGCAACCCTCAACATACACGAACCAAAGAACTTCAAAAGATGATCATCCGTGAGAAAGTAGCACCTAAACGCAAGTAACAGATTCCCTGGCAAAAGCCGTCTCGGAGCAACAGTATGCCGTTTCCCTCGAAAGTACTGATCACTGGAGCCAGCGGAAATCTGGGCAACAAGTTGGTAGCTCATCTACGCCAAAAGACACAACTAGTGCTTTTGGATCGCATCGCGACGGACGACGAAGTGCTACAGGCCGATCTTTCCGTCTGGGAGCAACACTGGGTGCGACAGTTCGAGGGCGTTCAGGTCGTGTATCACCTCGCTGGCAATCCCATCGCGGTTTCCTCATGGTCCGAGTTGATCGGTCCCAATGTGGACGCCATGCTCCATGTCTTCGAGGCAGCAGCTCAACATCGCGTTCGGCGATTGATCTTCGCTAGCTCCAACCATGTGATGGGCGGTTATCAACACGAACGGGAGGTACGGCTGACTTCGACGATCGAACCGAAACCGGGATTGGACTATGGAGATGGGCGCTCTAGTATGCCGTATGCCGCAACCAAGTTGTTCGGCGAGCGCGTCGGAAAGCATTTTGCCGACGCTCGTGGGCTACAAGTTATCGCGGTACGCCTCGGTTGGGTTTGGCGCGGGGACAATACTCCGCAAGGGCTGCCCACCGACCGCTCGCCTTGGTTTCGGGAAATGTGGCTGTCGGACCGAGATTTTGTTCACCTAATGGAATGTTGTGCGACAGCGACATTGGCGGATCGCTTTTTGGTCATCAATGGCATGTCCAATAATCAGGGCATGAGATGGGATTTAAGCGAAGCTTGTCGTCTGGGTTATACACCGCAGGATGACGTCAAGGCCTCGTGTTGAGCAAGTCATCATCTCGGTTTGGATTCGCTTTGGTGGCAATTTCTTCGCGGATGATGCCAATTTCACGCGGCGCGATCAAACCTAGACGGATCTGTTGTCCCTGGATGGAGAGAACTCGTACTCGAATCGAGTTGCCAATAATGATCTCCTCGCCTACCTTCCGTGAAAGAACCAACATTAATAACCTCCTTGATCGAGCGAAGCCAGGCACTGACATCTAGATAATCAAATCTGTGGTGGGCGTGATCCCAAATCTCACTCTATATTATACGCTGCTTACTGCTGTGAAGCGCACTCAGAGGTACTCAGTTCGGTTTTCTGCTTGTAGGCGTCTTGGAGCAAGGCGCTTAACTCCTGTTCCGTAAGTAGCAACCTCAACAGATCCGAGATCGAGCGATGAGCCTCAATCGGGTGACGAAGCGGCAGCTGTGGATGGATCCGATAGCGATTTCTGCGACCGATTTTCTCGCGTTTGAGATACCCTTTCGTTTCCAGATCCGCCACGATACGTTGTACTGCTCGTTCGGTAATCCCTACCAACTCAGCGACATCACGCAATCGCGCTTCGGGATCCCGAGCTAGTACAAACAAGGTATGTGCGTGATTACTTAAGAAAGTCCATTCCGAGTGTTTTTCCTGATCCGGATGCATAGGATTCATCTTCTAGTCCTGTTCTTGACGCGATTTGTTTTACACGAATTTTGATTCGCGTGTCAAGGCGATCATGACTCAAGAAAATGCAATCGAATCACGAACAGAATTGTCGCACCAATTCTTTTCATTTTTCCAAAGCGGCACGAGTCCCGACCTCTCGTGACTGTTCCTAGAAAAATGTCGAAAAAAAGAAGAAACCACTTGTCGGAGAAGAATATTATCGGTTACAATAAAGTAGTCCCGCTGGGGTTGTGTCGGTGACTGGGCGACGCCGAGACGATCAACAGCGGGACTCTCATTTAGATCACTTCTTTTCGATCCTCTGCTTTCCAGGCCGACAATGTCAACCCCAAAAATAGCAGAGCCACAAACCATTGAAGCGTGTGTGTCCACAGATAGACGCGATGCAGTGGATAAAATGCCTCGGGGTCCAGAACAATTCGTCCCTTGCCCTGCATGAGCAAACTCAGCTGCTGATGCAGGTAGTGCAATACCGCCTGGCACAGCGCCATCACCAACCAGCAGCCGGCCCGTAGGCGACGACGAACGATGGAATCGTCTGGCAGGAGCAACCATTCCGCGGCGAGAATCAGCAGGGCGACAATCGCGGAGACATTCAGCCAACGAGTGACCTGCTGTGTGATGAACCCCTGACGCAGGGCTGAGCCTAGAACCGCAGTGCCGACCGGCACCACCACACTGACGTAGAACAGAAAACCTCCCTGCCAGAACATCAGCGCGACAAGAACCAGAAACCGACGGAGCAGGACCATCGCTTATTCGTCCGCGATACTACCCCGAAGGAACCCGCTATCCGCGGGAGCGGTGTAACGAACCTCCAACTCTGGAGTCTCAATGCGTTCGCCGCGACGGTGATGACTCTCGATAGCTGCGTCCAGAACCCCGGTCGTCAGAAGCGTTCGTTCGACTGGATAGGGGGCCTTGCCGGTCTCAAAGAATTTTTCCAGGTTAATCACCTGGGCATCGAAGAACCGGGCACCGGGAGGCGGAGGCAGGCAAAACAGACACGAAGCAGGTCGCGATTCTCCTCGAAGCTTGGCCGCGAAAACGAAATCGCGCAGATGCCCATTCAGCAGCAGAACCGTGCCCCGGGTTCCATCTCGATATTCGATCAAGAAGGCGGTCGGCGGCGTAGCGGGATGGGTCAACACCTTCATACAACCGGTGTTCTCGCGGATGTCTCCAGGGTTGACCGACTCGGCACGGGCCAGAGCAGCTTCGAGCAGATCCCAACTCCACCGGCCTTGATCGCCTGCCTTCCACACCTCTTTGCCGACCAGGCAAGTGACCGCCTTGACGCCGGTTTCCCCTCCTTTGCGACGCTCTACCATGGTTTGCAGAGTTTCCAGACCGTGAAAGCCGTAAATCTCCAGCGGTCCGTAAGTTGCGACTAGGGCATCTTCGATGGGGGAATCAAGTTTCAGTTCAAGCTCAGGACGACGCCAGACCACGGGGAGGCTAGACCCCGCCATGATCGGGAAGTTGAGTTCCCTACCTCGCTGTAGCATTTTTCGTGCTTTAGCGAAGGTGTAGGAAAGGTGCTTGTCGTTGAAGACAGGCACGCTTCGCCCCACTTTGCGAAAAACGCGAGCGATTTCTTCCATCCACTCGAACCGAGGATACAGTACCTGCCCTTTGTCATTGAGTGGATAGTTTCCGTGTTCCCCGATGAGCAGCACTCCGTCGACGGCTAGCTTACCGTTCTCGGTCAATGCCTCCTCAATCGTTCGAGCCAATCGGATGTTGTGCTGCTTGGCCAGATCACGCGAGAGATCATTGTCCGGTTTTTGATCGACGAAGAGTGAATGAATGTATTGCTTGGGAACGTGCATTCGTCCGTTAAGGGCGAAGCCATGAATGAAACGCCCCGCAATGTGGTAGGAATGCGACAAAGGACGGTAGACCGTCGTGAGGCAAGCTAAAGGCTTGCGATTTTTCCGCGACAGCTTGGCAGGACGTGTGCGAGACAGCGGAGGTTGTTCGACGCCGTCGTCTGCCGGGGAACTTTCCGAGAAGGTCAACCCCGCGGCCGCGGAGGCTGCCAAAAACTTGCGTCGGGAGAGTCGCGCTTCTCGATCCAGCATGGTCTCGGCCTTTGGTAAATGCAGATACCTTCTAAAGGTTCAAGGTATCATTCTACTCCGCCGCTCGCCAGCGAAACCTGTCGATTCAAACCGGAGCATCGAGAACGGCATCGATCCAACCGCCTCCCAGCACGCGCGTTCCCTGATAAAAGACCACGGCCTGTCCCGGCGTGATCGCGCTCTGCGGTTCATCAAACTCCACTTCGCAACGCTGCTGCTGGACGATGACCCGAGCAAGAGCTGGGCTATGACGATAGCGAATTTTCGCCTCGCAACGTAGTTCCCTAGGAGGTTCTACGAGCCAGTTCACTCTCGAGGCCGATAAACGTCGAGCGAACAATCCCTCGCGATCGCCGAGTACAACTTCGTTTCGCTCCGGCACGATTTTCAGAACGTATCGCCGGGATCCCGTCGCGATGCCTAGGCCTTTGCGCTGACCGATGGTGAACCGTTCAATACCGTCGTGCTGGCCCAACACTCGGCCCTCTGGATCGACAAACGAGCCGGCACGCCCTGCCTCGGCCTTGCGTTCGCGGATCAAGCGAGCATGATCGCCATCGGGGACAAAACAGATCTCCACACTATCTGGCTTCTCAGCCACGCCTAGCCCCGCGCTGCGCGCCAGGTCGCGCACTTGATCTTTGTGATACTCGCCGATGGGAAAGAGCAAACGCGACAACACCTCACGGTGAATGCCATACAGTACATACGACTGATCCTTCTCGGCATCGACCGCCCGGTGCAACTCTGGTTCCTGGGCCGTCACAATCCGAGCATAGTGTCCGGTGGCAATAAAATCCGCGTCCAGACTCTTGCCATATTGCCAGAGTTGCCCAAACTTCAGCCAACTATTGCAGACCACACAAGGATTCGGCGTTCGACCCACCAGATACTCATCGGCGAAATAATCGATGATACGATCGAACTGTTTCTCGAAGTCCAGCGCGTAGAAGAGCAAATCTAGTCGGTCGGCCACTCGGCGAGCATCGCTAGCATCAATGGCGCTACAGCAGCCTTTTTTGTGATCGGCGCGATGATCGACTCCAGTATGAGAACCGGTGCGCATAAACAGGCCGATCACTTCGTGCCCCTGGCGTCGCAAAAGATAAGCCGCCACGGAGCTATCCACGCCACCGCTCATTGCCAGAACCACACGCGCCATGACGATTCCTCAGAAACAACTTTGCCCACTCTCATCATATACACCAGACCTCGCCCATTGCCTTCTGGTGATCGGTCGACGAGTTGGAAGACGAGGTTGTTTCCATATTAGGGTGGCGTTATAAGCGAGATCCCTGTAGTTCCAGAGATGGAGGGGTCAGTCATGACGATTGCCGGCCAGAACTTCATCGATGTGCGTGAACTCATCAAGAAATACTCCGTTGAGGAGTTGAATCGGACGGCAGACGCTTATTTCCAACGGCACAAGACCCCAGACGTGATAGGCAAAGTGCTGTCGAAGCCCTTCATCATCGCCGAGCATACGCCACGCTTAATTCTCAGCTTTGCCCATTTGATGCAAGGGCTACAGCTGGCTCCGGATATGACGATTCTGGATTTTGGCTGCGGACCAGGTTGGGCGTCGCGTTGTCTGACGCAACTAGGCTACAAGGTGATCGCTTGCGACGTTTCCGAAGCAGCTCTGAATCTAGGGCGGCAAGGGCTAGAATTGTTTCCGATCCAGGGACCGCATCACCCGCAGACATTTTTGCTCTTCGATGGGCGAAAATTTGATCTACCCGATGCTTCGGTGGATCGGATCTTTTGTCTGGATGCCTTTCACCATGTGCCCAATCAACAAGAGGTTCTGCGTGAAATGGCACGGATTCTCAAGCCGGGCGGTATCGCGGGCTTCTCGGAACCCGGCCCCACGCACTCTCGCTCACCTGGATCGCAGGAGGAGATGCGGAATTTCACGGTCATTGAAAACGACATTATTCTCGAAGAGATCTGGGAACTGGCACGGCAAGTGGGCTTCGCGGATTTACAGGTCGGATTTTTCACTCCTTCGCCGCATCTGCTGCCCCCCAAAGTCTACGAGGCACACGTCAACGAAGGCGCACCGCTGCCCAACCTCACCCAGCAGTCGGCTCGGCAGCAGATGATTGGTCTGCGACTATTTTTCCTCTATCGCTATCTGGATTGTCCGCATACTAGCCGCGAGGCGGTCGGTCTCCACGCTGACATTCACGTCGAGGCACCGACTTCGCCAATCTCCCCGCAGACGAAGTTTCCGTTGAACGTGCGGATTCGCAACACTGGCAAGGCGCTCTGGCTGCGATCAGGTCCGAATCAGGGAGCGGTACATCTGAGCGTCAAACGCCAAACCGGCTTCTGGAAGAAGCAACTCGTCGAACATGGCCGCTTTGCCCTTCCCACGACGGCTAGCGGTGGTTGCGGTCCGGGCGAGGAAGTTGCCTTTACTGTGCAAGTGCCGGGCTTACCCAAGGGACAGCATACACTCGTCTTCGATCTAGTCAGTGAAATGGTCTGCTGGTTTAGCGACCTCGGCAGCCCGGTCGCTCGCCTTTCCGTGCGGGTAGGATGAACCCTGTTTGAAATCAGGAAGGAAAACCCCCATGAGCGGAACCGTGCAGTCGGTCATCGATGTGCGTCATCTTCTCAAGACGTTGTCGGTCGAGCAACTGAATCACACGGCGGACGAATACTTTGCCAAATTCGACAACCCAGTCACGGTCGGACGCTTGCTGGCTAAGCCGTTTATCAGTCTTCGCGATGCTCCTGGCTTGTTAATCTCCTTTGCGAATGTCCTACAGGGGCTGCACCTGTCGGCTCATCAGACGATCCTGGATTTCGGAGCTGGTCCAGGTTGGGCGACCCGCTATTTCACCCAAATGGGACTCAAGGCAATTGCCTGCGATGTCTCGATGCGTGCGCTGAACATTGCGAAAAAAGGCTTCGAGATATTTCCCATTCAAGGCCCGCATCATAAACCCCAATTCCTCCATTTCGACAGTCACAAACTCGATCTTCCGGATGAGTCGGTTGATCGCATTTACTGTCAGGACGCCTTTCACCACGTTCCCAATCAGGGCGAGGTATTGAACGAACTGGCTCGGGTGCTGAAGCCAGGAGGAATCGCTGGCTTTTCTGAGCCGGGGCCAAACCATTCCCGCTCCGAACAGTCGCAACTGGAGATGCGTCAGCACACGGTGATCGAGAATGACATCATCTTGGAAGAGATTTGGCCCTTGGCGCAGAAGGCTGGGTTCTCGGACATTCGGGTCGGATACTTCACGCCGATTCTCACGCTAATGACGATGCAGGAGTACAACGATCACGTCTATGAGAACGCTCCATTACCAGCACACTGCTCCCTACCGTTGCAAGCGATTCTGCGTGAACGCCGGTTGTTTTTCCTGTATCGATTTCATCGTGGTGCGCCGTCCTACCGCCAAGGCTCAGGGCTTCGAGCCGAACTGCGCGTTGAGTTGCCCACGACACCGATCCGCGCTCACGAGCCGTTCGACGTGACGGTTCACGTTCGCAACACTGGGGAAGCGGCATGGCTGCAACAGAATATCTCTCCGATCGGAGCCTACAAGATCGGCGTGCGTTTCCCCAAACGATTGCTCTCACGAGCGAAACGTGACTTCACGCGGATTCCGCTGCCACCCACCATGAAATGCGCCTATCTGCCAGGCGATGAGATCACGGTTTCTGCCACGCTACCAGGACTGCCTCGTGGAAGACATCGGCTCCTGTTCGACATGGTCAGTGAGGCGGTTTGTTGGTTCGAGGATCGTGGAAGCAAAGCTACGAGTGTGACCGTCGAGGTTCACTGACTAACCAAGGGACCAGGTTGATCAAGGAAGGGGAGACCGAACATGATCGACGTGAAGGAACTGCTGAAAACCTACACCGTGGAGCAATTGAACAAGACCGCGGACGACTACTTCAAGCAGTTCGATACTCCCACGGCGATCGGTCGGTTGCTGGCCAAGCCGTTCATCAATCCCCGAGAGACACCGCATCTGCTGATCAGTTTCGCCCATGTGTTACAAGGGTTACAACTTGCTCGCGGCATGACGATTCTCGATTTTGGCGCTGGGCCATGCTGGTCTACCCGCTATCTCACCCAGCTGGGCTACAAGGTGATCGCCTGCGATGTCTCAGAACGAGCGCTGAATATCGGAAAAAAAGGATTCGAGTTGTTCCCGATCCAGGGGCCACACCATCAGCCGCGTTTTCTGGTCTCGGATGGGCATCGACTGGAGCTTCCGGATGAGTCGGTCGATCGCGTCTGTTGTCTCAGTGCCTTTCATCATGTGCCAAACCAGGAAGAGACGTTGCGGGAGATGGCCCGGGTGCTGAAACCAGGCGGCATCGCGGGCTTCTCAGAACCGGGACCGAACCATTCTCGCTCCGAACAGTCTCAGTACGAGATGAAGCATTACACAGTCATCGAGAATGACATCGTTCTGGACGAAATTTGGCCGTTGGCAAGGAAGGCTGGGTTCACCGACATTCAAGTCGCCTACTTCGCGCCGACGATCCCCTTAATGTCGCTGAACCAGTTCAACGCCTATCTTCAGGGGGCACCGTTGCCCGCGCACTGCACCAACCTGATGAATGGTATTCTACGAGAGCGACGCATCTTCTTCCTGTATCGCGGCATACTCGGAGTGGCTACCAGTCGTGAGGGCAAGGGCCTGCGCGCGGAATTGCAGGTCGATCTATCCAGCACTTCCATTACGGCGATGACTCCCATCGAGTTGACCGTGCAGGTGCGCAACATCGGCGAAGCGATCTGGCTTCCTTCGACGGCACCTCAAGGGGCGGTCAACGTCGGAGTGCGATTGGCGGCCAACAGCAAGTCTCAAGAGCGAAAGGATCATGGCCGGTTGCGACTGCCATTGCCCAAAAAATTTGGCCATCATCCCGGCGACTCGGTCACTGTCACTGGGACGATACCAGGCCTACCCCGAGGTCGGCATACGCTGGTCGTGGACCTAGTCAGCGAAACCGTCTGCTGGTTCGAGAACTGCGGTAGCACACCTGTTTTCGTCACTGTGGACGTTGACTGACGATCGTAGCGGTTACAAGATCTAGCTAAGCTAGACAGATTGAGCAAGAGAGTAAACTACTCTTCGGCTCGGATCACGTCGCGGCTACACTCGTCCTATTGCAAGGGCGAACTAAGGGCGTGACCATGAGCATCTCGACTCTGACCGGGCGCGTGCTAATTGTTGGTCGTGATCTAGTACGAAACGAATTGCGTACCCTGTTACCTGCATCCAGCTGGGATGTAGCCGAGGCGTCCTGTCTCGAGCAGGCCTGTTTCGTGCAGGTCAATCAGCCTTGCGATGTGTTGCTGGTCGATGGCGTGCTGGCTTCGAACGGTTCCGGCGAGTCCATTGCCTGGTTGGTCGCCACGTTGAAGCGTCCGTTAGTGTTGGTGTCGGAATCCGTCGCACCGTCGATTCTGCTCGGGGTGCAGCAGGGAGCCGTGTGGCTCCCCGTTTCTGCTGCACGAGAGCATCCCCAACTCTTAGCAGCCACTCTTGGTCAGGCGATAACGCGCGGCGAAGAGCGGCGACGAGCTATACTTGACGCCACCCGGCTGCGCGAGGCTTACGGTCGTATCGATCGCTTGCTGGGCCTACTTTGGGAAGCAGCTCCGGGAACCGGTCCGGCACGTTGGTACAGTCAAAGTCATATGTTGGAACGACTCGATGAGGAAGTGGCACGACTGAAACGGCATGGCGGGACGTTGTCGCTGGTCCTCGGCGAAGTCGCGCCCGCCGACGGGGAGCGTCTGCCTCCTGCGAAGGCCCATCATCTAGCAGCCTGGGTGGCGCAGCGACTAGCCGAACACAAACGCCGCTGTGATGTCGCTGGGCGTTACGGCCTGGATGGGTTCATCCTCGTGTTACCTCGAGCGGGAAGTGAGGAAGCTCAAGGGGCGTGTCGCCGATTTGGCCAATTGCTAACCAAGCACGAACAACCCGAACTGCCTGCCTTGCAAGCGCGATTCGGCCACGCTAGTGCGCCCCGTGATGCCGCCACGGTGCAGGCCCTGCTCCGTCATGCTGAGGAAAAACTCAGTCTGGCACGGGACGCCGGCTGAATGCTCTCGTCGAGAATCGCTGAGCCTGCTATGCTGAGCCGACCGAGAAGCACGTCGATTCGGTCTGAGAGAGTACCGTATGCTGGCCAAAATTCACTGGGCGATCACGGCTGTCCTGTTGCTCGCGGTGGCTACGTTTGCTGGACTGACCGTGGCCGGTGTTTTGCGGTATCAACCCTCTGGTGTGACGAACGACAACCCTACGGAGGTAGCGGAGACCATATCAGGGCGTTATCGGATTGAAAAAGTTGATGATGCTCGTGAAGTGATCGAAGCCGCCGGTATGGGAGGGTTCTTCGGCCCGAAGATCTTAGAAGCCTGGGTCTTCAAATACTCGGGTGGCTATCTTCAGGTGAAGCTCCAGGCCGAGTATCAGGACGAAATTGCCGAGGGCGAACCACTCCCTGCGGATTGGCCGCCCCTGCTACAAGCCAACGACGCCTTGAAGGAGAACAGCGACGTTTCCTTGCGACGAGAAGGCTACATCATTCTGACAGCCACCCCGTCTCAGATGCCTATCGATGAAGCCATTCAGATTTACAGTCCCCAGTTGGCAGGCAGCTTCGCCACAGCAACAGGTGGCCCCTTACAGATGATTTTCCCGCTGTGTCTGGAGCTGCTTCACAAGCGCCCTTATCGACTGTTTCTCTCGGGGCGACCCACGTCTGGCACCCCGGGACATGGCTACAACTTCTGGGCGGTTCATCTTTTGCCCATCCGTGAGCCGGTTCTGCCGCGTGACTTGTTTCGTGAGGAGTTCTACGTCGGCGGTGGCAAAGATCTACAGCCCGCCAAGGACATCACCTTGCTCGAACGCAAGCGAGGCAACAGTCGGATCAAGCTGAAAGCGCGGTTTCTGCCCGATGCAGAAGTGCGCGAACTGGCAACGACCAAGTCGGATGAGTAACGGCTGGACTAGCTCACCATTGCTTGGTTTTTTAGCAACCAATGCTTGTCTAGTGTGCAAACAAGATGGTCTCTTATAATCTTCAGCATCTCGATAGTATTAATTGTAAATCACTATAAAATTTAAGGTTAGGCCGGATCACTCGTTGAATATTGGATGCGGCACTCGAATTGCCTGTCAAGAGATACTCTCCTGCATCCGAAGAGTGGCCCGCATTGGTGATGGGTCTTCTAGCAATCCTCGCTCCGTTAGGGTGCGTTGATAGCCCGGAGTATGCGCTCGTGATCCAGATGCGCAAACCAACGGTCGTAGTCGTCGGCTCGGGCATGGCCGGCGCTCGCGTTGTTCAGGAAATCCTGGCTCGTGCTCCCGATCGTTTCCAACTCCGCATGTTCGGCGAGGAACCACACGGCACTTACAACCGCATCCTTCTTTCGCACGTTCTCGGCGGCTTTGCTGATCCCAAACAACTATGGCTGAACCCATTGGAATGGTATGAACAGCGGGGAGTGTACCTTCACGCTGGTCTTCGAGTTGAGCAGATCGATCGGCATCAGCGCTTGGTCTACGCTGCCTCGGGCAAGATCGTCGAGCCTTACGATTATCTCATTCTGGCTACGGGTTCTCGTCCAGCGATTCCGCCCATCGAGGGCACCCGGTTACCTGGCGTGTTTGTCTTTCGCACGCTCGAAGATTGTTCGGCGATCGGCAGCCATGCCCGAAACAGCGATCGTGCCGTGGTGCTGGGAGGCGGACTGCTCGGCCTGGAAGCGGCGCGTGGCTTGCTCAGTCACGGCCTGGAAGTTGTTGTGGTCGAGGCCGCCTCGCACCTGATGCCGCAACAACTTGATCCGCTTGGCGCTGCTTTGCTCAAGCGAAAGATGGAGCAGTTAGGCGTTGAGGTTCGCCTAGGAGCTGTGGTTGAGCGTTTGGAGGGGGAAGGTCACGTCGCCGGCGTTCGCTTTTCTGATGGCAGCGTTCTCGAAACCGACATGGTGGTGCTGAGTTGTGGCATCCGACCGAACGTGGCCGAAGCGAAGGCTGCGGGGTTGCTGGTCGAACGCGGCATCGTGGTCGACCAGCAACTACGCACCAGCGATCCGCACATCTTTGCTCTCGGCGAATGTGCCCAGTATCGCGGCACCTGTCCCGGAATTGTGGAACCGGCCTACGAACAGGCTGCGGTGTTAGCCGATCTGTTGACCGGGGCTAATCCCAAGGCGAGTTATCGCGGTTCGCGCTGCGCGACCACGCTGAAGGTGATGGGAGTGGAGGTCGTCTCCATGGGCGAGGTCCACACTACCGCCGAGGCCGAGGTCGTCAGCCATCTCGATACCGAAGCAGGCTTTTACAAAAAGCTGGTTGTTCGCGAGAACCAACTGGTCGGAGCAATTCTGGTTGGTCGCGGCGACGAGTTGGGGATACTCGCCCGGTTGTACAAAACAGGAGAACCTCTGCCCGGTTCCGCCATGGAACTGCTGAACCAAGGAGCGCGAGACGCTCTACTGACCGATGGCGGTGATCTACTGGCCCTGCCAGACTCCACGCAAATCTGCAACTGTCACTGTGTCAATAAAGGCAAGCTGCTGAGCGCGATCGATGGCGGGTGTTCCTCCGTGGGCGCGTTAGGGCAGAAAACTGGAGCCGGCACCGGCTGCGGCACCTGTCAACCGCTTCTAACCCAATTGTTGCAGGCCAAGGGCAAGATCAAGAAGGAACCGAACAAAATCGAATTGATGAAACAGACCAAAGACGGCCTGGACGCACTGGAGGATCTGTATCACTTCGCGGCCTCGAACAACTGGCAGGAGATGAGCGAAGACGACAAACAGCGAGCGAAGTGGTACGGCTTGTTCTTCCGCAAACAGACGCCGGGCAACTTCATGCTCCGTATCCGCTTCAATGCCGGACGGAGCAACGCCCAACAGTTTCGCGTCATGGCTGATCTCTCGGACGAATACGGCAAGGGGTTCGTAGATCTGACCACCCGTCAGCAAGTGCAGCTTCGCTGGTTCACTCTGGCCGATCTGCCGGACATCTGGCGTCGCCTGGAAGCGGTTGGCCTGCACAGCAAACAGACCGGCCTGGACAACGTCCGGGGGATCTGTGGCTGTCCGCTGGCGGGGGAGTCGCAGCATGAACTTCTTGATGCGACGCCAGTCATCGAGCAGTTCAACGACATGTTGATCGAAAATCGGGCGGTGACCAATCTGCCGCGTAAGTTCAACGTGACCATCACGGGTTGTTTGGAGAACTGTTGCCATGTTGAAACGCAGGATGTCGGCTTGATTCCGGCCTATCGCGAGCTGAACGGACGACAAGTCAACGGCTTCAACGTGTTGGTCGGAGGTAAGCAGGGTAGCGGCGGTTACAAGCCGGCCCTACCGTTGGACGTGTTCGTCGAACCTGATGAAGCGGCTCGACTGTGCTACGAGCTAGTGCTGATCTTCCGAGATCACGGCAACCGTGGCCAGCGCACTCGAGCGCGGTTGGCCTTTTTGATCGAGGAGCGCGGCTTGGCTTGGCTGCGCGCCGAGTTGACTCGCCGGCTGGGCCGAACTCTGCTCAAGGCGGGAACGGATCTGCGGAAATCGCATCACAGCGATCATCTGGGCATCCATCCGCAACGCTTCCAGACCGGTCAGTCTGGGCCAGCACTTTATTCGATCGGGCTGCTAGTACCCGTTGGCCGAATGACGACTTGCCAGATGCGAAAAGTAGCCGATTTGGCTGACCGTTATGGCTCCGGAGAGATACGTCTCACTGTGCAACAGAACGTGGTGATTCCCAACATCCCCGAATCGCGGCTCGGTGCCCTGACCGACGAGCCGATTCTCCAGGAACTGCCCTTCGATCCTTCGCCGATCCTGCGAGGACTGGTCAGTTGTACGGGCATCGACTACTGCCACATGGCCCTGATCGAAACCAAGGGCTGGGCCTTGCAAGTGGCTCGTGAGTTAGAGAAGCGGACCCACGGGCAGAAGATTGCTCCGCTGACGATGCACTGGTCGGGCTGTTCGGCGGGCTGTGGGCTGCATCAGGTCGCCACGATCGGGTTCCAAGGCTGCCGTACGCGAATCAACGGCAGCATCGTAGATGCGGCTCATGTCACCGTGAAAGGGTTGGCCGGGCCTCAGTCTCAGGTGGCTCAGGATCTGATGTACGACGTACCCTGCGAGCAACTCGCGGAGGCTTTGTTGCCGTTGGTAAAACACTTACCTCGAAAGTAACGACTACCGATGGAAGACCGGCTCCACTCGCTACCGATCCGGGGGGAATCGATTTGTCCCTATTGCGGCGTCGGCTGTCGACTTGCCCTGGAGGGCAAGCAGAAAACTACATTGAAGATCCGTGGAGTGGCAGACGCTCCTGCCAACTTGGGCCGACTCTGTGCCAAGGGAGCTCTCCTCGGCGAGACCATCGACACCGACGATCGCCTGATACATCCGCTGTGGCGAACAGATCGTCAGTCTCCTTTTCATCGCGCGTCGTGGGACGAAGCGATCGAGTTGGTCGCCCGACGGTTCCGCGACCTCATTCGCCGATATGGTCCCGACGCAGTGGCCTTCTATGGTTCGGGCCAGCTCGACACCGAGACCGCTTATCTTGCCTGCAAGCTATTCAAGGGCCATCTGCACACCAATAACACGGACTCGAACAGTCGACTGTGCATGGCCAGTGCCGTGGCTGGCTACCGCACCAGTTTAGGCAGTGACGGTCCGCCCTGCTGTTACGAAGACCTCGACCTGGCTGATGTGGTGCTGATCGTCGGCAGTAACATGGCCGAAGCCCATCCGGTGTTATTCGACCGCCTGAAAGCGGCCAAGAATGCCCGACCGTCGATGACGCTCGTAGTCGTCGATCCACGTCGGACGGCCACGGCACGGATCGCCGATCTGCATTTGCCGCTTCGGCCCGGGGGCGACATCGCCTTGTTCAACGCTCTGGCCAAGCTGCTCATCGATTTCGGCGCGACCGATGATGGATTTTTGCATCATCACGTCAACGGCTTCGCAGAACTAAAAGAGTTTCTAAAAGAACAGCGGCTGCACGAGCTCTGTCAAGCCGCTGGCGTCGATCAACTTCAGGTGGAGCGACTAGCTCGGCTGATTGGTTGGTCTCAGGCCGTGTTGAGCTTCTACTGCATGGGCACCAACCAAAGTACGGTCGGCACCTGGAAGAATAACTGCCTGATCAATCTCCACCTTTTGACGGGGCAGATCGGCAAGCCCGGTGCAGGGCCATTCTCGCTCACGGGACAACCCAACGCGATGGGAGGACGCGAAGCGGGGCTGCTAGCCCATCAACTGCCCGGTTATCGCGTCGTCGAGGAGGCCAGCCATCGCGCGGAACTGGAACGCTACTGGGCACAGCCACAGGGCAGCATTCGGCCTCGCATGGGGCTGACCGCCGTCGAGATGTTCCGGGCACTGGAGAAAGGCTCGCTAAAAGCCATCTGGATTGCAGCGACGAATCCGCTGGTGAGTTTGCCTGATTTACATCAGGTTCGCCGCGCGCTGGCTCGCGCGGAGTTTGTGGTTGTCTCCGATGCCTACCATCCGACGGAAACCACGCTGTGCGCAGATGTGCTTTTCCCAACGGCCCAGTGGGGCGAAAAAGATTGGACGAGTACATCGAGCGAGCGGCTGGTCAGCTTTAGTCCCAAGCTGTTTGATCCACCTGGCGAGGCATTGCCCGATTGGCAGATCCTCGCACGAGTCGGACAGGCTCTGGGATTCCCTGGGTTTGATTACTCTGGCTCTGCCGAGGTGTGGGAAGAGTTTCGACCATTGACCACGGGCAGACCGTGCGACATGACCGGCATCACCGCCCAACGGTTACGCCGGCAACGGCATCTCTACTGGCCCTGTCCCGACGAAACGCATCAAGGAAGTCCGCGCCGCTATCTCGATCAGGTGTTTCCGACCCCGGATGGTCGCGCTAGACTGTTTGCCCGACCGCATCAACTACCGCGCGAGATTACCGACCACGAGTTTCCCTTCATCCTCACGACGGGCCGACTGTACGCTCACTGGCACACCCTAACGCGGACGGCGAAATGCGACAAACTCAATCGTCGTGATCCTGGAGCCTTCATCGAGGTTCACCCCGAGGATGCCGTCCGGCTGCACCTACATGAGGGCGAGGTGATCCACGTTTCCAGCCGGCGCGGCACGATCCGCGTTGCCGTGCGTTTGTCGGAGCAGGTGGCCCCAGGTCAGGTATTTCTGCCATTTCATTGGGGCGATCTGTTCGGAGCCGGCAACAGCGTCAACTACCTGACCATCAGCGCGACCGACACACTGTCGAAGCAACCCGAGTTGAAGTTCTGCGCGGTCGCCCTGGAGAAAATCCCCAACGAAACCAAGCGAGAACCTCTGCACGAGCCGTTTTTGTCGCTGGTCGCGGAGTGCGCGACGGCGTCTGTCCCCACAAGATGAGTGCTGCCAATGAACCTGAGAGCTTTTCGACAAGCAGGACACTTTCCCACTCTGTTATGTGCGTTTCTTTATTTTGACATCAGCTTCATGATTTGGGTTATGCTCGGGCCGCTGGCCAATCGCATTGTCAGTCAGCTGCTGCCTCAAAGCTCCGAAGAGACGACGGCGGAGTATCTGACGCGCGTTGCCCCATACAAAGGCCTGATGGTCGCGGTGCCGATTCTCAGTGGAGCGCTGTTGCGATTGGTGTTGGGATTGATGACCGACTGGTGGAGCGCGAAAAAGACGGGGTTGGTGGGTATGTCGCTGACCGTGGTGCCGCTGCTGCTGGGCTGGTTATGGGCTTCGACCTACGAGCAAGTGTTGATCTTAGGCATGCTGTTGGGAGTAGCTGGAGCCAGCTTCGCCGCTGCCTTGCCGCTGGCCAGTCGCTGGTATCCGCCTCAATTTCAGGGGCTGGCCATGGGCATCGCCGGAGCAGGCAACAGTGGAACCGCACTGGCAACGCTGTTCGTGCCGATGCTCGCCGCATGGTTGGGTTCGTGGAATGACGTCTTCGGACTGGCGCTGATTCCGTTGACGCTGACATTGGTGGTGTTCGCTCTGTTCGCTCAGGACAGCCCAACTCAGCCAGCCCCGAAGCCGCTGCTCAGCTATGTTACCATTTTGCGCCATGCCGATACTTGGTGGTTCTGCCTGCTGTATTCAGTGACGTTCGGCGGATTCGTCGGCCTGGCGAGCTTCCTCAATACCTTCTTCAAGGATCAGTACTTCCCCACAGACAGCAAAACTGGCGAGACCTACGCGGCATTTCTGTCTACGGCCTGCGTCATTGCCGGGTCGTTTCTCCGACCAATTGGCGGCTATCTGGCCGATCGGTTCGGCGGCATCCCGATGCTGCTGAGTTTGTTTAGTGGGGTTGCTCTGACCATGCTAGGCATGGCCTTTCTGCCGCCCGTTTCGCTCGCCCTGGGGTTGCTGTTCTTGGGCATGGGCTTGCTTGGCATGGGCAACGGCTCGGTGTTTCAACTGGTGCCTCAGCGTTTTACCAAAGAGATCGGCGTCATCACCGGTATCGTAGGAGCAGCGGGCGGCGTGGGAGGATTCTTCCTGCCCAACTTGCTAGGTGGTCTTAAAGGGCTAACAGGAAGCTACGGAACGGGCTTCGCCATCTTCGCCGCAACCGCACTGGGTTGCGTTGCGCTGCTGGTCGCGCTGCGACCGCGATGGGAGGCGACGTTCCTGGCTCCTTTACGCTCGACGCCCGCCACCCTCGACACTGAGCCGGCGTTGGTAGCCAATCCCGGGGCAGTCGTATCTTGACGTGTCGACGAAGACGCAGGAAGCCGTACTCACCTGGCAGGGAAGCCATTTCCTCTTTCCTACCTTGCCTATCCTGTTAAATTAATCCTTACTGTTGGGTTGTGCTCAATAAAATAGCTGAAATCCAGGATAGATTCGCAATTTGAGATGATCTCTGATTGCGAACTACTCTCAGTTTGTACATTGTATGGAGTTGGAAATAGGATAGTTGGGTAAAATAGATTGTTCACGAACGAGTCGCCGGCGTTCGGGGTTGTCGGGGTTGGGAGAGGGAACTATACTCCCACATTCTAGCCGGCCATTCAAAGGAGTGAACGGGTCGGCTCTCCGCAGGGCGCACACGATGCGATTTCATCTGATCGATCGGATCGTCGAGGTTCAACCGGGCCACAGTCTGCTCGCGTACAAGAATCTGACGTCTGGGGAAGAATATCTAGCCGACCACTTTCCGACCTTTCCTGTAATGCCAGGAGTGTTGATGCTACAGACGCTGGTGGAGGCCGGCTCTTGGCTGTTGCGTCTCAGTGAGGACTATCGCCATAGCGTGATCGTGCTTCGTGAAGTCAAGAACATCAAGTACGGCACGTTCATGGAGCCTGGCAAGACGATGGAAGTGAGCGTCGAGTTGACAGAGCGGACCAACGACTTGGCGACCATCAAGGGCAAGGGCGAAGTCGAGGGACAACCGACGGTCTCGGCCAAGATCGTTCTGGCCACGTACAACCTGCGCGATCGGGAGGAATCGCTTGCGGTTAATGATGCCCAGATCGTGGACGACTTGCGGCGACAGTGTGGGTTCCTGTGCCGCTCGATGGGTGGGAAACCGCTTGACTTGACCAACGCTCTGGCGGATCGCTGAGAAGGAGCATCGAATGCGGTTGAAGGACAAGGTAGCTATCGTAACCGGTGGTTCCAGAGGAATCGGCAAAGGAATCGCTCAGGCGTTCGCCGCCGAAGGGGCCAAGGTAGCGGTCGTCTATCGCGGTAGTCAGCAGGCCGCCGAGGAGTTAGCCGCTTCCATCTCGGGCAAAGCCTATCAGTGCGACGTGACGAATCTAGCCGCCGTCGAAACCTGCGTGAAGCAAATCGAACAGGAGCTTGGCTCGATCGACATTCTTGTCAACAACGCTGGCGTGATTCACGATGATTTGTTCGTGCGGCTCGAACCGGAGCAGTGGAATGTCGTAATCTCGACGAACCTGGGCGGAACGTACAACTTTTGCAAAGCCATCGCTTATCCGATGATGCGAAAGCGAGCGGGACGCATCATTAATGTGTCCAGTGTCGCTGCGTCGCACGTCAACATGGGACAGACGAACTACGCCGCTAGTAAAGGTGCGATTAATTCCTTCACACGAGCTTTGGCGGTGGAACTAGCTTCACGCGGCGTGACGGTGAATGCCATCGCTCCAGGATTCATCGAAACCGACATGAGCGCTGCCGTGAGAAACAAGGCAGGCGACCTACTTAAAAAATTCATTCCCATGAAACGGATTGGTGTTCCCGAAGACATCGCTAAGGTGGCAGTCTTTCTCGCCAGTGAGGAGAGTGCGTACATCACCGGGCAGGTGATTACCGTAGACGGCGGTTTGAGTTTAGGAGCCGTTGCAGCCCAGTAAACCCCAGCGTAGGCGGTGGGATGAAGTCGATTTCATCCTTCCTCCGATAAATCCTTCATCCTTCCGAAACGAGGAGTAGTTCCGATGCCAACCCAGGACGAAATTTTCACCAAAGTTTCTGCGACGCTTGTGGATGCGCTCAACGTGGACGAAGACGAAATCAAGCGTACTTCGACCTTGCAGGGCGACCTCGGCGCGGAGTCGATTGATTTTCTGGACATCGTCTTCCGTCTCGAACGCGAGTTCGGGATCAAAATTCCCCGAGGCGAATTGTTCCCCGAGTCGATTTTCCAAGGCGATCCTGAATTTGTCCAGAATGGCAAGGTCACGCCGAAGGGACTGGAAGAACTGCGTCATCGCATGCCGTTTGCCGATCTCAGCACGTTCGAGAAGAATCCCGAGGTGTCCAAGCTCAGCGATCTGTTCACGGTCGATCTGATCACCCGCTATATTCATGGGAAATTGCAGAACAAGAACGCTGGCTGAGCAAGTAAGTCCAGTCGAGCGGGGGGCTTGGATCGCCCCCTGTTCGGAATTGCTAGCTGGCCGCGATGGTTCACTCATGGGGAGGGGGCATCTGTGCGCTGGTTGTGGATCGACCGCTTCATCGAGTTTGAAAGTGGCAAATCGGCCAAGGCCGTGAAGAACACCAGTCTGGCCGAGGACCACTTCGCCCAACACTTTGCCAGCTGGCCGGTGATGCCCGCTTCGCTGATCCTCGAAGGATTGGCTCAGACGGGCGGCATCCTCGTCGGAGAGGCAAACCAATTTAAGGAAAAGGTTGTGTTGGCCAAGGTGCCGCGTGCCATCTTCCATCGCGAGATGCTCGCGGGAGAAACATTGTACTATCACACCGAGATTCTACATCTACGACCAGAAGGCGCGTCTGTCTCCGGCACTGTCGTTGTCGACAACCAAGTGACCGCGGAGGCGGAAATCTTCTTCGCTCATCTAGATCAGAATCGCTCAGCGGCGATCTTCGGAGAACACAATTTCGTCTTCGGTAGTGAGATGCGTACTCTGGTGGCCAAATTGACCAAGGTCGCCAAACCAGCCGCTGCCAATGGGGCAGCTTCGTCCTGAAACTGCGACAAGAGCGAGGGGTTTTGTCGTCATGGCTTCACGACGCATCGTGATTACTGGCATCGGAGCGATTACGCCACTAGGCAACGACTTGGATACCGTGTGGTCTGCGATGCTTGCGGGCAAGTCAGCCGTGCGACCGATCCGCTCCTTCGACACCACCGGACTGCCCACACGCTTCGCCGCGGAAATCGACGGCTTCGACGGAAAAAACTATGTCGAGAAAAGCCATCGCAAAAGTCTGCGAATGATGGCCCGTCCGATTCAGTTTGCTGTAGCGGCTGCTCATCTGGCTCTGGTGCATGGCCAAGTGGATAAATCCAAGCTCGATCCGACGCGGTTCGGCATCGAATTCGGCGCTGGCTTGATCGCCAGTGAACTACCCGAACTGGTCGATGCCGCTCAGGTCAGCGCCAACTGTCAGCCGGGTCGAGTCGATCTGGCCGCCTGGGGCGAGAAGGGACTGGGACTGATCCAGCCGCTTTGGATGCTGAAATATTTGCCCAACATGCCGGCCTGTCACATTTCGATTTTGCACGATGCTCAAGGACCGAACAACTCGATCACGGAATCGGATGCTGCCAGTCTGCTGGCTCTTGCCGAGGCTACCCGGATTTTGGCCCGTGACGGAGCTGACTTTTTCCTGGTTGGCGGCTGCGAAAGCAAAATCAATCCCTTGAGTCTTGTTCGTCAGTGCCTGTTCGAGGAGTTGTCCAAACGTAACGACGATCCAGCGAAAGCCTGTCGGCCCTTTGATGTCGCTCGTGATGGCATGGCGTTAGGAGAGGGGGCAACAGTTCTCGTGGTCGAGGGATTGGATCATGCCCAAAAGCGTGGTGCCCAGGTGTTGGCGGAAATCGTCGGTTACGGCTCGGCTTTTGACCGCAACCTCGATGGTGCGGGCTTAGCACGAGCCTGCGAGACGGCCCTGAACATGGCGGGCATCGCTGCGGAGGACCTCGATCACGTCAACGCACATGGCTACGGAGCCATCAAAGAGGACGCCTGGGAAGCCCAGGGATTAGCTCGGGTCGTGGGCACTAAGGTGCCAGTCTTCGCTGCTAAGGGATACTTCGGCAACATGGGGGCCGCCAGTGGAACTACCGAGTTGAGCCTGAGCATTCTTGGACTTCGGCAGGGAGTGATGCCGGGCACACTGAATCACGAAACAACCGATCCGAATTGTCCGATTCAGGTTCAGCCGGTTGCACCGCGTCCGGTGAGCAAGCCGTATGCCCTGAAGGTCGGCTTCACGCACATGGGGCAATGTTCGGCGATCGTCCTTAAGAAGTGAAATTAAAGGGGGGGGCGGTATCATGCGTCGTCGAGTTGTCATCACCGGAATGGGGGCGATCACTCCGGTGGGTCACAGCGTCAAAGCCATGATGGACGCTCAGCTGGCCGGCACCAGTGGCGTCGGGCCGATCACCCATTTCGACGCTAGTAAGTTTCCCACCACCTTCGCCTCGCAGGTGAAGGATTTCGAGTTGGCACGCTACGTCGCCGGTGCCGAACGCTGGGCCAATGCAGGGTTGAACAGTCGCTTCGCCGCCGCTGCTGCTCAGCAAGCCCTCGCCGATGCGGGCTTACTCGACGATGGGAAAATCGACCGCAGCCGCTTTGGCGTCTATCTGGGGTCGGGAGAAGGTGTGCAAGACTTTCATAACATGATCTGGCAGATCGCTCAGACCTATCGACCCGACAAACGTGAGATCGATTACCCTGCCTTCATGGCGGGTGCCCTGGAGGTCTTTCACCCAGGCCGTGAGGCCGAGCAAGAACTGCACACCACAGCGGCGCATTTGGCGTCGCATTTCCATCTTGATGGACCGAACTTCACCTGCTTGACCGCTTGTGCGGCATCGAGTCAGGCGATTGGAGAGGCGGTCGACATGATTCGCCAAGGCGAGGCTGATCTAATGCTCGCCGGTGGTGCCCATAGCATGATTCATCCGTTTGGCGTCACAGGATTCAACCTACTGACGGCGTTGTCGACTCGCAACAGCGAGCCGCAGCGTGCCTCACGTCCTTTCGATCTGCATCGGGATGGTTTCGTTCTCGGCGAAGGCGCGGGAATGCTGGTTCTTGAAGACTTCGACAGTGCCCGCCGGCGTGGCGCGACGATCTACGCGGAGATTACCGGGTACGGCACCACAGCCGATGCCTTCCGCGTGACCGATAGCCATGAAGAGGGACGCGGGGCCATCGCCTGCATAAAGCAGGCTCTCGTCGACAGTGGCTTGTCCGTCGAGCAGATCGACTACATCAACGCGCATGGAACCAGCACGCAGGTCAACGACCAAGTTGAGACGCTGGCCATCAAGCGCGTCTTCGGTGAGCAGGCGTACAAAATTCCGATTTCTTCAAGCAAGAGCATGCTCGGCCATCTGATCGCTGCCGCCGGAGTCGTGGAGTTGATCACTTGTGTCGAGACACTGCATCGCGGTTGGTTGCCGCCCACGATCAACTACGAGACGCCTGACCCCGAGTGCGACCTGGACTATGTTCCCAACCAGGCCCGACAACACAAGGTCCGCCATGCTCTGAGTAATAGTTTCGGATTTGGCGGACAGAATATCTCGCTCATTGTGAGCAAGGTGTAATTGGCATGTTCCTGATCGTCGCAGGCCTGATTCTGCTGTTTACCGGACCTGTGGCGCTGGCGTTGGTCGCCTGCTACATCCAAGCCCGCGTCTACTACCTTTATCTGCCCAGAGTGGCACGGATCTTTCAGGAGAAGCCCATCTTCATCGTGCCGCGCGGCCAACCTCGCGATGATGCCGAATCGGTACGTTTTCCAACTGAGAATGGGTTGTCGTTGAACGGATGTTACTTCCGAGCCTCTGCTCCGCGCCGCGGAGTGATCTTGTTCGGCTTGGAGTTTGGCTCGAACTGTTGGTCGGCTTGGCAGTATTGCGAACATCTGGTTAGCGCTGGGTTTGACGTGTTCGCTTTCGAGTGTCGTAACCAGGGGGAGAGTGACTGTGAACCGGGCTATGAACCGCTCCAATGGGTGACCAATCATGAGGTCACCGATGCCCGAGCGGCCTTGCTCTATCTGCGAGGGCGTCCCGATGCCGACCCGCGCGGCGTAGGATTGTTCGGCATCAGCAAAGGTGCTGGTGCGTGTCTGATCGCTGCTAGTCAGGATCCCTACGTCGTCTGTGCTGTCACCGATGGCATGTTTGCCACCTCTACGACTCTGATTCCGTACATGCGTCAATGGGTGAAGATTTACAACGCTCGCTTCCCCACTGTGCTGCTGCCGGATTGGTATTATCACTTCGTTGCCTGGATCACGCTGCGCAAGGTTGAACGTCAGCGACGCTGTCGCTTCCCCTCGTTGGAGCGGGTGTTAGCACGGTTTCGCAAGCCGCTATTGATGATCCACGGTGGACAAGATTCATACATTCGCCCTGAGATGGCGCGTGCTCTATTTGAACGAGCGGCAGAGCCGCGCGAGTTCTGGCTGGTCGAAAAAGCTAAACATAACCAGGCGTTGCATCTAGAAGGGGAGAAGTACCGCGAACGAGTGCTGCGCTTCTTCGAGCAGCATCTCGCCAAGGCACCGTTACCACAAGGCGAGCGTCGTAACTCGAAGCGCTCGTTGCCGCACCGGGCCGCCTGTTTATTATAAACAAGATCTGCTAAATAGCACATCTGGGAGACGTCCTCATGTTCCGCCATGCGCTCAACAGCGTACTGCAATTTCTGCTGCGAAAAGTGGTCCTCAAAGCGATCGCTGTGCCAGTACGCCGTCGATTGGCCCGGTTCGAGGCGGCCACCTGTGATCCTCAGCGTGTGCAGGAAGCTTTGTTGAGCGACATCCTTCGTACCCAAAAGGACACCGCGTTCGGTCGAGATCATTGCTTCGATCGAATCACCGACGTGGCGAGTTTTCGTCGTCAGTTGAGCGTCGCCGGGTACGAAGCTATCGAACCGTACATCAATCGGGTGAAGAAGGGAGAGACCAACGCGCTGCTGGCCGATCCGCGCATCTACATGTTCGCCCTGACGAGTGGCACTACCGCCACGCGGAAGTTTATCCCAGTGACGCCACGGTATCTGGCCGATTATAAGCAGAGCTGGAATCTCTGGGGACTGAAGGTATTCACTGACCATCGCGAACTGATTCTCAAACCGATTGTGCAAATGGCGGGCGATGCCGAAGAGTTTCGCACTGAGGCGGGCATTCCCTGTGGCGCGGTCACGGGGTTAACGGCGACAATGCAGAAGCGAATTGTGCGGAAGATGTACGCCATTCCCGCCGCGGTTTCTCGCATCAAGGATGCTCCGTCGAAGTATTACACTGTGATGCGCTTGGCGTTGCCCAGACCGGTCGGATTGTTCGTGGCGGCCAACCCCAGCACTATGCTGAGCCTGGCTCGGATTGGCGATCAAGAGAAAGAGTCACTTATCCGTGACATTTTCGACGGCACGTTGCGAACTGATCTGGATCTGACACCGGAAATTCGCACGGAGGTGTTAAAGCGCTTGCAGCCGGCTCCGGAGCGCGCTCGCGAGTTGGAGCAGGTGGTAGCTCGCACCGGACATCTGTACCCGCGCGATGCTTGGACGAATCCGTTTCTTTTGGGCAACTGGATGGGCGGCAGTGTCGGTGCGTATCTGCGCTATTATCCGCGCTACTTTGGCGACAACTGGATCCGCGACCCCGGCCTGATCGCCAGTGAGGGACGGATGACCATTCCTTTTGCCGACAACACCTCTTCTGGCGTGCTGGACATCACTTCGCACTACTACGAATTTATCCCTGAAGCAGAGGGGAATTCTCCTCAACCAACTGTGCTGGGCGCCCACGAACTCCAGGAAGGCGGACGTTACTTCATCTTGCTGACCACTGGCTACGGTCTTTATCGCTATCACATCTATGACTTGGTTCGCGTAACGGGGTTTTTCAACAACACACCGGTGATCGAGTTTCTCAGCAAGGGTTCGGCGTTCGCCAATCTCACGGGAGAGAAGCTCTCTGAATATCATGTTACCCAAGCGATGGCTCGGGTACTGCCCGAACTCAACGTCACCCTGAGTGCTTATAGTGTCGCGCCTTGCTGGCCGGACGAGGATCATATTCCGCCGTATTATGGGCTTTTTGTCGAAGAGAATGATGTCGATGCCTGTCGAGCAACTCAACTAGCCAGGCGACTCGATGAGGAACTCGGTCAGTTAAACATTGAGTATGAGAGTAAGCGCACCAGTGAGCGGCTTGGCCATCTTCGAGTCGAACGGATGCCGCTGGGATTTTGGGCACGTTGGGATCGGCAACGGCTCGAACGCAACGGCGGCACTTTGGAGCAGTACAAACGCCCTGCCCTGATGAACGATCTGACGTTCGCTCAACAGGCCCGGCAGTTTGTCCTCAGTGCGGAGTGACGTATCTATTGTCGCGCTAAATCGGACGGCGCTACCCGTTTTGATTGCGCATAACTTTTTTGCACTCCTTGATCTATGGTTGCTTCTCCCTAAAATCGCCGACGCTGGTTTCCGTTCACCGTGCGGAGTCAGCCCACATCAAGGGGAGGGACTCAAATCATGGATCATTCTTCAAAACGGGGTGACCGTCCCGGGGTATCACGACGTGATTTCCTGCGTGGCACGGGGGCAGCAGCGACTGCTGTGGCCAGCCTGGTCAAGGTGCCAGGCGTCGAGGCCCAGGAGGCCAAGTCTGGTGCTGACGTCGTGGCCATCGGACCGGGACCGGTCAAGCTGTCGTTGGAAGTCAACGGCACAACCATGACCACCAACGTCGAACCGCGTGTTACTCTGTTGGACGCGCTGCGAAACTATCTTGACGTTACCGGATGCAAAAAGGTCTGCGATCGCGGCACCTGTGGGGCTTGCACTGTGATGGTGGATGGCAAGCCGATCTACTCCTGCACCATGCTCGCCCTGGAAGCTGAAGGAAAGAAGATCCGCACGGCGGAATCGCTGATCGACGGCGGCAAGCTCGATCCGGTGCCAGCGGCCTTTGTCGCTTGCGATGCTCAACAGTGCGGCTTCTGCACGCCCGGCTTCGTTGTTGCTATGCGTGCCGTCTTAGATGCCAACCCCAAGGCAACGCCCGCCGAGGTCGAGAAGGGACTAGCCGGCAATATTTGCCGCTGTGGCACCTACGAACAGATGCGCCATGCCATCGAGGATCTGTGCAAGGCAGGAGGGAAATAAATCATGGCGACCAAATGGCCAGAAAACCGCCGGGTGATCGGTACGAACGTCCCTCGTTTGGATGGACCGGAGAAGTCGACCGGCAAAGCCAAGTACAGCTACGACATTAACCGCCCTGGGATGGTCTATGGCGTGATCGTGCGCTGCCCACACGCTCATGCCAAGATCAAGTCAATCGATACCTCGGCAGCGGAGAAGATGCCTGGTTTCCGGGCCTTGCACCTGATTGCTCGTGAAGGCACGGAACTGTACTACGCCGGAGAAGACGTTCTCGCGGTCGCCGCCGACACCGAAGAGCATGCTCTCGATGTGGCTCGGGCGGTGAAGGTGGAGTATGAAGTCTTGCCTTTCCAGGTCAAGGAAAGTGACGCTCTGGAAAACGACCGCAAGACGTTGGCACCGCTGGGGCCGCGTCGCGAACGGGACAACCTCCGTCCACCGCAGACGCAAGAGTCGGACGAGTTCGCCGATGGCATGAAGAATGCCGAAGTCACGGTCACGGGCACCTATGGCATGCCGGTTATCAGTCATCAGTGCCTGGAAGCGCACGGACTGGTCGCCGAATGGGGCGCGGACGGCGGACTGACCGTATGGGCCTCGACGCAAGCCGTCGTTGGCACTGCGGACGCTCTGGCTCGTCACTTTAACACCGTGCATAAGATGGACATGGCTGGCAAGGTCAAGTGCATCACCCACTACATGGGCGGCGGGTTCGGCAGTAAGTTCGGTCCCGACGTGCAAGGGATCGCTTGCGCTGAACTGGCCCTCAAAGCCAAGGCTCCCGTGAAGCTGATGCTCGACCGGGCCAGTGAAATCACCACGGCGGGGAATCGTCCCAGTGCTTATGGTAAAGTGACGATCGGTGGAAAGAAGGATGGGACGATTACGGCTTTCGAAGCCGACACCTGGGGCACTCCTGGAACGGGAGCGGCTCGCACCGTTGGTCCGCTGCCGTATGTCTATCTGTTTCAGCACAAGGTCAAGCACACCGTCATCCGCTTGAACCTGGGCAATCAGCGCGCCATGCGTGCCCCCGGACATCCGCAAAGTTGTTTCTTCACTGACTGCGCGCTCGATGACTTCGCCGCGAAGATCGGCATGGACCCGATGCAGGTTCGCCTACGCAACATTCCGCCGGATGATGTAAACGCTAAGAATACCGATCCGCTTTCCTATCCGGCCATGCGGGGCACGCTGTACAAGAAGCAGATCGAAATCGCCGCCCAGCTTTCTGGTTGGGCGAACAAGTGGCACCCGCCGGGCAAGGGAGGCGACGGACCGATTAAGCATGGCATTGGCATGGCCCTGCACACTTGGGGCGGTTTCGCCGCTGGTCCCAATGATGTTACCGTGACCATCTCTTCCGATGGCACAGTGTTAGTTCAGACGTCGACGCAAGATCTCGGCACCGCACAGCGAACCGTGAATGCTATCGTGGTCGCAGAGATTCTGGGGCTAGAGCCGAAAGATATCACGGTCCAAATCGGCGAGAATCCGTTCGGTCGATCGGGGGGATCAGGCGGTAGCACCACCTGTCCCTCGCAAGCACCGGCCAGCTTACTCGCCGCTGTCAAAGCCCGCGACGAGATGTTCGCAGTGATTGCCAAGAAGCTCAACGCCAAGGTCGAGGATTTGTCGATCACGAAAGGCAAAGTAGTCGACAAGGCGTCTGGCAATGAGTACGAGTGGAAAAAGGCTTGTGCTTTGCTAGGCACTAGCCGACCGCGTGGCGTGGGCACCTGGAGCGGCGCGGAGGCAGCCAAACAGGCGAATGCTGGCCTGTCCAAGGGAGGCGTAGGCGGCGTGCAGGTTGCCGAGGTGTTAGTCGACACCGAAACAGGCGTGGTGCGCTGCAAACAGATCGTCGCCGTCCAGGATTGCGGCTTGATTATCAACAAGCTCGCCTGTGAGTCACAGGTGGCCGGCGGCGTTATCATGGGGTTGAATTACGCCTTGTTCGAGGAGTTGATCGCCGATCGTGCCACCGGTCGCATCGTCAATCCCGACATGGAGTTTTACAAGCTGGGCGGCATCAACGATATGCCCAAGATCATTGTCCACATGATAGACATGCCGGAACGCGGCGTCATCGGTATCGGCGAACCACCGACTATTTCAACGCATGCCGCTATCGGCAACGCCATCTTCAATGCTCTGGGGGTTCGCGTACCAGAGACACCATTCACGCCAGATCGAGTTCTGGCCGCTTTGGCGAAAGGAGCAAAATAATCATGGACAATTTCGTCTACTATCGACCGAAGACCGCCGAAGCCGCCGTCGGATTGCTCGATGCTAAGTGGGGGACGGCAGAACTGCTGGCCGGCGGTACCGATCTGGTCAGTTTGCAAAAACAGTACATTGCTCGACCCAAAAAGGTCATCAGCCTCAGCCAGGTCCAAGGGCTAGATCAGATCGAGCAATCGCGGGGTTGGCCAATGACCTTCAAGATCGGCGCGGGCGTTAAGCTGGCGACTCTGGCAGCTAGTTCGGCGTTGCGCGGCAGCGCGGCGGCGCTAGCTCAGGCGGCGGAGGAGATCGCTGGCCCACAGATCCGTAACATGGCCACGTTGGGCGGCAGTCTGTGTCAGCGCAACCGCTGTTGGTACTTCCGCGATGAACAATCTCCTTGTCTGCTCAAAGGAGGCGATAAGTGTTTCGCCCTCGACGGTGAGAATCGCTACCACGCCATCTTCACTCAGGGCCGCAAGTGCGTCATCGCCAGTCCCTCGACTGTGGCTACGCCGCTTATGGTCTTGGGAGCAATCGCCCAAGTGCTAAGTCCGAAGGGGAAGCGCGAGATTCCACTGGCCGAGTTCTTCAAAGCTCCCACTGGACCGGAGGATCGAGAACATGTCTTGGCTCCGGACGAGATGTTGCTCAGCGTGTCGTTCTCGATTGCCTCGGATAAGGTGAAGAGTGCCAGCTACGAGGTTCGACAGAAACTTTCCAGTGATTGGCCACTAGTGCAAGCCTCTGTTGCCTTCGAGTTGGACGGTGGCACGGCCAAGAACGTCCGCATCGCCTTGGGGCACGTCGCGCCGGTGCCGATGCTCAGCGCGGAGGCGGCCAAGGCCATCGAGGGCAAGCCGATCAACGAGGAAACCGCTGCCGCCGCCGGTGAAGCCGCGACCTCGGGAGCCAAGCCGCTCAGCCAGAACGGCTACAAGGTTCGACTCTTGGCTGTAGCCGTCAAACGCGCGCTGCTCACTGCCGCTGGGGCCAAGAAATACTGGGAAGTGTAACCGCGCCGATCCTGGACGAGGGATTCAGGGATCGCCTGGATCCTTCGTCTTGTGAGACGAATCAACCTCTCAGGAGATCGATTATGTCCGAGTTGCCCACTTATCGACCGCGCTGTAAGTTTCTCACCTGCAAGTCGATGATGGTCTACGGCGAGGACTTCGAGAACGATCCCGAGTTCCTCACGGGAGCAGTCGATTTCTGGTGCGAATGCACTTCACGTGGCTACGGTCCAGATGGCGACGGTGTCTCCTTGGACGACTGTTCCAATCCTGAACGAACCTGTTTTCAGGAATTTTGACTCATACGCCGAGCTTCTGTTTGCAGTCATCCAGAATGGCTTTGCTCGCGGTAGCGCCGACACGAGTCACACCAATCGCTCGCACCGCGAGTAGTCGCTCATAGGTTCGCACTCCTCCCGCAGCCTTGACCTGGACGTGGGTCGGCGAGCAACGCCGCATTAGCTTCAGATCTTCGTCGGTCGCGCCGCTCTCACCGTAACCTGTCGAGGTTTTGACGAAGTCAGCTCGCACGTCGCCGCAGATCTGGCACAGGCGCTCTTTGTGTTCAGTCTGAAGGAAACAATTTTCGAAGATCACCTTTACGATGGCCTGGCGTCGATGGGCGGCCTCGACAACTGCCGCGATGTCCCGTGTGACATAATCCCAATCCCTGGACAACACTTTGCCGATGTTTACGACCATGTCGAGTTCAACCGCGCCATCGTCGAGAGCAGCCTGGGCCTCGGCGACCTTGATCTTGGTCAGGTGTGAGCCATGCGGAAATCCGATGACCGTGCCCACAAGCACACCGCTGCCGGTCAGTAACTCGGCAGCGCGCTTCACGGCATAGGGTTTGATGCAGACACTGGCTACACCGTACTCGCGTGCCAGTTGGCAACCCTGCTCCAACTCAGCATCGGTCAACACCGGCTGTAGCAGGGAGTGATCGATCATCTTGGCGACATCCGAATAAGTCAGTTCAGACATGTTAGCTCCTTGCGAGTGGATCACCCAGACAGCCTATTTTTCAATGAGGCCCTGTCCAGACCTCGACCTGGGCTTGAGATCGCTGCCACGTTCGCTATAACCGAAACGAATCGTAGAGTTTCTGGGAGAAAGTGCGTCTCCGGGAAATTTCTACTCGACCTAGCTCATTGTCCCTGACGCAACCCGTCGAAGAAGTGATTGAACGTCTCATCTCGCGAATCCAGCGATAGCGTCTGAGGAGGACACCATGCGACACGTCCCGGTCTGGGGCGCAGCGGTCCTGGCCCTGTTCCTGCACTCTCCCGTCCAGGCCCAGGTCGGTCGAGACATCCGTTTTGTTACCGTGGATCAGGTCGAAGTTCGCTCCGGTCCCAGCGACGCCGACGAGTTCTACGTTACCAATCGGCTGCAGCGCGGACAGCCCGTCGAGGTCGTCGCGGAGATGCCAGGTGGTTGGTTAGCGATTAAACCACCCGAGGGATCGTTTAGCTATATCAATACTCGCTTCCTCCGTCATATTGTCTCGGACATGCCGACACATGTGGTCACTTTGGACGGTGTCAAGGTTCCCGTGTTCATCGGCAGTGAGGTGGTCAATCGTCGTCCGACCGTGGTGGGAGCCTGGCTCGAACCAGGGGCGCAAGTCATCAGCAAAGGCCGACCTGTCGCGGATGAGGATGGCTCGTGGATGCCGATCGAACCACCATCTCGAGAGCGTCGCTACGTGCGTGCTTCCGCGGTGGAAAAATCGCTCGATCAGGCCAACCAAGTGATACGAGCCTCGGCTATGGGATCTCCTTCCGAGATGCGTTCGAGTTTTATCCCTAATGCGGAGCAGGCACAAACTGTTTCCACCGGTCAAGCCGCCGAGTCTCCGGCGCAACTCTGGCAACGGGCCGAACTGGCCGAACGCAACGGACAGATCAGCGAGGCCACTCGACTTTATGCGCTGGTCGGCGCGGAAGCTGCTCGGAGTAACCCAACACTTTCCTCATTGGCGTTGGAACGTGCTCGGTATCTACAGAGCGGTTATCAAAATTACGGAGCCTCTGTCGGTCCAACCATAACAACTCCAATCCACCTCGGAGCTCCCGCCGCGCCGGGTACCTCCCGACTGAATGCTTCCCCTTCCTCGGGCGGTTCCACCTTTGTCGGCCAGACGCCTCGTTTGCCACCGACACGCAACGGACAAACAACCTGGCTGACGCATCGCGGTATCCTACGTCGAGCAGGTCGAATGATCGAAGGACAGGCAACTTATGTGCTGGACGATCCTGTTACCTTGCGACCGATCTTGTATGCCTCGCCAGCTCGTGGCGTACCTCTCGAACAGCATCTGAATCGCATCGTGACCCTGTCGGGCTACTCGGTGTATCACGGTGATCTTCGCAACAACTACATGATCGCTGTCCGTCTCGTCGCGGACTAAGTATGCATCACCAGTTGGTAAAGCCGAACACAGACTGAAGTTTGTAGGCTAAGCTGGCAGGCTAAAACTCGCAGGCTGAAGCCTGCGACTACCGGTCTGGATATGCGACTACCGGTTAGGATAGGAAGCCGCAGGCTTTGCCTGCGAATACAGCTAGAAGGAGGTCTAGATAACCAGGGCGCACTCTTGTCATGTCATCTGCCGAGAGCGCGCCCTAGTTGGTTGGTGATGGCTCAGTGGTTGATGATGAATTCGTTACTGTTGAGCAGCGCCCAATAGAGATCCTCAAACATCGCTTTGGGGGAGTCACGGAATCCAGGGCGTAGTTGCATCTTCTGGTAGATGCTAGCCAATTCCGTCTTCTTGGGCGGACGATTCAAGGCCATTAGGTACAGTTCTCGAATGATTCGCTCTGGGGTTCCCTTCGTGGCCATGGCGACGGCGACTGCGCCTTTGGGCGACGAGATGGCCTCATTGATGTTGCGACCATTCATCATCAGTAGAGCTTGAACGATGGTACCGTTGAACGTCACCTCGTTGCCCTCGTCATCGCCGAAGTTGGTGATGAGCTGCCCTAACCATTCGTTCCGCTGAGTGCGACGTTGCTCAGCAGTCATACCGTTTTCCGCTAGTGTTGCTGTCATGAGCGACTCAAACAGTTGCTCCGGCGTCAGTGCTTTCATGACCATTCGGCTAAACTGCGTCTCATGCTCGACTTTGTCGTTGGTTTTGTTGGCGACGTAGGACAAGTGATAGGCATTGGAATGCGTCATCCACCGAATGAGCTTTTTCAGATCGTAATTGTAGTGTTTGAAGCGTTCAGCCAATGCCTTCAACAACTCTGGATGGGAAGGCTGATTGTTATCGTTGAAATCATCGATCGGATTGACAAAGCCACGACCGAAGAACAACCCCCACATCCGATTGACGATGGCTTTGGTGAACATCTCGTGTTCGACCAACAGGCGAGCTAGCTCTTCGCGACGTTCAACGCCTTTCTTGGCGGGATCGAGTCGGACTCCGCGCTCCTTGCCCGGGGGCGGCAGAAACTCCGCGTGCCAGAGGCGTACCTTGCCGTTCCGCATCTCGAAGAGTACGTTGGCATCGACGTTGATTGACGGGTCGTCTTGCAGAGTGAGGTCTGGCAGGGCCATGCGGTTCCCTTGATTCCGATTCAGCATGCCTTCGGGACGCAGCTGTCGAAGGAAGGCATTCACCCCCCAGAATGACTCTTGTTTAAGGCTGTCGAAGAACGGGTGAGCATGGCACTGAGCGCACTGCACTTGGGTTCCGAGGAAGACGCGCGTAATCCGCGAGGTGAGCGGCACCATCTCGAACTGTCCTTCCTCGCGTTGTTTTTCCTGCGGAATCCGCTCGCCTAGATGAGCCAGGAAAAAGTTCACTGCTCCGTTCTCGGAATTCTTTCCCGAAGCGGTCATCAGCTTGCTGACCCACTCATGGTACGGCTTGTTCTGAGCGAATTGATCTTGCAGCCACACGACCATCTGATCGTGATACTTGCCCCGACCAAAATCGCCGGCGCGGGTGAGCAGCCAGTTTGCCCAGAGGTGTGCCCAGTGTTTGGCGTAATCTTCGTGTTTGAGCAAATCTTCGATGATCATCGACCGGCGACGATCCTCGGGGTACTTCATGTACTTGAGAATCTCGTCGGCACGCGCGATGCGTCCGATGATGTCGAGCGAGGCGCGACGAATGAAGTCGAAATCATCGACATACCCAGAGGGGGTTATTTTGTTGGCGACCCAGCTGGCTTCGAGATGTTGGTTGATGACCTTGGACATCTCCGAGACATCTGGATCCTTGGAGACGATGGTCATTTTGAGTTGTGCAAACTTCGGCAATGCGGAACCGTTCTTGTCCTGCTTACTGCTATCATCACTAGTGGTGGGTTGATCCTGAGTTGCCGACCGAGCATCTGCAAATGGAGGCAAGCCGATCAAGCCTAAAAGCAAAACTCCGATCAATGTCCAGGCACCAACGCGCACAGCGGCATGAGCCATCGGTGAATCCCCCTCGTTACCACCGACTCTCAAAATTAATGAGAGTTCACGCGGATATTATTGTGACATGACCAACCAACCCCGTCAACGACCCACCTGTGTTAGTTCATTGTGATGGTCTAGTCATTCGTGGGACGGAGTATCCCTTGTATCTAAGACGTGTAAGGAGAAAAAGAGTTCCCAAAAAATGAGAACGATCCGCGTACACCTGGTCACGGATCGTTCCGGCAGTGAAGCAGACGAGGTTATTTTTTGGCGAGGAACTCCTGAACATCGGCCTCAACAATTTTGGTCGAAGGCTTGTCGAGTTGTACGCTCAGCCAGCTCATGATTGATGGAGTGTAAGGAAACTTGCCCTTGCCAATCAGTTCGCGCATCCGCGTTTCTCGACGAGCACGTTCTTTGGTTTTCCGCATTCCGTTCACTCGTCGAGACAGTGCCATGTCATAACGACGCTGCTCTCGACGAATCCGCCTGGCTCCCATGAGTAACGACTCCTTGACTTAAATCGACCGGCTCGATCCGAGCCAGTTCTTGGTCTGGGGGTTTGGTGAATCCAACTAATCCAGCAACAGCTACTGTAGCAAGCTTGCGTGTCCACGAAAACCCCTGGCTCCTGCGACTTCTTTTCAAAAGCACTTGCCATTCCTTCTGTCTCAGTTTCACAGAAGGTCGCTTTCGCAGAGCCGGAGAACGAGTGATGAAATTGGCAGCTTAGTCGTCCGTCTCTGAGATGCTACAATGAGGGTTCCCAGAATGAAGAGGCTCGTTGCTGCAATGCTGCCGTTCCCCACACCTCAGGCACTCGTTGAGGGGTTGCACGCCCGGCAGCCCACTGCTCGACGACAGCTTCAACAGCTACTACAGGCTCCTGTCGACCGACTGATGGGGGAACTAATCCAGACTTATCAACTCAAAGCCGATCGAGAGCTGTTAGTTCAGAACGCCTTGCACTTAGCAGAGGTCATGCTGCGGGTTCGCCCTCTTAGCCACGTTGCCAACCTTTCCTGGGAGGCGTTTCGCGCTGGACTATTGATCAATCTAGCTAAGCTGGCGATTGAACCGGCTGGAAATGTCAGCAGGAACGGTATGTTTCCCCCTGCTCTTCCTGATTGCCCGGTTTACTACAGCGAAACCTTCTTTCGTCCACACGGTCAGCTCGGTGGGTTTGCCGTCGGCGGAGATTGGTACGCAGGGCGTCGGCTCAACGATGGTTCGTTGTGTATATTTCTCGCCGACGTGACCGGACACGGTTATTTTGCCTACCTGCTGGCTATCGCATTACCTTCAGTCTGGCAGCGACTTTGGGCAGCGCATCCAGGCACCGCCCCCGAGCCGGCAGAACTGCTCACCACCATGCATGAGCTGCTCGCCGACTGTCTTCCAGATGGTATCTTCCTGGAATGTACCCTGGTTCGTCTGACCACGGACGGGCAAGTAACAGTGGCTCCTGCAGGCGGCACACGGCTGTTATTGCATCCCGCCCACCAACCGGTTGGGTTGCTCAAACTTCGTGGGGCTTGGGTTGGTCTGCGACCGGTAACTCGGGAGGAACAGCACCAGTTGGATTTGAAGCCCGGAGATGAACTAGTGCTGGCCACCGACGGCGTGTTCGACCAGCTCGACGACGCTGGTGGGGCTGAGGCTATCGCCAGCCGCGTTATTAATCGACGTGGGGCGCTTTTTCAAGCCATCCGAGAAGCGATTGAATCGTCATTGCAAAACGGCGAGCAAAAGGATGACATGACGATGGTACTCCTACGTCGTCGCGCTCCCGAAGATGCGACCATCCTTCCCTTCCCGACGGTACGGGGAGGGGGCAATGTTTGAATGTGACTGCCCGCCCGATGACTGTGCTGGCAAAGTACAAGCGTTTCTCTCTGGTGATCGGGAGGCCGGCGACGCACTCGTCCTGAAATTCACCGGGTTAGTGCGTGCGGTGGTGTCTCGGGTACTCGGTCCTGGCCGACGTGAGGAATGGGACGACGCCGTACAAACTATCTTCCTACGTCTGTTCAGTAATTTGCATCGTTGGGAGCGTAAATGTCCTTTTTGCAAATGGTTGGCTGTGGTCGCCGCTCGACGAGCGATTGATCTATCCCGCTTGTACGAACCGCGCGATCGCGTCGAGTTGGAACAAATTCCCGATCAACGTCCACCAACTCCGGATCGCGAGACCGTTGAACGGATTGAAGCGGTGGTCGCTCGCTTTCCGCCGCAGTGGCGAGAAGTTTGGGAATGGTGGCTACAAGGGGTTCGCCGCGACGAAATGGCTCGACGGAGCGGTAAATCGCTGCGTACCATTCAATATTGGCTGGCCGAAATGCTCGATGAGTTGCGGGAAGCGCTGGCCTGAATTACGATCCGTGGAGCCGACCCATGGAGTCGGAACTACTCGAAGAGGCACGACGGCTAGGCTTTAGTCTCGCTGGAATTGCTCGCGCCACCGAAGCCGACGGATTCGAGCATTTGCGGAACTGGCTCGACCAAGGCCACGCCGGCGAGATGGCCTACTTGCACAAACACGCCGAGGCTCGCCGCCATCCTCGCTCGATCTATCCCGAGGTCAAGTCAGTCGTCATGGTCGGCATGAACTACGACCCCACCGCACCGCAAGGGGCAGCGCGGCTAGCTCGTTACGCCCAGGCGAGAGACTACCATGTCGTTCTGCGCGAACAGCTCTGGCGTTTGCGCGACTGGCTCCGAGCTAAAGTGCCGCACTGCTGGGGGCGAGCGGTCGTCGATACGGCTCCGCTGCTCGAACGCGATTTTGCTCGTCGTGCTGGGCTGGGGTGGTTCGGTAAGAACACCATGCTAATTCATCCACGTCAGGGCAGCTGGTTCGTCCTCGGGGCTTTACTGGTGAACTTAGAGCTGCAGCCCACTCCCTCCTTTGACACTCGCCATTGTGGCCGATGCACTGCTTGTCTGGATGCCTGTCCGACTCAAGCGTTTGTTGCACCGTTCGTCCTCGATGCTCGTCGGTGCATTAGTTACTTGACCATCGAGTTAAAGCATGCCGTTCCAGAAACGCTTCGGTTCGAGTTGGGCGACTGGCTGTTTGGCTGCGACGTGTGTCAAGAGGTTTGTCCCTGGAATCGCAAGGCCCCGCCGGGGCATCCGCTGTTAGCGGCGAAGTCGGATTTGCTCACCTTGGACGCCTGCGAACTGCTGCTTCTGGACGAGGACGCTTTCCGCCAACGATTCGACGGCACTGCGTTGTATCCTCGACCTGGACGCGCCGTCGTACTGCGTAACGCGGCTCTGATTTTGGGCAACTCCGCCGATGCTTCCGCGCTGGTCACCTTGCAGCGAGCCAGTAACGACACGGAACCGCTTATCCGGGAAGCGGCTGTGTGGGCGATGGAACGGATTCGCGATCGACTCCACTCCGTCACTCGATAATCTTGTTGAGCGGATACTCAACGATGCCCCGCGCGCCAACCGACTTCAGTCGCGGAACTAGGTGCCGCACGATCGCTTCTTCCAGTATCGTGTTCACGGCAACCCATTCCGGATCCGACAAGGAGGAAACTGTCGGTTTCTGCAAAGCCGGGAGCAAAAGCAACACCTGTGGGAGATCGACGGTGCGCACATTCATCATCAGCCCGACGCGACCCTCAGCGGCCATCGCTCCCTGGAGCATGAGGACGAGGTCATCGATCTTTTCTTGTTTCCAGGGATCGCGATAAGCGGTCTCATTGGCGATGAAGCGTGTCGTGCTTTGCAAGATCTCGCAAACGATGCGGAGATTATTGGCTCGCAGCGAGGAACCCGTTTCCGTCACCTCGACAATGGCATCGGCGAGTTTGGGCGGCTTAACCTCAGTGGCCCCCCAGCTGAACTCGACCTGAGCTGTTACTCCGTGACTGGCCAACCAGCGATTCGTCAAGTTCACCACTTCGGTAGCGATGCGTTTGCCCTGCAAATCCTGGACCGACTGAATCGGTGAATCGTTGGGCACGGCCAGCACCCAGCGGACGGGACGGCGGCTGGCTTTGCTAAAGACCAGTTCTGCGACTTCAACGACCTTGGCGTCGTTTTCCATGATCCAGTCATGCCCCGTCAGTCCACAATCCAACGAGCCATCTTGCACGTAGCGAGCCATTTCCTGGGCTCGGATTAATGTGCAGTGCAGCTCCGGGTCATCGATGGAGGGAAAGTAACTGCGTGCTTGATAGGTGATTTTGTAGCCGGCCTTGCGGAATAACTCGGCGGTGGCGTCCTGAAGACTGCCCGCGGGAATGCCGAGTTTGAGGATCTTCTCTGTCATTTTTTGTAGACCAATGCAGGATCAAACAGGCGCTCGCCGACGATCGACACACCTTCGGGAGTAATCTGGCGAAAGAAGCAGCTAGCATAGCCTTCATGGCAGGCGGCACCGCCGACCTGCTTGACTTGCAGCAGAATGGTGTCGGCATCACAATCCAGATACAGTGCGTGCAGTTCTTGAACGTGACCACTCTCTTCGCCTTTGCGCCAAAGTTTATTGCGGCTGCGCGAGAAGTAGACGGCGCGGCGTGTGCGGAGGGTCTCCTCGTAGGCCTCTCGATTCATCCAAGCCAGCATGAGAACTTGGCCCGTCTCGGCATCCTGGGCAATCGCGGGGAGCAGTCCACCGGCTTTGTCGAAATCGGGTGTTAACTCCATCAGTCCGCCTCGTTCGCTCTTAAAATTTTACCACACTGATGATCTCAAAAGGTGCTAGCGCTTTCCGCCCCTGAAGAAAGCCTAGTTCGATCAAAAAAGCACAGCCCACGACCGTCCCACCTGCTTTCTCCACTAATTGACAGGCGGCTTTCATCGTGCCGCCTGTGGCCAGCACATCATCGACCATCAAGACGCTCATGCCCGGTTGGATCGCGTCGATGTGCATGTGCAGTTCGGCCTGGCCATACTCCAGATCGTAACTAGACGACATGGTTTTATACGGCAACTTACCAGGCTTTCGCATCGGAATGAGGGGCAAGTTTAACTCTAGCGCCATTGGAGCGGCGAAGAGAAAGCCGCGTGCCTCTGCGGCGGCGACGGCATCGACTCGTTTGCTCCGAAAAGGCCCGAGCATCTCGGCAATGGCCTGTCGGTACGCATTAGGGGTAGCCAAAAGCGGCGTGATGTCCTTGAACAGGATGCCGGGTTTCGGAAAATCTGGTACATCGCGAATGTAGTCGCGTAAGTTCATTCGACTTCTCCTCGTCGTGTCCAATGGACACGGCTTGGCTTACGACTTCTTTCTCCAAGAGGCAACTATGTCGCTGTTCCTTCGTCGTGCCACTTCCGCCGATGTGGACACTATTGCTGAGTTCAACCGGCTTCTTGCTTGGGAGACCGAACACAAAGAACTAGATCGCGACAAACTCTTGCCAGGGGTCGCCGCGGTTCTCGCCGACTCGCAACGCGGCGTCTATCACGTCGCGGAACTCGATGGCGAACTCGTCGGCCAGTTGCTTATTACCTATGAATGGAGCGACTGGCGCAACGGCTGGTTCTGGTGGATCCAAAGCGTTTATGTCCGCAGTGATGCCCGCCAGCAGGGGATATTTCGCCAGCTCTATCAGCACGTCGTTCAGTTGGCACATGAGGCCGGTGACGTGATCGGCATTCGTCTCTATGTCGAACGGGACAACGAACGGGCACAAAAGACCTACGCTCAGCTGGGCCTGACTACGACCAACTACCTGCTACTGGAACGCTGTCCTTTATGACAGTGTTCGTCGCGGCGGAAGCCGTTAGAATGGTTAGCGGTACTGTCCCTGTGCAGGAGCGTCATCGGTGGCCATTCAACGAAAAAGCGACATTCTCAGTCACTTTAGTCAAAAACGCGCGGAGATGCTGACCCAGCTGAACAAGGTGGTAGTTGGCCAAAGTGAGGTCATTGAACAAGTGCTAGCCGCCATCTTCACGCGCGGTCATGCCTTGCTGATCGGTGTGCCCGGGTTGGCTAAAACCCTCATGGTCAGTGCCATCAGCCAGATTCTCGATGTCACCTTCAAGCGCGTTCAGTTCACGCCGGACCTTATGCCCAGCGACATCACCGGCACGATGGTCCTCGATGAGCCGGAGCCAGGCCGGCGTGAATTTCGCTTTGTCAAAGGCCCTGTCTTCACCAACATTCTACTCGCCGACGAGATCAACCGAACTCCGCCGAAGACGCAGGCCGCTTTGCTGCAAGCCATGCAGGAACGCGAAGTCACTGCCGGGCAAGATACCTATGCTCTGCCCGATCCGTTCTTCGTCATCGCCACGCAAAATCCTATTGAGCAGGAGGGCACCTATCCGCTGCCCGAGGCCCAACTTGATCGCTTTATGTTCACGATCAAAGTGGACTATCCTAGCTACAGCGAGGAGCAGCGGATCATCCAACTGGCTGGTCGCACCGAACCAGTTGAGTTGACTCGCATATTGAATGCTAAAGAGATCCTTAATGTTCAAAAATTGGTTCACTCCATCGGTGTAGGTCCGAAGATGGTGGAATACATTACCCAGTTGGTGCGTGCCACGCGGCCCAACGATCCGACCGCTCCGGACTTTATCAAGAAGTTTGTCGATTATGGAGCCGGGCCACGAGCTGGTATCTTCCTTGCCGAAGCTGGTCGTGCCTTCGCGGCAATGGCCGGTGAACCCGACGTGGCTTTCGCCGACATTCAGAAGGCGGCCATCCCTGTTCTGCGACATCGCATTAGCTGCAACTTTCAGGCGCAGGCTCAGGGCTTGACCAGTGACGACATCGTCAAGAAACTGCTCGCCACCATCGGCCCACCAACCAACGAACGCTACACCAAACCCTGAGCGTTGTTAGGTAGGGAGCTGTTTTGCAGGACCACCCGCTTCCGCTTGGAGTTCTTCAATGCGGATTTGCGGTCATTGCAGCTTTTCATCCGCCAACCTAGCCGGTCCGGCGTCAGCCGACTAATAGTATCAGTGGCCCAAATCAATAATGATTATCGAAAGGGGTTTCACTGATGCGTTCGCGCCAGAGATGGCTACTCGGCTGTGGAGCGATGCTGCTCGGTCTGCTGCTCGGTGGGGCATGGTTGTTCCAAGGGAATCGGCAACAGGCGGTCGCGGCTAGCGCACAGAAGGTGGACGACCACGAATGTCTTTTGCCTAACGAAAACTGGAAGATGCCCTTCAAGGACGAAATTCCCATTATTTATGTGTCCCGCAGCAGCGATCCAGCGAAGTGGGAGGCATTGAAATCGTTTTGGAATGAGGCGACTGAGAAGGCTGTCGATCCTAAAACCGGCCTCGAAGTGCAGCGAAAAGTTGTCTATCTCAAGCTGCCTTTGGGGTTAAACACTATTCCACCGGTGCCGCCGGAGAATCCGCTGACCGTGCAGAAGTGGAAGCTCGGCAAAGATCTCTATTTTGACCCGATTTTGTCGTCGGATCGCACGGTGAGTTGTGCTACCTGTCACGATCCGACGAAAGGGTACACCGATCAAAGCCCGGTATCAACGGGAATTGCCGGCAACAAGGGCGGGGTGTCTGCGCCGACCGTGCTGAACTCTGCGTACCATGTATTTCAGTTCTGGGATGGTCGCGCTGCTTCTCTGGAAGATCAATCACAAGGCCCACCACAAAACGCATTAGAGATGTTTGACGGTGAAGGCCACGCTTGGCGACGGGTCGTCGAACGTATTCGCGCCGAGCCAGAATATGTTAAGCGGTTCAAGGCGATTTTCGGAACGGTTCCGACCCGCGACACGGTGGCCAAGGCCATTGCCACTTACGAACGCACCGTCTTCTCGGGCAATTCGATCTTCGATCGTGCGGAGTTGGCTATGCGACAGCGCGTGGAACGCGAAGCCGACGAGGGCAAGGCGGTTCAACAAGAGTTGACCAAGGCGGACTTTCTGACCGCGCTGAAAGGGGCGTTTGCAAAGAAGGATACCACTGCTCTGACTGCCCTGAAGCTCGATCCTGCTAACGATGCAGCTAAAGCTGAAGAAATTGCGGGACGGTTGCTCAACGGTCGCAATCTCTTCTTTGGCAAAGCACGTTGCAATGCCTGCCATGTTGGCGAGAACTTCACCGACAATACCTTCCACAACCTGGGGGTTGGGGCCAAGGATGGCGAGCTAGACGCCAAACATGCTGGTCGCTACGCTGCCATGCCACCGGGCCATAAGCAGCCGGAGTTCTTCGGGGCGTTCAAGACGCCTACGCTTCGCCACCTTCTTAGCACTGCTCCCTACATGCACGATGGCAGCGAGAAGACTCTGGAAGAAGTAATCGACTTCTACGATCGCGGCGGTAATGTCAATCCATATCTCGACGTTAAGATGCGCGACGAGAACGCCGAGCGCCAATGGTATCGGGCTAAGGCGGAAGGACGTGTCGTCAAATTGCCTGACCAGGCACGAGTCTATGACGGTCGTGTCATCATTCCGCTCAAGCTCCATTTGACTAAAGAAGAGAAAGCCGATCTGGTACTCTTCTTGCGAGCCTTGCAAGGCGATGACCCCGATCCAATCGTGGCTGATCCGAAGAAGTAGCACGTCATGAACTGGCATCGCGTGTTTGGCGCGACCGACCTCTGCCCAGCCTCAGCGGACCTTCAGCGGTGTCTTGCCGAGGCTGGATTTTCTTTGCGATGGCGGTTTTTCGCCGAAGGAGATGAGTGGTTTCGCGCTGAAGCTATATTTCCTGATGGTAGGATCTTCGCCTTGGAACGCTGGCACAGTGAGGAAGACGGGATACGCGCGGAGCTGAACAGCTGGGCCGCCCTGATGGAACTCGGCGAGGAAACACTGCTTCGCGTTCAATTGATGGAGCGTATTATTCAGACCCGACAATTCTTCACGATTGAGGATTCGCCTTGTGCTTTCGTCCTAAGCCGGTATCTGGCTGCACAGACCAATGGGTTTTTCCACATTGACGGCCAAGGCTTCTTCGATGCGACCGGGAATCTGCTTTTCTGCATCGACTAAGTGAATGCACGGTTATAACTCTTCGACTTTGACGATCACGTCCATGCACTCGAAAGCCTCGGCGGGACCGCTCCAGGTGCCGGAGAGTGGTGAGGCTTTATCGTGTTCTCGGGCCATGGCAATTGCGACAATGGCACTCCCATAGCTTGGAAAATTCTGCCGTTTGAGAGCAATTAGTTCGCGCTCTGGACCTTCCACAGGACGACCTGTGAGCATGTGGATCGAGCCTGAATCGTGCAAGTGAGCTTGATGATGCATGCTGCGAACAATAGCTATGCGATGCATCCAACGAGATAAGCGAGGGAGATGCTCGCAAATCCTTACACCAGGAGCCGAAGTCTCGATTGGTCGAAACTCGCCGCGTATCTCGGATGGCACATTGGGTTTCAGGTCAAAGGTATCCAGATGACTCGGCCCGCCGTAGAGAAAGATCAGAATACAAAAGCGGATTGGGTTTTGAACTGAGGACGGACGTTCGGCTTGACTTGCTCGCGCACGCCATAATCCTCCAAGCGTGAGACCGAGATAACTGCCGCTCCCTAGCTGTAACAATTATCGGCGAGTCAGTGCCTCCACTACGAACGGATCGAGCTGCATCATCGTGGCTCCATCAGGAAAGTTGGAATCACTCGCCGCACGGTCAAGCTTACGCGGAAAACATCTGATAAGTAAATCATAAGAGATGTGGAACGATCGAGTACCAACCACCTCAAACTAGTTAGAGCGTTGTTGAGCTAGCTAAGTAGAATTGCTTCGCCAGCAAGAAACTATGCGAGACGATTTCAACTGGGTGAACCTGCTGGCTACTTCACCGCGAACTAGTAGCCGCAAGCTAAATGACGGGTTGACCGACATATCCACACGTTGGGGACTTGACCCAGATCGTTTTGCTCTCTAAGGTAGGAAGTACGCTGGAGTGGCGGAATTGGCAGACGCGCCAGGTTGAGGGCCTGGTTCCCGTCAAGGGAGTGCAGGTTCAAGTCCTGTCTCCAGCACTCAAGACTAACTTGGTCAGCAGTTGACACCTCTTGCCTGGAGAACAACTTAGGACCAGGCTCTTCATCACAGCCCCTTTTTCCGAGTCTTCGGTCCGGTTTGTCTCTGAATGGTCCTTGTTTGCACATAAACCGCATCAACAAGAGATTGGAATGTGAATCGAATCGTTTAATCAGCTTGGGCGATCAGATTCACTTCTGGCCTATTTCTCTTCCCGTTGTTATGCTAGGTCGTATAACAATATCATACTCGCGTTTCGGGAAATGGGTTATGTCCAAACACTGGCTGCGCTACGAACCGTCTACTCCGCTTCTGGAGCCGCCGGTGTTATTGGCCTTGCTGTTTGGAGGTCTTCTGTTGTTGGCCCTGACACTGCCGAGGTGGCTTCAACTCGTCGATTCGAAGCAAGGCGGTGCTGTCGTGCCGCATGAAAGTGGTAAAGAGTCACAGCCAGCACAGCCCAAGCGACCATGAGGAGCAGAGACGTATGCGGCCCCGGCCACCAAGGAAGATACACGGTAAACAGTCGCCAACAGACCAGCTGCACTGCTACCGTCGTGGCCGTGATCAGAATGGCTGAATAATGCGATGGAACCACCAGCCGAGCTAGGCTCGACAGCATCGCGACCGAGATGACGGCTTGCCAACCCAACCATGTTCCCGCTATTGCCAGCACCACTGCTAGATCGAGCCAAGTTGGTAACGCCGATCGGGCGACGATTCCATCGGCGCGAAGCGGCCTGTCGCATCGAAAGCCCATCAGCAATCCCAACAGTCCACCGACAGCTAGTCCGATCACAGTTTCGACCCAAGTGACTGGCAACGGTAGCGAGGGATGGAGCCACTCGGACGGTCCCTTCCAGGGCACCTGTTGCACAGTAGGACGAGCCACGGGAACCAGCACGCCGATCAGCAACGCAACTATCACCAACGCTCCGGGCAGACGATCCCCTTGCCGAACAAATAGTACTAGGCTGAGTAAGAAGAACGTCAGTAACAAATGGTACAAGTAAATGGAAAGAATGTCGGGCCGAGGATACCAGATGGTCCACAACGCGCCGCCATACTGATTGGGCATCCGCAATGGCAGGTTTAGACCGCCCGTGTGGACTTCCAGATACAACAGACTCAGAAATACCGTACCAACCAGTACCTCGACTCGCAGGTAGTCCGACGAAATGTTGGCCTGACAATAGCGACAGTGACCGCGTAAGCGCAGCCAGCTGAGGACCGGGACGTTGTCGGCCAGTGCTAGTCGATGGCCACAATGTGGACAGGCAGAAGGCGGCCAAAGAAGATTACGCCGACGCGGCATGCGGTACAGTACGACATTAAGAAAACTACCCGCCATCGCTCCCAGGAAGAAGAACGCCACCGCCGTGATGACCTCGACCCCGACAATCGCCACCACGTCCGTGACAGTGGCGTCTTCCCACCCTGAGCTTAACGACCAAATGCTCATGCCGCGCCGCCTCCACTGTGACCAGCCCTAGTGTCTCAAAGTAACGATAAGGACAGTCACAGTGCAGGCTAGTACATTCTCCATCCCTTCGTTGAACCGCAGACCTCGCTTGAGGGAACACAGTGAATTTGTTCCGCCACCAAGCGACGGCCGGTAGGCAACTGCTCAATCATGGTCTTCCAGTCCGCCGCGAGCGAGCAGTGCTGTCGGCATGCCGCCCACTTTGAACGTCGCTACTGGTTCCAAAGTCTTCAGCGACAGTGCCGTGATCGTGCCATCTCCAGGATTGGTGAAGAAGGCGAAACGACGGTCGGCGTCGAAGGCAATGTCATGATGACCGTAGTGGCCCGAAACGGCGCTTTTACCGATCTTCATCATCTTAATTGGTTTAGCATCACTGTAGTTGCCGTCCTTGTTCGGATCCAGCTCAAGCACGATCAGTTCGTCGTCTACCTCGACGTCGGCACTGGGTGGGTTGAGAAAAACGAAAGCATAGACGCGACCGTCCGGCAGCGCGGCCACCTCAGGAGTCAGCGCGCGTTGGCCCTTCTTGACGGCCAACGGCACGGAAATCGGTTTCGGCTCGGCAGCCTTGGCATCGACCAACACGAGCATCGAACCTTCGTCTCGGCCCGTGGTGAACAGGACATACTTGCCGTGGTTGGTGAACGCGCCAGTGCGGCGGGCCTTGTCGCCGTCCTTGCCCAAATCTATGTGATGAATTTTCACCGTTTCTGGTTTGCCCGTCAGCGTGAGGTCGGCCTCGACCCAGCAGACGCTTTCTGCGGGGGCGAAGAACACCTTACCTGAGTTGGCGATCGCGCCGTGGATGACGCCACTGGGCAACTGGAACGAATAGGCCGGTTCGCCTTTACCGTGGATCGCAGTCACGTCCACCCTGCCCTTGTTCGGTCCGCCACCGTCGATCCAGCACGAGTAACCGACCTTGTCCTCCACGACGGCTAGCGTGATGTGATTGCCGCCGCCTTTGAGGAAGCGTGGCGTGTCTTTGCCGAGTTTGCGTCCGGTGCTAGTCGCGTACTTGGCAGGATCAATCCGCGTGTAGCCGTTGAGCAGATCGTTGGCCAAGTAGAAACAACCATCGTACAGATACAGATGCGCTGGGTTGCCCTGCTTGTCATCGAGCCGGCTGTCCCAGACTTCTGGCAATTTTTTGTAGCGCCAATGTCCGTGATCGCCGTGATCCACGTAGCCAACTCCTGTGTGAACCAGGATCCAACCGCTCTCGTAGTTTCCGTTGTCCTCGTCGCGCACGCCAACGAGAATCAGTCCGTTTTGCTCCTTCATCTGCACGAGTTTCTGCTTGGCCGCATCCAACTTCTTGAACCCGGCCACGTCCTGCAGCGGGCCGAGAATCGGCATCTTGCCGTCGCTCAGCCGCACGTCAGCCCACTTGAGCATGCTGGTCTTATGATTTTGGAAGAACAAGCGGGTCAACGGTTCACCCTGGTCGGCAGGCCGTGCCAAGCACCACGACACGAGCAGCAAGACGGGCACCACCGTCAGACACAAACGTAACATCGGTCTCATAGGAATAAACTCCTTCTTCGAGGTTAATTATCGTTGAAGACTTCGCCGCCCGCGCGAGTAGCCATCGCTCGCCAAGCATTGAGGTTGATGCTGTCGCGGATAAAGCGAACGCTGCCATCGCCAAAGCAGACGTTCACGCCGCCGCTGAAGTTACTTCGAGCAGACAAAAAGCCCATGCCATGTGCCGTGGAGTCTGACTGGGGCGAGTTGGGCGGCAGAGCAGCACAGAAGCCGTTGGCAGTGGCATTGCCCCAGATCCACGACCCACCACGATTGCCCCGCCATGACGTGGCGGTCTGATAGTCGCTGGGTCCGATAGGCGGGCTGGCTCCATAGCCCGGATTGGCTCCGCCCGACCCGGTGTAGAGTCCGCGTCCGGCCAGGCTCGCTGTTTGACGCCGCATCTCCTCCCGACTAAGTTCGCTAAACGGTTTGGTCAGATTCACGTTCATCCCCAACAGACACTGGGACATGAACATGGTGTTCGAGGTGCCGTCAACGATGTCGCCGAACTTCAGCCCTGGGCCGTAGTGAAACATGCCATCGGTAGGGAACCGCGTGTCGTAGCCATTCGCAGCGGTGGCTCCTGGTCCGGCTCGCCCCGAACCAAGGTTGACCACATAGTTGGTACCCGCATGTGTGCCGCCACCAGAGTTGATGGTGAACAACGGCTGCTGACCATCCCCCGGACAAAGGAAAGTCTTGACGACGGTGCCCGCCGCTGGAGCCACTGCTGGGTTGAGCATGAAACTGGGCGTCGGAAACGTCCCGACGAACAACGGCTGGAGCAGATCAAACGTCTTGCTCAGATTCTCTTGTTCGATGTAGGGCAAGAGCTGGGCATGCACCGAGTAGCCGAACGAGTTAGCGTTGCTCGCTCCTGCGGGAAGCATGCCAGGCAGTCGGCTGTTAGCACTCTCGTAGGAATGCAGAGCGAGGCCAAGTTGCTTCAGATTGTTTTGACTCGACATCCGCGCCGCCGCCTGCCGCACCTTTTGCACAGCGGGAAGCAACAGTCCGATCAAGATGGCGATGATCGCGATGACCACCAATAGCTCGATCAACGTGAATGCTGCCCGTGGGATCCGCCATCGATTCATGATTCGCGTTCTCCTCAGGAGATACCCTTTGAGGTCGTCTCTCAATTCGGGTCAAGCTGAATTGGTATGACGACGTTTTACCATATTGTATCACTTTGTATAACTTATTGATCGGGTGTCCAGACAGCACTCGATTTTTTCTGAGATCCAACGATCGAACTGTTGATCTGACAAGATCGTATTACTAAGTAATACAGAACGTGGCTAGTATGCGGTCCCGTTGTTTCGGGGTAACTGGTAATGGTTGGTGCCTGACGATATCGGATCGATCGCCTGAGAATGCTTGGAGCCATCGAATGAACGAGAAAAAGCTGCCTGTGACTGTACTTTCTGGATTTCTCGGCGCGGGTAAAACCACCGTGTTGAACCACGTTCTAAACAACCGCGAAGGATTACGGGTCGCAGTCATCGTCAATGACATGAGTGAAGTCAACATCGACGCCCGACTCGTTGGTTCTGGTGCGATGCTAAGCCGAACCGAGGAGAAGCTTGTCGAGATGACTAATGGCTGCATCTGCTGTACCTTGCGCGAAGATCTGCTACAGGAAGTGACGCGCCTGGCCAAGGAAGGCCGTTTTGATTATCTGCTCATCGAATCGACCGGAATTTCTGAGCCTAAGCCGGTTGCCGAAACGTTCACGTTTCGCACGGAAGATGGCGTCAGTCTTTCGGACATCGCTCAGTTAGACACGATGGTTACTGTGGTTGATGCTGAGAGTTTTTTGGCCGACTATCAATCGATCGAGGATCTCAAGCAGCGCGGTCTAGGGGTTAATGAAGAGGATGACCGCGACGTCGTCGAGTTGCTGGTCGATCAGGTCGAATTTGCCAATGTGTTGGTGCTGAACAAACTAGATCGTGTTAGTCCGAAAGAACAGAGTCGGTTGACAGGCCTGCTCCAAAAGCTCAATCCTGGAGCCACACTCATTCAAACCATACATGGAAAGGTTCCGCTCGAACGGATTCTTGGTACGGGATTATTTGACATCCACACAGTGGAGCAATCCGCTGGCTGGGTCCGTGAACTGATTGGTGAAAAGACCCCCGAAACCGAGGAATACGGCATCAGTAGTTTCGTCTACCGCGCTCGTCGGCCATTCCATCCGCAACGACTGTGGAACGTGGTTCATGACGACAACGTAATGAAGGGATTGCTACGGGCCAAGGGATTTCTCTGGCTGGCGACACGCATGGAGTGGATCGTTCTCTTTTCCGTTGCCGGGCGAGTTATCTCACTACAGCCTTATGCTGTGTGGTGGGCTGCAACTTCGCGCGATGAATGGCCAGACGATCCTGACGAGAAAGCACACATTCTAGGCAACTGGGAAGGGGAACATGGCGACCGTCGTCAGGAGTTGGTTTTCATTGGCATCGGCATCCACGAGTCGGGCTTACGTGAGGCACTGGATCGCTGCTTGCTCACCGACAAGGAGATGGTCAAGGGACCAGAGGCCTGGGCCAGATTTCGTGATCCTTGGCCGAAGTGGCCTAACATCGAGGAAATGCCAGCTGCTCATACTCATGAGGTGTCGGAATGATGCATACTCCTGTTCTGGATCGGTCGACGGAGTACGTTCAACCCACGATGACTCGACGCTATCGAGCTTTTTCCAACAAACAGTACGAGCAACGAGCAGCGGCTCTGCTGGACCAGCAGCTTTGGTGTTGGGGGCGTGACGTGGTTCATCCCCAAGGTAATGTTTTACTCCGCTTGGGTATGTGCCATTATCGACCGATGCTTCCAGGTAGAGCTTGTAGTCCCAGCTACACCGGTGAACTGAGCAGTGGAGGGCAGATCACGCTCTGGGGATTCGGGGTTTTTCTCGGCAAGTTGGGACAAGGTGGGGTCTACATTCATCGATTTGGATTTACTCCCCTGTATACGTCTCAACATCAAATTGTAGGGGTTGGCTCCTCGGAAGAGTTACCCCCACTCACTCCGCCTGCTAGCGCTGAGGAATGGCAACGGGTTCGTGGTCTTGTCGTAGAACTAGCCTCCTGGATAGCTCATTATGAGCATTGGGCAGTCGAAAATTTGGGACTCGAGTATCGCCGACGCTGCCTAGCACAGCGCGGACAACCACCAGTGGTGCCAGCAGAAAAGATGGCTTCTGCTTGGGAGCAACTGGCTCAGCGCTGTCGCAAACTCAAAGATCATTCTCTTCCGAAGAGTACCTGGCAGCGAGTACTCGTTCAGTTTCGCTCGCGGATTGAACTTCAATCTTCTTCCGATCTGACGAGGTTTCGCAATTCTCGACGAAATCTAGATATTTAATATCGCTTAAATTGCCGTTCCGTGATCAAGCCGAAGTGATAACCTAACGAGAGTGATCAGGTTCTCGGGAAGGCTCGTCATGACGCGAAGGGTTCTGTTGTCCTGGAGTTCCGGCAAAGATTCGGCCTGGGCGTTGCATCAGCTACGTCGGCAATCGGAGGTCGAAGTGGTGGGCTTGCTGACCACGTTCAACGAGGCATTCGCGCGAGTGGCGATGCATGGTGTGCGTCGCGAGTTGGTGCTGGCTCAGGCGGCTCGTGCCGGCTTGCCATTGTGGGAAGTTCCATTGCGGTGGCCCTGCTCCAACGAGCTTTACGAAGCCCGTATGCGCGAGCTACTCGACCAAGCTCGTCAATCGGGTGTGACTCATTTGGCGTTCGGCGATTTGTATCTCAGCGAGATCCGCGCCTACCGAGAGCGGCTCCTTGTGGGGAGCGGAATCGAACCGCTCTTTCCGCTCTGGTGTAGATCAGACGAGACAATGAAACTGGCTCAGGAAATGTTGAACGGCGGGGTTAGTGCGGTGATCGTCTGCATCGATCCTCGCAAGCTGCCGGTTTCGTTCTTGGGCCGTGACTATGACGCAGGATTGCTGGCGGATCTGCCCGAGGGAGTTGATCCCTGTGGCGAACAGGGCGAATTTCATACCTTCTGTCATGCTGGCCCCATGTATACCAGTCCGCTGGACGTACAAGTGGGAACCAAGGTCGAGCGAGATGGCTTTCACTTCGCCGAGTTGCAGCAGTCGAGCTAAGGCAGACTCGCTAACGCCGTGGTCGTCGTCCCGCGGATTTGCGTCCTGGGCGGTAGCCTTTCTTCCTACCTGGGGTGGGTACTTGATGCACATAGTCGCCGCGGACTGTTTGGTTGGCTCGTTGCATGCGAGCGGCCAGCGCCTCTCTGGGTGGCTGTGCTGGAATTAGTGCATCGCAGCCGTTGCCGATCAGATCGGTTCGACCGGCAGCCTCTAACGCCTTCCGTACCTCAAAGTAGTTCTCCGGCTTGAAGAACTGCATCAAAGCGCGCTGCATCTTTCGATCGCGCAGTCCCTTGGCAACGTAGACCTGCTGCCCCGTGAACGGATCGATTCCTGTGTAATACATGCACGTCGCGATGTCGAAGGGCGCGGGGATGAAGTCCTGCACCTGATCGGGTCGGTAGCCGTTGCGTTTCAGGAATAGCGCCAGGTCGATCATGGCGTGCAAGTCGCTGCCCGGATGGCTGGCAATGTAATAGGGAACGAGATACTGCTTCGGCTTACCCGCTTGTTGCGAGGCCTTCTTGAATTCCCGAGCAAAGCTCTCGAAATTGTCGTTTTCTGGTTTCTTCATCAGCCCTAGTACAGTACGATCCGTATGCTCCGGAGCCACTTTCAGATGACCGCCAACATGATGGGCCGACAGTTCTTGCAGATACTCCGGTGACAGCTGGGCTAGATCCATGCGAATGCCAGAGGCGACCAACACCTTGCGAATGCCAGGTTCCTCCCGAGCGCGCTTCAAGAGCTGAATCAGCGGTCCATGATCGGTGCCCAGCAGCTTGCAGATCGTTGGATGCACGCAGGACAAGCGTTTGCAGCGAGCCTCCACCTCGGGCCGGGTGCAGGTCATTTGGTACATGTTCGCCGTTGGTCCGCCTACGTCGCTGACGATGCCCTTAAACTCGGGGTCAGCCGCCATCTTCCGCACTTCACCAAGAACTGATTCCTGCGAGCGCGACTGGATAATCCGTCCCTGATGGGCGGTGATGGAACAGAAGGTGCAACCGCCGAAGCAGCCACGCATGATCGTCACTGAATCCTTGATCATCTCATGAGCGGGGATTGGCTCACGATACGACGGATGCGGTCGGCGCGTATAAGGGAGATCGTAGATCCGATCCATCTGTTGTTCGGTCAACGGTAGCGAGGGCGGATTCACTACCACCGCCTGACGATCGTGAAACTGGATCAGCGTCTTAGCATTATGCGGGTTGGTGTTGAGGTGAATCAGTCGAGTCGCCTCGACGAAGGCTCCTTTGTCCTGAGAAACCTGTTCAAACGAGGGTAACAAGACGGCATTGGCGAGATTAGACGAACTATTGCCTTCTCCGAGCGATCGAGTCAGTTCCTCGCTCTCTTTCGCTCCCAGCGCGTAGGCCACGCCGCGTAGATCACGCAGGTCGCGCACCGTCTCCCCCGCTGCCAGCCGTCGCGCGATATCGACGATCACTTGTTCGCCCATGCCATAGACCAGCAAGTCTGCCTTGCAATCGAGCAGAATGGAACGGCGAACCGTGTCGCTCCAGTAGTCGTAGTGAGCCAACCGACGTAGCGATGCCTCGACACCGCCAGCGATGATCGGTACCCCAGGATAGGCCTCTCGGGCGCGATGACAGTACGGCAGCGTAGCCCGGTCTGGACGCAGCCCGATCTTCCCCCCTGGCGAGTAGGCGTCGTCGTTACGGACCTTCTTGTTGGCCGTGTAGTGGTTAATCATCGAGTCCATGTTCCCCGCTGAGATGGCGAAGAACAGACGCGGCTTGCCAAAGGTCCGCCACGGTTCGCAGGAGTGCCAATCCGGCTGGCTGAGCATGCCAACTCGGAAGCCTGCTGCTTCCAGCACCCGAGCCAAAATCGCCATCGCGAAGCTGGGATGATCGACGTAGGCATCGCCGGTCACGAAGACCACATCCACATAGTCCCAGCCGCGTGCCCGCATCTCAGCAGCGGTTATCGGAGCTAACGGAGCAGCATAGCGTTCCGTCCACAGTGGCAAGGACAGACGTCGAGAGGTGATCATGGGTACTCGTCCAGTTCATCGGCGGCGTAACTCGTTTCATTATAGCAGAGAACAGCGCCGCTGGTGCTGAGCCAACCTTGCGAGGTTCGACCACTCTCCCTAGCATGACGCGGTTGAATCATTCCTCGCTCGACTCGCAGTGGATCTATCATGCAGCATCGTGTTCCGCTTCGCACTGGCCGAGTGATGCCCCTATTAGGCCTGCTTTTGTTGGGAATCTTCGCGGTATTCACCGTCGGCATGAAAATCTACGTAATGCAGCATCGGCACATCTCCAACGAGCAGTTGTTGGAAGAACTAGCCCAGGCGGAATTTCTCGACGAACCTGGCTTAGCCACAAAAGACTGGCCACAATGGCTGGGACCAACTCGCCAGGCCATTACGTCGATGCCCAACCTTCGGCGATCCTGGCCGTCAGGTGGATTGCCGATCTTGTGGAAAGAGAGTTCCAGAGAGGCATACTCCTCTTTTGCCGTCGCCGACGGGCGAGTGTTCACCATGATCGCCGAAGATGACGGCGAGGCGGTGGTCTGTTTTGCCCTGCATACGGGAAAGCAATTGTGGAAGTATTCCTATCCGATAACTCGACAATTTCAATATCCAGGGCCGCGAGCGACGCCTTCCGTGGCTGAGGGCAACGTCTACGTCCTAACACCGACCGGACTGATGCTGTGCCTTCAGGCTGACGATGGTCAGGAGGTCTGGAAACGCGATCTCGTGGAGGAACTTGGTTCGGTGCCGCCTCGATGGGGGCTGGCCTCGTCGCCGCTGGTTGAGGGCAACCACGTCTACATTGTCGCTGCCGGCAGTCGCAATCGCTGCTTGGCGGCGCTCCATAAGGATACCGGCGAAACTGTCTGGACAGGGCAGAACGATCCACCGGGCTATAGTTCGCCTATCGCGGCAACCATTGGTGGAGTGCGTCAGATCCTCTTTTTCACTGGCAATCGAATGATCGGCGTGCGACCCGATGACGGCGAGTTGCTCTGGGAGTACCCCTGGAAAACGCAGTTCGAGGTCAATGCCGCAACACCGCTAGTGTTTCACACCAACACGGGCAGCTATGTCTTTATCTCGTCGGGCTACGATCGTGGCTGTGGTCTGCTCAAGATCGTGCGGCGCGGCAATGGGTTGCAGGCACTGCGTGTTTTCGAGTCCGACGAATTGTGCTGTCATTTCGCTACCCCAGTTCGCTACAAGGATCACATCTATGGTTTAGACGAGAAACGCGATCTTACTTGTCTAGATCTGCGGACAGGCAAACTTCGCTGGCGGTTCCAACGCTCCGACGAAGACGAGGGACTCCGCGCCGTGGGGTTCAAGAAAGGCTCGTTGCTTCGAGTGGATGAATTTTTGCTCATTCTGGGTGAAGATGGAAAACTGGCTCTGGTCGAGGCTACTCCCGAGGCCTACCGTGAGGTGACGGCCTGGCGACCGTTTCGCGATCGTTGCTGGTCGTTGCCGGTTTTGGTAGATGGTCGACTGCTTATGCGTGACGTGAAGCGAATACTCTGTGTCGATGCTCGCGAAACCACAAACCAAGAGTAATGGCTGTATTTTTGATAAATTCGATCCTTTGACTAGTTTTTTGTCGTTCTCCTGTCTTAGCTCGACCAGTGTGAAAGCAAGTCAAGGGGGCAGTGAGATCGGCCACTGGCTCACTTCTGTCTGGCGGAGGTTGTTCCGCCACGGGGTGTATTATAAAAGAACATCGGGCCTCGGCGCGAAGTGCGGTAAGGAGTGGTCATGTCTCAGGAGCTAGTGCAGCTAGTCGAGCAAATTCGTCATCAGGAGAGCGTGATTCGTCAAGGGGGCGGCCTTAAAGCCATCGCTCGACAACATGAGAAAGGCCGACTAACGGCTCGTGAGCGGATCGCTAGCTTGCTCGATGAGGGCACGAACTTTTTTGAACTGGGATTGTGGGCGGCCTGGAACATGTACCAGGACTGGGGGGGCGCTCCCTCCGCAGGGGTCATCACGGGGGTTGGCACAGTCTCCAATCGCCGGGTCATGCTCATCGCCAACGATGCCACGGTCAAGGCCGGGGCCTTCTTTCCGATGACAGCCAAGAAAGTGCTACGCGCCCAGCGAATCGCTCTGGAAAACCGGCTGCCGTTGGTCTATCTGGTCGATTCCGCAGGTGTGTTCTTACCACTTCAGGACGAGGTCTTTCCCGATGAGGACGATTTTGGCCGCATCTTTCGCAACAATGCCGTGATTTCCGCCGCTGGTGTGCCGCAGTTCGCCGCCATTCTCGGCAACTGTGTCGCAGGAGGCGGTTATTTGCCGGTCTTGTGCGACAAACTGTTGATGACCGAAGGCAGCGCGCTGTACCTGGCTGGTCCGGCTCTGGTCAAGGCGGCCATTGGGCAAACCGTCGATCATGAAGAACTTGGTGGAGCGGGGATGCATGCTTCGATCTCCGGCACGATTGACTTTCGCGAAAAAGATGAACCCTCGTGTCTGGCTCGACTGAAACGCTTGATCGGCGCGTTGCCCGCCGACTATCGCACCGTAAATCCAACCATCTCTCCCGGTAGGCCTCCCGCGGATTTAATCTATCTCTTTCATCCGAATCCACGTCAGGAATACGATATTCGCGATCTGCTTCCGTGCATTCTCGATGAAGGCCCGTTCGACGAGTACAAGGCCGAGTATGGACAAACCCTAGTATGTGGGTATGGTCGACTCGGCGGCGTCGCTGTCGGAGTGGTGGCCAATCAGCATCGCCGCTGTCGCCCTGCTGATGGCCCATTGCAGTTCCCAGGGGTGATCTACGTCGACAGTGCGGACAAAGCGGCTCGCTTCGTGATGGACTGCAACCAGACGCGAACCCCGCTGTTGTTCTTTCAGGATGTAAACGGCTTCATGGTTGGTCGCGACTCGGAGCAGGCTGGCATCATTCGCGCGGGTGCGAAGCTAGTTAATGCCATCGCCAACAGCGTCGTGCCCAAACTGACCGTGATCTTGGGCGGATCTTTTGGGGCGGGCAACTATGCGTTGTGTGGAAAGGCGTTTGATCCACGCTTCATTTTCGCCTGGCCAACTGCACGCTACGCAGTCATGGGCGCGGACCAAGCGGCCAGTACCTTGCTGGACATCACGATTAGTGCGTTAAAGCGAGCCGGTCATGAGCCGGACGCCGCCGAACTGGTCGAACTGCGCGCTAAGGTCGAGGCCAGTTACAACGAACAGACCGACATCCGCTACGCCGCCGCCCGCCTCTGGGTCGATCGCATTCTTGATCCCACCGAGACTCGTGACGCCTTATTGCTGGCCTTGGAATTGGCTACTCGCTTCGACGAAGGCCGCGAATTCCGCACCGGTGTGTTGCAGGTTTGAAGCAGGAATTGCTTGAAGGATAATTTGGACATATTTTATCCTGATTTTAGGGGCAAAACAAGCGGAAGCGAGAGTGGCATGAAAATCATCGCGGCGAGTGATCTTCACGGCACCCTGCCGGAGATTCCCGCTTGTGATCTCTTGCTTTTGGGCGGCGACCTCTGCCCGGTGTGCAACCACAAGCTGGATTTTCAGGCGGAATGGCTCGATACCACGTTCCGAACCTGGCTGGAACAAGTTCCTGCTCGCCAGATCGTTGGCGTTGCGGGAAATCATGATCTACTGTTCGAACGTCAACCGAAACGGGTGCCCAACAATCTGAGGTGGCACTATTTGTGCGACTCGGGGATACTCTGGGAGAACCTCCATATTTGGGGGTCGCCCTGGCAACCCTGGTTCCACGACTGGGCATTTAATCTGACCGAAGACAAGTTGCGAGAGAAATGGGCTTTGATCCCTGCTGATACGGATATTCTCGTTTTGCATGGACCGCCGTATGGCTTTGGCGATGCTGTGCCTTCCTTCTCCGGCGAGGTTATTCGAACGGGGTCAACGACGTTGTTCGAACGCATTCAAACGATTCAACCGCGGTTGGTGATTTTCGGTCACATTCATGAGGGACGCGGCCAATGGACCTTGGGCCGAACTGTTTTGGCTAATGTCACTCTACTTAACCGCGCTTATGAGCCAGTCTATCCGCCGTGGGAGTTCGAGTTCACTGACTGAATTACCAGGCCGTTCATGGAGGAACTAGCCTTGTCGTCCGTACCCCAACGTTCGCGATCGGAGCAGAGTTCCGCTCCAGAAAACTCGATCCCTCCTCGTTCGGTTTGGTCGAACCTGCGTGAACGTATTACTGCTTTGAGTTCCTTCTATCGCCCGATGACAGGAATACTGACCCGCCCTGCTCTGTTGATGCCGGTGTTGTTTCTTCTAGCGGTTTCTTGGTTCAACATCGGTCAGGACTACGGCATCTCCAAGCAGGTTTTTCACGAGAACCATTGGCTGCAATGGGTGATAGGACTGGGAGCCTCCGGCGTGTTACTCCAGGTCTGCCTGGTCGCGTTTTTGCTCGATGCCCGGAAGCGATGGCTGCGTGAGTTACCCGATCGCCCAGGTTCGCTAGGTCGTCGCATCGACCGACAAATGCGTTGGTATCTCGACTTCACCTGGTTACCGCTTCTGGCTCTTTTAACTGGCCGCGTCGGCTATGACTTGCTCTGTTGGCTGGATTTCACGCGCTGGTTGCCGATGGTCGACCTGATCTCCGACAGTGGGCGGCCCTCGCCGTGGAACCGCCTGCCGTTTGCATTGGGGGCGCTCTTTCCTCTGCTGATCTACTTTCCGATCCGCTTCCTGCGACGAAATCGTGAGGAACCGTTGCCTATCGAAACACGGCAATTGACCCTCTATGCACCTGAGGAGGAAAGTCATTCTTCTTTTCCAACATTTACACTCCGCGAAATAGCCTGTCATCTGATGCTCGCTTCGGTGGGTTTTTCGATTGTCTGGCTTGTCATTCCTTCGCATCGACTTGAATGGTTGACCTTTGCACTAACAACTTGGCTCTCCTTGCATGGCTTTATCCTGTTTCGTTATCGTGTCCCTTCACGAAAAGAGGACCGCGACGCCTATCGTCTGCATCACCGAGCCGGAGTCATTGTCGGCAGCGTTATCGTGGCCTATCAAGTGTTATTCACTCTGTTTTGTCTAGATCTCTGGTACGTTCCGCCGGCACTGATTACCTTCATGATGCTCTATTTGTTCGTGACCATTCATGGTTTTCTCGCCTATCACTTCCGCGGTTGGTATTTTGCCGCCATCGTGGGACTACTCGGCCTGATCGCGCTCATCAATGGCGAATTGATCGGCGCACGAGCCTTTTATCCCTTGCGCTTCTATGGCTTGTATTACGACCAGCCCGCGGAGTTGATCGAGGTCGATTTCGAGGGCTTATATGCCAAACTGCTGAAGCGGACCTCCGACTTGGAACAGGATCCGGACAATCAAGAGAAATTCGATCGCGTAATCGCGAGTCTCCATCGTTTGGTCGAGGCCCATCGTGGTCTGGCTCTGCGTTGGCGAACACGGCTGGAACAAGCAGGAAAAATCGGACCGATTGAGTCTCTTGAGAACTCTCTTCCTGGAGTGGAGGTGACTTCCCAGGCTTTGGCGGAACGCCGCTACGCCGAGGTCTACGCCACCTATCGCCGTTGGCGCAAGACCACCGATGAACTGGGAGCAACTTTGGCTTCGCTCGAATATGACAATCTGGAGCAATGGGCCAGACAAGCGGCTCCGAACGGCGAGAAACCCAAACTTGTGATCGTAGCCGTCAGCGGTGGAGCCAATCGCTCAGCGTTGTGGACCACATTCGTCTTGGATCAACTCGAACGAGCTTTCGCGGAGCAGCAGATCGTCCTACCGCGTCATATTCGCCTAGTCACCGGAGCTTCCGGTGGCATGGTCGGTGCCTCCTACTGGGTCTCAACACTGGATGAACCGCAAAGTCACACGAGAGCCGACCCGGATGAGTTCGTCGACCGAATTGCCACCGACTGTTTGACGCGCTTGACCAACCATGCACTGTTTTTAGATCTTCCATCTCTTTTATTGCCGGGACCGTTCGACACTGACCGCGGAGTGGCTCTGGAACAAGCCTGGAAAGAAAACTTGAATGGGGCACTGGATCGGTCGATTCGCAGCCTGGCGCCAGGAGAAGTGCAAGGCTGGCGGCCCTCACTGGTCTTCTCGCCCATGCTCGTCGAGGATGGAAGACGTCTGATTATCAGTAATCTCTACCTTCCGTTTCTCACCGAGACCGCGGGCCAATCTCTCGTTGATCCCGATGCTCGCGCCGCTCGCCCCGGTGCTCGGCACGAACGCACGCCGCGCCCTGCAGGTAAACCGATCAAGTTTGATCCTGACCTGTCCGAGGATGAACTGGCTCGCTTGCCGCGTGATCGCTATTCGGTCTCTGCGATCGAATTCTTCCAATTGTTTCCGCGTGCCGATCAGTTCAAACTCAGCACGGCAGTTCGCATGAGCGCTACCTTCCCCTACTTCAGCCCCGCGGTCGATCTCCCGACAGAACCTCGGCGTCGCGTTGTCGATGCCGGCTACTACGATAACTTCGGCGTCGATGTGGCGGCCTCCTGGCTGTATCACTATCGCCGATGGATTCTGCGAAACACCTCGGGGGTCGTTCTGATTCAGATCCGCGACAGCGTAAGCGAACGCAGCAAACTGTTTCCCGATGAACGACAACCGATGTGGAAGTATTCGCGCGCTCTAGAATGGGCAACGGGACCACTCGTGGGCGTCGGCAACGCTCGTGTGGCGAGCATGTCCTTCCGCAACGATGAGAAGGTGCAAATGCTCAGCGACTTCTTCAACCGCGAAGGCAAACCGATGTTCACGACAGTTGTCTTTGAGGCCCCCGGCGACGTGGCGATGAGTTGGTATCTCACTCGCGAAGAGATCGAGCGAATGAAGACGGGTTTTAGCGGACAAGACAGCCTAAGTCAGTTTAATCGACAAGCGGTGCAACGCCTGCTAGCTTGGTGGCGCAAAGACCATTCCCGGATGGAGCAACGAGTCGACCGGCAACGACGCTGAGAAGGAATGACGATTCCTTCAAATACAACAGCCAATTTTTGTCTACTTATTGAGCCTATTTCAACTCGTAAAAATCCATCAATTGGGCTTAGGTTCTCAGCGAGCTTACGCGACAACCACGACATCGACGACGTTTTCTTCTCCTTGTCGCAAGCTAAATCTCTTTCGTACAACATCGCCAGTATGTCACGGCTAGGTTGAGATCTCCAGGAAGGAAAAATGAGCGAACCCCTCGGTGTGGCACTAATCGGATGTGGAACGGTCGGCGGCGGAGTAGCGAAACTACTGCTGGAGCATCCCGAACGACTAGCAGCACGGGCAGGTCGACCGTTGGCTCTCCGACGTGTGGTGGTGCGCGATCTTACCAAGCCAAGAGCGACTCGACTTTCTCGCGAGATCCTCACGACTGACCTGGAGCAAGTGATTGCTGATCCGTCCGTACAAGTCGTCGCTGAACTCGTTGGTGGAGTCGAGTGGGCGCGACAGGCCGTGTTGCGCTTGCTGGCCGCTGGCAAAGACGTGGTGACGGCGAACAAGGCATTGCTGGCCACACATGGTTCGGAGGTGTTCGACGCCGCACGCAAGCATGGTCGGGCCATCGCTTTCGAGGCCTCCGTTGCTGGCGGTATTCCGATCATCGCTGCCCTGACCCAGAGTTTAGCGGGCAATCAAATTCTTTCTTTGCAGGGGATTTTGAACGGCACTAGCAATTTCATCCTGACGGCGATGACTGAACAGGGGCAGAGTTACGGCGAAGCCCTTAAAGAAGCTCAGGCGCGCGGCTACGCGGAAGCCGATCCCACCCTGGATGTCGATGGCACTGATGCAGCGCATAAGCTGGCTATTCTGGCCCAGATCGCCTTTGGCATGGCGGTTCCGCTCTCGGCGATTTCGCGACGGGGCATCGAGAACATTGACGTCATCGACATCCATTTTGCCAATGAACTGGGCTACGTCATCAAGTTGCTCGCCGAGACTTGGCTGCATGAAGGGCAGGTAGCCATGCACGTCTCGCCGGTGTTACTCCGTAAACACACTCCTTTAGCGCAAGTGCGAGGTGCCTACAACGCCGTAGCTGTCATTGGTGATGCGGTCGAAGACGTGCTGTTCTACGGCAAAGGCGCGGGTATGATGCCAACCGCCAGTGCTGTCGTCGCCGACCTGATTGACCTAGCCATCGGACGCACCCAGCGAACCTTTCAGACGCTGCGGCTGTGGTCCGACAATGGGCCGCCGCTCCGTGTGCAGCCGCCGGCCAGCGTCAAAACCCGCTTTTACCTCCGCTTAGTTGTCGATGATCGACCCGGTGTGCTGTCCGAGGTAGCCGGCATTCTCGCTCAGCATCACATTAGCATCGCCTCGGTGATTCAGCACGAGGTGCCCGACGATGCCGAGGGCCAGCGCGTGCATCTGGTTATCATGACTCATTCTGCTTTGACGGGCAATTTTCGCGCCGCCTGTGATCGACTCGACCAACTGACCAGCGTCGCTAGTCCGAGCGTCCATTTCCCCGTCGAGGATTGAACGCCATCAACTCATGAGGTATTTCCCTTCAATCGCAAAATGCTTCTTAGTAGATCTGAGTAGTCGTCATAAGCAGTTTCACTCGGTGATCCCTGGGCATGTAGATAGACGGCTTCTGACGCACGGTTGGCTAAGGCGAGAATGCTGCTCGACACGGTGCCCCGATCGTCGAGGCGAAAACAGACAGTCGGACTAGCACAAAGGCGTTGCAGTTTCTCCAAGGTTTGCTGGGTGTTTGGTAGTTCGTGCCGCCCGAACCAGTCCCGCACCTGGGCCACTCGTGCGTCGAACGGATCGTTCACGTCGCGGTTAGCCACCACGTGAATTCCTGGCGGCAACTGTTCGATACGCAGTTCGTCTCCCGCATGTAGAACCGCGGCATGATTGCAGTCCGCACAAACGATGTTGCAGCCCTCGTAGCGGGCTGTGCGGAGTTCTTCGATTGCTTGTTGTTCGGCGTCCTTGGCCGTAGGATGCACGAGCAAGGAACGAACCAACCAGCCTCGGCTCGGGGGATCGGGATCCTGCGGACGCCGTCGTTTCTCTCTGTTGGTGACGGCCACAATCAGCCCGTGCGAGTTGACTCCCAGCCAGGTTCCGCCGCGTATCGGATCTTGTCCACCAACTGCTGCCAATCCGTCGAACAAGCGTGGTGGCTCGCCACCGCGACTGTAAAACTCCTCTCGATTGGCCGCCATGATCAACGGTGTATCCGCATGAACCTGAAACAACAGCGCGATCAAACACATATTCCACTCCGCGCGGCGATGGTCGAACGATTGTTAGCATTGTAGAGTCAACCATGAGCATTCACCCAGACTCAGGAAACCGTGATTATGAGCGCGGAAAAGGTTCAGTTTGGCATCCTTGGTGTGGCGAAGATCAACGAGCGATTGTTGCCCGGCTTCCATGCCTCTCGTTATGCAGCGGTGTCGGCAATCGCCAGTCGCAATCTCGATCGTGCTCAACAAGCCGCTCAGTCGTTTGGCATCCCGCGATCCTTTGGCAGCTATGAGGAGCTTCTCTCCTGCGCGGGGATCGATGCCGTTTACATTCCGTTGCCCAACGCCCATCATGCCGAGTGGGTCCGTCGAGCTGCCGATGCTGGCAAACATATTCTCTGCGAGAAACCTCTGACTCCGACCGCAGGCGAGGCACAAGAACTCGTTGAGTATTGTCGTGCTAAAGGGGTTCTGCTGATGGATGGTTTCATGTGGCCGCACCATCCCAGGACAAAACAGATCCGGGATCTCATTAACAATGGGGTCATCGGTCCTATCTCGCGAGTCTGCGGAGCTTTCACCTTCCAACTGCCGCTCGATCCAGCAAACATCCGCCTGAATCCCGAGATGGGCGGTGGCAGTCTGCTCGATGTCGGCTGTTATCCGGTCTATGGCATCCGTTGGGCCTTTGGCGCGGAGCCGGTCGCGGTCTACGCTAAGGGGCGTTATGACTTCGGCGTTGATTTAGAGATGAGCGGCATCCTCTGGTTTGAGGATGGCCGACAAGCGACCTTTGATTGTGGCTTCACTCAGCCACTTCGCCAATGGCTGGAGATCACTGGCACAACTGGCGTAATCCGCGTACCCCAAATGTGGCTTCCCGATGCTCGGGCGACTTTCTACCTCGAACGAGACGATACGGAACCCGAGGTGATTACTGTACCAGGGCATCATCAGATTGCCTGCATGCTCGATAATTTCAGCCGGGCGGTGCTGGAGCAATCCCCGATTCAGCCAGATCCCGAAGAGGCGGTAAAGACTCTGCGCGTACTCGATGCTCTGGCTCTTTCCGCTAGCGAGGGGCGAGAAGTAGATATCTAATTCAGGCTGCTTAATGAGCGTAAGGTACGGCTAAAGCCAGATCGAGTTAAACTAGACGCAGTTTTACGAAAGTAGATTTCCGTTGCTTCCAACACAAGGTCGGTTAGGATGACAACGTCCAACGTCTACCGAGGTAAAACCATGCTCTCACGTCGCGATTTTCTGCAAACCGGGTCTTTGAGCGTCGGCGCAATGGGGCTGTCACTGGCCTCGTGGACTCAGGCCGCCCTGTCGCGTGACACCAGCTGCATCCTGCTGATGCTAGTGGGGGGACCATCCCAGCTCGACACTTGGGATCTCAAGCCCAACGCGCCCAGCCACGTTCGCGGACCGTTTCGACCTATCGCGACCAACGTTCCAGGCATCCAGATCAGCGAATGTTTCCCCCGCATGGCGAAACTGGCGAACCATTACGCCCTCGTTCGTTCGGTGTACCACGACGCTGCGCCGATTCACGAGACAGGCCATCAACTGCTTCAAACAGGACATCTCAGTCGTTTCGGCAAGGAATATCCGAATTGTGGGTCTGTTTTATCCTTTTTACACGGCCAGCGAACCTTGGCTCCAGCCTTTGCCATTGTTCCCGGACCTATCAACAGTACTGGTGTTCACATCGGCCACGGGCAAACTGCTGCCTTCCTGGGCGAACCGCATGCGCCGAGGTTCCTCGCTCCCGACCGAGAGCTATACCATGAGCCGATGCATGTTCGCGATCGCTACGGTCGCCATCGTTTTGGCGAATCCTGTCTGCTGGCGCGGCGACTGATCGAAGCCGGTACGCGGTTTGTCACCGTCAACATGTTCGACACCGTGTTTAATCAGGTCACTTGGGATTGCCACGCTGACCAAGGATCATTGGCGAGTGATTTACTCGACTATCGAGAGATATTATGTCCGATGTTTGATCAAGCGTACTCGGCCCTGTTGGAGGATCTGCACCAACGAGGCCGACTGACGAACACCTTGGTGGTGGCGATGGGCGAGTTCGGTCGAACGCCGCATCTAAATCCACGAGGCGGACGCGATCATTGGCCGGGAGTCTGGTCGGTCGTCTTAGCGGGTGGTGGGATTCGGGGGGGGCAGGTGATCGGCTCTTCCGACGCCCTGGGTGGTGAACCCAATAATCGTCCCGTGCGAGCCGAGCAACTAGCTGCCACGATCTATTACGCGCTCGGCATCGGTCCCTCGACTCGGCTGCCCGGCTGCGAGGAGCCGCTGGTTGATGCTCAGCCTATTACTGAGTTATTCGGTTGCTCAATACTTCATGACGGCTTGTCAGGTTGAGCCGTCGTGGTACAATCCAGACAGATGTCCCCGTAGCTCAATTGGATAGAGCGTCAGCCTCCGGAGCTGAAGGCTACTGGTTCGAATCCAGTCGGGGATAGTCTCCCAGCCATAACGATAGCATGCACTTACGACGAGTCGGCATCCGTGAGAGCAAGTCGGCATAACGCGAGCGCTCGCGTTATGGTCAGGAGGTAAAACATGGCAAGGAAAGCCGCGTGCCCGCTGCCAGTGAGTCGTCAATCCTTAAGGAGTCGTCCTGTGACTTTTCGACCGCTGAACAAGTGCCAGGAATGCGGGAAGACGTGGTATCCACGGGGGACGGATCTGTCAAATCGGTGTCCTGAATGCAAGTCGACGAATATAGTCAATCAGAGAACGACTTACAACACAACACTGCTGGGCTGGGTGCTGTTGCCACTGGGCTTGGTGGTGGTGTGCGGTTGACTGGCCGCGTTGATGTCGCCTCGGTCCAATCGACCTGAGCAACAGACAGAAGCCATCACCTCCAAGAACGACGCTCTCGTACAACCGTCGCAGCAAAAGCAGGAGCCTCCGACCCCTAAAGCAAAAGAAATCTCGAAAGCTATTAAAGAAGCTCCCCAGGTGGTGAAAGAAACTCCGAAGGTCATCAAAGAAGCTCAGCAGGTAGTCAGGGAGACTTCGAAGGAACAGCCCGAGATCAAAACTTATGCCGTCGAGGAGGCGTTCGTCCTGGGCTACAAGCTGCTCGGCGAGCGTGTGCGTGTGTCTGGCAAGGCGAAGGTGTCGCGCGATTCCTCGGGCCGACTCGTCGTCCGTCTGATCGATCCCGACAAGACGGATCGTGTCCTGTCGAGTCTGCGGATTGCCGGCAACCAGGAAGGTCCGCTTAAGGAACTGGAGCTGCCCGACGGACAGATCGTGGATCGGTTCTTGGTCATTGAGGGAGTGGTAGGCAAATCAAGCCGCGAGCTGGGATTGATCGACCCCGCTGTACTGACTGCAAAATGACTCGCCCCACTCGAATCAGACCACAGCGATTTTAACTCCCACCGTGGTAGCCGCCCTCGGCAATGCCGGTTCTCGCTGAGAGCAGCCGATGAGTCGTTACTCCTCCAGGAAACTGTCTGCCAGTCACACCACTGCGCAGCCCGGTTGATCAAAACCGATATATCAGGTGGGTAATTGTGGTACCATACTGGTCATAGTGCTGACGAGGACGATGCTAGCTCTGTGAGCCGCTGTAGCTGACCTAGAGATTACATATCCGGACGGATCGTGTAGTCACGGGGGCACCCTGTATCGGCGACATCGAGGAGGCCGTGGCGCGATGAGCAGCATCGTGATTGTCGAAGAACATACTGACCAGCGTTGAGGTAATTGGAATCGCCGGTACTCCAGGCCGAGCAGAGGGCCGCCTAGCCCAATACCGGATCTGCCGGGCAGCTCTGGCAACTTCGTCTCCAACCACGCTGCTCTTGGGCAAGAGCAGCGTGGTTCAACTACGCGAACGACCAGACGATCCTAACGGTAGCCACAGCCAGCATTCTATCGCCGTGGTCTGTAGGTGACAGGCATAGGTTCAGGACCGGTTAATCGAACTTCGTTGTCGTTGCGATCCATGCAGGTGAAGGTGATTTGCTCCGCCGCTGTGGTATGAATCGCTCGCACGTTGACGACCATTTGGCCTGTCTCTTCCAGCTGAACGATCTCTCGCCGTTTCTTGTTCAGCAAATAGTCGGCAACTTCAGGCGAAACACCGACTTCCACACGAACAATCGACTCACGACATGAGGCCAGCTGCAGCAAACGCATGACTTCGATGGCCATGCTCTCGGGAGTTTTTACCTGAGCATTGCCGCGACAGTACGGGCAATCCATGTACCCGGATCGTTTCAGCGAAGGACGAACGCGCTGGCGAGTCATCTCGATAATGCCGAATTGAGAGATCCGCAAAATCTTGGTTCTAGCGCGATCTCGCTTCATAGCTTCTCGCAAGGCCTTTTCGACATTGCGACGATGTTTCTCTTCGCGCATGTCGATAAAGTCGTTGACGATGACCCCTCCCAGATCACGTAGACGTAGCTGTCGAGCAATTTCTTTCGCTGCATGCAAATTCATTTGATAGGCTGTTTCTTCGGCATTGTTGTCTGCTCGAAAATTCCCACTGTTGACATCGATCGCAACTAGTGCCTCGGTTTGTTCAATTACGATCGAACCACCGTGCGGCAGAGGAATTTTCTTTTGCTGAATACGGTTGATCTCGTCTTCGATGCCGAACTTGAAGAATAACGGCTCTTTGCTGTCATAAAATTTGATGCGATCGGCATAGCGAGGCATGACGATTTGCATGAATTCTTGGGCAGCTTGGAAAGCGTTCGGTTCATCGACCCAAATGGTGTCGATATCCGAAGTGAAATTGTCACGAATGGTGCGAGTGACCATTTCGCTTTCCTGATACAACTCGGCGGGTGCTTTCATCTTCTTGATACGCCGACTGATCACCTGCCAAAGTCGGGCTAGATAGACCAGGTCGCGCTGAACTTCTCGTTTGTTTTTATCGATGGCTGCTGTTCGCATGATGAAGCCGAGTCCCTTGGGCGGCTTCAATTCATTAAACATTTGACGTAAGCGTCGACGTTGTTCGTCGTCTTCAATTTTGCGGGAAACACCGGTTCGATTCAGACAGGGCATCAGTACCAGATAGCGCCCAGGAATGCTGATGTAAGTGCTGAGAGTTGGTCCCTTGCTACCAATACCTTCTTTGATGACCTGTACAATCACTTCTTGACCACGCTTGAAGATGTCTTGAATCAAGGGACGCGGCCGCCCTGCACCAGGTCTACCACCTGCTCCGCCGTTGTGCTCGCGACGGGGTCCGCGCATGCCGGTCCGTCCACGTCCTCGGTCGGGATAGCCGCGATCGATTCGCTCTCGATCCAGACGAGGCTCACGACGGATTGAGGCTCCGTCAGCAACGAACTCGCCGTTCTCCACCTCTGATTCCAAAGAGCGATTTTCAGAAAATGTCCCGCCCTCTTCTGGTCCAATCTCTGCTTCGGCTAAATCCTCTTCTAGGGCCTCTTCAATACTTGAGTACTTGGAGGGACGCACTCTCGTTTGAGTAGAAATTGGATCCTCTATAGAGGAAAATTGAGGTTCGGTTTCGACTGACCGTGGTTCCACGTCACTAATTGGCTTCTCGGACGCCTCAGAAGTCAAAGGAGGAGTCGGTTGAGCTGGGAGAGTAGGGAAAAACAAGTCGGGGTCATATTCCAGAGGCGGTCGATTTGAGTCTTCTTCGGAGGATTCCTCAGTTCGATGTTCGGCAGATTCCATCCAACGTGGTTTTGGCTCATCGGATGAGGATGCCTTATTCTCAGCTGCCTCGGTTCCGACTTCTTCCGGTTTCGCTTCCTCGCTGGTCGCTGCTTCGTCTGCCGCCACTGCTTTGCCGCGTCGTCGGGTAGTCCCACTTCGGGTTCGGCGGCGAGTTTTCGGCTCTTCCTCGGGAATCGTATCGGGATGCGCTTTCAGAGGGTCGGCATTTTTCTGTTTACTGTCAGCTTCAGTAGGAATTGATTCAGCCGCAGGAGTTATTGGCTCAACTGCGGGAGTGATTGATTCAGCCGTGGAAGGGGTTGATTCAGTGATAGGACTTGTTGATTCAGTCTTTTCGACTGGCGGAGTGAGTTCAACCGAAGTCTCGTCAGTTGTCGGAGCTAACGGTACATCCAGTTCAACACCAGCAGCGAAGTCGGAGGCGGGAGTTGGAGCAGGAACAGGTGGCGATGCGGGCGGTGGTAGATTTACTAGTGTTTGCTCAACCTGAATGGTACGCTCTTCAAGATCTTCGAGGTCCATGCCTTGAAGATAGGTGGGTAAGCGGGGCCGTTCTCGATCGACACGGTCTCGCCCTCCTCGATCACGATCTGAACGATGGCCGTTAGCTCCGCGCTGTTCAAGGTGCTTCCAGTAGGTAGGTTCTACATCCGAGACATGTAGAAAACCGTTTCGTCCAACACCAAAGTCTACAAAGGCAGCCTGAATCGAGGGTTCAATGTTCACGATACGGCCTTTATAGATATTGCCGACGTAGCTTTCGTTGCTAGCTCGTTCAACATACAGTTCTTCCAGCACTCCATCCTCAAGAATGGCGATACGGCATTCCTCGGGTTGAAGAACATTAATGAGCATTTCTTTTTTCATCGATAACCCTTTATGACAAACAAGCCGCTGATGAGTGGCGGCTAAGAGTATTGGAAAAGCATGAAAATACTCTGCAACAATTGCCTTCACGGCTGTCGCATTGGCATCTGACTAGGAATCGCACATGCCTCATGAGATTCAACAACTCGATCAGTCTGTTTCCGACTTCAACACAAGCCGTCTACGTTCGAGGACGCCGCCTTCGTCTAGTAATCTGTCCAGTCCGACGAGTCGTAAAATTTCGTCCGGACGCGCAGTCCCCTGACTAGTTAACAAGAGATTCATTTCCAACCATCCGGTGGTGTCGTCTAAAACTAACTGGCCAATAAACGGGCGAAGATCAACTCGCCGCCATGAAGGTTTGCTTCGCTCAACAAGCCATTCCGACAACGCTAGCACTTCATCTAGTCGTTGTCGGGTCGTCTCGTGGAGAGCTGCTGGAACTTCAATTGCGTAAGTGAATTGCTCGACCTGTAAGGACGCTTTTGGGGAAACACGTTGTAGATCAAGGATTTTGAGTCCTGAAGGACACTGAGCTTGAAGGCGTGTACGAATCTCCTCCAAGGGGAGGAGTTCGTCGAGTTCAAGGTCAGCTACTTCTTCGCAGCCAATCACGCCAACTGGAAGTGACAAAGCGAACACCAGACGCGGATGAGGATTGAAGCCTTGCGTACAACGGAAGGGCAAGGCCGCGCGTCGCAACATGCGCTCAAAGGTTCGCATCAGATCGTGATGACTAAGCCAGCGGAGTGGGCCGTCTTTGCGAAAGCGTAGACGAACTTTATCCCTAACCCCCGTCATGTACGAGGGAGTAAGACTGGCTGCGCCTGAGTCCGGTGCCATGGATCAAGCACGATTTCCCATTCGTTGCGCGGGAACGAACGTAAGCACACCTCCGGTTTGCGAGGTGCCAAACTTAGGTTCCGGGCCAAGCACGTTGTCAGGAGGAATACTCAGACTGGAACGACGCACATATGGGACTGGCGGGGTGAAATCCCTCCGCCGGCGTCGACGAGTCTGAATTCGATCCAAGCCCGCTCCCGCTCGTTAAGATCGATGCGGACTGATAACGCGCAAGAATGCCCACCGGAGAATCATGTTGCTTGATGTCGATTCCCGCCGGTTGGTCGGTCAGTGTGATTCCGTTCACTCTTCGAGATCGCCCGAAGAGAATTACCGAGCATTTTCGCTCGTGTGTACACAGGTTTCACCCAAAAACCGTTGCCGATCGGTTGTTCGTAATCGTCGGTACGGTGCAGGGATGAATCTACAGGGATCATAATCGCCTGGCCAGGCACATACTAAAAACCTGGTGATCTCAGCATGACATGTGAAGCCGGCACGAACAAGAGCAAATTCTCGGAATTGTGAAAACCAAATAGTTCAAAACCACAAAAATCAGTAGATAAGTGAACAAAAGATCATAAAACTTGTGGTTCGGTGTGCTTATGACTGCCATCCCTTCCTTATTGGGAACTCTCCAATCGCTCCTTAAGCAGTTACCAAGCAGCGACCTAGCTCAACTTGAACTCCGATGAATCTGATTTAGATTCTACGTCAACCTCGACTTCAGCTGACGGTAGTTCCAAGAAACTGCTGCAGCGGATAAAATCCGATTCACCACCAGACAAGATAGAAGTCGAGCGGTTGTACATCAGAAATCGCTTTTCTAAGTTAAGTGAAATAGCCACCTCTCCGCTTCTCTCGCAGGAGTCTGTCGTCATGCGTCGCTTCCTACCGCTCAGCGCTTTTGTGGTTTTTTTTGGCTACCTTGCAGTGATGCCTGCTCAACGAACGCTCATTCCTCGAGTGTTTGCCATCACCAAGGCTAAAGTGGCGCTAGACTCGGGCCTCACCCCTGATCTCACGGTTGTCATTCGTGATGGTCTGATCGAAGAGGTAGGCAAGGAGGTGAAGCCACCCGCCGATGCTATTGTTATCGACGGCAAGGAGTTGACGGTCTATCCCGGTTTCATCGACGCCACTTGCAATCGAGGTTTCGACGATTCTCTACGGCGTAGTGCTGTTGGGGATCCCGAGGCGGAAGATCTTTTGGCCGAAGCCCTAGCCATCAGCAAACCCGACAATCGTAAAGGGATGACGCCGGAATTTCAGGTGCGAACGGCGTTGAAGGCGGACTCGGCAAGTGACGGGTGGCGGCGTGTTGGGGTGACGGCTCAACTGTGTGTGCCCGATGGCGGAATCTTCGTCGGACAGTCAGCATTGGTGAGTCTCTCCGGAGCCGGTCCTCGTGAAGCGGTTCTTCGTAGCCCCGTGGCACAACATCTGGCCTTCCGTCTAGGCTCAGGGACGGTCGGTGATTATCCGCGCGTCTTGATGGGCATCATTGCTCATGCTCGACAGACCCTGCTTGACGCGCAGCATCACGCTCGCCGACTCAAAACCTTCGAGCAAAGCGGAGGTGTTGGCAAACGTCCGCCGGCTGATCCAGCCCTGGAAGCGCTGTTTCCGATCCTCGAAGGAAAGATGCCGGTTGTCATTGAGGCCGACACACGGGATCAGATCGACCGTGCTCTGGACTTCGCAGCTGAATTCAATCTAAAACCGATCCTTTATGGGGGTAGAGAGGCCTACAAGAGCATCGATCGTTTAGCCGAGGCCAAGGTGCCGATTATCCTTCGCATCGATTTCACCGAGGAGAATAGTCCGGTGGTCGCGGCTTCGGAGCGGCAGGCACCAGAGCGGGTCAAAAAGGATCGGCGAGAGCAACGCGAGAAGGAACGGTCGGTCGCCGCCCAGTTGCATCGAGCCGGCGTCCCGTTTTGCTTTGCCTCTCAGGGCATCACCGGAGATCGCCCTTGGGAAAAGTTCATCACGAATCTGCGACAGGCGGTTCAAGCTGGACTTCCCGAGGAAGCCTGTCGAGCCGCTCTGACTCGTGATGCCGCTCGCATTCTCGGAGTTGAAGGGCAGCTAGGAAGCATCGCCAAAGGGAAAGCGGCTCATCTGTTTACCACCTCGGGGCCGTGGACCTCGCCAGCCATGCGCGTTCGACACGTTTTCGTCGATGGCGTGCAGATCGACCTTGACGCCACTGGTGGACCCACTGCTGGATCTGCGACCGGGGGGCCGGGAGGCAAGGGCAAAGGAAAGCGATTTGGCAAAGGTAAGAACGATCCAGATGAGGCTGTACCCGCCAAGCAACCTCCCGAGAAGTCGAAAGAAAAAGAGAAGAGCAAAGAGGCCGACGCTGATCTCGTTCCGGACAAGACACCGATCCGTAACGATCATGCCAGCGAGATCGAGGCAGACCGCAAGCCAGAAACGCGCACCGGCGGGACGGTGCTGCTCAAGAATGCTACCGTAATGCCCGTCTCGCGCGAGGCGATTCCGAACTGTGACATCCTCATCCGCCACGGAAAGATTGAACAGATTCAGCCACAAATTCCCCCTCCCGAGAATGTCAAAGTCATCGACCTTACGGGATTTTTCGTGATGCCGGGCATCATCGACACGCACTGTCATTTCGCCATCTCTGGCGGTGTGAACGAAACCTCGTTGTCCGTTGTCCCCGAAGTCCGCATTCGTGACGTCATCAACAGCGAGGATGTGCAGATCTATCGAGCATTAGCTGGTGGCGTGACCACGGCGCGATTGCTACATGGTTCGGCGAACTGCATTGGCGGACAGGATGCCGTTATCAAGCTCAAGTATGGCGAGAACGCCGCCAAACTACTCGTCACGGACGGTCCCCGTGGCGTGAAGTTTGCTCTGGGTGAGAATGTTAAGCGCAGTGCTGGCCGATTCCCCAACACGCGATTGGGCGTCGAGGCGGTCTTCATCCGAGCCTTCACCGAAGCCCAGGAGTACAAGAAACAGATGGAGGCGTATCGTCGTGGCGAAACTAAGGTAGAGCCGCGACGCGACTTGCGCTTGGAGGCCTTGTCCGAAATTCTCGACAATCAGATCAAGGTACACTGTCACTGTTACCGCGCGGATGAAATTCTCATGCTGCTTCGCGTGGCGGATCGGTTCGGCGTGAAGGTGCAATCGTTGCAACATGTACTCGAAGGCTACAAGGTGGCTCCGGAGATTGCTCGGCACGGTGCCTCGTGTTCGCCCTTTAGTGACTGGTGGGCTTATAAGTGGGAAGCTGCCGATGCCATTCCCTACTGTGCCGCCTTACTGCATGAAGCCGGAATCAGTGTGTGCTTAAAATCCGACAGCAACGAGTTGATGCGACACATGTATCAGGAGGCGACCAAACTGGTGAAGTATGGCGGTCTTAGCGAGGTGGAAGCTCTAAAAACCATTACTCTGAATGGGGCCAAGCAACTGGGGCTGGCGCATCGTCTCGGATCAATCGAGGTAGGTAAGGACGCCGATCTAGCGATCTTCAATGGCCATCCGCTCAATGGATACGCTCGTGTTGAGATGACCCTCGTAGAGGGAGAGGTTTTCTTCGAGCGTAAAGAGCGAAAACCATATCCTGCAGCGGCACAGGGACCGACAATGACACCCGCGAAAACAGTGTCGCTGCCCTCAACGGATCGCCTCCTACTCGTCGATGCCACGATTCATCCAGTGAGCGGCCCAGTCCTTGAAAAAGGAACTATTGAGGTCGTTCAAGGAAAAATTGTCGCGGTTCGTTCCACGACGAACGACGACCGTCGGAGAGTTGGTGCCGTTGATGCTTCTGGCCTTCATGTTTATCCGGGGATGATCGACGCGGGTACGGTCCTGGGGCTGGTCGAAGTGGAAAGTGCCGGAGAAACCGTCGACCATGCCGAAGCGGGCGATTTTCAACCGGATCTGCGCGCCTCTACTGGGATCAATCCTGATTCGGAGCTGATTTCCGTTACTCGGGCTAACGGAGTTCTTACGGTAGTTACTCGACCTACCGGAGGAGTGATCGCTGGGCAAGGCGCGCTGGTGAATTTAGCTGGCTGGGTGCCAGCCGAAATGGCTGTCATCGATCCACTGGCGTTGCATCTACAACTTCCGGGAGGCTTTCCAGGGATCGGGCGCGGTTCACCTTTCGGCTTGGCCGCGCGTGGTGCGGCTTCGCGCGAACGCGACGCCAAGATTAAACGGCTGACCGACCTGTGCAAGCAAGCGATCATCCACGATCGCGCTCGTAAAGAGCGGCCTGAGACGCCTGCCAATCCGCGACTGGAGGCACTGGCCCCCTATGCCAAGGGAGAGAAGCCAGTCATTATTCAAGCCAGCCGCAAGGAAGAGATTCTCGCCGCTTTGAAACTCGCCGATGACTTGAAGTTGAAGATTATCCTTGCGGGCGGCATCGATGCTTGGAAAGTGACCGACGAGATCAAGAAACGCAACGTCCCGGTCATACTCGGACCCACGCTGTCGCTGCCTTACGAGAGTTACGATCCCTACGACGCTCCGTTTGCCTGCGCCGCTCGATTGCACGAGGCGGGGATTAAGTTCTGTATTCGCTCTACAGGGGATAGCAATACTCGTAATCTCCCCTATCATGCTGCGATGGCGGTCTCCTATGGGTTGCCGCCCGAGGAGGGGTTGAAGGCGGTTACGTTGTATCCCGCAGAGATCCTCGGTGTGCAAGACAAACTCGGCAGTCTGGAGTCGGGAAAGCTCGCTAATGTGATGATCACCAATGGCGATCCGCTTCAGGCGACGACTCAAGTCGTTGGACTAATCATTGCCGGCAAACCCTATGAACCATCAAACAAGCAGACTCGGCTCTACGAACGCTATCGAGAGCGAGTCAAGCAGTTCAAGGAGAGTAAGCCTGTGCAAAGCGGTACTCGATAAGTAACAAGAAGCCGATCGCGCGAGTGTCTGAACCCAAGTTCTGCCGTTCGCGCGGTCGGTTTTTTGGGTCTTGGAGATCGTTCACTTCCTCGCAAAAAGTTTTCTTTTTTTCAAGTTCCTCCGTCACAACTGCACTCGATGTCCGTTCTTGGGAGTGAATAACCTACCTCCCCCCACTAGGCATAAAGGGTCTCTCCATGTTCCGAACTCTGAGCGTACTGGCCGTCGCGTGTGTCTGCTCCTTGATACCGGTATCCAAGGTGAAGGCAGACGTAGTTATCGGTGGTTATGTGACCTATCGACCCGCTCTGGTCGCACCAACTCCTGTTGTCGTCTATCCCTTGGCTCCGGTTGTTGTGACACCGACACCAGTGATTGTCTCGCGTCCGGTGTATGCGCCCCCGACGACCGTCATCGCCACCAAGGTAGTTCGCGTTCGTCCAGCGCGTCGCATTCTGGTATACCCCTGATCTCGGCGGTTATCCTCGTCCTGGATCACGTTGACTCGGCCCCCTCCACTGCGCCCAGGTGGAGTGGTGCCGCCTACTATTTTGTCTCAGGATGTTATCTCGATCCGCTGCTTCTCGGTTGTTCGCTTGACGCTCTCCGTGTTCGGAATCTACGATGAGGGCGAATCGAACAATCAATCGCGCGGAGATGCTTCATGGCTGAACTGTATCAATCCCCGTTTCGTCGTCATGCGACTCGAGAAGTGCGAGTTGGAAATCTGGTGATGGGCGGCACCAATCCCATTTGGGTGCAGTCGATGACCACGACGGATACTCACGATGTCGAGGCGACCATCGCGGAAATTCGCCACATGGAGGAGGCCGGTTGTGAACTCGTTCGCGTGACTGTTCCCAAGGCTGAAGATGCGGATGCCTTGTCCGTCATCAAACAAGCAACCAAGCTTCCGCTCATCTGCGACATTCACTTCGACTACAAAATGGCCCTGGCAGCGCTTGATCATCCCATTGACAAAATCCGAATCAATCCAGGAAACATTGGGGGAATTGAGCGTTTTCGTCAGGTGCTTCGTAAGTGTAAAGACCGCGGCATCGCTATGCGAATTGGTGTGAACGCGGGTAGTCTCGAACGCGAATTTGCCATGAAGTATGGCTACCCCTGCCCTCCCGCGATGGTCGATAGTGCCTTGCGGTACATCGAAATCGCCGAATCCGAGGGCTACCACGATATCATCGTGTCCCTCAAATCTTCGGATGTGATGACCGCCGTCGAGGCCTACCGATTGTATGCCAAGCAGTGCAACTATCCCACGCACCTCGGCATAACTGAGGCAGGTCAACCGCCCTATGCAATCATCAAATCCGCCGCTGGACTCGCCCCTCTGTTGCTCGATGGTATCGGCGACACCATTCGCGTTAGTCTGTTGGCAGATAAGGCTGTCGAGATCAACGCCGCTTTCGACATTTTGCAGGCCACGGGGCGTCGCGTCCGTAAACCGGAATTGATTGCCTGCCCGACTTGTGGGCGACTGGAGATCGATCTCAACAAAATTATGAGTGAGTTAAAAGCTCGCATGGGAGATCGTAAAACTCCGGTAAAAGTCAGTGTTCTCGGTTGTGTGGTCAATGGGCCTGGTGAAGCGAAAGAAGCCGACCTAGGCATTGCAGCCGGCAAGGGCAAAGGCGTCATCTTCAAGCGCGGTGAGATGATTCGTCATGTGCTAGAACACGAGATGGTCGATGCTTTGCTAGAAGAGATCGACAAATGGGAAGCGGAAGAAGCAGCTGCCGGTAGTTTACCCCGAGAGAAATCGCTGGAGACCAAACGCCATCGTCTCCCTCTGGCAACACGCTGAGTGAATAGAGTTCAGTTCAATAAACGCCTCGACTTGTCTGTCGGGGCGTTTCCCTCTGTTATAAGATAACAGAAGTTATCCAGTTGAGAGTTTGTGAGGTTGAGTTCCTCTCTCCCCGTTTGGGGAGAGGGGTTGGGGGAGAGGGGGCTTCTCACTCCCCGTATCTCTCCCCACTGAGGAAATGGCGAACGAAAGAACACGTCCAACGCTGCAACTGTGTAACTCCTAGAATTGATTAGTTGACTTTTTCGATTCCCTACTCAGGCGATCTTCCGCATGCCGGTTCAACTTCGTCCTAAGCTTCGCCCTTATCTGACTGCTCACCGACTCGATCCAGCAAGAGCTAATGGAAAGCAGTTTCTCGTTCACGATTTACTTCGCCTGTCGAACACGCAACTGACGCTGTCGGCTAGTCAGTTGCAATGTTTACTGCTGTGGGATGGCTCACGGACGGTGGCAGATTTTCAGACCGATGCTCGCCAATTTCTGGGGGGACAGACATATCCAACAGACGAGATCCAGGAGTTGATCGAGCTTCTCGATCAGTCTTTGTTTCTGGATACGCCGAGATTCCGGCAAAAGGTCGAGGCTCCAGTGCGACCAATGAGTTGTGTGGGAGTCTACTCCGACGATCCGGACGTATTCCGCGAGCAAATGCTGGATCTGTTCACGCAGCCTGGTGCCGCGGGTCTACCGTGTGAGACTGGTGCAACAAATAATTTGCGGGCAATTCTCGCACCCCACATGGATTATCATCGAGGCGGTGTGTGTTATTCCTACGCATTTAAGGAATTGGTGGAGTCCACGACCGCTTCTTTGTTCGTCATCATCGCCACCTCACATTACTGCCCCAATCGATTCACACTCACCCGCAAGGATTTTCAGACTCCCCTTGGTATCGTTCGAACCGATCAGATTTTTATCGACCGTTTAATTGCTCACTTCGGTTCCGACGATTTGTTTGAACACGAGTGGTTGGCTCATTTGCCGGAGCACTCGATTGAACTGGAGGTGGTTTTGCTACACTACCTTTACGAGAAACAGCGGGACATTCGAATTGTCCCGTTGGCGGTGGGGCCATTCGCTGATTGTGAGGTAGCGGGTTCGGATCCCTCGGCAGTTCCTGAAATAAACCGGATGATTTCTGCCTTACAAGCGGTCGAACAAGAACTGAACGAGCCGATTTGCTACCTCATCTCCGGAGATTTAGCTCACATTGGCCCTAAGCACTCCGATCCGCATCTAGTGACTTCCCCTCAATTACGACACAGTCGAGACCAAGATCAACAGTTACTGTCGTACCTAGAAAAGGCAGATGCAACTGCCTACTTCCGTCTGATCGCACAGGAGAAAAATGAACGACGAATTTGTGGTCTTCCACCAACATGGCTGACCCTGCAGACGGCTCGACCGAAGTATGGCAGAATCCTGCACTATGAACAGTTTGTCGATCCTACGGGATATGAAAGTGTGAGCTTTGCGAGTGTCGCTTTTGACCGATAAAGCGAAAAAAGAAAAGCGTCCCGCCAGAAGCCGCTCGGCGTCGCCCATCACCGAACAATCATCAGACGGGACTCCAGTATCCTAGTCGTTGTTTGCTCTACGTCAACAGCGATTTTTTATAATTTTGTCGAAACTCTGGATAAAGTGCTGATGAGCAACAATGCGAGCTGTGGACAGAACTGTGCCCCGGATCAGTGCCCTAATTGGGGCGGAGCCGGTCCGGTTTCGCTTCAGGTGGCTCTGGAACGCTTTCAACGTGAAGCCATCTTGGATCACTGCGATACCGGCCGGTATCGACTTCACTACTTCGAGTGGGGAGCAGGACCACCCCTAGTCTTCATCCACGGAGCCGGGGACATCAATCGATCGTTTGTGCCGCTAATTTGTCGACTCAGTTCTCAATTTCGGTGCATCGCGTATAACTTGCCCTCTGGACACGGTGACGGTGCTCGGTTGAGCCGATATCGTCACGAGAACCTAGTGGATGATCTGAGGGCCTTGCTGGACCATCTCAAGTTAGAGCGAACCTATCTTCTAGGGTCCTCGTTTGGATCGACGATCGCCATAAGCGCGATGAGACGGCAACCCGAACGTATCGCGCGAGCGATTCTTCAAGGAGCATTGGCCTATCGACCATTGAGCTGGGCCGAGCGATTTTTCACAGCGATTTTTCGCTGGTGTCCCGGTCCCTGCTCGAAGCTACCCCGTCGAACTCGAATTCTAGAAGCGGTACATCGTCGACCATTTGCTGAACAACCTGCGGAGGTTTGGCAAGCCTTCGTGGAGTGGACCGGTGAATCTCGCTTGGCCGCACTTGGGTATCAGGCGAAATGGCTCCACCGCCTCGATCTTCGTGGAGAACTCGAACATCTTCGTCAACCAATACTTCTGATCGCCGGAGATCGCGATTCCGTGATCCCGTTCTCTCACGCGGAGAGGTTATTGCAGAGACTACCAAACGCACGCTTGGCGATTATCGAAGGTGCTGGTCATGTACCTTACTACTCGCATCCGGATGCGATGGCCGCGATGATTCGTCATTTTCTTACTCCTCCTGTTCCGGGAAAAAGTGTCCAAAATCTCTGCGAGGAGACGAAACGAAAATTTGGACTACCCACGGAGCATATCGACTGCCCGAACCACGGACCAAACCCTGTCGTGGAGAAAAGTGATCTTCGCGACAGCAGTGAACCCGAGCAAGAATAGTGCCTCCAGGTTAGTGGCGACACCCGACGCATCCAGCAGATGTCAGCACTCTCTTGTGCATCGAGCTGATAACAGAATGATTTCAAAGATAATTCTTGACTCTAGCCTGAGATCCAGCTAGTTTAAATCAGTCCAATTCGATGAGTGAGAGAGTACTGACGATTCCATAAAATCATGGATCGAATTTGTGTACTATCTTCGCTCGACAGATCTTGCTTCGGACTGAGATGACCTCTAGTGCAAGCCATGCAACTCGCCAACTCCTGATCAGTACGATTTTTGTACTGGGATGGATGTTTTTTGCGCCATCCTCCGCGCAAGCAGCATGTGGGGATCATGTGCACTATGGGAATTCCGATCTCATCGCCAACGAAACGGCTCTCGTTCCTGTCTACCTTCGATTAGTTAACGAGCAACCGGTTCCTCAACCTTGTTCTGGTCCCAGTTGCTCCAAAAAACGGCCCTCACAACCCATCACCCCTGTCTCTAGTGTCCAGTTACCAACATCTCAAGAAGCGCTAATCCTTTTTGGAACAACTGCGAACAGCTCCAATTGGTCTCAATGGTGCCGGAATTCTAATTTGGGGCGGCCCATTCGACGACCTCTTTCCATTTTTCACCCACCACGCGAAACAGCTCATTCCAATTAAATCGCTTTTTACCTCCTTTGCCGAACGAATGCAGCTTCACGCAATCTCGTGAGTTTGTGTTCGCTGGGAAAGGCCTGACTAGCGAACTATTTGATTTGGATGGTTCTTACTGATATCGTTAGCAGTTGATAAAAGATAATAAGGATTGTCTTAGTCCTTTTTATTCTCATTCAGTTCGTATTAACTGACTCTGTTTATTCGGAGTGAAAGGACATGATTTTGCTTCGCTGTTTGAGGCCAGGTGGTTTTCTTTGCCGCTTGGCCGTGCTTGGTTTACTTGTTCCGCTTGTGCTGTTAAATGCGCGAGCCGATTCGGAAACAAAGCCACGCTTACCAATGCTGGATAATGACGAGGCATGGAAGCGCTTACCTGGGGCACCGCAGAAAAGCCAAGTCTTACCCAGTTGGGCGCGAGTGTTGGCCGGTCCGTTGCCGCTAACCACTGCTCGCATGTTAGAACTGGACACCATGCACAGGACCGGAGATCGTCTCGATGGGCGACTGCGGGCTTTGGTTCGTTGGGCAGCTGCGGATGCAAACCGGTGTGCTTATAGCAAGGCAAGGGCCGTCGCCGATCTCACACGAGCACTGGGGGTAGCAACCGATTCAGAGATATTGACCAAGGAGCCGAGCCGATTGCCCACGCTGGATCGCACTGCAATGGCCTTTGCACGCAAAATGATGCTCCATGCCCACGAAGTTAGCGATGCAGAGGTCAAAAACCTGATTGAACTGGCTGGCGAGGAACGTGTCGTAGCTTTGGTGGCCCTATTAGCCCATGCCAGCTTTCAAGATCGGCTGTTTCTTGCTTTAGATTTACCAGTGACTAAAGATGAAGCATATGAACCGATCACGATCACCTTCGGTCGGCCAGCCCGGAAAGACCCTGGAAAGATACCGAATACTCTTCGCGTACCTGATAAAACCGATTCGGCAGCGAGTGCGAATTGGTTAGAACTGCAAGCGGGATTAAGTAAACAACGCACTCGAACGGCACGTATCCGCATTCCAAGCCAACAAGAAGTTCTGGATCGAATTGGCCCAAAGCATCCAAGTGCGTGGCAGTCCGACATTCTGTGGAGCCGGGTGTGCTACGGCTATCAGCCCGAATTGACGGAAGCTTGGTTCGATTGCGTCTCCGCATTTCGACAGGAAACGCAATGGGATCCCATTTTCTCACAATCGATCTTTTGGGTGGTTACCCGGTCGTTAAAGTGCTTTTACTGAATGGGGCACACGGAAATGGGTCTCGCGGTCGCGGGACTAAACACCGAATCGATCAACGCAGTAACTCAACGTCTTGCTGGAGACTGGACTGCTTTCTCAGTGGGAGAAAGAGCGGCTTTTAACTTGGCCAAAAAGCAAGCCGAGGATCCCGCCTCCATCACCAAAGACGACATTCGCGAACTAGAACGGCAACTCGGTCGAGAAAAGGCCTGGCACGTCATCTGGTGGGCTTCACGTTGTCATTACATGACTCGCGTCGCCGATGCCTTCCAGTTTCCTCTCGAACAGGAAAACCCGTTCTGGAAAATGCCTGGAGCGAAAAAGCCCAACTGATTTTTCTATAGTTCTTGTCTTTTTTGAGGGTCTTTGAGGGTTTTATCATGAAACGGATGAATCGTCGTGGGTTCACACTGATTGAATTGTTAGTGGTTATTGCCATCATCGCTATTCTGATTGGCCTATTACTGCCTGCCGTGCAGAAGGTTCGCGAGGCCGCTGCCCGAATGCAATGCGCGAATAACCTAAAACAGATTGGCCTGGCAATTCACAATTACCACGATGCTAACAGTAAACTTCCACCTGGTTGGATCTTTGATACTAGTTGGGGTACATTGGCCTTTTTGCTGCCTTATCTGGAGCAAGACAATGTCCATCGCATGATTAACTTCAATCTTCCATTGAATGACCCTGTTAATGCTCCGGTATCACAAGTTCGCATTAACACCTTTCGATGTCCGTCTGACTTCGAGAATCCTATGCCTTCAATCGGAGCAGCTACCAATTATCACGGAAATGCTGGAATCATTCCTGTTTTCGTCATCGCACGAGGTTTGAATTTGAATGATCCTCGCCCCAATGGAGTCTTTTTCTCTCTAAGTCAAAACATCAAAATCACTGACGTGACCGACGGAACGAGCAATACGGCGTTCTATAGCGAGCGCGTCCTGGGTGACGGGAACATGGGCCGAGTCAGCCCGTTGGAAGATACTTTTAATGGGCCAAATGCGGCTCCGGGATTGCCAGCTAACGCCGATCAAGCCTATACCTGGTGTCAATATTCATGGAACGGTCGGAAGTTACTTCCGACCGTTCTGTGCTTGCCCTGGTTGGCCGGCACAGTCTAGTACGCGTTACAAAATGGTATAGCAGAGCGCAGGCTAAAGCCTGCGACTACCGATACGGATTTGGCAGGTAGCCGCAGCCTTTAGCCTGCGACAGCAAGTTTCTACCTGCGAAAGCCCTTCATCTCTCGTTGCCGCTACACCATCTTGAAAAGCGCTCTAGCCCTTTGGGAAATATCCTCGACATTAGATTAAGATGTGCTGTTTGCAGCTGTTTTTTCTGTTTCACACGGCTTCGGGCGATGCGTTTCCTCTGAAGGCTCGGTAGGCGACGCTATCGATGATGCCCCACTTCAGATTTCAGCACTCCCTTTGGTCGTCAATAGATCGAGTTTTGGCCTGATATTCCAGCGTTGGAGTAAGTTTGGTTCGATCGCCTGACACAGTTCCTCGATAGTTAGCCACTGTTCGCTCGAAACAAACAGATTTGACACAGCGGCTGTGCGGGGAAGCACAGCAGGATCAGGCAGAAAATCGCCGTCGGAGCCTGTCTACTTGTAGTTACACTTGAGAACGCTTCTGTCAGGGTGGAGCAACTAGCGTCGGGTTGGGGTCGGCACGCACTTTGCATTAAATCCTAACACGATTGTTTCATGCCTCGCCTTGGCAGGAGGTGTCTCATGGCCGGCTTCCGCGCCGTACTCGATGGAAACGAGGCGGCAGCTAAAATCGCTTACCAGTGCAGTGAAGTCATTGCAATCTATCCCATCACCCCAAGCTCACCGATGGGCGAATGGGCCGATCAATGGGCGTCGATGGGCGAACCCAACGCCTGGGGGACCGTGCCTCACGTCGAGGAGTTGCAATCCGAAGGTGGAGCAGCGGGCACAGTACATGGAGCGTTGCAAGCCGGCGCTCTGACCACGACGTTTACCGCGTCGCAGGGACTGCTGCTGATGATTCCCAACATGTACAAGATTGCCGGTGAACTGACTCCAGCCGTTTTTCACGTTGCTGCTCGATCCATCGCGGCGCAGGGGTTGTCGATCTTCGGCGATCATTCCGACGTGATGGCAGTCCGAGCTACCGGATTCTGTTTGCTGGCTTCCGCATCAGTGCAGGAGGCAGCCGATTTGGCCCTTGTGGCCCACGCTGCTACTTTGGAGGCTCGTTTGCCCTTCGTTCACTTTTTCGATGGTTTCCGTACCTCGCACGAAGTGAGTCGGATTGAAGTTCCCACTACGGAACAGATCCGCGCCATGATCGATGATGAGCGAGTACGTCAACATCGTTCTCGTGCCTTGACTCCCGACCATCCAGTGATCCGTGGTACCGCTCAGAACCCCGATGTCGCATTCCAGGGTCGCGAGACCGTCAACCCCTATTACTTGGCTTGCCCAACTATCGTGCAACAGAAGATGAACCAATTTGCTCAACTGACGGGGCGAGCCTACAAACTGTTTGACTATGTCGGCCATCCAGAGGCGGAACAGGTATTGGTGCTAATGGGATCGGGGGTTGGCGCGGCCGAAGAAGTCGTTGAATCGCTTGTCAAGCAGGGCGTCAAAGTTGGTTTAATCAAAGTTCGGCTTTATCGGCCCTTTGATGTTGAACGTTTCTTAGCCGCACTCCCCTCCTCAACAAAACACGTCATCGTTCTCGATCGAACCAAGGAGCCAGGCTGCATCGGCGAACCTTTGTATCAAGACGTACTGACCGCTTTGGTCGAAGGACAACGTCAACCAATGCCGCGCGTTTTGGGGGGACGCTATGGATTGTCTTCAAAAGAGTTCACTCCTGCGATGGTGCATGCGCTCTTCGAGTTGGCCGCTGCCGAAAAGCTCCGCAATCATTTCACCGTGGGCATCCACGATGATGTTACACATACCAGCATCAACTACGACCCAACTCGCACCGTCGAACCGGAGGATGTCGTCCGCGCTGTTTTCTTTGGACTAGGTTCAGATGGTACGGTTGGCGCGAACAAGAACTCGATCAAGATCATCGGCGAAGAGACTGAACTAGAGGTGCAAGGTTACTTCGTTTACGACTCTAAAAAGTCGGGTTCAACTACGACCTCACATCTCCGCTTTGGACCACGACCGATCCGTTCGACTTATCTGATTCAACAGGCCACGTTCGTTGCTTGTCATCAGTTCAACTTTCTTGAACGGATGGACGTTCTCTCCGTCGCTGCTCCGGGAGCCACGTTCTTGCTCAACAGTCCGTATGGTCCTGAAGAAGTTTGGCATCATTTGCCACGCAAGGTACAGGAACAAATTCTCTCTAAAAAGTTGCGTTTCTTCGTGATCGATGCCTTCAAGGTAGCCCACGATGCTGGCATGGGTGGTCGAATCAACACCGTGATGCAGACGTGCTTCTTTGCCCTTGCCGGAGTGTTGCCGCGCGATGAGGCTATCAAGGCTATCAAAAAAGCGATTGCCAAGACTTACGGCAAACGCGGAGAAGCGGTCGTCACACGGAATCATGCGGCGGTCGATTCGACGTTATCGCGACTGTTCGAGGTACAAGTTCCTTCAGCGATCACTTCGACGAAAGCGCCGCGACCGACTGTGCCAGCTCAGGCACCCCAGTTCGTGCGCAAAGTCACGTCACTGATCATGGTCGGGGAGGGAGATAAACTTCCGGTTAGCGCGATCCCGGCAGATGGAACCTGGCCCACAGGGACGACGCAATGGGAGAAGCGAGGGATAGCCCAAGAAATCCCTGTTTGGGATGAATCGATATGCATCCAGTGTGGCAAGTGCGTTCTAGTCTGTCCGCATGCGGTGATCCGTGGCAAACTCGTCGAGCTGGAGCAACTTGCTGGTTCGCCCGATGGCTTCAAGTCAGCCCCCTCGCGTTGGCCCGATCGAAAACAGCAACGCTTTACGCTTCAGGTATCACCCGAAGATTGCACGGGATGTCGGCTCTGTGTCGAGGTCTGTCCTGTTAAGAACAAGACCGAGACGAAACTCCGAGCCATTAACATGAAGCCGTTGGAACCAATCCGCGAAGCCGAGCGAGCCAACTGGGATTTCTTCCTCAAACTGGCGAATCCTGATCGTCGCGGATTGCGGTTCGACAGTGTCAAAGATGTACAGTTGTTGGAACCGTTGTTCGAGTTCTCGGGAGCCTGTGCAGGCTGCGGCGAGACGCCCTATCTGAAACTTTTGTCGCAGATGTTCGGGGATCGTTTGTTAATCGCCAATGCTACGGGCTGCTCCTCGATCTATGGCGGAAATCTGCCAACCACACCGTGGACAGTGAACCAGTTTGGGCGAGGTCCAGCCTGGGCCAATTCGTTGTTCGAAGACAATGCCGAGTTTGGGCTGGGCATGCGTCTAGCGGTCGATCGACAAGCGGAGTATGCCCGAGAGCTGATTCAGAAGTTACGCGATGTAATTGGTGCAGAACTGGCGGAAGCATTATGCAACGCTCCGCAAACGAATGAAGAGGAAATCGATCTGCAAAGGTGGCGGGTTGATGAGCTGAAGCGAAAATTGGCTGGACACGATTCACCTTTGGTTCGCGATCTGCTGTCGGTCAGCGGCGCGTTGGTACGAAAGAGTGTGTGGATCATCGGCGGCGATGGCTGGGCGTATGACATCGGGTTCGGTGGCGTCGATCATGTGCTGGCCTCGGGGAAGAACGTCAAACTGCTGGTACTAGATACCGAGGTTTACTCTAATACCGGAGGGCAAATGTCTAAATCAACGCCGCGCGGCGCGGTGGCCAAGTTCGCCGCTGGCGGCAAAGAGGCACCGAAGAAGGATCTTGCTCTGATGGCCATGACGCATGGTACAGCCTATGTCGCTCGTGTGGCTATGGGAGCGAGCGATACCCAAACGCTGCAAGCCTTCCGTGAGGCCGAGGCGTATGATGGTCCTGCCCTGATTATCGCTTACAGTCACTGCATCGCCCACGGCTACGATATGGCTCGGGGGATGGATCAACAAAAGGCCGCGGTGCTGTCGGGGTACTGGCCGCTGATTCGCTATAATCCGGATCTGAGAAATCAGGGAAAGAATCCCTTGCATTTGGATTCGCGTGCTCCGTCAATACCGTTGAAACAGTATATCTACAACGAAACTCGTTACACCATGTTGGCGCAAGCCAATCCGGCTCAGGCGCGCGAACTATTGCGACTGGCTGAGCAGGACGTCCGTGAACGCTGGCGGATGTACGAACACCTGGCGGCAATGCCGATGGAGGCCAAACCATGATCGATCTCAGCACGACGTATCTAGGGCTTCACCTGCGCAATCCGCTGGTCTGTTCCTCGTCGCCTTTGTGCCAGGATCTCGATTCGCTTCGACGCATGGAAGAAGCGGGTGCTGGTGCGGTTGTCCTGCACTCGCTGTTTGAGGAACAGATCGAGGCCGAAAGTTTGGATCTGTCGCGTTATCTGGATTACGGCACCGAGGGCTATTCGGAATCACTGTCCTACTTCCCAGACATGGCAGACTACAACTTTGGACCTGACGGCTATGTGGAGCATCTTCGTGAGGCAAAGTCGCTATTGCAGATCCCAGTTATTGCTAGTCTGAACGGGCGAACTCTAGGCGGATGGATTCGCTATGCCAAACTTCTTGAAGAGGCAGGGGCCGATGCTTTGGAGTTGAACGTTTACGATCTACCGACTGATCCGGAGCGCACGGCGGAGCAAATCGAGAGTGAACTGGCCAATTTGGTTGCTGCCGTCGCTCGGGAGGTAAAGATTCCGCTAGCGGTGAAGCTAAGCCCTTTTTACACGTCGATTCCGTCAGTGGCGAAGCGGCTGCAAGCGGCAGGCGCACGGGCCGTGGTGTTGTTCAACCGCTTCTATCAACCCGATTTCGACCTGGAGCGGTTGGAAGTAGTCCCAAGTCTCTGGCTTAGCACTGCGGATGAGTTGCGGCTCCGCTTGCACGCCGTCGCGATTCTCTTCGGTCGTATCCAGCTGGACTTGGCGATTACCGGGGGGGTGCATGGAGCGACGGACGTTCTCAAGTGCATGATGGCTGGCGCGTCGGTGGCGATGATGACCTCGGCGTTGTTACGCCATGGCGTGGAGCATCTCGCCAATGTCTTGGTCGGGCTGCGTGATTGGATGACGGATCACGAGTATGAGTCAATCACCAGCATGCGCGGCAGTATGAGTTTTCGGCGTGTGGCTAACCCATCGGCCTACGAGCGGGGCAACTATCTCAAGGTGCTGCGCTCGCACGCTCTATTTCCGACCGGTTGATTGCAGTGGGGACTGTCAAATAGAACGAAGCGCCTCCCGCGCAGCGGCGAGAGTTTCTTCCAGGCGTTCGCGGGTGTGCAGGATCGAGTTGAACGCGGCCTCGAACTGACTGCAAGGCAAATAGAACCCGCGATCCATCATTGCCCAGAAGAAGCGTGCAAACCGGGCGGTGTCAGCGCGTTTGGCGCTAGCGTAGTCGGAGACCGGCTCGGACGTGAAAAACAGCGTCCACATACTGCCGACTTGATTGACTGTCGCTGGTAGATTGTATTCGTGGATGATTTCTCGAAGGCCGTCTGCCAGGAAGGTGCCGAGACGTTCGAGATCGTCGTAGGGATTAAGACGATTCAGCTCGTCTAAGGTGGCAATACCAGCGGCCATAGCGACAGGATTGCCAGACAAGGTGCCCGCTTGGAACACTGGTCCAGCGGGCATCACTTTTTTCATGACTTCCGCGCGTCCGCCATAAGCTCCGACGGGAAAGCCACCGCCGACGATTTTGCCCAGAATTGTTAGGTCCGGTAGTTGATGCAACAGTTGCTGAGCGCCGCCGTAGGCCAGCCGGAAGCCAGTCATCACTTCGTCGAACACCAACAGTGCGCCGTAACGTTGAGTAATTTCCCTTAAAAGATCGAGAAACTCCGTAGTTGGCTGTACCAAGCCCATATTGCCCGCGATCGGTTCCAGCAACACAGCGGCGATTTGGTCGCCATGTTGGGCGAAGACATCGGTAATCGCTTGAGGGTCGTTGTAGGGCAACGACAGGGTGTCTTTGGTGCATCCAATCGGCACACCGGGACTGTTGGGTACGCCTAATGTCGTGGCACTGGAGCCAGCCTGAACCAGTAAACTATCGACATGTCCGTGATAGCAGCCGGCAAATTTAACAATCAGATCACGTCCCGTGTAGCCTCGCGCTAGGCGAACCGCGCTCATGGCCGCTTCGGTGCCAGAGGATACCATGCGCACCATCTCGATGGAGGGAACAGCATCGATGATGCGTTCCGCTAACTCACTCTCCAGCTCACACGGCGCGCCAAAACTCGCTCCACGCTGAACAGTTTCGCAGACAGCCTCGACAACGCGCGGGTGACAATGTCCCAGAATCAACGGTCCCCAGGAACCGATGAAGTCTAGATAGCGGTTGCCGTCCACGTCAAAGAGATATGGCCCCTCGCCACGCTCGATGAACAAAGGATTGCCCCCGACCGCTCCGAACGCCCGGGCTGGACTATTGACCCCTCCTGGAATTAACCGTGACGAGCGATGAAACGCCTCCTGACTACGTACTCGGTTCTGCGACATCTTCCCACCTCGAAGGCGTATCGAGCGACACAAAATATGATAGTGAAGCGATCAGTCACCTTCACGCCAATCATACTCCAGACGTTCCTCTCGCTATATTTCCTATTCTGCACAACCGATGCTAGTGTTCTAGTTTGGCGGAGTTGAGGAGTAGATTCCCTTGAGAAATCAAGAATCGACAACCTGTTGGCGAATCGAGCGATAGAATTCCATACTGTCGAGGTCGTTCTTTTCCTCTCGGCCAGAGTTAGCATGCTCCTGGAGTTGCTTCATGCCATCGCTGTGGATGAGGCCAAGTGCCTGTTTGCGCCTAGAAGCACTCGAAGATCGCACGCTTCTTTCTTGGGGGACGATTCCACCTGCTGTCGTTCGCGTTAGTTCGCCTACCACGATCATATTGAACAATCAGCATGTTCGAGCTGGATCGGCGGAGATTACGCACAACGAAATTGATTATTACCAGTTTCAAGCTCCCGTTAGCGGAACTTATCGCATTCAGACCACCACTCCGAATAGCCAACTCGACACAGTGCTGGGATTGTTCAATCAGTCTGGTCAACGGATCGCGTTCAACAACGACATTAGCCCAGCGTTACGCAATTCGCGCGTCACAGTGAACCTGATCGCGGGACGAGTCTATGTCTTTGGTATCACCAATCTAATCCATACGCCTGGCAGGCGATATAACTGGTCGGTGCAACGTCTGAATCTCTCCTCCTCCACGCCAATCGACGATGCCTACGAGGACAACGACACTCTCGCGACGGCACATGATCTAGGATCTCTGACGCAACGACGAACCATTTCCAATCTGATTCTTGCTGACTCTGCGGATTGGTTCCGTTTCACTACGACGGGGTTGGGACGTGAAAATGATTACGTCGCGCTTCTGTTCCGGCATGCTCAAGGTGATCTTGATTTGCGTCTTACCGATGCTCGTGGGAACGTCGTCCGCTCCTCGACCAGCGGCAACGACAACGAGCGGATCTCTCTAAACGGCTTAAGTGCCGGGACATACTATCTACAGATTTACGGCTACCAGGGGGCTAAGAACCCTAACTACACGTTGGAAATTCTGCCGCCTTCCCAGCCAAGTCGTCTTCCCGAAAGCAACGTGTTGTATCTGAATTTCGACGGAGCGAACATCAGTCACGCTGATCTGGTTCGCTGGGCTGGTTCGGACTGGCCGCATATGCTCAACACCTTCGATGCCGAGGGGGATGGTGTGGTCGTCGAGCCATTTTTAGCGTCCCGAGGCGATCGTGATGAAATCATCGCCAAAATGATCGAATTGTTGAAAGAGGATCTCACGCCGTTTGGCATCGAAGTGCGACGCACCACAGGATTGGCTGTCGAAGGGGTCGGAGCCACCACTGTATTTCTGGGCAAATCGACGCTGAGCAATGGCACGCACCTCGCCAGCATGGTCGACATTGGCAACACCAATGTCACCGATATCGCCTTCGTGGGCAACGAAAGTTGGGGCACGGTGGAGCAGGCCGCCCTGGCTTTGGCTGACGTGACTTTGCATGAGGCCGGCCATACCTGGGGATTGTGGCACGTCGATTCCGGCAATGATTTGGAGACGATGGGGTATCGCTACAGTGCTGCTCCGCATTTGTCGCGAGCAGTCAACACCGCCTTCCTTGATCGGACTTATGCCGCGTTTGTCGATTCTAAAGGAACCGTCCACGGACCAGGCCCGCTGAACACCTATCAGACGATGCTCGGCAATTTTGTTCCTAGTTCGCAGCGAAGGTTGCCGACTGCTGCTCCAGTCATCGTGGATATGAGCCGACCTGCGGCATTTCTTATCACGACTAGCAGCCCAGCAATAGATCGTGTGTGGATTCGATGTTTGCCCTCCGGTCGGATCGAAGTGACGATCAATGGTCGCAAGTACGAACTGGCTCGGGGTTATCGTGCCATCATAGTGAACACTTCAGGTGACCGACGCGATCAGGTGCGTGTACTCAACCAACTCGGCGATGTCAGGGTGGGGATTAATCGTCAATTAGGAGCGGAAGTGCAGATATTGACCAAAACCCCTCTGCAATGGGCATATTTCTGGGCCACGGGGCAGTTGTCTGTCAACACCCGCCAACTGAGCTGTGGGTGTCCCTCCTGTCTGGCGACAGTTACCGCCAAAGACGAAGTGTGGTCGCTCATGGCTTCGGAAGCGTGATGCCCAGCAGAGTGGCTGACGGCGCAGGGTGCCAAACCGCATGTGCCACCTCAGCAGGCAAAACCACGGTACTACCTCGTGTGAAAGTGTGATGATAGCCCCGACAGGTTAACTCAGCTATGCCGTGCAATACCATCCAGAGAGATAGTTGATCGGAATAGGGCGAATTCAGCGGATCCTTGAGGCGAAAGCGATCCATCACGAAATAGCGGCACTGGACCAAGCGCTCCCCAGGAAGATTGGGCAACGGAGTGCCATCAACCGGATCCACGGGACCCCGCGACCAATCAATTGCTGCCAAAGCCTCCGCGACGTGTAACTGACGGGGACGTCCATCAGGTCCGACTCGCTCCCAATCATAGAGGCGAAGCGTGGCATCGGAGGACTGTTGTACCTCGGCCAAGAGGACACCTCCACCGACCGCATGCACAGTTCCAGCAGGATAGAACAGACAGTCGCCGACTCTTGGCTGATAAACATGCAAACAGTCGGTCACGCGCTCGTCATGGAGTGCTTGCTCGAAAGCACGGCGATCAATGCCAGGCTTGATTCCGGCGAAGATGCGTCCGCCCGGTTCCACGTCCAGCACTACCCAAGCCTCCGTTTTACCTAATGGTTCTCCACTGAGTGACATCGCTTTGTCATCATCCGGATGCACTTGCACCGAGAGCCAGTCGTTCGCGTCCAGATACTTGATGAGTAGAGGAAAATGAGGGAACAGATCCGTCAGGTAGGTGCCGGTGAGCGGTCCCTCGGCGACTCGGCTGACATGTAGGGGATGCGCGCTCAATTCCCACGATTCCCCCCAAGTGCCCTCTGGAGGCAGCGGCTTACCTAACATCTGTGCCAGCCGTCTGCCGCCCCAGAGCATCGGTCGGAGAAACGGCGTGAAGACGAGCGGTTGCATGGCCTTAGTGTTTGTAGATGCTAATGACAATCTCGATGAGGATGAGAAGCACAATAATGAGTTCGAGAAACTCGGCTCGGAAATCAGCGCTCTGATGCGAGGCGATCTGATAAACGCCTTCAAGACTCTCTAATTTTCGCTGAATGCCTTTCTCCCACTCGGGAAGATGGAAGCGCGTGGCCAACAGTTTGTAAACACGGGCGAGATACTGGTCGCCGACCAGCTGCAGCGCCGTCACGGTACGCTCGAACAGGCCGGCATCGATGCGCAACTCGCCGAGCGAACGAAGTGCCGCATGGTGGCTTCGCCAAGCTGGTAGCCGAGACCGCGACGCCTTTCGCACCAATTCATCCGCCAAACCGAGTATCTCATCGATGCGTCGATCGATGTGGCGAAACTCGACCATGCGCAGATTGGCGAACTCGATCACTTGCAGCGTCTCGTCACTCTCTCCCTCGCGATCGACTAACACGGCCGCGCCCCAATCGGGGATGAACACGTCGTCCATGCCATAGCGAAGTGTCAGTCGCAAGGACTCCGCGATCTCCTGCGCGCTCAATGGCTCATCTTCCAGACGAAGAAGCCCAGCGAGCCAGTCGGCATGAATCGTGAGTAAATCGTCTGGAGCGACTCCGGGACTAGGAGGGAACTGGAAAACGAAGTATTCTTCAGAAAGCTGTTCATCCCAGGCAGGTTTGCTAATCGCAGGAAGAAGTTTATGATAAAGCGGTTCGAGGACCGCGCGAGCCGTTTGCACAATTTGTAGGCTCGGTTCAGGATCGTTCAGCCGAGCCGCTAGCAGACGCAGTTCCCGTCGTGGCATGGTGAAGGGAATCTGCAACGCGACGCTAACTCCAGCGAAGTCGAAGACTGTCGCTTCAGCAGCGCGGACAGTCGTTCCCTCCAAGCCCGGCATGGAAATGACGACCGGACCCAAAGGAAATCGTAACGGAGGCGGTCGAAAGGCAAGGCTGCGCGGTGTTCGCGGCCGCCGAACCATGTCCAGCACCACGCCCGCCCCTTGTTTCCGCGCAAGCTCAAGATTGATCTCCTCGCCCCAATCGAAGGCGACGTAGATCGATAAACGTCCAGTCAGTATGTCATCGTCGAAGTTCGACATGTGGATCAGAGTACCGACAGGTCCATGCAGCAACAAGGCGTCAGTGGACTCTTGCTTCGTCTTGAATGTGCTGCAAGATTTGTCTACACTCCTCGCTCTCCGCGACGCGGGGATGGTGGTTTCCACTTGGTCCGGAGCGGACAGGATGTCTTTCGAGAACTCCCAGCCGACGACTTCCGTTCGGCGAATGCTCATCGTGCTGGTTGATGCTGTCTGTCGGCATCCTCGCTTGGTTCTAGCCTTGGCTTTGGGACTTGCTGTCTTGTCCCTGGTCGCTGCCGCTTCTCGTTTGGAATATCACACCTCGCGCAATGACCTCATCAGCGTTCGCAAAGATTATCAGCAACGCTGGCAAAATTACCTCGATGAGTTCGGTGACGATGACGATATCGTCGTGGTGGTTCAGGGCGACGATCCCGAGCGCATGCGGGTCGCCATTGAGGCAATCGCGCGGCGAATCAACGATAATCCAGATCTGTTTGATCGATTATTCTACAAAGTCGATCTTCGTTCGCTAAAAAATCGCGCATTGATGCTTGCCCCGCTGGAGCAGGTTCAGGCGATCCAGCGAGAATATCTTAGCGACATGAAGCGGCTTCTGGATTTTGGACCATTGAGTTGGCATGCACTTGGGTTACATCCCATGCTGCAAGAGGCTCGTCAGCGTCTTTCCTCGGCTGATCCGACTAAGCCGCTCTCCGCAGCGGACGAACGGTTTTTTCGGCAGTTGACAACGATTGCACGTGTCGCTCATGAGACGGTCCGGAATCCTACCAACTATTCCAGTCCCTGGGGCGGTCCACCAGGAGAACAGTCGCCCCGACAAAAAATGCTGGAGGAACCGCAATATCTCTTTACGGGGGATGGTCAGTTGGTGTTTCTTCTGGCTCGTCCTGTCAAAGAGCCGGGTTCTTTCACTGCCGCTCTCAAAAGCGTATCTACGGCCCGACAGATTGTCGAAGCAGTCAATGCGGAGTTTCCCGATCTGCGAATGGGATGTACCGGACTTCCGGTGCTTGAAACCGATGAGATGGTCGCTGCGGAGAATGATACGCGATTGGCGTCGTATCTGGCCCTCGCAGGGGTGTCACTGCTGTTTCTCCTCGTCTATCGTAGCTTAGCCTATCCAGCGTTGACCGTGGTCACTCTGCTGGTAGGTACTGCCTGGGCTTTCGGCTGGTTGACGCTCACGGTCGGCCACTTGAACATTCTCTCGGCCACCTTCGCGGTCATGCTTATCGGCATGGGAGACTATGGCGTACTCTGGGTAATGCGCTACGAACATGCCCGAAAGAGCGGTATGGAGGTCCGCGAGTCGCTGCTGCACTCCACGGAACATGTGGCGATCGGCAATTTGACAGCGGCTAGCACCCTTGCCTTGGCGTTCTTCGCCGCCATCTTCGCCGATTTCAAGGCAGTGGCCGAATTAGGCTGGATAGCCGGCTGTGGCGTCTTGCTTTGTGCTTTTGCGTGCTTCACGGTATTGCCCTCTCTGTTGATGTTGTTCGACCGACGTGGAGTCTTACCAATTCCGATCAGCATGGCTCATCCGGACCAGAACACTTGGTTACCGTGGCTGAGACGCCATGCAGGCATTGTGTTGGGGTTAGGGTTTCTGTTGGCTGGCGTGATCGGAGCAGGCGCATCTCGGGTTCATTACGACCATAATCTACTGCATCTCCAGGCCGCGGATCTTGACTCGGTCAAATGGGAACGAACCCTGATAGAACATTCCGCAGGTGCAACCTGGCATACGCTTAGCTATCGAGCTAGCCGAGAGGAAACGCTGGCCTTGAGTGAGCGTTATCAACGTTTGCCCGAAGTCAGTCAGGTGGTTGAGATCGCTTCTTTGGTGCCACCAGATCAGCAACAAAAAAGACCTCTATTAGAGAAAATTCAGCAAAGTCTTCAACGACTGCCTCGACGTGGCGGACGAATTCGCCATGAGACGCCTGATCTAGAGCAAATGCGACGCGATTTAGCCAGTCTTGTCGAGATGTTAGCAGCACGAAGTTCGCAGCAGCAATTACTCGCTGAGTTGCATGCGGGAATGCAATCTTTGTTTTCCACGCTCGCTGCGATTCCTGTCGATACAGCCGCTTCGCGCCTGCGACATCTCGATGAGCGATTGGCAGAGGATCTTGCAGAGGGATTGCACCGACTTCGCGAAGTGTCTACCCCGTCTCTCATCACGCTGGAGGAACTTCCAGCCTCACTCCGTGAGCGCTACGTGGGCAAAAATGGAAATTGGTTGTTGCGAGTCTTTGCCAAAGAGGATCTGTGGAATTTCGGTCCGCTGGAGCAGTTCACCGAGACTATTCGCAGTGTTGATCCACAGGCGACCGGTAAACCCTTCGGCACCGTCGAGGGGTTGAAGGCGATGAAAAACGGCTTACAGCGAGCCGGTATCTACGCTTTTGTAGTAATCGTTTTGGTGTTGTGGCTAGATTTTCGCAGCTTAAAACGAACGCTTGTCGCGGTGTTGCCTCTACTGCTAGGCGTGCTGCTCTCCGTCGGGGTGCTGGGATGGTGCGGTTGGCCCCTGAATCCGGCCAACATGATCGCGTTTCCGCTGATTCTTGGAGTCGGCGTCGATAACGGAGTTCATGTGTTGCACGACTTCCTGATCCGGCGAGCGGGAGGGCAAAAAGGCATCAGCCGGGCCATCGGTCGTGGTGTGTTGGTCAAGGCGCTGACTTCGATGATTGGCTTTGCCACACTGATGATTTCCACCGAGCGAGGACTGGTCAGTCTAGGATTCATCCTCACGCTCGGAGTGGGATGTTCGATGTTAGCGGCTTTAATGCTTTTGCCGGCTGCTCTGGAGCTATTAACTCGACGGGAACAGGTCACCATTCCGATCCGATCACGTCAGGCAGCCTGACAAACTGAAAAACCGGCTAATCGATCTCACGCAAAGAGGAGTGATTCGACGATGCAGCGGGAGCCTACTCGTGCCTGCATCCTGCGTGAGGTTCGTCATGCGCTGGCTTTCTAGTTTGGTTCTCGCGCTGAGTCCTACCATCGCTGTTGCTGCTTCTCCGTTTCCAGGTGGCGTGGTCGATGCCCAGGGTAAGGTAGCCTATCTCGCGTCTGAAACCGGCATCGACGCCATTGAACTTGAAACCGGCAAAGTTCTATGGCGTTCGCGCGAGGCGTTTATTCCGTTGACCGTGAGTCAAAAACGCCTCGTTGCCTTGACTCGGCAATCGCGAAACAGCTTTGCTCTGACATTGTTTGATGGAGCGACCGGCCTAGGGCGAGTGTATCGAGAATTCGACCTGCCACGCTGGACGCGCGAAGTGCAGTGGAATTGGCATCCCTCCGCGGAGGAACTCACTTTAGACTGGCATGCTACAGCACGAGGAATAGTCGGTCCTCCGAAGACGGCGCAAGGTCGGGTCAGGCTCGATCTTTCACGAGGCCAAGTCCAAATTTTTCCTTTACCAGATCCAAAACCTCCACAACGATTACCCGTCCAACTTGAGAAGCATGCGGTACGCTGGTATCAACAGATCGATCAGGTGCTGTTGGCGGTGGTCGCAGAAGAATCACCTGATTCGACACCGACCAAGCGACAACAACGTTTGGTGTTACGAAGTTGGAATTTACTGAATAACCAGGAGGCGGCTCCACGAGAATTGATCCGGGGAGAGTATCTGCTCTGCTTGCCAGATTTGGACGGTAAGCATCTTTGGATTCGTGATGCGGCTCGTCACGACGATGCCACTCTGCCTCAGTTCTGGTCGATTTTCTCGCTACTCGACGGACATTTGACCGCTCGTGCTCCAGTGCTAGCAGGTACGATGTCGGTCACCAGAATCAAAACACGTGCTTATTGCTTATCTACAGCAACCGCTAAAGGAATGATTTTGCCCGGTAAAGTACGACGTAGTCACATGCTGTATGCGATCGATCTGACGACCTTTAAGACCCTTTGGAGTCACTCGCTAGGATCTCCCTCAGAGTGGGAGAAGTTTGTCCCTGGCGAACGGAGTTTGAATCCCTAAGACAACGAGGTTCAGGAGTGAACCGCATGCCAGGACGGCGTGGTGCCGTCTCCTGCGGCTAACTCCCTTGGCTAGGAGTAGCCCTATGAACATCGTTGACACGATCCGTAGCCAGATGTCGTCCGAGCAGTTCAGCCAACTCGGCAGCATGCTTGGAACCAGTGAGGAGACAGCAAGAACGGCAGTGGAGGCTGCCGTCCCGTCCTTGCTCGCCATGCTCGGCAAGTTGACGGCAAGCGTTGGAGGTGTCGGCAAACTGCTGACTATGCTGATTCGCTTTGCTCCGGGTGCAGCGGACACTCGAGTAGCGGGGAACACTCCCGATCAGGTGCGTCAAGGCGACGAGTTGCTAGGCTCGCTGTTCGGGCCTGGCGTTTTTAACCAACTCGGATCACTGTTGTCTAAATTCGGCGGCCTCAGCAATGATTCCATGCGAAAACTGCTGAGTTATCTTGCTCCGATGGTTCTGGGTGGAATCGCCTCACAGATGACTCGTTCTGGCCAAAAGTTTGACCAGGAAAATGTGACGCGATTCTTCAGCGAGCAGAAGAATAACATCGAAAATTCACTTCCGGTTGGATTCTCTCTTGCAGACATACCCACGTTTGATTCTTCACCAGTACAGCCTTCTCAACAGGAAAGTTCGTCGCCTGCGAGGTGGTTCGTGCCTGTTGTTGCTCTTGGAGCGATCGCGGTGGCAGTAGTCTTTTACTACAACCGCAACAGTCCGACGTTGAACGTTCCTAGCCCCAGTGAGATGAAGACCAGTGTGGCCGACGCTTGTAAGTCGTTGACTGCTCGTCTGGACAAGATCAATGACCTCAAGAGCGCTGAGCAAGCTGTTCCCGAACTAAAGCAACTGGCCAAACAGTTCGCTGCTATGAAAAGTGTGTCCCAACAGGTATCTCCGACGGACCGCGAGCAAATCAAGGAGACGATCAATCGCAGTGTAGCCCGACTCGACGAGCAAGTGGCCCGCTTGGCGTGGACTCCGGGCGTGACGGAAAAGATTCGTCCCGAAGTTGATGCCGTGGTCGAGAAACTGGGGGATTTGACCGGTAATCGTCCCGAGTTGCCGATGGCTAACGTCAGTAACGAGTTTTCCCAACTCTTCAACTCGATATCGACGACAATCAGCAACATCAAGGACGCGACGACAGCTACGGAGGCCATGCCCAAGTTCAAACAAGCGTCCCAGCGGATCGATCAGGTCCGAGCAACTCTGGAGCGATTGCCTCAAGAGAGTCGGACCACAATGACAACGATGCTCAAGCCGGCTGTCGATCATCTCCGACAGAACTTTGAACGCACTCTCACCCAAGAAGGGGTAAGTGAGAAGATCAAGCCGACGGTTGATGAGATCTTGAACAAGCTCAATCAGATCGGCGGATAATTCCGATCTGTTTTGAACCCGGCGCACTGCATCATGCGGTGCGCCGTCCGTATTCCAGCCGACGCCATAGCCATTCCATCGGCCCCTGACGGAAGCACATCAACCACAGATGAGCTAATATCACCAATCCAGCCCAGATAGCAAAAGACAGGATTACTTGAGCCGCAGCATCAACGCGACCGAACCATTGTAACCCCCAATGGTAAGCCAGAAACGTCGCTACGAGCGACTGCATCAAGTAAACCGTCAATGACATCCGACCGGCGCTAGCGATGGGATCGCGCAGCATGCTTGGCAGACGATCGGCTAGCAAAGCGAACATCGCTAAGTAACCGAACGGCAAGAACAACACGCCAATCTGTTGAACGAACATGCCCAACGCGTAGGCTTGGCTGGTAGGAGGATACGGCCACAGTACCCAAGCGGCGACGGCTTCGATGACCAATCCCACGGGTAAAAAGATGGCCAATACGCGGAGGCGTAGGTTGCGCTGCTCTGGCGAGAAGAATTTGACTCGCCACAAGGCCCCGCCGATGAACATCATTCCCAGCGACATCCAACCGACGAGCATCATCATCACTACATTGCCCATCCAGCCAAGGATGCGGAACAACTGCGCATCGCGCCAGGGACCATCGCGATAGGCAGCGATCTCGGCGGCAATCCAGACGGGATCGGTTGGTCCTTCACTAGACGCGACTACAGCACGCCAGCCACGCAATGTCGTATCGCGGTCACTCGGGTTCGACTCAGGAGGCACTCCCAAGGTGACGAAGAACAACAATCCAGTGACGAGCAGAGAAAAGAGAATCAACGCCACGCCAATTAGGATCATCGCCCGCGCCGACAGCCAGCGTCCCAGCAACAGACAGTAGCCCATCAGCGAGTAAAAGAAGAGGATATCGCCGAACCAGATCAACAGGCCATGCAATAGGCCGAATAGACTCAACGGCAAGAGTCGACGAAAGGCAAAGCGAACCGCTCCATAGCCGGACTCACGAGCGCGATCAAACTGCCCAAGCAGACCATAGCCAAACAACAGGCTGAAGATAGAGATGAACTTGCCCTGACACAGTACTAAGACCGCCAGAGAAGCGAGCCGATCGGCGAGGGGCTTGCCGGCTAAGGTCGAGGGATCCATTAGCGCGGCCAACGGACCGAAAAAGACAATGCTGTTGACCAAAAGAATGCCTAACAGTGCCATGCCTCGTGTGAAATCCAGGTTGACGAGGCGATCGGAACGAGCAATCGCACCAAACGCAGGAGATGACGTTGGTTTTTCCAGTTCGATTCTCATCTCGTTTCACTTTCTCACTGCAGCCGTTCGACAGTAACGTAAAAGGCACCACGAGAAACCCGATCGGTTTCCAGCCAGGTTTGCAGGCGAGTCTTGCCCGGCTGGAGTTGGGCCGTCAGGCTCACCTCCGTCGAACCAGGAGTGACCTTGTCAGTTACTTCGATGTCGCCAATCCGACATTTGGCACGAGCCGCTTCGAGCGGGAACTTGGCAGGGGCTGGCATATGACGAAGTGTGAAGCGATACCGACCGGCCTGAGCAATTTCGACAGCCCAGAATCCATTCGCGATGGGCATCTTCTTAATCGATTCATGATTCCAGGGAACGACATCGCCGTGCCAGTCGTGTCCTGTGAGTGTGGTTGGATTCTCTCGTTCGGATCCGAGAATGATCTCACAATACTCCCCAAACCGGGTCGAGATGCTCTCATACCAGCGTTCATACTCTTGACGCAACTCAGCAACAACCTTGGGCTGTGTCTTAGCAAGGTCTGTTTGCTGACCGGGATCGGCAACGAGGTCGTACAGTTCTTGGCCGTTGATGAGCCGCCAGCGCGGCGTCAAAACGGCGCATTGCCGCCATTTCTGCGGATGTTCGACCCGCTGCGAATGTACGAACAAGGTCCGCTGGGGCAACTTGGCGTTGTTCCGCAGGCGTCCCAGCAGACTAAGGCCATCAATCGGCCAGCGAGATTTGCCTTTGATTTCGCAAGCCTCTAGTAAAGTCGGCAACAGATCGATGTGCGCGGTCAGTTCTGGCACATCGGTTTCCGCGGGGAATTGTCCTGGCCAACGCATGAAACAGGGAACTCGATGCCCGCCTTCGTACACCGATCCCTTGATTCCACGCATACCTGCATTGAATCCCTCACCGCTGGCCTCGTTCCAACCGGCTGCCGTGCCATTGTCAGTCAGAAATATAACGATGGTGTTCCTATCGAGGTTCCAGGCAGTGAGACGGTCAAGCAAACGCCCCATGTTTTCATCGATGTTCTCGATCATGCCATAAAAGTTTGCTCTTGGCTGGCGAATCCTCAAATCTAGGAATCGCTTAGCGTACTTCGGGGCCACTCGATACGGTGAATGTGGTGCATTGGTCGCCAGATAGCAAACAAAGGGTCGTTCTCGGTTAGTCTCGATGAACTTTAGAGCGGCGTCGAAGAACACCTCGGTACAGTAACCCCGCTGTGGTTGGGGTTTGCCATTTCTCAGATAGGTATCGTCGAAATAAGTATTCTCCCAAGCATCAGCGGTTTGACCGATGCCGCCTCCGCCGTGTACCAGCGACTCGTGCCAACCGCGATCCACAGCGCGAAACGGATAATTATCCCCCAAGTGCCATTTACCAAATATTCCAGTGCGATACCCAGCAGCCGCGAACAGATCCGCAAGTGTTGTCTCATCGCGTCGCAAGAGCGATCGCCCACCGATTGTGTGCCAAACTCCGGTTCGCGAGGAATACCTTCCCGTCAACAGGGCCGAACGGGTTGGGGAGCAAGTTGGATCGACGTGAAAATTCGTCAGTCGCACAGACTGCTGATGCAACCGATCTAGGTTTGGTGTACGAAGTTCCTTATTACCGTGACACGACAGATCCCCATAACCCTGATCGTCGGTCATGACGAGAACTACGTTAGGCGGAACAGCTTGCACGAACGGAAGTGCGATACCGCCAACAAGCAGTGCAAGAAAAATACGGAAAATTGACATCGATTTATTCCGAAATGAGAAGGAGCGATGTATACACAGTTCGCTGGCGGCATGGTATGGCCTGACGGTGAAGTTGTCTCACAAAAAAAGAAAGAGAGGCCGCCTGGGGGGACCAGGCGGCCTAAAGGGCATGCAGCATCGATGGGGTACGGGGTATGACAGGGGGAGTGAGTTCCGGCGACGGTATATTCGACAGCCGTTGATAGCGGCAGAGCCTGGGTCGGGAGGATCGGGATACCTCCGCAGCTTTTGCCGTTCACTTTTGCCAAACTGTGGCGGGGGAGTGCTCCGTTTGGCGTTCGTCTGTCGATCCCGCCTCCTTTCCTTGGAGGATCTGTCGAGAAAATGTACTCGCAAGCCGTGTGCCAATTCTTTCTCTGCCGGCTGTCTCGGAGAATAAAAGGCTTTTCTGAAAATGACTTAGCACACGTTGACTTTCCAGGCGACGAGGAGACTACTTCGTTTTCATTATGTAAAAATAACTGTTACAACCGGTAAAATTTACCAGCCTATTGGCAAACGCTTCCGAGTTTCCTCAACTAGAAAATTGCTCTCCCTCTGACAGACATCGCTCGCTATAGCACGTTGACGAGAAGTGATCCTAGAGCGCCAGCTTGGCGTTCCGAGCGCCAGCCTGGTGTTCCGCACGGGAGGGAGAAGAGTAATGAAACAGCGAATCCGGGCTACCGGTCTCGCGGTACTCCTGTTTTCAGGGATGATCTTAGCCCAAACACAAACAGCCAAGCCGGCGAATAAAGTCGTCGCTGTCGTCAACGGTGTGCAAATTCATCAGAGCGACATTGACGGAATTCTCAAAGCCGCGGGGCCTGTGCCAGTTGCGCTGCCCGAAGCTCAACGACGACAACGCCAGATGGAAGCGTTGCGCATGATGATTGAGGACGTGCTGATGAAGCAGTTCCTCGAAAAAAATACTAAACCTGTTTCGCCCCAAGAAATTGAACGCAAATTCGCTGAAATGGCTGCTGGCTTGAAGGAACAGGGCAAAAGCATTGAGGAATTCTGCCAGGATACGGCTCAAACCGTGGAACAGTTGAAAGCAAGTATTGGCGATCACCTGCGCTGGAATGCCTATGCTCAAACCGCCATCTCTGAGGCCCAGGTGCAAGAATACTACAAGAAAAATAAAGACTTTTTCGATGGCGTAACGGTACGAGCTAGTCACATTGTGATCCGTCTACCAGCAAATTCAACAGAAGCGGACCGTGCTAAGGCAAAAGCAACGCTGTCGCAGATTCGCCAGCGGCTGTTAACCGATCCGAAGTGTGACTTTGCCGACATGGCCCGAAAGTATTCGCAGGATCCAATGGCCAGCAAGGGCGGTGATCTCGGCTGGATTCCCCGCAAGTGGTTCGACGAGACGTTCTCGGAGGCGGCCTTCGCTTTGCAGGTGGGGCAATTGTCTGATGTCGTAGTAACTGACTTCGGCATGCATCTCATCAAAGTGACGGATCGCAAGCCAGGCCGACCTTCAGAGTACGAAAAGATCAAGGAGGGCGTGCGCGAGTTCTGTGCTGAGGAACTTCGCCGTGAAATCGTGTCGAAAATGTACACCGACGCGGTCAAGGAAGGTCGGCTCAAGATCGAACTACACTAATTCGTTATGGATTGCTTCCGTTCCGGCGCTGCGGAGAATCGCTCTTCTCCGAAGCGCCGACACTTTTTGACGGTGACCTTAACTCCTGACTAATTTTCGTCTGCCGGGCGACTCCTAATTCGTCTATGATAGCAAGATAAGAGATGACACCTCGGTAGTCTGGAGTGGACGAAGATGTTAGTGGCCCCCTTCATGCTGACGTTGGCGTTACTTCCCCAACAGGTCGCTATTCCCGCTCCACCTGCTCCCCTCGTTGTCCAGCTGCGAGGTGGCGGGTTCGGGTTCATTCAAGGCGTGCCTAACGTGGGAGGATTGCCAACCGTTCCGGCTGCTCCTGGGCTGTCGGGCAACGCGGATTTAGTGGGTGGTCCTGCTGATGAAACAGTTCTGAAAAATGCCAACTTGCTGACGACGGATGAAGCTCTGCTCCAATTCTTCCGCCGACGCACCCCTCCTGCTCCTTCCCGAGAAAAAATTGAAGCGTTGGTCAAGCAACTTAACGCGGAAGATCTGGGGCAGCGTGATACTGCTCAAGCGGAACTGACGGCCATCGGTCAGGCTGCGGTTCCAGCACTTCGCACGGCCGCCAACAATGTCGATCAGATCGAAGGATCTACCCGCGCTCGTGTTTGTTTACAAAACATCGAAAGTTCGACAGCATCGAACCTAGTCATTCATTCAGCTCGTCTATTGGCTCAACGCAAACCTGTCGGAGCTGCTGAGGCGCTTATCGGATATCTACCTTTCGCCGAAGATGATGCCACTTTCCGCGAGGTCGAGCATGCACTGCTCGCCGTCTCTTTTCGCGAGGGGAAGCCGGATCCTGCCATTTTGCAGGCTCTAACAGACAAACTCGCCATCCGTCGAGGTACTGCCGCTCAGGTGATCTGCCAGGCGGGTGGCAAGGCGTACCATGCGGCGGTTCGTCCTTTGCTAAAAGACGAACGTCCATCAGTTCGACTACGAGCCGCTCTGGGATTGGTCGGTGCCTATGATTCAGAAGCCATTCCTGTGCTGATTGATTTGCTCGCCGAGTTACAACCCTCGTTGCGCGTCCAAGCCGAGGACTTTCTCACCCAGTTGGCGGGAGAATGGGCCGTTGCTGGACCGCGAGGGAACGATCTGATGTCCCGCCAACTTCGACGCGATGTCTGGGCCGCTTGGTGGAAGAACACAGATGGAGAACGATTACTCAGCGAATTCCGCTCGCGAAGTATTTCCGATGACGATCTGCTCAAAGCTACTGCACTGATCGCCAAACTGACTGAGGACAATCTATCGTCGCGAGAAGCCACCATGAACGAACTTGTTCGCATGGGACGCTCAGCTGTTCCGCTCTTGAGACGAGCTGTCAACGATGGCGACGAGAAAATCGCTCCATTAGCAGCACGCTGTTTAGATGCGATTGATAAGGACATCCCGCCAGCAATGCCAGCGGCGGCTCCTCGTTTGCTAGGGTTGCGCAAACCGGCAGGCACCGTTGATGCCTTACTCCAGTATCTACCTTGCTGTGAGTCGGCTGCCCTTGCCGATCAACTCACCGATATTCTCTCTGCTCTGGGATGTCAGTCGGGCAAAGCGGATGAAGCCTTGCTCAAGGCTCTGGACAGCAAGGTTCCCATGCGCAGAGCCTTAGCGGTTCTCGCTCTGTGCCGAGGTAAGGCGACAGCCGATCTTCCCGCGATTCGCCGCATGCTCAAAGATCCCGATTTAGCTGTGCAGCTTCGAGCCGCTCAGGGCCTAGCCTCGCTCGGCGAAAAAGAGGCTATTCCCACTCTGATTACTCTCATGAAGGAGTTACCACTCGATCAAGCCTGGGAGATCGAAGACTATCTCATCGACTTAGCCGGAGACAAACCGCCTGTGGAAACCCTCTCTACGGATCCTGCCTCCCGCGAACGCAGCGTGGCTGCTTGGAATAAGTGGTGGGAAGAGAACAACCGCTCGGTCGTGCTCAATGGTTCTGCCAGCCGTCGCGAATTGGGGCTGTATTTAATGATCGAGAATTTCAATCAGCTATTGTCTCGTGGCCGTGTTCTCGAAGCCGATTCTTCTGGCAAAATTCGCTGGGAGATTCGTAACCTGAATTGGCCTAATGACGCACAGCTTCTCCGAAACGGAAATCTGCTCATCATCGAGCAACAAAACCGAGTCACCGAACGGGACAAGACTGGCAAAATCGTTGGCTTCGACAAAAACTTTCCCAACGTCTTTCACGTCGAACGGCTTCGCGATGGCAGTACGTTCATTGCCTGTCGCAATCAATTGATAATTCTCGATCCTAAAGGTGCAACGACATTAAACTATAATTATACCGCCAACACTATCTTGGCCGCCAAGCGCTTTCGGGATGGTACTATTGCGTTCGTCTCTTATGGTGGGCAGTTCATCAAACTAGATCGTAGCGGCAATGTGATTAAAACTGCTCAGTTCGCGAATTGGGGCACGCTCAGTCCCAACGGTGCGGAGATTCTTTCAGGAGATCGGCTGGTTTTAGCCGATGGCCGGTTCAACAAAGTGTTAGAGTTCGGCCTCGATGGCAAGCCACTCTGGGAATGCTCAGTGAATTCACCTCTCTCGCCCACTGTCACCAGTAACGGCAACATTCTTGTCGCTGGTAACGGAAACAACTCTATCTACGAAATCAATCGCCAAGGGAAAATCGTCAAAGACTGGAGTGGGTTTGAATTCCGCCCATTCCGAGTTTTTCGCCGCTAATCCACTTTTTCGGGATTTATTTGGAACTTCCGCGATGCGACGCTCTCTGCTGCCGATCGGATTTCTTACACTAATCTTGCTTCCCAGCGCACAGGGACAAGACAGAGATCCTCTTTCGGAAGACGAACAAAAACTCAAATCTTCATTTCAGCAGGTGGATGGTCCGAGCCTAGTCTCGTTCTTGCGTACTCGAGCAGCTGGAAGCGTCTCGCAAGAACGCATGAACAAATTGATCGAAGCTCTGGATTCGACCAAGGCCTCGGAACGCTATCAGGCCTGCGCCGAACTGATTGCTATTGGTTCACCCGCCGTACCTGGACTTCGCCGGGTCGCCCGAGAGGTAGACACTCCAGAAACCGCTGCTCTAGCTAGGCAATGCCTGAAACTCCTCGAGGAAGAATCCAGTCAGCTAACTATTGCCGCAGTTCGCTTGCTAACGGCTCGCAAGCCTCAGGGCACTGCTGAGGCTCTTCTGGCTTATTTGCCACATGCCGAAAACGACAGTGTCATGGACGAACTGAAAACAGCTTTGGCAGCGGTGGCCTACGAGAATGGCAGACCTTCGTCCGCGTTGGTGCATGCTCTCTCGGACGAGCATCCGCTGCGCAGAGCTTCAGCAGTGACGGCCTTGTGTGCCAATGGCGTTTTTGAGCCTAGAGAGTTGCTACGCAAACTCCTTAACGATCCCATGCCTTCGGTGAGACTGCGAGCAGCACTGTCCCTGGCACAAGCACAGGATGCCAAAGCTGTTTCAACGTTAATCGTTTTGCTCGGTGATTTGCCCGAGGCTCAGGCTCGCGAGGTGGAAGGCTATTTACAAGAATTGGCCGGCGAACAAGCCCCCAAGGTGACGTTGGGTAACGATGCCAGTTCTCGCGCCAAAGTCCGTGAAGCGTGGGCTAAATGGTGGCTCGACACCGAAGGCACCTCACTACTGGACGAGTTAAAAAGCCGCACCATTACAGGGGCCACCACTTCTCAAGTGCAATCGCTCATCGAGAAACTTGGCGACGACTCTTTTGAAGTGCGTCAGAATGCAGAGATCGAATTGAAGAAGCTGGGGAGCCGCATCACTCCTCTTTTGCGAGAAGCATTAAAAAATCCGGATTTGGAAATTCGTAATCGAGCGGCGAAATGTCTGGCGGCCATCGAAAACGACAAAACCCCGCCGCTTTCTCCGGTTACCATCCGGCTGATCGCTCTGCGCAAACCAAAAGGAGCTGTTGAGGCACTCTTGGACTATCTACCTTTTGCTGAAGATGAAGCTATTGCTGACGAGATCCAATTAGCACTAACAGCAACAGCTTATTCCAATAACAAGGCACATCAGGCTCTATTACAAGCGCTCACCGACAAACTTCCCGTGCGACGAGCTGCCGCCATTCTGGCCCTGGCGAATGGTCCCTGCCAAGATTATCTTCCTCAACTTCGTGAATTGCTCAAAGATAAAGATCCCACTGTCCGAGTGAAGTCGGCAATTGCATTAGCTCCACTTCAACAACCCGATGCGGTATTGACCGCAATCAATGTCTTGCGTGAATCTCCGGGTGAGCCAGCTGTGTTGGCCGAGGATTTTCTCTTTCGCTTGGCCCGCGATAATCCACCTCAGGCTTTGCCGGATGGGGAAAGTAATCGAGGCAAGCGCGCGAATGCCTGGGAGAAATGGTGGAGCGAGAATAAAGCTACTCTGACCGCATTTGAACGTTCTAGTCCAACTCCTCGTCTACGCGATCAGGGCTACACGTTACTTGTGCAAGCCAGCAACAATATGCTCGTTGAATGGGACAAAGAGCGAAAAGTACGCTGGCAAATGACGGGGCTTTCACAGCCCTGGGACGCGCAATGGCTACCAGGCAATCGCATTCTCATTGCGGAATACAACGCTCAGATGGTCACTGAACGGAATCTCAAAGGCGATATTCTCTGGCAGGTCAAAATCGGCAACTGGCCCATGCAAGCGGAACGCCTAACGAACGGCCGAACCTTTGTGGTTTGTCGTAACGCTCTGTTTGAATTCGATCGAGGTGGTCGTCAGGTTACCAAGATTGATCGCCCGGCCAGTGACATCATGACTGCTCGACGACTGCCCAACGGACAAATCGTCGTAGTCACACAAAACCGCCAGATTATTCGATTAGATCGTCAGGGCAGAGAAATCAAGACGGCGACAATCCCAAATGTTTTTTATAACCAAAATGAGATCCTTAATAATGGCAATGTTCTTGTGCCGATGGGCTGGATGAACGCCGTCGCCGAGTACAACTCTGATGGTAAAGAGGTTTCGCGCTTCACTGTCACGCAACCGATGCACGCCCTGCGACTGGCCAATGGGCATACCTTGGTCTCGTCACAAAACTGGCCTTATCGCATCTATGAACACGATAAAGCGGGCAATCAGATCGGTGATTACCCGACTAACAATGCCTATGTCTTCCGCATTCGTAGACGTTGACAGAGAGAGGTTTACCATGCGTTGGATTCCGCTCGCTGTCTTCTGTGTTCTTCTTACGGCGAGACTCTTACCTTCGGCTGCCCCCGAACCAGTTTCCGACTATGAGAAATTGCTTCGAGCCAATGGTGTGCCAACAGACTCGCGTGGACTGCTCGATTTTCTTCGCAAGCAGCTGGATTTCCCGATTACCGAGGAACGCATTGAGCAACTGATTGAGCAACTCGGCGACGACCGCTTCGCTAAACGCGAAGAAGCTACTCGGGAGTTGATACTGGCTGGTCGCGTAACTAAGACCAAACTACTCGACGCGCTCAAACACGATGATCTCGAAATTCGCTCGCGAGCTGCCCGGATTCTGCGACAGATTAACAACGACGGCTTGTCTGTTCGGGTTCAAGTAGCGGCAGTGCGCCTATTGGCTTACCGCAATCCAGAAGGCACCGTTTCACTACTGCTCAAGCAGGCACCGCTGCTGAAAAGCGAACCAATTGGCCCAGTAATGCAAGAGGCGCTGTCACTGGTCGCAGTACGCAAGGGCAAGGCGGACCCACTCTTGGTTGCCGCCCTGGCAGATCGGAATGGAGCGCGACGGTATGCCGCCGCTCTTGCTCTGCTTCGAGCCGAAGCAACCGATGCTTTGCCTGCGCTGGTCAAACTGCTCGCGGATGAGCAACGGGACGTTCGCTTTGACATTGCTTTAGAACTAACGCGCTGGCAACGACCAGAAGCGATTCCCATATTGATACAAGAGTTAGGAGAGCCGGTAACACCACGACATGGACAAGCCGAGGAATTGCTTTGCCGACTAGCCGGAGATAAGGCTCCGATCTTGACGAGTGGTGAGGCGAAGACACGAGAGGAATATCGTCAAGCTTGGCTGACCTGGTGGAAAGAGTATCAAGCCAAAGTGGATTTGGGCGTCCTTAAGCGCCCAGTTCAGCCGCTTAATCGCACCTTGATTGTTTTGCTCGACGAAGGGCAAATTCTTTCGCTGAATAGCGACAATAAAGAACGCTGGAAGTTCGATAGAGTTCCGATGGTGCTTGATGCTCAACCACTTCCCGGGGATCGAGTTCTTTTAGCTGAGTACAACTCTAACCGAGTCACAGAGCGGACTCGTGAGGGAAAGATTGTTTGGGAAACACGCGCCACCGAACCGCTCGTCGCCCAGCGGCTTGGCAATGGACATACCCTGATCGCTGCCAAGGAATCATTGAGCGAAATCGATCGAGATGGCCGAGAGGTCTTTTCCTGGACTCCTCAGCCTGGCGTAACCATCATGCGAGCACGCCGACTAGACAATGGAGACATTTTGCTCATTTTACAACACGGTGCGACTGTGTTCACCCGGTTGGACATCTACGGTGCGGAGATTGTTCGGTTCCCCGTCGAGGTAGGCACTTCCGGAGGCAGGCTGGATCTTACCAGCAAAGGCAATGTCCTGATTCCGGAAATGTACAGTAACCGTATCGCAGAGTATGACGCCAAAGGTACTGTTGTTCGACAGGTGAATTTAGAGCAACCCATTTCCTGTGTCGTGTTACCCAGTGGAAATATTCTTGCTACTTCGTACTCTCAGAAACGCGCTGTCGAATTGGATGCCAAAAACAAGGAAGTGTGGGAATATAAACGTGACACTAAAGTCACTCGGGCTATCCGGTACTGAACCTCGTCCTTGGCATCAAGCTAGAAGCCGAGTACAGCTGGTTTCCCATGAAGTCTACGCCAGACTGAGAGTTGGCCCAGATGTAGCATCGGATGTGTCGTCAGTAGATGGGCCACAAAATCGGCAATGGATGGAAACGCTTTCATCACAGGCGCGAAATCGTGCGGTTGATTTAATGCTTCCGGGGAAGCTGATTTGAGGGCGTTGGCAACGGAGCGGCATTGCTCAATGATTACCGCGACCAACTCTTCCTTTGTTGGAGCTGGCGAAGGAACTTCTTTCGGATTTGAGCCAGGACCAAAGGCTTTATACCACAATTTAGGGCAACGAGTGGGTACTTTGGTCCACTTCGCAGCGAAATCCGCGGCCACTGCCAGATGTCCGAGGATCCATCGCGGTGTATTCAATCCTGGAGCTGGTTGGAGATCCAGTTCAGAATCCTCAATACCGTCTACTAATTTTTGCAAGTAATACAGTACGAATTCATTCAGTAAGCATTCGCGTTCAAGCATGTTACTTCTCCTGATGATCCTTTTGCGGTAATCCTTTGCGTGCCTCTAACCAACGCGCCTGACGAGCGAGAATCGGTTGCACATCTGCATCTAAAGTTGAAATAAAGGAAGCCTCGACAGCGGCAAGGTCGGTCATCAGGATGCCGCTATCCGGGAAAAAGCGAACCACCCAATCTCCGCCTTTCTCTCTCTGAAAACTAGCTAATCGGGCACCAAAAATTAATCTCGGGTGATCTTCCAACGGTAAATCGCGAAGAGCCTCTATATCTTCTAGTGCGATACGAATAACCTGATTTTCAAGTTCGATCGAATAATGAGCAAACACGGGATTTCCGTGTTTGTCTCGATGCACGATAGCGTCGAATAAAAATGCTCGCCCTCGATAGTCGGCAAACTGTTTGGCCCACTCCTCTGGATCACGCACGAGCATCGCAAAAATGGCAATCTCCTCTAAGGAATGAGTAGAAAGCAAAGCGAGCAATTCTGCTTGTCGTGCGAGCCGCACTGCCTCGGTGCTGGCCGCTCCTTGACGGAGTGCTAACTCAAACTGTTCCCGAGCGACACGAAACCGACCTTGAGCTAACGATTGGCGGCCTTGATTGAGTTGAAGTTCTGGATTCAATTGTTCTGCATAAGCCGCACTCTCATCGACGGAAGCAATTCCTTCTTTACGAGTGAGAAGCGGTAAGAGGAGAGAAAAACTAATTAAGACGAGCAAAATAACCCCAAAAGCAACAAGTAGTGGAAGATACCAGCTCATATTAGGATGACTAGGTGGAGAACTGGCGACTCGTCGGAATGGACTGCTCGGCAGGACAAAAAGACGTTGACCACAGCGAGGGCAGTCGAACAATTGGTAGTGAGTTGATCGCTTGCCGCGATGTAGTTGACTGCACGAGCAAACAATCTCAAAGATGGAGGACGCCATAATCGCTCTAGAGGAAACTACTCTCGAACTTCAGTATATTAAGTTGATCCTGTAAATGTTATACAAAAGAATCTGATTAGATGGAAGATCCTACTCATCGGCGAAGGTATCGCTTAAGATTTTGCCTTTCTCGGCGTTGTAACTCAACTAAGATTTGTAACTGTTCCAGTAATTGTACAACATACCGATTCACTTCGGAAAGTTGATGGGTATAGAACCACTCTCGTACTTCTCGTTCCCAATGTGAACTGATTAATCCAAGTATTCCTTCACAAAGGCGACTGAAACCAGAACTAGAAAGTCGGCTTGTCAGGCTTCTCCAATGTTCACGAATGAAATTCCAGGTTTTTTGGCGACTAGCCACGTTCAATAGTAAATTGCAGAGAACAGTTGGTATATCTTGTTGGCGATAAACATCCTGTAGAGTTGCAGTTAGTGTTCTCTCAATAAGAGGTGTTGCACGAAATCTAGTCAGTGCCAATAAGTACCGCTGTTCCTCCTGCGGTGTAGTGGCATTACGGTATCGGTAAAAGAAATCGAAGTATCGTGATTCATCACCTAGATGGGCCAATACAATTAGTGCCATCGTTTCCATTTCGGGATCGGAACGTTTATTACCGTAGTAGATCCGTTCCGCTTCAGCGTGGATTTTAGTATCATCACCTAGAGTACCCAAAAAGGTAATCATTTCGCTACGTAGAGAATGGATCCAGTTCTCCTCTCCTGCACATCGCTGCCAACCAAGTTGCTGAGTCATCGGTCTGAGTCGATCACGAATAAATAACTGAATATGGTACCGATCTTCATCATCCGCTATTTGATTTAAAATGGTGAAGCAGCGAAATATCTCGGACCAGACCAAAGGATCTGGATCATGAATGAATTTAGCCGTTAAGTCGAGATATTCGCTCAGTGGCGTCGATCCCGCCAGAACGTTTGCCCAAGAGTCACTAAGCAAGTTGAAACGCACAATCGGAGCTAAACGGTTCAATCGTACAGTCAAGTTTTTATATAGAGAAGATTCATAATTCACGCGAACAAAACTTTGACCGTCAGCATTTACAATCAACCAGTTGATGGAATTGGGTAGATGCCAGCATTGCTCTTGTTCCGTCAAGATCAACTGTAGAGTTTGTTCCCCCGAAGATGTCTCCATCAACACGGTTAATGGAATGTGCCAGAGCGGCTCTTGAGTCGTTTTTGGACGTGGCAAATAGGTGAAACGTTGTTGGGCAAGGATCAATTTGTTACCCTGAAGTTGGACGGAGATTCGCGGATATCCTGCTTGAAAAATCCAGTCGTGCATCAGTTGGCTGATCGATGAAGGTGCCGATTTTTCCAAGGCACGCTGGAAATCTTCAGTATCTGCATGGCCCAAGGCATGAACTTTCAGAAAAGTCCGTTCGCAATCTTGAAATTTAGAGGGGCTGAGATATTGCCGAAGCATTCGCAAAAGTGCAGCCCCCTTGCCGTAAGTCAGAGAGTCAAACATTTCCTCTGCGTCTTTGGCTGATTGAACAGAATGCTCTAGTGGATAACTGGATAATAATCCGTCAACAAATAATGCTTTACTTTGGGCCAGACATACCTTCATATGTTGATGCCAGCCAGGTCGCCAGGTCTCGATAACAAACACCTGTAGCATCGTGGCAAAGGCTTCCTGCAGCCATAATCCATCCCACCAGCGAATCGTCACGAGATCGCCAAACCATAAGTGTGCAATCTCGTGAGCAATCACGTTAGCAACATCTTCCAACTCGTTCTGAGTGCTGACGGTTTCGTCAACAAGCAGTGCGGTCTCTCGAAAGATAAGAGCAGCGAAATTCTCCATCGCGATTGGAGCGAAGTCGGGTAATGCGACTAAATCGAGTTTTTGTCCTGAATATGGCAGATTGAAATACTGTTCAAAAAAGAGTAAAGAAAAAGAGGCAACTTGTCGGGCGAAATGGCTCAAGTGAGACTTTCCCGAAACTGTCCAAACTCGAATTGGAATTGATCGGACAAATGTTGGTTCTTCGGTTTCAAATTCGCCAACTAAAATCGTGATTAAGTAGGTTGGTAATGGAATCGTTTGGGTGAATCGGACAAATCGCTTGCCTTTGTCTGATGTGTCGGAGGCGATTGGTGCATTAGAAATCACTTGAAACTGTTCTGGAACGCTAACACAGATAGCGAATGTGGCTTTGAACTCTGGTTCATCCCAACAGGGGAATGCTCGACGAGCGTTAGCGGGCTGAAAATGCGTAGCCACGAACCAGCGCCATTCTTCGCTAGGAAGTCGATAACGACAACGATACAAGCCATGTAACTGGTCATTAAATGAGCCACGAAACCGCAGCGAGAGCGTTCCTGAGCCTATTGCGAGTTGGTCACCGAAAACCAGATGACATTGTTCCGTGGTTGCATCGAATTGAATGGTCGGTATCCGATCACGAAATACTCCACTGGCAATCTCCAAATCGACGGCGTGCAGGATAATAGTGTCTGTTGGTTGGCAAATGTCAATTCTGATATGAACGTGGCCATCATAAGTCGGCTCAACCGGATTCAGCACAAAGGTTAATTCATAATGCGTGGGAACGATCGAACGGGGTAAACGGAGACTATCGACCATTCAAAAGTCTCGCGAGAATAGCGTCGGTCATCTGCACTGTGGTGGCCTGACCGCCTAGATCTGGGGTTAACGATTGGCGGCTGATTAGTACCTGCCCTACTGCATTGAGGATGCGTTCAGCCTGATCAGAGTAACCGTGAGCTTGTAACATGTCCAACGCAGGAAGAAGTAAGGGAAGAGGGTTTGCCTGCCCCTCGGGAATGGCGGGGGGAATGCCGCCGTGGAAGCACTCATAGACATGCAACTCGTCGCCAACATTGATTCCATGCGTGGCACTAACACCACCGACGATGCCAGCGGCCAGATCGCTTACCAAATCGCCGTAAAGATTGCCCATGACGAGTACATCGAACTGATGCGGCCTTGATACCATCTGCATGCAGGTGTTGTCGACGATCAGTTCGCGGGTCTGTAACTTTGGGAAAGCCTTGGCGATGTTCCGAAACGCTTCCAAAAACAAACCGTCGGCCAGTTTCAAAATGTTAGCTTTGTGAACACAAGCGATCGATTTACGTCCTTTTTGACGAGCGTATTCAAAAGCAAAACGCAGAAAACGTTCACTGGCCGACTGAGTGACTACTTTAATCGACTGGACTACCCCAGGGACGATCTCGTGCTCGATGGCGGCGTAGAGATCCTCGGTGATTTCTCGTATGACGATCATGTCCACTGCCGTAAAGCGAGCGGGCAGACCCGGCAAGTTTTTAAGAGGACGAACCGTGGCAAATAAGCCGAGTTCTCGTCGAAGCAGCACGTTATAGTTTCGCGATACAGTCACCTCTTCCCCAGGAGCGGGGAGAAGTTTTGTCTTCAGAGCGATCTTTCGCGTTCGGATGGAGTCCAGCATTTCTTTGGGCAACGGATGACGAGAGCCTTTCTGAAGAGCGGCCCAACCGGCAAAATGTTCATCCCACTCGATGGGCACACCAACGGCATCGAGAATGCGCTGAACTGCGGGAACCTGATCGAACCCCGCACCACCACCCTGGATTAAAGTCACCTGGAGACTCATATGATCGATTCCCCTGGTTGTTTTACAGATTGCGAATCAATTCAGCGGTGATGCTAGCAGTGTTGCCGGTGCCGCCAAGATCTTGTGTCAACCCTTGGCCGGTTTGCAAGGTGTTGCGTACCGCACTTTCCACGCGAGCTGCAACGCGCGTTTGGCCAATGTGTTCTAACAGAAGCGCTGCCGATCGCAGCAGAGCGATGGGATTGGCCAATCCTTTACCAGCGATGTCAGGAGCGGAGCCATGCACCGCTTCAAAAACCGCATAGCGGCTACCGATGTTGGCTCCGGGAACTACGCCTAACCCACCGACTAATCCTGCGCACAGATCGCTCAGTACATCGCCAAATAAATTCTCCATTACCAGTACATCATAGCGGCTAGGATCTAGAGCTAGCTGCATGCACAAGGTATCGACGTGAATTTCCTCGAACCCGACGAAGGGAAACTCGTCGGCCACTTCACGCGCCACCTTGAGAAATAGCCCATCGCTGAGCGGCAACACGTCGGCTTTGTGGCAGAAGGTAACTCGTTTGCGGCCCTGGCGACGGGCCAACTCGAAGGCATAACGCACGATTCGCTCGGCAGCAGTACGAGTGATGATGCGCAAGCTTTCAACAACCCCCGGTACAACCATATGTTCTTGGCCTGAGTACAACCCTTCTGTGTTTTCGCGAATAACCACCAAATCAACATCGGAGTAAGGGACGGGGATTCCCGGCAGCGAGCAGACCGGACGTACACTGGCATAGAGATCCAGTTCCTTTCGCAGCCGAACGTTGATCGAACGGAATCCTTTGCCAACCGGTGTAGTACATGGACCTTTTAAGGCAACGCGGTAACGACGGATAAGGTCGAGAGTATCTTTGGGCAAAGGATCTCCAAACCGCTCCACAGCGGGAATACCAGCGTGAGCCTCGATCCATTTGATGTTGGCTCCGGCAGCGGCGAGAACCTCGCATACGCTTGCGGTTACTTCCGGACCGATGCCGTCACCAGGGATCAACACTACAGGAGTGTTCAAGGCGGTCTCCCAGACTCGTCTAGGGCTTCGTCGTTAACCTGAGAAGTGCAAGCGAGTTTGTCAAGCGTACAGTGCGAATCAATTTAATCCTAGGATTTGGTCTACGACCCAGCAGCCACGAACATGACCAGTTGGTTGTCGCAGGTGAATTACCCACTCGCTATTAGGACAACCTGCATCTTCCAAGGCATCGGCCAGGATTGGCAACTCCTTGAAGCGTTCATCGCAGTAGATTGTCCGAGCAATCTCGATGATAACGCCTTGGTTCCAACAGCGCCAGTCTGTGGTCGCGCACCAGGGGCGAAAGGGGTAACCGGCCACCTCGCGAAGTAAATCGCAGGTCATGGAGTTTGATACGGCAATCGCCCTAGGATCGCCATAAGAAAGTACCTGACCTAAAGACGAGTATTCCCAAGGGGCGCGGACTCGCTGAAAGAAATAAATCGCCTCACGAGCTGCTGTGAACGCATCCAGATTGGCCACCCGACCCGCAGCGCGAGAGGCCGCCAACGAGGGTAACGCCATAGTATCCCGAAAATCAGCGGCTCGGCTCACCTCGAAGGCGGCCAATTCGGCTTCTAGCATCTCCTCATCGGAAGCCTGACCGTCAGCATGGCGTAAGGCCACTTCGATTGCCCTTCGTGAACGCGGATCGAACAACAAAGGCTCCATCCAGCGCACGCAAGCACAGGCGATCAAACGAAACTTCCGTGAGCTGATTCGCTCTTTGAGCAGATCGAGCATTTTAGTCGGTTCAAGGCAGTAGCGCCATTCGTCCTCATTCATCTGCCGATCTTCACAACAAAGGCATCCGTCGCTGATACTTCACCCGCAATTCAGCAAAATAAGCCTGTAACTCTTCACGCGAGACCGATAAAGCACAACCATTGGTGCTACATCCACCAGATCCACAACCATTGCTGCCACATCCGCCACCGCTACAGTCGCTGCACCCTCTTTTTGCTGTTGGAGAAGTTAAATCGTTCAAATGGAGTTGCAGATCGAATTCTCGCGATAGAGGACGAACTAGCTGGCGAATATCGCAGTTTTGCCAGTGCAAGTAGACCAACGAGGCCGACTTCCCGTCGAGACTGATTTCCGCGTCGAGTAGCTCAACAGGCAATCCGATTGACATGGCAAGATGATTGGCGCGTTGGAGTAACACTGTAGCTCGGTTCGCCATGCGCTGAGCTACGAGCAGATCCTCTGTGGTAGCCTGACGTAAGAGTTGACCTTTCAGTTCTGGGTAGTGCTTGTGATGTCGATCTGTCACAGGCCGCACGACTTCGGCTAGATAGAGAATATCTTGTTGGCGAACAACAACTCGATCCCCGCGTGTCAGTGGGCAAGTCGCGCGGTAGCGGCCAACTGATCCGAAGCAGTCCACAAGATAATCAAAGCTGTCCATAAGCGGGGCAGCTCAGCCTGCGGCTGGCTCCTCCAATCCGAGAAATTCCAGCATGTATTGATCGTACTGTTTTTGATGTCGCTCGTCGCTGAGATCGAGACGGAGTTCGTTGATGACCTTGATGCTGTAATCTCGTAGCCAGCTTTGCCAACAGTCCACACAGATATTCTGTTGAATTCGCACACCAAGTTCATCGTTGAACGGTGGGGAAGTCAACCGACGTGCTCGACTACCCATCATGCACGTTGGCCGTTGGCAGCGGAAGCCGTCTCCAGCCAAGTTCGTCGGTTCGCTACCTCGTTTCGACACAGGAGCCGACTCCCCCTGCTCTACTAACAACCTGGCCATTTCGTCGCGTGGGATGTATGCCCCTTGCTCATCGGCGATGGCATAGCCCTTCTTCCAAACTTGGATCGCTTCATCGCGCTGACCATTTGCCAGCAACGACTGACCAAGGAATTGGTAGACCTTGGCAAATTGAGGGCTCAGTTCTAGCGCCCGTCGAAACGAAGTGATGGCTTCCTGAAATTCATTTTCTTTCATCAACAACTCGCCGAGGCGATAGTGGGCTAGTTCGTTGGTAGGATCGTCGTTCGCCATCTTGCGAAAACGCGAAATTAACTCAGCATTGGAACCGGTTGTCACGGTAGGTTCTCCTTATTTATGGGGGATAACGCCACGAGGGCGCTCCCTGCCGATATTGTAGGAAGCGCCCTCTGCAGTGATGCGAGACTTGCAGGGTGATTATTTACCAGGCAATACAGTTAAATCGAGTAACTGCTCAGTCGACTTCTTGGCGAGGTTGTCGGTAGCCTTCAGCTGAATCTGGAACTTACCGGGACGATTCAGTTCCACGGGAACCGGAACAAACATCATCAAGCCAGGCGATTTTTCCACGTCCTCGGTAATGTCACCTTTGAAAGGCTTGGCGAGGGTGGGTTTTCCATTTTCCAGCACTTGCATCTCGAAGGTGACGTTCGGTCGTTTGTCCTTACCGACTTCAAAGCCAACCAGGGTGTGATGCACGAAGATGCGTTGACCTGGGACGGCGATATTCGGCACAGGATCCCCGTTGCCCGCTGTCAGTTTCAGCAAGACAAAACCGAGTTTGGTAGGAACGACCTCGAAGTCATAGTTAAGCACCTTCTCAGATCCTTTAACTTGACGATCTCGAACAGTGATGGTAAACGTGTACTCTCCAGGTGCCGCGTCCGTGCCGATGTAGGTCATCCCAAACGCCGGCAGTGACGTACCTCCCAGAGTGTTGACGGCTTCGAGGTCCTGAGGTTCTCGCTTAAACTCCGGCTTATCTTTGCCCTTTTTGGTCAGCTCGATTCCCATCGAGTAGAGAACTCGGCCATCTTCCTTGACCTTTAGTCCTTCGATGTCAAAAGCGACGACGAGCATGTCGCCGGGTAGGAGCTTCTTGTCCTTGCGCTCCTGACCGAGAACGCCGTAGGTCGAGCGAACATTTTTCAATTCCAGTTGCGCCGGCGCGGCGCTCATTACGGTCGTCAAGGCGAGGGCTGCCCACATCGGCTCAATACCTCCCGTGTATGGGGATTGCGCAAAATAATCGGGTCGAACTTCTCCCTCATTGTGCGCAACCGAGGGGCAAGCTGCCAGTGCAAAAAAAGGCCAGCTCTACGGGAAGATTCGAGTTGGCCTACCTTGGAGCCGCGAAATCGTTTGGTCCGTCGCTAAGGTCGCTGCTACAATCAGCAACAACTTGTCCCCACCACAAACAGATTCTGCTTTCCCTGCCGCTTGTGAGGATTTTCCGATGCATCGCAAGTTGACCCGATCAATCCTCTTGCTAATGTTCGTCGGTCTACTCAGCAGTACGCTTTTCGGCCAACGCAACCGTCCGCAAGTGCCGCACGGCCAGGATCGGATGCCTGGTCCAGCTCTTTCGCCCAAAGAGGCACTAGCTAAGATGACCGTACCAGACGGGTTTTCTGTTGAACTGGTTGCCAGCGAGCCAGACATCGTCAACCCAGTGGCGATGTGCTTCGATGAACAAGGCCGCGTCTGGGTCACGGAGAGTTTTGAATATCCTCGTCGTGAAGCTGGCCCAGGACGCGACCGAGTCAAATGTCTGGAGATCGGCCCCGATGGCCAAGTGTCCAAAGTCACGGTGTTTGCCGAGGGACTAAACATCCCCTCTGGAATTGCGGTCGGACACGGTGGAGTCTGGGTAGCGAACGCGCCGGACATCCTCTTCTACAAAATTGGTCCCGACGGCAAGGCCGCTGGTAAACCGCAGGTCATCGTCACGGGATTTGGACGTACCGATACTCACGAGCTACCAAACTCCCTCACTTGGGGACCAGACGGTTGGCTTTATGGCTGGAATGGCGTTTTCAACCATAGTCACGTCAAACATCGCGGCAAGGAATGGATCTTCACCTGCGCCATTTTCCGCATTCATCCCAAGACGCATGAGTTTGAGTTATTTTGTGAGGGCACGAGCAATCCCTGGGGTCTCGCCATCGATGCCGAGGGAAGCTTTTTCGCGTCGGCCTGCGTGATCGATCATCTCTGGCACTTGGTGGAAACAGGTTATTACCACCGACAAGGCGGCCCCTATCCGCCGTTCACCTGGCCGATTGGTTCGATCGTTCGTCACAAGCACCAGAAAGCCGCTTATTGCGGTTTGGTCTGGTTTGATAGTGATGCCTACCCGCCCGAATATCGCGAAAAACTCTACATGGGCAACATTCACGGAGGTTGCATCAATAGTGATGAGTTGACCAGGGACGGCTCGACTTATTTCGCCAAACCGCGACCTGACTTCATGACTGCTAACGATCAGTGGTTCATGCCGGTCTCGCAGAAAGTCGGTCCGGATGGCTGCCTCTACATTCTAGACTGGTACGATCGCTACCACTGCTATCAAGATGCTAATCGTGACCCTGCCGGCATCGATCGCCGCTATGGCCGCCTCTATCGAGTCCGCTACAAGCAAACCCCACGTGCGCCGAGTTTCGATCTGTCGAAAGAGAATGACGACGAGCTAATTCAGCGGTTGTCGAGTGCTAATATATACTATCGCGACCAGGCACAGCGGCTTCTTACGGAACGCACTACGCCGGAATTGCGCGGCAAACTTCAGCGAGTTGCGTTTAACTCAGATAACTCTCGAAAAGCTCGGCTCCATGCACTGTGGGCGCTGATCAGCTCCGGCGAGATGGACGAAAGTAGCTTGCGACAATTGCTCCGACACGACGATCCAACCTTCCGAGCTTGGGGGGTTCGTGCGATCGGCAATAACGGCAAAGCAGATCAGGAAACAACGGAATTGCTGCGAAAATTGACGAAGGATCGTTCCCCGGATGTACAGCTGCAACTAGCCATCGCGGCCCGTAAGGTGCCGACTCTAGAACCGATCGCCACACTGATCGAGGTGTTGGCGCAGTCGGGAGAAGATCGTCTTCTCCCACATATTGTTTGGCAAAATCTGCACTCGCTTCTAGAAACACATTCCGCCGAATTTGTCGCTCATTTGAAACAACGTGAAACCATTCCGAATCTGGGAAAGATTTTGCCGCGTGCTATTGAGCGCATTCTCGCGGTGAAAAAACCAAATCCCGACACGCTTGTCGAACTCTATAGATTGGTTCGTGAGGGGAAGTCCTCGGATTTGAATGTCGCAGAGCAAATTCTTACGTTGTTGACACGCAAGTTAGAAACTAGGGAACTTCGCGCCGAACTGTTGCGAGACAAGTTGTTACCCCTGCTGCGAAATGAACGGCCAGCAGCTACTCCTTTAGGTAAGGCGGCAACATTCCTCGCCGCGGTGTTGGGAGAGTCTGACGCCCGAGCGAAGGTTCGCGAAATGTTTGAGAACGATTCGTCGGAGTCGGTACGACTTCGGGCCTTCGAGGTATTGATTGCCTCGCACGAAGATCAGCTGATCGATTCCGTGGCCAAGACCTTAGCGACTTCAGAACGTTCGTCGAAGTTTAAGGCGGAATTGTTGTCCAGACTTTCGAGACTGAATGATCCAACAGTTGCTCCAGTGATTCTGGGATTGTACGAACGCTTTGAGCCTGAACTCCGTAGTCGAGCGATTGAACTGCTCACTGAACGACCAGTCTGGAGCAAAACATTGATGCAACAAATCGCGGACAAAAAGCTCAACGCCAGTGTGTTAAACGTCAATCAAGCCCGGCGTATGTTGGCGAGCAAAGATGCCGAGTTAGTGAAGTTGGTTACGAAACATTACGGCACGATCCGACAGGAACGCAATCCGGAACGGGAGCAACTCGTCGGTCAGATGCGTCGCATGTTGGAACGAACTAAAGGAGATCCCGAAAGGGGAAAAGCGGTCTACAAGAAACTGTGTGCCCAATGTCACAAACTACATGGCGAAGGCGAGGAGGTCGGCCCGGATATCACGAATAATGGGCGTGCTTCCTTTGAACAGTTGTTGAGCAATGTTTTCGACCCGAATCTGGTCATCGGTGAGGGGTATTTGGCGACGACCGTTCAAACGACCAAGGGACGATCATTGACTGGCCTATTGGTCGAAGATAGCCCTACTCGGGTCGTGCTGAAGATTCAGGGTGGTAAACAGGAAGTGATTCCGCGCGATGAAATCGAGACCCTAGAGACGAGCAAACTCGGCTTGATGCCTGAAGATGTCGAGAAACAGCTCCAACCTCAGGAGATTGCTGACTTATTCGCTCTGTTATGTCTGGATCGCCCCCCCAGTGATTCCAAAGCACGCTGGATTCCTGGAACACCAGCTGGACTGAAGGGACAGCGTTAATTGTTGCGCGCTGGGAGTGCGAAGCGGAATAGACAAAAATTCGATTCGCACTCCCTGAAGTTTTGATTATGATGTAGCTTCGTTTCACCTCAACTTACCAAAGGAGACTGGCCCAGTGAGTCTCGAACTTATCGTCATTGCTGGTCCGGACAAGGACCGCCATTTCACTCTAAATGTTGGCCCCGACCTAATGATCGGTCGCAGTGCTACAGCCCAGTATCAACTAGTCGATCCCCGCGTCTCACGTAATCATGCCCAAGTGCTTCTTGATGGCGATAAAGTGACGATCAAGTGCAACGGCGGATCAGGCGGCACTTTTGTCAACGGTCAGAAAGTCACCAATTGCCTTCTCAAACCTGGTGATGTGGTTCAGGTAGGTGATACTCAGTTGCGA
>CALDUY010000007.1 GCA_937923405.1 uncultured Gemmataceae bacterium | reverse complement strand
AGCCTTCACGCCCAGGTTTTCCGCCGCGCGCCACACAGTACGCCATGCTATGCTTGCGGCTTTCGCCTCAGTCTCTAGCTCGGCTACTGGCCTCGGGCCACGAAGCCGATTCAGCCAGTTTGTGATCGCCTCGGTTTTCACGTCTGCCGCGGTGATAAAACCGCATGCGCGAAAAGCACGCTGACAGCGAGACAAAGTTTCGCGGATGTGGCGTGCGGTCCCGCCTTTCGATAGTAGGTATTCGGTGTAGTCGCGCAGGTGGTCTTGCAGTGGACGGGACAAGTGCTCTTCGGCGGGATCGATCAAGCCGGCGCGCCGACGCGCTACCTTGCGTTCCGCCTCGGCGGCCAGTTGCTCCGTCGCTTTCAGGTCCGAGCACCCCTTCCTTCGCCGCACGATTCCCTTTTCATCGCGAATCTTGTAGTACCAACACCGCGACGGTTGTAGATACTTCGTTCCGTCCTTCGAGAGTTTGCACAGCACCCAGCGGCCTTGGAGCTTTACCTTGGCGTGCGGCATGCCCTCGTGCTGAACGATTTCGGCCCCTTCGGGTAGTGGACGCGCCGAGTAGATCTTGAACGGCCTGGGCATGACGCGATCCCTTGCTTCGAGGTGTGAGATCGTGTTACTCGGGTCAGGCAAGATTTATAAGTCAATAGCGTGCGGGCCTAGTAGCGATCGCGATACGGCCCCCAGCCGGTTCGATGGAACCCGTCAAAGTGGGGGAAAAGATCGTCATCCATCGTCACCGCGTCACCCCCTCCCCGGGTTACAGGTGTTTCCGGTGGCCGGTCCATCGTCACCCCATCGTCACCAAGCCCTCTGGGATTGTCACCCATCGTCACCCTGTCGTCACCGTGAATGCCTTGTCTTTCAGGGTTTTTGTTGGCGGTGACGATGGGTGACGACGAAATCCCCCATTTGTCGGGGTGGTGATCCGCACGACTCTGCGCCCGCCGTGCCCAGGCCAGCACGATGCCGCGCGCTCGCCAATAAGTAGCCACGCGGACACGCCACCAAGGGGCAGCGGGCATCTCCTCGGGTCTGTGATCTGGCCCCGAATCGAGACCGGCGGCCAGCGGGTCGTCGCACTCCTGCAGCTTTCCGTTGCCTAGATACTGGCCGCGGATAAAATCGCTCATTGAATTTACCCTTCATCCTTGAATAACGCCCGTGGCCCGGCCCCACCGGGCCGCAAAGCGTTTGTCTACCTGCCTTGTCGTTTTTTCCAAACATCGCGCGACGGACATCCAGCGGCGAGCCAACGCTCGATGTCAGATCTTCGCCAGCGGACGGTTCCGCGCATCACCAACGAACTGATTCGGGGAGACGGCCGCTCGCGGCCCACGAATCGACTGTCCTTAGTGCAACATTCAGTAAAACAGCCAATTCTCTTCGCGTAATCAACTCTGCCGAGGTGCCGACGGCTCTCATGACGCTTCCTGCTGCTTAGCCTTTCCTCATTGAATTGTGATTACTAATGCCAATATATGGTCGATTGTATCGATTGACAACACTTTGTGGACTCGTAATTAGCCTCTTCACGCAATTTTTTGCCAATCGCATTCAATCAAGACCTAATCGATTCACTGTGCTTTTGAGGTTAGTTGCACAATTCAGCCAATTGCATAATTGAGCTTTTCACGCCGTCGCAGCACTGTTTCTCTAGCATCATATGCCCCACAACTGTTGCGTTCCGGCTTCAATCACTAGCCCTTAATTGACAGGCAACGTTCCCACTGATTACAATTCGGTTGCCTAATTAGGTAGGGGTGTGCCAAGGGCTGGCCCCGCTGCAGAAATAGCAGCGGGGTCGGTTCGTTTAATGCCCGAACGATTACCAATTCACATATTCAATTTAGACGGAGCCGTTTAATGGATGAATTGTTGCTAACTATTCACCCCGGTTACGGATTAGCAAATAATCCGGATGCAGTACATGAGTGTTTATGGGGCAGTCGCTGGGGGGCCTGCCGGCCTAGATAGGCGAAACAGCGGGTTGCTTTCCTTGCTGAAGTGTTCGCGATGTTTTAGGGCGAGACGTTGTAATACCTAATGAGTGATATAACCTTTGTCTGTCGATGAGAGGTTAGCTCGTAACGCGCAATCCAGTATCCGATCTGCTATGCTGTGGTGTTGTTAGGTGGAGGACTTTTCCATGCGTCCTGAGACGTTGTTGGCCTATATTCAGGCCAAGCCCTTTCGTCCGTTTCGCATTGTGTTGAACAGCGGACGAACTTACGAAGTGCGGCATCCCGAGATGGTGCGAGTCGGTCGAGACAGCTTCGTTTTCTATTTGGCCGACACCCCCGATGCGCCGTATGACCACTTTGAAACGGTGGGGCTGCTGTTGGTGGAACGATTAGAGCATGCCGAGTCATTGCCGTCGCCTCCCTCGTCAGGCTCTTAGGTAGAGGGTTGCGAGTTTGGAGAACACCTCAGAGCTGCCGGAACCTCGCAGACGGCGACTAACGCGCGCTTTTGACACCAGCGGAAGCTTGGGCCACGGTGAGCAAGGCTTGTCGCTGGGCCTCGGAGAGGCTCGGCCAGAGGCGGATCAATTCGCCTAATTGCGGATCGGAAACCTCCTCTTCGCTGGTTGTTTTTCCGCGGCGGGTACGCCCGGTGGTACGCCGAAGACATCGAGGATCGCTTAAAAGGCGATAGATACGGAGTTTACGACTAAGTCTATCGAGATTGTGGCTTTGGAATTGAGAGGTTCGAGTCCCCTCACTCACCCTAACGCACTTCGAAGCAACCGTGTCTGGAGGGGAGCGGATGTTTGAGGATCTTGGAATTGGCGACAACGCAGATGAGAACGGCGTTGTTCCTCAAGTTGGTGCCTGGGGTGGTTCCGGCAGAAATCGTGGCAAGGACTCCAGAGCGTCTGCGTATGCTCAGTTCCGACTTCGCCTTGCGTAGATAGTGTAACCTGTCTAAACTTCCCTTTGACCTTTGCGCCCAGTGGATGGACCCTGACGACCGAGTTGCTGGCGAATGCAGTACGATCCAACGAATCCTCTCATCGTTCAGGGTGATCGCTCCATCCTGGTTGAGGTCGATAATCCGAAATATGCCGAGGCACGCGATGCACTGGCTCCGTTCGCGGAACTCGAAAAAAGCCCTGAACACATCCACACCTACCGACTAAGTCCGCTGTCGCTGTGGAACGCCGCCGCTGCCGGCCTGTCTGCCGAAGCGATGATCGAGGTGTTGCGGCGCTATAGCAAGTTCCCTCTACCTGGCAACTTAGCTCCGGACATCACCGAACTGGTTAGCCGCTACGGTCGGGTGCGTCTGGAGAAATACGACACAGGAGATGGCAGCGAGCCGGCTCCTTTGCGATTCGTTTGCAACGATGTGCCGCTGCTCGAAGAGTTGGCTCGGCAACCCAAGATTAAGATCTATCTGGACAAACGGCTCGATAAAACTTCCTATCTGGTCGAGCCTGGATTTCGTGGGGTGCTGAAACTGGCGCTCATCGGCGTGGGCTATCCGGCCGAGGATCTCGCTGGGTACACCGAAGGCGCGGCCCATCCGATGAAACTGCGCAGCGTGGCTCGGTCTGGACTGCCGTTCCACGTCCGCGACTATCAACGAGAGGCGGGCGAGATTTTCTATGCCGGCGGCGATGTACGCGGCGGTTCGGGCGTCATCGTTCTCCCCTGCGGCGCGGGTAAGACCATCGTCGGCATCTCCGCCATGTGCATGATTCAGCGCAAGACTTTGGTGCTGACAACCGGCATCACTTCGGTCAAACAGTGGCGACGTGAAATTCTCGACAAGACTGACCTGCCGGACTCCGATGTGGCGGAGTACACCGGTGAAGTCAAGGAGATTGCCCCAGTTACATTGGCGACTTATCAGATCCTTACTCACCGAAATGATAAGACCGAGGAATATCCTCACTTTGAACTGTTCAACAAGCAGGACTGGGGGTTGATTATCTACGACGAGGTACATCTGTTGCCGGCTCCCGTCTTTCGGGTGACCGCCCAGATCCAGGCTCGTAGACGGCTGGGGCTGACAGCTACTCTGGTACGCGAGGATGGTCGCGAGGCCGACGTGTTCAGCCTCATCGGTCCGAAGAAATACGACGTGCCCTGGCGTGAGTTGGAGTCGCGCGGCTGGATCGCCGAGGCCACCTGCTGCGAAATTCGCGTGGCTCTGCCCGAGCAGCAACGCATGGAATATGCCGTTGCGGAGTGGCGCAACAAGTACCGCCTGGCCAGCGAGAATCCCGGCAAGAACGACATCGTCGCGGTGTTGCTGGAACGCTACAAGGACAGCCGCGTTCTCATTATCGGCCAGTATCTGAAGCAGCTCCGCGAATTGAGCCGCCGCTTCGACATCCCTCTTGTAACGGGACAGACGAGCAATTCCGAACGCGAGCAGTTGTACGAGCAATTTCGCCAGGGCCAAATACGACACATTGTACTATCGAAGGTGGGCAATTTCGCACTAGATCTGCCGGATGCTAACGTGCTGATTCAGGTCTCAGGAACGTTTGGATCGCGTCAGGAAGAAGCCCAGCGACTGGGACGAATTCTTCGGCCCAAGACCGGCGGCGAAGTGGCTCACTTCTATACACTGGTCACGCGCGATACTCGGGAACAGGACTTCGCGCATCATCGGCAATTGTTTCTGACCGAACAGGGCTACAGCTATCAGATTCTCGATGGGGCCGAACTGCTCGAAGAGCAGAACCGCCTCAGGCGATCGGCCTGTTGAGCAGGAGTAGGTTCCGATGCCGCTCGATTCTTCCCGTTCCTCGACCTCCGGTCGACTTCCGGTAAAAATGCACCGGCGAGTTTGCCTTGTCCAAACCGAGGATGCCTTGCTGGCCGAGGAAATTCTCGCCAGGAAAAAACTGGCTCAGGACATCGTCGGTCGGCTCACGGATCGGGTTCTACTGATCCGTCCTGGTCGCGTGGAAGCGGTGCTAGCCGAATTGCAAAAGATGGGCCACACTCCTTCCTTGAAACAAGGAGAAAAGGAGACAAGAGGGTGAGTCTGCTCAGGCAATCTAAAAGCACCTTTTGCCGATCTGCTAACTCTTTCTTCCTGCCAGGTCATCCATGACAGAGTCTGTAGACACTCTTTCTTGGCTGGATCGTGTTGAGGCGACTCTCAACCGTTATCACGAAGGATTGGTGCGCGAGGTTGCGGGTCGGCTCGTCAAGCCACGCAATCACTGGCCGGTTGAGGAATTGATCGCGCGATCGCTAGAGACGATTGGCAATACTCCGGTGCTGGATCGCCGCGTCGCCGAGTTACCCCTGGCGAGTCGTCAAACTCTGGCCCTGATCGGCCACAGTCGCCAGCCCGTCTGGGCACTGGGCAATTTGATCGAGATGGTTATGGCCCTGGGGCACGAAAACGGCCTGGGCGCGGTCCTCGATCTGCTCAATGCTGGCTTGCTCTTTCCCGTACTCGACACCTTCTGGACAAACAGCAAGGTCAAGTTGGCCACTTTCGAGCATTGGCTCGGTGTAGTCGGTAGTACGACCTTACTGGTCTTCAGTCCGCCTGAGATTGCTCAGCGAGCGATCGGGGTGGAGTTCGACCTTCCTGAACTGGCAGTAGAAACGCTCTCTCCGACGACGGTCTTGGAAGCCGACGGTGCTGAGTTTCTCCTTCGGCTAGGAGTATTGTGGCAGAGAGTGGCGGAATCGCCGCTCCGCCGCACTCAGACAGGGGGGTTGTTCAAACGCGACGTAGACCGGGTCAGTCAAGATGCGTTGCTAAACGCTCCACCGCCAGATGCTCTGGTCACGGTGCCGGACCTGGGGTTCTGGATTCTGTCGCTGGGCGAAGTCGAAGGCGTGATCCGCGAACAGGACGGAGAAGTCCGCGCCGGAGCCTTGCCGACGAGTTGGCAGAATGGGTTGTGGTCCGCTCTTCAATCAATGACAGCAAATCTATTTCGTCTCCGTGTCTGGTCGCCGATCGACGGCTGGCGCGGCGGAGAAGAAGTGATCGGCAACCCGTTTCCCTCTGCCTATCTGTTGTTATTGATGCTCCTGGCCAAACTGGAAAAAGATCGCTGGAGTGATTGTGCGACTTTGGAGAGCTGGTTACACGCTCATCATCCTTTCTGGACGGGTGAATCGGTTCGGCCCTCGCAGCGCAAGCCGTGGGTTGAGACGTTCTTGCTCGGCCTGGCCTATCCCTTGCGGCTAGTTCAGGCGGCCCGTTCGCTAGAAGGCAACACACTAGTGCGGCTAAGTCCGTTGGGACGCTGGGTGCTTGGCCTGGGAGGCGTTCCCCCGCTACCGCCACAATTTCCCAAAACGTTGATGGTGCAGCCAAACCTGGAGATTATCGCCTATCGTCAGGGGCTGACGCCCCAACTAATTGCTCGATTGACCCGCTTCGCCAGCTGGAAGACATTGGGAGCGGCATGCCAACTCCAGCTGGAGCCCGAGACGGTTTATCGCGCCTTGGAACAGGGCGAATCGTTCGACTCGCTGGCCCGGGCCTTGGAACAGCACGGCACACGAGCGACACCTCAACCGGTGCTTGATTCGCTGCGCACTTGGGCCAACAAACGCGAACGCATCACCGTGTATCCCTCCGCGGCATTACTGGAGTTTACCACGCCAGCCGATCTTAACGAGGCGATCACCCGCGGACTACCGGTCGTTCGCCTTAGTGAAACACTGGCTCTGGTAGCCAACGAAGAGCAAATCGACTTCCGCCATTTTCGCTTGGCTGGCACTCGCGACTACGGCCTGCCGCCTGAACGCTGCGTGGAAGTGGAAGAGGACGGCGTTACGCTGATCGTCGATGTGGTCCGCAGCGATCTGATGCTAGAGACCGAGTTGCCGCGCTTCGCCGAGCTGATCGATCGGAACGTGGCGACAGGCAAACGACGTTACCGATTGACTCCCGCCTCGCTGGCCCGGGCGCGAGCCGAGGGATTCACTCTTTCGTTACTAGAAACCTGGTTTCAACAACGAACGGGAGATGCGGCAACTCCAGCGGCGAGGCTGTTGATGCAGGGAGGGCAACTGCCTTCGCCGAGTCTGCGTCGCCATCTGGTGTTGCACGTTGAACATGTGGAGATTGCCGACGGCTTGATGCAGTGGCCGCCGTCGCGCGAGCGAATCGCTGAGCGGCTTGGCCCCACCGCGCTGAGTATCGCCGAGGAGCATCTCAACGAGCTGATCCTCCGACTAGGTGAATTGGGAATCCGGCTGCGGCCAGATGCGATTGACTCGCCCTCGGCAGATCGTGGATCATAAGAAATTGTTTCGCGAGGGAAAATTTCCCCGCTCAGGGAGGAGGGGGGCGATGGCACGCATCGTGTTGGTGCATGACTGGCTGACGGGAATGCGTGGCGGTGAGAAGTGCCTGGAAGTGGCGGCTCGTCGCTGGCCCGGCGCGTCGCTGTTCACCCTGTTGCACAAACCTGGCTCCACCTCGCCGACCATTGAACAGCGCCCGATTTACACCAGCTTTCTCAACCGTCTGCCTCGGGCACATACGTGGTATCGTTACTTTCTGCCCCTGATGCCGTTGGCTGCTCGAACTCTGAAACTACCTCCCGCCGATCTGGTGCTGAGCTTCAGTCACTGTGTGGCCAAGAGCGTTCGTCCTGCCGACCGCCAACAGGGACGCAGTCTGCACGTCTGCTACTGCTTCACTCCGATGCGTTACGCCTGGCAGATGCGTTCGGCCTACTTTGGCGACAGCCGCCCCGGGCTGTCATCGCGCCTGCTCGATCTGGTTCTCGATCAACTGCGAGAGTGGGATCGCCGCACGGCCTCGCGAGTCGATCACTTTATAGCCATCAGTCGCACGATTCAGCAGCGTATCCGTGACTGCTATCAACGCGATAGTGTCGTGATCTACCCGCCGGTCGATACGGATTTCTACACTCTTGCTCCCGTGCATCGCGAAGACTACTATCTGGTGGTGTCTGCACTGGCACCGTACAAACGGATCGATCTGGCCGTGCAGGCCTGCAACAAACTCCGTCGCCGCTTGGTGGTCATCGGCACAGGTCAGGATGCAGAGCGTTTGCATGCTAACGCGAGCGGAAATATCCAGTTTCTTGGTTGGCAATCCGACGAGACGATCCGCGAGCATTTGCGACGCTGTCGAGCGCTGTTGTTCCCCGGCGAGGAAGACTTCGGCATCGTTCCTGTTGAGGCAATGGCTTGCGGCACTCCAGTCATCGCCTTGGGTCGGGGCGGCTGCGCCGAGACGGTCCTTCCCCTGGGGCGACCGAAAGCGACTGGCCTCTGGTTCGACGAGCAAAGTGTGGATGGTCTGTGCGATGCGATCGAGCGATTCGAGGCCGAGGGAGATGCGATCGAGGCGTCGGCATGCCGCGAGCAAGCCGAGCGTTTCTCCCTACGCCGGTTCGAGCGCGAACTGTTCAGCTACCTCGATTCGGTGATGACCGAAAACGAACCCCTCCGAAAAATTGCTTGAAACTCATGTTCCGAATCCTCATCAAAATTTAAAACTGTCCCTTCTAAAAGGCAGAATTAATCAGCAAGCTCGGCAAAATCATTATTTTCTCGCTTGCCATTTTAGAAGCGGTCCGTATTTTGCAACGATAAGGTAACCCAGCATACCCAAATTACCTGGTTCTCGGATATTCACACGAGGGAAGAGCTATCATGAAACGATGGGTGGTGGGATGGGCGGCTGTCTTGTGTTTGGCCGCTGTGACAGACACAGCGATGGGCGGCCGAAAAAAGAATTGTTGTCCGCCGCCTTGTGCACCGACATGCGCTCCGGCGTGTTCTGCCTCCAGTGGGCCGGCTTGTGGCGTAACCTATCAAACCGACTACCGCACGGTCAGCCGAACCGTGTGCGAAACGGTTCCGGTCACCACGATGCAGAGCTTCACCGAAGTGGTCTCGGTACCGGTCACGACGATGGAGACCAAGACCGAGACGTACTATGAGCAGGTTACCGAACAGGTTCCCGTGACTCAAAAGGTCCAGAAGACCGAGTACGTCAAGCAGAAACAAAAGGTGGCGGTCCAGAAGCCGGTCACCAAGCAGGTCGAGCAGACCTATCAGGTGTGCGTGCCCGTCACTAAGCAGGTCGAGCAGACTTACCATGTCAGCGTGCCCGTGACCAAGCAAGTCGAGCAGACCTATCAGGTGTGCGTGCCTGTCACCAAGATGGTCGAAGAAACCTACCAGGAACAGGTTCCTGTGACCAAGCAGGTCGAGCAGACTTACCATGTCAGCGTGCCCGTGACCAAGCAAGTCGAGCAGACCTATCAGGTGTGCGTGCCCGTCACCAAGATGGTCACTCAGAATTACAACGTCTGCGTGCCCGTCACTCGTACCGAGACTCGAACCGCCACCTCGATCGTTTGTGATCGTGTGCCGGTAACGAAGACCGCGAGTTACACCTGTTACACGCCGGTCGCGGTACAGACGCCTGTTGTAGCTGGCTGCGGCGCTACCAGTGGTTGCGGCGGATGTGCGACTCCTTGTGCTCCGGCTTCCGGCTGCGGAGCGGTGTCCACCTGCTATCAGATGGTGCCGACTACCCAAACCGTTACCTACAACACCTACCAACTGGTGCCGCGCACCGTCACCTCGACGTACAACGTCAATGTGACTGACTACCGCACAGAAACGCGCACTCGGACCGTCCCGGTGACCGAGTATCAGACGCAGATTCAGAAGAAGATGGTCCCTGTCACGACGATGGAGACCAAGACGGAGAAACGCATGGTCAACGTGACCGAGTATCAGACCGTCACCAAGAAGCGTCAAGTCCCTGTCACGACGATGGAGATGAAGACGGAGAAACGCATGGTCAACGTGACCGAGTACCAGACGCAGATTCAGAAGAAGATGGTACCTGTCACGACGATGGAGATGAAGACGGAGAAACGTATGGTCAACGTGACCGAGTACCAGACGGTCCAGGAAGAGCAGGAAGTGATTGTGCCGGTGACGAGTATGGTCGAGGAAAAGGTGATGACTACTCAGGTCAAGCTGGTTCCGAAGACCCGCACCTATCAAGTTCCGGTGACGACCTATAAGCAGGAGACTCGCGTAACCCAGAAGCCGGTCACCACCTATCAGACGCAGACTCGCGTCGTGACTGAGTGCGTGCCCGTCATCGTGGCTGTGCCGGCGGCCCCGGCCTGCGGTCCGGTCTACACTCCGGCTCCGTGCTGCTACTAATCGTCTAACTTTTCTTGAGTAGACCCTTAGAGGCGGTGAGGATGTTCTCACTGCCTCGATGTGTTTTCTATCCACTTTTCAACCGTCAAAGTCTGTCTAATTTGCTAGTTTCATCGATGAGTAATTAAAATCACCTGCAAGCGTAACGATTCTGCCGACGTAGAATGTGGCAACTCCGACATTGTCTTAAGCCTTCGGGCAAGTTGCGCTTTCGACCACGACGATATACGGTAGACGGTTCGAGCCTGTTTCTAGTGTCGACACATGCCCTCCGACTGAACCCCTCTGAGGCGGCGGGACTGATGAACCTTCACTATTTGCGTATTCTTCGGCTAGAGCACTTCTCAAAATGGCATAGCGACAGTGGGGAAAAAGCCTTTGCGCAGGCTGAAGGCTGCGGCTACCGGTTTATCCCAACTGGTAGTCGCAGGCTTCAGCCTGCGATCCACTTCAGTATTTCGCAGAGTGCTCTGGTTCTCGCCGCTGTCTTGGTGATGCTGCTAGCGCTGTGGGCATCGGCTGGCGATTCGGCTTGTTTCGTCTCTCCAAAGGGAACCAGTTTCGACCAGGAACCGCCGCCGAGTCGCGGTCTGCTGCAGCGTGTCGCTCAAAGCGTCCATACAGCCATGCGGCCGCACCGCGAGGATCCAGCCCGTGAGGAAGTTCACGCGGCGTTGGAGTCGCTGGGAGTCACTGGCTGGCATCGGGCAGGACATCGGGGACGCGGTATCCGTGTCGCCGTACTCGACTCCGGCTTCAAGGGCTATCGTCAGGCGATCGGCAAGGTGTTAACGATCACAACGAAGGTAAAATCGTTCCGCCTCGATGGCCAACTTGATGCTCGCGACAGTCAGCACGGCATCCTATGTGCCGAGGTGATTCACCACATCGCCCCGGAAGCGGAACTACTGTTGACCAACTGGGAACCGGAAACCCCTTCCGCGTTTCTACAGGCTGTTCGCTGGGCAGTCACGGAGGGGGCACACATCCTCTCCTGCTCCATTATCATGCCAGCCTGGAGCGATGGCGAAGGCGGCGGCGACATTCATCGTCAGCTTCGACAGATCTTGGGCGATCGCTTGCTGTTTGCCAGCGCTGGAAACACGGCCCAACGTCACTGGGCTGGCATGTTGCAGTCAGATCCTCAAGGCTATCATCACTGGGTGAAGGGCAAGCGCGACAATCTGATTCGCCCCTTCTCGAATGATCGGGTCTCGGTCGAACTGTGCAGCGCAGCGGGACAGTTGGAGTTACTCGTCGTCGAAACGTCGACTGGCCGAGAGGTGGGCCGAGCACGCACGCAAGCGCAGGATGGCTGTTGCAATGCGGTTGTGCGGTTTGATCCAGATCCGAACCGGGGCTATGCGATTCGCCTGCGAAATCTGGCTAGGCACCAATCACTGGCTGGCTCGTTCCATCTCACTTGCCTGGGAGGAAAATTGCAGTATACAACGCTGCGAGGAAGTATTCCTTTTCCGGGAGACGGTGACGAAGTCATTGCTGTGGGAGCCGTGGATTCACGAGGCCGACGCTTACCCTATAGTTCGTGTGGTCCGTTAACCTCGGGATTGAAACCGGATCTGACGGCTTGTGTGCCGTTCCCTAGTGTGTGGCGACCGGATCAACCATTTTCGGGCACCTCGGCGGCCGCTCCCCAGGCAGCGGGAATCGCAGCCATCCTCTGGGCACGACATCCCAACTGGTCGTCCCAGCGTGTCCGCCAGGAATTAATCCGCACGGCTCACAAGGTTCGCCCCGAGCATTGCATCGAGACCGGTCATGGCTTGGTGCAGTTGCCTCGGTAAGTTCGTCGCTTACTTGGTTGGGTTCAGCTTATCCTTCGTCGCCTGAACCGCCTCGCGAACCGATTTTCGCCCCTCGCGAAGCAAGGTCGTTTCCAACTTGTTGTTGACCGCTTCCAGTTCACTTCCCAGGTTGGCTCGCCCGATGGCTCCGAGCGTTTCCCAAGCAGTCACACACACCTCGACATTAACATCGTCGGTGGCTCTGAGGATGGCCTCGACGGCGGCTTTGCGGTCCTGCTGCAACTCCTTGCCCATTCGTCCCAGAGCATGCATCGACAGGCAACGAATGAAGCGAGCGCTGTCGCCCATCGATTTAATCAATTTCGGATCTCCTATAGACTGAATAAGAGCAGGAATCGCCGCCTTGGCGTCTGGACCGATCTGATCGAGAGCAGCGGCAGCGGCGAGGCGTAGGTCCGGCGTGGTGTCGGCTCCGCTCAGAATCGTTCCCAGATGGGCGGCGGCATCGGCTCCCTCCTTGCCCAGTTTACCCACTGCTTCGACCACGGTTTTGCGAAGTTGCGGATCGAGTTTCTCGTCGAGCAACATCGGTCGCAACACCGGCAGAGCCTGCGTCACGTCAGGGCGGATTTGCCCCAAACAATACGCGGCATCGATGCGTGCCTCGAGGTCAGCACTTTTATCCTGTAATAGGCCCTGCAATTCCATTTGCGCCTCACGCGCGTCTCGACCGAGGCGACGCAGAGTTTGCACCGCTGCCTTGACCGTCCCCGGGTGTTTGTCTTTCAAGGCAGTGGCCAAAGTACCGACCGCGCCGCGTGCCTCGGTTCCCAAGTCGCCTAAAGCTAGTGCCGCTGCCTCTCGAACGGCCTCGTCTTTCTCGGTGCGTAACGCGGTGATCAGGGTATCGCGAATTTGGTCGGTTCGAGGAAGTTCGTCCTTTTTTTCCTCACGCGCCTTCTCCAGAGCCTTCGCTGTGGTACGTCCCAGGGCGCGAATCGCGCGGGCACGAACGACAGCTTCCTTGTCTTCGCGGGCTGCCTTTAGTAGCGCGGGAGTAACCTTGCGACTGCCGTAATGTCCTATTAACTCCAGAGCGGTCACGCTTCGCCGGCGATCTTTTTCGTCCTTGCTGGATTCGAGCAGCGTCAACCAGTACGACAGCTTTTTGGAGTTGACGGTAGGCTCGTCGTCCTCACCGCGCGCCAACGGCGCAAAGCAAAGGACGAAACCGGCGAACAATATGATAGATAACAACCGGCGAGACATGGCAACTCCTCCGCATGCGACGTCGAGAACTTCTTTGAAGATAACCACTTCCAAGACGTCCGACAAGCAGAGCAACTTGCCGTGTACTGCCTCGACTACCTATCATGCCCCTGCAACCTGTAAATTAACCCAACGCGAGGATGCAATCCTATGGAAGACACGCGGCGGTTTGGTTTTCTCGATTTTCTGCTCTTGCTCCTGGTCATCGGCGCAGCCGGTGGAGCCAGAGCCGGCTACTTGATGACCTGCGCTAAGGGGGGCAAAAATGACGGTCCCTTGCGTGTGCAGGAACTCTCCGCACCAACGCCTGGCGGAGCCAAAGATACTGAGCAGGCCTCGTTGATCGAAAATGTCCGCACCGATACCTGGTTCGCCTCGCGAGCTCCTTTATCTGATCATGAGGAGACAACGGCTCACGTCGCTCCGGGCTATTCTTATCTCGTTGGCCTACTCGCCAAATCCATCCCCGACGAAGCGGAGCTGTTTCGCACAGTTCGTTGGGGACAGGTGGGGCTGGGAGCGATCGCCGCCGGCATCTACTTCCTGTTTGCCCGTCGAGCCTTTCGTAGTTCGTTAGTCGGCCTCCTCGCAGGGCTGTTTGTCGCTTTACACCCATTCTGGATTATTGAGACCGCCAACATCAGTGATGCGACACTGGCCTCGACGGCCCTGGGACTGACGCTGTTGCTCGGCAGTGCGGCCGGCGAAAAAGGCGGCGCGTTCACTTCACTGTTGCTGGGGGCTTCGCTCGCCGGCTTAGCCCTGGTTCGAGCGGCCTTTCTGCCCTTCTCGTTCATCATGCTCGTCTGGTTCCTGTTGCGGAGCCGCGAGCTTCGGTTGGGTTGGCTGTGTGCCTTGTGCGCCTTCCTCGGTTTCGGAGCCGCCATCTCACCCTGGTCGATCCGCAACTATCAAGTATTTCAGAAGCCGCTTCCCGTTGTCAGTTCGACGTATCTGCATCTGTGGATCGGCAACAACCCCAAAGCGACCGGTGGTTCCGCCACCGATGAAATGTGGGCCACGCTCTCCAACTCGGTTTCCACAGAGAGCCAGCCAGAACGCTACGAAAAGCTGGGCCGACTGGTCTTGGATGAAGTACGCGAGCGGCCAACAGAAACAATTCACCGTCGAATCTGGGCAGGCCTCTATTTCGTCTTTGGGCAACACTGGTTCAAGGAAGGCCAACTCGCTGTCGTTGAAACGACTCTTTCACCACCGCTTCCGATGAAGCCTGCCGTGGAAAACAAACCCGAAGAAGGCGAGAAAGTTGAAGAACGACTGCCCCCACCAGCCCCTGCGGAGCCGGTCGCCGCAAAAGAGGATGGTCACGAGCAAGAGAAAGTACTGGCGTGGCTGCTGACAAACTACAATCTAGTGCTGCAAGCAGTGCTTCTAGGAATGTTGCTACTCACTTACCTGGGTTGGCGATGGAGCTATGCCTGGCGGTATCAATGTGTGCCGGCTGCTTTGGCCATGATCTGGGTGCCGTTGCCCTTCTTGCTCGGCCATGCGGGCATGCTCTCCGGCGAACGTCTGCCTCTGGATGGAGCGATGTTGAGCTTTTCGGCATTCGCGCTGTGTTGCTTGTTGCCGGGTCTGAGTGGCCATCTGCTGAGTGGTCCCGCTCCCAAACCAGCAGCCAGTGAAGCCGAAACCTCAGGCCAGGAACAGTACCAGTATCAGTTCTGACCCCGAGGTAGCCGCGGGCTTCAGCCCGCGCTTGTGTAACGCAGGCTAAAGCCTACGGCTACCATGACTGACCAATCCGAGGTAGCCGCGGGCTTCAGCCCACGTTTTTTTTGCGTTCACTTCAGCAGACTGCCGAACACTAGCGTCTGTTCGGCATTGGCCGTCAGCAGAGCGCGGTCGGACGCATTGAAGCACAGACCGATCGTTGCTTCCCCAGGCATGGAAAGTAGCTCTTGCCAGGTTCGCCCCGCTTTGCCATACAACTGAACGGACCCGCCTTCGAGGCCGACCGCTAGTCGAGTACCCGTGCAATTATAGGCTAGTTTTCGGATCGTCTTAGGTAAATTTTCGAGGACTCCCTGCTCTTGTCCCGACTGCGTGTCATAAAAGCGGATCGATTCATCCGAGCGGGCGACAGCTATCTCGTTGTTGGGAGCAAAGGCAAAACAGTGGATAACTCCAGGACCGCGCAGTACCGTGCGTATCTGAATACGCGGTATCAGCTCGACTAAATGTACCACGCTATCTCCCGCTGGGGCGATACCGAGCAGTTGTCCATCCATAGAAAACTCCAGCAAAGGCAACTCGAACGATGGAGCAAGCATGCTTATTGGTCGGTCCACAAGAGTGGACGAGCCAACCTGGTGTAAACAGACCGCGTGCTTCTTCTCAGCGATGGCGAGTGTACCGCCCAAGGGACTCCAGGCCAGTCTTGCCCCTAAGCCGCTTTGCAAGGGAATCCGTCTCTGCACTTGTCCGAATTGCGGTCCGGGCTGTAGTGAATAGAACGTCAACTCGCGCGTACAGACGACGAACCTTCGCCCATCTGGTGCAAAGGCGACTCCGTGAATCCGTCCTAGCGGAAGTTGCAAGGACAACTGACTGACCAGTTGCGTACCGTTCGAACCGTCTAACAGTTCGAGCCGTGCCTGATACTCGTTGCTCCAAGCCTGTTGATGCAAAACAGCTAATCGTGAAGTCGATCCTGGCAGAAACGAAACGAAGGTTTGCTCACCTTTTTTGCTGACTCGATGGTGGAGGGGTTCCAGTCCGGTAGCGCGACGGTGAAGGTAGTGCCATTCGATCCCACGCTCTTCTAACGAGCAACTTTCCAACAGAGCCAAAGCATTGGGACGAATGCCACGATCGAGCACTTCGACGACGCGCTTCAGCTTCTGGCGGTAATTCTGAAACCGCTGTTGTTGTTCTATGTCGTCGACCACGCTCCGAAGAGAAGCGAGTTCTCGTCGTGCCTGATCGCGTTCGGACCTGGTGACGACCAGCAGATCTGCTGAGGGCGACGTCGCCCGCACCCCCATCAAATAGCCCAACCAAACCGCAAGTAAAACCACCGCTGCTCCGACAAACAGGCGAGCTAATGTAACGCGACGGAGCCATCGCCCCACCCGCGCTTGTAGTTGAGAGGGTCCCTGTAGAGGTGAACGATGTCGGGCAACCCGATGCAGGTCGTCGGCCAACTCCCCAGCGCTGCTGTAGCGTTGCTGTGGCAGTCTTGCCAGGGCCTTCAAGCATACAAAGGACACATCCAGCGACAGGCGACGAAAAGCGGAGGGCGGAACCAGCGGAGCAGTCTGAATAGCGTCGATCGTTTCGCCAAGGTTGGGGCCGCGAAAGGGTGGCTTGCCCGTTAGGAGAAAATACAGGATACTGCCCAACCCATAGACGTCGGTAGCTGGCCCTAGGTCACGCACTCGTCCCCAGGTTTGCTCCGGCGAAAGAAACCCAGGCGAGATAAACAGTTCCGCGTCGATTGTCTCCCCTTCGCTCGGTCGGCGTGGCAATCCAAACCCCAACAGACGCGGCTGAACCTGTCGCAGATCGACTCGCTTGATTGATGTGGATGCGTCCAACGCTTGCAAGACGACCTTGGCCGGTTCTAAGTGTCGATGTAGAATCCTCCGTTGATGGGCATACTCCACCGCGCGGGCTAGCTGCTCAACTAGCGACAGCGCCAACTCCACGGGAACCAGAGTTTCATTACCCACTTCGTCTAATGTCGGACCATCGATCCATTCTAACACGTTGTAAAACAGTTGGCGGTCACGTTCGCCGGCCTCGAAAATCGTGCGAATCCCCGGATGAGGTAGTTGAGCCAGCAGCCCCGCTTCGGCCCGAAGACTGCTCCAGGCTCGTTGGGTGGGATCCTCGCAAGCAAGCACGACTTCGAGCAGTACCTTACGTCGCGTAACCTGTTGCCGCGCTTCGTAGCGCCGAACTCCTGTTGGACTGCGCTCCAAGTCGCGAAGAATCTCGTACCCCACCACGACTGGCTGCCCGGCACGATCGAGCAACGGCATTGGGTTCGGTGCGGTCGGTGCGGAAATAACCGGAGGCGATTCAGCCTCGAGGACTGGCATCGGCTCCGCGGGCGCTCCGCATTCGGGACAGGGCGAATCCCCCCGAGCGGACTCCCAGAAGTGTCCGTTCGCACACCAAAAGAGTTTGAGCATGAACCACCGTGAAAAGCCACCCGACGGCGCGACTTGTCCATTAGTCTAGCTTCGGTAAATCCAGCCTGATTGGCAAGCGATCCATGCGCTTGCCTAGTGGAGTGCCGCTGTTGGTCGTGGCTGCTCGCATAGCCAGATAAAAACGATCTCCAATTGCTCCAGTGTCAATCTTCATCACTGGGGTGGCATCTGCCGTGAACTGCGCTGGCGATACCACACATAATAATTCTTTGATAAATAAATCGACAACTCTAGGGTCAGACGATCGTCGAAATCCAGCTATGCTCAAGTAAACGGCTTAGCGAGCAACAGATTGACAAACGACTCAATCCAGGCATAGTGCAGTCCGTCGACGGAGAGACTGTACCGTGTCACTGCTTCCTGACGGATCCAGGCTCGTAAATCAGTACCAAATTCCTGGCCGCGAGCGTACCAATCGCAAACCATCTCGGCGACAGCAATCTCTGGCATACTTTCGATGCCACCCCAGAACTCGGGATGATGATCGTTGGTGCGCCGATGATGATCGATGGCCAATTGCTTGGACGCCTCGGAGACGTTCGGTCCCATATGCATGTAGTCCCATTCGATGCCGTAAAACTTGGAGGCATCGTGGACGAATCCTCGGGCGATGAGCATTCGTCCGAAATGTTCGCGGCCCTGGGCAATGAGCCGTTTGCCCAGCATCAGACAGGCTTCACGAACTCGTTCGATGTGGCGGACCAGATTGTCGAGATGATCGTCAGGAATCATGGTTTCAGGCCGGCAATAAGGAGACTCCTGGCAATAAAGGTTCACGGCGTTCGCTTTCTGAATCGCGTTGCCAACATTCTACCCAGGCCGCCCAAGTAACAGGAAGAGAAGCAAACGGCAACGGTGTCGGTTGTGTAGAGGAGGGGAGTTGATCCACCCCTGCTCGTTTGTATAAACCGCACAGAGCGTTGGCAAAAACAGAACGTGCGACAGCATCCATCGAAGCCATCCAGCCAGGGCCTTGAAGTTGTGCTAGCAATTTTCCCTGTCGATTTTGAAACGCCAGCCAACAAGATGATTCCGGAAACGTCTCATCACAAAGCTCAATGCGGATCTGATTTGTCGCTAGATGAATGGTTCCAACTGTCAGGGACGTTTGATTCGACCAGTGTTTCGACTGCCGCAAGGTAGCGATCAACTCCCGTTCGACGAAGTGCCGTAGTTCCTGTTTAACGTGGTGCAAGCCCTCGACGAGCTTCCGCGCCTTGGCTCCATGCGAGCGTCGCAACCGTGCGAACAGTTTCGGCAAGGTACCTGAGTGAAAGCCTGGTCGGATGTAGTTAATGATGTACTCGCCGTGGCCGCCGACGATCGCCGCCTCCAGGTTGGGAGCTTGATTGGCGCGATACAACTTCCAGTTCTCCTTCAACTCCCAGGCAAGGAACCCGAACAATCCAGGAATCAACGAGAAAACGAGCGTAACCAGAGCGAAAGTCTCGGCAAACTTCCAGCCCAATTGCGGCGCGAGTAACTCGGCGACCGGTCCGGCGATCACTAGCATCAGTTTGTGCGAAACAGTTACCACAGGAAAATGCTTGATCGGGTTGATCTGCGGTTCCACCAACACGATTAAGATAAACCGGATAAGGTAGCTGACCACAAACCAGGGCAGACCGAGGAACAATTTTAGCCAAAAAGCCGATCTGCTTTGTCCCTGACGAAACAACAACCACTCCTCAACGGTGTAGCGAATCTTGTCGAGGCGTTCACTAAGTCGCTGGCCGAGCCAGAGCAGCCAGCGAAACACCCCAGGCACCAAATCTTGACGGATGAGTTGCCAAGAGCGGCTCAGCCAGTCCACCGAAGTTTCCTCGACCAGCAAGCCCAAGCGCGAGTTGAGCAAGATCGTCAGCAGGCAAAAGACCACGGCAGAGGAACTCAGGAGCGTGAGAGGGGAAAGACCTCGCAGGCGCAACAGTAAGACTACGGGCAAAGTCCACAAAAGGGGCCTGCCGACATACTGGAAGAATAGAAAAAAAGCTCGACTATCCAGGATCGCTCGCACCAGCGGTAGCCGAAAAAACGCTCTAGGCAGATCGTACAACACCCCGCGTAGGGTCAGCCAAAGATACCACAAGACATCGCGCACAACTCGACGAAATGGCGGAACGTGCATGACCAGCAACAGAAAGAATGCCAGGCTCCAAAACGAGATCGCGTTGTACAGCGGCAAGATCGGTGGACGTTGCTGTTTTTTCAGGGCCTGCTCGGCGTCGGCGGGCGTCTCGTCCTGCTCCGGAGGGTGGCTCGCTTCCAATCCCAGAAGCGGTGCAACGATCCAGTGATGGAATTCGTCGACGATACCTTCCACTCCTTTTAGGACAAAAAGAGATCCTAAAAGTGGTAAAATAACATACAGAGTCAATAATCGTCCAAGCACGTTGCCAAAGAAGAGGCTGCTGAGACGTTGAAGCAGTCGGCGATAGAATTCGCCTCGATGATAAATGCCATCCAGCATGTAGGGCAGCTGGCGATTGAGTCGAATCAGTGGATCGCCAGTGAGTATCTGTAGGGGGTTACTCAGATCAGGCAGTTTCAGGCGATTGCGAGCGATGCCATCGCGGAGATCGCCCAAATTGAGATAGCCTCGCTGAACAATCGCATCAAGTAGTTCCTCGATGAGTTTTTCGCAAGCCAATTGCTCGGCCACGTTGCTAGGGATCAGCCCAACCTGTTCTAAAGCCCGCTTCAACTTCGGACGTAACTCCGAGCGTAACTGCGTTTCCGCACCATCCAGAACAGAGTTCAGCAATGGTTCAAATGAATCACGAACTTCCCTGGGTAATTGGGTGAGATGTAGACGTTTCTTAGCGCGGCTGAGATGTTGCACGGTGCGGACGAGAGGCAAGTCCGGCAACGACCGTTTTAAGGGACGGTGAAACCAAGTGATGAACCACTCGACGAAATCTGCAGCGTACAATTCCCGCTCGTTGTCCAGGCAGACTTTTTGCAGATCGGAGAGCAAGCGCATAGGCTGATTCCAGACGCCGCCGCGTGCCGCCAACTCGGCCAGCGTCAGCAACGAGTTGCTCCATGCGGAAAGCCCTTCCTGAGAAAATCTTAGAGCTTGGTGGATTCTACTTACTAGTTTCTCGATCTGATTACTTGCCTTTTGACGGAAGGCTTCTGCCTCGACAGTCTGCGCTCTCCGAGCCACTCTCAGGTACAAAACCGCAGCGCGTACTTGGTTGCCGCATTGTGAGGCGTCGTCCGCGCGAGTCAACAGGGCGGTTGGCGATCCCGTCTCGTTTGACTCGTCGATCGGTTCGTCGGCGAGCGGTTCCGCTTCTGCGGGTAGACTTTCCGCTGCCCCATCGAGTCGAGTTCGTTGGTAGATGGCCTCGGCGTCGATGCCCTCGCCTAGCACTTGAGCTACCTTGTCGTGATCCTGGATTGAAGGAAAGTAGTAGTTCAATTGCTCGGGATCGAATTGTTGCAACTCCAAGTAGGTCGTGACAAACTCCTCAAACAATTCGACGTCGTTGCTGGGGCGCAGTAGCAGTCGCTCTTGTTGTAAAACCTGCCGTGCCTCATCGATTATGATCGGATCAAGCTGGCGGAGGCGTTCGCCGATCGCTTCCTCACTGTGGGCCAGCGAGCGAAATGTTTGATGAACTTGGCAATGAAACAGTCGTCGCCAGTAGTCTCGCAGCAGTAGCGCCGACGGGGTCGCTCGCGTCGCCATCTCAGGACGTGGCAAGAGAAAAACTACGGCAGACAGAGACTCGGCGCGAACCCCCAGTTCCGAGGGATAGGCAATTTGCAACAGTATTTCGCGATCGACGAGGTAACAGCGATGATGAGGAACGCTTAAGCCTAGGCCGCCTAAGCGATGATGGATCTTGATGACTCGGCGAAGAATGCGCGAAGGCACCAGAAGAGCAGCGGGTTCGACTCGACGGAGGCGTTGATTGAGTTCTTCAACGCTCAACAAATCCGGAGAGACGGCAACAGCCATAACAGCGGCTTCCTTAAATCAAGGCGAAAATCGAATGCTGTCCGCGAGAGCGAGTAACTCGGCCTCGGCAGCGAGAAAGCGTTCTTTAGGAGCGTAGAGACGAAGGACGTAAATCGGCGCAGCAGACTCCTCGCGCGAACGGGATTTCTGATAGAGCCGTACCAAAAAGCGCCAGAACTGCCCCCCGCGTTGCTGATCGAAGACAAATTCTTGGCCGCGATGACCCTCCCAATCAGGAAGTCGTTTTTCGCGCACGAGTCGAGGAAGCAAACCAACCGATTTGAACGGATTTTCTTCGGCGTCCGTACCGACTAGGGGAGTGCGTAAACCGCCTAGTTCTGTCTGAATGTAATCAAAATAAAGAGTCAGTGGATTACCGGCTCGTTCTAGGTCGCGCTGTAAATCGACGAAGGCCCGCCAACGAGGATGGACGAAGAGCAAATCGACCTGAGACTGTAACTCATCGACAGCAGGATCTCCACTGGATCCTTCACGCAGGACCAGCCATCCAGCTGCTGGTCGGGGCAGATAGCATCTCCCATCACGCGAGGAGAATTTCGCTTGCTCCGAGGTATCGAGGCGTCCGGCGAGCTGCCGCTGACGAACCCAGGCCGCTACAGGAAGGAGCTGATTAAACCAGAGAATCAAGAGCGTCAATAGGGCAAATCCAGCTGCTAAACCGAGGCCCGTCAATGCGTACTTCTTACCGTGCAGGGTTTTGGCATGTCGGCGGAGGCGGAGCAGGGAAACTAACCCCACCCCCAAAGCCGCCAGTGAGCCGACCAGAGTGAATGCTCCTAGCAAGGCCAGACCAAGGCTGAACACCGCCCAATCGTCCAGTCGTGGCCGAGAACGATAGTCCGCCTTCACGGATTGCTGGCAGGCTGGACAACTTACTTCGGTTCCTCCAAGATAGTCGTCTACCTCGAAACGAGCCCCACACTCACAAGTCAGCAGCAAGGGCATATGTTTAGAATCCTAGTCCTGTCATTCAGAAGACGATTGGCAGTATTGTACGTCCGCCGAGTGATTGCTGAAGTCCTTTTCTGGTCGAGTCAGTGCGAACAGTCCCAGAACATGTTTACAATAGCCGTGCCGTAAAAACCCCAGGCATTCGCAGCAGCAATCCTGAATGGTCTCGCCAATTCGAACATGGTACAGCGTGCCTATCCTCAGCTTGTGCAGAGCGAATCCGCGACCGCCGATCTCGCAAGCGCTCTCTCGAACGGCGTAGAACGTGGACCATGAGCCGATCGTCATGCAGACGACCGCGACGCTGTTTTCTGAGGCCGGCTACACCAGTCGCACGGTTCGACGAGAAGACCTGCTGCGGCTCACCGAGGTTAGCTCCGGTCGCTGGCCAGCTCCCGATCGGTGCTTGACAAAGGATCACTTAATTCAAAGGGAGCCTCTAGCGAATTTTGATCCAGGCGAACTAATGTACCAGTGATGCCGGCTAATCCGGGATGTCCTTCTCCCAAGTAATCCTTTTGCCAGGCGGCATCCCATTCCTTCCAGGTCAGCGGCGTGCGAGCAAACATCAGAGGATCAGCGGTCGTGTCTCGGCTCAGGGTGACCAAGTCGCGCGTCAGTTGGAACCGGGTCGGCTCAGTGGCTCCCACCACACGAACCAACAACTCGTCCATCGTCACCTGAATGGACTCCAACCGGGTCGAAGGAGGAGCGGTAAGGTGAACGCCCGACTCCTCAGCGGCGTGTTGTTTCAGCTCCAGGGCAACCGGCAAGGTCGCACGGATTTGCTCTCGAACCAGATCGACATCCGAGCGTTTGTACAAATAGGCCAAGCACGACTCGAACACACGCACTTGTTCGGCGGTGAGAGCATGCAGCCAACCCGTGGACGCCACAGAAGCGACCATCCAGGTTTCATGATGCGCGATCTCGATCTCGACCGGTAAAGCTGGATGATCGAGATGTTCCAGCTCGACTCGAATACGGTTGGTCGACAGATAGGCGTGACTAACCGAGACCAACTGATTCTTCCAGGCGCGACTCTGCTTAAGAATGAAGAGCATGTCACGCTCGACAAACTCCTTGACCGCGTGGGCAACTTCCTCGATTTCTTCGCGGATGGCTCGTGCTGCGTTCCAGTTGCGCGACTGCATGGCGTAGCGTTCGGCTCGACGCAGTCGGGCGTACAATCGGGGCACAGTGCCGGAGTGAAACCCAGGTTGCAAAAGGCCGCGAATACTTTCGCCGTGACTGCCCACCGAAGCCACCGAAGGCGACTTGCCCCGATTGGCCCGAAACAGACTCCAGTTCTCCTTTAACTCCCAGGCCAGAAAGCCGAATGCATCGGGCAGTAGCCACATGGTCGGCACCACCAGCAGCCAAGCCAGCTTCGCACCAGTGAACGGAGTCAGCGCCGCGATCAGCGTCGTTGTCACTCCCATTGTGATGATGAGCGGATAAACGATCTTGGCTGCTACCGAGGAGATGGCGAACTTGATCGGGTTCAACCCCGGTTCGATCAGCACGACCATGTAGAAACGCAGGAAGAACGACACGGGAAACCAGATCGCTCCAGCAATGGTGCGAACGACCATTGAGAACTGACTATCTCCTGAACGAACCCGCAGCCATTCATCCACACGAAACAGCAGGTATTCCACGAACTCGATCACCTGCTTAAACAGATAAATGATGAAGCGGAACAATCCCGGAAGCAAACCGGCACGAATCAAAATTCCCAGATTGACGAAGGCATCGCGAATCGACTCGGCAGTCGAACGACCGATGCGAGAATTCAGTGTCAGATTCACCACAAAAAACAGTAGAATCTGAACCGCCGGGTGTTTCAGATGGCTATGCCAGTAAAACAGAATGAGCAGCGTAACCGCAGCAGGCTTGACCAGATACCACCAAAGTAGCTGAAAGCCCCAGCTGTCAATCAACCATCGTAGTGCGGATAGTGGGATTAGTCGTAAGGGAAAATCCCAGACGATCCAGCGTAGAATCCGACCGAGACCACCGAGCAAACGTAGGCAACGGCGTCGGAAGGGCCGACTGTGCATAATCGCCAGAGTCAACAGGGCACACGGGCCAAGCACGGCGAAATGATACCACCATTCCGGCTCAGGCACTTCGTTAGGATCAATCTCTAGAACCGCATCTTCGCCCGAGAGGGTTTTTTCCTGGGGCAAATGGGCCGGCCCCATCATGACCAGAGCCGTGGTCTTGATGAGCGGCTCGTCCCAGGCATACTTGTAGATCAGTTCGACGAAGAAGCCGAGAATGAACAGCACCAACCAGGCGAACAAGAGTGGACCAGTGACGAACTTGGTGATCGCTCGACCAAAGCTGGTACCAAAGTTCAACGCCGTCAATCGTTCTAGCCAACGAACGTAAAATTCCCCAGGACGATAAACCCCATCGAGCAGAGAGGCCAGCCGACGATCCAGACGAATGAGCGGATCCCCACGAACGAAATCCTCCGGATCGCGAAGGTCGGGTAGCTTCAGCTGATTCCGCGAAATTGTATCGCGTAACTCCGCGAAAGTAAGAAAACCATAGTCACTGATGCGATCGAGCAACTCGGCGACCATCTTGTCAAAGGCGGCCTGCTGCAACGGCCCCTGTGGTTTCAACCCGACATCGACCAACGCCGTCTCCAGCACCGGACGAAACCGTGAGCGGAGCGACTCCTCGGTCTTGTGCAAAGCCTGCTGAATCAATCGGGTCAAATGGTTACGGTCGGTGTCGGAGAGGCGCACTGGCCCTAGCTTGGGAACGGTGGCTCGCAGATGTTTGGTGATGCGTACCAAGCGCTGGCTGGGCAAGGGCCGTTTGATCGGCCGCTTACCGCCTGACAGGATATACTCGACTAAATCGAGCGTGTAAATCTCTTTCTCGTGATCCTCACACACTCGAAGCAAGTCTTCCAGGACGCGAGCTTCCATTGGACGGTTGCCCTGATCGGCTTTGTCCAACAGCAAGGTTAGATGGCGGGTCCAATCGCTGGTCTCCGCTTCGGTCAGCTGGAGTGCCGCCGCCAGCCGCTGGGCAAGTTGGGCGATGTCCTTCTCGGCTTCCTGACGCGTTGGCAGCGTCTGTGCTGCCGGGGCCACCCGCGAGGCCCGCATTCGCAGGATGGCGGCTCCAACCAGATTACCGCTCAGGGCCGCGTTCTGGGCCTGCCGCACTAGTTTCCAGTACAGTTCCTGCGTCTCGTCGCTACGACTGTCGACCGGCTGGACGGGATCGGCGGCCCCTTGCAGCCGGGTTTGCTTGAATAGTTCAGTCGAATCGATGTCTTGGCTCAGCAGAGCCTCGACCCTACCGAAATCGCGAAGTCCAGGAAAGTAGTTAGCCAACAAATTCGGGGCAAAATGGCGCAATTCAAGATAGACAGCGGCGAACTCGATGAACGTTTCCGCGTTGCTGGCCGTGTTGGTCAACCAGTTGTCTTGAATGAGGACGTTGCGTATCTCCTCGAACTCGGTCAAGCCAATGCGGTCAATCCGCTCACGAATGGCCACGTCGTCCAGCAAGCCGTCTCGACGAAGCGATTCCAGCGCAAAATGCACCCTAGCATGGAACAGTCGCCGCCAGTATTTCAGCAGGAGCCGCTTACGCTCCAGGTAGGAGAGTTCCTCCTGATCGGGGCGGATCAGTAGTAGAACCGTATCGGGCAACAGCTGGTCGGAATCGAGTTCGAGGTCGGCCTGTTCGGCGTGGCGAAAAAGCAACTGACGATCGCACACGAAACTTTTGTGATGCGGAACCGTCCAGGAAAAGTTGGGCAGTTGGTAGGCCTCACGGATGATGCGCTCAAGAATCCGCGCGGAGACCAGCACGGCGGCGGGGTCGGCCTGGCGAAGCGTTTTTTGGAGGTCGGCCTGAGTCATCGGTCGAATCGGTTAGTCCTGATAAGCACATGAATTTCAACCTACTCGACCGAGACCAAGTTTGCCACCTCGATAGCCAGTTTCCTTATTTTCCGATCCGGTAAAGATGGTCGGAAGTGCGGAGGAAAAGGGATCCATCGACCGCCGCGGGCGAGGCCAGGGTCCGTTCGCCGATCTCGTTGCGAGCCACCAGTTCGTAGGTTTTGCCCGGTTTGATCACGGTGCAGATACCATCCTCCGAGAGGAAGTAGATGTGACCGCCGGCGAAGATCGGCGAGGCCGAGTAGCCGTTCCCGGGTATTCGACGCGACCAGTGAACCGTTCCGCTTTTGGCGTCCAAACAGCTGGCGAAGCCATTGTCCGAGACCAGATACAATTCCTCGCCGACCAACAGCAAACTCGGAGTGTGAGGTACCGCCTTGCCGTGTTGCCATTCTACCTTGGGTCCGTCTTTGCCGTCCGGACGAATGGCTAGCAACGAGGGAGTGTTGTACCCGGTGCAGACAAAGAGCAACCCATGAGCAAACAGCGGTTTGGGAATCACCGAGTAGCCGTCGTAGGAAACGCGCCACAGTTCTTTGCCGGTCTGAGGATCGTAGGCTCCGACCATGTCCGAGCCAGGGCTGATGATTTGTTGTCGACCAGCCAAGGTAATGAGAGTCGGTGTGCTGAAGGAGAAGCGTCGAGCGGCAAAACCACTCCGCGGCGTCCGCCATTTGACCCGACCGTTGGTGGCGTCGAGGGCGACCACTTCTCGAACAATCGCTCCATCTCTGGAGAAGACCAGCAAACTATCGACGAGAATCGGCGACCCCCCGTTGCCATGTACTGGGGCATATCCCAATTCGCGGTTGGACCAGACTAACTTGCCGTTCAGGTCCAGACAGGCCGTTCCCTGATGCCCGAAGTGGACGAACAGTCGATCCTCGGTCACGATCGGTGTAGGGCTGGCGTGGCTGTTTTTTTTGTGGATGTTCGGTGCGGTCTTGCCATCTTGGCGAAATACCTCGACGTTCCAGAGTAGCTTGCTGCTGTCGGCGTCCAGGCAGAGTGCGCGAAGCGAAACATCCTCACCGCCATCGATGGGCACGGCGGTCGTGAGATAAACTTTGCCCGCGCGGAGTACAGGCGATGACCACCCCGAACCGGGAATCGCTTGCTTCCAGCGCACGTTGCTAGTCGCGCTCCACTGCGTTGGGAAGGTTTGAGAGCCAGCCTGCCCGTCGCCGGTCGGCCCGCGAAACTGGGGCCAATCGGCGGCGGAAATGGTGGTTAACAGGGAAAGAAAAAGTAGCGTACTGAGAAAGTGGGTCAGCGGCTTCACTTGCTGGTCCAGTTCACGGGTTGGGGATGTAGTTCGTCAGCAGGTCGATTTCCTGGGCCAGGGCGTCCGGAGCCAGCGACGCGGCTGATGACGCGCACTGTCATGTCCTGTTCGCACAGAATCTGACAGCTGAGACGAACGCCGGTCAGGGCACGGGCAGCGAGCAGCTCTTTCTCGGCCTGGGTCATCTTCTGCGGTTCGCCGGCCACAAACTCGACGCGACAAGTCGTGCAGCGGGCATTGCCTCCGCAAGCATGCAGTTGATCGACGCCAGCCTCATCGACCAGGGCCAACACTAGCCGTTTATTCGCCGGCACCTCAAATTCACCTACTCCCTCGACGGTCAGCTTCGGCATGGATGTCGTTCTCCTCGTAGGGGGCCTGTCTAATTTGACTAGCGGACCGTGGTGAGGTTGACCAGTCCTTGACTGGGCGAAGTCAGAATCTTTAGGGTAGGCCCGCCACCTTGCGCAGCACCCATTCCAAAGTGAGTAAGGTGACAACTAGAACCAGAAATCCCCACCACTGCCAGAGCTTTTGTTCGTGATGTTCCAGAAACGGCACGCCTTGCTGGAGAAGCAGTGTTTCCAGATCGTCTATATCCGTTGGCTGGAAAACGCGCCCACCGCTGGACGTGGCTAGGTCGGTCAACAACGGCAGATTCGCTTCTAGGTCGATCAGTTCCTTGCTCTCAGGGGGGAGGACAGAAAAATCGGCCCGCAGCGGTTTGGCCTCGCCGTCGATCGGCGGAGCGAGGAGTTTGTCGGCAAATTCTGGGATGGCCAGTTCAACAGCATAGCGACCCGGTGGCAGGTCGCGCAGTTTCCCCTCCAAGACGCGCGGTTGACCGAGCCGACGTTCCAACGGCGTCAAGGCGACCGCTTGTTCTGGCCCCTTGTCGTCGGCCAACCGCACCAGCCGCGCCCCCGCCGCCAAGTCGGGCCGCAATTTACCCAGCGACTCGGCTAGTCGAGCCACCACCTCGACCGGTTCGCCGAGGCGATAGACTGGTTGCGGTGTGCCGAAACGCACGAATGAGTTGCCGACCACCAGCGGACGATCGGCGGCGGCCCAGCGAATCACTTGGCCCCAGAAGCGATGATGATACAGATCGCCTACCTTGTAGCGCCAGCGCCAGGTGCTATCCAGACCGACGTAGAAGACACGGCCAAAGCCGTAGTTGTGTCGCGCTACCACGACGTGTTGCCGCTCGCGCTCCGACGGCGACAAGTTGAGGTCGTGAGGATTGAGCCAGCTGGCCAACGGTGTCGCACCGGGTTTGGCCTTGCCAACCACTGCCCACATCCACGGTCGGGGATGACCGGCCCAGAGGGCGTCGTTCTCTTGGGTGTTGGTGTCCAGTTCCATCAGGCGAGATTCACGCCCCGCCGCGGTCAACGACAGGGTGAAGCCGCTCTCTGGATTCAACACACGCGGCGACTCGATGGGTAACAGCCGACGCAGCGGATCGTTTTCTCCCTCCGGAGTGGCGATCGGATAGCTAAGCGGCATAGCTCGTTTGCCGGCCACAATAAGGAGGGTGCCGGCGGATTCGGCGACGTACTTTTCTAAATCCTGCCGCTGTTGCAATGACAGATTCTCCAGATCGACGTCGCCCAACACGATGCATTGAAACGAAGCCAGCGCGTTGAGATCAGCAGGCCAACTCTGGGCCGGTAGTCCCATCTTTTCCAGTTGTTTGGCCGTCAACTTCTCATCCAGTCGCGGTTGCTGAAAGACGATTGACTTCAGATCGACCAGGCGATCGCGAGCCAGAGCGGTTTGCAAGTAATGATACTCCCAGCGCGGCTCACCATCGACGAGCAAAACTTTGGCTCGATCGTCGGCCACGGCCACGCTCGTCGAACGTTGATTGTTCTCGACGCGATACTCTTTGATGCCTGGCTGCAGCGGACGAATCGTCGCGGTGATGGTGTGCGAGCCAGCCTGATCCATCTTGATCGGAAAAACTTCGGTGTAGACGCGGTCGGTACCGTCGTGTCGGATTGTGCGTTTCGCCAGGGAGGTACGCTGTTTGCCTTCGCGGAATAACTCGACGATAAACTCGCCAGCTGGCAGCGCGGTGATCTTGAACTTGACGTCGATCACGGCCTCAACATCCTTGAATACCGTATATTCCGGACCACGTACCGAGACAATAGCCGCATCCGGCGGCCCCTGGCTGGACCCGATGACCACGGGAAAGATCGGAATCTTGCGTTGCCCCAGCTCGCGGGCCGTGGCCGTCGGGCTAGCTCCGACGTTGTGCTGGCCATCGCTGAACAACACTACGCCAACGACGCGCGAGGAGCCAGTGCCCGAGCGCTCCTGGGCACGCACCAGCGGCCCGCGCAGGTCGGTGAACTCGGCGGCTTCTTTCGTCGAGGCCGGCATCGGTTCCTCCAGGCGATCGGGCTGTAGCGACCAAACGTCACGATGGAAGCCAACAATCTCCACCTCGTGCTTCTTGCTCAGCCGTTCCAGCAGGGCGATCCGCTCGTCGGTCAACAGACGAACGACCAACTGCGAGCGTGCCAGACGATCGATGGCGGCAAGGAATTGATCGTGGACCTTCTGGCGCTGTTGCAGCGTGGCGGGATCGGGCGTCTCGTTGGGCAAGGCCATGCGCGGATCGCGTTTCTGGTCGTGATCGCGCTGCCATTGCTCGAAGAGAGCATCGCTGACTTGCTCCTGAACCAAGCCCAGCAACCGAGCTAGACGAAGCTTGACCGAACCCGGATATTGCGGATCGGTAATCTCCATGCTATCTGATCGATCAATGGCGATCAGCACTTTGCCTGGGAGTTCGCGCTGTCGATCGTGGGCTAGGATGGGCTGCAAGCAGAGCAGAGCCAGCACCAGTACGAATACCAGGGAGCGAAGTGCGAACAAGCCGAAAGCCATCATTCGGGAGACCAGCCGCAGTTCGTAGCGATAGAGCAAGAGTAACAGCACCAGCGGAGTCAGCACCAGCAGCAGCAACAGCGACCAACGAAGGGCCGGCTCTAAGCCTGCAAACGGCGGAGAAACCAGCAACGACGCATCGGGCCAAGGCAGCGGAACGGTGAACATGACTCATCCAGCAAGCAGGGTCAACGATTCATCACCAGACGGCGCGTCATCCAGACTTCCAGGCACAACAGACCAATCAATCCCACGAGCAGATAGGCCCACAGTTCCTGCCGAGTAAAAGCGGTTTCCGTACCGCCTAGGACTGCTTCGGGACTGTCTTCGTAAGTCAGTCCTAATCGCTGGCCGACTCGTTCGCGCTCCTCGGAAGTGCAGGCCGTCAGGTCCGATTCGCGCGGATCGGTCGGCACGACATAATAGATCGGTTCCAAAAGCGGTGTGAGCAGACGGTAAACACCTGGCTGGCGGGTGTCTTCGTAAACCAACTGCGAAGACTGCTCCTGACGAATCAGCTGGGCGACGTAGGTATTCGGCTGGCCCGGCGGAGGGGACAGCGGCCGCTCTTCGCCGCTGGGCGGAGTCAAGCGGAAATCTTCCAGTTCGCCGCCCCCCGTTCGCCAACGGAGTGGCTGGCCGGGACGAAGATTGAAGTCGGCCGAACGCGCCCCGGCAAGGTAGTAAATCGCCTCATGAACCAAGGGGACGAAGGCTGGCAAATCGACCAAGTTCGTTCCCCAGCTGGCGTCAAGAGGGACTGCGGCGACCAGTGTTCGCCCCTGCTGATAGGAGCGTTCGACAAAGAACGGATCGCGGCAGCGCGGCCCCTGAAGCTGGCCGACGGGTAACCCCGGCGAGTGCCGACCCGGCAACCCTAGCCGCCACCAGCGCGGAAAGCGTGCTTCGGACAAGCCGCCAGTCGTCACCTTCTCGAACAGTTCCAGCATGGGATGCTTGAACGATTCGGGATCAGGGCGAGCAGCCTCGGCCAGCGATTCGTTGCCTGTCACTCCCTCTAGACGAGCCGGCAACCAGCCCTCGCCGCCGCGATAGAGTTGCTCGTTGTACCAGGCTTGCTCCACCCGTTCGCCCAGCGTTACCAGGATGCCACCTCCGGTAGCGGCAAAGGCGTCTAGCGCCTCGACCTGAGCAGGACGCAGCTTTGGCACGTCGTGCAGAAGAACGACACGCGGTCGACCATCACTAGTGAGAATCCCCGGCTGGAAATCTTCAAACGGCACTACCTGCACCTTGACCGACGGTTGGCGATCGCGAGCTGGCGACAGAGCATCGCGGAGAAAATCACTCGAGGAAGTGCTTGATGGTGTATTGTTGCCATCGATGAGGATCACCGGCAGCGCGGTCAGCACCTCCAGGGCGAAATCCTGGCGGTTGTCACCCGGCACGCGATCCTTAATTGTGTAGCCTGGCGGGCGCTCCTCGGCGGGCGGGTCGGGTTCGAGAATCACGCTCACCAGATGTGAGCCCGGCCGGGTGAAGCGGTGAGTGAAGGAGAACGGTACTCGGCCATCCTTGGGCACCGGTAGGTTGCCAGCCTTGCCCCCAGGTGGTGTTAGATCGCGGATCGGTTTCCCATCTACCTCAAAGCGGATCCTATAAGGAGGCAAATAGCGTGTCTGACCCGTCAAGAGAATCTCACTGCGGAACATCACTTCACGATCTACGGGTACGACTGGGCGGTTACTGCTGAGCGGAGCCAAGCCATAGTTTGGCGGAGTGGCAGAGCGATCGCTAGCTAGATTGACGCACCACAGACGCGGCTTGCGTTCGCCGAGTCGTTCCAGTCCCAATTCGTGCGTGAGTAACTCCCAGCGAAACAGCGTGTCGGGATCGGCCCAGCCGAACTTCTGATTGTCGCTGAGAACAATCACCTCGCGACGGAGTTTCTGGCTCTTTTCCAGCAGGGCGAAGGCTTGCTTGAACGCCTCGGCGAAGTTGGCGCTGCCCGATGGCGCGGACAGTCGGTCCAACGCGGTCAGCAGACGTTCACGATCGCTCGACAGCGTATCGATGATGGTCAGCACCTGATCGCGGGCCACCAGCAGCGCGACTCCATCTTGCGGACTAAGTCCCTCTAAATAGGTCGAGATCCACTCCCGTGCTTTTGTCTGGGGTGAGGCACCGCCGAGTTCGTCGGTGGCCGCCATGCTCGCCGAGCCGTCGAGGATCAACACCACGTCGCGCGTCGGTCGGGTGGCAAAGGCTGCTGGCAACTCGACATCGACATACGGTCCAGCCAGAGCCAACACTAACACGCCGAGCAACCCCATGCGAAGCAGCATCAGCAGAATCTCTTCGAGCATCAGCCGGCGTCGGGTGACCTCGCTGACCTGCAAAAACTGCATCGCGCCCCAGTCAACCACGTCGTATCGCCGACGGTTCAACAGATGAATGATGGGCGGAACTGCCAGCACGACTAGTCCCAACAGCATCCAGGGAACATGGAGAAAGGCAAACAACCCGGATCTCCTTTCTCAGCGTTGTCGTTGTCGGCGCGATAGGAACAACCCCAGCGCCCGTTCCACGGGTTCATCGGTACGAATCAGGTGATAATCCACCATCGTGCGTCCGCAGACCTCACGGAGATCGTTGCAGAAGCGCTCGAAGTTGGCCAGATACTCCTTGCGTAACCGGGCCGGATCGACGAGTTTACGATCCGTGGGCAGTTCGAGATTGCGAAACTGCGTCCAGCGCGTGAAGGGAAACTCGATCTCTTCCGGTGCAAGAACGTGGAAGAGCATCACCTCGTGTTTGCGATGCCGCAGATGTTGCAGCGCTCGCAAGAGTGTGGCCGGCTCGGCGAAACAATCGGAAAGAATGACGATGAGGCTGCGCTGCTTGAGTTGCTCGGCGCTCTGATGCCACAACGGAGCCAGCGCCGTTTCCCCGCCCGGGGCGGCCAGCTCCAGCGCCCGCAGAATCTGCAACAGATGCTTGGAGTTGGCCCGTGGCTTCAGCAGTCGTCGAATGTGCGTGTCGTGGAGAATCAGTCCGACGGCATCGCGCTGGTGCAGCATCAGATAGGCCAGCGATGCCGCGACGTACTGAGCGAACTGAAACTTCGACGGATACTTGCCCTTGTAGGCCATGCTGCCGGACGCATCCACGAGTAGATAGGCCCGAAGGTTGGTCTCTTCCTCGTACTCCTTGACGTAGTAGCGATCGGTTTTAGCCACGGCGCGCCAGTCGATATGGCGAATCTCATCTCCGGGATAGTACTGCCGATGCTCGGCGAACTCGACGGAAAACCCCTTATACGGCGACTTATGCACTCCCGTAAGGAATCCTTCAACAAGATTGCGCGCAATCAGCGTCAAGCGTCCATACTTGGCCAGCGACGTCGGATCGAAAGTCAGTGTCATGCTCGATTCTGGTTGATGTTTTGGTTCATCTCATCCTCAAGCGCGAAGTACCTTGGCGGCGGCTTCTTCCTGAGGCAGTGGAATGGTTTGGAGCAGGCGTTTGATGATGTCGTCCGTGGTGACGCCCTCGGCGTCGGCGTGGAACGTTGTCACCAAGCGATGCCGCAATACTGGATAGGCGACGGCGCGGATGTCTTCCGTCGTGACGTGAAGTCGTCCGTGCAGCAGTGCCCGAGCCTTGCCACCCAAGATCAGGTACTGACAGGCGCGCGGACCGGCCCCCCAGCCGACCATCTCAGCGACGAACTTCGGCACCCCCGGTTCGCGAGGCCGAGTCGCACGCACCAAGTCGGCGACATACTGAAAGATGTGTTCGGCCACCACCACCTGACGAACAACCTCTTGCAACCGAAGAATCTGTTCGCCGTCGAGAATCGGCTGCAGTGTGGGCCGTGTTGTGCTGGTCGTTCGCCGCATGACCTCGATCTCTTCCTCGCGCGAGGGATAGCCGACCTTGATGTTAAACATGAAACGATCGAGTTGAGCTTCGGGCAGCGGGTAGGTGCCCTCCTGCTCGATGGGATTCTGCGTCGCTAAGACGAAGAACGGTTCCGGCAGCGGGTAGGTGTGTGCCCCAGCGGTCACATGGTGTTCTTGCATCGCTTCCAGCAGGGCGGCCTGGGTCTTTGGCGGCGTGCGGTTGATCTCGTCGGCCAGCACCATGTTGGCGAAGATCGGTCCGCGTAGGAAGACAAACTGCCGCCGACCGGTCTGAGGATCGTCCTGCAAGATGTCGGTGCCGGTGATGTCGGCGGGCATCAGATCCGGAGTGAACTGGATGCGTTTGAACGTCAGATGGAGAATGCGAGCAACCGTGCTGACCAGCAGCGTCTTGGCCAACCCGGGCACGCCGACGAGCAGACAGTGGCCGCGACTGAACAGAGCCATCAGTAACTGTTCGACCACCTCGTTTTGTCCGACGATCACTTTGCCGATCTGCTCGGTGAGTCGCGAATAGGCATCGGCCAGTTGACGAACGATTTCAGCCTCGGTTGCGGATGGTTGCATGAGCATATCTCACGAGGGTCGTGATCGGAAGTTGCACCTAAATCATTTTACGGTTGTTGCGAGGGATCGCAACTCGGCGAACTCGCCTTGTCAGGATGATCGCATTCATAGAATCAACCAAGCAACTCAGGGAGGCGCTCATGAAAGAGATCATGAAAGGGCGAAAAAAAGACGCGCCGATCAAACCCCCCGCGGAGTTGGAAGCACGCCCGGGAGATTATGAACTGCCTCCGGTACTATTCCTCGCCTGTGGGGTGTTCAAGCGTCTGAAGGTCAAGCCCAGCACGGACAAGTTTCCCGGCACGCTACGGCTGCGAAGCTACACCGCTCAAGAGGTCATCTGCTGGCAAGGCGATCCCGGATGGTCGGCGTTTGCCATTCTCTCCGCCGACGATGTTACCGCTTTGCGCACCGAGCGTGATCGACTTGTGGCGGAGCTGCCCAAAAAAATTCACGAGGCCCGCGACGCCGCTGAGAAGTTCCGAGCCGCCAACAAACCCGACGACGTCGTCCGCAAACAGGAGGAAGCCGAAAAAGCTGAGGAACTTTTTCGTACTTTACAGAGCGTCAAACTTCCTGAAGCGCCCCCTGGGACAGGCTCAGCGGCCACGGTCTGGCTCGACACGTCGCGAAGCAGTGTGACGCGGTCTCGCGGCTGGTGGAGCCGACTGTTTTCTCGCTCCCCAAAACCAACCCTGCAGCCGGTCAGCATCTCCATCGATGCCCCGACGACTGTGGATTATGGTAAGAAGACCGCTTCGCTGCCGGAGGGTAGTTTGTTCGGCCAATGGAGCTGCATCTATGGCACGCCGCGCTCAGCCACCATTGCCGCTGATCGTCCCATCTATGTGCTGGAGATGTTGCGGAACGTGCTGGAACAGATTCTCCGCGACAAGCAGTTTCAGGAGGATTCCGACCGCGAGTATGTCGATAGTGTGCTACGAAACCATCTGGCCGGACTGCCGATCTTTCGCCAATTAACGCCGGAGCAACTCGAGGAGATTCGGGCCGGAGTCTCTCTGCGTCGCTGTGTCGATGGTGAGGTGATCTTCAATCGAGGTGATCCATCCGACAGCATGTACATCGTGCGTCGCGGGGTGGTCAAGGTGTTGCTCGATCGCGATAAGGCAACAGGATCGGAGAACATTCTTCGCTATCTGACCCAGGGAGATTTCTTCGGCGAGATGGGCGTGATCCTGGGGCAACCCCGTAGCGCTGCTTGCGTTGCCTATGTCCATCCCCGACCCGAGGGAGAGGAGAGCGACGCCGAGGGCGAGAGATGGCGTAAGGAAGAAGAGCGCGTCGAGCTAGTCGAAATTCCGGCCAGGCTCGTCCACCAGTTGCGCGACAAATATCCCTCGATTCGTGGCAAACTCGACGCTGTCATTGCCAGGCATCGTCAGCAGGATCAATCGCGACAATTGCGCTCTGCCTGGTCGACCGGAGCCACACCCCAACAATCCGATCGCTTTCAGAGTCTGGGACTGATCCAGGGCCAGAAGCTGATGCTCATCGACCTGGAACGTTGCACGCGCTGTGATGAGTGCGTTGAAGCATGCGTGGCCCAGCACGACGATGGCCGCACTCGGTTGTTCCTCGATGGCCCACGCTATGGACGCTTTCTCGTGCCTACCTCGTGCCGAGCTTGTCGCGATCCGGTCTGCATGATCGGCTGTCCGGTCGGCTCGATCCGACGCGGCGACAATTTGCAGATAGTCATCGAGGACTGGTGCATCGGTTGTCAGCTCTGTGCCAAAAACTGTCCGTATGGATCGATCCAGATGCATGACTTGGGGCTGATCCAGGAAGCGACCCACGATTGGCGGTGGCAATATCGCTCGCGGCTCTCTGGCGAGGCCTGGACCAAACCTGGGTTCGTTGATGTGAACTGGACGCAAACTACTTCGCCCATCTGGTGGGATCAGGATTGGGGCAATGAGTTTGACGACCCGCAAACACTCTGTTTTCGTCGTGCCTTCCGAGTCGATCAAGCGATTCCCGAAGACGGCGGTGTCAAGATCGTCCTTGAGTCGATCGGTAAGGAAATCGTCTTCCAGGGCAGCGGCAAGCAAGCGCGGCCGGTGAGTTTCCTGCCAGTCTGGCTCAATGGCGAACGATTTCCTGTCGACGGATGGCGGCAGGAGCGTGGCCGTAAAGATGCTCTGAACCGCGAGCGTCCGGAGTACGTCTTGGAGTTAAAAGGCCCAGCGTGTCAGCGGCTGGTGCGTCGCGGTCGCAATGTCATAGCCGTCGAAGCAACCGGAGTCGCCGGTCAGCGCGGCGTGTTGCTTCAGCTGGCTATCGACGAGATTCAGCCCTCCGGCGCGGTGATTCCGTTACGAGCGGTGGTGTGCGATCAGTGCAGCGACACTCCCAGTCGAGAGCCGGCCTGCGTCCATGCCTGCCCCCACGACGCCGCCATGCGTATCGATGCTTGGACCCAGTTCCCGGCGTAAGTCTCGCTTCACTCTTGAGCGGCGGGAGCCAGACGTAGACCAATCGGCAGCGCGTCGCCGAGCATCTGACCTTGCTCGTCGCGTTCCAATTCGGTCACTTCTTCGACCATCCTCACCCAGTGCGGCGGCACGGTCTGGCCGCGCAGTACGGTTAGTACGCGCTGTTGATGGTCCTCGTTCACATCCAAGGCACGCTGGCCGGTCCGCCGCGCCAGCTGAGACAGGCAGAAGGCCCAGGCCAGCCGTTCGCTGTCGTTGCCTGGCTGGAACGGAAGTATGGCCTCGAGCCATTTTTCCACCACCTGATGATGAACGATGGTGTTCAGCGGGCCATACAGCAGAGATCGAGCACCAACCCGAGTCAGCGCCCAAAAGGCGTAGGGCGGAACCGGGGATTTGCTGACTGGCTTCAGCAGAGCGTTGCCCAGGGCTTCTTTATGCTGCGTCGAAAGGCGTTCGAGACTGGCGGCGGCACGCCACATTTCGTTGAGTTCGTTCACATTGGGCCGAACGATCTGTCGCCCCTTAGTCGGCAACAGAATCGGACGCAGGCGATCGAATAGTGCCTGTTGCAGCGCGCCATTGAGGCCACCTGCCACACGCCGCCAGAGGATCCAGAAATCGGCCCCGCCCTCGGGCACACGCGAAGCAGCAGCTCCGGCAGCGCGTGGCGGAGCGGCGAGCAACTTCCACAACTGCTCGACGCGATGCCGATCCAGGGCATCGCCGAACCCTGGCCGCAGACAATGACCGACGAGGTTGTACCAGCGGGTCAGATGAGCCGGCGAAGCTCGCCGCAGTTCGGCCACCTCGGCGAGGTAGTCCCACAAGCGACGGCACAGTCCAGTCGGCCAGTCATTCCGCGATGCCTCCAAAGTCGCTTCTAGCACCTTGGGCAGTTCCTGGGGCGTGGGCGAGCCACTCTGAAAACAGCTACGAATGGCCGCCCCCGCCGCCTCGACCTGCCGTTCCAGCCAAACTTCGGTCACGCCGCTTGCCTCACCCGCCTCTTCTTTGGACAGCGACTCCTTGACCAACTCGCGGAGGTTGAATTCGAGTTTCCAACGATTGTCTCCCTCCTTGGCGACGCAAAACAGCTCCATCGTGCCGATGGCCGACAACCGCGACATCAGCGTGACTGGCACGTTCTTGGTTCCAGCTCGCTTGCCGCCGCGTAACACCGTCTGTAACGGCGGCAAGGTCAGCACCTGGTCGGGTGGCAGTCGCAACAATTGGCCCGGCTTGTCGTCGGCCCGCACGGTCGAGGAGTAGAGAGGAAACTTCACCGGCTGCCCCAGAGCTAGCTGCAACTCCGGCTTCGGTAGGGCAATCTCTTGTCCCTCTTCGAGATGCTGTGGTACTACACAGAGAGCAGCGATCTCGTTTGTTGCTTTCTCGGCTCCTTCGACGGCGATATAATAGGATCGCGGAATGCCGCCGCCGATCCGCTTGCCGCCGCTGTGACGCAACCAACCGTAGAATGCCGATCCCAGCGCCACGGCCAAATCCAACGAGGGATTGGTCAGCACCAACGGATCCCAGGCAGGACCGTACCAGCCACGCATCACCTCCAGCACGCGATCGCGTAGGGATTGCGGTTGGAAGACGCCGCCATTGAACAGGATCGCCTCTGGAGGAGTCGGCGTCTCCCCAGTGTGTCGTTGGGTGTGAAGAAACGCGGCCAAATGACGAGTAATGCTAGGATCGCTGACGTAGGGCAGCCCCATTTCGTGGAGTCCAGTTCGTGCTCCTTGATTGGGGTGTTCGTTCACGCCCACCAGCGGGAAGAAGCCCTCGAACAGCACCTGCCGCACCTCGTCGGGCGTCAGCGTGGTATGTAACGTCCCGCCGATGACGGCGCGGCCACGACCGATCACAGTCACGGTTTGCTGGGCGGGCGGCGTGGGCGAGAGCAGCGTCTCCTTGGCAGCGCGACAAGCCTGAGTCAGCAGAGCATACTGAGTAGCATCGAGTCGACCGGCCTGAGGCAACTTGCTCTCGACGAATTTGGCCAAAGCCAGATCCATATTGTCGCCGCCCAATAGCAGGTGGTCGCCCACCGACTGGCGAATGAAACCGAGTTCACCCTTGTCGGCAATCGCCTCGATCAAACTGAAGTCGGTGGTTCCGCCGCCCACATCGACGACCAGACAGCGCGAGCCGGGCTTCAGTCGGGCCAACTCGCGCGGCGGATGTGTCGCCAGCCAGCAGTAGAAGGCGGCCTGCGGCTCCTCCAGCAAAACGACGTTTTCTAGTCCGGCGCGGGTGGCGGCCTCCATCGTCAGCGTGCGTGCCACGTCATCGAACGACGCGGGCACCGTCAGCACGATCGACTGCTTTTCCAAGCGACATTCCGGATCGTTTTTAGCCATGACGTGGTTCCAGCTCTCCACGAAATGGCCCAGATAGCGTGTCGAGGCTTCGACGGGAGAGATGCGCGGTACGTCCGGCGGAGCGCTCCAAGGAAGCAGCGCTGCTTGGCGATCGACCCCAGCATGACACAACCAGGACTTCGCCGAGGTGACGAGTCGACCGGGCACTTTGCTGCCGTGGTTGCGGGCGAACTCACCGACGGCAAAGTCGCGCGCCGCATCCCAAGGCAACGCTGTCGAACCGGCGGGCAGATCGTGTTCTCCGGGTAGGTAGAGAAACGACGGCAGCAGGCTGCGAGCCTTCATTTCTCCCGGGGCCACCAGTTGGGGCACGGCGAAAGCGCGAATGTCAACCCGACCATCGGGACGCGGCGGATGGCTGGGATCCAGGTATGCCAAGGCACTGTTCGTTGTTCCCAGGTCGATGCCGATTAAGTAGCGAGCCATGTGCTTGTTTCCGGCGTGAGCGATCCTTCCCGCCTTGATCTTACCATTACTTCCGTGAATCGGGATCCAGTCGATAGCGTACCAACAAGTAGCGTGACACCTGCGACTCGGGAATTCCATTACGAGCGTTGAATAACCGCGCCTCGCCCAGCCAGTATTTGCCTCGCGGATGATTCAGAAACGGCGCGATGGGCGTCAGCATCTTTTGGATGGCTCCGAGATTGCCGCCATCCAGTCCCATCTTCTTGCCTTTCCCCTTACCGATGAACTTCGGATCTCCGACAGCCAACACCTTGCTGAACAACGCATTCGATTCTTTCGGCTTATTCCGCAGCGCCAGAACGATGCCCTTACCCAGTTGTCCCAACATCGGCAACGACACCGGTGATTTGAACGACTCCAGCTGAGTGAAGAGTTGCTCTGCCTCGTCAAGGCGATCCGAGTCGAGATAGAGAATCGCCAGCTCCATGCAGTTGCCGAAGACACTGGCATCGGGAGATTGGCCAGCCCCATTCGCCAAAGCTTCCTCGACCAAGGTTCGCAAGGCTTGCTCGCGTTTGCTGGGCTGTAAAATCGTTTCGACCACAGAAGCATCGGACGGTTTAATGGAGTCGGTCGGAGTGGCCAGTCCCTGGCTGTGCTGTTCCAGCCAAGCCAGCACCATCCCAAAAGCGACGGCCAGCACCAGAGACAGCACGACAGTCAGCGCCAACCAATTCCGCCCGCGCGGCTTAGCTGACAATGTGGTCGTTGCTTGACTGGAATCACTCAGCGATAAAAACGCGGCTGGGGAGCCGACCTCGGGGCCAAGTCCCTCCCCGAGTTTGGCCAGTTCACGGAGCAACTCGCGACCGTTTTGCGGACGCTGTTGAGGCTCCTTGGCGATCATTTTGTGAACCAGAGCGCACAGTCCTTCTGGCAGGTCAGGCCGAATCGCCGACAACGGTGGAGCCGGCTTGTTAACGTGTTGCACCGCCACTTCCAGCGCCGAGGCTCCCTGAAACGGCGGATGGCCCGCGAGCATGAAGTAGCAAGTGATGCCGAACGAGTAGATGTCGGTCCGACAGTCGATCGGCTTGCCCTCAACTTGTTCGGGACTCATGTACAACGGCGTGCCCATGGTTTGTCCCGATTGCGTCAGATTCAAGGCAGCGGCCTCGGCACTGGGATCGCGTGCCAATCCGAAGTCGGCCACCTTGGCTTCGCCCTTGCGCGTCAGCAGGATGTTTTCCGGTTTGATGTCTCGATGAATGATGCCGACTTCACTGGCTCTTTGCAGGGCACTAGCCACCTGACGCATAATGCTCAGGGCAATCGTCAGGTCAGGCGGCCCCTTTCGCGTGACGTAATCTCTCAGATTGCGCCCCTCGACGTACTCCATCGCCAGACACAGCATGCCGTCGAATTCTTTGAAATCGAACACTTGAACAATGTTGGCATGGCTGGCTTGTGCGATGGTCAGAGCCTCGCGACGGAACCGTTCGATGGCTCGGGCATCGGCGGCGAGTTCGGGCCGGAGAATCTTCAGGGCAACCTTGCGGCGCAGAGAGATTTGTTCGGCAAGATACACCTGTCCCATGCCGCCCTGGCCGAGCTTACGAAGCACCTGGTAATCACCAACGGTACGTCCGCTCAGATCCAATGGGCTTGGTTCATCACGGGAGCCGTGCGCCGAGGTACGCATACCTGTGGTCATAAGCGCAACGTCGCCTCCCTCGACAGCGGGGTCAGTACCCGTTCTCACTGTATCGGAGAAGGCCAGCGCGTGAAAGGCTGAGCGATGCTTTTTCCAGCAGAAACGCTAAACTTCCTTCCAGAAGTAGTAGCCTCATGTAGAGAGCCTTGGGAACTACCTCTTACGTTTGCGTTGGGTTGAGGCTGGCTTGGGAGTCGGTGTCGTCTCTTGGTTCAGCTGTTCCATGAACACTTCCACGGTCTCGACAGCGGCGGAACAACGGCTCGAGCGATCCCGCAAAGTGCATCAACGGCCCCCACGGCACCACACCCACTTCGGATTGCTCGATTTGTCGTAGGGCTTGCTGGGGCATGGTCTGTCTCCCTGACGACATTTCCGCCGGTTCGATCGCTGGTGTGGAGACAAGTCTGGTCTGTGTCACAACTGATTTATGGCCGCCACACTGGCATGGCATTCCGATTAATACGGCTATGACGTAAATTATTCTGGCCTCACTGAGAAGCCGAGATGCAGTCATCACAAGTTTGCGGATTCGGTCGTCACCGCTTGCATCCGTTGCCAGAGAGCGGCAACATGGTCGCGTTGTGTTAACTCTGCTCCGATCGACACGCGAGCCATCCAACGTCCGTCCAGCCGCGCAGGGGTCAGGTAATCCGTGCCTGAACGATTTAGCCGCTCCACCCAGGCTAGCGTGTAGCGATCGAGTGCCTCGTCGGTCAGACCAGGAGGAGCGTGACGTACACAGACGGTCTGCAACACGACTGGAGCCAGCACTTTCCAATGCGGACTAGCTCGCACCTGCTGAGCCAACCACTGAGCGTTGTCCAAATCACGACGAAGCCGCAGCCGTAATCGTTCCGCCCCTTCGGCGCGCAACAAGCACCACAGTTTCAAGGCTCGAAAGCGTCGGCCTAGGGGAATGCCCCAGTCGCGGTAGTTTTTCACTTGATCATCGACAGCGCTTTGCAGATAGCTGGGGTTGGTCGACATCACTCGAACCAGATGCTCCGGATCTCGAATATAATAAATAGAGCAATCAAAAACTACCCCCAGCCATTTATGGGGATTTAAGACAATAGAGTCGGCTCGCTCTACTCCCTGCCACATCCAGCGACATTCCGGCAACAGCATTGCTGAGCCAGCCATCGCCGCATCAACGTGCAGCCAAAGAGAATAACGATGGGCAATATCTGCAATCGGCTCTAGTGGGTCCAGCGCGGTCGTAGTCGTGCTTCCCGTTGTGGCGACGATCGCGCACGGTTGGCGTCCAGCGGCGAGATCCTCCGTGAGATAGCGCTGCAGCGCGGCCGGATCGAGGGCATAGTTGGCATCGTGCGGCACCAAGCGGAAGTTGTCGCGTCCGAAGCCGGCCAGCAACGCTGCCTTTTCTACCGACGAATGACTCTGTTCTGAGGTGTAAACAATCAAAGGCCGAGGCTCGGCTTGTAATCCGCCTCGTCCCAGGGAAAACTGGCTAGCTCGTTCCCGCGCACAAATCAGCGCCACCAGCGTACTTGTCGAAGCGGTATCCTGAATTACTCCGCTCCAGGCGTCGGACAAACCGACCAATTGGCGCAGCCAATCTACCACGACCTCTTCCAACTCGGTTAGTGCGGGGCATGCTTGCCAGGACAATCCTAGAACCCCCAACCCAGTGCTGAGAAAGTCGCCCAGAACACTTGCCAAAGTAGCGTTGGAGGGAAAGAAACCGAAGAACCTTGGATGTTGCCAGAGAGTCAGTCCTGGCTGTAAGATCGTTTCGAGATCTGCAAAGAGACTGTCGAACGACTCCGGTTGCTCTGGTGGTGACTTCGGCAGTGCAGCGCGGATTGCACCTAGGGCGGTCTGCGCCAGCACAGGTTGCGTCGGAAGTCGATGGCGATAGTCAGCCAGCCAGTCGATAAGCTGATGGCCCACCTGACGAAATTCTTCAGGCGTCATATCATCCTCGATAGCGAAACAGTCCTCCGAATGTTTGCATCCTAGCGAGGACAGACTGTACTGTCACATGCCGAAGAATGGCACCGGGAGAAGAAAGGCATGCTGTTCGTATAGGCTAAACACGCCATTCCAACTGGTGAACTGGGAAAAGTAGACAACCAGAACGTAAAAGGCAACAGCGGGCAGTTGCGGCAACCACCCCAGCCAACGCCAGGTCCAGTGACGCGGAGTTTCTCGCCGACGGGCACGCCAGACAGCCCAGCCAGTCAGCAGTCGCGCTGGGAAGATAAAAGCGATAAAGAACAAGCTCGGCAGCCAGGCTGCCTCACGCGGCACCATCTCGATCTTGAGCAGGTACAACGGTAAGGCAAACGCCAACGTCACTATCAGAGCGAAGGTGAACGCCCAGGGAGCACGCTTAAACTCGGCCCGTACCGCACACCAAGCAAAGGCCGCCGACAGCCGGTTTGACTCGGCTAGCCGCATCTGCAAAAACGGCAGATAGAGCAAAACAAACGCCAACAGCAGTGCGCCGAGAAAACCTAACAGGGGTGCCTTCGGTCCCAGAGCTAGTAAGGTGATTGGCACGACCAGCCAAGCCAGAGCCGCAACAAATCCCCGAAACCCTAGACTGAAGTAGTAAGGCAGACGTAACGACACGACTGCATTCCAAACGGCGTCGCGTGCTTCGCTGTAGTAGCCCCCTCGCCACAGCCGTCGCAGTAGCCAGATTATGTTGAACGGCCAGAAGAAATAACGCAGTTTTCCGCCGCGGGCACAGGCAGCGAGAATGTGAACCGCCGTCAGACCGATGAGCAGGAATAGGCCAAGACGCCAGTTGCGTGCGATTCGACCGCCTGGATCGATGAGATACGCCGAGTAGGCCATACTGGAGACAAAACGGACCGGCAATAGCAGCAACCAACTGCTGACGACTATGCCGCCCAATCGTGCTGCCAAACGCACGCCAATGAAGGCGTCGCGAAATCGCCCTGAACGAGCCACTCTTCCGCCGGACTCCAGCAGATAGCCTAAGCTGAGAAATTGCAAAATCGGCACGGCCGCGAGAAAGGCCAGTCCCACGATCAGTACCACTGCTCCGAAGAGCCACTCCAGCACCGAACCAATAAGCCGATAAGCGCCAACCACCAAGCGAACCGGCCAAGACCGACGCCGAGACAGCGGCAGAGGCGGCAACGGCTGCTCAGCTGGCAACGCCTCAAGAATGATCGGCAACAGTGGCGGTTGAACCACCGGTAGTGCTTCCAAAATCGGTCCAGGTTGTCTGCTGTGCTGGCTCATATGCGATGGTACTCAGCCAACGCCTACAAGTTTCACGATTCGCGCGTTTCTTCGGCTCTGCTAATGTCGTATTTACTTTGGCGTCTTAATTCTCTCGCATCCTGATTTTCAGGACTAGTCTCTCAACTATACTCTCGGAAAACGATTTCTTCGATGCTTTTTGGAGTTCTCCGATGTCCTACCTTCTTCGCTCGTTGTTTGTCGCCCTACTAGTCGTTACCGTCGCCTGGGCCGATAGCTCTTCCAACACCCTCACCACTCGCAAGACGCAGGTTTCCATCGTTGGCGAGGCGTTCCATCTTAACGGTGAACCAACCTACAAAGGCCGTACCTGGAACGGTCACAAGATCGAAGGTTTGCTGCTCAACAGTCGTATGGTTCAGGGCATCTTTGATGATCTCAACCCCGAGACAGTCGCTCAATTTGCCTATCCCGACACGAAGAAATGGGATCCCGAGCGAAACACGCGCGAGTTTGTCACGGCCATGCCCCAGTGGCGGAAGCAAGGCTTGCTCGCCTTCACCTTGAATCTCCAGGGCGGCAGTCCCTACGGCTACAGCAAGTATGCGTTCGAGGGCAAAAAACCTCCAGTCAAGGATCCTGCTCAGCTGTTGAATCGCCAACCGTGGCACAACTCAGCCTTCACCGAGTCGGGTGAACTGCGGACCGATTATCTGAAACGACTGCAAAAGATCCTCGATGCCGCCGACGAACTCGGCATGGTTGTCTTTCTGGGTTACTTCTACTTTGGTCAGGACGAACGACTCAAGGACGAGCAAGCCGTACTCAAAGCCACCGATGCCGCCACCGACTGGCTGCTGTCGCGCGGGTATCGCAACGTCATCGTCGAGGTCAATAACGAGTGCGATTTGAACTACGATCATCCAATTTTACAGCCAAAACGAGTGCCGGAACTGATTGAACGAGTTAAATCGCGGAGTAAGGAGGGGCGGAGACTTTTGGTCGGCACCAGCTTTCGCGGTGGGGCAATACCCACTTCAGAGGTCGTCAAAGTATCTGACTTAATTTTCCTCCACGGAAATGGCGTCCACGATCCTGCACGGTTGGCTCAGAACATTCGTCGGACTCGCAAACTGGAAGGCTACCGCCCTATGCCGATCGTCATCAATGAGGACGATCACTTCGACTTTGACAAGCCGAAGAACAACTTCCTCGCCGCGATCGGAGAGTATGCCTCCTGGGGATACTTTGACTACCGGATGCAGGGCGAATCCTTCGACTACGGTTATCAAAGCGTGCCGGTCAACTGGGGTATCTCCAGTCCACGCAAAAAGAGCTTCTTCAACCTGCTCAGCGAAATTACCGGCATGAAGCCCTAAAAGCAGAAACCACTCGCGGGCTGAAGCCAGCGACTACTAGGATCTTAAAAGTTGGTAGTCGCAGGCTTTAGCCTGCGAACACGCTTCAGATCGCAGGCTCGCTACCTCAGATCGCGGGCTGAAGCCAGCGGCTACCACTTGAGGAATTTCTGCACTCTCGACGAGTCTGGCTCGATTTGCTGGAGCTTCTCCAACCAGGTTTGCGCCTCGGTGCGTTTGTTCTGGCGCAGTAGTCCCTCAATCAGTGCTGCCAGCAAGCCGGGATTGCGTTCGTCGTCGGCAAGGAGTCGCAGCAGGATCTCGCGGCAACAGTTCCACTGTCCCTGGGCGTGATAGAGCTGAGCCAAGCGCAACTGCTCCAGTGGAGAACGCTCGGACCAACTGTCCAACCGTTCCAGCGAGCGCAATGCCTCGTCTCGCTCTTTGGCTCGTCGACCGCGTACCAGCATGGCGATGCGCTGATCGGTATCGCTTTCGCCGTTGAGCCCTAAAATCTTCAGGGCCTCGTCGACTCGGTCCTTGCTCTGTTCTGGCGCAGTGACAAGCAGAGCATATATCCTTCTCAGATCTGGTATCTCTTCTTCTGAGAGGGCTACTTTAGGATGGAACAGTTGCAGCAGCACTTGCTCAGCCTGAATTGGTTTGTTCACCCGAATCAACAGCTGGGTCAGCCGTCGCAACGTCTCGGCATCGTGGGGCTGGCGATCGAGTAGACGGCGATAGGTTTGTTCGGCCTCGGCGAACCGACCTAGTGCTTCCTGTGCCTGAGCGAGAGTGAGTTCGTACCGTTCACCCGACAATGCTGACTTCATCCGGATCAGCAGGGCATCGGCCTCGGCGAACCGTTTGCGTCGGGCCAACTGGTGAATGCGGGCCAGCCAAACTTCCGGCGCATCTGGGGCCAGACGAATGGCTCGCTCGAAGGCATCGCCGGCCTCGGTGGGACGTTCGGCGGCGTCGAGCAAGCGGCCCAGCCAGAGCCAATCACGGAATGCTCGGTTGCTCTCGGGAACGGCAAGACGTGCCAGTTCGCTGGCTCGCTCAAATTGTCCGGCTTTGACCGCCACCCACGCCGTGGGCCGCAGAAATTCCGGATCCAGCATGCTACGACTACGAGCCTGTTCCAAGATGGTGGCAGCTTCATTCCAGCGGTTCTTCTCTCCTAATAGCTGCACTAGGCGCGTCAGAGCCACAGGGTGGTAATCCCCTCGCTCCAGCACTTGTTGATAGTGAGTCAACGCGGCGTCGGTCTTGCCCTCGGTGTCGGCGAGCCGGGCCGTCAGAAACGCCGTCTGCGACCAGTTTGGTCGGATGCGGTCGATCTCCTGAATCAGTTGCCGCGCTTCCACCAAACCGCTTCGCTGACCGCGTCGGGCCTCGGCCAGACGCAAGGCGACGGTAGCACAACGCCAACCACTGCCGCCGTCTCCCTCAATTCGGTGCAACTCGCTGATGACGCGCTTCGCCCCTGCCTCATCGCCCTGAGCCAGCAAGGCATCGACGAGCAACAAGCGGGCACGCAGGTCGTTGGGGTGCCGAGCCAAGATCCGCCGCGTCAACCGTTCGACATCCGACGAGTGATCGAGCCGAGCATGCAATTCGGCCAGATAACGCAGGTACTGATCGCGTGGCTCGTCGGCGAGTTTGTCGCCGCGTTGTTCCAGCCGTTGCAGTTCCTGATGCGACTCGATGCCGCGATGCCCTGCTAGTCGACCAGCACGAGCAAGCAGCCAGTCCAGATCGTTACCTAGCGCGCGATCCCCTCGTGTCAGCACGGCCCGAGCTTCGGCCTCGTCGCCATTCCTCGTGTAGAGATCGGCCAAGGCGAGGTACAACACCGCTTCCTTGGGATGTTCCTTCAGAGTAGCTTCAAGCAGCTTTCGTGCGGCGCGGCTGTCGTTGCGCAGCCACAGCATCTCAGCTCGAACAACAGCAGACGGCACAGCCTGTTGGGGATCGTCGGCGGCTTTCTCTAACGCTTCCTCGACCTCGCGCCAACGGCGTTGTCGCGTCGGTTGCGTGCGGTGCTGATCGAGCAGCGCTCGAGCCAGCAATCCCCAGGTGTCGCGCGGCGGTGTCGGCAACTTGGCCAGGGAGCGCAACAGCGGCAGCGCGTCCTCGCCGCGACCGGCGGCCAGGAGCATCTCCGACAGCTGCAAGCGGGTTCGATGTGTGCGTGCCAGCCGCGCCGCTTGCATCGTGGCCACGAATTGCTCATCGCGTGCGCCTAATGCTCCGTAACACCGCGCTAACTCCATCATTAGCCGGCTACCCTGCTCCGGATCGATGTCGCTGCACTGGATCGCTTCGACGTACCACTTGGCCGCATCGAGCCAGTGTCGCTGGCGCTGCGCAATCTTAGCGGCGAGAAACAACGCTCGTCCCTTGGCCTCGGGTTGTGGAAGCTTGGCTTGGATCTGCTCAGCTTGCTTCAGCTGTCCGGTGTCAATAAGCAACTCCGCCAGTCGGAAACTCGTCTCAATGTCCTGAGGATGGTGTTTGTGAATCGCTTGCAGGGTGGCGAGGGCGGCCTCCAGTCGTCCACAATCCCGCTGCTCGCGGGCCAATCCTAGCGACAGAGCGAGATCGTTCGGCCTCTCGCGAACCGCCTCTTGCCAGTATTGGCAAGCCTGTTCGAGATTGCCCTGACGGTCAGCCAGTTCGGCGCTGGCGGAGAGTACTTCGGCATCGTGCGGAGCCAATTGCCGCGCCATCACCAGATCCGCCTCAGCAGCGTCGAGCCGCTCGAACTGCATGCGCCAGCGAGCGCGAACCACGCGCGCCTGAGCCAGTTTGGGATTCTCGCGCACCAGACGATCCAGAGCGGCATCGGCCAGCGCCCGATTGCCCAGCTGAGCGTACTGCGTCTGAGCGAGCAACTGAGCAGCGGAGATACGCGAGGGATCGATTACACACGCTGCTTCGAGATTCTCAACCGCCGCCTGCACCTTACCCGCTTCCAGTTGATAGCGGGCCAGTTGTTCGCGTAGTTCGGCGTTTTTCGGTTCGAGCTTGAGTAACGGTTCGAGATATTTGACGGCCTCGTTCGGCTCGTCCAGGCTGGCAGCCAGCTCTGCTGCCCGAAGCCGTAGAGCGATGTCGTTGCCCATCGCTTGCCGCAATACCTGTAGCGCTCGCCAGCGTTCTCGCGGGGTCGAGGCCTGTTCGGTCAAAGCCATCGCATAACGTGTTCGTACCGCTGGATTGTTTGGCTCGAAACGAAGGGAGCGGCTCAGCGCCGCGATAACCTGAGTAGGCTGATTAGCCGCGAACGCTTCCTCGGCGAGGGCGACCTGATTGCGGGCATGACGGGCCATTTGCAGCCGATGTAGGAAAACCGTGCCCAGCACCACGAGCAACAGAACGATTGCCGTGCGAACCAAATGAGTGGTGTTGAGTCGTTCCGTCTGCATGGATCCTCTCCCTCACGAAAACTGTCCGTGAAAAGCGACACGAAAGCAGCGCGGCAGAGGAAATCGAGTCACCCAAGAACGTAGAAGAAGCCGTGAAAGGGAAGAGGGGATACTTCCCTTTCTCGGCTCAGACGCTGTGTCGCGAAGTAGGCGGAGTAGACTGACTTTCGGGCACAGACGAATTATTTGCTAGAACTATACCACACGAGAATCGGCAGGGGAGGAAGAATCCGGCTCAGTGGGTTTGGAGCGAAGCCGGCGAGCAAACAGTAAGGCCGGCAATCCCAGCACCCCCAGCAACCAAGCCGGCGGCGCGGGAATGACGTGTCCGTCGATGCTCTGATTCTGGTTCTGATTCTGTTTTTGGTTCTGTTTCTGCTTCTGGGACTGATTCTGGTTGACGTTGACGCGGATGTTGTTGTTGACCACAACGCCGCCTTGGTTTTGATCCTGATTCTGGTTGCCGTTCTGGTCTTGATTGCGACGGCCATTCTGATTCTGTCCGCCGCCTCCCACCAGACCGCCACCGCCTCCCAGACCGCCACCGGCCAATCCGCCGCCCGCGCCGCCGCCCGAACCGGCCATGAACGGGGCACCAGGAACAGTCGGAACAAAAGCACCTCCACCGCCACTAGCCATGCCGCCGAGGCCGCCGCCAATCGCCGAGCCAAGCGACCCTGAACCAAGCCCTTCAAGAGCAGCTGGAGCCGCCGCCGTTCCGCTTCCCGTTGCACGATTCACCGGGGGAATCGGCGTGGGAACGGTGCCAATCGCTGGAGCCAGTCCCGCGCCGACCCCCGCGAGTGCGCCTAGTCCCGAAGCTGGCGTGATGCCTGTCCCGCCCGGCCCTGGAGAAGCCCCTGATCCCGGAGCTGTGCCTGTTCCCGGAGCCGCACCTGTTCCCGGGGTTGTACCTGTGCCTGGCGTAGAACCCGAACCAACTGCCGGAACCGTCCCCTTTCCAGGTGTGCCGGAAGCGGGAGTAATTCCCTCGACGCCAGATTGCTTTTCTCCCGGTTCCTTATCCTTGGCTGCGGGAATCACCGCCTTACCCTTGTCGTCGACGCCCGAAGCTCCGGTGATGCCAACAAATTTACTGCCCACCGCGACGGATTCCATGGTCGGTGGATAGTCGCTGGTGAAGCCGAAGATCGTCGATCGCTCCCGCTTGCGTAACGGAGCGTCATCACTCCAAATCGCACGAACCGCAGCGCTGCGTCGCCGAGTGAAACGCTCGCCTTCTCGGTTTGGAATGCGGATGCGTTCCTGTTCGTCGGCATCGAAGTCATCGTCGAGCCGATGCCGATCGTCTCGCAGGAGATTCCGCGCCACATAGGGATTTTCGAGATCGCCAAAGTCCGCGTTGCGCACCAACAGCACCGTCTCAGGTTCGCGACCGATTTCATCGCCGGTGGCAGCGGCAGGGATCAAACGGTCTCCCAGTGTGATGGGAGCAAAGCCATACGGTCGAATCGCCGTCACAGCCGGAGCTGGACTGCGATAGCGCGTGTCGGTAACGGCAGGAGTATCGGTGGAGACGGGACGGATCGGTTCCGGTTCATCCTTACCCTCGACCTTGGCCGGAGCCACGCCTACGAATCCTAACCCCTTTCGAGTAGAGGAGGTACGCTCAGTATATTGCTTTTCAGCAAAGTAGCCCCAGCTACTGATGTGTCGCGGATCGATGATCAGACGAATCGACACACTTTTGACTGCGGCCTCACGTCCGGAGTCGTTTACCACCTGGTACAGGTAAAGATAACGAGCGCCTGTGTCGAGGCGATCCCGCTGGGAGTTCTTGCCGGCGACGAAGAAATTGTCGAAGTCGGCGATGCCGGTACCAAAGGTATCTGTCGCGCTAGACCGTGAACCGTTGGCCCGCCGATCTAGCACGGTGTAGTACACTGTCACGCCCAGGGACTTACCTTCTCGATCAGCAGCCACAGGACTGATCTTGGGATCGACTCGGCCTTCTGCAGGAGGTGAACCGATGCGGGTGTAGCCCGTGAAGTCTTTCAGCGGAGCGCTGCCGACCACTGGATTGCTAGCCAATAACGCACCACCCAAGGCTAGCACTGCCCCAAGCAGTAGACGTTGCGTTGTCCCAGGTTTGGCTGAGGTTCTCATAACGATGACCTTCTCGGTTGTGTGATCCGAACCAACCCGCTCCCTAGTCGGACCGGGAATTACCGCGAGACCCAGGAGGACGAAAACCGGAACCGACGGGGATGTCCGTTTTCGTCCGCCTGAGAACCTCCACCCGAGGAAGCTGCCGAGGGGATGTTGGCAACTAGGCTCGCAACGGGCTCTGAAACCGTTTTCATCCTACAAACAATAGTCTGGGGTTCGTCAAGCGATTTTCCCAGATTTGTTGATTCTGCTTACAGCATTCTACGCTGTGAGCAAAAATCGACTCAAAGGTTAGCTGTCGGTCGCAACGATCGGACGTTGTCGCAATTGTCGCCACCAGGGCCGAAGCCGATCCTTGCTTCGTTCGACCCACTGCCTCAGACGTTCTTTCCAGTTAGCTCTGACCAAGCGTAGCGTGACTAGCGGTCGACGGTGCGAGGCGACCTGACGTTTGTAGACCGACTCTCCGCCGAGCAAGTCGAACTCGCGTTGCCCTGATTCGATCGCTCGACGGATGGCCAGATAGAGCAGGACGGCCCCTGGACGAATCCCGGGAGGTACGTCGATGGCTCGACCGCACTGGTAGAACGAAGTTTTCCGGTTCCATCGTATATTATACATCGCTGCCACCGGTTTGCTTCGGACAGTTAGCCAGAAAAGTTCCAGCGCTTGTTGTTGCAGCAGCAGAACCATCACTCGGGCATGAAACGTCCGAAAGAGCAGCGACTGAAACACACCTTGGCCGGTCCAACGGAATTCGTGCAGCGTGTGCAAGATCCGTGTCCCCTCAGCGAGCGTGTCTGCCTCCGCCTCGTGTAACTGCCAGTCCGTACCGGTCCAGTTCTCAAAATCACGCAGCGTTCGTTGAATCAGATAACGATCTTTACGGCGCAACTGCTTCAGATATGCCTCCCAGGTCGGCGGCAGGAGAATGTACGGCGACTGCGTGGTTTCTGTCAGCGTGCCCTGCCAGCCGTTCGCCTGTCCGCCTTCCAGCAAGCGGTACGGCATGGTGGCAGTTCCATCCATCAGCGGAATTAACAGTTCCTCGCAATCTTCCAGTTGCTGTAGCACGGCTTGCACTACATCAGCTTCATACCCATGACGGGCTAGTATCGTCAGATAGTCGCTGCACACGGAGTCGCGTTCCGCTTCACCCGAAGCTAAAGGTTCGACGCGACGGATCGGCACTAGCCTCAGATACCAGAAACGTCGCGTCAACAGCGGAGCCAGTCCGACTAATTTCCGTTGATGCCGAACCACAATTATGCGAAGCCGACGTGAGAGGCCAGCGCCGTACACTTCCCACCAGGTCAACATCCATTCAGGCGTCAGGGTGAACTCGTTAGTCTCACAGTCGTTCAACAGCTCGCGCCACGCCGGCACCAAAGCACGGACAGCAGTGTAGTCGGTCAGAGTTTCGACATGAAGCATTCAAGCACTACGAAGGGCGGGAAGTTTGCAGAGCCAACGTTCGTTCGACCAACGGGGTAGGCCGGTTCGTGGAATCGCTGGCAGTAGCGAGTCCCAGCATCAGCCATCCCTTTCTGGCGTTATCGTTAAGGTAGTTCTACACGAAGGGCGGAGGTTGTGACAACCGGCTCGACCTGCTATGATGCTCAGGGAATCAGCAACCCAACCGCGTTGAGGGCCGCACAGATGGCGGAGCAGAAATTGATCCTGATCGTCGATGACGACATCGAACTAAGTGATGGGTTGCGTGTCGTTCTCGAACGCCAGGGACATCGAGTGATTCAGGCACGCGACGGACATCAGGGCAAGCAGCAGGTCTACAATCAGCGTCCGGATCTGGTTATCCTGGACATGATGATGCCTCGCATGGGTGGCTACCCGGTGCTGGAACACTTCAAAGACAAACCCGACGCGCCGCCGATCATCATGATTACGGCCAACGAGGGCAGCCGCCACAAAGCCTATGCGGAATATCTCGGCGTCATCGACTACATTCGCAAGCCGTTCGCCATGGAGCGACTGTTGGAGGCGGTCGAACGCGGCTTGAACCTCCCCCCTTCCACCTCACAAGGAGCCACCGAGTGACGCCCACACCGGCGTCGAGCGTGCTGGTCGCCCGTGGCACGGGGTCCGACGAAGTCTTTCTAGTAGCACGGTCGCCGGCCCTGCGGTTCATGGGCGGTATGATCGCCTTTCCTGGTGGCAAGGTCCACGAGGACGACGAAGCGTTGTCCCGACCCAGCCAGGGGCTGACCACTCGGCACGTTTGTGCCATCCGCGAATTGTTCGAGGAGACCGGCGTCCTGCTGGCCCATCAGCCTGACGGCAGCTTTCCCCCTCCCAGCGCGGAACTCGATCGCTTCCGCCGCATGTTGCTGGACGAATCGATTGTCTTTTCGGCCATGCTGGAGGCAACGGGTTGGCGGCTTCAGGCCAGTGATCTAGCCCCCGCGGGACATCTGGTGACGCCGCCTTTCGCTCCGATGCGTTTTGATACCGCATTCTTCACCGCCACCTTGCCGCCCGGACAGCAAGCCACCGTCTGGGAGGGGGAATTGACTCGTGGCTGGTGGGCCACCGCTGAGCAGGCTCTATCGCACTGGAAACAGTCCGAGTCGCTGCTGACCCCGCCGACCGTGTCGATCCTCACGGTGTTGCAGGGCCGACCAATCGCCGAACTGCCCCAGCGGCTTCGTCCTTTGCTGGAACAACTTGACCAAGGCCGTATGCCGCCCATCTGGTTCAATCCCGGCATGCTGATGATCCCACTGGATTGTCAGGGACTACCGCCGACCACCCACACCAACACGCTGTTAATCGGTACTGGCCCAGTGTACCTGATCGATCCTGGTCCAACCGCTCCGAGTGAACAACAAAAGCTATTTGAGATCGCCGATGAGCATAAACCGGATGCCATCCTGCTGTCCCATCAGCACCCCGACCACATCGGTGCGGTGAACGTCTCGGCTGAGCGTTACGGCGTCCCCGTTCTGGCTCATCGCAAGACCGCTGAGTTGCTTGCCGGGCAAGTCCGAATCGATCGCTTTCTCGAGGACGGCGACCGGCTCGATCTGGGCCTTGCCCCACATGGTCGCGGACGGTGGGCGCTGGAGGTGATCTTCACTCCTGGGCACGCACCGGGGCACTTGGCCTTTTATCAGCCGGACTATCAACTTCTGCTCGCCGGCGACATGGTCTCGACGCTGTCGTCGCTCATTATCCACCCCGACGACGGCGACTTGATCGATTACCTGGCTTCGCTAGAGCGACTGAAGGCCTATCCCACGCGATTGCTGTTGCCGGCACATGGCGGACCGACCACCAAAGCTCGCGCCGTTTTGGACGACACCATCGCTCATCGCGCCACTCGCGAGAAGCAGTTGCTCGAAGCTCTGGCCGGCGGAGAGAAGTCCATCGACGAGTTAACCCAGGTGCTGTATCGCGGCTACCCGGAGTCGGTGCTACGGCTGGCCCGCTGGCAGATCCACACCGGGTTAGTCAAACTCCAACGCGAGGGCCGCGCCATCCACAATGGTGGTCGCTGGTGTCTCCGCTAAGTGGGACTTCTCTCCTTTCCCCGATCTGCCGAGTGCCGCTTGCCGGTTTGCGACTGAGGCCGCACAATACCCACCATTGCACGCAATCCGCTTCTGGAGACTCTCCCAATGAAGACCGGCATGAACCTGTTGTTGTGGACGGGGCACGTCACCGAGGAACATTTTCCGCTGTTGGCCAAGTTAAAACAAACGGGGTTCGACGGCGTGGAACTGCCGTTGTTCGGCGGAGACCAGGCGCATTATGCCAGAATTCGCCAAGAACTGGACAACCTCGGCTTGGGAGCGACGACGGTTACCGTGTGCAATCCCGAGGCCAATCCGATCAGTCCCGATCCGGCCATTCGCCAAAAGGGGTTGGACCACATCAAATGGGCCATTGAGATGACAGCTACGCTGGGCGGTGAGAACCTGTGTGGACCGTATCATTCTCCGTTAGGTGTCTTCTCAGGAACCGGCCCTACTGCCGACGAGAAAGCCTGCGCCGCCGAGGTGTTGCGTCAGGCCGCCGAGTTCGCCCAGCAACACAAGGTGATGTGCGCCATCGAGTATTTGAACCGCTTCGAGTGTTACTTCCTGACCACTGCCGCCGACGCTGCCGAGTTGGTTAAGAGCGTCAATCATCCGCACTTCCGCATGATGTACGACACCTTCCATGCCAATATTGAGGAAAAGGCGCTGGGTCCGACGATCGAGAGCGTCGCTAGCCATGTGGTCCACGTTCACATTAGCGAGAACGATCGCGGCACGCCTGGTTCGGGCCATGTTCACTGGGATGAGACGTTCCGCGCCCTACGCAACGTAAAGTACGACGGCTGGCTGGTCATTGAAGCCTTCGGTCGAGCGCTACCCGACCTAGCAGCGGCAACGCGCGTCTGGCGTGATCTGTTCCCCAGTGCCGAAGAAGTCTACACCAAAGGGCTGGCGTTCATCCATCAAAAGTGGCAGCAATTCGCCTGAGTAAAAAAGCCAGGATTCGCACCTAAAGCCTTGGTTGACAGTCGAGGGAGAGGCTGATAACTTAAACGTACCAATGGGGCTGTGGCGCAGCTGGGAGCGCGCTTGAATGGCATTCAAGAGGTCAGGGGTTCGAACCCCCTCAGCTCCACCACGAGAGAGGCTCGGACGCACATCCGAGCCTCTCTTCGTTTTTGCTTGAGTCTCAGGGACTTACGCTTTGCCGTTCCTGCCCTCGCCAAGGTACGGTTAAAGCGGATCTTACTGATCACGATCGACGGAGTTCAGCGGATGGCGTATGATAGTATGGTAAGTCGATCGTTCGTACAGAGGCACGAAGAGATCCGTGAACGAAAGTAACGATGGCAGTAGTCGGTTCGCCCCTTATGCGTGGATGTTGTGTGGATGTTTCGCTTTTGCCTGGATGAGTGAGTTCGCTCATCAATTAGGCGACCACTGTGACTGGCGTATTGTCGCACTGGCACGCAGTCTCTTGGCTTTTGTGTTCGGCCTGAGTTTGGCCAAAGCCTGTGGGGTACGACTGGTCTTTCGCGATCCGCCGGTCCTTTGGCTTCGCAGTGGTGCGGGAAGTTTGAGTCTGCTCTGCACTTTTTTTGCCTTGACTCGGTTACGCACGTCGGAAGTGTTGACTCTCACCAATACCTTTCCCATTTGGGTGGCGATTCTATCCTGGCCGATCCTGCGCGTTCGCCCGTCACTGACCGTTTGGTTCGCCGCTTGCTGCGGGGTGCTGGGTATTTTCCTCATTCAGCAACCCCATTATGACGAGGTACCGGGGATCCAGTTCGCTGTCCCGTTGGCGTTGCTCGCGGCGTTCACCTCGGCGGTGGCCATGCTGGGACTGCATCGACTCAAAGGATTAGATCCACTGGCGATCGTGGTACACTTCTCTGGGGTGGCTACACTTGCCGTCCTCGTCACCTGGGCTATTGGCGACTTTCCGGATCTGAAACCGCTTTTACAGACCAACCATCTGGCCTTTCTGCTGGGAATTGGCGTAACAGCCGTTTTAGGGCAGATGTGTTTGACTCGGGCCTTTACTTCGGGACAACCAGCTCGAGTATCGATCGTAGGGTTGACCCAGATCGTCTTCGCGATGGGATTAGATCTGGCGTTCGGCGGCAAGCCCTTCGACGCAACAACTTTGGCTGGCATCGGTTTAGTGCTGGCTCCCACAGCGCTGGTGATGGCCGGCAAGACGGAAACTTAACGTTGCTCGCCGCTACCCCTTGCCTGCGTTGACACGAACTTGCCCTCACGCTATAGCTCGCTTCCCTTGGCTACCTTCAGACCGCTAGGTCTGTTCTGCGTACAAGGGAGGCGAGACGGATGATTGGCAATCCGCGAACCTGGTTCAGACGGCCGCTGTCGCGAGCGCTATGGCTCGCAGTCGGAGCGTCGGCTCTGGGCATTGGTATCTGGTGTGGGCGAGGCTGGTTACTACATCGAGCCACCGCCCAACAGACGATCCCTTCTCCCGAACCGGTCCCCGAGGTTGCCAGTGATTACACCACTCGCGTTGTCGCCTATATTCATGGTGGCCAACCGATCACCCGACAGGAACTCGGCGAGTATCTCATCCATCGCTTCGGTGCGGACAAACTTCCATTGCTGCTCAATAAGCGCATCGTCGATGACGCCTGTCGAGAACGCAACATTGAAGTAACCTCCGCCGAGGTGGATGCCGCTTTTCAGGAAAGCCTGAAAGGGTTGGCGATCGACAAGGACACGTTCGTGCGCACGGTGCTGAGCCGGTACAAGAAAAATCTCTTCGAGTGGAAAGAAGACAACGTTCGCCCCCAGGTGCAGATGTCGCGGTTAGTCCAGGCTCGGCTGGCGGTCTCGGAAACCGATCTGCGACGAGCTTACGAGTCGGCCTACGGCGAGAAGATCGACTGCCGCATTATTCTTTGGCCGCACTCCAAGGAGAAAGAAGCGCTAGAGCAGTTCGGGCGGTTGCGTGACAGCGAGGCCGCCTTCGCCGATGCCGCCAAACGACAGGAGACGAGTTGGCTAGCCGGCTCCGGTGGCAAGATTAAGCCGATCGGTCGGTGGTCGGCGAACGAAACGCTGGAAAAAGAAGCCTTTAAGCTGATGCCGGGACAGGTCAGCACACTGATCCGCACTCCGGAAGGCATCGTCCTGCTCAAGTGCGATAACCGCATTCCGCCGGATACTTCTGTCAGTTTCGAGTCGGTGCGAGACAAACTCGAAGCCGAAATTCGCAACAATCGACTCAATGCCGAGATCACCTCGGCTTTTCAAGCACTCAAGGAAAAGGCCAAGCCGCAACCCCTGCTAAAGAAGTACGATCGCTTGCCAGCGGGTCCGATGCCAGCTCCGACACAAGTCGTCGCTTATTTGTACGGTTCCAAGCCGATCACCCGCGAAGAGTTGGGTGAGTTTCTTATCGCCCGTTACGGAGCCGAGAAGGTCGAATTCCTCGTCAATCGAAAGATTATCGACCACGCCTGTGCCGAAAAGAACATTGTCGTGACCGAGGAGGAGGTCGACGCGGCCTTCGACGCCGAACTAAAGCTCTTGAAGTGTGACAAGAACGTCTTTCAGAAAGAGTATTTGAGCAAGTATGGCAAGAGTCTGTTCGAGTGGCGCGAAGACGTGATTCGTCCGCGATTGATGTTGACCAAAATGTGTCAAGGAAGAGTCACGGTCACGGAAGAAGAAATTAAAAAAGGTTATGAATCCTACTATGGCGAACGCTTGGAATGTCGGATGATTCTTTATCCACCGGATCAGAAAAAGTTTGCCATGACCGAGTACGCCAAACTGCGCGACAGTGAGCAGGAATTCGCTAACAAAGCTAAGAGTCAAGCGTCGTCGACCCTGGCAGCTCAGGGCGGGCGGATTCCGATTTTTGGCCGACACATGCTTGGCGATGACAACCTCGAGCGTGAGGCGTTCAAACTACAACCCGGCGAAGTCAGCGAGTTGCTGGAAACTCCCCAGGGTTATGTCTTGCTCAAATGCGATCGACGCATTCCACCGGATACCAGCGTCAAGATCGAACAAGTCCGTGAGCAACTCACGAAGGAAATTCACGAAAAGAAAGTGCAGATGGAAATGCAGGTGGTCTTCAAGGAACTAGCTGCCATCGCCAAGCCGCAGCTCGTGCTCAAGAACCATTCCAAGCCGGAAGATCTGCTAGCGGAAACCCAGAAGTTGTTGGGCACCCCACCCGCCAACGGACCAGCCGCCTCGGCCTCGACCCCAGGTGGTGCCAAGTAATCTGACGAACGATTCTCGCCTTCGACCGCTCCAGAGGATACCATCAAGGAGATTCGCTCTCCGATGTATCCTCTGGAGTTGTTTTATGGGGCGATATGGTCTCGTTCTGTTGGTGATCTTGCTTCCGCTTGTGCCCAGCCGTTCGGCTGCCCCTCCTGCGAAAAGCTACGAATCTTGGTCGATTGACGATATTGTGGAGCAGGAGTACGCCTCGGGCTTTCAGTTTTCGCCGGATGGCCGATACGTTCTATGGCTGAAATCCGTACCGGACGAGACCCAGAACGAACACGTCAGCCATCTGTTTCGCACCGAGCTAAAGTCTCTGCGTGAGGTGCAATTGACTCGTGGCAAAGAGAGTGTGACCGCACCAAAATGGTCACCGGGTGGTGTTCACATTGCCTTTCTCTCTGCTCGTCCCGCGCCGAAAACCAGCAAACGTTCCCGCCCGCGTGACGAGGAGGAGACTTCCGAGGAACACACGCAGCTTTGGCTGATGGACGCCAGCGGCGGTGAGCCGTGGCCCTTGACCGAAGGAGAACGGTCGGTCCTGGCCTTTGGCTGGATCGATGACGAGACTTTGCTATTCACTGCTCAGGAAGACGCCACCCGTCGCGAACGGCAGCTCAAGGACGAGAAGAAAGATGGCGCGACCGTCGTTGAGGATGAGGTCCACGAACCGCCGATCCGTCTCTTTCGCGTCGAGATCAAGTCGAAAAAAGTTACCCGCTTCAGCGACAATAAAGATCGCATCACGACTCTGGCCGTGTCCCCGGATGGCAAGCACGCTGTCACCATTCACAACCGCAGTCTTCGCTTCCGCTATGACAACAAGGTCAAACCAGTTGTTTACTTATACGATCTGAATTTAGGTAAATCTCAACGCATCCTCGACGATCCCACGTTGAACATCAGTCAGATTGTCTGGGCACCGGACAGTCGCGGGTTCTATGCGACGCATGAGCATTCTAGCAAGCCAGCGCTGGTGATGGCGGGTGTGACCGAGTTACTTCACTTCGATCTGGACAAAAAACAGTATCGCAAGTTGCCGCTGGATTGGCCACGCGGACTGGCCACGCAGGAGATCAACGACAATGCGGCCGGTGTCATTCCAGTGCAGGATGGCTTCTATGCTCTGCTGGCCGATGGAGTGCGCTATCGCCTGGCTCGTTACACGCACGAGGGGGAATTGCTCATACGCCGTTGGATTCCCGGAAAGTACCGGCCCAATCTCTTCGCCCTGACGGCCACACCAGACGGCAAACGAGTCGTTCTGGGCCAGTCCACAGCCAGTTCACCGACCCGATGGTATCTGGCCAAATTCGACAACGGCAACCTAACTAGCTTAAAAGAGATCGCTAAAGTAAACGAGTCTTTCCAGAAGCGTCGAATGGCGCGGGCGGAGCTAGTTCGCTGGAAGGGCGCGCGCGACGAGGAGGTCGAGGGAATCTTGTTTTATCCGCACGGCTGGACGGTCGGCCAACGGGCACCGCTGGTCGTGCAGATTCACGGTGGGCCAGCCTCCGCCGATCTGGACGCCTGGGAAGAAAGCTGGGCCTACTCGGCGAATCTCGTGTGTCAGCGCGGTGCCTTTGTCTTGCGACTGAACTACCACGGCAGCACGAACTACGGGCAGGCTTGGGTCGAATCCATTTCGGATGGAAAATATTGTGATCTCGAAGTCGTGGACATCGAGACGGGAGTCGATGCCCTCATCGCTCGCGGGTTGGTCGATCGGCAACGTCTAGCTCTGACTGGCTGGTCGAACGGAGCGATTCTGACCAACGCCCTGATTACGCGCACCACCCGCTACCGCGCCGCCGTCGCCGGAGCCGGCTCCATCGAGTACATCAGTGACTGGGCCTCTTGCGAGTTTGGTGAGGCGTTTGATCGCTTTTACTTGGGCAAGTCGCCACTGGAAGATCTCTCGTTGTACCTGAAGAAATCGCCGTTCCATCGTCTGGACCGGGTGACTACGCCGACCTTGATCTTGTTCGGCGAGGAGGATCGCGTTGTGCATCCTCAGCAAGGGTGGGCGCAGTATCGTGCCCTACAGCAGCTTGGCAAGGCTCCCGTCCGCTTCGTGCTATTTCCAAGCGAGAAGCACGGCCTGCGCAAACTCTCACATCAGAAACGCAAGTTAGAGGAAGAGCTGGCTTGGCTAGACCGTTACCTGTTCGCCATCGACCAGCCCCTCGACGAGATCATTAAGAAAAACTCACCGCTGGATTGGCTGCTTCAGCGTCAACAAGCGAAGCGAGTTGGCTCGCGCTACGGAGTCCAGCACGGCAAAATCCTCATTCCCGAGACCGTAAGACATGGTTCGATCCTGGTCGGACGCTTCGAGGTCACTCGCGCTCAGTTTGCTCAGTTTCGACCGAACTATCGCGTGGAACCCGGTCAGGAAAACTATCCGGCGAATCACATTTCCTTCGAGGACGCCAAGGCCTACTGTGCCTGGTTGAGTCAACAGACCGGCCAGACTTACCGCTTACCGAATGAGCGCGAGGCCGACGAACTGTACGAAAAGCCCGGCGAGGGCGACAACACCCTGGATAGTTGGGCTGGCTTTGCCGTCAACTTAGACGATGCCGACAAGATCCGCGAGACGTTACGAAAGTTACCCGGCGATGCGCCACTGCTGCGTGAGGTTGGCTCAGGGCGAGGGGTCGGTAGGCCCCAGCTGATCTACGACTTGGGGGGCAATGCCGCCGAGTGGATTGAGACCAAGTCGGGCGATGGTGCCTTGCGCGGCGGAAGTGCTGACCTTCCCGCTGACGACCGAGGAAAGGGACCAACAGCAGCAAAAAATTATCAAGGATTTCGCGTGGTACTGGACTAGTCCGGGCCAAAGTCCCATCATGAATACTGTATGAAGCCGACCGGACGCTACCTTCCGCGGGGGAAGGCGTGTCTGGGTGATCTATCGAGGGTGGGCCATGAGCGAGAGCGAAATCGTCTGCGTGGCGACGACGCCGAACCGCGAGCTGGCGCAAGTCTGGCGCGGTGCCCTGGAGGCCGAGGGCATCGAGTGCCAGGTCGGAGAGCAACGACGTTTCTGGTTTGACAACACCCCCTGGGCACAAACCGATGTTTGGGTCCATCGCGCGTTAGCCCACCGAGCACTAGAAATTCTCGAACATCAACGAGCTAGTGATCCGCCCACTACCGAACACGTTTGTCAATTCTGAAACCAGCGCGGCCCTCCCGGCTCGAAACTGGATTCCTCGAGCCGGGCTGCTCCTATTTGTCCCAAGCGAGGTCGCTCCTTAGTGCGCGTTACAAAATGGTGTAGCGAATCGCAGGCTAAAGCCTGCGACTACCGATACGGATTGGCAGCTAGCCGCAGGCTAAAGTAAAGCCGGCGAAAGCAAATTTCCGCCTGCGAACGCGCTTTCTACTTCGTTGCCGCTACACCATTTGGAGAAGCCCTCTAGATAGCAAGTGCAGTTGAGATGCTGCCAAGAAGTTCAACTTGGCTTCGCGCTTGACACCTCGCACGAGAAAGTTAAGCTGTAGAGAGATCGCTTGACCTACCCTAACCCCCCACCTTTCCCGCCAGGGGCATGGACTATGATCACCATCCACGGTCGACACATCACAAAACGATCTTGCGACGGCATTAGTCGTCGGGGCTTTCTCCGCATCGGTGCCTTGGGCGTCGGGGCAGGAGCGATGACACTCGCGGACCTGTATCGGCTCGAAGCACAGGCGGGGACACAGCCCAGCAATCGACACAAATCAGTCATTATGGTGTTCCTGGGCGGCGGACCTCCGCATCAGGATATGTGGGAGATCAAGACCGAGGCTCCCTCGGAGATTCGCGGTCCATTCAAACCGATCGCAACTCGAGTGCCTGGAATCCAAATTGGTGAGTGCTTCCCCAAGATCGCCGATCGTATGGATAAGTGCGTCGTGATCCGTTCAATCGTCGGCGCACCAGATCGCCACGACGCCATCATGTGCCTTTCGGGTTGGCCGCATACGTCGCTAGCCAACATGGGCGGCAGACCTTCGATCGGCGCTGTGCTCTCTAAGGTGCAAGGCCCGACGGATCCCTCGATGCCGCCGTTCATCGGATTGGCCGCTCGAACTCAACATGTTCCTTGGTCGGATCCAGGCACCCCAGGATTTTTGGGCATCGCGCATGCCTGCTTCAAGCCCGACGGACAAGGGATGTCCAACCTTCGCCTGAAAGGCACCTCCGTTGAACATCTCGAAGATCGTCGCAGGATGTTGGCTAGCTTCGATGGCATGCGTCGTGAGCTGGATACTAACGGCACCTTGAAAGCCTTGGATTCGATGACGGAAAAGGCGATCGGTGTGCTAACCTCGTCGAAGTTGGTCGAGGCATTGGATCTCTCCCGCGAAGATCCTCGGGTTCGTGAGAAGTATGGCGACGGAAAACCGTACCAGTTCCAGTATGACGGCGCACCGACAGTTAATGAACAGTTTCTGCTAGCACGACGACTCGTCGAAGCTGGAGCCAGATGCGTGACCTTGTCGTATGGACGTTGGGATAGTCATGGCAAAAACTTCGACTTGGTCAAAGATCATGGTGCGAAACTCGATCAAGCATTCTCGGCGTTGATTGATGATCTGGAAGCGCGAGGGATGCTGGAGGATACCACCGTGATCGCCTGGGGAGAGTTTGGTCGCACACCGCGGATCAACAAGGATGCCGGACGCGATCATTGGCCTCAGGTCAGTTGCGCCTTGCTAGCAGGGGGCGGCATGAAAACCGGCCAGGCCATTGGTTCGACGAACCGACTCGGCGAAGTCGCGAACAACCGTCCGGTCCACTTCGGTGAAGTATTCGCGACACTCTATCACAACCTCGGTATCGACGTCTCGCGAACCTTCATTCTCGATCCAACGGGCCGGCCTCAGCATCTCATCGATCGAGAGCCGCTTCGCGAGTTGATCTGATTAAACGGTTAAACATCAAGAAGCCAACCGAGTTTGTACCACTCGGCTGGCTTCTCTTACGCCTCTATTTTGATTTAATTACTCTTTTTATCTGTTTCTTCCTGGGTCGCTCCACTCGTAGTGGTCTTTCCCAGAGCCTGTTCGAGCAAAGCAACGAGTCGCGGAGACACTTGGTCCTGATCGTTGAGGCGAGCGGCTTCGCGGAATTCCTCCAATGCAGCTTCGCGCTCGTTGAGTACCATGTAATGGTAGGCTAGCAGAAAATGTCGCCAGGGTTCGTGGTTGCCGGCGCGAATCGAATCTTCCAAGGCCTTCAGCTGCTTCTGGTAGGTCTCGGCATTGGGATAGAACTCCTGAAGCGTCTCCCAAGAGGAACCAGGGGCTGCACTCAAGACAGCGTAGATGGTCCCAGCGGCGTCTTGATACTTCTTTTGAGCAAACTGAGACAAGGCGCGCAGTTCGTGCAATAACGTGTCTCCAGGAACGAGTCGAATGGCTTGCTCGACATTCAACTGAGCCTGGGCATAATCTCCATTACGGAACTCCGTTCTCGCTTTCTCGAACGTTTTCATGCCGAGTTGAACGATCTCTTCGTCCAAAGAAGCGGCTTGCTTCTCGGTGGGAACTTCGATCGGTTGAGAATAGTCAAGCTCGCGAGGCGGCGGAGCAGGAGGACTTTCAGCAGAGGAAACCACTACAGGAGCGGGCTGATACGGATTCTGATAGACCACAGTCGCTGGTCGTGAGGCGGAAGCAACGGCTAAGCCGGTCAGCACATTGGAAGCCAGCGTGCCAAATCCAGCCCAGAAACTACGACGACAGCCGCCCAATCCATCAAACGGAGAACGAAAATCCTCGTCGAAATGGTCGTAGTAGCCAGTCATCGGAGCATAGGTGGCCACAGTGGGCGGATAGACTGGTACAGCGGCAACGGGTGGAACAACAGCTCCGACTACGGGAGGATAAACCCCACTAACAACGGCAGAGGGATAACCGCCGATTACCACGCCAGGACGATAATATGGCATACCTGGTCGAATCACCACGCCGGGACGCCCCACTCCAGCGATCGCTTGATTACCCCAATTCTGATTAATCACTGTTGGACGATTAACTGCATTGGTGACGTTGTTAATTGTGTTATTATTGATCGGACGATTAATTACGATGTTGTTTTGATTGCCGCTATTAATGTTTCCACTATTGTTGGGTCGGTTAATGTTGATATTAGGTCGATTGATGTTCGGGCGATTGATATTGACATTCGGTCGATTGACAATGTTAGGTCGGTTAATGTTAGGCCGATTGATAATGTTCGGCTGATTGATATTCGGACGGTTGATGATATTGGGGCGATTGGCGTCGACAATGCCGGACGGCGGACGTGGCGTGGTGCCTGCTCCCGGACGGTTGCCAGGTAACGGAGTTGGTCGGACTTCTGGAGCAGTAGGCGGTCGATTGACGATTCCACCTACTCCAGGTGGGCGAGTCCCTCCACCCGGTACGCTGGGGATGATTCCGGGGCCACCAGGAAGCGGCGTGGGAGTTGGACGAACGGTAGGTCTACCGGGCTGCAAGGGATTACTCGGACGAACCGTCGGAGTCAGCGGCGGTTGCGAGGGGATGATCCCTGGTCGCGGTCCCGGATTGGGACGCACTTGCGGTGACTGAGGCCGAGGGGCCGGCGTGGGGCGTGCTACCGGAGGATTGGGCCGAGGGGCTGGCGTAGGCACGATTCCTGGTCTGGGTTGTGGTCGCGCAGCCGGTGGTCGAGCAGCAATAGCAGGAACCGGTCTAGCCGGAGTCGCTCCCATTCCCGGCCCACGCGCTGGGGTTGGTCGTGCCGCAGGGCCGGCACCCCCCGTTCGCGGTACTACTGCCTGAACAAGACTGGGCGTTAGCATCAGGGTAAAACAAATCAGCCATTTATGCATGACGAACTACTCCGGCTGGGGTTCCGTGAGTTATTTCTGCTTCCGGATGAATGCCAGCTGCACGTCTGGCAACGGCTGCTCATCCACCTGTCGATCTTTTGAAGTCCAGACGGCGTTGTTATCGTCGATGAACTTCAACGTGTCTGTGGAAGTAAACTGTTGCCCATCGGGATAGACCCCTTCGGTCTGGATGATCCACGAATTGCCTTCGCGAGTCCACCAACCGATAGAAAAGCCACCCGCGGAATCGAATTGCCAGGAACGCACTTGTTGAGCCGCTGGATCCCAGCCCACACGCTGTGAGACGTAGAAATCCTTGCCATCGCTTTGCTTAATGACAAAGTCTTGGAGGAAGAAGGCTTGCCCCTCACTCCATTTACAAGTGAGTCGAACGGTTCCTTTGCCCTCTTTGTCGGTCCACTCACCGAGCATCCAGTTCAATCCCTTGAGCCGATCAAACGAGGCGGGCTTCTCCGGTTCAACCGGATCGGGTAAATCACGAACTCGTTCGAGTAACCATTTGCCATCCATTTTGACCCAAACAGAGGAGTACCTACCCACCTCACTGACATTCTCTGGGGAACGAAGCGTCACTGTACCTTCTTCAAGCGCGACATCTGGGCGGATAAAACGGATATTGTCGATCTTGATCGTTTGTTGATATCCTTTATACCCTTCCAAGGCTCGCTGCAAGAGAACCCGAATTGCCGGTTTTCCCCGATAGATCTTTCCCGAATCCTGAATGAACTCTCCGTTCTCTGACCATACCTCCATCAGGCCATTGAGATCACCAGCGTTGAACGCCTTGCTGAAAGCAGCAACTTGTGCCTGGATGGCATTCTCTTCCGCGCGAGCTACCACAACCGAGCGTTTTTCCGAAATCTTCGGTTTTGTTTCATCCTGAGCACGAGCTGTGGCTGAGTTGCTGAAGCCTGAATGAATCAACAATCCTGTGGTCAAAATGGCACACAGACACAATACCGCGAGGAGACGATTCATGGATGGTTCCTTGAGAGTTGAGAGCCTGAGAAACTGTATCTTAGAGATTGTAGTCCTGAGGTTCGCTGCTCAGCAACTCTCAGGACGATTTATAAGAGACGTGTCCTTGTCGACCGATCATCCTGAATCAGAGAGCGTTGCTGTTACTCGCGCCGCCCTGCCTTCCGCACATAAGTAGCCTCCGCATCGGGCAGTGGGATGTCATCCACTGTTCGAGCCGTGGCCGACCAATGAACGGTATCTTGGTTGATGAATTTCCAGGTATTCAACGACCGTGCTGGTTTCCCGTTGGGATACTGTCCTTCGTTGACGACGGTCCAGGTGTTGCCTTGGCGTTCCCAGACAGCATCGCCATATCCTCCGGAGGAATCGTAAATCCAGGCCTGTAAGCGTTGATTGGCAGCGTCCCAACCGACACGCTGATGCACCTGATACAACTGCTCGCCCCGCTTGATGGTCCAATCCATCAAGAGAAACGCTTGTCCTGTGGACCAGCGCACGGTTAACGTGGCGTCTCCGCCCTTTTCCTGCCAATCGCCAATCAGCCAGCTCAGTTGGCGGAGATGAGTGTAAGCAAGCGGTTTGCCTTCCTCAATGGTCTCCGGGAGATCACGAACACTTCCCAGCAGCCATTTACCATCGATCTTCAACCACAAGGCCACATATCGACCGCTCTCTGATTCGCCTTCCGAGGTGGTTAGCGTAACGATTCCTTCCTCTTGTGCAACGTCTGGCTTGAGAAAGCGAATTTTGTTGATCTGAAAACTATGTTTTTGGCCACGAGTTGTCGATAGGGCATTCTTCAACACGGCACGCAGTTGAGCCTTTCCTTGATACACTTTGCCATTCTCGCTGACATACTCACCTTCGGTCGACCACAGCGAAAGTAGAGCTTCCAGATCGCCTTTGTTGAAGGCTTGACTAAAGGCATTGCCTGCTTCGCTGATCGCCTTGGTCTCAGCACGCACCGCCTCGGGACTCAGGCGCAATCCCTGACCGGGGTTGACCGCGAGTTGCTCTTTGGTTTCAGGAATCGGTACTCGCTGATGAGCTGTGAGAACGCCTACTCCGGCGACAGTGACTAATAAAACGACCAGCCCCAGCAAACGGTGTCTCATGATGGTTCTCTCCCCTGGAAACGGCTCTGAGATAACGTAGTCGAACCACCTTGCTTCCACAAGGAGAGAACTGCGCAGAATGTGGCGCGGTGTGAACAAAAACCTTTGCTGGGGCAAGTTCGTCCTCAGACCAAAGGAGAGGAGATCGGCAATTCTTCTGCCGATTCGGTGAGTAGCCCCAGTTGAAGTAAACGCTGCTGTAACTGTTGACGATCCGAACCTTCGAGCGGTTGAAACGGTTCGGCGAGGTAACCGGAGCAAATACCCAGGAGGTTCAGTGCAGTTTTTACGCCCCGTAGATAGGACGAGTTAGCTGAACCTAGGGTGTAAACGAGATTGGAAAGTTCGATCACCCGGGCATGCAACGCTCGGACGCGAGGTAGATCCCCTCGACTAGCAGCGTCGTACAGTTGCACATACAAGCGCGGGAGTAGGTTTGCTCCGCCACAAATGCCACCGTGAGCGCCGAGCAGAACCCCCTCGGCGAGCAACTCTTCTGGCCCCATCAACAACGTGAACTCGGGCCTGATAGATTGGACGGCTTGAAAGACTTTATGAAAGTAGATCATTTGCGCCGAACTGTCTTTCAAGCCCACAATGCGGGGATGGTCGAGCAAGTGTCGAACGATGTCCACCTCAAAGGCCACTTTGGTCAAGCTGGGCATGTTGTACAGAAACAACGGTAGTGAGATGGCGTCCGCCAACCGTTCCACATAGCAGCGTAACTCGATCTGGGAAGGGGTAAAATAGCATGGCGGAGCTAACACGACCGCGGCGGTCTCGCAGTCGGCTGCCCATTCAGCCATCTGCACGGCTTCGCTGAACGAGGTGTCAGTGATACCGACCAGGATTGGGACACGTCCAGCGACTTGTTCGGAGACTCGCTCGACCAGTTCCCGGCGTAGTCGGTAGCCCAGAGACGGTCCCTCTCCGGTCGATCCCAGGACGAACAACCCGTGTACTCCGCCTGCCAAGATATGTTCGACTAACCGTTCCAAGCCAGCGTGGTCGAGTCGCTCTTCATCCAACAGGGGGGTGGCGATCGGCGGAATAATTCCTCGGAAGGGTTGCGGCAAGCGGGTTGCAGTCATGGGATAACTCGTGGAGAGGTTCAGTCGGGGTTATTCTTCGTTCTTTTTACGCCGTTTTCGTGGCTTCTTGGTGCCGGTGAGTTCCTCCAGCTTCGTGCCGACAATCGTGCCCTTCCAAAGATCATAGATGCCACGTCGTTGAGCTTCGATGCTGGCTAGCATCACAGCCATAGCCTCGTTGTATAGTCCCTGAACGAGCGGACTAGGAGCGCCGGACAGGGCCAACTTACCGGCCAACGACGCCATACTTTCGGAGATGTAGGCCGCCAGGGCTGGCTCTCGTTTGGCCAAGTCCTCCAGAGAGGTCGAGTTGCCACGCTCTCCAACCTCTTGGCGGGCAGCCACAATATGGCTTGGTTCGATCAGCATGCTGTCTGGCTTCATTGCAGCGCCTTTCTGCTTCCTGTTTTGCTGGTATCTCTGTTCAGTATACGCAGAAAGGATCGAGTTTATCATCCTCTGTTTTCTGCGGTTGAACAGAAAAATCGCTGTCCGCCATCGACTCTTTCTTTGGTACTGATACAGACCAACTCACTCAGCACAAGGGCTAGGGGACTGCTCCAGCTTGGTGTTGAAGTTGTCATCACAGACAGTCTCAGTAGCAGACCAGGGGTGAACCTCCTACTTCCCTCGTCAAGAGCGTCTTACTAACATCAGGACGACTCGTCCCGAGGTGGAACACGAAAAATCTGCTAGACTAGCACCACTTGTTGGATTTTCATTCGAGCTTGGCCATGCACACGATCTCCGAACTTCTCGACTATTTGGAACGTTTCGCTCCACTCCGACTCGCGGCAGAGTGGGATAACGTCGGTCTGCTTTTGGGCGACCGCTCCGCAGCAGTTGCCCGAGTAATGACTTGTCTAACAGTAACTCCGGAGAGCGCGGCTGAGGCGATCGAGCAACGGGCCGATCTAATCGTCACGCATCATCCGATCTTCTTCAAGCCGGTCCGACGAGTTACTACCGAGAGTTCCGAAGGAGCGATGCTCTACGCCCTGGCTAGAGCAGGAGTTAATGTATACAGCCCGCATACAGCGTTTGATAACACCGTGGGAGGAATCAACGACCAGCTAGCGGCCTTATTAGCTTTGACCAAAGTTGAACCACTGAGAAAAAGCCCTGGCCCTAAGCAGATGAAGCTTGTCGTCTTCGTTCCCGAGTCGGACCTAGCTCGTGTTTCGGAAGCGATGTTCGCTGCCGGCGCCGGGGTGATCGGCGAATATCGCGAGTGTAGCTTCCGCCTGGCCGGTCTCGGCACATTTCATGGTTCTGAAGCCTCGAATCCGACTCTGGGCCAGAAAGGCCAACGGGAGCAGGTGGAAGAATGGCGATTGGAAGTACTTTGCCCCGAATCTTGCCTACCAGCGATAGTGGCAGCGATGCGGCAAGCGCATTCCTACGAAGAACCGGCGTTCGATGTGTATCCGCTCGTGTCGCTTGCCAGCTCTCAGGGAGAAGGGAGAATAGGACTTTTACCCTCGCCGATCTCTGTGAACGAGTTGGCAACGCGAGTTCGACAGGGGCTGAACTGTGGTCTCGTTCAACTCATCGGAGATCCGCAACGCCTTGTTTCCCGAGTGGCCATCGTCTGTGGCGCGGGGGGCGAGTTTCTCCGCGATGCCGTTCGTTCTGGCGCAGAGGTGCTGCTGACCGGCGAAGCACGCTTTCACGATGCTCTGTCGGCCAAAGCGGAAGGAATAACTTTGCTGCTGCCGGGACATTACGCAACCGAACGGCCCGCCGTCGAATGGTTGGCCAAGAAAATACAGACCGACTGGCCAGCACTTCAGGTGTGGTGCAGTCAACGGGAGCGAGATCCAGTTGAGCCGCTTTAGGCGAAGATCTTCTCTTCTGGAAAAATATGCCGATTTGTGAAAACTTCATAGTCGTTCCCGGCCGTGCTTGCATACACTAACTCCACTTTCTATCGCGCAGAGCTTGCGGAACCTCCGGTGATAGAAACGGAAAGAGAATCTGCGCAGCAACTACGCGCAGATAGAGACAGAGGATCGCATCAATGAGTTTCAGAATCAGGCCACGTCGTCCGATGTTGCAACAACTGGAGGAACGTACCGTTCCTAGTGTGACCACCACTTTGAGTGCCGGCACTCTTTTTATTCGCGGCAGCAATCTGTCCAACAATCTGGTCATTGCTGAGACGGCGACACCTGGAAAGTTTCAGGTGACGAACAACGGGAACTTTGTCGGACAGTTCTCGTTCTCCAATCTAAACATCACCATGGGCAATGGTTCGGACACGGTCGATCTGCAGATCAAGACTGCGTTGACCGGCAATCTGACCGTGTCGCTGGGCAATGGTGCGGACACGTTCACCACGAAAAACAGCACCCCCGGAGCTAGGATCGGCGGAAACACCTTTATCAATACTGGACTGGGTTCCAAGCTCGGGATTGCTGGCAAATACGATGATCTCGTGGAGTTGTATAACCTCCGCTTCCAGGGCCAAACAACGACAGTTCTTGGGGCCGCTGGGAGTAATGCCGAATTACTCGATATCAGCAATGCGACCATCAGCGGCGCGCTGCAAGTGACAAACATTTATCAGACGAGTCTGGGCGAGCTATTTGCGCCACTGACTCCTGTTCAAGTCGGAAGCATTACGGTCAATAACGCCCAGAAGAATACCGATTCGCGAACCGACACGTTCGTCGGACCGGGAAATGATCTGTTCCTCTTCAACAATGTCACAGTATTGGGAAATATTTCCTATACCGGCGGCAATGGTCAGGATAGTGTGGAATTGCCCGGCGACCCACTGACCGTGATTGCACCAATCATCGGTGGCAATGTTTATGTGAATACAGGTGAGGGCATTGGTACGCTTTCATTGGGCAACGGTATCGTCGGTGCCCAGATTGGCGGCAGTGTTCAGTTCTTCGGTGGAGCAGACATTGATCGCTTCTTCCTTGACAGCGATGCCGTAGTCAATGGCAATGTCTATGTGGATCTTCGCGATGGGGACAACCAGTTCTTCGGGAACTCGGTGGCGGCAACCGGAGCGATTTTCGATCCGATTTTCAGTGCTGTAGTTGGCGGAAATCTCACCCTGATTGCGGGCAATGGCAACAACTTCCTCGCAACGTTTGCTGGGGGAGCCACCACTTTGACCGTAGCGGGTAATCTGCGGATTCAGTTTGGCAACGGGGATAACGTCGGGGGGGCCGCTGCTGCTCCCGGCACCATCACCTTCTTCAACACTGCGGTCAGTGTGGGTGGGACTGTTCGCTATCAGGCAGGTACCGGAACCAACAATCTCGACATCACCAACGAGACGTTCAGTTCGCTGACCTTACTGTTTAGTGGCGGACCGACCACGGTCGATTTCAATCAAACTTCGGGGGTGTTCAACGGCACCTTGTACATTGACTTTGGCACAGGATTTGGGCCGAAGTCTCTGGGTGGCTCCGCTGCCTTTGGCGGCAACGTCACCATCTTGAACTATCCCTGATGTCATTTAGGCCGTTGGTGCCGAGGCGAACGAGGCGATACTCTCTAGCCTCGTTCGCTCTGTCGACTCGGTCAGTCACGAAAAACGCGCGTCGGCGGAGAGGGCGTGTACAACGGAGTGCCATCGAACAGATCGCGCGGTTTCAGAGTAAACCCAGCCCAGGTGGTGATGGCTACGCCTCCGTAGCTGTTCGTTCCGTCTTGCTGATCGAAGTCTTCGGTTCTCGCCACATGCAAGGCTGGAGTGCAGAGCCAGATTGTCGTGGGATGTCCAGTCAACGGGCGTTTCTCTCGGGCATAGCGTGGCACATTGAGATAATCTGTGAAGCCCGACTCAGTACGAGTCACCCAAAAGTCGTGGTTGATGAAATCCATGTCGGCGTCGTAGGTGCCTCCCTCTGGCTGCAATTGACCCAAGGTGCCATACCGTAGTGAGAGGATATCGTAAGACATCGGGTATCCGTGAGCGTTCTTGCGCACCTTGCTAGAAACTCGCAGTGTCGTGAACTCCTCGGCCACCCATTTGGCGCTGCCTTCGCAGGCTTCTCCCCGACCGTTGCGATTGAACGGACGAACCACCTGTGTAAACCGTTCCGTCTGTTCATTGTAAAATCGACGAACGATCTGCACGTCGTTCTCAGAGGGACCCCCCACGTTCGCGATCGGATCGCCCAGATCCATTTCCATGCGCCAGCAACCGATGTGCAAGTGAGTGTCACCGAGATCCTTCTGGCGGTTGAAGATATTGCGTCCAGACGGACCGATACGGCAAGTGATGCAGCCGTCATCCGTGAACGAGTATTCGATCATGTAACGGTAATTCGCTCCGTAGTAGGTACCCCAGAGGATGAGTTTCTCGCCACGGCGGACGCGGTCGGCGATTTCGTTTCGCCCCGAGGTTTCAGCACTCATCCAACGAACGCCGTCGTCATGAATCTCCTTATGCACGATGTTCGACCAAGCCGGATTCGAGGAACTGAGAATCTCTCCTGGAGCCACGCAGTTCGGTCCGAGAAATGACTTGCGTGCTGGGGTCATGTTGAACGGCATGTCGTGAATGTCCAAAAAGGCGGTATTGCCATTGTCGTAGGGCACATAGATCTCGGCAATTTCCAGCATGCGAGCCACTGTGATCCAGCGCGGTTGACCGTTACGATCCTTCCACATGAAGCGAGCGCTTTTAATGCGCAAGACGCTGCCCGGTGGATACCATGTGCGATTTTCAGGATGGGTTAACTCCCATTCAATTTCCCAGACGGTATCACTACGTTCTGGAGCCTCGGGATCATACGAACCAGCTGGAAATCCTTGACGAACCAGGTTTGATGGATAGGGACTGACGGATTTTTCCCGCGAACTGCTGCTGGGGTCTTGTCGAAACTGCTGGGCGGAAGAGGTTCCTTCCGACACCAGGTCAAGTAGCGTCAGACAGCTTCCAAATATGAGAAGTACCGCGATCAGCCGAAACGATCCGCGTGACATGTTCGTGGAATTCCTTGAGAGTCAAGTTAGGAACCAAGTTGACGGCTCATCTCAACGATCGTCGTCGATGACTGTGTCTTTAGTCAGGTTGACTAGCACTCGAACCGGTTTAGGAGGAGTTTCCTTTTCATCGACATTTGCCGTGAAGACAAATCGAATCACTCGATCTCCAGGCTCAAACGTGTTGGTTTTCTTGTTGATCTTCATTTGCAAATATTCGTAGCGCACGTCGCGAGGATCGCGCTTGTGATACAAGGCCTGCACAGCTTTCGATTGCTCCTTCGCTTTGGCCACAGCTTCCGCGAGTTCGTCTCGCGAGATCGGCGTGTGCGCTTTCGTCAGTATCTCGGTCGCGCCGATTTGTTTTCCCGTGGAAAGGTCGACGGTGTACTTGATGGTGATCCCCGGCTTTCCCTTTTCGGGATTGGGTCGATAGAAGTACACATCTGCTTTAGTCACGGCTTCCTGACCTGGAACCGGACGATGAGGGGTGATCTGTGCCATGTACTGTTTGATGGGACGCTCTTTCGTCGCCATGATCTCCTGGTCACGCTCTGGAGGCGCTACATCGCCAATCTTGGCATCGCGAGGAATGTAGTGTGTCGGTGTCGCTTGACTCTTCAAAAAGCTGAGTAGGTTGCTTTGTTGCTCCTTGGACAAAGATGAGGGCAACACTGGGTCTTCTCTAGCCTGAAGAAAACCCAGAGTATTCATGAGAAGCGAGACAGCCGTCAAAAGGACTGTTAGCTTGGTCGATCCAGACATGATCGATGCTCCCTTCGATGAGATCCGTGGAAGATCATTCAATGCAATCTCAGAACGGCTGTCAACACAGCGAGGAATCAGAGTAACTAGTTCCGTCTGAACCTCGAATCCATTTTCCATGTCTAGACAGTGTTTAGTCCATGGATTTCCTTGGTTCTGAAGGAAAGGAGATCGATGATGCGTGCGAACGTTTCTCGTCGTGCGAAGTCCGGCGGCTGCGGTACTCCTACCTATTCTGGGTAGCCTAAGGTGAGCAAGCCAGGCTTCCTCGGTAGTGCGAAATGAGTTTTGTTGACCTACTTTAGGGAGCTTTAAATTGTCTAATAAACGGTTTGGCGGGAAGCGACTCCGATCGCTTTATCGAGAAGACAATATAGTCGATGAGATCGACCCACGGTACGAGCAGGATTCACGCGGCCAAGACGTCGGACGGAAGCAATTGCAACTGTGCCGACAGGTGCAGCGGATTCTTATCGAGGCACTAGCAGCTTGTAGCGATGAGTTGTTGCAGAGTCTCGATGTGGTCAGTGTGATTCCCGCCTCAGGGGTTGGACGCATGTTGGTCACTTGCTGCCCGTCTCCAAGCGCGAAAAATTATCCACTTCACGAATATCTGCTTAGTCTCGCGCGAGCGAGCGGATACCTGCGAAACGAAGTGGCCGCTGGGGTGTATCGACGCAAGACACCCCAACTGACCTACCAAGTCATTCCTCGCAGCGAATGAGCAACAGACGGCAAGGCAGACGCTTTGCCGTCTGTTACTATTTATGATGGTGGTGTCGTCCTTGATTGGAACTCCGAGGAAATGTTGTGACCGCGCATCAGGCTCCGTCTGCTGAACAATTGGAAACCTTTCCGAACCCTCGTCCAGGCCGAGATTTTGTCATTGAGATCGTTTGTCCCGAGTTTACTAGCTTATGTCCTCTGACGGGACAACCCGATTTTGGCACGATCACTTTTCGTTACACTCCTGCACAATTGTGCGTCGAATTGAAGTCATTAAAATTGTACTTGCAGCGCTTTCGTAACGAGGGGATCTTTTACGAAGCGGTGACTAATCGCCTTCTCGATGATTTTGTCCAAGCGTGCCAACCGCTTCGCTGTACCGTGATCGGCGCGTTCTCTGCTCGCGGTGGGATTACCACGACCGTCACTTGTACCCACGAAGCTAGCAAGTCGTGAGATCGGCTTGACACCAGCGATCGATCCAGAGTAACACCAGAATACAGGATTCTCTTTTCCCCAGGGACGGGGCTAGCAATGATCGATCGACGAAGTCAGCTCATGTGCATGGGGTTTTTGGTCTCTGACCTGACCCTGACTGCGTCTGCTTGGGTGGGAGCGTACTTTATTCGATTTGAATCCGGCTGGCTTCCGGTCCAAACTTCTCCGCCTGCGTTTTATCTTTGTCTGCGCCAGCTTCCCCTGCTCGTCTTATTGGCGGTTTTTGCCTATCGCTTCTCTGGTCAGTACGACATCGGTCGGCTGAGACGTTTTCGCGAGGAAATGGTCGCAGTGCTATACGGCACCGTGTTGCTGACTTTGTTCATGATGGCGACCATTTTCTTTCAGCACGATCCTTATGAATCTCGGGCGATGATGATTCTCTTCTGGATCCTTACAGTCGGTTCCATCCTGTTTGCCAGACGAGTTGGCTGGGGAATCGTGCGGTGGTTGAGAAGTCGCGGGTACAACCAGGCATTTACGATTATCGTCGGCTCTGGACGAGGAGCGCGACGACTGGCGGCAACATTCGCACGCATCAGTTGGTTGGGGATGAAAAACATCGGGTTTGTCGACGAGCGAGTTTCACCTCTCTCCGCGGATTTAGATGTACTGGGTGGTTTTCAGGATCTGCCTGCACTGGTGGCGAAATATCGGATCTCACATGTGTTCATCGCTCTTCCACTTAGTCGCTACGAAGATGTCAAGCGCGTGTATTCGATTCTTGCGGGAACGATGGTCGAGGTACGCTTAGTTCCCGATTTGCCAGCCTTAGCAGGCTTAACCCTGACCACCGCGAATCTAGACGGGCAACCGTTGATTGGCCTGCGGGAAAGTCCTCATTTTGGGCTAAACATTGTGGTCAAACGCGCGATGGATCTTGTTCTTTCCGCGGTGGGACTGATTCTATTGTCTCCGTTGTTGGCGCTGATCGCCGTGGCTGTGAAACTCTCCTCACCGGGGCCAATTTTCTACCGACAAGAGCGCTGCGGACTGAATGGGAAATCGTTCTGGATGCTCAAATTTCGCAGTATGCGTGTGGATGCGGAAAAGGAAACCGGTGCCGTCTGGGCCAAAAAACATGATGATCGACGAACCAAACTAGGCACATTTCTCCGAGCAACCAGTTTAGATGAACTGCCTCAATTGTGGAATGTTCTGATTGGAGAGATGAGCCTGGTCGGACCGCGTCCTGAACGACCAGTCTTCATTCAGCAATTCGAGAAGACTATTCCCAATTACATGGCTCGCCATTGCGTCAAGGCGGGCATCACCGGATGGGCTCAGGTTCACGGGTGGAGAGGGAATACCTCGTTGCGAAAACGCATCGAATATGATCTCTATTACATCACGCACTGGACGCCTTGGTTGGACATTCAAATATTGTGGTTAACTCTCTTTCGCGGGTTGATTCATAAAAACGCTTATTAAGATCTTCTATTAGCTATTTTGAGCTGCTACTACAGGCAAACTTTAGCAGCCCTATCAGTTGTTTCGACTGAGACCGCTGTTTATTCTTTCACTTGCAGCAAAATTAGGCCGCCTGCTTTGCAGACGAAGGGTAGACTTGTGCACGTTTGGAACACTGCTCAGGGAGGATCCTCGATGCGCTGGTTCACTGCTTCGTTCTTGGTTGGATTGGTGGTGTTACTTTCCGCGGATGTCCAGGCCAGTGGTTGCAAACCCGGGCAAGGGTGCGGCATGGCTGCGGCTTCTGGCGCACCTCAAGGGTGCGGCCCCTACTGGTGCGACAGTTACGCGAATTTACGTCCCTGGCCGTTTGATAACTATCTCTACGATAGTCCCCGTAACTGGCAATGGTGGTATCCACATGGTGGATTCACGGCCTATCCGGGATTGCCAGGTTCTGGCATTCGATTGGGGTCGGATTATTCGCATGTCAACTGGGTGACTTCTCCCGTTAACAATGCCCAACTTGTTACCGAAAAATTGAAGGCTTTGGGAATTTCCACTGTTCCTCAGGAGACAATATTCCTCGGCAAGAATCCCGCCGCTGTCGAGAAAGCGACTTTGCCGATCCCCAAAGGCTGGATCAAGGGTACGACTAAAGATAAAGACGTGGACAATGGAAAGGATAACGACGTCGATCGATAAATTGCCCGTCCAGGTCCGATGTTGTTGCCAAGGTAGAGCAGGCACGCACCGCGATGCAATAACGCATCTGGCGGTGTGTGTCTGTTTGAGGGGTGATTACATTACGAATGCGGTTTGATGACATTGAGCAGATACGAAGGGTTGAGCGCTTCAAATCGTAGTGATTCTAGTTGTTCAACACCACGAGCCATTTGTACCAGCAGAGCATCGACCTGTCCCGCGACCTGACGAAGTATCGCGTAGGTGCTGGATAAATTGTCGATCGTGGCCACGTGAACCACTAATCGACCGCCATTGCGGAGCCGTTGCCAGGCTGATTGCAGTAAACTCGCTACTTCGCGGCCATCACCACCGGCAAAGATGGCGTCGGGAGAGGGCAGTCCAGCGAAGACGCCAGGAGCTGTCCCGTGAATGGCCTTGAGATTTTTGATCTTAAATAACTCGCTGTTGGCCAAAATGAGATGATAATCGGCAGCGTCTTGCTCGATGGCAAACACCATGCCCGGATCCGAGAGTTGCGCGGCTTCGATGGCCACGGAACCGGATCCCGCGCCGATGTCCCACACTACGCATCCCGGTTGAATGGCCATGCGAGCTAAGGCCAAAGCTCGTACTTCCGCCTGCGTGATCAGGCCGCTTTTGGGACGAGATTGAGCAAAGACATCATCGGGATTTCCGAACCGTCGGAATAGAACTGGGGTCGCAGGCCGATCTGGTCGGCCTAGTTTCCGCACCAGAATGACGACATTTAAGGGCGAAAATTCCATCTCGGCGATCTCTTGCAACTCGCCGCAGGTCAAGTGTTCATCTGGACCACCGAGATTCTCGCAGACGTAGACGCGAAAATAATCCAGCCCTCGTGCAAGTAATGTCCGAGCGATTTCCGGCGGGCCTTCTTGTTTACTGGTAAACAGGCCCACGGTCTCAGCCACGCGAATTCGATCCAAGACGGTTTCCAGAGGATGAGTAGCTAGATTGGTTAGATAGGCTTCTTCCCAAGTTTCTTTGACTCTTGCGAAGGCTAACTGCATGCTCGAAACATGAGGGAAAACCTCGAAATGATCCTTTCCTAGCTTGTCACAAAGAAATCGAGCCACTCCGTAAAAAAGCGGATCGCCGCTAGCCACGATGACGATATTCGGTTGGCCGAGCAACCCTGCTAGCTGCAGCGAGGCCTCGTGTAGATCTGCCCCAAGAATACGACGTTCGCCGGGGAGTTCCGGCAGCAGTTCTAGCACCGATTCCGGTCCAAAGACAATTTTGGCTCGGAGGAGTAATTCCCGTGCCCGAGCGGTCAAACCAGCTAGTCCATCGCTACCGATACCGATAATGTGGATTTTCGATTCGTCCTGGATCACGATACCATTCCCCTCCGAGTTTTGTCGGAGGGTTGATATACATTCAGATTAACCAATTCGCCAGAGAGACGGGTTATCATGGATCAAGCGGTGACCATTCGCTCAAGTCAAAGCGACTGTGTGGGGAGGATTGTGGTAACAAAGTAGCCTCATGATAAGCATTGCGACAGGGGCGAAGAATGACCTCCAAATCTTCAGCAGTTAAACCCGGCTGATCGCGACAGAACATCAAGTCGGCTTGGCCGGGAACATTCACTAGATGAATATCGGGAAGCAATCGTTTGGCTTCTTCGCCGAACTCTTTGCCTGCCTCACTCGCAGGAATGAGGAGAAAACCAATCGGCTCGCGTCCTGTCTTGGGACTGACAAAGCGCGTGTTGTTGCCCTGATCACTTCCTGCACCACCGCCAACTAAAACCGCACGACGACTACCGGACCCAGCACGGGCTTGCTGAGTGGAGGCATCTATAGAGGTGAGAAACGGCTTAGCGCAGCTATGGTAACCTAGAATGCGCTCAACAAGACCGTCTTCCGCGGAAAATTCGACTTGGGCGACATCCGTGATCGGTAGGTGATCGCTGAGGCTGGCGATAGCTTGATTCAACATCGGCGAGGCGAAGTAACGAACCACATCGACAGCATCCAGGCACAGCTTGGCTAATCCGCCACGAGGTGCCAACACCTGATCGCCGATCGCCTGATCCAGTTGAGTCCAATGTTCTTGAGAAAGCGTACTCAGAAATCGACGCGCTGCTTTCTCCAGATCCTCCTCTCCCTGGGGTAACACCACCCGATTACTTGCCGATTCGCGGATGGTTTCCCAGTAAGCATCGGTGGAGAGCAAGGGAGTCTGGCTGAGGCTGGGATTCGCTCCCCATCCCGCCAAACCGGAGGATCGCGAGAAGGTTTGAGTCTCGGAGGCATTGTCCGGTTCGGGATCTTCGCTGTCGGCCTGCATCCGCAGCAGATCCGCTAGCCCACGCAACCGTTGCCGACAGTAACTCAAGTCGCGTTGGCGATCAACCAATTTTCCTCGCAAGTTCGCATAGAATTGCAGCACAGAAGCGTTCGTGTCTTCTGAGACACACTGTCGTGCAAAGGCGGCCAAGTGATCAAGAAAGACGCGGAGAAGGCGTCGCGACTTGCCACCAAACAGACTCCAACCGCCCGAGCCAGTGACGCAACTAGCCACTGCTTGATCGAGCATCTCTTGATTGGCGGTCGATCTTGATTGTTGCTGTGCTCGAGCTTGGCCGCTACGCAAGGCTTCGTCGCACATATGGATCAGTCGGCAGATCGCAGCTTCAGCGACGGCCAATCTTCTCCCGCTATGATCCATCAATCCAGTGATCACAGCGCCCAATTTTTTAGCCCATTCCTGGGCCAGGGCGTTAGCTGCGGCTTCCATCGCTCGGGTTAATTGGGTGCGGCGTTGCTGAATGGCATTGACTCCGGGTAAGGAGACTCCGGTGCCCAACCAGTCGCGAACTCGAGCCAGGGTTTGTCGTGCCCAGGCTCCCGGCTCATCGAGTGCCACAGGCTGCATAGCCTGTTCTTCAAACAAACAGAGCAATTTCGTCAAAGCTTCGCGCGGCGTAGCATCGAGATGTTCCGAAGCAAGCTGATCGATGCGATTGGCTAGAGCTTCAGTTCGCAACTCGGGATCGCTGAGAACGCGAGCCAGAGCTGCATCCACGAGGACTTGCTCGGATTGTGTCATACTGCTTTCGCTGGACTGCCACTCATCAAGGATACGCAGACAAGCTTCTCGTGCAGCGGCGCGGAGCAGTAGTCCCCGTGGGAACCAGACGCCGAATGTTCCCAGGCTGCGAAATACCGTCCCGGATTGTTGCTTGATACGTGCATGATCGAGTCGCAGTCCTAACGGCGTGGTAATCTCGTGAAAAAGATAACTGCCCATGTGAGCCAACGCTTCACGCCGTGCGTCTGGAGTTCGATGCTGCTGGGTTAACAAATAGATGCTGTCGAACGCCGATCCTTCATCCACAAGGCGCGGACCATCTGTACCATACTGAGCCGAAAACCGAACCGAAGGATCCATGAAATGATTCAACTCGGTCAAAGTAGCGTAGAGATTGGCCTGTTCGGCTCTCGGAGTAGCTGGATCGTCCGGCGCTCCACAAAAGAGAAAGCTAACGACAGTGCTATCGGGTTGGTTGATCTGTTTAAACAGGCGTTTGGCAGCGTAGCCGAGGTCTAACAGATAGCCCGAAGCTCCTCCCGTGGCACTTCCGATGACATAAATTCGCGGCACATTGTCACGAAGTGCCAATCCCGTTTGGGCGACGGTCTGATAAATCGCATCAGGATGACAGGCATGCTGCAGTTCGCGTTTCAAGCGAGCGATCAGGCGAAGGTAATTATCTGTGAAGGCTAGCCGACCCAGGGCTCGGTTGCCTTGTGTCTTCAACGAACGTGGCATCGCGTAGAGTTTCTCGCGCGGCAACCAGTCCGTAAGTTGGTCGATCTGACGTCGGCGATAGTGCGAGACAGGTTGTAGCGGCAGATGGTAGACCTCGTTTGGTCGAAAAGAGACTTCAGCGGCTCCCTGTTGAGCGGCCTTGATTCCATCAAGATCGCTGTCAACATACAAAAAGCGAATCAAAGGCACTTTATCGAGGTCGCCGAATCTATCGAGAATGCGACAGCGTAGGTCTATCATGGCACGACGACCATATCCGCCGATCCCCAGAATCAATGTAGGACGTAGCGATCCTGTTGCTGGTTGAGCGATGGTGACGCCTAGTTGGGACACCGCTTCGTTGGCTTCATTCAAACGAGCAATATTCAACTCACCCGGGTCGACCGGGACAAGTTGATCGTCTGGCTGGCCGTCGAGGGAAAACCCTTCGAGCATGTCATCCATCGATTTAGGACGGTTGCTCGAAGTATCAGGCTCGATCAAAATGTTGGCGAACGAAGGAGCACGAGCCGCGTACAAGGCGCGGACAAAAGCCAGACAATTAGGATACCTTTTAGACGGATCTTTACTCAGGGCTCGTGCGACGATGGGCCGTTCCGGCTCAGGCAGTGCGCGAAGGTCCGGTGCCTCATGCATGTGCTGCTGAGCCAACTGACGAGCGTTCTTGCCGTTGTACGGGCGATGACCGGTTAGCAGCTCCTGATAGACAATCGCGAGACTGTATTGATCCGAGTGAGGAGAAAGTTCTCCCGTGAAAGTTTCAGGAGGAGCATATAAAGGAGTGACCGCACCGAGTATACCAGAGCCGCCAGATCGCTCAAGGGTTTTAACAAGTCCGAAATCAGCGACTTTGACTCGGTCCGAGATGAGAAAAAGATTGCGCGGTTTAATGTCGAGATGTTGGAGGCCGTGCTGCTCGTTCATGTGATCCAGCGCTTCGGCAGAATCACGAATGTAGCGAAGTAAAGCTTCTCTGGGGATTCCAACTAACCCTGCCGATTTCGCTTCTTCAAAGGCGTCGTGTAAGCTCTTGTCTGCCAACTCCATCACGATGACCAATTCGCCGTTGACGACCTCAATGCGGTCCATCGACAAGACGAACGGATGACGGATGAATTTGACTCGCTCTAAGGCTCTTTTTTCCTGTTCGGCGCGAGCCCCATCGACGTCCAAGGAGTTCAGGTTGCCAAACACGAATTTGATCGCCTTGAGAATACCCCCAGGCGCTTCACATTTCCAGACCTCGCCGAAGCCTCCGTTACCGAGAGGCTCGATCAATCGGTAACCTGGAATCGGTTCCGCATTTGGCTCCCGAACGAAGCTCATTTCCTCGCCCTACCAGTGTTGTCGGAGAGTGCATTACTCGGACGCGCACCACTGTGAACAATCATGAGTCGCAGAATCACTTTTTTAGTGTCACTAAAAGGTAGGTCAAAATACTAGGCTTGTCCAATCGTTCCTTTTGCTACCAGCATGGAAGTTATGCTGGACCCCGAAAAATTGGATTCGCTGACCCAGCTGATATTATCCGACGGTGAAAGGTCAACATTTCGATTTAGTGCGACAGAAATGCTTGAAGTTTACTCGTTGTCAACGCAGGATGGAGTCGTGGCTGTGCCATCGTAAACACCCATCGGAACATGGGGGGGTATAGGACAATGTTGAAGAAACTCTTGACCGCGGGGTTGGTCGCGGTCTGGCTGCTGATGAACACCGGATGCGGTGGCTATCGGACTATGACGACCCGAGGGGCAGCTCCGTGTTGCTCTCCTGTGGTGGTGCCTCCGCCTCCCTGCTGTCCACCTAGCGGTGTGACCGCGGGGTATCCTCCCTCCGGCTCTACAGGTACCATAGCCGCCTTTCCGTCGACTGGCGGAATCCCAGCTGGCTACGTTAAGCCTTGACCACGAATTAGAAATCTGAGGAGCGTGGGTAAGCGTATCTTCGCTCCTCGATTTTGAAGGGATTGACCGTTTACTTCCTATATTCGCGCATTCTTGCTAGGATTTCGCTTCGCTACTTTATTTTTCCCCGTTCCTTTCTTGCGGACTGGCCAGGGAACGGCATACTTGCTGTGCCGATGTCGCTGGACGCTGGAGTGTCCACCATCGAAGGATTCGCAAGGATTGCGGCGAGGTGGAGACTCACTCGCCGACCCGGAGCGGAGGAACTTACTCATGCGCTGGAGTCGATTTGGTTCGTGGATTATTCTGGTTAGTCTTTTCCTTTCCTCGGGCTGTTGCTGTCACAAGAAGTGCTGCTGGAGACGGTGCAATCCATGTAGCAGCGGGTGCTGCTTGTCTTCGTGTTGTTCTTCCTCTTGTTGTGACTCGTGTTTCGGAGCGACGACTTGTTGTCATGTCGGCGATGCCACGATAGCTCCGCCTCTGGCTGCGCCGGTCGGGGCTCCATTGACTCCGTTGCCTGGATATGTTCCTTATGGTAACGTCTCTTATGGTTCCCCCTTGGTCAAAAATCGTTGATCGGGTGTCTCGGTGGTTAGCGGGTTGAGTGCTAACATTGTCCATGACAGGTTGCGTTGTCCGCCAATGGGCTGCTAGCTCAGCGTAATCAGACCATCATGGATGCCATCCGACGCCAACTAGCCGAAAATCTTGCCAGGGTCGAAGAGCGTATTGCCGCTGCTTGTCAACGAGCTGGACGCTCTCGTGACTCCGTCACACTCGTCGCAGTCACCAAAACCGTTTCTGTCGAGATCGCTAGCGAATTGGTGTTGCTCGGGCCTCGTGATCTCGGTGAGAATCGCCCTCAAGAGTTGTGGCGGAAGCGGGAGTTAATTCCGGACGTGCGCTGGCATTTGATCGGGCATTTGCAACGCAACAAGATTGAGCGTACTGTTCCAATCGTCCATCGGATTCATTCCGTAGATAGTTTTCGCCTTTTGAAGGCACTCGATCAGTATGGACCTGCCATGGTCCTGTTGGAGTTTAATTGCTCAGACGAACCGACCAAGGGGGGATTCTCTCCTTTGGAGGTGGATCAAGTGATCGAGGCTTTGTCGGGCTTGAGACAACTTCGAGTCACTGGGTTAATGACGATGGCGGCTTTGCAAGCCGATCCTGAACGCTGTCGACCAACCTTTCAGCGACTCCGACTGCTGCGGGATCGAATCCACGCTACCTATCCGCTTCACGAACTGTCGATGGGAATGAGTAATGATTTTGAAGTCGCCATCGAAGAAGGAGCTACGTTGGTTCGACTAGGCAGCGTGCTGTTCGAGGGTCTCTCTCGATGATCGAACCCGCCAATCATTCGGAAGGCTGTGTGATTGTCGTTCGGGCGCATCCTAACGCCAAAAAGAACGGCATCACAGGGGAACATCATGGCGCGCTCAAGGTGTCGGTGACGGCTCCTCCCCAGGAGGGGCGTGCGAATGCGGCAATTCTCGAAGTTTTGTGCGAATGGTTGGCTCTGAAACGCTCTCAAGTCGAATTGCTCAGTGGCGCTCATAGTCGCGACAAACGGTTCCTTATTCGAGGAGTATCTCCCTCTGAATTAGTCGTTAAGTTGGGGCAGTTGTTTTGATCCGACCTCCGTCATTTCTCTCTTGATTTCATAGATCACCTCGCTATCGTTCTGAGCCTTCCTTCAGTTATCGGTTCAATCGGGATTGAGTAGATAAGTACCACAAGTTCTCCTCATTGGGGAGTTGAGGACATGGAACGAGGCTGGATGTTTCGAACCCTGATTTGGGGTGGACTTATCGTGACATCGGCGATCGGATGTGGCACCACACGCATGACCGACACGGCTCGTTCCGCTACGGAAATGCTTCTTATTTCTCAAGCCATCGATCGTTCCGTGAATCAACTTGACTTTACCGTCTTAGCAGGCAAACCAGTATTCTTTGAAGAGAAGGTGCTGGATGGAGTTACGGACAAAGGCTATCTTGCTAGTTCACTTCGAGCCAAGATGCTAGCGGACGGGTGTTTGTTGGTCGAGGACAAGGCAAAAGCGACCTACGTCGTCGAGGCGCGAGCGGGATGCGTGGGTACCGATAAACAATCCTTATTGATCGGTGTGCCGCAGATGAACCTTCCCACAATCATGCCGGGACAGCCTCCTGTCATCCCAGAGATGCCGCTGATCAAGAGTACCGATCAGCAGGGAGTAGCGAAGATCCTGGTCTTTGCCTACAACCGAAATACCGGTCAAGCAGTTTGGCAATCGGGAGTGCAGGAATCGGTTACTCGCTCTAAAGATACTTGGGTCTGTGGCGCTGGGCCATTTCAGAAAGGAACGATTCAACGTCCTACGGAAGGCCCGATTGAACAAATCGACGTGTTAGGAGTGATAAATGATCCCTCCAAGGCGGTGCCTTCCAGTGGTCGCACGGGAGTGACTCAAGCGGCCTTCTTTGAGGAAACAGGCAAGGCGTCGGAGGTCAAACAAGTTTCCAACGACACCGGTTCCAAGAATTCTCCTGCGACGGAAGCCGCCAAGCCTGGCCCTTTGCAGTCCATTCCATCTACGGCACTGCCGCCGGTTCCGGGCACTACCGCTTCGGAGAAGTCGGTTAAGTAAGTGGAAACATTAACCTCGACCGGTTCCAGCCCCTGCGATCTGTTGTCGCTGATGAAGTACTTGTTTCACCCAGTCCAGCCAATTGCTCGTGGGAATACCGTATGGACGAAACTTTTCTAGACGTCCCTCCTCCTCGCTGGCGAACAGGGCGCGATACATACCGAGTTTGCTGGCAGCGGGACTGTCGATCAGTGAACTGGAATCCGTTACACTCATCTGGAAGGCTACACGCATAGCGAGTTCGCGCATCGCTTGTCGGTCAAACACGCGATTGAGATTATTCAGCGAATCGCACCAGAGGAGGACATGGATGCCGAATACTGGTCCTTCTCGTAGGAGATAGGCGAGTTGTTTGTCCGGCGTGGTGGGTTTCTCGTCTGTTCGTCCCAGCATCCCGAAATCGTCTTCGTTGCGGCGAAGATCACGCATGCGTTGAATGCCGTGCAGTAACAAGTAAATGGACGGCAGGGATTCCGAAGCGTTGGCCTGACGCTTCTCTAACTCGGTCATCAGTTCGGACAAAACTTCGGGAAGTTCTCTCGTTCCAGACAAACGAACGGGTTCCGCCAAGGTTTCTTGGAGCATAGTTAGAATGCCGGATTTTGGTGCATCACTTTGATGTCCATCAACGACTTGAAAACGTGCCAGAGAATTAGGCTCTCCATTATCGTGATATGCCGACAGTCCGATCAGCCCCGTTACCAGCATGCCTAGTGCGGATTCAGCTTGTTGGCCTAGAATCAACAGATTACTACCGTGCTGACGACGGAAAGTCGCGGCTGTGAGTTCATCGATAGCCATCGCTTCGCCGAGCCAGGCTTGCTCTTCCCGTTCTTGCGGAGAGTTGGTCACTGGTGCGGTTAATAGCTGAGTTAACCGATGGTTTTTAGCTGGATCTGCCGCCGCGTTTCCTTCAAAGACGACCATCGGTGGACGAGGCAAGGTCGGGCGTTGCTGATTTAATTCTTGAAGGCGGGTTAGATAGCGTTCTCGTTGGTCCTCGCCCAGCCACACCACTTGAAACGGGTCATTGCCTTCTACACGTCCATTGGCGTCGTTATAGATGGCCTCGCCGGGTCGCGAAAGGAGACGCGCTGCCGAGTTATCGTCACTAAGAATCAGGTGGGCATCGGCCTCGCTACACTGCAAGGCGATGCGGACAGCCATCTGATCGATGGTGCTTCGTGCCAGACTGTAGGCCCCGCCGATCGTCTGTGAACCGAGCAAAACATGGATGCCGAACGCCCGTCCTTGACGAACCAGTCGATCTAGCAAGCGTGCTGCTTCCTGCGCAATCTTGTCATCTTCGGTGAAAAACTCTTGAAATTCATCGACAATCAACAGCACGCGCGGCATCCGGGCATCGGGGACGGCTTCACGATAAGCGTTGAGATCCTGAACCCCTGCTAGGCGATACTTTTCTCCTCGCGTTGTGATCTCGTGGTCTAGACGCTGCAATACGCTGAGGCCGAATTCCCGCTCACTTTCGATCGCCACCACTCGGGCATGGGGCAGTTCTAGCGAGGTATATATCTTGAACTCGACCCCTTTTTTGAAATCGACGAGATAAAGTTCGACCTCGTCAGGACTATACATCAAACTCAGGTTAACAATTAGTGCGTGCAACAGTGTGGATTTGCCGGACCCCGTTTTACCAGCGACGAGAACATGTTGCGATGTTCCTTGTCCCAAGCTGAGTAGTTGGCGGCGCGTTGCTCCTGCACGTCCGAGTGGGACGTCAATCCCTTTCCGACTTGAGGAGGTCCACCATTGCTCCACAGGAGGGGCAATGAACTCGAACGGCACCTCAACGCGCTGTGCTGCCTTCGCGGCAACCCCAACCAGATGGAGTAGTCGATTGGTGAACTCGTCTTCAGGAGGAAAATCGAGCTGCAATTCGTACCGTCCAAAGACAGCGTCTCGAACGCGAAACTTACCGCTTTCCCAGTCAAGGTTCACGGCGTGCTGTTCCAAATCGGAGAGGTCGAATCCTTTTGGCAGAGGTTGACGCTTGTCGATACTAGCTAAAACAGAAACTCCACAGCGAGGGCCGGACTGAGCGATGCTCACCAGGCGTCGCATGGCATCGACCGTGAAGTTAACCGGAAAGTTGGCCACTACCAGCACGCGATAGGGTTCGGCTACTTCTCCAGCCTCGGCATTGTAGTCCGCGATACTCGAATAGCGATTTCGTAGGTATTTCTGAATCACATTCTCCATGTGCCCGGTTAAGTCGGCTAACCGTTGTTCGATATGCGTCGCTTCGGTCCAGATGCGGCTTCCGACGAGTTTTTCGTCATGGTCAGCCAGGTTCATGAACGCGCCGAAACTTTGACCTAGCCCAACAGGATCAACGATAAGAAACCGAACTCGTCCGGGGGCCACAGTGGTCAACATGCGTAGAAGAATTGCACGCATTGCAGCGATGGCTTGCTCACGGCCCTGATCATTGGCGTGAAAGAGGAGAGAGCTTGGCTCCGCAAACGAACTTAACGCTGGCAGGACTAAGTCAATGCGTGAGGCGGATTCTCGTTCTGGAGACCACGGTTCCGATTCGACGATGCATGTCGTGCTAGTCCGGTACTCGCCGAAACGGATCACCTCTGGAGCGCGTGGGTCGGTCGAGGGCTGCCACTTCGCCCATGCTGGGTCGTGCCAAGCCAAGAATCGCTGCAAGCATTCCTGAACGAGCGTGTTCGCAGCATCTAGCGCGCGCCGTTGAGTAGGCTTCCAGTCGTCGAGTTTTTTTATCCACTGTGTCCGGTATCGATGCACTATTTCCTGACGTTTACTCGACACCGCCTCGTTGATTTCCCGATGTCGAGTCTGAAAGCGTTCCTCGATTTGAGCTAGCCCCTTGCTCCGCATCTGCGTCAGCAGAGCAAGCTCGTTAGCATGCTTTTGCTCCGCAGCTAGCTTTTCGTTGTCGAAGCGATGTTGGATACTGGCTTCACCAATTGTTCGCTGATACTGCAGCTCCTCTAGGGTCTGTTGATGCTTTAGCTTAGCTGCTCCTTGCTCCAGCTCATATCGCTTTCTCGTTGCTTCGATGGCTTGCTTCCGTTTGGTCTCAGCCTGCGAGAGTAGGGTGTCTTTCGTCTGTTTTGCCTCAGTGACTCGTTGATTCAATAAGCGATAGAGTTTATTGACTTTGTGTTGAGCTACCAGCCGCAACAAGCCTTGCAAGGCGAACCCGAACAACACCGAAACGATCGCCGCACTTCCTCCTCCAAGTCCTAGTATGTTTGGTAATGTAGGATCCCAATTCAACTGGCCGCACAGAAAGGTTCCCAACGGATAAAGCAAGCAGACGCCGACAAAAAAGACCACCAGAAACAGTCTGCCTCCGCGAAGAAATTTGAGAACAGTTAGCTGTTGAAGCTGCTGGACTAACCGATCTACTTCGGCGAGGCAATCGTCTAGGGAGTGTGCCGCCTTGGATGGTTCAATCGGGAAGTCAGGGACACGCAGCGAGTGATGCTCGAGCTGCTCGAGGGCAGTGCGTTGAAGGTCGAGCAACTCCTCCATTTTCGAGTCGAGTCGGATACTTTCTTCTTGAAACGCTTTTACCGCATCAGCGGTGGCACCTTCGAGGTAGGTCTCGGCAGTCCAAAGGGCTTCCTTCAGGGCTTCCTTGGCAGCTTGGGTTTCATGCTCGATACGGTGGTTCAACTCCCAACGCGCTTTGCCATGCTTCTTCGTCGCTGCTTCTAGTTCTGCTGCAAATCGACTATCGATAGCTTCCTGGCGTGTTCGGAGTTCGGCTTCCAATTCGGCCAGGCGTTGTTGGCGACGTTGTTGAAGACGTTGTAGGTTGTCCTGTTCCTCTTGGTGGATTTGTCCCATCTCGGTTTGAAAACTCGTCCTCAAAGCGGGTTCGAGGCGTTCTCGCTCTTCGGCTACTCGTGCCAAGTCTGCCAACAGTTGCCGTTCGCTCGCGATCAACGATGACGCATTCATAAGCTTGTGACTTAACTTTTGCTATTTCTTCGGATGAAAGATTACGAGACGTCGCGTAAGGCTTTGGCGAGTATGGGGGCCAGCCGATCCATCGCGTTGAGCACCCCTGTGGTGTGTCGTTCCAGCGGTTCCAGGGTATGCTCTTGCAGTTCCCGTGCGACCAGATCATCCCATCCTTCGCGGATTTCTTCCCAAGCTTCCTGAACGGCCTTCACGGCGTTGCTTAGATCCACCGCAGCGCTGTTGAGACTCATGATCATCGACTCCAGAAGATGCAGCAGGAATTTGCCGCTGGATCACGATCGACTCTCGCCTCCCGAGGAGAGTTGCAGGTAGGCTTCTAGCGAAGCAATACGACTTTGTAACTGAGCGATGGCTTGACGGAGTTCTCCTTCGGTAAAACCAGATAAAGCCCTAGCAGGAGCTTCATACTCTTTGATGTATTCTGGCAGTTGGCGTTGCCAACGTTTCACCAGTGTTACCTTCTCTTCAGCTTCGATCAGCCTTTTTTTTGCCTTGGCGACTTCCATCTCCTGCTCGACACAGCCGACGCTGGATCCTTTGTTGATCGAGCGAGCAAAACTTAAAGCTGCCTTGGCCTGATGCAGTTCCTCGTTGCGTTTGTCTACCATCCGTTTCCAGTAGACTAGGCGATCGTCCAGTTGCTCTAAGACGCGCCGGATGTCCATATCAGCACTGCTGAGAATGCCTTCGACATCCGCGATGAAGCGTGCTAAGACCGCTTCGAGACGTTTGAGCAGTTCAATCGAGCGAACATTCGCGGAGGGTCCCATGCCTAACACTCTCCGAGGAATCAGCGTTGTTGTAGATATTCCTCGATACGCTCGGCCTTGCGTAGCAAAAACGGGATGTGCTGTTGCGAGGCTTCGAGGAAGCGATGCATCACCTGCACGGTCTCAGCAAAATGCTGGGCAAACTTATCATGTTCCTGATCGCGCCAGGTATCGCCCAGTCCCGCGAACTGCCCTTGAAGCACCGCGAGCTGTCGACTGACCTCATTATTGAACTGTTTCAAACTATTGGCGAAGCGACGAAGTTCAGCGGGATCGACAATGGCCCTAGACATGTGGCCTCCGAGGTTGACGAATGAATGGCTCATTTACTGTACCAGGGAGAAACGGGCCTGTAAATCCAGTGTTTCGCCCTTGAACCAGCAAAAGGACCACTTGAGAATACACAGACTTCGATTTTTTCTGGCTTCGATCTGTGACGAGTTCCATACACCCGTTTGGAGGGGCAAATCGATCTAATACTCGCTAAAGCGACCAAAAGCTGGTCGTGCTTTCTGTTCAAACCGATTCTTGCTCGTAACCCCCTATAGAATATCCGCAGAAGAATATCCGCAGAGTTCCATGAGGGAGATCAGAGGACAACATTCGTATGCCGCGTGATTATTACGAGGTGCTAGGGGTCTCAAAAACTGCCTCCAGCGACGAGATCAAAAAGGCGTACCGAAAGCTTGCGCGCCAATATCATCCTGATCGCAATCCCGGTGACAAAGCCGCTGAAGCGAAATTTAAGGAGATCCAAGAGGCGTATGACGTTCTTTCTGACAAAGAGAAGCGAGCGAAATACGATCAATTCGGGTTTGCCGAGCCGGGTATGGGTGGCGGAGCAGGTCCAGGTGGCTTTCACTGGAGCAGCGAAGGAGCCTCAATTGATCCCGAAGATCTGAGTGAACTCATGCGGCAATTTGGCTTCGGCGGATTTGCTAGCGATATTCCACGAGGGCGGGCAGGGCGAACTCGCCGCCGACCCGAACCGGCTGAAGCCGAGGCCACGGTTCCCTTCCTCACCGCCGCACTTGGGGGCAGCCTCTCGCTGTCGATCGATGGTCGCAAGGTGGATGTCAAAGTGCCTGCTGGGATCGAGACTGGCAAGAAACTACGACTGGCCGGCCAGGCTCCGGGTGGAGGAGACTTGATTCTGCGCATCAATGTTGAGCCGCACAGATTTTTTCGTCGCGAAGGCAACAATGTAGTTCTAGAGGTTCCCATCAGTCTCGCCGAAGCGACTTTAGGAGGCAAGATCGATGTTCCTACGCTAGATGGTCAGCATCTTTCCGTCAAAGTACCTCCTGGTACCTCTTCCGGATCGCGGTTACGGTTGCGCGGCAAAGGGATTCTGGGCGGAGATCAATACATCGAAATTCGCGTAGTTGTCCCTAAAGTTGAGGATGAGCGTGGTAAACAACTGATCGAGGAACTAACAAAGTTATACCCACAGCATCCAAGAGCGGGGCTTGGTTGGTAGTGCTGAGCCGACATTCTAATAGGACGGGTAATTCAGGAAAGAGACAAGGATGACGGCGGTCACGAGGGGCTTCGGGCTATCAGGTAGGAGACATAAACAAGCGAAGCCGCTCAAGACGATGAGAACGGGTAGTCGATCCAAGATAGCAGCGACAGGGCAATCGGGGTCTCCCAGTAACCGGTTGCCCCATCGACAGGATAGGAAAGGTGCCGCCTGCCACTTCCTCTGGTAGGAAGGTTCGATCGAGCGAGGCGAGCGGCTGCCGATGTCCCGTTGCCAATCGGAGGATTACCCACGTGAATGTCTTTTTTCTGCTGCTGACGACGGTTAGCGCTGGGTCCAACCCGGTGGCAGCCGCACCAGTAGCACATGCAGCGCCGGCCTCCTCCTGCGCCTGTAGCGCTACGAGCAGCTGTGGTGGAACGTGTGGCGCGGTGAGCGATTGCGCGGTTAGCTGTTGCGAACCAGTTTGCAAGCCGCGTCGCAGCTGGTTCCGACGCAGCAAGGATTGCTGCGAAGTCACTAGCTGTGAACCGGCCTGCACCACGCCTTGTGCTCCGCCTTGCCCTGCACCGGCCTGCCAGCCGGCCAACTGCTGTGGCTCGGTCGCTTCGGTGCAGTCTAGCTGCTGCGAACCGGTCTGCTGCGAAAAGAAGCGAGGCTTTTCTCTGTTCTCTCGTCGCAAAAAAGATTGCTGCGAAGTGATCAGCTGCGATAGCTGCGGTTCTGTTTCCAGCGGAATCATTGCCAGCCCAGCTCACATCGCTCCGGCTGCGCCTGTGCAGAACGGTGCGACTATTCACCCCGCCCCAGGCGCTAACCCGCTGCCTTCGGGCACTCCGGCGACCCCGGAAAAGTCCGCTGAACCGATCAAGAAGCTTCCGTCGGAAGCCGGCGACAAAGGTGCCTCGCTGCTGCCGATGTCGACGGTAACGCCGGCTGCTGCTCAGAACACCACGGAGATTAAGAACCCTTTTGATTCTGGCCGTCGGCATGATGTCAGTGTGAAGCACACCACGAACTTCGACCGACTGACGGGACAGTTGATGTTCGTGCGTGTCGACGGCGGGGTTTGGGTGCTACGTTACGCTCCTCTCGGGCAAGAGGATGCGTATGGTGGCAGCGTGATTCTTGCTCGCGATCGCCAGATGGATGACTTTCAAGAGGGCGATCTCGTCACGGTCGAAGGCAAAATCATCGCCGAGAAAGGTTCCACTCGCCTCGGTGGACCTCTCTACCAAATCCAAACCATTCGTCTCGTCGATCGTCCCTCGAACTGATCCACCGCTAGCGGACTCAGTTTTCACTGTCGCCCTCGCCCTGTGTAGTCCTCGCCCACCTAAGCCTTGCTCAAAAGCACAAGAGGTGAGCAATCCAGTTGGGTTCGCTCACCTCTTGTGTTTTTTAGACGACTGTCACGATCACTTACTCGTTACCGCCGGGCAGTCCAGGCACCGAGCCAGGCGTCGGCAGTCCACCCTGGGCTGGCAGTCCCGATGGACCTGAAGGTTGATTCGACGAACCGACGTCGGATTCCAACGAATCCGAGTAGATTCGCGTTGCTTCCATCTTGACCACTGGATCGATCAAGTTAGCGCTCGTCACTTGAATTTTGAAGCGAACCGTGCCTGGTTCTAGTGCCTTGACATTGATACGGAAGATGGCATCCGCTCGTGGAGCCAGTGCCGGAATTGGGTCGAAGACCACTGTTTTGCCTTCTTCGCGATAGCGAACCGGTCCCTGCGAATTCTTAAACTGCATCTTGTCTGGAATCGTCGCGATCAGCTTGATATCGTTTTCGACCTTTGAGCCGGTGTTGGTGATACGCACCTCGTAAGCAGTTTCGCCACCCGCTTCGATGGGATCTTCAGTATCAACCATTTCCACCAACAACGCGGCCAAACCTTCAACTTTTGTCATGAGCTTACTTTCGGCTCGAAGACCACGCGCTCCAACTGCCGTTGCCTTGTGCTCATGCTCGCCTGGATTGACAGCCTGCACCTCGAGTTTGACCTCGCGTGTCTGGCCTGGTCCGACTTCACCCAGGAACCACGACACCGTCCGCGTTTGGAAATCGTGACGTCCCCCATCGCTGGCCGCTAACACTTTGAAACCAGCCGGTACCATGTCTGCCACCGTCACGTTAGACGCCGGTGCATCTCCTGGGTTGGTCACGCGGAGTGCATAAATTGCTTTGCGATCCAGGTAACGCAGACGCGGGCCAACAATCTGCAAATCGAGTCGTGGCATGATCACGTTCAGCGTCGCCGTGTCCTTGCTCACGAGTCCACCTTCGGCCTCGGCAGTTGCTTCACACTGCTGGATACCGCCCGCCCGCGTAGCGCATAGCAAGGTCACGTTTCGCGATTCGCCGGCAGCCAAGTTCCCGATGTCGAAATCAATCTGGTTCCCGCGAGCATGTTCTAAACCTTCACTCAGCACCGCGCGAATCTTGACGAGATCCGCCGAACCATCGCCCGGATTGGAGACCGTCAGCGTGAAGGCTGCTGCGTCTCCGACGAGGACTTTTTCTGCCACCGAGCATTTAACCATCAACTTTGGCTCACGGACGCGAATCCGCATGACGCTGGAGCCAGTAAAGGTTACCCAGGCTTGAGGTGCCACATCTCCCTTAGCATCGGCTTGCAGCTTTAGCTGGATTACACGCTCTTGACGAGCCATCAGCGTTCCTAGATCCCAAACCAGTATGCCGCCCTCATTGGCCGCGCGTGGTTCCGCTCCTTGCACGCTTAAACCGGCAGGAATGCGAACCCGTACCATTACCTGTTGAACCGGCATGTTGCAGATGTTTCGCACCACCAACGAGTAATTGCTTGGAGCACCAATTTTGGCAACCGGAGAGCCAACCCATTCCAGACTTACGGCTGGCTCCTGGCGGCCTACAGGCAAATCACCTTGTGCCGCTAAATCGTTGCGGTCGTCCACTAGCGATCGACCCGAGTCCGGACCCGGAGTGGGATATAGAGATTGTGTAGACGATGCTTCATTGTTGATCATCGCCGGAGGATGAGGCAAGTTTAATGGTGTTGGTACAGATTCCGGGGAAGGAATTGTTCCCGGAGCTGAGGGTAATGGGGCGGGCGGTGTTGGCTGTGGTGACGGAGCTCCTCGATTTGGATCCAGATCCAACGAAGGCGCTGGTGGTATTGCTGGTGCGCCGGCTCCTGGTAGAACAGTCGGTGGTTCCATCCCCGGCGTCGCTCCGCCGGGATAGGACTGGGCGCTAGCGAGAGCAGCCCATCCCGCGAGGCAGGCGGTCAGGACGCCCACCCCGGCTAGGAAGTACAATCGCTTCATTCTCTATTCCTCCCCTGCCACGAATGCGATGTGTGCGCCGTCCCGCGATGGCCTGGGCCGGGAACCTGTGCGAATTATCGTTTCCGCAGGGATACCCAATCTAACCCTGGCTCGGCCGCACGTTCTTACATTCAAGCGAGGCGGCACTATAGCAATCTTGAACTTTGGGTCAAGAGATTGTTGGTAAATAGATTCACTATATTATCTACAAAAACTAGAAAATCAGAATCATCATGTTGATAAAATAGTAGATTGAGGAAAATTGCTAATACAATGAAAGGATTTCACATAAATTTTATTGGATTGACAGTAGATATCCTTGCAACTTACTCAGTATTTTATTCACAAGGTAGATCAATCATTTAGGAGTAGACGCGACGGGAGTTAATCGTTCAGCTGGTACTGGGGTGAGGCGGTCAGTAGCTAACAGTGGCGGTTCGGTTTGCGTTTTCGGAGTTGAAGCAGCAGGCAGTGGAGTAACAGGTTGGTTTACACTGGGAATTGCAACATTTGGTCGAACGAGGTGTTTTCCAACTTGATCCAAAATACGCGAACTAACTAATTCATCTCCACTGAAACCTACACGCACCCCAATACGAGTGACTGCACCTTCACTTGGTATGGGGCTAGGCACCATCTCTAAATAAATCCGAACTGTTTGCCCATCTCCAGTCTGAGACTGAAAATAAGCCGATCCAGTTTCATTCTTCTCTTTTAACAAAGGAAATTGCAACTCAACGAGTGAAGTTCGAACAGCTGCCACTGCGTCTCCCAAATTGGCGTGATAATCTCGGTAGAGTAGCCCATTGAGATAAAGGTAACCGGCTGCACCAGCTCCCGCAGCCGCACCTGCTACCGCAAGTAGGCATCCCGTTTGCATCACAAGACTAAAACTTAAGATACACCACCCCAGTTTTCGTACGATTTTGCCCATCGTTGCTCACCTCCTCGTCGACCGATGGGATCGACTTCGCAGACGGAGAAAATAACGATCTGGCAAAATCAGGCAAGAGCAAGTACCGTAGTACACATGACGCCATTCGTGCTAGCTTGGTCGAACCTGTTGCAACAGCGCACTCGTACTCTGATTTCGGTAATCGGACTAGCGTTTGCCGTTTTACTCATCTTCATGCAACAGGGATTTAGTAGTGCTGTGCGACGCACTGCTACATTATTGTACGACAAACTAGATTTTGACTTAATTCTCATTTCACGCGAATACGGCAATCTCGCCAAACCATCAAATTTTTCACGAAGACGATTAGCACAAGTTCGATCTGTTCCGGGGGTTGAACGGGTGGTTCCACTAACTAGCGTTCTCGGTTTGTGGACGCAACCTAAAGGAAGTAATCAATCGAAGGGTTCAGTGCAACCACGCTGGTCGATTCTGATTCTGGCCACGGATCCGCCGGATTTGAAGCATTTATTCTCGGATCCTGTGGGGCGTGAAATCGTGCATCGACAAGAAAATCTAGTTTGGTATTCGGAGCAACTCGCTCGCTCAGGTACAGTGATTATTGACGAAACGTCTCGAAGAGAATATGGAGATCCTGAAACTTGGATGCGTCATCCAACCAATCACCTAAATGGACGCGAAGTTGAAGTTGTTGGTACGATTAAAATCGGGACAGGATTTGCTTATAGTGGACTATTAATTATTAGTGAAGCAAGCCTTACTAAGTTGATGAACTGGCCTGAAGATCGAGTAAGTTTTGGCTTAGTTAAATTATCTTCTGGTGTCAATAAGGAATTGATTCGTAGAGAGATTGAATCAAGATTACCTCCAGCATCGTTAAGTGATGTAGAAATTCAAACTCGAGAATGGCTTTACGAAAAGGAGGTTAATTTTTGGATGACAGGGACAGCAGTAGGTCAGTTCTTTATTGTCGGTGTATTCATTGCAGTTGTGGTAGGTGGAGTGTTTGTTTATCAAATGATGGCGGCAGATATAGCTCGACGTTTACCAGAATACGCTACTATTCGTGCTTTGGGATACCCATCGATCTTTTTAACAAAAATTGTCTATTGGCAAGGTTTCTTGTTAGCGTTACTAGGATTTATTCCTGGATTTATCTGTTCATTGCTCGGTTATTATATTACACATTCTCTGGCAAATGTCCCCATTGAAATGGATCTGGGAAGAGTAATAAACGTTTTAGTCTTGTGTATATTCATGTGTATGGGCTCAGCATTGCTGGCCGTACGTTCTGTTCACACAGCGGATCCAGCTGACTTATTCTAAGCGTCTTTGTCTATGCTTATCGTAAGTGAACGGAACCTTTTCCTAGTAGCAGTTCTAAATCATTATGACAATATGTTAAGGGGTTGACTGAAAAATCAGCACTGAGTTTCAGTACACAACATCTGCCATGATCGTCTCTAATAGTAAGTACTACTGGACAACTTCCAGGAGAACGGCGAAGTAAACTGCTCAAAACATCAACGTCTACACATTGATTTCGATCAATTTGGAAGAGAAGATGCAGTTCACGAGCAAACTCACGTTTAGCATCTTCGAGTTTCATCAAACGAGTTATTTGAAGAATTGGTTCTTCCGTCTTTCGTTCTACTATACCTCGAATAAGAACTACAGAATTCTCAATGAGGTTATCTTTGTACTTGACAAATTCATCTCCCCAAATCACTGTTTCTATAATCCCGCTTAAATCTTCCACCTTGCATCGCCCATATCTTGTATTACCATTCCGTTGCGGCTTTTTATAATTCATCACGCGAACTTGACTGAGTAATCCACCTACTGTCACTTCTGAGTCTGACGAAACGTTTTTAAGCTCTGAGATGGAATGTGTGACGTGGCGGCGAAGAAGTGTTTCTTCTTGTGCAAGAGGGTGGCTGGAAAAATAAAAATCAAGTACTTCTTTCTCGTACTTCAACTTTTCAGATTCGGACCAGGGTTGTACATCAAGAAATTTTGTGGGTGTAGATTGAGTTGAAGAAGACAAATCATTTACAGAATCAAATAAATTTAATTGACCAAGACGACTATCTCGTTTTCGATCATTAGCAGCTTGTAATGCACCAGGTAAAGCATGTATGAGTTGTGCACGATGATCACCGAACTGATCAAAAGCGCCGGCTTTAATAAGACGTTCGATAGTAGCTTTTGGGACAACTCGTTGATCAATGCGATCACAAAAATCATACAGATTACGAAATTTCCCCCCAGAGATTCTAGCCTGGACAATCGAGTCGGTTGAGTTGCGACCAACTCCTTTAATTGCCGCTAATCCAAAAACAATTTGAGAATTAATTACTGTAAAGTTTGATTCAGATAAGTTAATGTCAGGTGGTAACACTACGACACCTAATCGTTTTGCCTCAGAAATGTGGTCAACCATCATATCGCGTTTGTTGCCATCATCTATTTCACTGGATAACAAAGAAGCCATAAACTCTGGTGTATAATGAGTCTTTAGATATGCAGTTTGGTAAGTTACATAGGCATAGGCGGCACTGTGAGATTTGTTGAAACCATATCCACCAAAATAAACAATTAGGTTGAAAATTTCTTCAGCTGTTTGACGTGATACACCGCGTTGTTCTGCTCCAGTAATAAAATCAATTTTCTGAGAATCGATTATGTCTTGCTTCTTTTTGCTGATTGCTTTAATACATGCATAAGCACTAGCAAGATCAATTCCTCCAAGTCGATTGAGAATCCGCATGATCTGTTCTTGATAACACATAACACCATAAGTTTCAGAAAGAATATCCTCCATCACTGGATGTGAATAAATAGGTTTTTCTCGTCCATGTTTACAACTAATGTAAGCATCAACCATACCTCCGCCTAATGGACCTGGTCTATACAAAGCAGTGCAAGCAATAATATCACGAAGATTATCTGGACGTAATTGTTTCAACAGTTCGCGAATACCCTCAGACTCAAATTGAAAAACACCTTTAGTATCTGCTCGTTGAAGTAGTTGGTAAGTTTCAGGATCATCTAACGGTAATTGATAAATGTCAATAAGTTCGTTTCTAGTCTTTTCAATTAAACGAACAGAATTATCCAATAAAGTCAGAGTTCTCAAGCCAAGAAAATCCATCTTGAGTAATCCGACTTTCTCTAAATCTCCCATAACCCATTGTGTAGCAATAACAGCATCGTGCTGTTTGCTACTTGAATTATCACTTTTTCGTAAAGCACGATGAAGCGGAACATAATCTGTAAGATCTCCGTTTGCGATAACAACCCCAGCCGCATGAATTCCGGAACCTCGATTGGTTCCCTCTAAAATCATCGCAATATTCAGCAATCGTTGAACTTCTGGATCGGAGTTATACAAAGAACCCAGATCAGGATTTTGCTCCATCGCCTCTTTTATAGTAATCCCAAGAGATTTTGGGATCATTTCTGTTAACTGTAAAACGCGGTGGAGCGGAACATTGAGCACTCTTCCAACATCTTTAATAGCAGCACGGGCTGCTAATGTACTAAACGTTGCAATTTGCGCTACACTTGAAGCGCCGTACTTTTGACGTACATAATCAATAACTTCATCACGTCTATCTTGACAAAAGTCGATGTCAATATCAGGTGCTTCAGTTCGATTTGGATCGAGAAATCTCTCAAAGAGGAGATCATAGTCTAATGGATCAACGTGACTCAATCGAAGTACATAACTTACTAAAGAGCCGCAAGCACTACCTCTTGCACTGCAAGGAATATTTCTTTCATGTGCAAATCGAACGAAATCAGCAACAATTAAAAAATAGGAAGCAAATCCCATGCGGCAAATAATGCTTAATTCATGCTGAAGTCGAGATTGTGCTGATAAAGGAGGGTTGTTTCGATATCGAATCAACATCCCTTCATGACATAGTTTAGAGAGATATTCTTCTGGAGACTTTCCGGATGGTGGAATAAATACAGGAAAGTGTCTTTTTTTGAAATCAAGTCGAACGTCGCAACTGTCAGCGATTTCTTGACTTCGCTTAACTGCAGAATGATGTTCAGGGAAAAGTTGATACATCTCTTCTGGTGACCGAACATAGAATTGGTCGCTTTCATAACGCATTCGGTTGGTGTCAGAGAGTTGGCGTCCTGTGTTTATACATAATAACACATCGTGTGGTAGTGAATCTTTTTGATGTATATAATGAGCATCGCAAGTAGCAACTAACGGGATACCAAGGCGATCTCCAATACTGATAGCTCCTTGCATGCAGCGTTGTTGGATCTCTAGTCCATTATTTTGAATTTCTATAAAAAAGTTATTTTTAAATATACGAGCAAACCATTCAGCAACTAACTGTGCTTGATCAAGATTGTCATTTAATATATGTTCACTGAATTCACTTGACACACAGCCAGATAAACAAATTAAGCCATCGCTATATCGTTCAAGTAATTCTTTGTCAATCCTTGGAACATAATGATAACCTTCAAGAAAGGCTAATGATGAAAGTTTGATTAAGTTCTTAAAACCAATATTTGTTTTGGCCAACAATGTTAAATGGTAACCAGCCTCTCCACGTCGGCGAGCTTCGCGGTCTTTTCGATTTGTTGGAGCAACATAAGCCTCAATTCCAATTATTGGATTTATATTATTATGAATACATTCTCTGTAAAATTCAATTGCACCGTACAAATTTCCATGGTCAGTAATTGCGCAGGCATTCATTCCCAGAGATTTCACATGCTGGACTAGCTCTGGAACTCGACTTGCTCCGTCAAGAAGACTGTAATGAGTATGGCAATGTAAATGAACGAATAATCGTTGAGCCACGTAGAAATCACCTCCATAATTTTATTATCAAGATATAAGTGCATGTTAAAGGGACAGCATGATACAAAAAAAGAGCCTCGGTGAAGCAAACTCTTCACCGAGTATATTCTATTAATTTTTTTTCTTAAGGTGAACCAACAAATCCATGACCTGTGGGAGAAGCAAACATTCGAGCACCAGTATTCCAAACATTACCCCATCCTGTGCTGATGCAACTTGAAGGGCATGGTTTCGCAGAGGCCGAATCATATTTCGCTCCTTCTCGGCAATTTGCACCAAAATAACTATATAACGAAGGACTACAATAAAAACAACAACCACAGCCTTTATTGCATTTTCCAACACTGTGATAACCTAACCACTGCCACAATTTAAGGCTTTGAAGTTTAGAAAGTTTTGTATTACTAGTCTGACAACAAGTTGGTGTGTTTATAACAATATTAGATTTGTATTCTGGTGTGTTTGAATCAAGAAAAATATGCTTATAATTTGTTTGTTGGGGTAAATAAGTATCATTTACAAGTCTGATTGGTTTTTGTATTGTGACATTTTGAGCAGAAGCGTATGACTCAAATGATACAGCAACAAACATGATCACAACCGATCGTATCATCATGATTTATTCCTTAAATTTATTTTTGCTGGCTAAACTCGGAAAGTAGAAGATTTAACTACAACTCATTACTTCGGCATAAACTTGATAGTAGCTGGGATCATTTCTGTTGGTATTATACTATGTGTTGTTAACTTAGGAGAATTTTCAGGATCAGATTAGTTGGTAAACAACAAAATAAAGACTCTGGGTTAATGTGAGACAACATAAGAGTCGATTGTTGATAAGCTAGGCAAGCGGCAAAGGAGTGCAGCATGAGTAGTCGACATCATGAATTTTTTGCAATTTTATGCATGCATTTGTTTTGTAGTTTATCCGAAGCTCATCTAATTCCTCGTCCATTTGGTTTAGTACGTACAAATATATGTCTTAAAGGAACATTAGTTGATTACACATCAAATCATGGAAAAGATCGTAGATTCTTTGCACCGTCATTATGCGAAAAGAGAGCAATGTACGTTTATTTGCCACCTGGATATAATTCGTCAAAACAGTATCCATTAGCAATTTATCTGCATGGATTTTTATCTGATGAAATTAATTTTCTCGAATGGGTAGTTAAACCATTTGATAGTGCTATTGCTAGTGGTAAACTGCCACCTCTAATAATTGCAGCTCCAGATGGAAGTCCAAACGGAAAAACAGGATTTTCAACGGCTGGAACATTTTTCATGAATAGTAAACTTGGAAATTTTGGCGATTATTTAACTGATGACGTTTACACGTTTATGTTGCAAAATTATTCAATTCGACCCGAACCAGAATCGCATGTGTTACTTGGCGTAAGTATGGGAGGAGCAGCGGCTTTTAATAAAGTAATGAAGCACCGCGATAAATTTGGAATTGCAGCTACTTTTGCTCCTCCTTTAAATATTCGATGGTTAAGTTGTCGTAAAGAATATTTTGATCAATTTGATCCAAATTGTTGGGGTTGGAGAGAGTATTTTCATCCTAAAGATCCTGTTGGCAAATTTTGTTGTGGATTGATTACGATACGAGCTGGTCATTTTATTGAACCAATGTTTGGTAAAAATAATCCTGATGCTATAGCGCTAATCTCAGCAGAAAATCCTATAGAATTATTAGATTTACTAGACATCAAACCTGGATTTGCAGAATTTTATGTAGCTTATGGAGGAAAAGACGAATTTAATATAAATGCACAAGTTGAGAGTTTCTTATATCGTGCACGAGAGAAAGGGATTGAGATAGCATACGATTATAGACCTTCAGGCAGGCATAGTGCTTGGACTGCAATTCGTATGTTGCCAAATATGTTAGATTGGTTATCAATTCGGCTGGAGCCATTTAGGGTTTATTAATAACTGGTTTAGATTAAATAAGAGTAAAGAGTAAAATGTTTGTTTTATATTAGCTACTTGCGCTGCGATATGATGTTAGTGCAAATTTGAATAGTTTTCTACTCGCAAACATGAATAAACCGGTACAAATACCCATCCAAAGTACAGAATAAGGGTGCAGAAATTTACGAATCATCGTCGAAGCAGGTATATTAATAACTATTAACGCGGGTATAACAAAAGTTAAAAACCAACCAATTGAGTGTGCCCAAGAATCATTAAATATTTCTTTGGGATATCGCATTAGTGTTGAGAACAACCACCATAGCTCCATCATGCTTTGATTTCGAATTATCCAAACTGAAGTAGAACAAAGCATAAGTAAAAAAGAGTATGTTATTGTTAGTCCACATGTAAATGTAATAACAAACATTAAAAATTGAGTTAATTCAAATGTCCACTTCGGATTAACTGCTAATGCATAAATCATTATCGCGATTCCTTGAATTATATTTGGTAAGGTTGACCAATCAATTTTTTTAGTGGTAATAATGAATTGCTCATCTATTGGTTTAAGCAAATATGTGTCAAGATCTCCAGATCTAACTAGTTCAGTAAAATTGGCACAATTCTCAAGAAATAAAGATTCAATAATACCTCCCAACATGTAATGGCAACCAATAAAAAAAAGATACTGTTCTCGAGACCAGTGCGCAATATTGTCTGTGTTACTGAAGAGAATTTCATAAAAAATTATTAGAATTGACAGCCAGAGTAATTCAACGAATATTTTTATTAAAAAATTAATCTTAAATGATAACTCTGTTATTAAACTAAACTTTATAAATGAAATATAAATAGTTAAGTATCTTGATACTTGAGGCATTATTTAATCTCCAAAAGCACTATAATGCTTTAATCCTTTATAAAATGTATATTGAGCGATAATAAAAAGAATAAGTGCCCATCCAATCTCAATTAGCAAGCCGCAGATGATTTGGTTAGTAGACAGTTTTCCTAGGAATACTATTGCAGGGAAATATGCCATGTATTGAAAAGGAAGTATATATAAAACAGTGCGCCAAAATTCAGGAAGTAAATTTAAAGGCATCATTTGTCCAGAGATAAAATAATTTAACGTGGTTATAATCCAAAGCAGTGAAGTTATCTCAAGCATCCAAAATCCAATCATTCCTAAGCAAACCTCAAAATAGAAACCTAAAAGAAATCCGAGAAGTAAGGAGAGTATATATGCTAATAAAATAGTTAAGTCTGGGAAATCATCAAAATTGTCTGCACAAATTAAAAAAAGAAATGAGTATGGTATTGCTGATGTAGTGATGTATGTAATTTTGTGTGCGCATCTATAACAAAGAAGAAAAACGATCATATCAATAGGTTGTATCATGTATTTTTTTAACGTTCCATTACGAATGTCGTGAGCGATTCCATTTGCTAAACCGGGCATGCTTGAAAACATACGGCTTATGTGGATTAATAGTAAGTAAGCAATCATTTGCCGTTGTGAAAAACCAGCAATTGACTCTTTTCCTGAACTACGATATACAGCTTGCCATAAAAGAATTGTTGTCATTACAGGTAGAAACCTAAATATTGTACTTAAAATGAAGTCGTTTCGATATGTCATGCGCTCTGTTAGGCAAATTGATAATATGTTTAAATATTTTCGTATTGAAATCCAGCTTTTGCGTATTACTGGCTGATTTTTTTTGATCATGGTAAGCGTATTCCTCTACGCTGTCTGTGGCGTTTCAATAAATTCTCTCGGCACGGAATTAGTTTTTGCGTGTTCAAATACCTTTGCAATTATTTGATCTAGAGGAGGGTCTTGTACGCTCATGTCGACAATAGTGTGCTGAGTTAGAATTTGAGCAAGAGCTGAGGCTACTTTATCTCTGTCGACTTTTAATTCTACTATTGGTCCAGTTGCTGACACACTTCCAAATCTGTTGAGATTTGCAGGTAATTGATCTCCTGCAAATCGAAGTCGAACTTGTTTGTATTGTCCGAATTTCTCAATGATTCCTCTTAGAGGCCCATCGTAAAATAATTTTCCATGCGCGATAACTAATACTCTTGTGCAAAGTGCTTCAATATCTTTCATGTAATGGCTTGTCAATAACATTGTTATTCCCTTTTTGGTGTTATACTCTTTGAGAGAGTTTTGAATTGTAATTTGAGCGATTATATCTAAGCCGATTGTGGGTTCGTCTAACAACAGTAATCTTGGACTGTGAAGTAAAGCAGCGATTAACTCCATTTTCATTCTTTCACCTAAAGAAAGCTCTCTTACAGGTTGACGAATTAGTTTTTTTACATCAAACAATTCAGTTAATTCGTCGAGTGTATTTTTATATGATTTTCGATCTATTGAGTATATTTCACGATGAAGTCGAAAACTATCTTCTGCGGGTAAATCCCACCACAGTTGGTTTTTTTGTCCCATAATTAATGAGAATTGTCTTCTAAATGAATCTGGACGTTCCCATGGTGTGTATCCTAATACAACTGCTCGACCAGATGTTGGATAAATTAATCCGGATAATATTTTTAGTGTGGTAGTTTTTCCAGCGCCGTTGGGGCCTAGAAATCCAACCATCTCTTGAGGTTGAATTGTAAAACTAATATTTTCTACTGCTTGAATTAGTTTGTATTCTCGACGGAATAGTCCTTTTAATGAGCCAATCAATCCTGGCTGTTTTTGATGTACTCGATACGTTTTTGTTAAATTGTAAGCTTCAATAATTCCAGACATTGATGGTTGCTTCTGTATGAATTAAATCAGCTAACTCAATAACAAGTTGTTCTTTGATCTTGGAGTTGCGTGATTGATTTGCGCAAGCGGCGCTTCGAAGTGCGAACCAATCAGGATTGTTTTTGGATAACAAGTTTATTTCTTTTCGACTAATTGAACCGGCTAAAGCTACTTGTATTTGATTGGCATGACACGTGTTAATGTAGTCAGTGATTCTATTTAATGAGATCCAGTCGAGTAATGTTTTTCCACACTTTTGCCATGTGTCCAATAAGATTGCTGAGTATTTTTCACGTACCGCATGATCAATTATGTTGTCGGGATTGGGAGCATATGCATGTTCAGCATCGGCATATGCTACTAATACTACTTTGCAACGATGTTTGCTTTCGATGAATGTTCGTATTTTTTCGATTTGGTTCTTCCATGTAAACTTTAAGTTGCTAAGACCGTATTTAACGTAATGTAGCCTGCTCAATAATTCAGGATTGATTGGCTCATTTTGGATTAGTTCTCCCATCGCTGCAGTTACTGGTTTGTTTGAGGCGATATCTAGAATCTCTTGGATAATTTTGTCGTCTGCTTTTCCTAAAGATCCTTTGCTTGGATTTTTAACATCGATTATATCTACATTGTTAGCTAATGCTATTTTTGCTTCGTACTTATTTCGAACACTTAGCAAGAATTTTGACATTTTAGCAACTCAATTATGGCTTGCTAATTTTTGATCTTGTTTGTTTCTGATAAATACAATATTTCAGAAGCTACTTTGAAAATTCGAACATTTCCTATAAGCTTTACAAATGGAGTAATTGATAGATGCTCAAATTTTAATCCAAATAATTCTTTTTGATTAAACCACTTCTCATCGTTGAGATGCAAATGCTGATCTCTGAGAAAATCGTTAAGAGTATTATATGATATGCATGCTGTAAGCGTTCCTACACCTATGATACCTCCCCTTTGATTTGTTAAATCTAACAGATGAGGAGGTACATGTGACCAAGCTTCTGGTCGTTTATCTGGAGTTTGAGCTGCATGAATTAATAATCTACCTCTATAGTTTGTAAACCAACTTCGAATTTCAATAGTTTTTATTCCTGCTACTAATAATGCAGCCCAGGGCTGTTTTAATGATAAGACATGATAACTAGATGGCTTATTTGGTTCAGGCATTCTTTTCTTGATTATCTAATCGTTATCGAGTTAGAAAAAGTTAGTATGTGGCGAGATAGTGTGTTTGCCTAATTTACTATGTTGTCTCGGTTTTAATGTTTAAACATTTTATGATTTCGATCTCCTCGTGACATTAAGTAGGCCATGAGATCTAGAATCTCATCTTGTTTGAGGGTATCGAGTAATCCAGTGGGCATCATCGAAAGTTTTGAAATCTCCATGGTTTCAATATTTCTACGTCGAATTGCTACGTGAGCATTTGGATCTAGCATGTCTGTATTGATGATGAGTTGATCATTGTTTAGGTTGACAATTCGACCATGTATCGAACGACCATCATCAGTAGTGATTTGTACGGCAGCGTACTGGTCACTGATTACTTTGCTTGGTTCAATAATGGATTCCAGCAAATCGCGCACACTGAATCGACCTGAAACACCGGTCAAATCTGGTCCGGAAGAGCCACCTTCTCCATCATAACGATGACAAGCGAAACATTTTGTTTCTGCGAATAGTCGTCTTCCAGCATCGAAGTTTCGCTTTCCATTTAGCCCACTTTCGACGAGAGGAACCAACTCTTCTACTGTATAATTCTTAACGAATGATCGAGGGTTGCCGACGATAGGAACCGGTGTATTGGATTGAATTGTAACTAATCGAAATAGAAGATCGTTCTTTTCTTTTTCGGTCAAAGTAGAAATGGCATCATTTTTAATGATACGAATAAAGCCGGCCATACTGTTGCCGCCTTTGAACGTACTTGCTTTGCCCAGCCAGCGAAAATACTCCTCTCGTTGAGCAGGTGTCCAGCCGGTTTTCAGTACTCGCAAGAACCGACCATAATCGAGTTGTTCTTCTTGAGTCGGAGCTGAGGCCAGAAGTTTTAAGGTTTTGCTGACGACAGTTGGAGCCTCAAGGTAGACCAAGATTTGACACAACTCGGCATTTTGCTCGCGTGATTTGGTTGGATAAACCTTGTCGAACCGCGAGATGAGTTCTTGTTTTACTTCAGGAGTTGGACCATCCATACGATTGAGACCAACTTGCCAGACGCGCAATAAATCTAGACGCTGACTGTCAGAGAGTTTTTCCCAATCGATCCGTAATAAGGCCTGATAAATTTTTGTCTTAAGTTGGCCATCGACTGCGGGAGTGCTAGGAGTGCGATGAAATGGATCGACTGCGGTTGCTCTAATTAAGCCTAATAAGGCATTAATAGCTTTAGCAGGATTACCTTCACCTAAAGCTTTTTCCTTCCAAGCATTTACTTCCTGATGTTCTAATGCTGTTCGTGCAGCAAAGCGGATTGTTCGATCTTCGTGGTCAAGATAGGGCCAAGCGGTATCGATAGCTGTAACATCTTTCACTCCGTGAAAAGCTTCAAGTTGATGACGAATTTTGCGGAACTCTGAACCGCGATCATCGGGTCGGCTTGGGGCCGTGGAGTCTTTTCCGACATAAGTGATTCGGTATAGTCCCGATTGAGTCCGTCTGCCTCCGACTGTAAAGTACATCGCGCCATCGACAGGATTAATAAGAATGTCGGTCAATGGCAGTGGCGTGCCCGCGCAGAACTCTTCCAGTTCGCCCTTGTAAGTGCTGAGATAGGGAGTGAGATGCACAGCATAGAGCTTACCATAGCTCCAGTCACAGATGAAAAAGGCTTCTTGGTATTTGGCCGGGAACTTGGCTCCGTAACCGAAACAAACGCCAGTCGGTGAGCCAGGGCCGACGTTGACAACTGCCCCCAGACTGTCGAGATAGTACTCGGGCCATTTGCCTGAACCGTTTCGCCAGCCGAACTCGCTGCCTGAAGTGACATGATTGACCCGAGTCGGACGATACCAGGGGGTGTTCATGTCCCATTCCATGTCGGCATCGTAAGTGAATAGTTCTCCGTGCCGGTTGTAGGCCGCATCGTATTGGTTGCGGAAACCAACCGAGACGAGTTCCCAATTTTTGCCTGTAGGATCGACTTGGTAGATAGCACCGCCTGGGCCCAAAACTCCCGCCATGAAACCGTTACCGTCGGGCATCCGCTTAATGAGATGGTCCTCTCCCCATAGCTCCGGGACACGAGATCGAACAAATGGTCGAGCCAGCTTCGACTGATTACCGCAGACCACATTGAGAGACTTACCGTCTGGAGTGAGAAGGACGGCATGAGGGCCATGCTCGCCGCCACCACCTTCAATGCGACGTAAAAGCTCTACTTTGTCTAATTTGTCGTCGCCGTTCGTGTCGGTGACGCGATACAGTCCACTAGAGAATCCTTTGCCGCCACCATTCACCACGACATACAAACTATCAAATGCCCAGAGTAAGCCTTGAGCATGTCCGATGTTAATCTGAATCGGTTCCACCTTGGTATCTTCGGCGCTACCACCAATTGGGGGCGGAGTGACTCGGAATAGCCCACCATATTGATCGGAGACGATCAAACGTCCTTTGGGATCATGGCACATACTGACCCAAGAGCCTTGCTTATCCCCTGGGACAGAATAGAGCAGTTCGGCTTTGAAATCCTTGGCCACTTTTAGCGAAGTCGCTGGGGCGGCAGCGGGAGAAGAGCCTTTTCCTTTGCGTTGCAGGGCCGAAGCCGTCGAGATCGTTGCGATTAGTAAGAAGAGGGTGCCGAGTAATAAGGAGATACGCATGGAAGGAACCTTCATGAAACCACCTGGAGAGAGGGCGATCGGCGAAGGAGTGCAATCTGTTGGAGTTATCATACCGCCTCCGCAACGGTTTTCCCGCTTTGATTTCGCTGCGATGAAAAAGTTTCTGGTGTGAGGGTGTGTAATGGCCCTAACGTCCAAAGTACAGGGAAGGATCGCAGCACTAGGAATGCAACGATGAGCGTGCCGACACCACCACCCACCACAGATAGAATTGGTCCGAACCAATGAGCGGTCATTCCGGACTCAAAAGCTCCGAGTTCATTGGAAGAGCTGATGAACACGGTATTCACTGCCGCGACACGACCACGCATCTCATTGGGAGTAAGCACTTGCATCAAGGTACCACGAACTACGACACTGATGTTGTCCATCGCACCGAGCAAACCGAGCAAAAGCAGTGACAGCCAGAACGAGGTTGACAATCCAAACCCGATGGTTGCGAGGCCAAAACCGGCGACAGCAACTAGAAGCATCTTACCGGGTTGTCGAAGCGGAGGTAAGTGGGCGAGCAACAAAGCCATTGCTAACGCTCCAACAGCCGGGGCAGCTCGGAGCCAGCCTAAACCAGACGGACCAACTTTGAGGATATCACGAGCGAAAATCGGCAACAAAGCGGTCGCGCCACCAAATAGCACTGCGAAGAGATCTAGGGTCAAAGCGGCGAACAGAGGTTTGGTGTGCCAGACAAACCGCACCCCAGCAAACAAGGCGCTGAGTGAACGGTCCGATTCACGCTGACCTCGTTGCATGGGGCGAATAGGCACGAGCAGTAAGATGCAACTGAAAAAACAGATTGCCGAGAAGCAGTAGGCCGACAGGGGATTCGCCAGTCCAAGGATGATACCGCCTAGTGCGGGACCAGAGATGTTGGCGATCTGCCATCCAGTGCTATTCCAAGTGATAGCGTTGGGCAACAGTTCGAGAGGAACGACTTGAGGTAATAAAGCAACTCGGGCTGGAGCATTGAAGGCGCGAGCAATCCCAGCAACGAGGAGTAAACACAAAATCAGCCACACAGGTCCTTCTGTATGCGAAAGATAAACAAGAGAGCCAGCGATCAGCATCCAAGTGGCTTGAGCCAGCTGACAGAGGTGTTTTCGGTTGAAACGATCTGCGATAGCTCCAGCAGGTAGTGCCAGCAACAAAATAGGTAGAAATTGTACTAAACCGGCATAGCCCAATATGCTCGCAGAGTTGGTACGAAGGTAAAGCTCCCAGCTGACAGCGACATGCAGAACTTCGGCACCGAGCGCAGCGAGAATCGATCCTGAAAGTAGGCAGCGGTAATCGCGAAAACGTAGAGCGGCGTAGGCATCGTGGTCTTTGGCCACGCTCTTCTCCTCTGCTTGGACTCCGGAGCGCAAACGGACTTCATGTCTTGGTTCGCTCCGGTTGGTACAGTTATCATAATAAGAGCGAAGACAGCCCAGCGTTTGAGATAGTCCATGCAAACCGTTGGCTCTACTACTTCCCTACAGAAGCATGTCGTTCTGCTTGGTGCTGGCAACGCTCATTTGCGATTTGTCCGCATGTTTGGGATGCGACCTGTTCCCGGGCTAGCTGTGACCTTGGTCAGCGAGGCTCCCGTAATTCCCTATTCTGCGATGGTGCCGGGTTATATCGGCGGCGACTATGTCCGCGCGGAGATCACCATCGATCTTATTCGCCTGTGTCGCCACATGGGCTGCCGCTTTCTTGCTGCTCAGGCAGTGCAGCTGGATGTAGAACGACGCCTCATCAAGTTCGAGCAGCGACCAGAATTAGCGTATGATGTCGTCTCCTTGGGGGTGGGATCAACACCATATCGCCCCGCCGGTTTAGAGGGCGAAAATTCTTGGTTGATGCGCCCTCTAGGGCTTCTTCTCGATCGCCTTGACGAGTTAGAGCGGCGACTTCGTGAAACAGAGGTTCCGTTTCATCTGTGTGTGGTTGGAGGTGGAGCCAGTGGTTGTGAACTGTCTTTGGCTATCCGTCGCCGACTCGCAACCATTCCTTCCTTTCGACTCACTCTATTGCAAGCGAATGAACGACTGCTGCCGGGATTCTCTTCACGGATTTCACGGATCTTTGAAAGAAGGTTAAGTCAGCTAGGCGTGACCGTTCAGCTGTCATCACGGGTAATTGGAGGTAATCAACATCAGTTATTGCTCGAAGATGGAACTTCGATTGAGTATGATGCCGTCCTCTGGGCGACGCATGGAGGTTCTCCCTCGTTGGTGAGGTCGAGCGGAGTGCAACAGACAGAGGACGGTTTCTTACTCGTGCGGGATACCTTGCAGTCGGTCAGCCACCCCGAGGTATTCGGCACGGGTGACTGCATTGAGTTGCAGCACCATGGGAAAATCGCCAAGAATGGCGTTCACGCAGTTCGACAGGGGGGGGTGCTGTTCGACAATGTGCTTCGATTTTTGCAAGAGAAACCGTTACGGGTGTGGAAGCCGCAACGATATTGTTTGTGCTTGCTCAACACCGGAGCTGGAACAGCAGCTTTGAGTTATGGAGGATTCGCTACTAGTGGGCGGTGGCCGCGTAAGCTCAAAGATTGGATCGATCGCGCCTGGGTCCAAAAATTCACAGCGTTTCCTTCGATGGGGGCTGATTCGGTCGACGAGACATCGGCGATGAGATGTGGTGGTTGCGGCTCAAAAATCTCTAGCGAGGTGTTGACTTCGGTGCTCCGGCGGCTGAATCCAGGTTACGATTCTCGTGTGTTGATTGGCACGCAAAGCGGTGAAGATGCCGCCATCCACCGCTTTCGCCCCGAATTGTTCGGCCATCGAACTGAACAGTTGGTCGAGGTGCAGACAGTAGACTACTTCAAATCCTTTTTGGATGATTATTATCTTCAAGGGAAGATGGCCGCTCTGCATGCCCTCAGTGATTTGTTTGCCATGAATGCCCGGCCATTTGCAGCGTTGGCGATTGTGACCCTTCCTTTTGCACGTGGTCCGATTCAGGAATCAATGCTGTACGAGTTACTGTCCGGTGCGATCGAAGTTTTCAAGGAACATGGTGTCACCTTGACCGGTGGACACACTACTGAAGGGAGTGAACTCGCGGTCGGGTTCGCAGTCACCGGTCATACTGAGGAAGATCGTCTCTTACTCAAGTCGAACCTGCGGCCGGGCGACGTGTTAATCTTGACGAAACCTTTGGGAACCGGCGCAATCTTGGCAGCGTGGATGCGAGGCGTGTGCCCAGCATTTTGGTTCACCCAGGCGGTGGAGCAGATGTTACAATCCAATCGTCGTGCCGCTGAACTAATCGCACAAGCTGGCGTTCGCGCCTGCACAGACGTGACTGGGTTCGGCTTAGCAGGACATCTGTTGGAAATGCTCGACGCCAGTCGAGTTTCCGCCCGTCTGCTGCGGCAAGCCATTCCCGTGTTGAATGGTTTCGACTGGATAGTGCAGCAGGGAATTACCAGCAGTCTCCATCCCGATAACTTGAAGCAAGCTTGTCGTATAGCCGGTATCACCGACAGAGATTTTGCCTTGTTCGATCCGCAAACCTCGGGCGGCCTATTGTTTGGTGTCGAAGCACGACAAGCTCCTCACTTGCTCGCCGAATTACGAATTGAGGGGTATCGTGATGCCTCGATTATCGGAGAAGTGCGAGCTTCAACGGACTCTTCTATATTTCCAATAGAGATAAATTAGATGTTTTGTGTGGCAATAAGAGTTGCGTAACAACTCACGGACTGTGCCACAATCACACAAACCAATGAACCAGCCTTTCGAGTTGCCAAACCTCGAAAGCAGAATCTTGACAGTTCGCTTCAGCAAAGGAAGTGGGCGATTCCTTTGCTGAAGTAGCGATGGTTACTCTTTGATGTTATTGCGCTTGTAGGAGATACTAAACTCTTCAAATTGTAGGGTCTGGTTTCCGTTGCCCAATTCGGAGAAAAATTGCTCGATCAGGTCTCGGAGATAATCGGACGCCAGGAAATAAAAATTGTGCTTTCCGTTACGATCGTAGCCGACGATTCCCACGATTCTCATAAGCGTCAGATGATGACTGACGGCAGGTTGTGTCTGCCCAAGCAGCTGGCACAAGGCGGAAACATGCATCGGGCCTTGTTGGGCCAAGGCGAGGACGATTTTTAACCGTGACTTATCCGCTAAAAGTTTGAACACCGAAGTCAAATCGGCAATCGTTTCGTCAGACACTTTCAGAGGAGAAGACAATCCGCTGTCATCTCCCTTGCGAATTTTTCGTTTCACGGCAATGAGGTTGCTCAAGTTCTTCACTCCCCTCGGAGAACATCAGCTGAAAACACTTCGTAGATACTCAAAGCACCAGTGCCCAAATGCTGAACGCAGGCGCAGTATCAAGGAGGTGCCAGCTCGACCATCACCGAGACTGATACCCATCCAGGGACATCCTGGACACTGAGTGTTCAAAACGGCTGGGCAGTAAGCCCCAAGAAATCGAGAATCGCTTCTGGACTCGCCAACAGCAAAAAAACGAACAACTCACTACTTGCGAGTAGGTGTGAGTGTACTTGGGTAAACATCGTGTTGCGAGTCAGAAAGCGAGTTAAAACATAGAATAACAGGTCAGCATGCAGCGTCAAATAAAATTTTGTCGATTTCTTCACCCACCTGCCAAATAAATCGGCTCCCCGGGAGGAAAACCATTGGTCTGACTTGACAGACGAACTATAATTCGTGTGTTAGGTGTCCTCTATTGGGGAGATCAAGGATGGAACGAACCCTGATTTTCCTCGTTCTAGCCTGTAAAGACGCAGAATGGTGCGCTAAACTCGGCGAAGTGCTTCGTCAGGCTGGCTATGTAGTCTTGAAGGCGCAATCCGCTGACGAAGTGCTTCGTCTAGCTGCGCTCCCTGCACATGTGGTGCTTTTACAGGGCAGTCTGGTCACGGTAGCTCGGCACCTGAAGTCCGATCCGTTTTTAGTTAATATACCTGTAATCGTACTTGCGGACGAAGCCTGCCCACATGCGGATCGGACCCTGCCTAGTTCGGTCTCTGAGGTGGAGGTACTCACGAGCCTTCGCGAACTTATTGCCAAGGCTCCGTCTTTGCTGCCCCGTCCTATCCTTTTTTGCATTCGTGAGTTGATCGATGGGTTGATCGCTCATGTAGCCATTCTCGACTCACGAGGGGTGATTTTGGCAGTGAATGATGCCTGGCGGACCTTCGCGTTACAGAATGGTGGCAATCCAGCCCGACTTTCCGAAGGAGCCAACTATCTTCAAACCTGCAAGCACCTTTGCGTCAGTGAAGGCGAATCAATACACACTTTTTCAGATCGTCTAAATCGCGTTTTGAAAGGAGAGCTGGAGTCCTTTTCTCACGAATACCCTTGTCACTCCCCTGAGGAATTCCGTTGGTTTGTCGCTCATGTTCGTCGAATTCGTGTTGCAGGAACTTCTTTTGTTCTGGTTTCCCATGAAAACATCACTAACCGGAAAGTGATTCAGGACTCATTGGATCGGATCGAGCATCGCTTCTATGAGTTGCTTATCTCTATCTCCACTGGAATCTTGGTATTGGACGACCAATCCCGAGTGGTCTTTTGTAATCCAGCTATTGAGGAATTGCTAGGGTGTCCACGCTCACGACTGCTGGAACGTTCCCTTTGGGAGGCGATACCGGAGTTAGCTAAATCGACTCTGCCTAAGGCAATTTCAGGAGTCCTTTGTAATAAATCTTCACTGGCAACGGAATTTTTTCATCCTACGACCGGTATTTGGATCGAGCTGGTAGCCCATTCCAATGGTTCTGCAATTTTTGTTCAGCTTCGAAATGTAACCCAACAAGTTCAAGCGAGATTAGTTCGAGAACAGCAGGAGGCCAACCGAGTAAAACAGATCGAACGAGAGTTGCTTCAATTACAACAGATCATTTCCATTCCTCGTCAGAATGGTCATAGTGAACGACTTCGTGACTCGGTTCCGGAACTATTTCGCGAGTGGATTGCCTATTATAAAAGTGTTCTGGATCTTGCCCTGGAGCAGCGAGTCTATCGAGTCTCGCATCAAACGTCAAAACGGCTGAAGCAGTTGGCGGATCAACTCTGTCGCGCCAATGCTACACCACGTGATCTGATTGAGATACACACACAAGCGATTCAATCGCTATCGAGTCAAGCAACCGCTCTACGAGCGCAAACGTACCTAGAAGAAGGGCGACTGTTGCTAGTGGAGCTGATAGGATTGTTGGCCCCAGGTTATCGGGCGCTGCCGCGCGATGAACCTTGCTCCTAAAGCCCGGCCTGGAGCAGACATGGAGAAGTATCAGCTGAAACTCTTCGTGACAGGAGGTTCTCCGCGCTCTAAGCGCGCTATCGAGAATCTCCGTCGAATCTGTGAAGAGCAGTTGCAGGGCGATTATCTGCTGGAAGTAATTGATGTGCTGCAATGCCCTCAGCAAGCGGAGAAGAACCATATACTTGCGACCCCAACCGTGATCCGCGAACCACCTATGCCAACCCGACGAATTATTGGCGACTTATCGGATACGGAACAGGTGTTGTCGGCTTTGGAGTTGCAAAAGCATCCACCACCCCCTGATGCGTCTTGACGCGAAAGTGCCATGACCGCCATAACCAAGCTACCCACGGAAATTCCCGGATTCGATCTGATCTCTCTCGGAGGTTTGCCGCAGGGACGCTCGACGCTCCTGTCTGGTACTTCGGGGAGCGCAAAAACAGTGTTTGCTTGTCAGTTTCTGCTAGAAGGGATTCGTCAATCCGGTCAACCGGGAGTGTTCGTCACTTTTGAGGAAACTCCCGACGCCATTCGGGCCAACATGGCCGGGTTTGGCTGGGACATCGCTCGCTACGAAGCCGATGGAATGTGGGCTTTTGTCGATGTCTCTCCACGGTTCGATTCTCCTCCGACCATCGTTGCCGGTCCGTTTGATTTGACCGCTTTGTTGGTTCGCATTGAGAACGCCATTCGACACATCGGTGCCAAGCGCGTGGCCATCGATTCGCTTGGCGGCATCTTCACTCAACTCGAACCAGATGGAGTAGTACGTCAAGAGCTATTTCGAGTCGTCTCCTCGTTAAAACCGTTTGGTGTAACTTCAGTAGTGACCGCGGAGCGGGCCGACGATGCTGGGACCATCTCTCGCTATGGCATCGAAGAATTTGTAACGGATAATGTCGTCATTCTGCGCAATACCCGAGAGGGCGAGAAGCGCCGACGAACTATCGAGATTTTGAAATTCCGTGGTGCCCATCATCAGAAAGGAGAATTTCCGTTTACCGTCAGTCCTGAACAGGGCATTGTGGTAATTCCTCTTTCCGCGATGGAATTGAAACAAAAATCTTCGCATCTCCGAGTTCCTTCAGGTATTGAGGAACTAGATCGGATGTGTGGAGGAGGGTTTTATCGGGATTCGATTATCTTACTTTCTGGTGCAACAGGCACCGGTAAGACGTTGGTGACAACGCAATTTATTGCAGGTGGAGTTGCTTCAGGTCAGCGGAGTTTGTTATTCGCTTTCGAGGAATCGCGCGATCAACTCTTTCGTAATGCCTCAGGTTGGGGCATTGATTTTGAAAAGATGGAAGCTGAAGGGTTGCTTCGAGTTGTCTGCGAATATCCTGAGGTTTGCAGTCTCGAAGATCATCTAATTCAAATAAAAAAAATCCTCGATGAATTTGGTCCGCAACGAGTGGCTATCGACAGTTTATCCGCACTAGAGCGAGTCTCGACGGTAAAAAGTTTTCGAGAATTTGCCATTGGGTTGACCTCGTACATCAAAGATCGCAATGTCGCGGGGTTATTCACCGCTACATCGTCCTCGTTGCTCGGTGGTTCGTCCATTACCGAGACTCACATTTCGACACTCACTGACTCCATTATTCTGTTGCGCTATGTAGAGATGTACGGCGAGATGCGGCGAGGCATTACCGTCCTGAAGATGCGTGGTTCCAGTCACGACAAGGATATTCGTGAGTTCACCATTGATTCTAATGGTATGCACATTGGAAAGACTTTCCGGACCATCACTGGCATTCTTTCCGGACAGTTTACCTATCGCGGACCCGAAGAGATAGATCGGATTGGAGAATTGTTCCGCGACCCAGAAGAGCATTAATTCTACTAGATTTGAATGGTCTGAATCTACAATCCGAGGTTCGCTACTGATGACGGAGCGAAATATTTCTGAGGAATTCATCGGGGAGGTTTGCTTTCGGCAATTGATCGAGAAGACCGCGGATGGCGTACTGGTAATTGGTGTTGATGGGAGGATCGCCTATGCCAATCCGGCGGCGAGGGAATTGCTGGATCGAGAAGCTGCCGAACTGGTCGGCATGCCGTTTGGAATTCCACTGGCTCCCGGTGAGATCGCAGAGATCGATCTTTGTTCACGAGAGACCGGTCAAAATAGTGCTGTTGTCGAAATGCGAGTAGTCGAGGTTGAATGGCAATCACAGCGTGCTCTGCTAGCCACGCTTCGCGACATCACTCAACGAAAGCATGCTGCTAAAACTCTTACTATCCTTTCAGAGGCAAGCAAACAACTGGCTCATTCACTTAACCGTCAAGCAACAGTTGAATGTCTAGCTAAATTATCAGCAGAGTATCTCGCCGATTGGTGCGTTATCGATTTGCTCGATCCAGAATCCAATCGTAGTGGAGTTCCTAAACTAGATCGACTGGTATTTGCTCCTAGATCAAACAAGGAAAACTCTATTGCGAGATCGTTAACCGGACTTTATGAGGTTCCAAGCGAAGACACTTGCGGGATTAGCCGAGTATTGCGCAAAGGTGGGTCAGAAAATTATAGCAATTTGACTGAGTCAGAGATCCGGGCATTGGCTCTTGATGAGCGACGAATGCCGGCTTTTCTTGAACTTGGAATTTCCTCTGCTCTGGTTGTCCCAATGATTGCAGGCGGACAGGTGATTGGTGTCATCACGTTGGTGACTACTACTCAAGAGCGACAGTTTGAGGATGAGGAGCAAGTACTCGCTGAACAACTGGCAGAGCGGGCAGCGTTGGCTTTGGAGAACGCACGTCTGTATGACGAGTCTCAGGAAGCACTGAAACGTCGCGATGAATTTCTTGCTATGTTGGCCCACGAATTACGCAATCCACTCAGTCCGATTGTAACAGCAGCAGAATTGATGAAGCAGCAAATTGATAATGTAGATTTGCTGAAGAAATGCATAGTTACGATTGAACGGCAGTCGCGACATTTATCTAGACTGCTGGATGATTTGCTCGACTTGTCGCGCATCACTCAGGGGAAAATTGATTTGCAATTCGAACCGGTGGAAGTTGAACAAGTTATTCAAGATGCTCTGCAAATTGCTCACGGAATTATCGAGCAACGACGCCATCAGCTTCAGGTAGACATTCAGAATGAGTCACTGATCGTGGAAGGCGATGCAACTCGATTAGCTCAGATTCTCGGTAATTTGCTGACCAACGCCGCTCGATATAGTGGTGTGGAGGGAACTATAAAAGTACGAGCCTTTCGAGAAGGAGCCGAGGTAGTTCTTCAAGTGCAGGATTCGGGGCGAGGTATTCCTGCTGAATACCTCAATCGTATTTTCGAGCCATTTCTCCAAGTCAATCCAGCGATTGATCGAGCGGAGAGTGGGTTGGGAATTGGCCTGACTTTGGTTCGTCGGTTAACCGAACTACATCATGGCCGTGTAATTGCTTACAGCGATGGTCTTGGTCAAGGGAGCCTATTCGATGTTCGAATTCCAGCATCTACGTCCTTACCTCGGAAATTTGAATCGCAACCGATCCGGACAAAGCCGCGACGAATCGTTCTTATAGAAGATAATACGGATGGACAAGAGCTACTTAGTGAACTGCTGCGAACTTAGGGCCATACCGTTGAGTGTGCTTCAGATGGATTGACAGGTTTGGCACTCATGCGTCGCTCGCTTCCGGAAATTGCTCTAATTGACATTGGATTACCTGGGTTAAACGGGTATGAAGTTGCTCAAGAAGTACGACGTCTTCCCAAAGGAGAGAGCGTCTGGCTGATTGCAATAACTGGTTACGGACTGAAGGAGGATCGTCACCGAGCTTTAGCGGCGGGATTTGATCTGCACTTGGTTAAACCAGTTAATTTGGAACAGCTAGCTCGACTATTAAACCAGGACAACCAACGACGTATCTAGACGTGTGTTCATGAGCAGGTGATCGCTTTTATTGTTGCTCTTGCTCTCAACGAGCGATTTAGTTCCAATCGCTCGATCGGTGGAGACGGATCTCCCAAAGCTAGCGCAGGTTTGTCCCTTGATGGCACGGATGCCCATTTCAAACCCTGGTACCACTCTACGACTTGAGGTCAGGGTGGGGAGTGCGCGACCGACTGCTTACGAAGTCGGTGACGGAGGTTTTCTTGTTGGCAGTGTCGCCGGTTGCGATCTTCGCCTACCTGGATCGAATCTACCACCTATTGTTTGTTTGATCGCTCGGCATTCTCACGGAGCTAGCCTCCGGAAACTGGCGGCCATACTGCCGATTGTGGTCAATGGCCGATCTGCGGCTTCGACTTATCTTGCCGATGGTGATCGAATTGTCATCGGATCGGCGGAGCTATTGGTTCGCTTAAATATTGCTTCTATTAATTCACAGAATACACCCAGCTTAAATGCTGCGGAAAAGCAACTTGCAGATCGAGAACGAGCGGTCGAGCAACAACGTCAAGAACTAGAATCAATTCGTGCTCAATTGTTGCAGCGACAAGAGCAGATTGAAACTGAGTATCAGTTGAAGTTGCAACAGCTGGATAAAACCATCCCTGAGGCCGCGCAGGAACTAGAGCGTCGTCAGACAGAGTTACTTGCGTTGCAACAGGAGATGACTCGGCTAAAGCAAGAGCTTGCTGAGCGTTATCATGATCGCCGAGATCGCATTCTTAAACAACATCAGGCGATCCGTCGAGCAGCTCGAAAGCTGAGGCATCGTAAGCTGGCGCTAGAAAGACGCGAGGCGGAAGCTCTAGCACTGGAACAACAGTTAGCAGCAAGACAAGCCGAGTGTGACGCACTTCGAGAACAGATCGAGCGTGAACGGCTGTTGGTTGAGGAGCAGCATCATCTATTTGCCAGCAGGCAGCAGGAGGTACAACGAGATCTACACGGCAAAATGGCAGATCTGGAGGCTCGTGAAGCAAAACTCGCCAAAGAAAAAGCCGATCTGGAAAAGGGACAAAAGCAGCATCAATCCGATCTGGTGCGACTGGATCGCCTGCAAGCTGCAGCAGAGCAGCGACAAAAACAACTCAACGAACGTGCTCTGGAAATCGACCGGAAGTTTGAGCAACTGCAACGAGATACGCGCGATCTGGAAGAGCAAGCGATGCAACTGGACGAGTGGCACAATCGATTGACTGCTGAGACGGAACAGTTAACTGCACGAAAAGCCGATCTAGACGCCCAAGCAGCCCAGTTGGAGCAGCGAGCGACGGTGTTAGAAGGACAGCAAGCTATGCTGGCCACACTGCGAACACGGCTCGAACGCATGCGCGAGGAGTTACGTCAACAGGAACAAACGCTGAGCGATCAGCGGGCGATGAGCAACGCAACCGAAGCAGACGTTCGTGAACGTCTTAGTGAGGCTGAGCGAATCCGCGACGAACTGCGTAACGAGCGTCAACTATTTGACGAACAACGACGACGATTTGAAGAGCGTCGCGCAACTTTAGACGAAGCTGTAACACGCTTACGACAGGCTCAGGAATCGCTGATTAAAGAGCAAGAGGAGTTTCAAAATCTTAAAAATGAGGTCGAAGCAACGGCTGCCGAGCAGCAAGAACAAGCCGCACTGTTACTTGCTCGTGGAGAACAGGTTGAGCAGCTGAGTCAGGCACTACAAGCAGAGCGTAAAACCTTGCAAGAACGCGAGGCGACGCTGGCCAAAGCCGAGCAGACTCTTGCCACTTTGCAAGAACATGTTCGTAAGCGCGTTGAAGAATTAGAATCTCGGATTAAGCAGGTGGCTGAACGTGAACAATTGCTGGCCCATCAGCAAGCCGAGCAACACGAGCGATTGAGGCAGGCTGAGCAGTTGCACCAACAAGCGTCAGCGGAATTGGAAAGAGTTCAAGCGGAGCTGGAGACGAGAACTCGACAACTCTTGCAGCGAGAAGCTGAACTGGCGCAGCGAGCCGATTATTTGACCGTCACAGGCGAGCAATACTCGGAGACACGTCAATCTCTGGAGACGATTCGTCAGGGATTAGAGGCAGAGCGTGTAGCATTTGAGTTAGAGAGACAAGCGGCTCGTGAATCGGAACGCCAGGCTCGTGAGGAATTAGAACGACTACGCCAAGAGGCTCTAAAGTTCCTTCGGGTCTTGCCAGAGTTGGAACTGCGAGCGACCGCCGCGCTGGAACGACTGACAAGCAGTCGAGAACAACTGCGGGAACAACTCGCGGAAATCCATGCCTTTGCTAAACAAAGTCGCGAAGAGCTTCGCCACGAAGCGGAGAAACTTCGTCAAGAAGAAATCGAACTGGAGCAAACACGCGATGAACATCGGCTGGCGGTCGCCGCCTTTCGGCAACAGCTAATCGAATGGCAAGGACGCGTGGCGGAGATGCGGCAAACGCTTCAGACCGGCACCTCTCGGCTAGAAATTCGTGAGGCGGAGATCGAAGCTCGGGCGCGCGAAGTGCTGGATACTAGTGCTCGTCTGGCGGAAGAGGTGGCTCGCGTTGAAACGGAGAAACGTGCAGTTGTCGAACGACGACAGGAAATGGATCGCCATTTAAGCGATATGCGGGAGTGGTATCGTCGTAAACTCCGTGAGCTAGCCAAGGTGGATCTCCCTCCTGATGCCGAACCTGACGAGGGCGAAGTCGTTCCTCTGTCCAGAGCAGCGGGGGTAGAAGCGGTTTCCCCAGGAGTGGATCGTAGTCCCAGCCGAGCCATATTGACTTTAAACGACAAAATCGAACCAGCCGATCGACAGCTAGGGGAATTGCTGGCTTCGCTGGGGTTGGTCGAGGAGGACACGCTGCAGGCTTTATGGGCCGAAGCACGCCGTCAGCGTCGTTCTCTGCGTCAACTTTTGCTCGCTGGCGGATACATGACTCTCTATCAGCTTGCTTTGATCGAGGCCGGCAATCTGTCGGGGCTGGTTTTGGGACCAGTTCAGGTGATCGATAAATTACCTTCGACTCCACGCGAGGCGGTCTATCGAGTGCGGGATCCGCAGCGCAACATCGAGGCGGTGTTGCGACATCTGGCCGAATCAGAGATGCAAGATGCCATTCGGCCCGACGAGTTTGAACAACGCTTTGCTGCCGCAGCTTGTGTACAGCACGGCACAGTTGCGGCGGTCTACGACGTTTTAACCATCTCAGGTCGGCCCGCTGCTTTGATCGAGTGGGTAAATGGTCTCTCGTCCGCTGACTGGCCCGGCGTGGTCTCAGCACCAGGTGTTTGGTATCGTTTAATGAGTCAGGCAGCTCTGGCCTTGCATGCAGTTCACGAATCGGGGCTAGTGCATGGTCATCTTGAAGCTAACTCTTGGGTGCTGACGAGCGAAGGCAAATTGAAACTAGTTGGCTTGGGCGAACCTCGTTGGCTGGCAACAGGAACACCGTTGGTAGAGGGAGAATCGATCGAGTCAGATTTGGCTGGTCTAGCTCAACTTGCCGTTGGGTGGGCGAGTATTCCGCTGGGAGGCAAATCGAAGCCCTGGCCGGCGGAGTTGCAAGCCATCGTCAACAAACTTCGTGCGAATGAATACAGTTCGGCTCGCGAGATTATTGACGATTTAGAAAAGGCCGGTTCCAAAGTGCAGGCCAGCAATGCCGCTTGGGATCGCCTGCTACGCCAAGCGCGTGAACAAGCCAATCCGTTGGGATCACGACGTTCCGCTTGAGAAGGATTTCAGATAACGCGGATTGGCGATCTCCAATTTGTGAATCACCTGCTCTCGAAGGATAGCCAGAACCCGACGAAACGATTCGGGATCATCGAAGGCACCGTGACGAATCATCTGGCACAATTGTTGATTTAGTTCATCTAGTTTGCCCGACTGTTGGAGCAGTTGAGCTAATGCCTCTTGCTGCCGAAGTTCGATGGAGGGATCAGCTGCAAGTTCTCGTTCAGCGATAGCGAGTACATTCGCGGCGATCAGAGTTTGGTATTTTAGTCGAGGGTCAGTCAAGCCTGGGAGCAACTCTTGTTCGAGAAAATATCGAACGGCTTCAATCAATTCTTGGGCAACGGGTCGATCCTTCATGCTACTCGCTCCGCTTCTTCAATAAGGTTCAGCACTTCTAATTCCGTCTCGCAAGTGCGACGGCCTAGACTGGCAAGTTCGACGCTTCTGGCCTGGCCGGAGAGATGGCGGTTCGCTTGAGCGATACAACCGACAGCCCAGCGAAGATTGCCAAGAATTTCCCAGAATCGGAATGCTTCTGGATCGACTGATCGACCATAACCGGCAAGGAAGTCGTCGAGTTGTCCGACTCCACCGAGTTTGAGATGATCCTGACCAAAACGCCAGGATCGAACGCATGGCCAGGCAAGGTCTTCGACCGGATCGCCAATGTGAGCGAATTCCCAATCAAAAATTCCGACCAGGCCAGAAGAGGCGACCATCAAATTGCCGATACGGAAATCGCCGTGAATCAGGACGAGCCGATCACAGCGCGGAACGCGACGGCTTAACCAGCGCAGCCCTAACTCAATGGCGGGATGTGGTTCTGCGAATCGTTGTAGCTGAGCAGCAGTCTGTTCTAAGGCGCGTTGCGCAGGCGACTGATCAGCACCAGGTCGAGGGAGAAAATCCAAGCCTTCAAACGAGAGTTGATGGATAATCGCTAATTGCTCTCCCATTTGTCGTGGTAACACAGCGCTGCTGGGATCGCGAACTACGCGCCGGCCTACCGATTCGCCGGCGAGACGCTCCATCACGAAAAAAGGTGAGCCGAGAAACGATGGATTCTCGCACAGCCAACAAGGTCGCGGGACGCGAACGCCGCCTTCAAACGCCCGTTGGAGAACAGCGAATTCGCTAGATCGACTTAACGCTTCGTCTTGAATTTCGCCTCCCATGTCGCGACGAACGATCCACCCCACCCGCTTTCCGTCGGCTTCTGCATCCACTGACCAGGTGTCGCGACTCGCTCCACCTGTCAGACGTCGTGCCGCGAGAATCTGAGCATTCACTCCCTGGTTATGCAGAAAGGCTTCTAATCCCGTGGTTAGAGCTTCAGGTGTTAACATTTCACCTCACAAACGAGAAGAACCAACTCACTCGGAATATGCTGACGTTGTAGTGAGTCAAGTCGCGAACATCACGCTAGGCCGTCGCGTCTGACTAAAAAGATAGGGAGAAGAGATATGAGCATGCTCGAACAATTGAAGCAGCGATTGATTGCTAGTCGTAAAGCGGGACAACAAGTCGAAATGGCGGTGTTGCAGGTCATTCTCGGGGAAGCGTCGACGATCGAGGCGCGGAGTGGAAAATCGGCCACGGATGAAGAACTGGAGAAAGTGATTCGCAAAATCCTCTTAAATAATCAGGAAACTCTAGAGATTCTCCAACAGAAAGGAATGCAAACTAGTGAGAACTTCAACAAGTTGACAGCAGAAAACAACTTGCTGCACTCTCTACTTCCTCAGACTCTCTCCGTCGAACAGATTATCGCTTTGCTAGGGGATGTTGCCGACACCATCCGTTCTGCGAAAAACGATGGTCAGGCGACTGGAATAGCGATGAAACATCTTAAGTCGACGAACCAACGAGTTCTCGGTGATGATGTCGCCAAAGCGGTGAAACAACTCCGGGGATAACTGCATGGAGTGAGCCGCTCTGAATACGCACCGTTCTAGGGCGGTAGAGCAATAGCGAGTGAACACTTCAAGCGAAACGATTCATGGAGGAGTTACGCTGGTAAAAGCCTGTGAGTTTGAATTTGCCTCTCATCCTCGCCCCTTCTCCCCTCCCCGCTGGGGAGAAGGGAGAAAGAACACATCCGAACGTTCAAACGGGATAACTCTCATAATAGTCTCTTTGGCTATCTTTATACAATTTTAGTAGATTTTTGTATGTTCCAGGTAAACCATAAGGTCAGCACAGAGAATCCTAGCACGAAGCCAACCTCGACGATGGTCCACAGGATGGGCATCCCGGCAAAAAGATCTAGGAGGAGAAAAAGCCAACCCGCGGCGAAACTGAGCCAGCCGAAAGTCCAAATCAGTGGTAAATAACGATGAATGTCGTTGGACATTACCCACAAAATCGGTGCCCAACCGACGTAGAGCATAGAGATGGAGCGAGTGAGATACTCAACGATGGGAGAACGTGGCAACTCTCCTAGCCCAAGTAGAGTGTGAATGGCCGCCATCCAATTGGTCGGCATCACGATCACTGGCATGGCACAGAAGGCAATCACGGCCTCGATGCGTAGCAGCCAAACCAAGACACGTTCTGAATCAAAGGTGATCATTGTGGTTCACCAACATGATCGCTTTAATATCTCCTCTAAAAGAGGGCGAAAATGTTGGAATTGAGGTGTTGGCAAACCGACTACCTTGGCTTGATCGTCCCAGAGCCGCAGTTGTACAGCATCGCTTGCGAAAGGATCGGCTTCAAATCGTTCAATCTCCCGTATGGACATTGGCCCTCCTTGTAAGTCAAGACTTGCTAGCGAGGCCGAGGATAATCGATTGTGATAATCCGAATCCGTCGCACAAAGATAGCGTTTAGCGGCAACGTGTAATTCGATGGGGCGAGTCACCGAAGGTGGAAAAGCAGGCGAGAGAAAACGAGCCGCAGTCGCTTCATGGACGAGATCTCGCTGTAGGAGCGTGGGATCCTCGGTTAAAGGATCGAGCAAGTGACCGAGGTCATGCAACAAGGCCGCGCAGATCAATTCTGCCGAGGCTCCAGCACGCTGAGCTAACTGAGCGGACTGAAGGGCATGCTCGAGTTGGTTAACCGCTTCTCCGACGTACTCCTGGTGCCCTTTTTGGGCGAACAACGCTTCGATCTCGTCCACAATAGTCATGGTTTCTTGTCTTTCTCAAGACGCAATTCAGCGAGGCCGACATCGATATACTGTCCGCCGCCGGTCTGTTTGCAATGCACCGCGAATACATTTCTACCTGGTTTCAATGCCTTAGCTGCTTCGGGCGAAATCGGAAATTCCTCGTAGTCTGTGATGTAGCCTTTCACACGAACAGCAAGAACACCATTAATATAGACGTCAGCATCCTCATCGTGATGCATCAACAGAACAGGCACTCCACTGGGTAGTTCCTTGAGAGTAAATTCTCGTCGTAACCAGATCTCGTTTGTCGACCAAGTGGTGCGAACCACTGCACCAGGGGTACCCTTAGTGCCGAAGCCGCCAGAACCTTTTACCCATTTCCCATCGTCGAAGTCAGGTTTTTCCCATCCGCTGCTCGGTTTTGTCAAGGTGTAACGCCACGTTTGTGCTGCCTCCTTGGAGGTGGCCACGAGAGGATAAGCCATCGGAACCTTGGAGAAATCTCCCCGATTGACGGCCGCCACCCGAGCGATGTCCACCTTAATGACGGCGCGGTCATAGGTTAATAAACCGTTGGCCTCGGTTTCGACATCGGTAGTCTGAGTGTAGACGCAGGCACTTAAGCCCGGCTGTTCTTTGAGTCGATAGACGCCACGCATCAGTTGCTCGTACTTGCGCGTCAACTCCTCCTGGTCGCGCACGCCACGATAGCCCCAGAACTCTTTCGTCCACATGTGCCCTTTGGTGAAAAGGCCTAACCCTCCGAATTCTCCTAAAACAGCGGCTCGGGTCGGTTCCGGCCTGGGGGAACCTGGTCCTGGGTAGACGTGAAAATCATGCACGTCACCGCATTTCATGTCGTTCCATCCTGAAGCGTTGTTCACCAGACGAGAGGGATCGCGTTTTTTGATCGCTTCGGTAATGCGTTTGGTGTCGTACTGACCCCAGCCTTCGTTGAAGGGTACCCACATGAAAATGCAGGGGAAGTGTTCTAGCGCATCGATCATGCGAAAGAGTTCGAGTTCAAATTGTCGAGCGGATGCGGCACTTCGCTTCAGTTCTCCCTTTCCAGGAGGGACGCTAGCGTCTCCCGAGGGCATGTCCTGCCAGACGAGCAAGCCGAGTTTGTCACACCAGTAATACCACCTAGCCGGCTCCACTTTGACATGCTTTCGAGCCAGGTTGAACCCGAGTTTCTTGGTAATTTCAATGTCGTACTTCAAGGCTTCGTCTGTCGGCGCGGTGTAGATTCCGTCGGGCCAGTAGCCTTGATCGAGCAGTCCCACTTGAAAGTATGGCTTACCATTCAGAAAAAGCCTAGTGATGCCGGCCTCATCTTTGCCTAAGCTGATACTCCGCATCCCGAAGTAACTCGAAACCGTATCAATACTATTTTTGCCATCGAGTAACTCAACTTTCAGGTCGTACAGATGAGGAGCTTCTGGCGACCAAAGTTTTGCAGATGGCAGATTAATTGAGATCGCTTTTGTCGTTGAACCCTCAGCCGTTGCCACGACTGTTGCTCCATCGCGCACCTCCCATCGCGCGATCAGTCCGTTCGAGGAGCCACGTAGTTTGACGGAGACCTGAACGCGGGATTTCGCTGGCTCTGGTACAATTTGGAGCGACTCGATACTGGTTTTTGCAACGGGTTCGAGCCAGACGGTTTGCCAAATGCCCGTGGCTGCGGTGTAGAAGATACCCTGAGGCTTTCGAACCTGTTTACCGCGTGGTTGCGTTCCTGCATCGATGGGGTTATGCACCGAGACAAATAACTCTTGCGTCTCTTTCTCGACTAAAGCGTCTGTAATGTCAAACGAGAACGGATCATAGCCGCCCTGATGAGTACCAATCTCTTTGCCGTTGACGTAGATGGTAGAATCCCAGTTTACGGCTCCGAAATGCAGTAAAATGCGTTGGCCGCTCCAGGCTTTTGGTACCGTGAAGGTGCGACGATACCACACGTGGGAATGCGACTCCATAACTCCCGAAAGCGCACTTTCCACAGGAAACGGCACCAGGATTTTCCCGGGCAATTCTAGACCGAGCGGCGGCTTGGCCTTGGCAGGCGCTCCGCCGAATTCCCAGACTCCGTTCAGATTGAGCCACTGTTCACGAACCAATTGCGGACGAGGATAGTCGGGAAGAACTTTGCTCGGATTGACTTGCTTGCTCCACCGAGTCATGAGTGGACCTTTGGCCGGTTTCCAGTCGGCAGCGAATAGCGGCCAGGGGCAGAGAAACACACTCAGTAACAACAAGCAACGCATCGGAGAGTCTCCAAGTGAAACAGAGGCGTTCGCAGGACAGGTTAGGAGTCGTGCAATCTTCTGACAACAGTATCCACAAAAGGGAATCGTATCAGTGTTGGAACAAAGACGGTTTTTTCCTTTCGACCTGCACGAATGTGGTATAATCTTCCCTAGCTTTGTTCCCACCTGAGGATCTCTCCATGCTCACCCTCGGCCAGCACCGCATGCGAACTTGTCAAGGGATCACTCGTCGCGAACTGATCCAGGTTGGAGCCAGTTCGGTTCTGGGACTCTCTGCCTGGAATTGGTTTGCTAATTCCCTTCACGCGACACCGACAAAACCGGCTAAATCAGTACTCTTGCTCTGGCTCTGGGGGGGGCCATCGCATTTGGATACTTGGGATCCCAAACCGAATGCTCCAGCGGAATTTCGCGGCCCTTTCACGACTATTCCGACTCGTTTGCCCGGCATTCGCTTCTGCGAACTGTTTCCAGAGATCGCCAAACGGACGGATCAATTGGCCATTCTTCGTTCTTTAAAGACTGGGCACAATGATCACGGCATTGCAGGAACGATTGGCTTGACGGGATCGATGGCTGGCGGTGTCGGACTGGGAGGCTCAGCTCTGCCTGGTTCGCCGCGACCTACCATTGGTAGCACGGTGGCTCGGATTAAGGGATTCAGTGGCAAGCTTCCGCCGTTTCTCGTTGTTGGGGGGAAACTGCATCAGGGCAAGAAAGCCATTGTTGGAGAAGGAGGCGGCCCGTTAGGCGGTTTGTACGATCCGTTTCGTCTCATTTATGAGCCAGAGTCTGGACAAACTCGGATTCCTGCCCTACAACTTCCCGCTGACCTTACGCCTGATCGTCTGGAGGATCGCGCAAAACTTTTGACGGCATTTGACCGTCTCTCGCGAACGGTCGATCAGCTTCGCTCTGCCCGGGTACTGGATGATTATCGTACTCAGGCTCTTGGCATGCTCACCTCACCAACGGCTAGAAAAGCCTTTGATCTCTCTCAAGAGAAATCGAGCGTCAAAGAACGCTACGGACTCACTCGTTTTGGTCAGTCGTGCTTGCTTGGTCGGCGATTGGTCGAAAACGGAGTGCCTTTTGTGCAAATTAACTGGAGCGATCATGTCGAGGCAGAGGAGGATTCGGGCGATGGTGGATGGGACCATCACTATCGAAACTTCCAGATCATGCAAGATCGCCACGCTCCCTGGCTTGATCGCGCTTTGCCTGCCTTAATCGATGATTTGAAAGAGCGAGGCTTGTTCGATTCGACGTTGGTACTGGTCGTTGGCGAGTTTGGCCGGTCTCCCAAAATTAACGATAAGGCCGGTCGTGAACACTGGGAACACTGCTATAGTGGTTTGATATTTGGAGGAGGGATACGCGGCGGACAGGTAATCGGTTCTAGCACGCCGCGAGGAGAGCATGTCCACGATCGGCCGATCACACCGGCAGATCTAATCACTACGGTTCAGCACGCCGTCGGCATCACCAGTGAACAAGCACAAACACTCAATGTTTCGCTGGAAGGCGGACAAGTGATTCACGAGTTGTTTTAATCCAGAGCTTGCATTGCTCCGTGGAGAACTCGAGGGATGATCGGTCCATTTCATCTGCGTCCGACCGGTTTAATGGGTATTGTAGCGGTGCTGCTCCTCTTGATGACAACGATGGTCCGTGGAGTCGCTTCTGCACCACCTATCCCAGCGACCAAGCGGATAACTAGTGACGGCGGATTCAAGCAGCATCTCCATTTTTCGCCTGATGGAAAACGGCTACTATTCACACGGATCCACAAAGGGAAAATGGGCGTCTGGACGCTGGAACTGGCCACCGGTATGATGAAACCCTTGCTGATTCCCGATCCGAATACTCCGCATTTCGACGCCCATTTTTCGCCTGATGGTAAGTCGGTGATTTTCGTACTCGATATTCTGCACGGCACCGATGGTAAGTTGCAGATCAACCGTTGCGATGCTGATGGTAAGAACAGTACGGTTCTGATTCCACACAAAGCCTTTGAGGAGTCGCCGCGGTGGTCGCCAGATGGGAAACGGTTTGCCTGGGTAACGACCCGAGACGGAAACCAGGAAATCTACTCAGCCAATATTAAAGGCCAGGAACTTCGCCGACTCACCAATGATAACGCCATGGACAATAATCCGGCATGGTCTCCCGACGGCAAGAAACTCGCTTTTTCTTCCTCACGATATGGAAATTTCGACATTCTCAGCATGAACGCTGATGGAAGCGAAATACAACGGTTGACCAATCATCCATCAGTAGACATGTGGCCGGCTTGGTCGCCAGATGGCAAGCAGATTGCTTTTACCACTAATCGGGATGGTAATTATGAGATTTATCTCATGAATGCCGATGGATCGAATCCACGCAATCTGACGCAACATGCGGCGAGTGAGAATTACGCTGCCTGGTCGCCTGATGGACGTCGACTTGCCTTCATCTCTACTCGCCACGGCGGGCATGACATTTACTGGATCGAGTTTCCTTGAATCCACAAATTAGCTGTTAGGTGAATTGTAGGCGTCGTGCAGATAGTATGCGCCTGGCAAGCGAATATAGTTAGTAGTAACCTGATTGGTCGGTTTGACCAAGCCGGCGCGGTTGATTTGCTCCGTATCCTTGGAACAGCGGGGTCAAACCGAACCGTTCTTAACGAGGTCCGATCTACCCACTTAACCTCGAAACGGGTAAACTTTCACAGATTATCCAATTGAGCAAAACTGTCCATTCGATGAAGTTTGGTTTGAAGTACGCTGATCGTACTTAGTGTTTTGCGATCTGACTGCCTGGTTGCGCGGTCACACTCTTCGATTCGTTCGCGAGGTATCATGGCGGAAATCACCAGCTGTCCAGAATGCGCGAAAATGCTTCGCGTTCCAGACGATCTGATCGGAAAAAAAGTGCGTTGTCCTGGGTGCGGCCTGATGTTCACGGCATCTCTAGATCGAGATGACGAGGACGAGGAAGAGAAGCCACGTCGGCGACCCTCTAGACAGATCGAGGAAGACGACGAACCGCCTACTCGAAAACGACCACGTTCTGAAGGGATTAGTGACCGCCGTGCAAGTCGTCGTGGCGACATGGACGACGACGAAAACGACCGCCCTTCACGTCGGCGATGGGAAGACGAGGGCGAAGATCGTCCACGGCGGCGAAGAGACGACGAGGACTACGAGGATTACGACCGTCGACCTCGACGTAGTCGTCGAGAGTATTACGACGAGGACGATGACTATCCAGGTGGTCGCCGTGATCGGCAAGCGTGGAGAGGAGTACGAACAGGTATCCATTTGGTAATTCTCAGTGGCTGGCTAAGCCTGGCTCTCTACGGAATAGCGATTCTTGGCGGCGGATTGTTGTTCGCGTTGGGCGCGGTTACATTCGCCAACATGATGGGCGGAGGTCCTGGAGGTGCCCCACCTAATCCAGGTGGTGCTGTCGGGATAATGGGAGGAGTCTGCATTCTGATTGCAATTCTTGGTTTGATGGGGCTGGCCCAGGTTATCCTGCAAGTTACTGGTTACGGAATCTGTATGCAGGTACCTGGCCGACAGAGCGCGGCACGCGGTCTCTGTATTGGAGCTTTTACTTGCATGATTGTTGGCCTTTTGATTAGCTGGGGTGGCGGATTCTTGGTTGGAGCATCTGGAGGACCGCGATCGCCGCTATCTGGTCTCGGAATTGGCAACATCGCCGGCAATATCGGAAACCTGGTTCAGTTTGTGGCGTGGACGTTATGGATCTTCTGTCTTCGCTCAATTTGTTACGACATTCGTGCCAAGGAATTAGCTAATCGAATATTGACGATCTACTTCTCGATGGTCGGATTTACTTTCATAGCTTTCCTCTTACTATTTGGCATTGGGTTCGCTATTGGATTTAGTCTCGCTGCAGGCGGCGGTCCAGCAGCAGGCGGTCCTAATCCAGCAACCACTCTGTCTGGAGGGATCATCGCCGTATTCGTACTCGCCGTGTTCCTCTTTCTGGGGTGGATTGGGATTTACGTCTGGTACTTATTAACGCTGCAAGAAATTCGACAATCTCTTGATCGGTTTATTAGTCGAATGTGATTCAAGTTTAGAGCGCTCCTCAAAATGGTTTAGCGGCAGCAAGGTATAATTAGCTTTCGCCGGCTAAAGCTTGTGGCTACCAGGAGAAAGCATTTACGGTAGCCGCGGACTTTAGTCCGCGCTTGACTTACGCAGGGTAAAGCCTGCGGCTACCCTACGCAGGCTTCAGCCTGCGATCCATATTACCACTTTGAAAAGCACTCTAATTGTCACATATTTTGAGATTGCCCCGATCTCAAATCGGTGTGTAACTGAAAGATGAATTATTCACCTAATTTAATCGCGAGGTACTTGGTTTCCAAATAGGCTTCTAATCCTTCGTGAGCTAATTCGCGACCTAAACCAGATTCTTTCATGCCTCCAAAGGGACATTGGGGGGTTGCCGGCACAGGATCATTGATTCCGATGATGCCCGCTTCCAATCCTTCAGCCATTTGCCAGGCGGTAGTTAAGTCATTCGTGAAGACATAAGCAGCAAGACCATATCGAGTGTTGTTTGCCGCCTGGATGACACTTTGCAGATTGTCGAAGTGCAAAATCGGCATGATGGGAGCAAAGGGTTCCTCGATCATTAATTTTGCAGTAGTTGGTACGTCAACCAGAACAGTAGGTTCGAAGAAATAGCCGCGCTCAAAGCGATCGCTACGTTTGCCGCCAGTAGCGACTGTTGCACCACATTCTTTGGCTTGTTCAACTAATTCCTGAGTCGAAGTTAACGCCTTTTTCTCAAACATAGGTCCAATTTCTACACCAGGCTCCAATCCATTTCCTAGCTTTAGTTTTTGCGTGAGTCGAATAGTAGCATCTGTGAATTGCCGTTTGATACTGTCGTGAACGTAAAATCGACTAGGGGCAATGCATACCTGCCCGTTGTTTCGGAATTTCCCCATGACGGCGATTTGAGCACCGATCTCGGGATCGGCATCTGGGAAGACGATAAAAGGAGCGTGTCCACCTAATTCCAGACTAAGACGTTTTAATTGATCGGACGCTCGCCGCATTAGTTCCTTTCCCACCTCGGTGGAGCCGGTGAAACTGATTTTGCGAACTTCCTGATTTTCCAGAAACTCATCGGCGATTTCTTGGGCGGGTCCCATGACGAGATTGACGACCCCTTCAGGACATCCTGCTTCTAACAGACATTCAAAAACTTGGATTAAACAGAGAGGAGTCTGACTGGCCGGCTTGCTGACAACTGTGCAACCAGCGGCGAGAGCAGGGGCGATTTTGCGAGCTTGAAGGGTGATCGGAAAGTTCCACGGGCTGATGGCCCCGACGACTCCAACTGGATGCTTGATTGTCATGTGGCGTTTGCCCGGCATCGAGTTTGGAATAACTTGACCGTAGGCGCGTTTGCCTTCTTCAGCAAACCACTCGAAGGTATCCGCCGAGTGCAACACTTCGGCCTTCGCTTCGGGAAGCGGTTTGCCCTGCTCCATCGTCAGTGTTTTGGCAATTGACTCCACGCGGTCGCGCATGAGGTCGGCAGTCTTCTTCAATACCTTGGCCCGTTCGTAAGCAGTTGTTTTCATCCACTTCTTGAATGCTCGGCTGGCAGCCTGAACAGCTCGCTTGGCATCTTCACGAGTTCCAAAAGCGACTGCCTGAATTACCTCTTCTGTCGCAGGATTGATTACGTCTATCGTTTTTCCATTGGCCGCATCGCACCATTTGCCATCAATTAGCATCTTGTTGTTCCAACTCATGATTTTATCCTTCCACGATATTGATCCGTATGATTAGACAATAGTCGGTTCATCTACCTGCACGATCGATTGTGTGAACTCGGAGTTGAACTCGTTACCGTGTCGATGGCCTTTGTCTGTAGTAAAATTTTAGGGAATTCGAGTCATTTCATCAACGAAATAGACCGAATGTTTGAGTCAAGGTGCTTTGAGCGAATTGACTTAAGACCACGAGGAGCTTGACTTGAAGAATACAACGTCCAGAGCAAAGTTGTCTTTATCGCGATTGGCTTGGCGATGGCTGTTCTGTGGGGGGATCTTTCTTGGAGTATTTGGTGCAGCACCGCCGAAACCGCCTGAAGGATCGCTCGTGATCGTCGGAGGTGGTCGCGTAACGGTGGAGATCGAACGCCAGTTCATGAAACTTGCAGGCGGAAAATCGGCGAGAATTGTCGTGATTCCCACGGCCTCGATGTACGCGGACCAACCCGAGGAAGAACGTGGGTTTCTCAAGAGATGGCAAGCCTTAGGGGCAGCTTCGGTGCGACTGCTTCACACGCGAAACCGAGAGGAAGCTAATCGGCATGAGTTTGTCCAACCACTTCGTGAGGCCACCGCTGTTTGGATTTCCGGTGGGGATCAGTCACGGTTGACGGAGTCCTACCGAGGCACAGCGGTTCAACGAGAACTTCAGCAGTTGCTCCAACGAGGTGGCGTCATTGGGGGAACCTCGGCGGGAGCGGCTATCATGAGCGAAGACATGATTACTGGAGGGACACGAGTTGCCAAAATCGGGAAAGGGCTAGGTCTTTTGCCCGATGTCGTGATCGATCAGCATTTCTTAAAGCGCGATCGTGCCCAACGCTTGCTTGGAGTGCTTCAGTCTAAGAAAGCGCACGTTGGCATTGGGATTGATGAAGCCACAGCTGTGGTCGTGCGTGGTCGAGCTCTGGAAGTAGTTGGCGATTCTTATGTGATCGTATTCACCGCCAGCGATCCACTGCAAATGCGTGTGTTAAAGGCTGGCGATCGACATATACTCGAGCCGAAACGGTGATTATTTCATTCCTTCGAGATACTTGAGACTTTCAGCTATCTCTTGCACGTCTTCAGGGCTGTCTTTGCGACGAGCAGCCAGAAAGGCAGTGGTCTCTTTCGTGGTGGGACTGGCGAGGGCATAGCGAATGATACTGCGGCGAAGGATAGCGGCTTCGTAGCCCTTTCGTTGATACAGTGGAAGAATCTCTGGGGTCAAATCCCACAATTTCCATCCGCGTAGATCCTCAATGGCGAGATCAGCCATGTCTGGCTGCCGAAGCAAGGTTCGCATCGCTTGCAACACTTGATCTTTGCTCTCTTTAGGTTGCGCGCCCTGATAGAAGCGAATGGTTCGCAAGACGGATAATCGGAGAGTTAAGGGTAGTTTCTCATCGGCTAGCACCTTCTGGATGTATTGCCAGCCTTCGCGCGGTTTCTGTTGCATGTAGCCAGCGAGCAACCCGTCGATGGCATTTTGATAGCGCGGTTCTTTACTATCAAAAAGAGATCGCAAATAAGCAATGTCCTCGGATCGGCCACAGGCACCGAGTAGCAAGGCATATACTCCGAGCTTCATCGGGGGGGTGTTGGGGTCGTCGAGCCAACAACGAAGTTTTACTGGATCGAATTTAGGAGCTGCCCGAGCGATGTCGGCATCGTTGGCCTTGGCGAACTCGAAGAACGCATCCCGAGCAATCTCCGGATCAGGACTATTCAGATAGGTGAAGAAGAAGAGCAGATTGGCCGCGTTGTCTTTTGTATTTAGAGCCAGCGATTTTTTGACGTAGTCCACCGACTCCGGGCCCCTCAAGAGAATACCTCGATAGGGGTCGATTTTCCCTTTGTCGTCGACGTCGGCAAAAAACAGGTAGTGAGGCGGTTTCTCCTTGTCGGAAATAGGGAGAAAGCGAGGCAAAACCAGCGTGTTCTTGCCCTTCAAGGCAGGATGATCGCGTAGGATAGTCTTGATGTGTAGATCGGTTTCACCTGTAGGGCCACCGGTCGTTCGCGGGTTGGCAATGGTGCCGTGTACGATCAGTTTGGCAATACTCAGTGCAGCCTCTTGACGTAACGTGGGTGAGCTGAACCCCGAGGGATCGCACAGACTACAGGCCGCCGTTCTCGCGGCGAACCAAGCGATTAGAAGCAGAGTAATGCCTACCTGTACCCAACCCGCGAACTTCCGCATCTCTGGACTCCGTTCCCTCACTTGGAGGTAGTGGCCGTACTTCCTTGCTTGGTTGTGTCCTCTTCCAATTTCAGAAGCTCTTCGGCTTCCTCGACGGCCTTGGCGTCTTCTTTGCGACGTTGCTGCACGAATGCAGAGGCCGCAGCGTTATCCTGACACTGCAGAGCATAACGAAGCACAGCACGGCGGACAATCGGCTGTTTGTAGGCGTCGGTCTTGATGACGGCGAGAACCTTATCCGCTTTGTCCCAAACCTTCCATTTGCGAAGATCCTCGATGGCTAAGTCGGCGATGTCTTCCTGATCGAGCATGACGCACAATCCCTCAATCAATTGCTTCTTCTCGACGACGTCATGTCGATAATCATGAAGGAAGCGAACCGCGCGTAAAGCCGCGTAACGATACATGAACTCTTCCTTAGGGTTTTTCAAGACCGATTGAATGTATTGCCAGCCCTCCTTAGGCTTCAGCATCGCGTAACCGGCCATGATGCCGTCGACACCACTGCCAGCACGACGTTCAGGATCATCGAGTAGAGCTTTCAATACGTCGGCATCTTTCGCCGAGCCAGCATGTCCCAGCATCGAGGCATACAGTCCAACGCGGAACGACGGGGTGTCGGGGCTTTTCAACCATTTTAGAACGCGCTCGGTGGACAGGGTTTTAGTCATCTCCTTGAAGTCGCTGTAGTCCGCATTGCCGAATTCCTTGTAGGCGTCGTTGGAGATTTCGTTGTCATCGTCATCAAGGTACTCAAAGAAGTACTTCAGCCGTTCCGAGACAGGCTTATCTTTAACGGCTAAGGCTCCACGAAGGTAGCTGGGCAATTTACTACCAGCTTTCAAGGCCATTCCACGAAAGGGATCAATTTTTCCCTTGAAAATGTCGCAGAATACTAAGAAACGATCTTTATCTCCCGTTAATGAGAGATCCACATATCGAGAAAGAGTGAGCTTCTTCTGCATGCCACGCGAGGGGTGGTCTTTGATGATGCTTTCAATTTCGATGTCGACCGTTTCCTCTTTCTCGTTGGCATTGGAGAGCTTGCCGAACAAAACCATCGAGGCGGTTTTTACTTCGTCGGTCAGAGTTTGCCCTTGAGCATTGCAGAACGGGCAAGCGGGACTCGTCGTCGGCTGAATAAACAGCAGCAATGAAACCAAAAATCCCCCCAACAGCCATCGATCGAGACGCATAACCTGGCACTCCTCGTGCGCACCTAGTCGTCCGGTCGTGCCCTCCACAACCGCAACACTGAATCATTATGCTCCCATCACCCAGTCTAGAGCAAGTTGCTAAACCCCTGAAAAGCGTGCTTTTTTTGGTTGGTATAACGACGTTATATCCTTTCTTGCCTTGGAGTTACGCCGAGTCTCGGTTCAATGTGTGACATTGTCGAGTTAAAATCGCCCTGATTTGTCGATCTAACTCCTACAGATCTTCTCTCGTAGCTGGGTGTTAAACACGAAACCGAGCTGCTTATCCGCTAGAGCGGGAAATAAGTGGGTAAGATAGAGAGGCATTTCCGCAAGAGGGGGCATCAGTGATGTGGCGACTGTTGGTATTTCTGACAGCTGTTGTGGTAGTGTCGAGCGTCGCGCTAGCCCAGAATGATCCTCGCGCGCGATCTCGTCTGAATTACTTCAACTATGGTTGGGGACCGGGGAATGTCCGCCCACTTGTCACTCATGGCAATAATCCCCGTGTTCGGGTGCAGATGGCACCACGACTAGAGTGGTCCTACGCGGTGTCCTCTGCGGCGCTGGCGACCACGCCGCGCGAGGTCCAGCTCCATGATTCAACGCAGACGTTTTATCATCTTTGGATTCCACAGCGATATCGGCACGCCAACCCACACCCACTGATTCTGCATATTTCCAACAAACAGTTTCCGGACGAATGGGGCACCTGGATCGACATTTGCACCAAACACGGTGTCATTTTCGCTGCTGCCACGGGAGGCGGCGAATTGGCACATCCTTCGTTGAGGATGCGTCTGGCCTTGGATGTCTTCGACGATGTGCGACGTCGCATGGCCGTAGACACCGATCGCGTCTATGTCACCGGCTTGGGAGAAGGAGCGCGAACGGCTTGCGAGTTGGCCTTTGCTTATCCGGAGTTCGTCGGAGGTGTCTTGGCCATCGGCGGGGGGAGTTCTCCGCGACATGAGCCGTGGATGCGCGATCGCATGAAAGAGCGATTGAGCGTGGCTTACATGACCGGCGTGGCCGATCCAGCGCGGCGAGAAATCGAAGTGTTGCGGTTTCCGGTTTTGCGGGATTTAGGAGTGCGTTCACGAGTTTGGACCGTGCCGATGCTTCCGGGGACAATGCCTAATTCACTGCTTGTCGAACAGGCGTTTCTCTGGTTAGAAGAAGCGCGAGCAGCTCGACGAGCGCAGCTAGTGACAGCTCCGGCGATGCGCATGGCCGAAGGAGTCGTTCCGTTTCCTGAGTTCTGGGCCAGAGCTGTGCTGGAGGAGGCCCAAGGGCGGATGAAACACCCGGAGTTTCGCGAGAGTGGCCTACTTCAGCTGGAAGGTTTGTCGCAGCGTTGGCCGGGAGGCGAATCGGCCAGGCAGGCTCAGAAACTGTTAGCTCGACACGATGAACGAGCCAAGGTGAAATGGGTCGAAATCTACAATCAACATCAGCTCCGTTTTGCAGTGGCGGAAGCAAAAGCCTTCGAGAACTTTCTTGCAGGTCCGTTGAATTTACGAGACATGGCTCGCAAGCCGGCTCTGATTCAAGAAGCGATTGGGCTATGGGAACTCGTGCAGAAATATGGGGCTGAAAAACCGGAGGCTCGTGAGGCCGAGAAACGGATCGAGGCCTTGCGAAATCTTTTGAAGGCCGGGTGATTTCGTGCGGAGCTTCGTCGTACAATCTCCTCCGTCGCCGAGCTGGTCGGGGGAGATGCAACATGGCTGCGGACCCAATACGGATCGTTGAAGTTGACTATTCCTTCGAGGACTTCCACTACCGCACTCCGATCAAGTTCGGTGGAATGGCGTTGGATCGTGTTACTCTGCTGAACACCAAGTGTGTGATCGAATCCAGGCAAGGACGCACAGCACGCGGTCGCGGCTGCATGCCGTTGGGGAATGTCTGGTCGTTCCCATCACGTCGTCTCAGTTATGAGCAGACTCTGGGAGCGATGAAACAGTTGGCGAGCAAGATTGCGCAGCTGACCGAGGATTGTACCGAACAAGGCCATCCGATCGATTTGACCTGGAGCTTGGAGCATGAGTACCACCGTGCGGCGAGCGAGATTGAGCTAGCCGAATCAATTCCTCCTTTGTGTACCTTGGTTGTGGCCAGTCCGTTTGATGCAGCCTTGCACGATGCCTACGGAAAACTACATGGGTTGAACTGTTATCACACTTACGGACCAGACTTTTTGCCGCAGGACCTGGGGCATTATCTTGGCCGAGAATTCGCCGGAGAGCGACTCGATCAATGCCTTTCGGTGGAACCCAAGCCGTCGATGCCGCTGTATCATCTCGTTGGTGCACTGGATCCGTTGGAACCCGAGGAGGTGGTCCAGCCAGTCGGAGACGGCTTGCCTGAAACGCTGGGCGAGTGGATTCACTTTAATGGGTTGACCCATTTCAAGATTAAATTGAATGGTGAAGATCTCGATTGGGATGTGCAACGAGTTTGTCGTGTCGATCGGGTGTGTGAAGCGGAACAAGCCAAGCGAGGCGTAAGCAGCTGGCACTACTCGCTGGATTTCAACGAAAAGTGTCCTAGCGTGACAGCGTTATTGGAGTTTTTACATCGTCTCCAGGAGCGAATTCCGCGAGGATATGAGCGAATTGCCTACATCGAACAACCGACTGCACGTGATCTGGAAGCAAATCGGCACAACGTGATGCACGAGGCAGCGCGACTGCGTCCTGTGGTGATTGATGAATCCTTGCTAGATCTGAAAAGTCTTCAACTGGCTCGAGAGATGGGCTACTCCGGGGTCGCCTTGAAGGCTTGTAAAGGACAGACGCAATCGTTGCTAATGGCGGCAGCCGCTCACAAGTACGGCATGTTTCTCTGTGTGCAGGATTTGACTTGCCCAGGTGCGTCGTTGATCCACTCAGCAGGTTTGGCAGCTCATGTGTTGGGGGTTTCGGCTATCGAGGCAAACTCTCGTCAGTATGTGCCTGCGGCGAATCGGGACTGGGAATCACGATTCCCAGGGATCTTTCATGTCCAAGATGGCCAGATGCGGACTGGCCAACTCACTGGATTGGGACTAGGGGCCTATCCCGTGGAGTGAAGTCGTTTACTCCGGCAAGGGTTTCCCTTTGGTTTCTGGAGCGAGCCAAATAACTGCGACGCCCAGCAGATAAATCAGTGCTAAGCTGGAGCAGGCCGAAGCATAATCGGGAGGATCGCCCATCAGCACGGGAACCTGTAGAACCCCAACCGCTGCAAGGATTCGTCCGAAGTTAAAGCCGAATCCCTGACCGGTTGCCCGAACTCGGGTGGGAAACAACTCGGGCAGATAGAGCGGCAACCAACCGTAAAACGCTGCTGAACACGCCCCAGCAAGAAAGACTGTCGCCAGGAAGAAGCCGTCTACGGTCGAATTGCCCCGATAAAAGAGCAGGACCGACCCCAGCGACAACAGACAGAGCAGAACATAGGCAATTCGCCGACCAATCCAGCCGGCCAGCAATGCCCCGCCGAGCGAGCCGACCACAGCACCGAAGGCAGAACCAAGCTGGGTATAGTCCTTCCAGAACCGGACTTGGTCGCTAGTAGCTTCTCCGGCCTGGACTGCATCCTGACCTAGTCGGTGTGCCCAGGTCGGGGCCCATTGAACCGCACCCCAGGTGGCCAGAAGCGGAATGCCGCTGATCAGCGCGCCCAACAACATTCGGCCAAGAATCTTGCGACGCCCTTCACTTGCTTCGCCCGATCGGCGCAGGTAACCGATGATCGGAAAGAGATAGCACAATCCAACGAGGAACAGAGAGAAGAGTGTCGCGATCAATCGAATCAGCAATGCTTCGACTCGTATCCAGATCACGAGCAGCACGGCGCATATTCCGACTCCAATCAACACCATGAGCAAGTCTCGGCTGGCCCAAGAGGACGTGGCTCCGCGCTGCTGCTCCCGTTGCCAGCTCGCTGACTCGGGCACGAAAATGCGGATGAAAAAGGTGAGCAATGCTGGCAGGGCACCACAAAGCATGAGTAATCGCCATTCGACCCAGTTGGGAGGCAGTCCTAGATCGGCCAACCAACCACGGATCGATCCCAGGCTCAAACTGAGACAAGCGACGAGCATGTAACCCACATTGGCTGCGGCACCGATCATCCCAGCCAGCAGGGCACGCGATCGGCCTTCCCAGACCTCCATGACCAAGGCGACTCCCAACGCCCACTCTCCCCCCATGCCGAGGGCAGCGACGAAGCGGATGACTACCATCTCCCAGGGGGCGCGAGCGAATCCGCCGAGACCGCTGCAGATGGCATAGGTGAGGATGCTGAGAGCCATTGCGCGAACTCGGCCAATGCGATCACCCAGCCAACCGAAGACAACGCCACCGGTCGCGGCTCCGATGAGAAAACCTGACGTGACCAGGGCGTTCCAGAAACTAATCGCTTGGTCGAGATCTTTCGCAGTGGACGCCGCCAGCAGCTCGGTCAGAGCAGGGCGAGCTACCACGGGAAACAGCCCCATTTCAAAGCCGTCGAACAACCAGCCCAGCAGTGCCGCCGTTAACGCCATCCATTTACCCCGCCCTGTGGTTGCTGCTGAGTTCATCACGGCTTACCTCGCGATTTTGCAATTATCAATTCGCCCAGCATACGATGGAATCAATCGAGGTCAAAGAAATCTCGAAAAGTGATTCGTAGCGAAGGCTCGGAATCGTGAGCCTACAGCAAAGCTGGCGAAGAACCAGTCTCGAAATGATGCAGGTTACGCGCAATTCTCGATCGGAGCCGCGTTCTCTAGATGGAAAGCGTTCGTGCAACCGACTTGTTTTTGTAGAGAGAGCGCGCGAACCAAGATCCAAGGGCGGTACAATATCGACTGTGGATGCACCGATCACGAAACCAGCGGAGCGACCGTTGGAGCGTGACTTGAAAGTGAGGACGGCCCATGCGACCAGGTTCTTTCCTAATCCTCATCCTGACCAGCATAATTGCTACTTTCGCCATCGTGGGAACTCCACGAACCGATGCTCAGGGGCCGGGTGAGAATGACGTTCCACCGGGGGTTGACGTGCAAGCGCGTGGGCCGGTCCACGAAGCTTTTGCCCAACCAAATCGTAACGAGGCAACTCCTGGTCCTATCGTGACCAAACCCCCACCTCGTCCGATCGAAGAGTTGCCCCCTGAAGAAAAACCAGATGGCGAAAATATTGTCTGGATTCCGGGCTACTGGAGCTACGACGACGAGACGCAAAACTTCGTCTGGATTTCGGGGTTCTGGCGTGCGGTGCCTCCGGGCCGTACTTGGGTTCCGGGAAGCTGGCAGAAAGTTGGAGCTGGCTATCGCTGGGTTTCGGGTTATTGGGCAGTAGCCGGCCAGGAAGAAATCCAGTACCTTCCGCCGCCGCCGCCCTCCGTCGATAACGGTCCCTCCACACCGATTCCGGGTGAAAACTTTTCCTACGTTCCCGGCACCTGGGTGTATCAGACCACTCGCTATGTGTGGAGTCCGGGTTACTGGCTGCCGTTCCGTCCAGGCTGGTGCTGGATCCCGCCGTGTTATCGTTGGACACCCTGTGGCTACATTTTCGTCCCTGGATACTGGGATGTGCCGTTGCTGGATCGCGGTTTGCTTTTTGCTCCTGTAGCATTTAATTCCGCGGTTTACCTTGAACCGGGTTTTGTCTACCGTCCTGTGTACTGCATTCAACCCGACTTTCTCTGTGGCGCGTTGTTCATCCGTCGGGGCTTCGGCTGTTACTACTTCGGGGATTATTTCGGGCCGGCCTACCGTTCCTCGTTTATTGGTTGGAACAGCTTCCGGTTCGGCGGCGGAGTCGGTTTCGATCTTAACTTCTGCTACTATCGAAACTCCTTCCGTGGCTTTCCTGCCTGGGAGCGTGGGTTGAACGGTCTGTATGCGGGCCGATTTGCCGGCACCATCGCTGCTCCTCCGCGGACCCTGATTCAGCAACGAACCGTCATCAACAACATCAACGTCAACCGTATCACCAACACGGTGGTGAATAAAAACGTCAACATCACCAATCTCCAGAATGCGACCGTGCTGGCGCCGGTGAAAAACATCAACAAGGTGAATGTTACCGCTTTGTCCTCACTAGCAGGAGCGGAGGCGGCCAAGGCACCAGCTGTGGCTCGTGAAGTACGTGTGGCTCGGCTCTCTCCCAATCAACTAGCCGAGGAGAAACGGCAGGTGGCTCGTTACAATACCATCGCCCGAGAGCGGAGAAACACGGAAGAGCGTTTGGTAGCCAAGGCTCCGACCGCACCGACGGCACAACCGATCCGAGCGAAACTGGAATTGCCTAAAGACACGCCTCCACCGCGTATCGTAAAGACTCCAGTGCCGCCTCCAGCTCCTGGTCGTGGTCGACCGGAAGTTCGACCTAATGCCCCAGATGTAACTACGCCAACGGTCAAGCCCGCTGAGACTACTAAAGGGCCGGGCACTCGACCAGCAACGACGCGACCCGAAATCAAACCAACAGCCCCAACAGGCGTTCCTAATCCAGCGGGCAAACCAGCCTCAGGGCCGAATCCCTTACGTAACCCTGGAGGGGTAAATCCGACCAGCCCACCGGATAAGACGTTTCCGCCCGCGACCAAGCCAGGAATGTCTCCACCTGCGACCAAGCCGGTAGTAACTCCACCAAGCAAACCAACGGGAGGAGATTTGCCACCGGCGAGCAAGCCAGCGACCCCAGGACCGGCGACGAAGCCAGGAACGGCTCCACCTGCGACCAAGCCGACGACACCGGGACTGGGGACATCGGGACCGGCCAGCAAACCTCCGAGTACAACCTCGCCGCCAACCCGTCCGGGAGCAGCGACGCCCGTTCCACCCAATAGACCGGCAGGGGGCTTGCCATCCGCGATCCCGCCAACATCACCAGGAGCAGCGACGCCCATTCCGCCTAATAAACCAGCGGGAGGCGCGCTTCTTGCTACTCCCCCGGCATCGCCTCCCAATCGCCCCGCTGCTGGAGGCAGCTTGCCGCCAAGTCGGCCGGCCATTCCATCGCCCACGCCAACGGCTCGGCCCGCGACTCCGCCTAGCCTTGCCGCGACACCGCCCGCAGTCGTACCAGTGCGTCCGGCTATGCCGCCAGCTCCAAGCAGTCGTCCGACTGTTCCCCCAGCGGCAATTCCCAGTCGTCCCGCGGCTTCGCCCTCAATACCGGCTCGCCCATCGATGGGGGCGTCCGTATTTGGTCGTCCGACCGCTCCTGCAGCTCGGCCAACCACTCCACCTCCGGGACGGTGAACGCTGAGCTTTGATGCAGATGAATATGACCTCTCTCAAGAAATGACTTTTCAGAGGGGTCATATCTTTTTTTGGCGTTGTGGTCATTCGAGCCGAAGCTGCTATCTCATATCCATGAATTGATCGCGCTATTGGAACGCACTCATGGATTTCACGCCTCGTGGTTCATTCCGACTTTTTCGCCTTGTAGGCATTGAGGTTTACCTGCATTGGACCTGGTTTGTCATCGCCTTTTGGCAGGTAGGAACCCAGCGCGAGGTAGACTATGAACTCCGCACCTGGCGAGTAGCAGAATATGTTTCACTGTTTCTCCTTGTGCTTCTCCATGAATTTGGCCATGCGTTGGCTTGCCGCTCCGTGGGAGGACAGGCAGAAACGATCGTGCTCTGGCCGTTAGGAGGAGTGGCCTACGTCGCTCCTCCACCGCGTCCCGGCGCGTTTCTCTGGAGCATCGTCGCAGGGCCATTGGTTAATCTCGTCCTCATTCTTCCTACCGCGCTGGGATGGTATCTTGCCGTGCAGCAAGGCTGGAAAGACTCGTTTCCCGATGGGTATCTTTTTCTCACGAATCTCACGATTGTGAATATCGCGTTGTTGGTGTTTAATCTGTTGCCGATTTATCCTCTCGATGGTGGACAAATCGTTTTTTCTCTGTTGTGGTATGCGGTGGGACGTTGGCAGAGTTTGGCTGTCGTCAGTTTGTTTGGATTAATCCTCGGCGGGGTGGGGTGTGTTTTTTGCTTCGTTCTTTTTCTGATCATCGATCCCGGGGCCAAGGTATTGATGCTGGTGCTTGGTTTTATTTCCCTTTTTGTCGCTTTTCGTTCGCTAGCCAGTTTCCAACAAGCACGCGCGTTCTTGGCTTTAGAAGCACTACCTCGGCATGTCGAGGTGGCTTGTCCGTCCTGTCAGGTGGGACCTCCGAAAGGCCCGTACTGGTTGTGCGAACACTGTCAAACCCGGTTTGATCTATTTGAGCAGCAGGGCAATTGTCCTGCCTGTGGAGCCTGGTATCATCAACCGGCCTGTCCTCATTGTCAGGTCCGTAATCCCATCTCAAGGTGGGCGAACCAACCTCGTGAGGAGCCGACGCCATGATCCGGCGTTTTGACGTGGCTATCGTGGGAGGCGGAATCCTTGGCTTGGCCCATGCCTGGAGCGCGGCGCGGCGGGGCCTTTCCGTTGCTCTCTTTGAGCGAGATCGACAGGCAAGCGGAGCCTCGGTTCGCAATTTCGGCATGATCTGGCCTATTGGGCAACCAGCTGGAGAGCGATTGCATCTGGCACTAACTAGTCGATCGATCTGGCGGGAGTTGTCCCGAGAGGCCGGCTTCTGGCTGGATCCGTGTGGCTCACTGCATCTCGCTTATCACGACGATGAATGGCATGTTCTTCACGAGTTTGCCGATCGAGCCAGCGATCGGGGTTATTCTTGTGAGATGCTCTCTTCGGAGCAAACCCTGCGCCGGTTTCCCGCTGTTGTCGCCGACGGCCTCCGCGGTTCTCTCTACAGTCACACTGAATGCTGTGTCGATCCTCGACAGGCCATTGCCTTATTGCCGCAATATCTGTCTCAAAAGTTTGGAGTAGCGTGCTTTTTTGGCCAAACGGTCGTTTCCATCGAGTCACCGCGTCTTCGCACTGCTTCGGGGAAGGTGTTTGAGGCTGAACGAATTCTCATTTGCTCCGGCAACGATTTCGACACCCTGTTTCCGGAAGAGTTGGCCCGCGCTGCTCTTCGCCGCTGTAAACTTCAAATGATGCGAACCGTACCGCAACCAAAGGCTTGGAGACTTGGTCCTCATGTGGCTGGTGGATTAACGTTGTCTCACTACACTGCATTCGCCGATTGTCCGACCTTAGTCGCTCTGCGGCACCGCATCGAAACAACAATGCCAGAATATGTCCGCTACGGTATCCACGTTATGGCTTCACAGAATCAACTCGGTGAGGTAATTCTTGGGGATTCGCACGAGTATGAGGAAGAGATCGAACCGTTCGACAAGCCATTTATTGACGAGTTAATTTTGGATTACTTGAACAAACTCATTCGTTTACCCGTCCAGACTCTACAAGCTCGTTGGAATGGGATCTACGTCAAACACGCACAACGGGCGATTTATTCGGAACAGCTTCAGCCAGGAGTGTTTCTTCGCGTGGCTCCTGGAGGAGCGGGGATGACCTTGTCGTTTGGCTTGGCGGAGAAGTTTTTTGCTGACTAAAACTTGATTTAGCTTAGTTTATTGGTGAGGAATCGATTGGAGTGTGTCTTGACAGTTGCTGAGTTTCGCTGCGATCATGACGTGGGGTAATCTCCCGCACAGGTCTCGCTCCATGACACAGTGCGTTCAACACCAGATCTTATTGGTAGGCGTCGAGCCTCGCCTGGTTGACTCAATTCGCCAAGCCTTGCAGTTACGCAGTGCCGAACCAACTCATCAAGTCGCTACCGTTGCCGAAGCAAGAAAACATGCTCTAGCTCATGTCGGTGATTCGTATCTGTTCATCGTGCAATTGACGGCAGATGAGGATCTCACTCAGCTACGCAAACTAACCGAGAGCGTTCCTGGTCAGCCAGTTCTGGTGTTGCTGGGTAGCTCTGATTTCTCTCGCTTGCTTGCGGTGCAACGGTGTGGAGCGGCTCAGATTGTACCGCTTCCCTGGCAACAAGATGACTTTCTCCAAGCGATTGATTGTCTGGCTGTACAGTTTGCTCCAGCTCTTCGCGATGCACGAGTGCTGGCCATTTCCGGGGTCAGTGGCGGAGCCGGAGCGACGACTTTGGCCTTGAATCTTGCCTTTGAGTTGTTGAATTCGACGACGAGTTCTCCCCGACCGAGTATTCTCCTGGTCGAACTCGCTCGACAAATGGGAACTCTGGCTACTTATCTCAACATTGAACCGAGAATTACCGTCCATCAGCTGCTCAGCGATCCCAGTCGCTTAACGTTGTCCAGCATCCGAGCGGCCATGACTACTGTGGCTCCTGGACTCGATGTTTTGACAGGCCCCTATCTCGACATCACGCCTGGTAGCGTTTCGCCCAGGCACGTCTTTCAGCTGATCGAGTTGTGCCGAAAAATGGCCTCGATTGTCATTCTTGATGTTCCCTGTGTGTTCGACGATCTACAGTTCGAGACACTGGCTCTCGCTGATCAAGTCGTCTTGGTCGGAGTTCAAACAGTCTCCTCGGTGCGAACGCTCAAACTGGTGCGTGAAACGCTCGAACGCGATGAGGGGATTCGTGATACTCAACTGGTCATCAATCGCTACGAACCAACCATGCATGGTTTTTCGGCTCGACGGTTAGCCGAACTGCTTCAGGTGCCACAGGTTTTCACGATCGCCAACGATTATCCGTCCGTCATGGCTGCTTTGAATCATGGAAAACCTCTACGAGTGGCTTCGCCGCATTCTCCTGTGTTGGCCGACATACGCACTTTGGCCCGCTCGTTGAAGGGTGGCCGCCCCACTCCACCCAGCGACCAGGGCGATCGCCTTCTCCGCACGCTAAGTCGCTCTGCTCAAGGCATTCAGCTGCCGCGTGAGATTCGTGTCCTTCACGTCGAAGATGATCCGATCCAGCAATCGGCGATGGCGCTGTACTTGGCCGCGATCAAGACTTTTCGATCCATCGTTTCCACGGCATCTAGTGAAGAGAAGGCGGTCAAGCTGTTCTCACAACAACCTTTTGAGGTCGTTTTACTCGATTATCATTTGGAGCAGGGCAACGGGCTACAGTGTCTTCGACAACTACGTTCACGCAATCGATTCGTTCCGATTGTTGTTGTTTCTGGGCTGGATGAACCGCGTATTGCTGCTGAATTACTCGACGCTGGAGCCGATGATTTTCTCAGCAAGGAGAACTTGACAGCTCAGCGATTATCGCAGTGTCTTAGCGATGCGATCGCCCGAGCCGATGCCTGCAAAGAGCGTGGCACGACGGAACAGGATCTGGAACGTCTGGTAGATCGAGTGCGGACCGCTCTGCCGAACAATGCTGACTCCGAGTTGTTGCAGAGCATTCGCGAACTACATTTGGCCGGCAGTGGTCGATTTAGCGTCGGTCAGATTCAACGTCTCGTCGATCAGATCTGCGCGGAGTTGGCTCCTACCAAAAAGGGCGAAGCACTTCCTCGTCGAGCCATGCTGACCCTCTTTTTGCGTCTCTTTGGAGCTAGCGATACAACCGAGTAAATCGAGCTGAATTATCATGAATCGTCGTGATCTGTTTGATCCGCGTCAGGTTGCACGACTAGCAGGTCAGGTGTTGCAGGCCGTGTGCGATGAGCCGGATTTGCCCCAGGATCTTGCTCTGGTTCGCTGTGGTTGGCGAGCCATGGCGACCAATTGGCAAATCCTTTTGCCCCTGGAACATGCCGATATAGAACTAGCTCGTGCCGCCTTTGAGCTACTCGACGAATTAGAGGATCAGCTGTCTGTTTATCGCGACTATAGTGAGGTGAGTCTGCTCAATCGCGCAGCGGTTTGGGGGCCTGTCCGAGTGGAATCACGACTATTCACGTTGTTGCAGTTGGCTCGCTCCATTTGGGAGCAGACCAACGGAGCGTTCGACCTCGCCATTGGCCGCCTCATTCGCGCTTGGGGGTTTTTCAAAGGACCACGCCGAGTTCCTACTCTCGAAGAGTTAAGACAGCTACTCGAGCAGTCCGGAATGCGGTTTGTCCAACTCAATGCCTCGGTACAAACTGTCCAGTTTGCTGCATCGCTAGTCGAGATCAATCTCGGTGCGATCGGCAAAGGTTACGCACTCGATCGTATGGTCGAACTGTGCGAGAAAATCCCCGCAGCACTGTTGCATGGCGGCTCAAGCAGTGTGTACGCTAAAGGTGCTCCATCGAAGCGGCAGCGTGGCTGGCGCGTTCGCATTCGACATCCCTGGAACCAACGGCGGTATCTGGCTGAAGTATGGTTGAACGATCGGGCGCTAGGAACTTCGGCTGCGAGTTTCCAATATCTGGAATACGAGGGCAAAAAACTCGGGCACATTCTCGATCCGCGAAGTGGCTGGCCGACCTCAGAGATGGCGAGTGTCTCAGTAATTGCTTCGTCTGCTACATTAGCCGATGCCTTATCGACGGCATTCTTCGTCGGGGGAATGAGTCTGATTGAGGAGTACTGTTCACGGCATCCAGAAATCGGCGTCGTCGCCTTGAGAACGGGGGAACGAACTCCGACGATTCTCAATCTCTCGCCCGATGACTATACTTTTTAAGTGAACGGCTGATGGGATCATTCTTTACGAGTTAGACAATCATGACGCGATTGGCGACTTTTTTTCTCATCCTGTTGCGGCTAGCGATCGGTTGGCACTTTTTGGTCGAGGGCTTCCAAAAAATTCCAGCGGAGCAATTGACGGCTCTCGGCTTACCCACGAACAACAAGCCGTTTTCTAGCGCGGGTTATTTCCGCGAGTCTCCTGGTCCCTTTGCTAAATGGATACGTGATTATGAAGGCGACCCCGATCAGTTCGCTCTCGATCGCTTGACCCTGGAGCCGGCTCCAGTGACGCAGAAAGACGCCAAGGAGCGATTACCTCGCGGACTGCGTCAGGACTGGGAGACCTATTTGAAGCAATTCAGCGATCATTACAAACTCGACGAATCGCAGAAGAAAAAGGCACAGGAATTACTCGACAAGGCTGCGGCAGAAGTTGTTCGGCTGCTGAATTATGTCCCCGATCCGGACCCGACCAAGCGAGATGTCAAACTACACGAGAAATCGGTCACGACCCAGACGCGTACCTTCCCCAAGGGAGAAGTGAAGCGAGAAATGACGTTGAGCGAACGCATCGAGGAATACAAGAAGAAACTGCAGGAATTAGAGGACACGACGAAGAGAAAACTCTGGGTGTTCGGCAAAGATGTCGAAGGAACTCGTCTTCGAGAGCAAAAGGCCGAAGTGGCTGCACTGCGAAACAGTCTCTTGGCCGATCTGGATAAGCAAACGGAGGCTTTCAAGGAATCGTTGTTAGTGACGGTTTTATCCGATAGTCAAGCCAAGCAAACTCGCTTGGAACCAGAAAAGAAACGGACTATCATTTACTATTTGGATCTTGTTACTCCTTGGATGTTGGCAGGAGTTGGAGCCAGTTTGTTCCTGGGACTATTCGCCAGGTTGGGCGCGTTCCTCGGAGCGGGATTTCTGCTGATGACGTATCTGGCTGCTCCCTCATGGCCCTGGCTGCCCTCAGTGGGGCCAACCGAAGGCAACTATCTCTTTGTCAATAAAAATCTCATCGAAATGTTGGCGCTTTGCGTCTTGATGAGCCTGCCCACGGGTCGCTGGTTTGGCGTGGATGCCATCCTTAACGTGTTTGGTCGTTTGTTCTTTGGGGAGAAGCCCCAAGTTACTGCCTCGATTACCGACTAAATCCCTCTGGAGACTCTCCCATGGCGTTGGACATGACCCCGGAACAACGTGAAGTTGGCACTGCGAACTACCGCAAGGCTGTGGAGCATCTCGGCCTGGATCGCCGTGATTTTCTCAAGGCTGGAGCCGTAGGGACTGCCGCCGTTGGACTCTCTGCCGCCGCTGCTTACTTCGGCTACAAGAGCCTACAAGGCAATCCGGTTCGTACTGCTCTGATTGGCTGTGGCGATGAAGGCGGTGTTCTGGCTGGCGAACACAACCCTGACTTTTTGGAGATCGTCGCGGTCTCGGATATTCGACCGTACAACCTTAAGCGGATCATGACCGGCGACTTTAAGGTTGCCCTCCGCAAAGGCTTGAACAAGATCTATGGTGAGAAAGCCAAGGCCATCAAGTCTTACACCGACTGGCGCGACATTCTGAAAGATAAGAGTATCGAAGCGGTCATCATCGCCCTACCGCTGCACTTACATGCTCCCGTGGCCATCGAGTGTATGAAAGCCGGTAAGCACGTCTTGTGCGAAAAATTGATGGCCCGAACGATCAGCCAATGCAAGGACATGATTCGTGCTGCTCGGGAAAATAAAGTTGTGCTGTCGATTGGCCATCAGCGCCATTACAGCATGCTGTATGCTCATGCCAACGAGGTCATCAAGTCGGGTATCCTTGGCGACGTGAAGCATATTCGCGCTCTGTGGCATCGCAATTTCAGCTGGCCAGCTGTCTTCAATCCTGACGAATGGGCGGTCTATTTTGACGGAGACAAACAGAAAGCCCAGCAGGTTGCGGGCATCCTTGAACCGAAGATTCGCGACGGTTGGTTCCCGCCGGTCGTTCAGGGAGACGTTGACGGTCTTGAAGCCTTGGCCAAGGAACGGGGCGTCGACCTGAAGAAATTTTTGGCTGATTGCGGCTACGATTCCATCGAACAACTAGTTCGCTGGAGGCTTTATGAGAAAACGGGAGGCGGTCTGATGGCTGAGTTGGGTAGCCATCAGCTTGATGCTGCAAGTATCTTCCTCAACAAGGCTAAACCGCTTTCGGTTCAGGGGGTAGGAACCCGATCCTTCTTCGGCCCCAATCGCAACCCGCGCGAGATCGACGACCATGTCTTTGTGACCTTTGAATTCCCTGGCAAAAACTACGCTCAGGACAAGAATGACATTGTGGTCGTGACTTATTCGTCGATCAGCACGAACGGATTCGAGGCTTACGGCGAATGTCTGATGGGCACTCGCGGAACGATGATTGTCGAGGCCGAGCAAAACGTGATGCTTTACACGGAAAAGGATCCGACGAAGAAGGGCGATCAACGGGCCATGTCCATTGACGTCAGCTCAATGAAAAAGGATCAACCTGCCGCCGACAGTTCCTCGACGTGGGGAGGACCGTCTGCTGCTCCCGGAACGGCGAAGTCGGGAACGGCCGCCGCTGCCAGCGGTCCGATTAGCCGAGGTTACCGAGAGGAAATGGAGGATTTTGCCTACTGTGTCCGAACTTGGGACGCGAGCCTAGGCTACGAAAAGGATCGTGACGGAAAGTTTCGTCAGCGAATGCCGCGCTGCCACGGGGAGATCGCGATGGCCGATGCCATCATCGCTTTAACCGCGAACCTAGCCATGCGAGAGCGAGCGCGGATTGAGTTCAAACCCGAATGGTTCGATGCGGATAAACCAGATGTTCCCGAACAACGGGCCTGAGGTATTTTCACGACATACAATCAATAGGGCCGTTAGTTGATCTGCTAACGGCCTTTTGTTGATTGATACTGCTCTTTGTTGATCTATCGACTTTTCCTTCCGACATAGAGCGGCAGTTCACTTCCCTGTAAAAAGGAAGCCCGAAGAGGTGCTTCACCTCGTTTCAACAAGAATTGTCGACCATCTAGAGACTGTTTGACCAGTTCTCGATACGGATCTCCAGAGTAACACACCTCACCTAAAGTCACCGAAAGTTCCGCCTCGTCGGCCTGGAACATGGGCGCTAGTTTCCCCTGAGTGGTGGTGTAGCTCAATCCGCCAATGACTTCAGTTCGACCGCCCTTGCGCGTGTCAATTAGCGTTCCCCCACGTTCTGTTTTCAGCCCCAGAATCCAAAGTCGTCCGCCTTGATTGATTGCATGTGTCCCTTCTCGTTCTGTATTGAATTGACGACACCAGCTATCGCCCTTTCCAAAGATCCATTCGCCGGTCACATTATCTAAGTAAACTTCGCCAGTCCCTGTTACCCTGCCGTCCACGCCCTGAGCATCGCGAACGATGAGCGGTCGATTTGAAGCATGTTCGAGCAAAAGATTACCGGTCCATTGCTCTAGAAGCAGCGGTTCGGTTCCACCGCGAACGAGGAATATGGGTTCATTGGCGCGGACGGAACGAATCTGAGCGAAGTGACCGATGATGCGCCTGACCTTACCGCGAATCTCGATCGGTTGTTGCAACAGCAGTCCGGAGCCAGCGGGAAAGAGGACTGTTGAAGCGCCAGAATCGATCGCACGTTGCACCGAGGCGGAGTCGTCTGGATCCTCCAATTTTCGGAAGTGCCGTACATTAGCCACGGCTGCGTCGGTAACTTTTACCTCGGGCACTTCCTTCACGGGCAGGTTCAGTGAATTGCTTCCTCCAAATGGAGCAATTGCTGCAGAAGAAATGTATTCTTTGACGAGCGATGCGCTAACGCTTGGGGTTCCATTCTTGCGAAGATTCTCGATACTTGTCTTGAAGCCTTTCGCTTCCACATTTCGAGCGAAGATCGTTTCATGATTGGTGATCGCGGAACGTGAAGCCGCTTTTCCGCGACCGTTGAAGGTGGAATCCACGATTGCCACTACCCCAAAATGATTGACGAACCCAGTTGCTTCACCTTCAACTTGAAGTTTCCGGATCGCCAGGCATTGTCCGCGATTCTCGAAAGCAACCTCGGATTGATTCTTCAGAACAAGATGTTCCAGCGTTTGACTATTGACTGTCATGCCCGTGCGGATACCGATGCCGAAGCCCTCGACCTCAATGTCGCTGATGAGACAAGGACCGTTTTGATCGGCCTGAGCAAGATCGAGTCCGATTACCCCTTGACCATCTTCAGAACGGATGCGGACTCGCCGTAGGCTGCCCACGTTGTTGGAGTAGTATTGAAGCCCGATGGCCCCGGGATTGCCTTTTCCAGTCTCAATACTTAAGTCGCTGACATTAACGTTGAACCAGTCGGCGTGAACTCCTGACCCATCCTCTCGACCCTTGAATCCCATCGACAAAACAGAACGAGGATTTTTCAACTCTCTAAAAGTATTATCTTGAAGCCGAAGCACTGTCTGCTCTCGTCCTGCACCACGGAGATTGTTGTACCCCCAGCCCTGTCCGGGCTTGAATCGTAGTGGTTTGGTAATTCGATACTTTCCCTCGGGGAGATAGACCGTTCGGCGAGTTCCTTGACAGTCGTCAATCGCTTTTTGAATAGCATTTGTATCGTCGGTGCGTCCGTCTCCCTTGGCGGAGTAGGGAGGTCGAGTGACGTCCACATAGCCATTTGCTCCCCAACCCTGTCCCCAGGCTTGTTCAAACCTCTTCAGTTCAAGATCCGTTGTGGTACGTCCTAACTTGCCCACAAAGCGAACCTTGCCCAAACCTGCAACGTCCGGTTGTCCCCCGGTGCGATGTGTCCGGTCGCAATGAAAGCGAATATAGCGAGCGACCACCGGAAGCGGATGTTCTTCACCGAGATAGTTGTCTGACTTGGGGGCCTGAGCAAACTCATAGCGAATAGGCACTGTCCGCCACTGCTTCCCCTCTTCTGATACAGTGATAACGACTGAGGCAAAACCTCGATGAGGGATCGAATTGTAGTTCCACACGCGAAAATGCGAAAGGGTATAAACCTTGCCAAGATCGAACTCAACGATCGCGTTTTCATCTGGGCCGTGCTTGCCGTAGCTGGCGTTCCACATACTTCCACCGTCAGCATAAGAATTCGTCGTTAAGACGAACTTTCCGCCACCTTTGCTGGTTTCCTTGAAACCATTGTCGTTGACAAGGTTCATTGCTGAGGTCAATCCAGCGACTTGTTCGGAGGTTGCCTTGGCCTTTACTCCCGTGATCCACTGCGCGAACAGAGAGTTGGCCAGGCACAGGCCAATAAGTAGTGCCAGACGCATGTCATTTACTCCTTGGAGATTTTTGAATTAATAGGTGGCCTGCTACCGTGATGTCTCGCTTGACCCAAATTGCCTGCTGGACTATGTTCGCGCCCATGCATGGTTGCAGATCGTCCCTCCCCCTGGAGATCTAGGTCATGACTAATCAGTACATCAGGATATTCGTGTTTGCACTTCTTGCGGTAGGACTTGTTAGCTGTGGCAAAAAAGAGAACCAGGTGGTCGCAACAGAGGAACCTGAGAAAACGCTGACCTCGGGATCGACGAAGACGGTTTCGGCTACACCTGTTTCTCGCAACGCTGGAGGTACTCGCGATCGGTTGCATCAGAGCTTCACAGAGGCGGTGCGTGGAGCAGATGACCCGCCGCCCGGAGATGCTGTTCGTCCGCCAGATGAGACCATCACCAAAAAACCGGTGCATCGCATTCTCGACGCAGTGCGAAACAACTGGGATGAAATTCGATTCACTACAGCAGAAGGGAAAAAGTTAAACTATCGGGCGATGCTCGATACCAGCGAGGGACCGATTGAAATTGTTCTATTTCCCGAACAGGCCCCAAATCATGTTCGCAACTTCATTGCGTTGGCCAAAACGGGTTATTACGATGGACTGTTTTTCGACCGCATTCGTCATGATCGCAATGAGAGGAATCAGGAATTGCACTTGATCGAAGCGGGATGCCCACTTGGCACCGGAGCCATCGGAACGGGCAGTATCGGCTACTGGTTAAAAGAAGAGTTTACGCCTGCGGACAAGATGGGACACGAAGAGGGAATAGTGGGAGCTTGTCGCGGCGAAGAGGCGGACACCGCCGCTACCAGATTCTATATTACTTTAACCAAAGCGCCGTTTCTCGATGGGAACTACACCATCTTCGGGAAAGTGGTTACGGGGCTGGACGTGTTGCGTAAAATAGGCAATACACCTGTGATCATCGACGATGAGGGCGGTAGTCGGCCAGCGAAACCAATCCTCATTCGTCAGGTGACTATCACCTCGACCGAGGCGAACTCAAACAACGGCGCTTCGCGGTGAGGTGCCGGGAGGGGACCCACCCAGAGGAAAGTTGCGAACCTGGTCAGGCCTTGACGGGAGCAGCCATAAGCAATGGACCGAGTGGCGTGGATCAGCCTCTTCCGGCACCCCGCTGCGGAGCGCTCAGCAGGAACCTCGGGGGGTGAATGCCCCCCGTTTTTATTGCTAAGGCGAGCCACGGATCATGGCCAAGCACAAGACTACGAGCAAAGCTACATCCAGTCCGCCGCCACCAACGAACACTGCCGAAGGGTATACTGTTCTCGCGCGTCGCTATCGCCCTCAACTCTTCTCTGACCTGGTTGGCCAGGAGCCGGTCAGTCGCGCGCTGGCCAACGCCCTCAGCGGAAATCGGGTCGCACATGCCTACTTGTTCACCGGAGCACGCGGAGTCGGCAAAACCTCCACTGCGCGAATTCTGGCGAAAGCGTTGAACTGTGAAAGTGGTCCGACACCGACGCCCTGTGGCGTTTGTACCATTTGTCAATCTATCGCTTCGGGAGAAGATGTCGATGTGCTTGAAATTGACGGAGCAAGCAACAACGGAGTTGATGACATTCGTGACATTCGTTCGAATGTGCAGTATCGGCCACAACGAGCTAGATTCAAGATCTACATTATCGATGAAGTTCACATGTTGTCCCGAGGGGCGTTCAACGCCTTGTTGAAGACACTGGAAGAGCCTCCGCCGCATGTGAAATTCATCTTTGCGACGACCGAAGTAGAAAAGGTGCCCGTCACGATTCTTTCGCGATGCCAACGATTCGACTTCGCGGGGATTCCATTACCGCTGATCGTTTCTCGGTTGAAAGAAATCGTCGCCAAAGAGCAGGTTCAGGCCGACCCTGAGGCGTTGGAGATGGTAGCGCGACGAGCCAGTGGTTCGATGCGCGACGCCCAATCGCTTCTCGATCAGTTGCTCGCCTTCGGCGGAGATCGACTGACAACCGATCAAGTTCATCGTCTGCTGGGAACGGCTGGGGATGAGCGTATCCTCGGGCTTGCTGAGGTCATCCTCAAAAACGAACCAAAGTCAATTCTCGACCAGCTAGAGGAAGCGGTAGTCAGTGGACTTCAGTTGGGGGAACTGATTGATCAACTCATCGCTTACTGGCGAGATCTGATGGTCGTGAATTGCTCAGGAACCGAGGGACGCGACTTCAGCGTTCCGGCCCGGCATCACGAGACATTGCGGACCCATGCGCGGCTGGTTCAGCTCGATGCCATCCTCGCAGGCCTGGATATTCTTTCGACAACCAAAGCACGATTGAGAACAAGCACTCACGGACGAACCTTGGTCGAGATGGCCCTAATCCGCATGGGCAGACTAGCAGATCTGGTTTCGGTAACGCAACTCTGCCAATGGATCGAGCAAGTGCGTCTCGATCCCCGGGCCGCAGTGGCTCTGCCGGGGGCTGCTTCGAGGACGACGATTCCTCGGTTGACCGATTCGGTAAAAAAAAAGCTACCGATTGATGAACAAAAGAATAGATCGGAAGCTTCTTCGCAAGGTCTCTCCCCGTTCGATTGGTCACAGGTGAGGTCCAAAATACTGCCGATTTTAGGAACAAAGCTGTCCAGTGAACTTTGCAAGGCCGGCCCTCCTGCAATTTCTGGGCCAAACTCTCTGGTGTTTCGCTTCCCAACGGCCTATAATCAGGCTAGAGAATTCGTCCAAGAACCTGAACGAATTGCTCGGATTGAAGAAGCCTTTCTTCAAGTGCTTGGACAACCCTTTCAGGTTCGTGTTGAGGAAGATCCATCCCTCCGAGTAGAAGTGGACAATGTGGGAAGCTCTGTTCGTTCACGGAGATCTTCCAAGGAAACCGCAGAACAAATCCCCATCGTTCGGCGGGTAATAGAGAAACTCGGAGCGACGATTCTTCGCGTCGATGAAGGGTTTGGCGAAGACATTCCCAAGGCGGGAGGAGAGGCAAGTCACCATGTTTGACATGTTCAAAGGGATGGGAAAACTGACGAGCCTGCTGAGCAATTTGCCCAAATTTCAGGAAGAAATGGTCCGCTTGCAGGAACGCCTAGCGGAAATCACGGCGGAGGGCGACGCTGGGGCCGGCATGGTACGAGTGAAAGTGAACGGCAAATTTGATCTACTCTCTTGCACGATCAGTGAGGAGGCGATGCAGCTAAACGACCGCGACATGCTGCAGGACTTGATCAAAGCGGCAGTCAACCAAGCCGTCGCCAAGGCACGCGAGGCTCTTCAGGCGGAAACCAGGAACACGGCAGTACAGTTCGGGTTGCCACCAGGAATGAATCTTGGGGGAATGGACTAGAATCCATCAATCAATCACGCTATGAACAAGCGTTGAGTAGCTAAAGTGTGATGAGGGATCAGGCGGTGGAGACGGAGCCGCTCGGTGTTATTGCTCGATTGATGCACGAGCTGGGGAAATTACCTGGCATTGGTCCCAAGAGTGCAGAACGCTTGACGCATCATTTGCTTCAGGCGCCCAAACAACAAGTTTTCAGCTTGGCCGAGGCTCTACGAGCCATCAAAGAACAGATTCACCCTTGTGAGGTCTGTTGCCATCCTACCGAGCATGTGCGTTGTACTATCTGTGCCGACCCTCAAAGAGACGATAGTCTGGTTTGTGTGGTGGAACAACCGCGCGACGTGATCGCTTTAGAACGCTCGGGGAGTTATCGTGGACTGTATCACGTTCTGCATGGGCGGCTTTCGCCTCTAGACGGGATTGGTCCCGAACAATTGACAATCGATCGATTGATGGCTCGGGTACGAACTGGGCGAATCCAAGAGGTCATTATGGCCACTAACCCCACGACGGAAGGAGACGGTACCTCGCTGTATCTCTCGACGTTGCTGGGGCCATTAGGTGTCAAGGTAACACGGTTAGCACGAGGATTACCTACGGGATCGGTTCTGGAGTTCGCCAATAGTCAGATGCTGGCGGACGCGCTTGAAGGACGTCGGGTACTGTGAAGGTAGAGGATGATCGGCTAAATCGCCGAGGGATCGAGGGATGACCACATGATGCGGATGGATGCAACCCTCAGTCAGCGGATGAGCCAGGAAATGCGCCTGGCCCCGCGGATGATCCAGTCCATGGAAATTCTGCAGATGCCGGTCATGGATCTGCAAGAACGTATCCAACAAGAACTCGATGAGAACCCTGTTTTAGAGCTGAAAGAACCGTCGATTGATGATCCGGACTACGAGGCTCCAGAGCAAATCGACGACCGCGATCCGGGCGATCGAGAATTGGTCAGTGATACCAACAATGAACTTGATTTCGACCGCCTGGATGCTCTGAGTCGGGATTATGAGGACGTATTCAACGAGGAGCATCGCCCCTCGCGAAACGGGATTGAGCAAGAGATCGACCGCAAACACGATGCGATGCAGAATATGGTCTCTCGCCCTCAGTCCTTGCAGGATTATCTAACCGACCAACTTGGATTCATTGACATGCCGCCTACGTTCCAACGACTGCTGCGGCATGTGATTGCTCACCTGGACGACAACGGTTTTCTGAGTGTTCCGGATGAAACGGATCCGGAATATCAGAAAATGCTGCTCGATCCCAACTACAAACCTGAGCGGCCTATTCGTCGTCGCGTACCGACCATGCAGGAACTCGCCGCCAGTTTCGATGAGCCGGTCACTCCAGAACAGGTGGAAGAAGCTCTCTATATGGTGCAGAAGCTCGATCCTCCGGGAGTTGGCGCGCGTGATTTGAAAGAATGCCTATTGCTGCAAGTGGGGCCGGAGACCGAACATGCAGATCTGGTGCGTCGCTTGATTCTCGATCATTTGGAAGACATTCCGCACAATCGCCTACCGGCGATTGAGAAAAGCACGGGGGCTGATCTCGCGACCATCAAGGAAGCTATTGAGATCATTAAGCATCTCAATCCTAAGCCAGGTGCTGGGTTCGTGGCCGAAAATATTCCCTACGTCGTTCCTGACATCGCCGTCGAACGAGAAGAAGATGGCAAATACACGATTAGGCTGCTCGACGACTGGCTACCGAATATTTACATCAGTAAGCGCTACATTGAGGCCTATAAAGACAAGGGAGCTGATCCCAAGGTGCGAGAGTATCTGAAGCGGAAGATTCAGTCGGCACAGTGGCTGCAGGAATCGATTGAGCAACGCCGCAACACTTTGGAACGAGTGACCCGAGCCATTATCGAACATCAGAAGATGTTTCTGGAAAAGGGGCCTGAGTATATCCAGCCATTGAAGATGCAACAAATCGCCGATCAGGTCGGGGTTCATGTTACGACAGTAAGTCGGGCGGTCGATGACAAGTGGGTACAGACTCCGCGAGGCATCTTTCCGTTGAAACGGTTTTTCGGCGGAGGCAAAACCGTCAATGGCGAAGAGATCGCTTGGGAAGTGATGAAGCAGAAACTGTTGGAAATCATCGAACAAGAAGATAAATCGAATCCTCTTTCGGACGATGCCCTCGTCGAGAAGATGATTGAAGCTGGCTGCCCCGTCAAACGGCGCACAATTACTAAATATCGTCAACTAGCGAATATTCCTTCTTCTAGAGAACGCAAAGACTGGATGGCTACGCCGAAGTCTTGAGCAAAGACGTGACCTTGTTCCCGAGCAGGGAGCGGAGTATACCCGCATCGGACAACTGACTTGATTGGAGGGCCAAGGATGGCGATCCTCGAAGTCCATAACCTGGTCAAGTATTATAAGAGTCGGAAGGTCGTCGATCAGGTCAGTTTTAAGGTCGGTTTAGGAGAGATCGTCAGTCTGCTGGGCGGAAACGGAGCAGGCAAGACGACCAGTTTCCGCATGGCGACGGGCCAGATCACGCCTAACGAAGGCCGGGTCATGTTCAACGGCCAGGATGTGACTCAACTTCCGATGTATCGTCGCGCCCGGTTGGGCATGGGCTATCTCGCCCAGGAAACGAGCGTCTTTCGCAAATTGACCGTCGAGCAGAACATACTCGCCGTTCTTGAGGCGATGCCTCAACATCGAACTTTAGGTCGGAAATTGACGCGAAAAGAGCGTCACGACATGACCGATCAGGTCTTGACCAAGTTCGGCCTGAACCATGTGCGAAAAAATAACGCGGCTCGTCTGTCTGGTGGGGAAAAACGCCGACTCGAAATCGCTCGTTGTCTGGTTTGTGACCCCTTGTTGATCCTACTCGATGAGCCATTCACTGGGATCGACCCACCGACTATTGCGGATATCAAGTCGATCATTCGTTCGCTGCGCGAGCAGAATATCGGCATCTTAATCACTGATCATCAAGCTCGTGAGATTTTGACTGTAACGGATCGGGTTTATCTGATTCATCAAGGCAAAGTATTTCTTGAGGGCACTCCCGGAGAAGTCGCCAGTAACGAGCAGGCCATTCGAACCTACCTTGGTCATACAGCGGAAGGTTTAACGTTCCACGACGTACCGACTTCCAGTCCTGTTTCTACGTCGTCGCCCGCTGAATCTCCGCAGCGACCAAAGCCAGCCTTGCGTTCTTATGTCGAACAAGATCGCATGCAAACTTTGCTCGATCGACTCAGGACTAATGATTTTCAGGCTGCGGCAGCGGAGTTGATTGCCCAAGGACACAATGCCATTCCAGCTCTGGTTGAGGCTCTGGCCTGGCGCGATATGGAATTGCGACGTCGAGCTTATGAAACCCTACATCGCATTTGGCCTGGCGTCCCCTTCGATCCTTATGCCCCAGAAGGGGATCGGCTTCAGCAATTAGCTCTGCTGCGCTCACGACTGGAGCGGCGAGCATCCTAAACATAAGATAATCGGCGTCGCCGGAATTCTTTTGTTGTGAGTGACGCCATGAATCCATTGATCGGTGATTATCTTGTTGGGCCTCGTGCTTTGCGTGAGGTCGTGTCGGACATGACTCGCGAACAATTGCTGGCTCGTCCAATCCCGGATAAATGGAGTACGCTTGAAGTTATCTGTCATCTCTCCGACTTTGAACCCATTCTCGCCGATCGCATGAAGCGAATCATTACCCATGACAAACCACAGCTGCTCGGCGCGGATGAAAACCTTTTTGCCAAGGGATTAGCTTACCACGAACGCGATCTGGAAGAAGAATTGCGCTTAATCGAACTAACGCGGTCTCAGATGGGGCGCATTCTCAATGCGTTACCCGCTGAGATCCTGCAACGAACGGGGGTACATAGCGAGCGCGGGGAACTCTCGCTAGAACGCATTCTTCAGTTAGCAGTACGTCACATTCCACATCATTTGACGTTCATCATTGAGAAACGCAAGGCATTGGGATTATCTGTTCCGTCGTGAGGATTATCCGTTGCGTCGTTAAATCGATTTAAGGTTCGCTCTCTGGTTCAGATTCATCTGTGGAGAGAATCGGCGGTGACTGATACATGGCGACCCCTGCCGAGATGAACATCATCATCCCAGCCAGAAACGCCATCAGTCCTGGAAGTTTGTAGGGAGGCTCGCGAGGCGCTGCGCGAGCCACCTGATCCAAACGCTGGACCAACTCTTGGTCCTCGGTCATTTGTTGAAGTTCGGCGACCGTCGCTATAGCGTTCGAGTATGGCTTATAGATGGACAGCTTCCAGCCCAGCAACATAATCAATAGCCCGAGCAAACCGAGCCAGATCGGTTGCTGATACCAGGGTTTCTGAACTTGCTTCTGCATGAGGTGAGATCCTTTCACACAATCAATGCACTTTGAGAACTAGAAGGGTTCGATCGTCGTGCGCCGGAGCGCTGGCAGCGAAGTCCTCCAGAGCATCCAAGACGGCGCGAAGCAAATCCGAGGCTCCAACCGAGCAGTTTTCCAGAACTTTATCTAGCCGAGACAATCCGAACATGTTCCCCTTGGAATCATAAGCTTCGGTGATGCCGTCGGTGTAAAGAACTAATTGATCCCCAGGACGCAACTGCACTTGGGCCGTGGGGTAACTCTGACGAGGCGCGATGCCTAATGGAATGCCGCCGGCTTCGTCGAGCAAAGCCAGTGTACCATCGTCGCAGCGTTTTAAGCGAGGGGGATTGTGGCCAGCGGAAGTATACTCCAAATGACGATTACTCGGATCGTAAATACCGTAAAAAGCGGTGACAAAGTTATCGCTCTTGGAAGTGTAAAGCCGGTACAATTCTCGATTCAGATGTTCCAAGAAGCGCGACGGAGAGTCCCGATCGCCAGTGAAGGTGTGGGACAAAGCGTGAGTCACAGCCATGACCACGGCTGCCGGAGTTCCGTGCCCGGAAACATCGGCGATCAAGATGCCCCATTGGCCGTTGGCCAGTGGGAAGAAGTCGTAGTAGTCGCCACCTGCTTGCCGCGAGGTTTGATAGTGCGCCGCTACGCTCAGCGTGGGAATCTGCGGCATATGCGCGGGCAACAACGAGCGTTGAATTCCTGCGATCACCTGCAACTCATGTTCGACTTCGGCGTAAGCTTCCTTGAGTTGCTCGGCGAGTACCAGATTCTGAGTGGCTCGACCATACAGATTGCTCAACCAGACCAACTGCGGAAATTCTTCTGGGGAGAAGGCCGCTGGCTCATGGCGAAGCAGAACGACCATGTTGAGTCCTTCTCCTCGATCGTACATGGGAATCACTGCCACAGAGCGAAACCCCTGTAGGTATTCAAATGCGGGATCGTCGGGAGAGACGGTGAAATCTGCGTACAACTGCGGCTCATTACCGTAGAGCCACTCTGCACAGATACCACCTTCAAGGAGCGGTAATTTCTCTTTTTCCTTCCACGGATTGATCTCGCTGGTCCATCGACTCCATCGAGTCACGCGATAGCGTGGATAAACTAAATCACGTCGGCTGAACGATACCACCCCATCTACGGGCATTAATTCGCGCATCCTCCGGGCATAAGCTAGCCGCATCTCTTGCGGATCGGTTTGCAGTGACATTTCCCGCATCATCGAGACGATGAAATCGAGCCGTCGATTCCAATCTGGGGTATTTGTGTGGATGGGGCCAGGTCCAGCATGCATGTTCATCGCTTCTCCTTGCTTCTTATTTTCGTGACCTGGCTAGGCGAGACAAGTCGAACCTGAACCGTACCATAGCCCAAAGAGATTCTCCTAAGGAGCTTGCTCATGCGCACTCTGTTCATCCTACTGGCCCTGGTTCCGTCTTTGTTTGCCCAGAGCGAGGTCTCCCCGGCTTCTCCGTATCGACAGGCCGTACAAGCTCTGGAGCGATTCATCTCCGAGGAAGTAGAACAAAAGAGACTGCCGGCTCTTTCCATCGCCTTGGTGGACGATCAACAGATTGTCTGGGCCAAGGGGTTCGGCTACGAGGATGTCGCCAAAAAAAAGAAGGCTTCTGCAGACACCGTGTATCGTGTCGGTAGCGTCTCCAAGCTATTCACTGATGTCGCGGTCATGCAATTGGTGGAACAGGGCAAGCTTGATCTGGATGCACCAGTCACTAAGTATCTAGCCGATTTTGCTCCTCGACCTCATCCAGAGGCACCGAAAAAACCGATCACGTTACGACAATTGATGGCTCATCGTTCGGGGCTAGTCCGTGAACCGCCAATTGGAAACTATTTTGATCCGGATAATTTAGATCTTGGTAAAACTGTCAGAAGTTTGAACGCTACAACTCTTGTCTATCCGCCAGAGGCTCGCACTAAGTACAGCAACGCCGGTATCGCGTTGGTCGGCTATGTCCTGCAACAAACTCAAGGCAAACCGTTTGCGAGGTATCTTGCTGACTCATTACTAGTCTCTCTGGGTATGACTTCGTCCAGTTTTGAGCCGAACGAGACGACACAGGCAAAGCTTGCTTCGGCGATGATGTGGACTTATCACGGGCGAGAATTTCCCGCTCCCACCTTTGAACTAGGCATGGCACCCGCTGGAAGCATGTATTCCACGGTGCTCGATCTTTCGCGCTTTCTCAAGATGTGCTTTGGCCGTGGACTGATCGATGGCAAACGCATTCTTCAGGAAAAAACGTTAGAGACCATGTGGACGCCGCAGTTCACTAACAACACTCAGGAAGGCTTTGGTCTGGGGTTTTCCGTCACACGTTGGAAAGATCGACGACGGATCGGACACGGCGGCGCGATCTATGGCTTTGCTACCGATTTGTCAGCTCTGCCCGAAGACAAACTCGGGGTAGTCGTGGTGAACTCTTGCGATTGTGCCAATTCCGTGAGTACACGGATCGCTGATGTCGCATTAGAACATATGCTGGCGGTCAAGCAAAAGTCGCCTCTACCTACTATCTCTAAAAGTCAACCGCTTCCTGAGGGACAAGCCAATCGGTTGGCAGGCAGATACACCAGTGGCACTGTCTCATTTGATCTGATCGCCAGTGCAGGGAGGCTTTATTGGCAGCCGGCCCGAGGCGGTTTTCGCGTCGAGTTGCGTCAAGCCGGCAAGAATCTAATTGCCGACGACCGTCTAGGATGGGGCATCACTTTTGAACCGATCGAGGAGGGCTTTCGCGTTGGCAAGACGGATTTTCGCCGCACGGATATCAAGAAGCCCCAGCCAATCCCTTCCCATTGGCAGGGGCTTATCGGAGAGTATGGCTGGGATCACAATAAACTGTTCGTGTTTGAAAAAGATGGTCAGCTACACGTTCTGATCGAATGGTTCTTTCTCTATCCGCTGAAGGAAAAAACCGCTGATGTTTATCTCTTTCCTCCAGATTTTGGACTCTATCATGGAGAGAAATTAATTTTTTCTCGCGACAAGACAGGACGTGCTACTCAAGTTGAGGCGGCAAGCATTGTCTTCCAGCGAAGAAAGCTCGATGGTGAGGACGGTTCCACGTTCCGCCTCAAGCCACAACAACCGATCGAGAAGCTGCGTGAACTAGCTAGCAAAGCCAAACCGCCCTCGGAATCCGGGATCCTGTTTCGTGACCCCGAACTGATCGATTTGGCTACGCTTGACACGACTCTCAAGTTCGACATTCGCTATGCCAGCACGAATAACTTTTTAAGTACGCAGTTTTATCGTACTCCCAAAGCATTTTTACAAAAACCAGCTGCCGAGGCTCTGGTACGAGCACATCGTCGACTGGAGAAGTTGGGATACGGCTTGCTTATCTTCGATGGCTATCGGCCCTGGTCGGTCACGAAGATGTTTTGGGAGGCCACACCTCCCCACTTCCGCGTCTTTGTTGCTGATCCGGAGCAAGGATCCCGTCATAATCGCGGTTGTGCTGTCGATCTGACGCTTTACGATCGCAAGTCAGGAAAGGCAGTCGAGATGGTCGGCGGCTATGATGAAATGTCGGATCGATCTTATCCGGATTATATTGGTGGGACGTCACTTCAGCGATGGCATCGGGATTTACTGCGACGTGTCATGGAAGCGGAAGGGTTTACCGTCTACGAGGCGGAGTGGTGGCACTTTGATTATAAGGACTGGCGGAAGTATCCTATTGGAAATCTCTCTTTTGAGGAGATCTCTCGGTAATTCGGACGTGACCACCACTAGCCGAGTATGCTACTGATTCTAGTAGGCACTAACTCGGAGAGCGGCGATGCAGCCTAAGCAAAAGGACATCCATCCGCGCGCGGTGACAGGGCTCTGGCGCATCCTCTACATCGGATTGGGGCTATTCTTTGTGGGAATGGCCGTACTCGGCGCGATGCTTCCGGTGTTGCCAACGACGCCATTTCTCCTATTGGCAAGCTACTTTTTTGTTCGTTCCTCCGAGCGATTGCATCGCTGGTTGCTGGAATCCCGACTCTTTGGCCCAATGCTACAGGACTGGCACCGGCACCGTGCGGTACGGCCTCGTGTCAAGATTCTTGCACTATCGATGTTAGTTATCGCGGTGCTCTGCAGTGCAATTTTAGGACGATTGCGCTGGGAATTGGTGCTAATGCTAGTGGGGTTGGCCAGCATCGGTGCGGTTGTAGTTATCCGTCTTCCGGTGATTCGTGAGTCAGTCGACTCCTCAGCAGAACCGGAGCAGGTTTAAGACTCGGAAGGTGGACGGACCTTGTCGTAGATCAACCCAAGAAACAGTTCGATCAAGTCCAGGTACTCTGTGCCTACAAGGACATACAACTGTTTGACCAGCTTACGCCGACGTTCGATTCGCTGAACGAACACCTCGACCCCAAATGCCGCTAGTGGACCTTCACTGCCTTGCATCGCGATCAGTTCGTCGAGTTCCTCGAGGGTAAGCTGTTTGGCTCGATCTGGGTTGCGTTCGACCCAGAGTTTCAACTCGGGCTGAGTCATGTCGGCGTACTTGCGGCGAAGCACTTCGTCGGGTCCGACTGCTCTCTCAACCATGCGCGGTAAAAGGCGATCTAGCGGATAGGTACGCAGTTCATGTACGGATAAACCTAGGGCGCGCGCGCAGGCAGTGATTGTTGCGTTGCGAAGTTTGCGCCCTGGGGTAATCCCGAGGATTTGTCGAACAGTATGACGGTTCAAATCGGCGATGCGAGCGAAATCCTCTTGATTCCAGCCGCGCTCTTCGACCAGACGCTTGATCTTTTCAGCTAGTTCGGTAGTGTCGATCGGTTTCTCAGACATGCTGTCGATGCTAACGAACCGTATCGATGGTTCCAAGATCCGTTGCGAAGGAGGCGTTCTCCGTAGAGCCATTCCCGGTGAGTTGCAGTTCGTGGGCAATTGATTTCATAGCCTCGATGACGAACTGGATGTGATCGTCGAGAGCCACACCAAAGTCGGCCGCGCCGCGTTCGATGTCCTCGCGATTGATATTTCGGGCGAACTCTTTTTTCTTCATCTTCTTGCGAACACTCGACGCGGTCAGGTCGGAGATGCCAGTTGGTCGCATCAGTGCTGTCGCAGTAATCAATCCAGTGATCTCGTCGCACGCATATAGAGCCTTGTCCAAACGATGCACACGAGGATAATCGGGCAGATAGTCTGCATGAGACAGAATGGCATAAATGACGTCTTCAGGATAGTTTTTAGCTCGTAAGATTTGAGATCCTTGAAGGGGATGATGGGGGGGATCCGGCCAGCGCTGGTAATCAAAATCGTGCAACAAGCCAACAATCCCCCATTTTTCGACGTCCTCTCCTAATTGGTTGGCGTAAGCACGCAGAGCAACTTCAACGGAAAGACAGTGCCGAATCAGGCTCGGATCCTGAACATATTCGTTAAGTAGGGCAAAGGCTTGACCACGATTCAGAGTCATCTTCTTGTGTCCTTGGAATGCGACGATTACTGGTCTGAAGGAAGTTGGTTGGCTAGCCAAAGACAGGCAAGACGCTCCAAGTCAGTGATCGTGCCTTGCAAGGTGGCAAGTTGTTCTAAGTTGGAACGGGCAAGTCGCACCTCTCCGCGAGCGATCTGAGATTCGGCTTGTCGAAGACGAGCCACGCTGCTGGCGGGGCGGTTGGGATGATTTTCGAGAAATTCTCTCCAGTAATTCTCTGTATCTTTCCACAGAAGCTCAGCTTCGGTGTTCTCACCTGGCAATGTCAGTCCAGCCTGCTTGGCCAATGCTAGCCTTAACTCTTGCCGATGCGCCTGTTCTTGTCGATAGAGAGCTAACTGATACATGACCTCAGCACTGCGCGGGCCAGCGATGGCTCCGGTCAGGAGAATGGCGATCGGTTCCGTGCCACGCCATTTGAATAACTCATCGACCATACGATTGGCGCGTGGCTCCTCGGGAGTGCCTCGGGAGCGGAGCTGAAAGGCAAAGGCGGGGTTCGCTTTCTCTAGAATCCAATCCGACACGCCACGGTACAGTTCTTCGACATTAGCCTCTTGAAGACGATTGCGAGCGGTCAGCAATACCGGAGCTTGCATTGCCAGATCCTGTACGGCCGTCTTGAAGTTTCCGCGAAGAGCCTGTTCTCGTGGAGATTTTGGATCTGTTAAAGCGCCTAAAAAGGGGGCAGCGTAGATTCCTCGTAACCGTTGTCCTAATCCCATATCGAAGCGAAACTGTTGTGGATCTCGAAAGACCGCGGGGTATTCCTCCCAGGGCACCATCGAAAGATTAAATATTTGCTCACGTGGCAAGCGGTAGGTTGAGCGATCCTCTGCGGTGCTAAAGCCATTCAACTTTGCGATTGGAAACGGAATCCCAGTGTCGACGCCACCGTCGTCTTTCCCGAAGAATTGGCGGCTAAGTGTGACCCCTTGTTTCCAGAAATTCAGGGATTGAGTCTGAGAAACAACTTTGCGGAGGCTAGTTTGAATCTGGAACGGATCCTCAGCCAATCGCACACGCACCTGATGCGGTAACGGTTTACCGCGCCAAGCACGATCTCGCAGCATTTTATCCTGTAACAGTCGCATGCGGGGTGAAGCTGCCGAAAGAGGACAAACGATGCTAACAGTGGCAGTTTTGACTTGCTCCGGAGTGATATCATAGGCGAGTTTGTCGATCTTTAACTGGTTAAGAATGGATGGATCGGTTGTTGCCTGCTCCAGAGTGGCGATTCCTTTGCCTTGTGGTCCAGGGAGCGGTAACCCCATGCGAGGGTCGAAAAGATAGACTGCCGTTTCGTTGCCGATCGTGACTCCACAACACCAAAAGCGTGGTTGGCCTTTTTCATCGGGGACAAACATCAGCACGCCTTGAAGACCGAGCGTCTCATCCTCGTCTAGGCCAAACTGCTCCAGCAGCGCCAGATACACCAAAGCGCGTTCCAGGGCGGAACCAGTGCCTCGGCGAAGCACTAGTGCTGGAGGAGTCGGCAGGTCGGTCACCACTTGCTTTTCAGCAGGGACGAGCCGAACCTGTCTCATTACCCAGGCGAACCCTTCCTTGGCTCGATCCAAAGAAGATTGTTTGGCCGTGACAGTGCTTCCTTTCATGGGAGATAGTTCGAGCGATTTGGCGGCATCGCGAAAAAGGAAACACGATTCCAAATGCCGGGCATCGAGTGGTGTGAAAGTGGTTGAGCCGAGTTCTGCTAACTCGTCCGATTGAAGCCCCAGCAAATTAGCAAGTTGTTCACTCTGTTGAGTGGTTAGTTTGGCTGGCTGATGCTCTTCGGATTGTCGCAAATGAGAGTTCAACTGGGCCACGATGACTCGACAAGTGGCAAGGTCAGTCTGTCGGGCCAAAGTAGAGCGTATTTGTTGCAGGTAGTTCTCGGGTTCCCGAGTATCCGATGTCGTCGGGGCCTCAACGGGTGAATCACCACGAACAAGATAAATCAAAACTGCTAAGAGTAGGGCGGCAGGCACAATCACCCAGGCGAGCAGCAGATAATTTCGCGCGGGGCGACCAGTGGTTGAGACATCATCTCGAATCGACTCAGGATTGACCTGCTGACTCATCCGCGAACTCCCGAAAATTTTCCACGATCTGCCCCAGGACGTATTGCTTGGCGAATCCGCAGGCAGGTTTCGATCAATTCTGGTAGGTCGGCCAAGGCGATCATGTTAGGACCGTCACTGAGCGCCTCATCAGGTCGGGGATGCGTCTCTAGGAAAAGCCCGTCACACCCCACAGCCACCGCCCCCCGGGCGAGATAAGGCACCATACGCCGATCTCCGCCGCTGCGGTCTCCCGCGCCCCCTGGCATCTGTACGCTGTGAGTCGCGTCAAAGATCACAGGACTTCCCAGTTCTTGCATTAGCGGAATGGATCGCATGTCACTGACCAGATTGTTGTAGCCGAAACTTACACCGCGTTCGGTTAACAACACCCGATCATTCTTCACTTCGCGTGTTTTAACTAGGACATTTTTCATGTCCCAGGGAGCCATGAACTGGCCTTTCTTGACATTGAGGACCTTGCCAGTTTCGGCAGCGGTGAGAATCAGATCGGTTTGTCGAGCCAGAAACGCTGGGATTTGCAATATGTCGCAGACCTCTGCTGCCGGTTTCACTTGCTCACGTTCGTGGATGTCGGTCAAAACCGGAAGACTTGTTCGCTCTTTGACGAGTTGCAATGTCTTCAATCCAGCGGTCAGGCCGGGGCCTCGGAACGATTTACTAGAAGAGCGATTCGCCTTGTCGAACGAGGCCTTGAAGACGAGAGGGAGATGGTAGCGCTGGCTCAACTCGGCGAGCGTCTCAGCAATACAAAGAGTTAATTCCTGGGATTCGATCACGCAAGGACCGAGAATCCACAGCAACGGTTGATCGGGACCGCAGGCCACCCGTTCGTTAATGAAGACTGTATTCCGTTGAGTCATGTTACACCTATCCTTGGTGAAAATAGATACTTCATGTCTTTAGTGTTACGGGCAGTGTGTCGATTTGGGCGGCCAAGATGAAATCATTTTCCGAAAGTCCGCCTAAAGCGTGAGTCCAAATTTCGATGAGGACATTGCGATAACCAACCAAGTGAAGATCGGGATGATGGTCCTGCTCTTCGGCAATGACTGCAATGCGTTGAAAAAAATCTAACGCGGTGAGGAAATCAAGCACGCGCCACTCGCGACGAATGCGGCGACCATCTTCAGATAAGTGCCAGTTGGGCACCGCTTTGAGATAGTCATGCACTTGGTCTGCGGAGAGCGGCAGAACTCCGCCCTCGCAGGGTTTACAGCGTCGAGTCGCCAGATCCCGTGCGTGGATTGACATTGCCTTAGCCCTCCTTCTGCTTCATTGTAACGATTCGGAGGAGCAAGGCACAACGTCCGGAGGAATCCTCTAGGACAAGTTTTTGCTTCAGATCCGCTCATTATCGCGAACCAAGCGATAAAGAATCTCGCTGGCTGCTTCCACCTGAGCAAGCTCGATCCATTCGTCGCAGGTATGTGCTTGAGCGATGTTACCAGGACCGAACACAACCGAAGGAATGCCGGCCTGGGCCAAGGTAGAGGCGTCTGTCCCGTAGGGAACCGCCACCACACGATGTTGACTCTTGACGGAATCGATTGCCCGACCCAAAGCACCTATCAGTTCGTCGGAGCCGATCGGCGATAATGCGGGACAACTCAACCAAGGTTCACTGAGCCTAAAATCGATCTCTTTGGGTGCATGAGTTTCGAGATACTCTCGGAGTTCTTTGGGGATCGAGGCAATCTCTTCTCCAGGGAGAGTTCGACGATCGATCTCGATCTGACAGTGGTCCGGCACTGTGTTGACGCTGGTTCCTCCGAAAATACGTCCGACGCTTAACGTCGCTGGACCTAGCAACGCATCTGTTCGCTTTTGTGACAGTTCCCTTGCAAAGCGCTCGATCAGCGGAATCAACTCAGCCATGTGGTAGATGGCATTGATTCCCTGATCAGGTCGACTGGAATGACACGAGCGACCCGAAGTAGACAAATGCCAACGTACCGCACCTTTGTGAGCGTGAACGATGTCTAATTCCGTGGGTTCGGCCACGATGGCTTGAATCGGTCCTGGAGTGGCTCCGCGGAGGTCGTCTTTGACCAACCGTTGTACGCCTAGAAAAGTAAACTCTTCATCGACACAACAAGCCAAAACAACTCGTGTGTGAGAGATTCGCTCGCGCACGAGACGAGAAAAGGCAGAAAGCATTGCTGCCATTCCACCCTTGACGTCACAGGCTCCGCGACCATACAGCCGTCCATTCTCGATTACGGCGGCGTAAGGATCGATCTTCATCTGATCGACCGGGACTGTGTCTTGGTGAACCTCGAAAATCAATGTGGAAGTCGCTGCTTGGGGTTCGTGAAAAGCAACGATGTTGTCTCGCAACGGAGCTATCGATTGACGAACAAATTGTACCTGTAATGTGCGAAAATACTCTTCGAGATAGTCCGTGAGACGATACTCGAACACCTCAGGACCGCTGAGGTCTCGGCCCATGGGGTTGAGAGATGGAATGGCTACCAGATCGCGTAATACTCTTGTGGTTTCATGCATACCTCTAAAGCTAGCGTTTCGGCCAAATAGCATCAACCAAGTTCGCGAACAGAAGAGGAATGAGCGGCATAATGTTCAGCGGCTTGAGCCAGCTCTAGCAGTGCCGTGTAAGGAGGAACCACCATATGTCGACCGATACGACTGATTCGTTCGGCTTCATCGGCCAGTTGGATCAAGGCTGCCAGAGCTGGTTGGTGTCGTCGGCCACAGGAGTGACAGACTGGTTCTTGCGAGTCTGCTAAAGCTAATTGCATACCAGAGGGATTTAGCACCGGTTGATGACAGAGTCCGCAGTTGGTCGTATCGGGTTCACGAACGAATCGAACTACCAGGGGAATCATAGTTGACCCTTGTCGCCAGTTGGAGCGCTTCGGTACTGTTCATCGACCAAAAACGAACTGGGTTATTTTGAAAGCCTACGGTCGAAGTAGTGCTTCAGCTATGGGGCGATGAAGCCGGATGTGTGAGGCGAAGTTTGCCGGACTGAAGGTGGCAACTATAAAAACTGCTAAACCTTGTGCGAGCGATTCGATTTGAGGATTTCCGAATGAAAATTCATGAATATCAGGCAAAAGAACTGCTGGCGGCGGCAGGTGCAGCAGTTCCCAAGGGACTTGTCGTCGCAACTCCGGAAGAGGCCTTGCAGGCTTTTGACCAGCTTGGTGGCAAACCAGTTGTCATCAAGGCACAAATCCACGCCGGTGGGCGCGGCAAGGGAAAGTTTGCCGGCTCAAATGCGGACTTCGGTGGCGTCAAATTTACAACTAAACGAGAAGATGTACCCAAAATCGCTGAGGTGATGCTCAAGTATCCTCTGGTTACGAAGCAGACTGGAGAAGAGGGGCAGAAAGTCAGCAAACTCTTGATCGTCGATGCAGAAGCGAAAATTGAACGAGAAGTCTACGTCGGCATGGTGTTGGATCGATCGATTGGACTACCTATTGTGATGGCTTGTGCCGAAGGAGGGGTGGACATCGAGGAAATCGCGGCGAAGTCACCGGAGAAGATTCTCAAAGTGCCTATCGATCCACGAATCGGATTACAGCCATTCCAGGCCCGAAAACTTGCTTTTGCTCTAGGTTTTACCGGGGAGCAAGCCGCCCAGGCCGAATCGATCTTAATGGCCTTGTCCCGTGTGTATCTAGACAAGGACTGTTCCCTCGCCGAGATCAACCCTTTGGGAGTGATGTCCACGGGAGAAGTCCTCGCGGTCGACGCCAAGATCACGTTTGATGACAATGCCCTGTTTCGCCATCCTGAGATTGTCCAGCTCCGCGACGAGTCTGAGGAAAACCCAGCAGAAATACGCGCGGCCAAGGCCAATTTGAGCTACATCAGTTTGACCGGCAACATTGGCTGTCTGGTCAACGGAGCTGGTCTGGCCATGAGCACGATGGACATCATCAAGTATCATGGCGGCAGCCCCGCGAACTTTCTCGATGTGGGCGGCGGAGTCACTGCCGAGGGGGCCATTGAGGCGTTTCGCATCATTCTCAGCGATTCTAGTGTCAAAGGTATCCTGGTAAACATTTTCGGTGGCATCGCCAAATGCGATCTGATCGCTGAAGCGTTGGTGAAGGCGGGGCGGGAAGTCGGCTTCCGAGTTCCAGTGGTAGTTCGACTAGAAGGCACCAACGTGGAGCGTGCTCGAGAGATTCTCGCCGCTGCTCAGAAGGAGCTGCCTACCATGCAAACGGCCACGGATCTCACCGATGCGGCGAAAAAAGTGGTAGCGGCAGCGAAGTAATTTCCTACCGATGGCAAACCGATATCAAGTAGCTCAAGAGAAAGAATCGACCAAACTATGAGTATTCTCATTGATCGATCCACCCGCGTCCTGGTGCAGGGGTTGGGCAAGGCAGGCCTGTTTCACGCCAAGGGATGTCAAGAGTACGGCACAACGATCGTCGGTGCGGTCAAACCTGGCAAAGGAGGAACCACCCAAGAAGGTTTTCCTCTGTTCAACACGGTGACCGAGGCTGTGGCCAAGACTGGGGCCAACGCCTCGATGATTTTTGTTCCTCCCGCCGGAGCCGCCGACGCCATCATGGAAGCCGCCGATGCGGGAATCGAAGTCATCGTCGCCATTACCGAAGGCATTCCTGTGCTGGACATGTCGCGTGTTATGCTTTTTTTACGTGACAAAACTTGTCATCTCATCGGGCCAAACTGTCCGGGTATTATCACTCCAGGGCAGTGCAAGATTGGAATCATGCCCGGCTATATCCACAAACCCGGCACGGTGGGGGTGATCAGCCGAAGCGGTACTCTGACCTACGAGGCGGTGTGGCAGTTGTCGGGATTGGGCCTGGGCCAATCCACTTGTGTGGGCATTGGCGGAGATCCAATTATCGGCACCACGCAGATCGATTTACTTAAGATGTTTCAAGAGGATCCCAACACGGAAGCGATCTTGCTGATTGGTGAAATTGGTGGAACGGCAGAAGAGCAAGCTGCAGCGTACATTCAGAAGCATGTGACCAAGCCAGTTGCGGCTTTTATCGCCGGGCAAACCGCGCCTCCCGGTCGGCGGATGGGGCATGCAGGAGCGATCGTCTCTGGTGGTTCAGGGGGGGCGGCGGAAAAAATCGCTGCTTTGCGTGCTGCAGGAATTTTCGTGGCGGATAGTCCAGCTGACCTTGGTGTTACCGTCCAGAAGGCTATTGCTACTCGAAAATGAATCTTTCCTGGATTTGACATCTGATAAAGACAACCTAAACTTGTCGCGGAGTCCGACCGTGCAACCAGGGCTGGTTGTGCGGCCGCTGGATATTCTTGCGGTTGTGGTGACAGTCTTGCCCCACTAAATCCAAGGCTGCTCTCGTCGATCGGACTCAGGCTGCCCCTTCCCGACCGGGGGCACTCGCTCCGAAGGCTTGTTGCTTCAGCAAAGCGAGTGGTTCTCATGGAACTGAAGCAGGTGCCGTCGTAGAGAAGGGCAAGGCCATGCCGGCTCCTAGTAGTTCGGAAGAGTTGTTTAGTCTCGTTCGGAAAAGCGAATTAGTGCCTGCATTTCGCCTCGACGCTTTTCTGCGCGATCATCCCAACGCGGAGCAGCTTTCTACTCCCCGCGAACTTGCTGATCTTTTGCTCGGTTCTGGCTTAATTACTCGTTTTCAAGCTGAACAGTTCCTACAAGGAAAGTGGCGCGGCTTTACGATCGGCAAGTATAAGGTGTTGGAACGGCTAGGTTCTGGTGGCATGGGCACAGTGTATCTGTGCGAACACATGGCCGTTTGTCGCAAGGTCGCTGTGAAGGTCTTGCCCACTAGTCAGGCCCACAATCCCTCTGCGCTGGGCCGATTTTACCGAGAAGCTCGTGCTGCCGGAGTATTGGATCATCCCAATCTGGTTAAGGCCCACGATATCGACCAGGATGGCGAACTGCATTTTTTAGTTATGGATTATGTTGATGGAGCCAGTCTTCAAGATATTGTGACGCGATTCGGACCGTTGGCGATCCCGCGTGCTTGTCATTACATTCGCCAAGCAGCTGCTGGATTGCAAGCTGCCCATGATGCTGGGCTAATTCATCGAGACGTGAAACCCGCTAACGTGATGTTGGAACGCAATGGAACGATTCGCGTTCTCGATTTAGGACTGGCTCGCTTCAAAGATGATATCGACCTTTTAACTATCAAATATGATGATAAGAACGTGTTAGGTACGGCGGACTACGTCGCTCCGGAACAGGCGTTGAACAGCCACGAAGTCGATAGCCGTTGCGACATCTACAGTTTGGGAGCGACGTTCCACTATCTGTTGTGTGGCAAGCCGCCATTTCCTGGTGGCAAGATTGCCCAAAAACTGATCTGGCATCAAGTTCGACAGCCGACTCCTGTTCGCGAACTTCGTCCCGAGGTGCCCGAGGCAGTCCAGGCCATCATTTCACGAATGATGGAAAAGAACCCGGAAGATCGGTATCAATCCTTGCGCGAGGTAATTCAGGCCCTGACCCCATTAGCTCCAGCGAATTTGCCGCCCCCTCGGCCTGAGGAGATGCCGCAACTTTCTCCTGCCTTAGTAATGCCGACAACCCCTTCGGTAACAGTGCCCAGACCGGTGCCGGCTCCACTGCCTCGACGAAGTTCGCAGGCAACCACCCTGCGTCCTCCAGTTGCGCCGGAGTCTGGAAGGGTCTGCACGCTCCATAGTGTTACTCCCAGTCCAGCTGAGCAAGCAACGCCGCGGCATCTGGCTAAAGCGCAGACGCCAACCGACATGGAACTACCTCGTCCCTCAACTGCGGTTACTCCGGTCCAGGCTCTCGAACGAGCCCGGCAAACTTCATCGTCCTTCGAGTTCGATTACTCGGTATGGATGATCGCTCTGCTGAGCGTGGTGATTGGCGTCGGGTTAACGATCTGGGCTGTGCTTCGCTAACCCGAACCATGTTGAGACTATTTCAACTCTTTAATGGAGAGATTACGAAACTCGACTCGTCCGCCATGTTCTTGAACGCCGATGTGCCCTTTTTCGCGGAGTAGACCTGGGTGCTTTTTGGCATGCTTTTCGATGTAGTCATTCAGATTCGCATCTACGACAGTCTCTCCATTCAGTTCGATCGTGACCTGTCGTCCCTTGCAGACAATACGATACTTGTTCCATTCTCCGATCGGTTTGGTAGCAATTTTCTTGGCAGGTACTACTCCATAGATCGATCCAGTGTGTTGCCAGACCTGTAGTCCTTTATACGACGGATCATCCAGAATCTGAATTTCCATTCCTGTGTAAGCAGGGTCGCCTTTCATCGGTGCTCGTAGGGCAACTCCTGAATTGCCGCCTTTGGGTACTTTGAACTCCAGACGCAGTTCAAAATCGCCGTACTCTTTTTCGGTCATCAGCCAACCGCCGCCCCCTCCGCTGACAAACAGTATGCCATTTTCTACGGACCAGGATTCCTTCTTCCCACCGTGGACTTTCCACCCAGTTAAATCTTTGCCATTGAACAACGGTTCAAAACCTTCAGGCGTTTCTGCCTGGCTAGTGGCGAATACCATCAACCCTACAGAGAAGCTCAGCACTGCTACAGTCCAAATTCGCATGTTCTTTCTCCCTTATTAAAAACCCAGGCGTGGCGATTATGTGGTTGAGACGAGAAGACGGCAAGAGGCTGGTATCAAAGTTACTCTCTCGTTAGACTGCCACAAGAGTCTTCTTGACCTCAAGGAGCGCGATCATGGCGTTGAGTCTACCGATCAACTTGTCCGCGTGGATCGACGAGCATCGTCATCTTTTGAAACCACCCGTTGGTAATCAGTGTATCTGGAACAGCAACTTTCTCGTTATGGTAATCGGTGGCCCCAATGCCCGAACCGATTACCACATCAACCCAGGCGAAGAGTTGTTCTATCAACTCGAAGGCGACATGGTGTTGCGCGTGATTGAGGAAGACATTCCGCGCGACATTCCTATTCGTCAGGGCGAGCTGTTTCTGTTGCCAGCCAAGGTGCCTCATTCTCCGCAGCGACCTGCGGGAACAGTCGGACTAGTCATTGAGCAACCGAAAGCTTTTACTGAACCGCATCACTTGCGCTGGTACTGTCGAGCCTGTCGCACGATCTTGCACGACGTCTCGTTCCAGCCTGTGGACTTAGGCCGACAAATCAAAGAAGCACTAGCTAGCTTCGCCGCTGATGCTAGTCTGCGTACTTGTAAATCATGCGGGCTTGCCGAGGCAAATTAACTCATTAGCGATCTGTAATAATTCAACCCGAGTGAATCTCAACGGATGAAGATCGATCTTCACACGCATCTTCTGCCTCCTCAGCTACCCGAGCTGGCTCAGTTGACCGGCTATGGCGGTTGGGTCAGTCTCGAACATCATCGGCCCGGTTGTGCCCGCATGCTTATTGACGGCAAGCTCTTTCGTGAGATCGAGCAGAACTGCTGGGATCCCGTAGTGCGTCTACGCGACTGCGATCAGCATGGCGTAACCGTACAGGTTCTCTCCACCGTTCCAGTGATGTTCAGCTACTGGGCCCAGCCGCAACATACTTATGATTTGGCTCGTGTCTTGAATGATCATCTGGCGGAAGTGGTTCGCACTTATCCAGATCGCTTTCTCGCTCTGGGCACGCTACCGATGCAAGCGCCAAATCTAGCGATACGCGAGTTGGAACGCTGCATCCACGAGTTGCATTTTCCCGGAGTACAGATTGGTTCGCACGTCAATGGTAAGAATCTTGATGAGCCGGAATTTTTTCCAATTTTTGAGGCCGCCCAGCAACTGGATGCCTGTCTCTTCGTCCATCCTTGGGACATGTTCGCTAGAGAACGCATGACTAGATACTTTCTACCCTGGTTGGTAGGCATGCCAGCTGAAACGACATTAGCGATTTGCTCGCTCCTGTTTGGCGGAGTGTTGGAACGTCTACCTGGACTCCGGGTGGCGTTTGCTCATGGAGGAGGCTCTTTCCCTTGGACTCTTGGCAGAATCGACCACGCTTTTCACGTTCGTCCCGATCTTTGCGCGGTTCGCTGTACACTCAGCCCGCGTACCCAGTTGTCACGACTTTACTTTGACTCTTTGCTTCATGACACTGAAGCTTTGCGTTATCTGCTGCGATTGGTCGGCGCACAACGCATCGCGCTGGGATCGGACTATCCGTTTCCCTTAGGCGAAGAGTCTCCCGGTTCGTTGATTGAATCTTTGCCGGAGCTAACGGACGACGAACGTGACTGGCTACTGGTGCGGACCGCTACTGAGTTTCTTGGATTGACTCAACGAGGGAAGAACGATGTTCACACCGGGGTTTGATCCGTCTCAAGAGTATGCTCAAGCGCTAGATCGTGCCGATCCTATTTCGACTTATCGAGATCTCTTTCATCTTCCAAAAGCTTCAACTGGCAAACCTTGTGTCTATCTCTGCGGACACTCACTTGGACTGATGCCCAAAGCCGTTCGCTCGCTGATTGATGAGGAATTACGAATCTGGGCCGATTTGGGTGTTGAGGGCCATTTTCAGGGAACTGCCCCCTGGTATCGCTATCACGAGACGGTTCGGGAGTCTGGCGCACGCTTGCTTGGAGCGCGACCCGATGAAGTGGTGTTCATGAACAGCCTGACCGTGAATCTGCATCTGTTGATGGCGACGTTCTACCGACCAACCACTTCTCGGTCAGCGATTCTCATCGACGAGCCAACCTTTCCCTCGGATCGCTATGCCATCGTCTCCCAGTTGCAGCATCATGGGTTTGACCGAACTTCCTTGCTGACTTGTTCGGCGGCCGAAGATGAAATTGAGGAGTTACTGGATCGCGAAGGGAGACGAATTGCTCTCGTGTTTCTCTCCGGGGTGAATTTTCTCACTGGGCGTGTCCTCGATTTAGCTCGTCTAGCGAAAGCGGCTCATCGACAGGGCTGTGTTTTCGGCGTGGATCTGGCACACGCCATCGGAAACGTTCCGTTGGCCTTGCATGATTGGAACATCGATTTTGCTGTGTGGTGCAGTTACAAATATCTCAACGGTGGTCCCGGCGCGGTCGGTGGGGCGTATGTGCATTATCGACATGGTCAGGATCGATCGTTGCCGAGGTTTGCCGGTTGGTGGGGCAACGATCCGGATATACGATTCCGCATGCAGCTGGAACCCGATTTTATTCCGCAAATTGGAGCTGACGGGTGGCAGGTGAGTAATCCGCCGATTCTCTCTTTAGCCCCATTACGGGTCTCACTTAGATTATTTGATGAAGTTTCGTTGACAACACTCCGAAACAAATCGTTGCGACTGACCGGCTATCTACTCGATCTCTTGATGCGGCTATCTTCTGATCGCTTGGAGATTTTGACACCTGTCGCTGCTGAGCAACGAGGTTGTCAACTTTCGCTGCGGATAAAGCAATGTCCACGGGAGGTCCAGTTGGCACTAAGTAATGCCGGTGTGAGTTGTGATTTTCGCGAGCCAGATGTACTTCGAGTCGCACCTGTTCCGCTCTACAATTCTTTTGAGGACGTTTGGAACTTCGCTCAGATTTTGACAGGCAGCGCATGCACCAACCTGTAACCATTGTTGGTTCCGGTCTCGCGGGAGCCTTGTTGGCTTGTTATCTCGGCAAAGAAGGCAGAACCGTTGAATTGTACGAGCGACGTCCTGATCCACGCTCAGCGCTTCAGGAACGCGGGCGATCGATTAATTTGGCACTGTCGACTCGTGGTCTATATGCCTTAAGTGAAGTTGGTCTCGCGGATTTAGTGCTACAGACGGCGATTGCCATGCCTGGAAGGATGATTCACCACCCCAATGGCAGCTTGACTTTTCAGCCATATGGTAAGAGCGAGAACGAGGTACTGTATTCCGTTTCGCGCGCACTATTGAATCGCCTTTTGGTGGAACAAGCGGCCAACTTTCCTGGCGTCACGATGTTCTTTGAACATCGCTGCCAACAAGTTGATCTCAGCACTGGCCGTTTAACGTTCGATAATGGCAAGCAAGTCTTCGCCTCGGTCATCGTCGGGGCCGACGGAGCCTACTCCGCCGTTCGACAAGCCATGCAGCGTCGGGAACGGTTTGACTTCAGTCAGGAGTACCTGGAATACGGATACAAGGAACTAGAAATTCCCGCTGACGAGCAAGGGCGATTTCGTATGGAGAAGCACGCGCTGCACATCTGGCCGCGTGGCGGTTTCATGCTCATCGCTTTGCCCAATGTGGATGGGACATTTACCTGCACATTATTCGCACCGTATGTTGGAGCGAATAGCTTTGTCGAGATCGAACGGCAAGGAATCCGTGCATTCTTTGCAAGAGAGTTTCCCGATGCTAAATATCTGATTTCTGATTTGGAAGATCAATTTACCTCTAATCCTGTTTCTTCTCTCGTGACGATTCGCTGTCATCCCTGGAATGTTGGTGGAAAAGCAGTGCTTGTTGGGGATGCTTGTCATGCTGTTGTACCGTTTCTCGGGCAAGGGATGAACGCGGCCTTCGAGGATTGCTCGATACTGATGGAGTGCCTTCGCAATCAATCCTCTTATGAAATAGCCTTTTCGGAGTATACTGCTAGGAGAAAGCCACATCTTGATACCCTGGCGCGACTGTGTCTCGATAATTTTCTCGAAATGCGTGATCATGTTGGCTCGCGCTGGTTTGTCCTGCGCAAGAAGCTTTCCTTGTGGGCCTATCGCTTGCTTCCAGGCTGGTATCGTCCGTTGTACGTCATGGTAGAGTTTACACGGATACCTTATGCACAAGCGGAGCGAATCGCACGGCGACAAAGCTTGTTATTCGCGTTTCTGGTGGGGATGCTGTTTCTCGTTTTGATGGGCACAATGATAGGGCTTTTCCCGTGAGAGTGGTTCCGGGTTTCCGCACTTTCGAGGATATCCAGAACCTCTTTACGATTAATCAAGTCTCCGTTAGTACGCGTTACAAAATGGTGTAGCAGATCGCAGGCTAAAGCCTGCGACTACTGATACGGATTGACAGGTAGCCGCAGGCTAAAGCCTGCGACTACCGATACGGATGGGCAGCTAGCCGCAGGCTTTAGCCTGCGAAAGCAAGTTTCCGCCTGCGAACGGCGCTTCCTACTTCCTTGCCTGTACACCATTCGGAGAAGCGCTCTAGTCGTCGATCTCAATCGAGACAACCGGCTTCGTCCAGATCAGGAAAAAGCCGTCCTTAAACATAGCTTCGGTGACCTGGCCCTGATACGGTCGACTGCGAAAGAACAGGTTAATCTTGCCTGTGGTTGACAGTCCAACCGTGATACAGCCTTTGCCTTCATATTTGGGCGGCAAGGACATATTGTTCACTGCCCACAGGAAATTGCCGACCTGTGAAACACACTCCCAACCATGCGTTTGTAAAAACTTGGTCAAAGAACAACCTGATTCCGTCGCGGACTGGCACCCCGACTTTGGGCAGTTGCCACAACCAACCGGGCAGGAGTTGCTACTTACTTTTACCGCGATTCGAATGCTACCTGGTTTTACCTGGACGGTTTTAGACGCTCCCTGTTGACAAGGTTCTGTCTCACCAGTTTGCACCACGATCGGCTTGGCATCCATGCGGCAACTGTGCGTCTGGGAATTGGGAATGTGGGTGTGGCGTTGGGTGGCTGGACAGGAGTTGCAGTTGGTTTTCGGAGTTTGCAGAAGGTTAAACTTGTAAATGATCGGATCGCCCAGCACACGAGCAGGATCTAACGCGAAGGCCTGACGGGCCAAGTCAGCCGCTTTCTCGTATCGCTCCTCTTCGATGGCGAAGTAGCAGGCTTTGAGCAATCCTGTTACCTGTTCGGCAACTCCAGGAATCGTGCAGTTATTCGCACAAGGTTGCTCAACTGCGGTCGCGCTACATTTCGCTTCACAGGTACAGTTCGCGCAGCAGCCTTTCTTACAGCACGCTTCGGAGCAGCAGTGCTTGACGCAGCTATTATCTCCGCTGCAAGTCACGAGGCAGGCTTTGCGGTACGCTTCGTCACCACAGACAACTGTGCATTGAGTCTTGCAAGAAACAGGGCAGGCCTTCGGACAAGCGTTCTCAGCGCGAACGTAGATACAATTGCCCTCAATACAGGGTTGATAACCCAGAGGGCCAACGATTTTCTCGATCACTGTGAAGACCGCGGCCTTTTCGACATTCAGACAGACAGGGAGATCGGCTTTCACCGTTTCGTCCATGCGGATCTCGACGCAACTGACTTCACTCACTCGTCGTAACAGTTCGCCCAAAGGGTAACTAGTGCAATGAATGGTCATCGGAGCGCGCAAGGCTTTGTGTAATTCGGCACACTGCTTTTCTTGATGCTTCACCAAATCACAGAATTGAGACAGTTCGCACAGGCCAAACTGCTTCAGAAACCGAACGCATGTCGAATCGGCTTGGCCGGAGTGTGGCATTCCGCACTCAGCGGCTTTCTCCAGAGCTTGTAAGTTTTCCAGGACCGACCGAACGAAAATCTGCTGCGGAGCAGGGCATTTGTCCGCTTCGCTGCCCGGCTGGTAGGGGCAACCTAATGGGATCGGTAGCTCCGGCGGCAGGAACGCCAAGAATGGATGGACGTTGAGCATCAATGCTGTCTTTAGCATCTGCTCACCAACTGGCGGCAGGATCAGTTGGAACGATCCTTCAGCAACGGTTGTGGAATTGGCTTGCGCAGGGATTTCGTTCCAGCTGCTTACGGGCAACGCTGGTATCGTTTGAAAAATGATTGTTGGATTGTTGGGCAGATCCGCTGGTTTGCCGGAGTAGGCGGTACTGGTCGAAATTACCAGGGCGATTAGCCCCAAAATGGGCAAGCGAGAAAGCATGGAGTCCCCTCCGTAGGATTTGCTGGGGAAGGTCGATTGCGTCCAAGACGCGCCGGGAGGGGACTATAACCGGGAGCCCACCGGAAGCAAGGTCGGATGCGAACGGCCTCATTCCACGAACGATTCGAGAGCCGATCGCTCGTCTGGATAAAGATGAAAGGAACGTCGAAGATTCATCAGATCGAGAATCTCTTCGATGTTGGGCGTTAAGGAACACAGAGCGAGTCGACCTTCGAGCCGTAGCCGTTCATTTAGGCGAAGCAGTTTGCCAATGGCGAAGCTGGCGAAAGCCTCGATCACCGAAAAATCGATAAGCATTTTGTTGCGGCCCGAGGTGACTAAAGCATCGAGTTCATCAAATATCTCACGAATCTCGCGCTCCTCCCGCAGAAATCGCGTGAGGAACCTTACGACAGCAACGCCTCCGACATCGTGCCATTCAAAGTAGTGCTTTTCTCCTTCAGCAAGTTCCATATAGCTTGATCCCTGGGTATCTGAACTAGTGTTTAACTCTTGTGTTAAGATACTAAGTTGCTGGAGGACTCACCAGTAGTTGGTTTTAGTCTCAAATGTCTGACAATGGCGGGAGGTACGTTAAGTAGTATGTGATTCCGTCGTACCTGATACTTGTGTAGATAGCCATCGAGTATTTTGCCGATGATTTGGAGCCGTTGCCGTTCTTGACGTCCTACAAATCCCGACTTCAACGTGCGAATGAAAGCATACTCGAAATAGCTGAGCAAACCGTCGGGACGAATCAGACGAGTAAGCGTTTCGAAAATCGACTGGATTTCATCGGGAGTAAAGTTGTTGAGCGGTAACCCAGAGATGATGAAATCGTACTGCGACTCTCCAGGCACCTCCTGGATTGCTGCGTTGATGACGCGAATCTGATCGCGATTTCCTCTTAACGAGGGGTCGATCTGTAAGCGATGTTCCAGTAACTGGGCGAAACGAGGGTTAATCTCCACGGCATCTAGACAATCTCCCGGTTGCATCCGTTTCACGATGACACGAGTAACGGCACCACTACCGGGACCAACTTCCAAAATTCGGGCGGAAGTTCGTGGACCTCGTAAACCGCTTGCCAATGCCCGCGCTAGAAACACACCAGAAGGAAGAATTGCGCCGGTGTGGTGAAAATCTCGGCGAAATTCCCGAAAGAACCTGCTGTACTCAGAAAGCATGCGCATGAAAAGATAGCCTGAGGAAAGTCAAAGAATGTTGAGAGCTAAAGTAGCTAAAGTAATCCGAAAGTCAAATTGCTTCATACACTCTCAGGACGGTAGGCCCGACCACGCCAGGAAGAGGGGCGTCCCAGTAACTTTTTGCCCAGAGCGTACCACTGAATGGCTAATAGTACGACAATCCCCACAGGGTGTAGCAAAGCTCCAATTAGTGACTGCCGAAAGCGGACCACACCAAGCAATCTCGGTAGGTAAACCAAGAACACCACCAGGATGGTAAGCAGAAAGGCATTCCAAGGCAGCGAAGAACTTATGGTAAGTAGGGCAAACGGGAGCACTTGACCCGTGAGCAACAGTAACGTCATTGGCACAATGATACCTGGGGCGGCTAGCCCTTCTGTGGCATTTTTTGCTAGACCCTTCCAGGTTTGAATGGCTCCTTGATACATCCGACAACTGGCCAGATCCGTCGCATCGCAGAGATCCGTCTTGCGACTATGTGTTCTGTAGAGCCGCGGTAGCTTGATCCCGTCGTGGAGAGTCGAGCGGATCATGGCATGTCCACCGACCGCGTCGTAAACGTCACGTTTGGTTAGAAACAGTTGACCACAACCAGCGGCGTAAGCGGGATGTGTGCTGGCTCGCATGCGAGCAAACGGCAAAAAGCCCAGTAACACGAAGTGGATCAGAGGGATCAATAGAGCTTCAAAAAAGGAGCCGGTTCGTTGATGAGGAAAACCACTAACGAGATCCGCATTTGAGCTTTTTAGAAAGGTTGCTAATCGAGCCAGTGCGTCGGGAGCTAGACGTACATCCGCATCGATGAAGGCCAACAGAGGATAGCGAGCTGATCTAGCCAGAACGAAGCAAGCATGTTGTTTGCCGCACCAACCTGCAGGTAGCGGTGGAGCTTGTTCTAAACGCACCCGAGGATCGCGCTGGGCGAGCTGTCGCACCAGTTCGGCAGTGCGATCTTCTGAATGATCGTCCAGAACAATTACTTCAAGTGTGATCCCTCGACTAGCTAAAGCTGCCTCGACCGCTTCCACGATGGTGGATTCCTCGTTCCGGGCAGGGATCAGCAACGAAACGTAAATAGGCTCCGAATCCGAGGCGTTGGGAGCTGGTCGATAGAGCCGTAAATTCGCGAGAAAAAGCAAGGCAGGTATTGCAGAAAAGATCAAAGCCAGGATGGCCAGTGTCAGCGCGAACACGATGTGCCTCCCCCAGCGACAGCTTCGGCGTGACTGCTACTAAACTGTTTGCCGCTGAGTCGGGACTTCAACCGCCGCCACCAGTCGTAGATGCCTCCCACCCCAACGCTTCCGCCGATGATGGTCTCAAATCGGTTGGGATCTTGACTGGTCGCTGCTGTCGCAAGGTCATCTTGCGCTTGAGTCAATCCGGTTTCAATCTTCAGCATCCATTCGTCAACGGAATGGTCCTTACCCACTTTCACTACAATAGGAGATCCAAAATGGGCCAATGCTTCGGGATAGCGTTCTTGCCAGAACGGATATTCGATGGCTAACGGGAGAATGATTACATCATGAATACGGCGAACCAGATGACCAACTCCAGGGCGTAATTGCACCGGGCGTTGACGAGGATCGGTAAATTTTCCTTGTGCCGTCACCCAAATGGCATGTAATGGCCGCGAGAGAATCGCCGTTCCTGTTCGTAAAAACGCCAAGGCTCCCGACGCAGTGCCGACTTCCACGCCGAAAAATCCTAATGGCTCAAAGATACGATACTGCCGCAGAGCTGCCGCATCAATCGGCACATAGTGATGGTATCCTGCGAAGAGATCGGCCAACACCATGCCCATGAGCGGATCCCACCATGACGGATGATTGAGTACGACTAGTAGTGGTTTTCCCTGCAAAGCAGGAGGCATTCCCGATCGACTAATTCGCACAGCATGAAAACTCTTGCTCATCCATCGTTTAAAGTAGCGCGTGAAGAGACGTACTCGCCAGGCGGATCGCTTCGGCAGAGGAGTTGAGTGTCCATCCGCAGTCATGATCCGGACTCCTCACACTCGCAGCGCTTCTGCTGGTTTTGAGTTAGTTTTTGTAACTATTCCGTCGCGATCCAGTGTGTCTGCCGCAATCCAACCGGACATAAGTACCATGGGCATGCCAGGTCCAGGATGTGCGGAACCTCCGGCGAGGTACAACCCCTTGAGATCCGGGCTGCGATTGGCTGGTTTGAACGCTCCCATCATTCGACCATGACTGGCTAAGCCGTAGATCGCACCATTGAGAACTCGGTAGCGATTGTGGATGTCTTGTGGGGTTAAATGTCCCTCGAAGCGAATCCGCTTCTCCAGATCAGACATGCCCGCCGTATTTGAGAGTTTTCGGAGAATAATTTGTCGATATTCAGGGAGCATCTTCGACCAATCGTGGTGCGGTCGTAGATAGGGAGTGTGGACCAGAACGTACAAAGCCTCGCCTCCCGGTGGTGCGACTTCCGGTTCGCTCCGCGACGGAGCGCAGACATAGCAAGTCGGATCGGGAGCCGGTTCGCCTTTGCGGTAGATAAAATCGAATTCTTCGTGTGGATCGCGAGAGAAGACAAAATTATGGTGGGCCAGTTGATCGTAGGCCCGGTCTAGCCCCAAATACAACACGACACCAGAACAAGCCGGTTCATAGGATCGGCGACGCTGAAATTTCTTCCAGATCGTTCCGCCGAGCAATTCCTGATGCGTTCTTACTGAATCAGCATTGGAGACGAGAGCGGCAAGCGAGATTCGTTCGCCGGATTCCGTCTCGACGCCAGTGACTTGCCGGTGTACTTCATCAACTAAAATCCGACGAATGCCACACTCGGTGCGAAATTCGACGTCCAGTTCTTCTGCCAATTTGACCAACGCTTTGGGAACAGCCCCTGTTCCGCCGATGGGATACCAAATGCCTTCGTCTGTCTGCATGTGGGCAATACCGCACAAAACAGCCGGCGATTGATCCGGAGCCGAACCAACGTACTGCGTGAAATGATCGATCATCTGAGCAAGCCGCGGCTCTGGAACGTGGGCACGAACGGCCTCGGCAACCGTCTTGCCCATCCGCATCTTCAGTACGTCGCGAAGCATGTTGAGCTGAAACAGAGATTTCAGATCAAACATATCCCAAAGCGAACCGATCGAACGCCAAAAGAAGAATTTTTGCGAAATGTCGTTTAGCGTTTTGGCGAAGCTGAGAAACTCTCTGTAGCCTTTACTCGAACCAGGGACAAACGCTTCCAGGTTGTGGCTCATCTGCTCGGAGTCGGCCACCAGGTCCAGAGTATCTCCGCCTTCATAGAAACAACGCCACTGCGGCAAGCATGGCACTAAAGTGAGTGCCTCTTCGAGGGGTTTGCCCGCTTCTTGAAAGATGCGGCGTAAAACCGATGGCAGAGTAAGAATCGTCGGTCCCATGTCAAAGCGGAATCCGTCGCTTTCGAGTACGGCTGCTTTGCCACCTAGCCAGGGAGATTTTTCAAACAGAATTACTGAATGGCCCCGAGCTGCGAGTACGCAAGCGGCCGCTAATCCGCCCAAGCCACCGCCGATTATCCCTATTTTTTCCGCCATGAATATCACTCCGCAAAGTCGAATCGAGGATTAGCCACCTATGACCATTTTTTGAAGACTGCAAGTGGTCCTATCCACGCTCAGCGGACGCTCAACGGGAACCTGACAGTGTTCAAAGGGTAGATCCCAATCTTGCAGTAGCAACCGCGAGGTAATTCGGGCCGACTCGTAGATCACGGGTAGGCCGCTTCCAGGATGTGTTCCGCCTCCGGTGAGATAGACTCCTTCTAAATCCTCGAAGCGATTGCGTGGTCGTAAATGAAGCATTTGCCCAAGATTGTGAGCTAGATTGAACGTCGCACCGAGATGAATCTGGTACTTCTGGTCCCAATCCGCAGGGGTGATTTGATGCTCAAAACAAATACGACTCTCGATATCGTCTAAGCCAATTTTGGCTAATTGCTTTAATGCAACCTTTCGATACCGAGGAGCTTCTTGTCGCCAATCGATGTTACTGTGTTGATGAGATACGGGCACGAGCAGGTAGAGAGACGAATGACCTGGTGGAGCTAGCGACGGATCGGTCACACTCGGATTATGCAAGTAAAACGAGGGATCTTCAGAAAGGACGTGGCGCTTCTCGATGTCCTCCAGGTTTTGTGTGTAATCCTTGGACATATAAATGGTGTGATGGGCGAGATGGCGAAACTCTCCTCGGACTCCGAGATAAAGCATGTAAGTGGAGCAAGAAAATCGCTTTTTGGCGAGTCGCCGATTCGTCCAGTTTCGGCGGAGATGATCGGGCACGAGCCGAGTCATGGCCCGAGCAAAGTCAGCGTTGATCACCAGCGCATCACAGGAATACTCACTTTGAGAGGTGCGAACTCCTTTGACCCGTTTGCCTTCAAAAAGAATTTCTTCGACATCTTCATTGAGGGAAATTTCTGCTCCGAGTTGTTCCGCAATACGAGCCATCGCCCGAGAGACTTCTCCACAACCTCCGATTGGGTGCCAAACACCATGTTCATATTCCAGAAACGACAGGATCGAAAAGAGGCTAGGACACTGAAAAGGCGACATGCCGAGGTACTTAGATTGAAAAGCAAATGCCAATCGAATACGCGGATCGCGGAAGTATCGTCCCAACTCCTGATCCAAGGAGAGCCAGGGGCGTACTAGAGGTAACATTTTCAGCAAGGCAGGAGACACAACGTCTTTCCAACCCAACCAAGGCCGTTCCAGGATCGAGCGAAAGCGTTCGAGTTTAACGCGATTGTCTGCGAGAAATCGCGGAAATGATTCAGCGTCAGCGGGTGAGATGGCCGCTACCTGCTCTTGCATTCGGGCCACGTTTGGAGTGCAACGCAGTTCGCCGCCGGCCCCGAACACGAGATGATACTGAGGGTCGAGGCGAACCATCGGAACTTCGCGATGCAGATTGGCCCCAACGGCGGCGAAGATTTCCTCCAGCACGCGAGGATAAAGAAAAAAGGTTGGGCCTAAATCGAAGCGAAATCCTTTGCCAGAGAGTGTGGAAGTGCGTCCGCCGACGTGAGGTTGCCGCTCAAGGACTCGAACCGAAATACCCGCACGAGCTAACAACATCGCGGTAGCCAGACCCCCTGGGCCAGCTCCAACGATCACGACCTGCTTCGCCATCCGCTTCCCCTTATTATTCCCTACAATCTGGCACGAATCTGAGCCAAACAGAAGAGGTAACGAGTCAGTTGTAGGCAGCGGAGTTGTTTGAAGTCCATAGTATCAGGACAAAAATCACTTCTTTAGCGTGCGAGTTGCCGTTTCGCTGCTCCAATCAATTCGAGCAAATATTGTTCGGAATCCCGATCATTCGCTTGTCGGGCAGCTGCCACGCCTTCTTCGGCGAATTTCAACGCTAGTTGAGGTTGTTTCCAGGAGATCATCGCTTCCGCCGCCTTGCCCCGCACCTTGAAATCGCGTGGCGTCCTCTGGATTAAGCGTTGGAACACGTCGCAAGCAATTTCGGTCTCACCGCGTTTACCATGAACTTGAGCACGAAACAGTTCGAAATCGTTCCGCCGTTTACCACCGTTGGCTTCGCAGTCGTGTTTTTCTCCCTCGTTGACTTGATCTAGTGCAGTGTCCAGTTCTCCGTCCCGCAAGGATTTCTGGATTAAGAACGAATACCACGGATAACGATCTGGTTTGGCTTCATTAATGGGTCGTTGAATTAACGCTTTGGCAAAGTGCTCCGCTAATTCTTGGGCATCCAGTCGATACGCGGTCTGATAGGCCTTTTCCAGTTGCTCGTCGGAAAGAGAAGAAACGTTCAATCCGGAAAGTTCTGCAGGCCCCATTGCAGCAATATCGACCACGTCGCCAGAAGAAGGTAGCGTTGCCGTGGTCGAGTCAAGTAACCCAAGTTTTCGCCTCAACCCATCGAAGTTGTACTCAGCGAGAACACCTCGCCGAGCGCCCTCTTCAATCAACTGAATCACGCCGAGAAGTTTTCGTCTCAGGGTTCGACTGCCGACGGCATCGACAGGAGCGATATTGCTCAGAGATTTTCGCGGGCGATGGATCCACACCGTCTCGTAGTAGCGAGCGGCTTGTTCGAGAACGGATTTTTTTTGCGACTCTTGGTCGGTTGACTGCAAAGCCAGCGTTAAAGACTCCGTGACAAGGTCGGTAAACTGAGCGGGACCGTGCCTTTCTCGTAGATCGGTCAACCCCAAAGAAAAATGTCGGCGAACCTCCTCCTTGATTCGATCATAGCGTTCTTTGACTGGACTAGCGAACCGAAGCAGTTGGCCCACGAGAAACAAATATCCAGCGACCCAGCCGATGTCACTGGCCGGTTTTCCGACCGTGACCAATCCGGAACTACTGATCTCAAGAACCATACTATAAAAGACGCCTTCTTCCTGGGTCGGCAGAGTAACAAGACGTTTTTGACGGTTCCACTCTTCTAAAAGAGCCTGGACTGGGGCAGGATTGGTGATCTGATAGATAAATGAGTATTCATGGTAGTCACATTCCTCGTCCATGCCGTAGCCGAAACGGAGTACCTCTATGAGGGCCGCTGCCTCCACCGCGGCAGACTCGTCGCTTTCTAGTTCGAGGTAACGATCTAGAGCAGCGATCGCGGCCTTGTTTTCTCCCAACCAGGCACGAGTTAGTCCGAGGTTGAACCATGCCGCTGAATCGGTTGGATCCTGTTGAGTCAGGTTCTCGAAAGCCTTGACTGCATCACTGAGCTTACGGGCAGTGCTAAACGCTTGGTTCCAAGCCTGGCGTCGCTGCGAGTTGTTCGTCTCAACTGGTTTTCGATACTCGTAAGGGCGACTGACCGCGGCTGGAAAACGTCCCTGCGGACCGAAAATCGTCTCCAGAGAATCCCGTAACTCGGCATCCTCGGGCAACAAGGTGACTGCCTGAGCGAGTGCTGCGCGAGCAGCCACCGGTCGGTTGCAACGCATCTCGCAGTCAAAAATCAGCGTGTGAACTTGTCCTAAGGCTTCACGGGTTTCCGGAGAGTAAGCTTCCACCGCTTTGCGAGCTAGATGGAGACAACCCAGGTATTCTCCCTCCGCGTAACGTAGCCTGGCACGCAACATCAAGCCGGTGGGGTAGTTGGGATTGAGGGCGAAGGCTTGCTCCAGGGCCGCTTCGGCTTGCTCTACTTTTCCATGAGTGACGAATAGGAGGGCCTGTTGCCCCCACGCTTCCGGATTATTGGGATGCTCTTTAACCAATTGCTCTGCAACTCGAGCAGCTGCCTCGTGTTGTTCGTTCTGCTCCAAGGACCAGATATGTTGAATTTGGGCATAGATCGGTTGACAGCACCATTTGAACTTTTTGCCGCTGCCACAGGGGCAGGCCGAATAGGGGTCTGAGGCCATCGAAAAAAACTCCGCGGGGTGGACCAGGCACTCTATTCAACATAGCAGGTAGGTTCCATCCTGACGAGCGCCACGAAACCTGCGAACAAGAAGATGGCAATAAGTTCCTTCTCCTGTTAAAACGGATAATAGCAGTTCACCGAAAGGAAGCTCTGATATGACTGAACCCTCATTCAGTGAACTAATCGCGCGAGTCCGAGCTGGCGATGAGGCTGCCGCTACTGATCTAGTCCGTCGGTATGAACCGGAAATCCGCCGGGAAGTGCGGTTTTTACTTCGTGATCCGTTTTTGCGGCGCTCCTTCGACTCGATGGACATCTGCCAGTCGGTGATGGGCAGCTTTTTTCTCCGCGCTGCTTTGGGTGAATATGATCTGGACCGTCCTGAAGATTTGATTCGCTTGCTAATTAGCATGACGCGGAACAAAGTAGTCGATGCCACTCGTCGACAACGTGCTCAGCGTCGCGATCATCGGCGAGCAACCAGTATCGAGGCGATGGAAGTCCAGTCAAGCACGCCCAGCCCCAGCAAGGTGATCGAACATCGAGAGTTGCTCTCGACATTGCGGGGCAAGTTGAATGACGAGGAACGCCAGCTCGCGGATTTGCGTGCGCAAGGGCGGGAGTGGGCCGACATCGCCGCGGAAGTCGGCGGCACCGCAGACGCTCGGCGAAAACAACTTTCTCGCGCGGTTGAACGGGTTTCTCGGGAGCTGGGGCTTGACGAACTCGACGAACTTTGAATCGGCTCGTGAGCCGACGCCCGATCAGCGATTTTGGCAGCTCTGGCGACAGGGGCAACAGCCCGATCTGCTTGCCTATCTGGCCTCTCTTCCTGAGTTGTCCAGTCGAACGGTCGCCGAAATTGTTGCCATCGATCAGTATGAACGCTGGACCGCTGGAGATCGAGTTCCCGCGGAAAAGTATCTTTCCTTACTTCCAGCAGATTCAGACTACGCACACGCAGTCTGTGACGTTGTCTATGGGGAGTATCTGTTACGTAAACAATTAGGAGAAAAACCATCTACAAAGGAGTATTTGGAACGCTTTCCCTTAGTTCGAGAGAGCTTGTCACGGCAGTTTTCCCTGCATCAAGCTCTGGCTGAACACCCCGAGGAAACGGATCTGCCCTCACCAACCATCCATGAATTGACAGTTCCTGGTCGCCGGCTTTTTCGTCAGAAACTCGCGACTTTTCCTGTTATTCCCGGGTATGAAATTCTGTCTGAGATCGGCAAAGGCGGAATGGGGGTTGTTTATAAAGCTCAACAGTTGAGTTTGCAACGTACCGTAGCTCTCAAGGTGGTCACTCCGCCCTCGAGTACTGATAGCGATTCGCTAGAACGGATGCGTCGAGAAGCTCGGATCACGGCACACCTGTCTCATCCGAACATCGTCACAGTGTTCGATGCTGGTGTCCTCGATTCGACGTTTTACTTGGCGATGGAATACGTTAAGGGAATTGATCTGCACCGACTGGTTGAGAAAATTGGCCCTTTGTCGATTGATTTAGTGCGTGAGTATCTGCGACAAGCAGCTCTGGGACTACGACATGCAGCAGAGAAGGGATTGGTGCATCGCGACATCAAACCGAGCAATCTGATGGTGACGCAGCCGACGGACGGTTCCCCTGGGATTCTCAAAATACTTGATCTCGGACTGGCTCGGGTTCAGTCCTCTCAGTCGGAGTCAGAACTGGCTCCTCTGACGCAACTAGGGGCCTTCATGGGCACTCCGGATTACGTCGCTCCGGAACAGGCTGCCGATCCGCGCACTGCCGATGCACGTGCCGATCTTTATAGCCTTGGTTGCACGATGTACTATTTGCTGACTGGCCAGACGCCTTTCGGGGGGGCGACTCCATTGGCGAAGTTGGTCCAACATCACTTGCAGGATCCTCTACCGGTAGAGTCGCTGCGTCCAGATGTGCCGGCTGATCTGGCTTATCTGGTTCGCCGTCTGATGGCCAAGCGACCCGAGGATCGCTTTCAATCTGCCGACGAACTGCTTCGCTATCTTGATCGTGATCGAGTCAATACTAGATCATATTGTCGAGCGAAACTGGTGCAAAAACTCGTTGGTCCAACGGAACGATTGCGGGCCATCGCTTTTGGGCCTTTGTGCCAACGACTTGCGGCGGCGTGTCATGATGGTAGTGCCTATCTGTGGCAAGTTGGAGCTTGGGACACTACGCCAGTTCGTTTAGAGAGTGAAAGTGGCGGTTTATCCTGCCTGACCTTTTTAGCGGACGGCTTAGGGCTGGTAATTGGTTCCGAACTTGGAGTTCTTGAACGCTGGGATCTTCACACCAGGACCGTTCGTTGGCGGATGAACGCTCATCCTGGATGTATCAACACCATAGCGGTATCGGTGAACGGCAAGCAGCTCCTGTCCGGTGGACATGACGGCTCGCTGCGTCTCTGGGAGGCGGCTTCCGGTCAACTGATCAGCAGCTGGATGGCACATACGGGTTCCGTATGGGGAGTCGGTTTTTTGTCGCAGGATTGCTTAGCGTTATCCGGAGGGCAGGATCGTGCTTTACGCCTCTGGGAGATCAGCCGGGGAGAATCCGTTGCTCTTTTCCCCGAGCAACCCATGCATGTGACCGCCTTGGCGGTTTCCCCCGATGGCCGACAGGCGCTTTCCGGCGGGATCGACGGTACTTTGTATTACTGGGATACTACGAGTAGGAAATTGCTAGCCACGTTTGAAGGTCACGAAGGTCGTGTCACTAGTATTTCATTTTCGCCGGACGGTAGTCGAGCTGTTACGGCAAGCCGAGATCTTACTATCCACTTGTGGGATCTGCAAAATCGAGAAAAATTAGATGTGCTTCGCGAGCATCAACGCTGGATTACTGCTGTGGCCTGGAGCGCTGATGGGCGATTCATCGCTTCTGCGGGCTATGATCGTCTCGTGTGTGTCTGGGAACTTTGATACAGTAATTGTTAGGACTTAGTGTGTTCTCCCGTAGCATTCTAGTATGCCTCGAAAAACTACTCTTCGTCGGCAGCCTGTGCAGGAACGTGGGCAACATCGCATCGAAAGTTTGCTCGATGCCGCTGACGCCGTTTTCGCCGAGGTTGGGTATGAACGGGCAACTACCAATGCCATCGCGGCTCGCGCTGGGGCCTCGGTTGGCTCCCTTTATCAGTTTTTCGACGATAAGCGAGCACTGCTGGACGCCCTTACCCAGCGTTACCATACTCAGCTTCGCGCAGTTCATGAGCTGGTGCTGACTCCGGAAACTGCCCAACTGCCCCTGGAAGAGATCTACGATCGAGTACTCCGCGCCTTGGCCGATTTTCACGCACGCAATCGAGGTTTTCAGCCTCTCTTTCATGGTTCTTCGACGACCGAAGAATTAGCTGCCGCAGGACGCGCCCTCCGCGAGGAATGTATCAATCGCGTCGAGCAAATGCTGCAGGTTCGTGCTCCTGGTATGTCGCCAGAACGTCGACGTCTGTTGGCGGTGATCAATGTCGAAGTGATTCGTGCCCTCTTGCCTTTGTCGGAATCTGCGGACGAACAGTTTCGCGAAGGAGTGCTTGGCGAGACCAAAAAACTACTCCTGGGCTATATGGCGAAAGAGACTAACAGGATCTAGCATGTCGATTCTAGCTGATCGGATTGGGGAGGTACTCAATCCTGATCGATTTACCTTTTTGCGTCCTCTGCAACTACAGCAATGCGAGGAAACGATTCGTTGGGAGATCTTTCAAGGACGACTGCTTGACGAAACGCAGACTCGACAACAACGAGCATTTTGTAGCTGGTATATCCTTGATAAGATGACTCCTCTTTTCTCTGTCAAATTCGATGTGGACTCGCGCGAGGTACATTTAGTTCGTTATGTCGAGAGTTACGTCCATGAGGGGTATGACGAAGGCGGGGGCGTCTATCGGACTCGGGAACGTCGCAAATTAGTGGCCGAGCGAATTGCTTCATTCTCGATTGAGCAGGCGGATTTACTAGAGGAACTGGAACTCGCTCTCCATCGTGCCATTACCGGAACGCGATTGCCGCTCTCTCCGATCGAGGCTCCGCATCCCGCCTTTAGTTTTGGTCAATTGTGGTATCGCTCGAACTTGGCCGCTGTTTCACGACAACTCGAGTTTGATCTGCGCTCGCTGAGTCTACATCAAGTCGTGAGTCGTTGGGCGGCGCATCCCCAGCTGGCGAAATTACTTCGACAGATGATGCTTGAGGTCTCGTTAACGCCATATACCGATTTTGTCGATCGGTTAATGCAGTTTCTCGATTCGTTGGATTCGCAACTAGTTCTCGACTTTGAATGCTGGCTGCTCCGACTGGTATCGCGTCATTTAACCGCTTACGATTTGGTCCGGTTTCACCATCGTGGGGCGAACTATCCAGACATTCTGTTGTTAGATGCCGTGCTTCAGGACCTGATGGAGCGGTTGCAACAAGATCGATCAGCCTTCACCGGTGAATTGGCGCGATCTCGTCGTGGGGCCTTGCGACAAGCTTATGTCATTCGTCGATCCTACGAAGGCCATGCCGTCCCAGATATTCCCACTTCGCCAGGGGAACATGCTCGGGTGTTTCCTAGCCAGTATCCACGTGTCCCCGAAGAACAGATAATTCAGACAAACAAGAGAAGGAAAATCCTGTTTCAGGGGACGCCGCTTCGCGAGTGTCTCTCCGACGAGGTTCGCCAAGTACTGCGACAAAGTCTGGAAGATCTGGTTAATTCCCCAGAGGGACGAGAGTTGGGCCGAGCTTTGTACCTCGACCGGCCATTAGGGGGCGGTATGGGGGCTGTGGTCATCGATCAAACTCCACTGTTTGCCAGCCTGGCCTTCAGCCGCTCCATTGCTCAACAGCGTCTCCAACTATTAAGCCTGGATCTTGGCATAACTCCGGTTAAGCTGCCATGGGAAGAGGTTGGAATTGGGCTGGAACAAATTGGCGGTCCAGTTCGACCTGGGACGGTTAGTCTCTCTGATGCAGCGCTTAGTTCCCGAGATTTCTGCTTTACTAGAACTCTAAAGTCCAGTTTGCGAAGCTTAGTGGAGTGGTTTGATTTTGGTGAACAGGCGGATTACTTGTTGCGGGCAAAACTGCTTGCTCGTTCTCCATCCTCGCCCGGGTTGCTCGTGTACGATGAGACGTATCGAGCAATAGGGAGCCTTGAACCACTTTTGGGCGAAGGCTACGTCACGCGACGAGGCGTGGATCTACCTCGCGCTGGTTTGTTGATGACTCGGCTGGACGATCAGGAGCGAGGATCACAACGCATTGCCTCGATCAAGGCGGGGTGAAGCGGTCCGTTACTGGCCAAGGCCGAGGTGCCATAGGGATCTAAGCGCGAACCATCGAGATTCGTTACCAAGCCACCAGCCTCACGGACCAAAACCACGCCGCCAGCGATGTCCCAAACGTGGTTGTCGAAAGCATAATAACCATCGCATCGACCAGCAGCGAGATAAGCGAGGTTGAGGGCGGTTGAACCGGTCCGACGAAGAGAGCGAGTGCGAAACGAAAACCAACGCCACCAATCCAGGGACCGATCTTGCCCTTGCAGATCGGGAGGAAAGCCAGTGGTGAGGACGGCTTGGCTCAGGGAATCGGTGGAGCTAGTCTTTAATCTACGCCAATTCAAGAATGCCCCTTGGCCAGTGGCCGCATGAAACATCTCATCGCGCGTTGGTTCGTAGACCACACCGACCACCAATTCCCCCTGCAATTGCAAGGCGATTGAGATACAATAAAGAGGGAAGTCGTGGACATAATTCGTGGTGCCATCAATCGGATCCACAATCCAAGTCGGCGGCGCGTCCACTCCAGGTCGAGACTGATGATCGGTTGGACTTTCCTCACCCAGAAAAGCATGATGGGGAAACCGCTTGTGCAGAAAGGTGCGAATCGCTTCCTGAGCCTGGACATCGGCTTCGGTCACCAAATCGGCTCGCCCTTTTTCGCGAGTTTGAAATCGGCCTCGCCAATCAGCTAAGACCAGGGAAGCACGATAGGCTGCTTCACAGGCTGCTTCGCGATAGGTTGTCAAGTCCGGCATCGGTTTCCTTTCCTGCTGATGGCGTGATCCAGTCATGGAGTGCCAATACTAGGCGGGTTTGGTAGAGGATTCTCATCGGGTTTCGCTTTGAAGAAAATACTCTTCACGACCAGAAAAGCGAGGAGCAGAAAGACACACACGCCGGAAAAGATCGCGAACTTGATTACCTTTCGAGCGAGTTCGTCTTCAGCACTAGTTCTACCCGGAGTGGTTCGCCGTCGACGTCCTCCGCGAACAGGCCGTAATTTCGTGGTCGAACTTGGCGGTGGGACCGGTTCCGGCTCCGGTTCGGGAACTTCGATCTGAATGTCCTCGATTATTTCTTCCTCTTCGGGCGGTGCATTTTCGATTTCTTCCAAGGCGCGAACCACTTGCTTGGCGTTTCGTGGTCGATCATCTGGTCGTTTCTGCAGCAACTGCATGATCAAGCCCGACAGTGCTTGCGGGACCTCAGGATTTCGCTCACGAGGGCTTTTGGGCTTCTTTGTTGCAAGCGAGGCCAACACGTTGAGGGTGGTTTTGCCCTTGAACGGCAACGTACCTGTACACATGCGATACATCACGCTACCGAGACTAAACAGGTCAGTGCGATGATCAAGTGGGATGTCGCCCGAAGCTTGTTCCGGGGACATGTACATCGGAGTGCCGACAAGGAAATTCTCCTGCGTCAGGCGAACGTCGTTACTTTCGGTCCAGGCCGCCAGACCAAAATCGACAATTTTGACCCGCCCCTTTCCCTCTTCCAACCAGATGTTCGCTGGCTTAATGTCGCGGTGGACGAGTCCCTTTTCATGAGCAGCGGCCAAGCCTTCGGCGATTTCTTTCCCAATCCGAATGACCTCTGCCGGGGGGAGCTTAGTCTCTCGATTCAGGCGATCTTCCAGGGATTCGCCGACGAGAAGTTTCATGGCCAGATAAGGGACACCGCGGTCTTCATCGATGGCATAAATGGGGACAATGTGATCGTGCTCAATCGACGCAGCGGTCATCGCTTCACGCATGAAGCGGCTGCGGTTGATGCTGCTCTGGGCCATCGATTTCTTCATGACCTTAAGAGCAACTTGGCGTCGCAGCTTGAGATCCTCGGCTTGGAAGACGATGCCCATACCGCCTGAGCCGAGAATCTTCAAAATTCGATAGTTGCCTAACCGACCAATTTCGTCGCTAGCCTGGGGGGGAGCCAGAAAATCCAGATCATCTCTACCGGTATTGGCAGCCTCGAAGGTGGCACGGTCATCGCGCGATTTGCTGGCGGTTCCCGACGATTGGTTCCCAAGAGAGGATCCGCTCTCTAGTGGGGCTTCGACGTGCCGACCACAGCGCGGGCACTTCCCCGTACTCCCGGCCTTCTCCGGGGGGACGCGCAGCGGCGCGCCGCAGTTTGAGCACAGGAATTGGATCATGCACAGGGTTCCGCGAGTGCCTCTCTCGGTCGATTGATTATCGACCTTGTTGTGTCTTCCGTCAAGGAACGGTTTTTTTCCCTCTTTTGATATATGGTTCGACGACCAACTAAGTTCTCCTGAAAGTCACAGTTCTTGTATCCCATCGAGGAGATGTTCTCCCAAGAATTGGTATAACCCAAACCTGTTTTTTCTTACTCCTTCTGTTTAGTCTCTTGATTTTATCAAAGATAGGGTCTTCACGGAGGATTGCGTTGATACTTGTCAACATGCCAAAGTTCCCAGCTTAATAACGGTGCAACGACGAGTGAACGCACCAAGTCATTCACTCGTCGTTTCTTCCTTGGCCTCACGCGGACGCGGGCAACTCAACTGCCCTCATACTGGGCGATCCGATTCACCGTTTCCTCGAACTCATCACCAACGTCGTCTGCGAGTCGATACTGCATGAGAAAGGCATCTTCACCCGAGTCTTCGTAAAACGCACGGAGTACCTTGATCGCACGGAAGTTTTGAGCGCGGAAGAACATCTGAGCGGGAAGATTCGTTTCCCGAACTTCCAGCGTAATCCGGGTTCGACGATGACTTGACAATTTACTGATCAACTTCGAGACCATTTGGCCGCCCACCCCATAGCGGCGAAATTGCGGATGCACGGCAAAATTGAGGATGTGCAACTTCTGCTTGTGCAGCTCATAGATCATGAAGCCGACCACCCGTTCGCCTTGTTCCGCGACCATGCCGATGCAGTTGCGCTGACGCAGGCAACGGAGAAAATCTTCTTCGGTCCAGGCAAACTCGAAGCTTTCTTGCTCGGTGAGCAGGACTTCCGGCATGTCTCGCCGAATCATCCAGCGGATATGTACTCGGACCTGCTCCTTTTCCGTCCGACTAGCGTTCATCATTGGCACTCCTCTCCTCCCTACGCGCGTGGCGGCGCGTGGTCCCCCTCCCTGGGGCTGTCCCGGCTCCTCCGTCCAGGTCTACCGTTGTTCCGGTGGACGGCAGCCTAGTCCAACGGCTTGAACTCGGGCCAGCTTCGACGGTCGACGAAGGCGAAGTGAGAGCCGCCTTTTGGTCGACGTCGGGCGCGGATACTACCAATGAGGGTGCCTTGGCTCAAGAGCAAGAACCAAAGATTCTGACCTGTCAAGTCGAACAGGCGGTCATTTTTGCAAGATCAGTTTATTCCGTCGCGTGATCCGAAGTCGATACTGCACACCTTCATGCTCAATAACCACCTCGCGTTTGCCGGCAAATAACTGCTGGGCGTTCACGACAGTGGCGCGGCTGGGGGCTTCTTGCTGAACGGGATCGGTCTTCTCCACCGGATGATACTGCTCCGTCATGCGACGTTCTCCCGAACCAAAACTAGAGATACGATTGAGCCGATGGTATTGATACTGAGTCTCAGTGTCAAGAAGAGTCGCGATGTTTTGGTTGCCTCTTTGTGGCTGTTGGCTACAATCGCGGTACGTCCTCTGCCTGTTCTGGGAGTTGCTTCTGGTGCGAATTCTCTCTGCTCTCTTGCTTCTGGTCGGTTCCCCATTTGCTTGGGCTGAACCTTTTCTCCTCCGCTCTGGTGATCGTGTCGTCTTCGTCGGAAACACGTTGATCGAACGCGAGCAGTTGTATGGCTGGTGGGAGCTGGCTCTGACCCGACGTTTCGCCGATCAGAAAATCGTTTTCCGCAATCTTGGCTGGTCGGGCGACACGGTGTTTGGTCATTCCCGAGCTGGCTTTGGGCGTGTGGAAGATGGCTTCAAACACCTGGTCGATCACACTCTGGCGTTGAAACCAACAGCGATCTTCTTGGCCTATGGCACGAATGAATCATTTGATGGGCCGGAGGGGCTTCCTCGTTTCACTGCTGGACTCAACCGCTTATTGGATCGACTTGAACCCAGTAAAGCGCGGTTTGTTCTCCTGTCTCCTCTACGACAGGCCGATATGGGACGGCCATTGCCTGATCCCACCCAAATCAATCGCAACTTACGACTCTATGCTGACGCTATCGCTGAGGTGGCCAAGAAACGAAATCATCATTTCATCGATCTGTTTGAGCTACTCGGTGATCTGGCCAAGGAGCCTGGCATAACAGACAACGGCATCCATCTCACCGATGCCGGTTATCGCTGGTCGGCAAACAAATTACTCCAAGCCCTTGAACTAAAGCCTGTTTCAGGAGAAAACGAAAGACTACGTCGGCTCATCATCGATAAGAATGAACTTTATTTCCATCGTTGGCGACCACAGAACGTCACCTATTTGTTTGGGTTTCGCAAGCATGAACAAGGCCAGAATGCTCGCGAGATTCCACAGTTCGATCCACTGATCGAGGCCAAGGAGCAGGCTATCTGGAAACTCGCCTCGGCCAAGAATTGATCCTACCTCGTTATTCTCATCAACTTGTGAATCACCATGCGAACGACGCTAACTGCTCTGTTATTCCTCTGCATCCCGTCTCTCGCGCTCGGACAGCGCAACGCGAAAATTCCCGATCCGGATCCAGAAATCGAGCGTCGCTCATTCAAAATAGCAGAAGGATTTGAGGTGAATCTCTTCGCTTCGGATCCTAAGATCGCCAAGCCGATCCAGATGAATTTCGATTCGCGAGGCCGATTGTGGATCGCATCCTCGGAAACCTATCCGCAGATCAAGCCAGGCGAAAAAGCTAATGACAAGATCTTAATTGTTGAAGATACGAAGGGAGTTGGCGTCGCCGACATGGTGACTGTTTTCGCTGATGGGCTGTTGATTCCAACTGGACTCGAACCTGGCGATGGCGGTGTTTACGTCGCCAATAGTACCGACCTGTTGCATCTGAAAGATACCACTGGAGACGGCAAAGCCGATCAGCGACGGATTGTTCTCTCTGGATTTGGCACTGAGGACACGCATCACATTTTGCACACCTTCCGCTGGGGGCACGACGGTAACCTGTATTTCAATCAGTCGATCTACATTCACAGTCACATCGAGACTCCGCATGGGCCACGGCGTTTGGATGCGGGCGGTATCTGGAAGTTTCGTCCGGACAGGCTTGAACTTGATGTCTTTGTGCGCGGCTTTATCAACTCCTGGGGCCATCATTTTGATCGCTTCGGGCAATCCTTCATCACCGATGGGGCCGGGGGCGAAGGGGTGAATTATGGCTTCCCTGGGGCTGCATTCGCCACTGCTGCCCATACTTCTCGGATCTTGCAAGGGTTAAATCCTGGCAGTCCGAAGTATTGCGGATTGGAGATCGTTTCCGGTGCACATCTCCCCGACGACTGGCAAGGTAATCTCATTACTTGTGATTTTCGTGCTCATCGTGTCTGTCGTTTTGTCCTGTCGCCGTCCGGTTCCGGCTATACAGCTCGCTTGATGCCGGATGTGATTCGAGCTGCTCATCCCGCGTTTCGTCCGGTCGATGTGAAAATGGGACCAGACGGTGCAATCTATGTGGCCGACTGGTACAATCCGATCATTCAGCATGGAGAAGTAGACTTTCGCGATCCGCGAAGAGATGTAACGCATGGCCGCATTTGGCGGATCACGGCCAAGGGACGTAAACCGCTACTGCGACCGCAACTGCACTCGGCGACGCCAGAGCAACTAGTCAGAATGCTGGCCTCGACGGAGGGATGGACGCGGCATTTTGCCCGACGTGTCTTGAAGGAAGAACATGCCAAGGAGGCACCAACGGTTCTGGCGGCCTGGGTGAAATCGCTCGACCAAGTCCGTGAGGCGGACAAACTCGAAGCCTTGTGGACCTATCAAACCCTCGCTCACCTGGAGCCGAACTTACTCGCCGAGTTGCTCGCTGCCAAGGAGCCGCGCGTTCGAGCTGCTGCGGTTCGTGTTCTTGCCGACTGGAGTGAACGTATTCCACAGACGTTGGAGTATCTAGAACGTCTTGTGGCCGACGAGCATCCCCAGGTTCGCCTGGAAGCAGTACGCGCTTTGGGCAGACAGAAACATTCACGCGCTGCTGAACTTGCTCTTCGACTGCTTGATCGACCGTTGGATACTAATCTGGATTACGCCCTCTGGTTAACCCTTCGTGAACTAGAGTCCGTCTGGTTGCCACGTCTACAAGAGGGCAAGTTCGACTATGGCGGAGATGTTAAACGACTATCCTTCGCTCTCAGTGCGGTTGGCACGGACAAGGTGATTCGACCACTCGTGCAACTAGTCCGATCGTCCAAACTCGATCCCGAGAATGAGGAGCGCATCCTCGCAATCTTGGCTAATGTTGGTGGACCTGATCAAGCGACTTTGGTATTGCAGCGGGCTGCTTCGCTGAAGTCCGTTGAGGGGCAACGTCGAGTCTTGGCCGCACTCGAAGAAGCTGCTGTGCAACGTGGGGTGAGACCATCCAAAGATCGAGAGAAGCTTCTCTCGCTGCTAAATAGCAGTAACGAGGCACTTCGTCTCGCAGGGCATTGGCAGATAGAAAACGCACGGGAACCACTCGCACGCATCGCTGCTGATTTGCGTGCCGATCTGGCACGGAGACGAGCCGCCCTCCAAGGAATACGAGCTTTAGGCGGATCGAAGAGTAAAGAGATCTTGCTTAACCTGATAGAACGTGGCGACTCGATTGTCATTCGACAAGCAGCGCTGGTGGCCCTAGTTGGACTGGACTTACCGTTGGCCAGCCAGCAGGTGGTGAAGATTCTGAATGCCAGCAAGGACATTGAGGGGGTTGCTGAGATCTTTGCCAGTTTTCTTGAGCGAAAAAATGGGGCCGTTGTTTTGGCCAAGGCTCTAGAGAAGGAGACGCTGCCGCAAGATGTCGCCAAGGTGGGCGTTCGTACTGTGCGCGTTTCCGGTCGACCAGATGATGAATTGATCGCTGCTCTCAATCAAGCTGGCAAGTTGGAGGCTATCAAACGGAGTTGGAACGAAGCGGACTTGAGAGAGTTTCTTCAGGAAGTGACTACGGTCGGTGATCCGGTGCGAGGTGAGAAGGTTTTTCGTCGGCCCGATCAGCTATGTCTCAAATGCCATGCTATCGGTGGCGCGGGCGGTCAGGTTGGACCGGATCTCTCCAGCATCGGAGCGGCGGCCCAGGTCGATTATCTCATCGAATCGCTGTTGCTGCCTTCTAAGGCCATCAAGGAAAACTATCATTCTCTGCTCGTGACCACAAACAAAGGGAATCAGTTCACGGGTATCAAAATTCGCGAAACACCAACCACCCTGTATCTGCGCACCGATCAGGATCAGGAGGTAGCTATCCCGATTAAGGATATTGACGAGCGGGAACCTAGTAAATCCTCGCTCATGCCCGAGGGCCTGATTGATCCGTTGACGCGAAAGGAGCTTGCCGATCTGGTACGATTTCTGTCGGAACTGGGCAAAAGTGAACGCTGGTCGGTGGGACGGGAAAAGGTCGCGCGACGCTGGCAAACGATTCGACCGACCCAAGAGATGACACGAGCATGGGATCGACCAGGGCTTGGAGCTCTTCTTCGCCTTCGTTCCGATCTTCCCTGGGAACCGTACTACTCAACAGTAAATGGATCGGTTTTAGTCAACGAATTGCCACACTTCCGAGTCGGTAAGGAAACCGCAGTAGTTTCCCTACTTCGTACCGAGATCGATGCCGCTTCGTCGACCCAGGCCAATCTCAGACTCAATTCGACTAGGGGGCTCTCCCTGTGGCTAGATGGGGAGCCACTGACACTGGCGACATCCATTCCTCTTCAACTCAAAGCCGGGACTCATGTCTTGCAGATGTTAATCGATCCGCGCGAACGAGATGAGGAAGCGGTCCGCATCTGGATTGAAGATTCACCAGCTGCAGCTGGAGTGCGCTTTGTCAGTGGCAAGTAAACCGTACTCAACCGGGAAGCAGAGTTTCGCTTCCCGGTTGAGACCTCCCGCAGGCATACTATCCCTTCATTGCGGTGGCGGCTTTTTCAGAGACGGCTTTCCAGTTAACGACTTTCCACCAAGCCTCGATGTACTTGGGACGCAGATTTTGATACTTGAGGTAATAGGCGTGTTCCCAGACGTCGATCCCAAGAATTGGTTTTTGCCCATTCATGATAGGGCTATCCTGATTTTTGCTCTGTACAACCTCCAGTTCACCCTTGTTGGTCACTACGAGGAACGCCCAGCCACTGCCGAACTGTGTGGCTGCTTTCGTACTCATCTCTTTTTGAAACTTGTCAAAACTGCCGAACCGCGAATCAATCGCCTTGGCCAAGGCACCGGTCGGCTCGCCGCCACCTTTCGGACCCATAATCTCCCAGAATAAGGTGTGATTGACGTGTCCTCCCACGTTGTTGATGACTCCTTGCCGATCCTTCTCGGGAACCACGGAAAGATCCATCAGCAACTTCTCCGGAGGCATTTCCAGGAGTTTAGCATCACTCTTCAATAGGTTGATCGCATTGGTAATATAGGCTTGATGATGCTTGTCATGATGGATTTGCATCGTCAGTTTATCGATGCTGGGTTCTAGCGCGTCATAGTCATAAGGTAGTGGCGGCAGCGTGTAGTATTTGGGGGACTGTGCAGCCCAATTCAGCGAAGGCACAGCCAGCGAAGCTAAGCTCGCTCCAACGACTTTCAGCAACTCGCGACGGTTCAGAGTCATGTCCTCTCTCCTTGTGGGCCAGATTCATGGTTGGTCCGGACCCGCAAAGTCCAGACAGGGAGATTCATACCGCCCAGCCGGCCGATGTCCAGCAGATTTGCCTATCTTCGAGATCTGGATCTCTACTTACCTAGATTCTTTACACTCAATGTGCCTCATGAATGAATACGACAAGGTGCCCCGTAATATCGATGGTTTGGCGAGAACATCGACTAGTGGTTGATTGCAACTGAATTGTGAGGTGGCTGAGAAACAGCTCATCTGATCCGAGTGGACAGCGTTAACCTTCCGTGCTTCGGGACCCCCACGGAGGACGTTAGTCCTCCGCTCGGAGAGCAGTGTAGCCCTACCACGAAGGAAGAGAGTACTCACTCGTCCGCATGCTCGTGGTAAGGAGTGAATGTTTATTTCGGCTTCGCCCAGATCGAGTCGGGGTCGAAGTCCGAGTCGTCGAGGTTCACATCCGGTTGTAGTCGATCATAACGATAATACTCAACTTCCTGGCCGCGTTCGTCTTTGGCGGTGATGAGCATTGGAAGTCCATTTTCTGGATCAAAGTAATACCAGCGTGTTCCTCCCCGAGGCATTGAAGGATCGAAACCTACACCTAAGACATGCTCGATCGCGTAAGCAGGCTTTTCAAACTCGGGCCGCTGGATTGGACCGATGACCGTGACAGTACCTGCTTTCCTATCGCCGCGTTCAATTGCACTGATGAACTCACCAATTTTGTCGATGCTGGCAGCAATTCCAGCCTGAGTAATCGGATGTCGAGTGGCCGAACGAACCAAGATATTGTCGGGAGATAAGGCCATACGTTTTCCCGCTGGCATAAACGGGATATCACCTGCAGCCAATACAGTATGGATTTTGTCTTCATACCGTCCTTTAACGTATAAAACCTCCCGACCAGCTCCTTCTTTGCTCAACCACTTGAAATAGATGCTCCAGGGATTCTTGCGAAACTTAAAGAGCATAATTTCTTCGGGGTTCATCTCCCCTTTGACCATCTCGCGTCGGGTCAAGCGAACGATGTAGGAATCCACATGTTGGAATTTGCTTAGGGCGGTCTCATACAGCTGACGAGGGGTGATCGTTGTGGTAGCCGAGGCGGGAACGATCGTGGCCTCAGTCGAAGCGGTCGGCGGCGTACTCGATGATACCGCTGGAATGTTCGGCATGGAGGCAGGAATCGCTGGGAGAGGAGCTGGCTTCGATTCCTCATTCTGGTTTTGACCCAAAGGGGGCGGCGGAATCGGGACTAGTGGAATATCTTGGGCTCTTGCAACTACAGTTGGAGTAGAGGTCGGAGGTAAGGGCCGACCTACACTGATACAGCCCGCCCCTATTGCAGTCGTCGCGAGGAAAATAAGACCTTGGATTCGTTGGCGTGTAAGCATGTTCACGATCCTTCCGCGTCCCTTCTCGCGGGCAATTTCGCCGACTGTAACGAATTCGCCAGTGGAAGTGAAGGCGAGCCTGCTTCAGATGTCTCTACGAGCAAAATGAAACAATCCGATCGTGACAGATGCGAAAGAAACTCCGAATGACCAGCCCACCAGGCGCCACATCGTCTGTGGGTCGTAATAGCCTTTCAGCACCATCGGCAGGTTCGTGAGTAAACGGATCGGAGAAGGATAGTTGCTGGGGAGTAGCGAGAGCACGAATCCGCCACCATATAGAATTACCCAAAGAATGGTGATACCTAGGATGGTGCTGTTACAGATGGCACTAGCGGTAACACCCAGGGAAATGATGGCGAAGAGAAACGCTGATGCCGTTCCAACAGCCACCAGACACCCTTCCATCGTAATGTCTTCCTGAAGGAGGAAGATTCCAGCGAGATAGGTACTCGCTGCCATGATCCAAAAGCTGATGAGAACGCTGAACAATCGGGCATGCCATTTACCGAGAAAATACTGATGGCGACTGATGCCTCGACTGAGGACAGAGTCGGCCATCGTCCCGCGTTCCCCCGAGATGCTTCCGGCACAAAGCACGACAATCAAAGTGACACTGCCGAGTAAGGTCCAACGAAGAATGTCGGCCACTAGCTTAGAGGCGGGTTGAACGATTCCCACCTCATTGGTCAGTCCATAGCGGTAGAGTAGATAACCAGTAGCGGCCAGTATCGACACGATGACCCAGATTCGGTAGACCCAACCGCGCAAGGTTTGTTGCACGTCTGCTTGAAGCACGGCCCAGTAGGGGAGCCAGCGGATGAACGAAACTGACTGATTCGCGGGCAAGCTGTCCATCGGTTTCACGCGGCCTCCTGACGATAGATGCGGGCAAATCCGCGCGACTCCTCTTTCTCGACCAAGTCAAGAAACGCTTGCTCGGTCTGCTGTCCCACGCTTCGCAAACTGACCACGGTCAGTTTGTGATCGTGGAGCGTTGCCAACCCCATCGAAAGAGCGCTGGCGACAGCAGCGTCCTCGTGGAGCAATAACTCAAGGCGACGCTGACGGATATTCACTAGTTTGAATTCGTTCTGTGCTCGTAAAGCGGCGACAGCCTTGGTGATCATCTTTTGTTCGCCTTCGAGGTCGATTTCATAGTGATTGCGACGCATGCGACCTTTGAGATCCTGCAACGATCCACAATAGATCAATTGACCGTGACTGAGGACAGCCGCATGATTGCAGACCTCGTCAATGTCTGAGAGGTTGTGACTAGATACGATCAGCGTTTTCTCGGCGGCTAGCGTCTTGATAAGCTCCAGCATGCTACGCCGAGCCTCTGGATCCAAGCCGTGTGTCGGTTCATCCCAGATCAGTAGATCGGGATCGTTAATGAGTGATGTCGCGACCGCTAGGCGTGCCGTCATCCCATTAGAAAAACCAGCAATAGGAGATCCGCTATGAGGTAAAAGATCAACCGCACGAATCAGTGATGCCAAACGAGGCTTGCGAACCTGGGCGGGCAGGCCAAAAAGGCGTGCCATGTAGTCCAGGTAAGTGATGGGCGTCATTCCACGCGGAAACTGGGGATTCGTCGGAATATAGCCAATCCTTCGCCGTAGATCGGCGGAGTTCGGCGTCATCACTTTGCCAAACACTTTCGCCCAGCCGGCTGTGGGGCGATGCAGCCCGATAATCAGGCGCAGCAAGGTTGTTTTTCCCGCGCCGTTGGAGCCGAGCAGCCCCAGGACACAGCCGGGTTCCAGTTTTAGCGTTACATCATTGAGCGCGATCTGGCGGTTGTTGTAGATCTTGGTCAGCTTGAACGATTCCACCACCAGTTCGGAGTTGCTCTCGGCCACGAGACGCCCTCCGTTTCAAGTGAGATCGATGCAGCGGCGTAGTATAATCGTCTGGGCGGATGCTTCCTAGTCCAACCGTCGGGTAGTTTCAGGAGATGAGATGTTAACCCAATTTACCCTGACCATGTTGTTTGCCCTGACTCCGGCTCAGACAACCTCGTCTCCTTGGTTGATCGAATATGGACTTACCGCAGATCAGTTGAAGACTCGAACGATGACCCTGACGGACGCTGGCTATCAGCCACTCTGTGTCTCCGGATTTAATCAACGAGAAGATGCCCGCTTTGCCGTAGTTTGGGAAAAGAAAAAATCTCCAGCTTGGCGGATGGATTATGGCGTCACACCTGCACAGTTGGAGGAGCGAGCTGTTGCTCACAGAAAGGTCGGGTATCGGCCAATTGGTCTAAGCGGCTACGATCTAGTCGGAGCACAGGGGTTTATTGATCTCTGGAAGAAAGTTGAGGGGCCTGCCTGGGAAGTCCACTATGGGCAAACGGCGGCGGATTTGGAAAGTTTGTCGGCTCGACTGAAAAAGGCTAACTATCGTCCCATTTCTGTATCCACTTACGTCTCTGGTTCGGTGAATCGCTTCGCGACGATCTGGGAAAAGGGTGGTGAGGTTCAGTGGGAATTAAAGTGGGGCCTCAAACAAGACGACCTCGACTCGACTCTGTCCGACTTCGCCACGCAAGGGTTTCGGCCACTGGCAATCGCTGGGTTGGGAGTCGAGGAAGACATCCGTTTTGCCATCGTGCTAGTCAAAAAGAAAGGTAATCCCTGGATCGCGCGATATAACCTCAACGCCGAAGATGTCAGTACCCTGATTACCTCGATGAAAGAGAAGTCGTATCGTCCGGTATGGTTTTCGGGCTATAACACCCTTCGCGGAGTGCGATACGCTTCTATTTGGGAACAAGTCAAGGAGTAAGTCCAGGTGGTTAATCAAGAGGGTCCGAAAGGACTTAAGCTTGACGTACCTACAGGTTCGGCGAGAAAGAACCAATCCCAAGGTGGGGGATGCTCTCTCAGATCTGCACCGGCAGCGAATTGGCTCCAACTAAGCTCGGCCTTGCAAAGGTGAAGGAGGCGAAATCCGCAGCGTTCCAGCCGATAGGGAATCTCGAACGGCTGCCAGAAATGTTGTTCTAGCCCCAGATACGAAAAACTGCCGAAGGCGAAATCATATAGCGAGTGTTCGCCAAGCATCGCGGCATTTTGTCGAGCCTGAGCCTCGGGCATGCCACGGTGTCTTGCTCGATCAACTAACAACATCGTGTGGTAATGAACCGCATCGATGGCAGGAAGAATGCCCAGAAATTGACCGTCCGGCTTTAAGATCGATCGAATTTGTCGAAGTCCAGTTTCAAGCTCCGCAAGCTCAGGCTGCACCAGGGAATTGACAGCAACGGCCACATCGATCTCGCGGAGAATACTGCTAAGGTCGCTGAATCGACACTGATGAAACAAAACGTTTGAGCGATTAGCGCAACGCTGCCTGGCTCGTTCCAGCATTCCGGGAGCAAAATCTACGGCATGAACAAGCAGAAATTGGTCCGCCAGAATGGGAAGCAGTGGACCTATGCCGCAGCCCAGATCGGCCACGACTTTTCCTGTACCATCTATCTTGGCGAGCGCTAGTAGCAAAGGTGAGGAAGATTGTAAATGATAAGGATCGATAAACTCTTCTTCATAGCGGCTCGCCGCATCACTCCAGTAGTCTGATTGGCTATTCATGAAGATGTCGTATCAATCGTGTTGGGCCGAGGACAGTGTGGGGCTTGCCTTCTCACGACAAGCTTTCTTAACTGACTGAGAACGCAGGAGGAGCTTGAACACTTTTGTTGGGAGATCGAATTTATGGCACGGTTACTCACAATCGGTTTTTTCTTGGTGGCAACTGTGGTTGTGGCTGCTCAAGAGAAACAAGGTACTTCAGTCGATATCGATGGCATGACTTCCACGACGCCGAGCAGTTGGGTCAAGGAAGCTCCCTCCAATAAGATGCGCTTTGCTCAATTTCGCCTTCCCAAGGCAAAAGGAGACAAAGAAGATGCCGAACTGATTATTTTCAAAGGCTTAGGAGGCGATGCCGACTCGAACATTGATCGTTGGAAGAAACAATTTGTCGCGGCAAAAGGAAAATCGCTCGATGAGGTGAGCAAAGTCACCGAGATTAAGATTGGTGGGTACACAGGAAAGTTGCTGGAGATTGAAGGCACTTATCTGTTTAATCCCGCTCCGTTTAATCCTAAATCAAAGCCTGAAGCTCGTCCCGAGTATCGGATGATCGCCATCCACTATGAAGGACCAAAAGACGTTTACCATATTAAATTAACAGGCCCGGCCAAGACGATTGAGCAACATAAAAAAGGATTCGAGGAGTGGCTAAAGGGATTCAAGAAATAACTCTATATTGATTAAAGATATCATCCGTCCCTGTCCGGTGGTTCAATTAGAGCGACTGAGGACAGGGACCTTCTTCGTATCGATTCTTCGTTTGAAGGCGTTATTACATGAATTCGGAAGTGCGGGTCGCGCTGGGGGATCGCTCCTACGACATTCATCTAGAAAAACGGCTTGATGGAGTTGGGGAGTTTGCTCGCGGTCGATCAAGTGCTTCACTAGCGTTGATTGTTACCGATGAGCATGTCCAACAACATGCTTCGGAGGTTTGTGCGAGTTTGGCCAACGCGGACTTTCGTGTCGAACAAGTCACCTTACCCAGTGGTGAGGAACAAAAATGCCTGGCAACTGCCGAGCGACTGTACGATCGCCTAGTCGATCTTCGAGCAGATCGACGAACGTTGGTTGTGGCGGTGGGGGGAGGGGTAATCGGTGATCTCGCTGGCTTCGTGGCCGCAACCTACAACCGTGGTCTGGCCTTCTTACAGGTTCCAACCACGCTCTTAGCAATGGTGGATAGCTCCGTGGGCGGGAAGGTGGGCATCAATCATCGGCGTGGCAAGAACCTGATCGGAGCCTTTCATCAACCCGTCGGTGTTTGGATTGCCTCCAACGTATTAAAAACCTTACCGGAGCGGGAATATCGCAGTGGTTTGGCTGAAGTGGTCAAGTACGGCATGATTCTCGCGCCACAGCTGTTCGACTGGCTGGAACAACAAGTGGCTGCCGTCCTGGCCCGAGAGCCTGAACCGCTTCGCTGGATGATTGCCCGATGTTGCCGTCTTAAAGCCGACATTGTTGAACAAGATGAGCGTGAGTTAACGGGGCGACGAGCCGTGCTGAATTACGGTCACACGTTTGCTCATGCGTTTGAAGCGGTTGCCGGCTATGGTCAATGGCTCCACGGGGAGGCCGTCGCGGCGGGAATGGACTGTGCTGCCCGTCTGGCTCGACGATTGAATTTGATTGAGGATAATCTGGTCGAACGGCAGAGGCGACTCCTCCAGGCGTACTCACTACCAACTCGGCCAGATTCCTGGAACATCTCAGAACTACTGCGTGTAATGCGTCTAGATAAAAAGGCAGAATCTGGTCGGCTCCGATTCATTCTTCCTTATCGCGTTGGCGAAGTGCGGCTCGTCGAGCAGATCTCGGAGGAGGACGTTCGAGCTGTACTCCTTGAGGTTGGATGTGTAGATGCCTGAGATTCATCTGGAGGGCACTGACGCACCTGCCCAAATTTCTTTCCAAGAATTGACCGAGCAAGTGATACAATATCTTTTGTCTTGACAATGCTCTCACGAAGTCCTGGAGTTAGGGAGTATGGGACACTCGACGGAGCTGGATGAACGGCGCGTCGAAGAGGTACTTCGAGAGATACTGGATTCACTGGATCGACAGCTCACCTGGGCCGTAGCGTTGATGCCATTGGTGATTCTGACCATCGTTCCAGTTGTGTTCTTTCTCTTGTGGCATACCTACGATTGGCGATTTGTTCGAGCCGCGCCAACTTCGGCGGGGCTGTGCTGCGCTTTTGCCGCGGGATATCTAATCTGGGTTATGTTAGCTTCCAGGTTGGCTCGGTGGCGATTTGATCATCGCTTCCCTGCTGGAACGCATGCCCGGGCGCTGGCCTTGCGAATTCTTGCTGAGATGGAATCTCCCAGCAAAGCTGAGCAACGACTGTTACAAGCACTAGCTGGATCCTCTCCCGACAGGATCATTCGTCATCGACGAATCGACAGTGATACCGAACCTGCAGAGACGCTGCTTGGTGGTCCTTCCACGGTGGTGAGCGAGCCGCCAAAAGGGCAGGTGCAAATTGGTGGTCCGAGCGGCTTTGAATCCCAGCAGCCGTCACGACCAGGGGGATACTACGATTACATTCCCTTGGAGCCGCGCTCGACAAATCCTCCAAAATCAGAGGATCCTCGATCTTCGTGATGCACCTGAAGCACGGTAAATCATCTGGAAGCACCAGTGTTTCGAGAACGTTTTTGTGTTGGTTTGTCTTTACTGCCGACCCGATGCACGAGCAATTCGGCGACCACTCCCAACGCTAGTCCAAGGAACCCTCCTACAGCGGTGCTTCCTAGCACAAACACCAATAGTATGCGGAGGAATCCACGGCGGATTTCTGCGATTGGAATCTGACTGACGAGGTAAAAGGCTAGCCCAGCTCCAATCAGCAGGCCGCCAAAGAATCCGATTCGTAACAGCCAGGACAGTTCTCGGGCAAGATCACTAAGCAAGGACCAGATGCTCTGCATGTCGCGTTTTGGCATGAGACACTCAGATGGCACTCGGCTCAGAATGGATAGCGAAATTTATCCGCAACGCACGTCACAATATCACTCGCGATCCGTACCAGGAAGCGAGAGAATCCCACCCACTCCGGATGCAGTAGGAACTATCTAGAGCGCTTCTCCAAATGATGTAACGGCAACGAAGTAGGAAGCGTTTTCGCAGGCGGAAACTTGCTTTCGCCGGCTAGAGCCTGCGGCTAGCTGTCCATCCGAAATCGGTAGGGGCAGGCTAAAGCCTGCGCTCCGCTACACTATTTTGTAACGCGTACTAAGCAGACAACGATCGATTTAATCCGCAATCTTACTCTGGCTCTCGATCCAGATGTCTTGTACTTTCATCACGCAGACACTTAGTACAACAAATACTTCTTTCGCAGGTCGAGAAACTCCTTTTTGCCTAGCTCAGCTTGTTTCAAAATTGACTGCCAGGTTTCGCCCTTCTCGACCGCCTGGAAGATACTCTCGTTGGCAAGCAGAACATTGAACCGTTTCCGTTGCCAGGCTTCTGGGTGCAGTCGTCTAAGGGTGGCGGCCACGGCGAACCCAGTGGGCAAGGACTCAAAACGTGACCAGTCCGTAATGTAAAGCTGCACGCCACCACATTCTTTGTTCGCATGCACACTGCTAACCGGAGTGAAACGAGTTGGTACGAATCGCACTCCGGGTAGGTTCTCGGCGTTGAGAGCCGTGGCCAGAGCGCGGCCATCGATCCACGGCGCACCGAGGAGTTCAAATGGCCGATCTGTTCCCCGCCCAACAGAGATATTTGTTGTCTCTAATAAGCCGATGCCCGGATACAACATCGCCGCGGTCAGCGAACGCATGTTCGGCGAGGGATTCTTCCAAAGTAGTCCCGTGCGATCGAACAGATCGGATCGCAACCAATTCTCCATCTTCACGACTTCGAGCTTCGCACCGATCTTGCGTTCCGAATTAAACAACAAAGCCATCTCGCCGACGGTTAAACCATGTCGAACAGGAAGCGGGTGGTAGGCGACGAACGACTCGGCATTGGGATCCCGAATCGGACCTTCGACCAACTCACCGCCGATAGGATTGGGGCGATCCAGCACCAAAACCGGGATGTTGTGCCTTGCTCCCTCTTCCAGAAGATACCCAAGTGTCGTGCTATAAGTATAAAAGCGACATCCAATATCTTGAATATCGTAAACTAATAGATCGATGCCCTGAAGTTGCTCCTTGGTCGGTCGGCGCGTCTTGCCATAGAGGCTGTAGATCGGTAACCCAGTCTTTTCGTCCTTGCTGTCGTCGATCCGCTCGTCTAACAGACCGCGAATCCCATGTTCTGGGCTGAAGAGAGCAACAAGTTTGACGTTTGGAGCCTCGTGCAGCAAGTCAATAATGCTGTGGCCCTCACGATCGATACCAGTGTGATTGGTTACCAGTCCGATCCGTTTACCAGTAAGCCGTTGAAAATTTTCACGTTTGAGAACATCCAGTCCCGTCAAAGTCGAACGTGGAATCGATTCACCGACGATGTTCGCGATTGTCGATCGCAATGGTGTGACGTTGCCTTTTCCATTGGGGTGTACACGATTGGTCAGAATCAGAATAGCCGTTTGAGTCGTTGGGTCGATCCACAGTGACGTTCCTGTGAAACCAGTATGACCGAAGCCTCCCAGATACTTCCCTCGTGGTGAAGAAAAGCCGGTTCGAGCGTCCCAACCAAGGGTGCGAGTTCCCCCCGGCACCGCGCGCGGAGTGGTGAACAGATCCAGGGTTTTGCGCTGGAGTAGCTTTTCGTCTTGCCGCAGCAGCAGCAGGGCGTATTTCGTGAGATCGTCTGCTGTGCTGAAAAGCCCCGCATGGCCAGCGACACCGCCGATGGCCCGGGCACGCGGATCATGGACCACCCCTCGCAACCAAGTACCTTTCTCGTTCTCGGTCGCCGCTGCTCGACGCGATAGCTCTGGCCCTGGTCGGAAGCACGTCTCGTTCATCCCCAATGGTGCAAAGATAGTTTGGTAGCAATACTCATCCAGTGTTTGTCCGGAGAGTTTCTCGACGAGAAAGCCCAGTACGAGGAAGCCAACATCGGAGTAGGTGAACCGCTCTCCGGGTTTATTGCGCAATTTGAGATCGTAAATATTTTGAATAGCCTGAGCCTTAACGTTGAGATAATCTGCCAAGGCGTTGTCAGCAATCAATCCCGAAGTGTGCAGTAGCAGTTGCTCAACAGTGATCTCTTCCTTGCCATGCTTGCCAAACTCTGGGAGGTGTTGCACTACTTTGTCTTCGAGCCGCAGCTTACCTTGTTCGATGAGTCGCATGATCGCCGTGCCTGTGGCGAGGGGTTTGGTCAGCGAGGCGAGATCAAAGACCGTGTCCAGCGTCATCGCTTCCCGCGTGGGTTCGAGTTGACGATAGCCGTAAGCCTTGCGATGTACAACTCGGCCTTCCCGAATGACCACGACGACTGCTCCCGGAGTTTGTTTCTTCTCGATGGCGGCAACGACGGCAGCATCGATGCTCGCGGAATCCACTGAAGCCAGAACCGCTGTTGGAATAAGACAGAGGGCCAACCAAGCACGCACGATCATTAGAACAAACTCCCCAGGTAGACTCAGCGAAGTTGAGTAAGGTCGTTCATCATTTTGGTATTTTGTACAAACCATTTGTGAGAATGACGGTTGAGGAAACAAAACGATCACCGACTCATCAGTGAGTCAGTAATCGTGGAGTAGAGAGATCAGATTTAACTAAAATTACCAGCGATAGGTGTACTGACAGTAAAGCGCTTGGGGATTATCTCGTCCTCCAGGAGTTGAAGCCGTTTCGATGATAAACCGTCCCGCGAACATGTACGAATAGCTGATGAGCAAGTCATTGTGGTTGTCCAAGTGAAAATTCACGAGGAAGTCCAACTCCGTGCCAACGTAATTCCCTGCGACTCCGGTCTTGTCCTGTCGGATCGGAAGTCCTGCCGCGTTATATAGGGCGTCTCGCGGACTATCCAGCCAGAAGTTATGACACTGTACCTGTGCGAGAATCCATTTATCCGGCCAGAAGGTCAAATAGGCGGAAATATCGTTGATATTGCGTCGCCCCACGATGTCGATGAAGCCAAGGTAATAATGACCGAAAGGATAGAGTTGCGAGAAGGTCTGATTCAACGAACCCTCGCCCGGATTGGGCGTGCCGGAGGCGTGGTCAAAGCTTAGCCAGATGATCGGCGTCATGTCGCAATCCTTGAAGTGATAGCCGAACGCGGCAGTGAACGCATTAGCGAAGAGGCCTTGATTGACGTACTCACCGAATTGGACCATCGCTTCAAAATCCCAGAGCCAGTTGTCCTTGTCGCCGCACCAGCGACCGCCGACGGTGTGAACGGATTTTCCGCCCCGGACTCCGTTCCCTCCCTCGAAGAACGGGTTGGTATCGTCGAGAAACAGATAATAGGCATCGATGAAACTACCCGCACGGGGACGATGGGTGTACCAGGCCCCAGTGAAGAGAACGTTGTTGTCGACGGAGTTGAAACGTTCGTGGTCTTGAAGAACTGGTTGTACACAAAAGAGATCGAAACTGTTCTTATCTTTGAGCCAGAAGAGTTTGCCCCCCTGAAAGGTTCGACGAGTGTTGACCCACTCGAGCGGCGAAATCAACCTTTGCGATCCGTAAAGTAGTTCTTGTCGCCCTAATCGGAACCAGACAGGACTTTCTTGCACCGTCCCTACCTGAGCATCGATGAACAAGTTCAAGAAATCGGCTACATCTCGATCTGGCGGAATCGGAGGCAGCGTATAGTTCGGTGCGAATGCCGCGAAAAACTCGGCGAACATTCGGAAGTATTGCGTGACGTATAAATCTGCATAGATGCGTGTACGGTACAGATCGTAAGTATTGTCTCGCCCCGCATCTGGCCCGACGTTCAAAAGTCGACTGTTAGCCTCGTAATTAAAGCGGGCTCGCACTTCCCCACCCGTGGTGATCATGCAAAGATCATCACAAAAGCGTTGCCGCTTCAGTACGTCAGCATAGTCTGTGTCGGTGTTATTGGGATCGTCGAGGAATTTCCAGTTGACGTCGAAGAACGAGAACGGGAACAGGCCGAACCGTGGATGCGGATGCTTGGGGGGTTCTTCTCGATAACGACCTTCCAAGACATCTACTAGCGAATAATATCCTGGACTGGTCGGAGTGATGCCGAAGTAGCCCATTCGCGGGAACGGTTGGATCGGCGGGACATTCGCGAAACGATCCTGAACTGTGCCGCCTGACCCCGTTGCCGATCCAACTTCTGGTTTGCACTCACGGCTGGAAGGCGTTGTCGCTGCTGAGGCTGGTAATTTGCCCAGTCCGTCGTCCGGTGCAGCTTTGGGCGGATTACCCACCTCGGACAACGTTGGGAGTTGTTGCAGTGGGGCCGACTCTTGCCCCATCGCCGCTGGAGTTATGAATTCACTTATGAGCAACGTGCTGAGCAATAAAGCACGCATATGCTTGAACGAAAGTACAAACATGGCTTACCTCTTCTCCCGATTCGGAACCAGACATCGTTGATTGATTTGTCTTGTTCTGTTTTTTTCGTATCGGAGAAATAAGTCCGCTAAGTTCTTCTGCTAGTTCAACTGCCAGAAAAGCACGCTTCCTGCCAATCCCGAGAATTGATGCAATCACTACAATCACCCAGGACGAGGTGTTCTCCAGTACTTGGAGCGATGCGACCGCCGTCTTCTAACTCGTTTTGTCCATTAAGCTGAAAGAAAACTTCCATGTCGCTAGCGATCGAAACGCATCGGCTCACGCGGTACTTCGAGAAGTTTTGCGCAGTGGATGAAATCGATTTGCGCGTGGAACCGGGCACGTTCTACGGTTTCCTCGGCCCAAACGGTGCCGGTAAATCCACCACGATCAAGATGCTCACTGGTCTCCTGGCACCTTCTGATGGCGAGATTTATGTACTCGGTCGCAACATGCTGCATCCCAAGCAAGCTCTTGAGGCCAAGTCACGAATCGGCGTGATTCCAGAGGGTCTTGCTCTTTTTGATAATCTGACCGCCCGAGAGTATCTGACCTTTGTCGGACGAATGTATTTACTTCCTCGCGAAATCATCCAACGGCGAAGCGAAGAATTGCTGTCGTTGCTGGATCTGGCTCGTGAAGACAAGAAGCTCACGATCGAGTATTCCCACGGAATGAAGAAGAAGCTCGCACTGGCAGCGGCCTTGCTACCAAATCCGGATCTGCTTTTTCTCGATGAACCGTTTGAAGGGGTTGACGCAGTTACTTCTCGCATCATCCGTGATTTGCTCGCTAATTACGTCCAGCGAGGTTCGACGGTGTTTCTCACGTCGCATGTCTTAGAGATTGTCGAGAAGCTCTGCACGCACGTTGGCATCATTGTTAAGGGGAAGCTAGTCGAGCAAACCTCCTTAGAATCGCTAAGGCAAGGCAGTTCGTTGGAGGCTCGCTTCCTGGAGAAAGCCGGGGTCGATCGTGAAGAAGGCCCGAAATTGACTTGGCTAGAGGAGCGATCATCGTGAATTGGCAGCATTTTCGCGCGTTTCTCTGGCTACGCTGGCGAATCCGTTTGAACCAACTGCGGCGAGGCGGTGTCGCCAACATCGTCGTGTTGATCTTGCTCCTATTGCTGTTGCTCTTTGGTGGAGTGGTTTTCTTTGCGGGCAGTTTATTGTTGGGTCTCTTTGCTTTGCGAAACACCGAAGCAGTGCAGGTACTTTATCTCTGGGATGCGATAGTTGCGGGGTTTCTCTTTTTCTGGCTAATCGTATTGCTGACCGATCTTCAACGAACCGATGTGCTGACGATCGACAAGTTTTTGCATCTACCTGTTTCACCGACTGGAGTCTTCGTCATCAATTATCTGAGTTCGTTGATCAATGTCACTTTGATACTTTTCGCCTCTGCTATGTTTGGTTTGGCTCTCGGGTTGATATTGTCTCGTGGTCTGGGCATGATCTTACTATTCCCGCTGCTCGTGGCATTTTTCCTGGCAGTGACTGCTTTGACGTATCAATTTCAGGGATGGCTGGCTTCGTTGATGACCAATCCGCGACGACGTCGGACGATCATCGTTTGGATCACGGCAGGTCTCATACTCATCGTCCAGATTCCCAATCTCGTCAATTTAACTTTGAGTCGATCCACTCAAGAAAGCGGCTCAGAAGATATACAAACTCGTGATATACAAATTCGGCTGGATCAGGTCCGTCAAGAGTTGAATGAGCGAAAAATCACTCAGGATGAATTCGTTCAAAGACAGCAAGAAATTTATCGCGAGAAGGACAAAACCGAGGAGGAAAAACGCAAAAGCGATCGCGAAGCGATCAATCGAATAGCCTGGATCGTTAATGCTTGGTTTCCGCTTGGATGGCTACCGTATGGTGCGGCGAAGTTGATCGCTCAAGACTACTTACCTGCTTTGCTTGGTACTCTTGCGTTTGGTTTGATCGGTATGTTGAGTTTGTGGCGTGGCTATCGCACGACCTTGCGGGTCTACACCGGACAGTACACTTTAGGAACGGGTTCCCTGCGTCAGGAGCAGGCAGAGGTAAAAAAGCCCACCGCGACTTCGAGAGTCGCCAAACCCGGTTTACTGACAAAACAACTCCCCTGGATGCCGGAGCAGTCTCAGGCTGTTGCGCTTAGTACGATGATGTCGCTTTGGCGCGCCCCCGAAGTGAAAATGATCTTTCTGTCGCCTGTGATCCTCGGCGCTCTATTCTTGATGTTCTCATTGCAGTCGAAATCCGAACCACATGAACTATTTCGCCCCATCATCGCGTTTGGAGCGATCACGATGATATTTCTCACCATCACGCAACTAGCCGCCAATCAATTCGGCATCGATCGCGCGGGCTTTCGGGTGTTCGTACTTTGTCCTGCACCACGCTGGCAGATTCTGCTGGGAAAGAACATGGGATTGGCTCTGATCCCGATGATTCTCGGTCTGCTAGGTATTCTGATGATACAGTTCGTATATCCGATGAGATGGGATCATTACCTATACTGTTGTATCTTGCTCGTGTCGCTCTACCTCGTGTATTGCATGATAACAAACTGGTTGTCGATCTTCGCCCCAATTCCTATTGCTCAGGGATCGTTCAAACCTGCCGGCGTGCGAGTGATCCCGGTGGTGTTAAACATGTTGGGAGTGCTGGTTATGCCTATGCTCTTTGCTCCTTTTCTCCTGCCGCTCGCTGTGGAACAGCTCGTCGAGGAAGTAACTAGCTTAAGCGGATTGCCTACCGCTCTGGGGTTGTCATTCGTTTTATTCGTTCTGACGTTTCCGCTATATCTGTTGATGTTACACTGGCAGGGGAACGTGTTACAAGAGCGGGAAATGGCGATTCTGAAAGTGGTTACGAGCAAAGAGTAAAAAAGCGTCCCGCCGAGCCGATCATGCCGTCGCCCATCAGCATAATCAGGTTCCTCGGCGGGACAATAGCTTTATCGTCGGCGATTGTGTGAACGGACAGACTCGGAGACATTTTTTTGAAATTTTTTTCCCAGCGGTACCAACTCAGGAGCAGACTATATGTTGAAAGCCTCGATTACTCGTCGCACGTTCACTATCACTGCTGCCACGTTAGCAATTGCGGCAGAGGACAAGCCCAAACCCATTGGTGGTCCTGTCGAAGCTGAGTTTACCCGCGATTATGATCCGCCGAAGTTCAAACCGTCTTGGAAAGCACCGCAAATCAACCGACAACTCATTCAAGACTTTGTGATCTATGCTCATTCGGATCTACCGATGACGAAGAAATTGCTTGCCCGTGAGCCGATGTTGATAAACGCCGCGATCGATTGGGGTGCGGGTGATTGGGAGACTGGACTCGGCGGAGCGGCTCACATGGGGCGACGCGACATTGTCGAGTTTCTGCTAGAGAATGGTGCCCGCATCGACATTTTCTGTGCCGCCATGCTCGGCCTGACGGACGTGGTCAAAGCGTTTCTCACCCTGCAACCCAAACTGATCGATGCCCGAGGGCCGCATGGGTTTAACTTGCACTTTCACGCTCAACTCGCCGGGGACAAAGCCAATGAACTCGTCGAGTACCTCCAGTCGGTGAAAAAGATTGAGTTGAAGCCGAACCCGTTTATCAAGAAATCGCTCCAAAAGAAATAACCTCATTGTACGTTCACTCATAACTGTCAGTTGATACTCTCGAAGTAGACAGCACGACGCGAATCAAAGTACAAAAACCATCTCCAAGGAGCATTGAGGAGTAGCCTCGCATGGATCCGGAATTGCTAACATTAGATGAACTGCCTCGTGAAGCACGCGAAGCTATTGAAGAAGCGGAAGCAGACATCCAACAGCTACGCAACGAGGCAAACCGACAGGCAATCGAGATTCGTGCCCGAGCTGAGCGGGTGGCATCCGAGCTTGAGGTTCGTGCCACGGAAGCCGTGCGCCAACGGCAACTGGAGCTTTATCGAACGCTGAGACCGATTCAGGATCGCTATGCCCGCGAAGGACGGCTCGACGAAGCGCTGGCCATTCGTGATCGTATCCGCTCACTTCGTGCCAGTCTTTTGCAGGCGTTACCAGATCCTGGCAGTCTAGCATATGTTCGCGAACCGCAGGTCGGTTCCACGATGTTGTTTGATGTCGTTGGCTCAAGCGACGGAGTGGTTTGGGGAACCGACGTGTACACCGCTGATTCGACTCTAGCAGCAGCAGCGGTGCATGCAGGCGTACTAGCTGAAGGCCAGCGCGGTCTGGTCCGTGTGACTTTCGTCGATGCCCTGAACATCGAATTTATCGGTAGTTTACGAAACGGGGTTAGCAGTCAGGATTACCCAAGTTGGCCTACTGGTTATCGCATCGACCGAGCCTGAGATCGAGTTGGTAGCTGAGATGCAACGCTATCAGGCACCGACTCGTTCTGTAGTTCTATAAACTACTAGCAGCCCGTTTCGCCGTCAGGATGAAGTATGTCTGAACCCGCCGACTACCCCTCTCGCTCTGCCTTAGTGATCGTGTTTCTTGTCGTAGTGATCGACCTGTTGGGGTTCGGCATTGTGCTGCCGCTTTTGCCTCTTTTTGCGTCCACTTATGTTGAAGTCGTCTTTCCGACTCAGGGAGACAAAGCGTTCGGGGGAGCGATTATCGGTTTGTTAATGGCTTCCTTCTCAGCGATGCAGTTTGTTTTTGCTCCTATCTGGGGACGGGTCAGCGACCGCTACGGTCGGCGTCCGATCCTGCTGTTGGGGCTGGCAGGTTCTGTCGTATTCTACACCTTGTTTGGGATCGCTTCCGATCTACCGGCCACGAACGTACAGTTAGCAGGATTCGCTTTGACTTTACTGTTTGTCGCGCGCATCGGAGCTGGGATCGCTGGGGCGACAATCTCCACGGCTCAGGCGGTTATTGCCGACTGTACGCCGCCGGAAAAGCGCAAGCATGGCATGGCCATCATCGGAGCAGCCTTTGGCATCGGCTTCACGATTGGTCCAGTGGTCGGTTTCGCGGGAGCCTACTTTTTTCCCTCGCATCGTGGCGCGATTGGGTTTGTCGCCGCCATTTTATCTCTGCTGGCGCTTGGCCTGTGTTATCTGCGAATGCCCGAAACACGCGACTTTCGCATGCCTACCACCGGTCGAAAGTGGCTCGATCTGCGAGCCATTCGCAATGCCTTGACGACGCCAGCGATTGCACCGGTCGTGTTGACCTTCTTTCTGGCGACGCTGGGATTCGCCAGTTTCGAGGTGACCTTGGCCAAGCTGAACGCGGATGCTCTAGGGTTGAAAAGCAACTGGGAGAAGTACAATTTCCTCGTTTTTGCCTACGTTGGCTTCATGTTATTACTTACTCAGGGTTTTATCTATCAGAGAGTGGCGAAGTCGTTTACTGAACCCACCTTGATGGCGATGGGGATCACCCTGATGGGCCTGGGCGTACTGTCGCTCGCCGGAGTGACTTGGTTGGCAGTGCAAGGCCGTACCGAATTCTCGATATTGCTTTCGCTCCAGTTGGTTAGTTTGACCTTAGCGGTGGTTGGCTTTGCTTTTCTCACTCCTTCTGCACAGGCGCTAATTTCTCGACGCACCGAAGCCTCACGACAAGGAGAAGTGTTGGGAGTGAATCAGTCAGCCTCGGCTTTGGCGCGAATCGTTGGTCCGATCCTGGGACTAACTCTCTATTCACTGCACCCTACTCACATGTTGCCCTATCTCGCTGGCGCTTTGCTCATTTTGTTGATGTTGCCGTTGATTCCGCGGATCCGCCGAGCTGAGCTGGTCTGATGGCCTGCTTTTCTCGGCGACAGTCTCCACTAGAATGCTGCAAGCAGGCTCACCTCTCATGCTCATATACTTTTGGGAGATTTTTTCGATGTCCTTGCGAATTGGTGCGTTAGTACTGCTGGGTTGGAGCGTGTCGCTGTTTGCGGATAGCGGACATTTAAGATATCTTCCATCGGATACTAAGGCCTTGCTCACGATTCAGTTTCCGAACCTGGCAGAGGTAGAGCGCACCGCGGGACTGGAACTGTTTCAACAACTCTATCGAACCCATCTGGCCTCCGAACTAGGCGAGGAAGCGAAGCTACCACTCACAGAAGTTTCTAGCGTAGTCATTGCCATGCCCTATGCGGGGTCGATTAATGGAGTCATTTTTGTCACGGGAAAAGTGGATCGAACTGTCCTCGATCAGCAGATGCAGCGAGTGGCAAAAAGTTCTAACGCACTGACTATTGAACGTCTGGGCAGCCCTCCCGTTGCGGTTTACACGCGCACCTTAAACGAAAAGGCTTTGCTGGAATTGGTACCGCCTCTGGAAAAAGTTCCGCCACGGTTTCGTCGGCTTGTGGCACCTTATGAGGCTCACGTCGCTGTTTTGGACGATAGTACATTAATGACTTCACTATCAGGAAAGAAACAGATCGAACGAGCATTGCGAGCACGAGGCTCGAATCGGCTTCGGGTCAGCGAAGAACTGGGAAGCGTCATCAAAAAACTACCTACACGGGACGTGACCACAGGGGTCATGCTGGAAGATTGCCTCCACCCGGGCTTGGCTCTAGTCGCAGATGATGCGGTGCGAGAGACCTTCACCCAGTTAGACTACATCACCCTACGCATCATTGGTGGAGAAATGGTGCAATTCCTTGTCGAAGTGCAGGGGAAATCTAGTGATTTAGGACCGATTTTGGAGAAAAAGGCCAGAAGTGGACTCGACGCTTTACACGGACTGCTACCGACGCTGTTTCCCGATCCAAATAAACGAGCCATCATCGAACAACTGATTAAATCATTCGTGATCGAACGCAAAGACGACCGCATCACGCTCAAAGGACGCATTGCGGAGCGAGAATGGAGAAAATTATCGACCTCGACGAACTAACCATCAGCCGAGAATTCGATCCCAGCGAGCTTTGTGGTAGGCAACTTTTTGAGCTGCGGTCATCCGTGAGAAATCGACTTCCGAATCAACGGACTTCGATGCCTTGGATTCACAGGCACACGAACAAGAACAGGCTTTTCTCTTGGGATGGCCGTTCGCTGAGGGAGCAACGCTAATCGTTTTGCCTGTGCCGCCATAGCTCATGACATTAGTCTGTAAGACCATGTCGTCCGCGAGAGAACGTTGAGGAGGAATGCCCAACTGCTGCAGCACCCCGTGATAAGCGCGAACCGCCTCCTCCGGGCTGATTTGATCGTCAGCGATCAGGCGCAGGAAATGGACAAATGCCAACTGATTCTCCGCGTTGTTAATTTTGCGGCCAAATAACGCGACTCGGGCACCATATTTTTTCGCCTCAGCGAGTAGTTTGAACGCATCGTAGGTGGTGCCTGCGCCTCCCCCAAGGATGCCAACTACCAAGTGCGGATCGTAAGCGACTAGTTCCTCCATCGCTTTGGGACCGTGATAGACCATCTTGAGAAATAGCGGTCGGCCCTTGGCAGTCACGCCGCCAAGCGTTCGCACAATGGCATCATTGATAAAGTCGGGGATTTTGTCTGGTTCCACAGAGGGAGTATTAGGATCAAATATCTCCAGAAAATGGCGGAAGCCTTTTCGCTCGGCTTCGAGGCGAAATTGTTTATACTCTTCCAGCGCCAGCCGATCCAAAACGGGATCATTATTAAATGTGATTGAGTAAAGTCCCAAGTTGGCTCCAAGGGACCGTTCCTCGGGAGTGCAGTCAAGATGACCGCATTGAATGTGGTCCAGTGTCGCAGTGCGAAACGGCAATGAGGGCGATGTCGGATATTTACTCCCGCGAATGATGTGAATGTCCGTCGTATCGTTGGCGCGTGCTGCTGGGGTAACTGGACTGTGATCGAACAGCCGTTTGTGGATCGTCAGAACTTCGTTAGTGCTAGCCGACATGAGCATGATGTCGACCATCTGTTGTTCCACGATTTGCTCAATCATCTCCCGGTATTCAGCCAAAGTGCGATAGCGTAATTCGCCGGAGTGCGACTCGGGAGAGCGCCCCGGCGCTCCGATCGAGAGGGCCATGTCAGCATCTTTCGCGTCGGCCAGGATAAATTCTTTGCAGCCCAGGGGATCGGCATGGATCTTGGCCAGTTTCACATCGAGCGATTTTTGTGTCATTGTTCCCGTCCTGATTACGTCCCTTGGAGATTAGCCACGCTGCCAGGCGGAACGAGGAATGACTCGTTGCCGAACCGCGTTCCCCGTCGGTGCTGAGACACCATGATGGCTAGCCTTCGATTTTCCGATGCGTGCCTCGACTTGATCGATGATTTCTCGCAACACCTGGGCCGATCGTTGGATGCCAAGCTGTTCTTTCGGAGTCAACGGTAGCTCCAGCTGTTGACGGCAACCGCCACATCCCACGACTGTTGGCACAGATAGGCAAACGTCTCGCACTCCATATAGTCCGTGCTGCAAGGTACTGACTGGAAGCACCCGTCGACTATCTCGTGCTAATGTTTCGACAACTTCTCGGATCGAGTGCCCCACCGCCATGCTCGACCCACCTTTGAGTTTGATGATCGTCGCTCCAGCAGTCTTAGTTTCCTCAAAGGCTTGCTGGCCGATAGCTGGAGTAAATCCAGGCCACTGCTCCAGCGGAAGCCCATTGATCGTTGCACTAGACCAAATAGGCACCATGCTATCGCCGTGTTCGCCTAGAAGCATGGCATTAACTTGTGAAGCGGGAACTCCCAACGCTTTGCCTAAATAACCGCGGAAACGAGCGGTATCTAACTGAGTGCCCAACCCTAAAACACGTTGCCACGGCAGCCCCGATCGCTGCACCGCGAGATAGGTCAGCACGTCTACTGGATTGCTGACGACGAGCAAATAGGCATTGTCCTTCACTCCCGCTGATTTGACCTGATCGAGTAAGCTCAAAAAGAGATCTACATTACGGTTAATCAGGTCAAGTCGGCTCTCGTCCGGCTTGCGTCGTAGCCCCGCTGTGATGACGATGACATTACTGTTTGCCACCTCTTCCATACTGCCTGCCGAGACGCGAACATCGCTGGTCAAACAAGAGGCATTGAGCAACTCGACGGCATGTCCTTTGGCAGCGTCCGCGTTCGCATCGATCAGGCAAACATGGCTAACGACGCCGCCGCACTGCAGCGCGTAAGCCGCCGAGGAACCGACAAGACCGCCGCCACCGATGATGCTTACCTTCATGAATCACTCTCCGCATGTTGCGAACCAGCCAGGGAATGCTCCGGTTGTTGTTGCCGGCGAAGTTCTCGCTGGCGTTGCACGCCAAACACAGCGACACGAGCCAGTACCACTCCGATGGTCAGTACCCACCACGACGACCAAACAATTTTGAATACCAGCCAGAAGACCCATTCTCCTGTGACGTCGGTTAAGATCCACATCACGGCTGTGCTAATTGCTGCGGCACAGAAGAGAAGCACCATCGTTAAGGTGAAAGAGAAACTGACAACTCCGGATTTGGACCACGGAGCCTTGGTTGGTCGAAACCGTGTCCACGAAGGCATATTGTTTTCGGCCCAACGAACATAGCGCCGGAACGACCAACCAAAGATAGTCACCCGCGTGAATATCGTCACCAGGGCGATCACGCTCCAGACCCCCCATAGGATCCGTAGCGTGAGGGTCAATCCCCATCGATGCTCTTCCCAGTTACCAGTCCAGTAGATGAAGGCGCTGGCGATGCTTACCACCACCAGTAGGGCTAGCACGACGATCGAGGAGATCCATCTCGCGTTGATTGTGTGTTGCTCCGACATCATTTGCCTCGTGATCCACGGGCCGTTCGGCTAGCGAACTCCCGCTCCGGCAAGCGCCTCCATCACACGCTCCGTGATGGTTTGCACTAACTCCTCGGTATCGAGTTCGCGTTCGGAGCCATTCCAGCTACAGGGGCCGGTTCTCGGAGCACACGCTGGCTGAAACGCCCTTGCCTTCGGCACAAAGTCAGAATACGACTCATCGAAACTGCTTTCGCCGCAAATGACACTGTCGTCATCGCGGAAGCGAACATCATCGTAGCCAAGACGACGCTTCAGGGCGAGTAGTTCTCTTGTCTTCTGCTCATCGAAGTAGTTTACTCGGCCCAGTTGTTTCGCCAGTATTAATATGTGACAGTAAGCGTCAATAATCTCGGTGTTAAAGTAGGCGTTTTGCAAATCGGGTCCAAAAGTTACTGTGCCGTGATTGGCGAGCAGAATCGTGTTGCAGTCTTTTACGAACGGAGCGATCGTATCCGCGAACCGCTGATCGCCAGGCGTTTCATATTTCGAGATGGGCACCTCGCCTAGGAACACCTCGACTTCGGGGAGGACGCATTTTGGGATCGGCTCATGAGCCACGGCAAACGCCGTCGCGTGCGGCGGATGGCAGTGAACCACGGCATTAATGGCTGGATTGAGTTTGTACACTGTAAGATGCAGTAGCACTTCACTGGTGCGCTTACGAGTGCCGGCCAGCTGCTTACCGTTGTAGTCTACTTTGCAGATGTCCTCTGGTTTCATGAACCCCTTGGACACCATCGTCGGCGTGCAGAGAATTTCTTTGTCATTCAGCCGATAGGTAATGTTGCCATCATTCGCTGCCGCAAATCCTTTTGCATAGAGCCGCCGACCAATTTCGCAGATTTGTTCTTTTATCTTGTATTCGTTCATCTCGCGGTTCCTCGTTCACTCAGTTGAATTTGATCCAGGATCGCGGAGCAGTAGGCATCGATTGGTTTCTTTTCGGGATAGAATGGAGCTGCTGCTTCTCCACTTTCTGAGAAGCCGATTTTGTTGCCTATTCCCGCTCCCAAATGGTCAAAAATTATCAGATCTTCACCGTCCGATTCATTTCGTTGTAGCCCTTCCAGACTGTACGGTACGCCGATGAGCCACCGGCCACCCACCAATGAGGGATGCACACGGCTGAGCGTCACTGTTCCGATGATTTCAGCGATGCGCATAACCGTCTAACTCCCTCAAAGTACAAGCCAAGCCCTCAGGACAGCGCGAACCGTTGCCGATCAACAGTCGCAGAATTTGTCGGATCTCAAAAAAAGTCCGTCCTGGCATCTCGACACACAACAGGTTGGCGGCCAGTGACAACGTGGCTCGAGCGGACTGTCCAACGGAAGAGACCGGCACGGCTCGCACGCCGGGCACCTTGTTAGCCACGCACGCCACAAGCCCAGGGTCAGTGCAGAACAGTACGCCGCCTCGACAATCGCCACGACTCAGACATTCCGCCACGGTTCGTGCCCAGTGACAGGTCAACTCGTTTAACGGACAGCGCAACTCTTTGAATTGAACGCCATCGCGGAGCAACATGCGGACAGCAGCGGTGACCAGAGCATAATCCTGGTCCTGACCGTATCCCCAGATATTTAGTGGCCCGTTCGCCGTCATGTGTCCCGTAACCCCATTACGGTGTAACGGATCGGCGAGTTCCTCGATCCCACCAATTCACGCACCTGGACCGCGTCCGTTGTGACGATCACCTGCGATCCCTGACTCGCTCCCAGCGTATCCACGACCAAGATCGGTTCTCCATCGGCTTGGCCATCCATGGTCAGCAACTGTACGACTAACAGCCGGAACCCCTTTAAGGTCGGATGTTTTACCGTACTCGTGGCATATCCAACGACTTCGCCGATCTGCATAGTTGGTTTTCTCACAACACTCGTAACGCGCCGCAGGTTGTCGAGCGTCGCTGCCGCGTGAAAGTTAATGGCGTCGTCACGCCTTCGCCGGTCGGTGTGGCGATCGAGAAACTCAGATAGCCTTCCCCACCAGAACCTAGTCCTGCCGTGCTGGGACCGTTTTGCACGAACAACGTCGTGTCCAGTTCGCGACCCATGCGGGTGATGGTTTCCACATTACGCGAGTGGATGATGCTTGTGTGCTTGAAGCCGTGCTCGTACTTCTTGGCCAAGGCAATCGCCGTATCTACATCGTTTACACGCACAAAGGGAATGAACGGCATCATCTGTTCATGATCGACGAATGGGTTCGATTCGTCGGTTTCACCGAAGATCAACTCCGTGTCCGCGGGAATGGTGAGGCCTGCCATTTTGGCCAAAACGGCCGCATCCTGACCAATGAGATCTTTATTGACGACTTCTTTGCCCTTGTCGTCCTTAACGAACGCGACCCGCGTCAAGGCCTCGACCTGTTTGGCATCCAATTGGATTGCTTTGTGTCGCTTCATAGCTTGAAACAGTTCGTCAAAAATGGACGCGACTGCGAAGACTTCCTTTTCGCCGATACAGAGCAAATTGTTATCGTAGGCACCGCCAAGAATGATCGAACGGGCTGCGTTGTCCAGATCTGCAGTTTCATCCACAACAACCGGCGGATTCCCTGGGCCGGCTACGATGGCTCGCTTGGGGCTGCGCAGAGCTGCTCGTCCAACGGCAGGTCCGCCCGTCACGCACAACATCCGCACTTCACGATGATCGAAAATGGCCTGGGCCGATTCCAGAGTTGGCGTATCGATAATAGTGATGAGGTTATCGATCCCGATGGCTTTGTAGATTGCCTCGTTGAACAACGCGACCCCTTTGCAAGCGATTTTCGCACCTGAGGGATGAGGATTGCACACCAATGAGTTCCCCGCCGCCAACATATTGATGGCATTGCAGGCAAGTGTCGGCAGAGAATGAGTCACTGGAGTGATCGCGCCGATCACCCCAAATGGAGCATACTCCTGAAGCGAAATGCCGTTCTCACCTGAGAAAGCTTCTGTCTTGAGAAACTCCACGCCTGGAATGCGCTCAGCAATGACTTTCAGCTTCTCGATCTTGTGGACCAACCGTCCGATTTTGGTCTCTTCGAACTCTTCGCGGCCTAACTGTTCGGCCTGTTCCGTGCAAATTTTTCGGATGCAGGCAACGGCTTTTCGCCGATCTTCCAATCCTCGACGCTCAAATTCGCGCTGAGCAGCAACGGCAGCTTGAATGGCACTCTCAGCATCGCTGAACACTCCGCGGCGTGAACCTCCATTGATGGAGGCCTTTCCGTTTCGCATTTGGGCCAGCACTTGCTGCACCACTCCACGGATTAGTTCGTCGGTCACTTGCATGATGCTACTCCCTTGACGAGAACACCGTGTGGTTCTCGACATGAACGCTATCCACGATGCCAATAATTGTGGCATCGACGGGTAATTTTTCGGTTTCCGGCGTCAATCGAGCGCTCGAACCTTGAACGATTAATACCATCTCGCCTTGGCCGGCCCCGACCGTGTCCACTACGACAAAGCTACGACCGGTTCCAACCAAGTGATCGCGAGTTTTTGGCTCAACGCGCAGAGGCTCCACCAACAGTAGTTTGTGCCCGGTCATCGATTTGACCTTTTGTGTTGCCACCACACTGCCGGTCACTCTGGCGAGAAACATCGGTTATTTCCTTTCCAGTAGCGACTTTGCCTGCCGTGCGACGATCAACTCCTCATTGGTAGGCATAATCCACAATTGCACTCGACTATTTTCTGAATGAATGGTGGATTCACCTTTCGCTACGGCATTTCTAACCGAGTCAAGTTGGATTCCAAACCATTCCAGATTCTGGCAAATGCTTTCACGCATTCGCACCGAGTTTTCACCGATGCCGCCCGTGAACACGATCGCGTCCGCGCCGCCGAGAATCACTAAATATGCTCCTAGATAGTGACGCACTGCTCCCACAAAAACCGAGAGGGCCAGTTCGGCACGAGGCTCGCCCTTTGCTGCAGCGGCTTCGATGTCTCGCAGATCATTGAACCCTGACAGTCCCTGCAACCCGGATCGATTGGCTAGGTCGTCCAACAGTTGCTCCAACGACTTACCAGTTCCACGCAACAGGGCGGGCAGGGCAAAGACATCGAAATCTCCGACGCGATTGTTATGTGGCAACCCCGTCTGTGGACTCATTCCCAGACTATTTGCCACGGACTTCCCTGCCTGAATTGCACAGAGTGAACTGCTGCCTCCTAGATGGCACGAAATGATTTTGGCATCCGGCTTACGCAGCAGCTCGGAAGCTCGTCCCGCGATGTAACGGTGACTCGCTCCATGAAATCCCCAACGTTTGATCCCATGTTGTTCTGCCCATTCCAATGGCACCGCATAGTAGCGATGAGCGTCTGGGATCGTCTCGTGGAATCCCGTCTCAAAGGCTGCGACCAGCGGAATTTGTGGTAGCTGTTGGTTTAACAACCGCATGGCGGCGATGTAGGGTGGATTATGTGCTGGAGCAACGTCGGCGTATTCTTCCATCGCTTGCAGCACTCGTTCGTCTACCCGTTGCACACCCGTTACATCCTTGGCATGAACGGCCTTGAAGCCGATCGCCGCCAACTCCGACGGATCACGAAGACAAGCGCGTTTTGGATCGGCAAGCTGGGCCAGACAGAGACGAACCGCGACGGCATGATCCTTTGCCTGGACGGTCAACTCTTCACGAACACCAGCCGATTCGACGAAAGCTCGCGATTCTACTGAACCGATGCGTTCCACGCCGCCTCGGGCTAACACTTGTTCGTTCGTCATCTCAAACAGACGATACTTGAACGAAGTGGAGCCGAGATTTGCCACGAGAATTTTCATGCGATACTCTCAACTGCGTCCTATTTCAAGAACGTCTCCAGCACGTCCCGCTCTGGACGCGGAATGACGTGAGCGCTGACGAGTTCACCATTCGCCGCCGCCGCTTGAGCACCAGCATCGATTGCGGCGCGGACACTGCCGACGTCGCCACGAATGAACGTCGTCACAAAGGCATTGCCGATCTGCACCTGACCCGCCAACGTGATATTCGCAGCTTTGGCCATCGCATCGCTAGCCGCGATGGTTGCGATCAGCCCTTTCGTCTCGATCATGCCCAAAGCTTCGTAGCCATTTCGACCATTACCGTTGATTGCCATTATTATGTCCCCTTTATGGAGCGAATAAGTGTTATTAATTCAGATTAGCTACATTAGCTACCTACTGTGGCTGCCTTCTTGCCAGCCAACGGCAACACTGTGCCGAGATCTTCGTGGGGACGCGGGATCACTTGTGTACCCACGACCTCTCCAACGCGCTGTGCGGCAGTCACGCCCGCATCGATCGCTGCTTTCACCGCAGCCACATCACCTACAATTAAGGCGGTTACCATGCCTGAGCCGATTTTCTGCCAACCGATCAGTGTCACATTGGCCGCCTTTAACATGGCGTCGCTGGCTTCGACGAGAGGAACCAGTCCTTTCGTTTCAATCATGCCCAACGCTTCGAGATTGTTTGCCATTTGTCACCCCCCTGAAGAAATCATTTGAAAAGTTCAAAACCAGTTGCTTTCGAGTAATTCACGGCATTGCCTTCATCGGTGTCGATGTGGACCTCTAGTTTGCTAGTTGGAGATTCTCGAACTAACAATCCCTCCAGTATCGCTGGACAATCGCTGCGGACACGCAGATTGAGGCGATCCCCATCTTTCACGCCGTAGTAAGCGCAGTCTGCTGGTCCCATGTGGACATGGCGTTCGTGACGGATTACGCCACGTTCCAACCGAATCATTCCAGCTGGTCCCATAAGATAGCAGCCTGGAGAATCGCGATGATCGCCGCTCTTCCGCACTGGAATATCTAGTCCCAAAAACACCGAATCCGTGAACGCCAATTCGACTTGGCTATGATCACGGCAAGGGCCGAGAATGCGCAATCCAGTGATGATTCGCTGACGAGGTCCGATCATGGTCACGGTTTCCTCAGCCGCGAAAAAACCATCCTGATAGAGCGCTTTGTACGGAGTTAGTTGATGCCCTTTGCCAAACAATCGCTCCAGATCTTCCTGAGTAACATGGGCATGTCGTGCTGAGACATTCACCACCAATTTTGAGCCTGACTTGACAGATCCATTTAGTCGAGATCCCAATGCCTCACGGACAAGTTTTTCGATCACTTTTCGATCGATGACAGCGCTCATGATTGAGTCTCTCCTGCGACCAGCACACGAACCTTGCTTTGGTTCAAGAGTTTGCGTTGATCTCGATTCAAATTCGCATCAACGATCAATAGATCCACTGTTTGCAGTTCACAGAGAAAAGCCAAAGCCGGGCGTCCGATTTTCGTATGATCAGCAACGATTATGACTTCGTTGGCGCTGCGCATCATTTGACGTTCCGTTTCCACAAGCAGAAGATTGCTATTAAATAGCCCTTTGTCGGTGATTCCGCCAACTGAGAGAACCGCGTGATGCGCTTGAATATCCGCCATCATGCGGATCGTAGCTGGTCCTAGAGCTACTCCCGTTCGAGGGTATACATAGCCACCCAGCAATACTAGATCCGCTTCCCGGCGGTTGGCAAAAAGTGAAGCAATCGGCAAACTATTGGTAACAATCTGCACGGATCTGCCAACAAGTAGTTTGGCAACTTCTAATGTGGTTGTGCCGCCATCGAGAAGAACACATTCTCCATCGTTGATTTGAGCGGCAGCTACTTGAGCGATCGCTCGTTTCTCGTCTAATTGAGCCGAGGTACGCTCTTCAAAGGCCGGCATACTGTTGCCGTTACCAATAAACACCGCACCACCGCGAGTCGGACGAAGCACTCCTTGCTTTCGCCAAAAATCAATGTCACGACGGATCGTCGATTCCGAAACCTCGATCGCTTCCGCGAGATCGCCTAGTGCGACATACCCGCGTGAACTGATCAGATCGAGAACTCGTTGTCGACGCTCTTCGACTAACACAGTAAGAGTTTGATCGAAGTTGAAGGTTATGATGTCAAAATCTATCAGCTTCTTGCAATTCAATGCCGTAATCTGATAGTTGTCAATAGCCATTTTTCAATTTTATTCATTTTTTGTCAAAGTGGTAGGAGAGGGGGAGGAGAGACGAGACGAGAACCTTGCCTTCGTCGTAGCTAGGGTAAGGAACGAACGGGTCAAAACATATGTAAAAATCAAACGGAGCGAAACTCGCTCCGAATGATTTGTGCCGCTTGAGCTAGAGCTTTCATCTTTTCGATCGAGATGTAGCGAGCTGTCTGCGAAAAGCCACAATCGGGAGTGATGTGAACGCGCTCAGGGTCGATGAATCGCAATGCTTGTCGGAGACGATCCGCGATGAGTTCGGCGGGTTCGATCCAGGTGTTTTTCACATCTACCAACCCCAGAGCCACGCTCATCGGCGCTGGGATCTCTTGCAAAAGATCGAGCTCGGCTAGCTCGCGACTGGCGAATTCCAGCGCGAGTTGATTCACCTTGGCTTTTGCCAGATGAGGAAACAGGGGACGATAGGAACGCCGACCAACTGCTCGACCGCGGTAGTTGCCGAAGCACATGTGGAGGCTTAAGAATGCCTCCACTCCCTCTACGGTTCTTGCGATTAGATCCAAAAATTCTTCGGGATCATCTGGACGACAAGCGAAACTTGGCTCATCAAGTTGAATAAAGTCGACTCCTTCCTTTACAAGATCTTTTAACTCCTTATTTACAATCGGAAGCAGTGCCTCTGTGATTGCCAATCGATCGGGATAGACTTCTCCTCCCACAATGCAGCCAGCTAATGTAAATGGCCCAGGCACTGGCATTTTGACCGGAGCAGAAGTGATTGTGCGTAGTCGTCGATACTCTTGGACTATTCCCAGACCTCGGGGAGCTGTCAGCGGGGAGACGGCTAGATATCGATCTCGTTGGTCGTGAGCTGGCGGTCCCCAGCAGCGAGTTCTGGATAACGGCTTCAACCCCTCTAGATAGTCGTAAAATCCTAAATTGAAATCGACACGCTGCATCTCGCCGTCGGAAATCAAATCGATCCCAGCACGAAGTTGATCCTCGACCGCGAGGCGAACCGCGTCACGGATCGCTTCCTCACGATCCGCAGTTCCGAATCGTTCTGGATGCTTGCGCACCTGCTCAGAAAAGTAGGCGTACCACCCCGGAAACGAGGCGCTCCCAATCACAGTGGCAGGGATCAGTGGTAAATGGGTCATTAGTGCGAGTGTGTCTGTGAGTGTGAGTGAATCAAAGCGTGCTGCTCTTGGGAAGCTCGAGCAAGCACGAGATGTCCTTGATGAATGCCTTTCAGGCCTTTCAGTTCCGCTGCCATCTGTTGCAAGCGACTTGCTTGTCCACGCAGTACGATCACTTCCAGACAATGATCATGGTCTAGATGAACGTGCATAGAGGAGACGACCATCTCGGCATGGCGATGTTGGACTTCCAACAACTTTTCCATCAAAGTAGAGCGATGATGGTCGTAAACGATAGTCAACGTAGCTGTAGCGTCTGTGGCGTCGGATGCCCATTCGTGGTCAGTCAGTTTCTCACGGATCAGCTGTCGGACCGCCTCACTGCGAGTTGCCAATTTCTCTTGCTTGCACAACTGATCGAACCGTTCCAGTAAATCGGGTTCCAATGAGACTGAAAATCGTACCACACCGCTCACGGTTACTTCTCCCCTCGCAATCGGTCCTACTAGAGTGTTATACAAATGGCAAGCAGTGCAAGGGAAAGAAAATACGGTTGATGCCAATTGAGGTATCCTTAGGGCGCTTCTCAAGATGGTATAGCGGCAGGAGGTATGAAGCTGCTTTCGCAGACGGAAACTTGCTTTCGCGGGCTAAAGCCTGCGGCTACCTGCCGATCTGAATCGGTAGGGGCAGGCTTTAGCCGGCGCTCCGCTACACCATTTTGTAACGCGCCCTAAGCAGCTCGGAGCCGAACCTCCGTGACTGCTAGACTCAAAATTCGTTGATCTGGACTGCCAGGCACGAGGTCGCTTGGGCGGATTGGATTCAGTGCTTCCAATTCCAGCCGGCCTTTGCCTCCTTTAGTCTTACAATCGATTACTCCTCGTAACTTCGCGCCGGTTTTCGTAGGTAAACACTGTAGCTCCACCTGCTGGCCATTAAGACACAGCTTCACCTGCTGAAAATGTTCCGCAGGCAGCAAGGTCAGCGTCTCGATCTCCACTAGGATTTGTTTTCCCACCGGGATCGGACATTCCAACCAAGCTCTCGGCTCCGAAAAGCAAAAATACTTACCCTGAAAAATCTCTCGCGGATGCCAGCCATAGCCGGGTATCGGTTGATCGAACGTCAATCGATATTCTCGAACGGGATGCTCCGTTTGTGTGAGTTTGACTTGCGCTTTGTCAAGTTGTTCCTGTAGCAGCATACCGGCAAATTGGTGTAATTCGTTGTCTAGTGCAGTGTGCTTTGCGAAGAACTCTTGAGCATTCTTGTCAAGGTCAACCTGTTTTGGCTTTCTTGGCGTTACATTTGCTTTGGGAACTTGATCAGGAATAGCCCAACCTCGTACTGTGCAGAGTAATGCGATCGTGTCGGTCAACCTTTCCGTCGTACCCACTAGGCAACGCGACAGATTGTCCTTGGCTCGTCCTAGATCCTGACGGTTCGGTGGAACAAAACTACCATCCGTGACTCGACCCACTTCCTTGGGGCGACCCAAATAATTCGTTTGAAAATCGCCAAACAAATTTAGAGACAGAAGCGGATATTGACGGAGAAACTCATTGAGCGAGAGATCGTAAATAGGCACTAAATAGGGATTGCGGCGTTTCAGTTCTTCCCGTGTGTAGCGTTTCCATCCATAGAAAGCCGAGATAGCACGTTGAACCGGATCACGCAGGATCGTGAAGAGCATAGTCTGCTTGGGAACGACGGCTATCATCTCATCTAAGCGGACATGACCTGAATAACAGAGCTTGGCTCGACGCGGCAATTTCAGCCGAAAGCTCTCTCCATACTCCGGATAGAATCGGACGAATTCATTAGCGGGGAAGCGATTGGTCAGAAACTCGTTTATGGATGTGCCCGCTGTCTTGTGAAGATGCACAAAAGCGAGGGGCTGAATGGCCTGTTGCTTGCCTCTGCTTGGACCGAACCACTTTGTTAGCAGGTTCAGGTTCATTATGCATCCCTTTCAGTAAATTCACGACGGATTTCACGACAAGAAAGACGATCGCCTCGTTTCTGTCAGACGATAGTATCCTGGTTGGGAAGGTATTTATTCTCAGATCGAAATTTTTAGGCAGTTGGTTTGATATTAACGGCAAAATCAAGAGTTGTTAGTGCGGCTGGCCAAGAAGTGTTCGGCTTGTTTCTAACAGCAATCGATTACGACTATTTTCGGTCGATCTGTCGCAAATCTTGATCAAATCTAACGAACTAGCAAAGTGATGGAGTTAGTGAAACCAGGAATAAATTTCAGCTTTCAAGGATCGAAAAGGATGAGGTGCAGAAAATGTATCAGCTACTTGCCGATCTTGTGGTCACGATTCATGTAGGTTACGTAGCTTGTGTGGTATTTGGATTGATTCTCATTTTGATCGGACATGCTCGGAGCTGGAAATGGGTAAATAATCGTTGGTTTCGAGGGATCCATTTGGCCATGATCGTGGGAGTAGTGCTTCGAGCTCTCATCTGGACTGAGTGTCCGTTGACATGGTGGGAACGCGATCTTCGTGGGGGATTTGAACCCGAACACTTTGAAGGATCTCCAGTCGGTCAATTTCTCCATAATCTGATCCATCCTGAGCTACCGCTATGGGTCTTTCCTCTAGTTTACAGTCTGTTCGCGCTATTAGTGATTGCCACCTTTTGGTTGGTGCCTGTGGATTGGAAAACCGAACGGATTTCCTCTAGTACGCCACAAACATCGTCTCAGTGACTCCAGTCGGTTCTCTGGTGCGGTTGCCGCTAGTACGCGTTACAAGATGGTGTAGCGGATCGTAGGCTTTAGCCTGCGACTACCGATATGGATTGGCAGGTGGCAGGTAGCCGCAGCCTTTAGCCTGCGAAAGCAAGTTTCCGCCCGCGAAAGCGCTTTCTACTTCGTTGTCGCTACACCATTTGGAGAAGCGCTCTAACTATCTGTGGAATCAGTTGAGGGTTGGCCCTTCAGTTGATCGGTTCTGTCTTGTGAAAGACAATCGTGGTGAAGGGGTGTAGTGGATCACGGGTTGGTAGAAACTGCTACTCCACGGCCTAACGTGCAAGATTGCTCCGATACCAACGTAGACGAAGAGAGCGAGCCTCCGCTTCAATCAGGCACTCGGATTGCAGAACCCAGCCCCAACTGGGCCGAATTTCAGGCCGAGTGATCGGTGTCAGCACGAGTAAGTCAGGAGCGGCGGCGGACAGTCGCAGACAGAGTGACGGCAGCCATGAGGCAGCAACCAAATGCAGGGCGCAACTGACGATAATGCAACGATAGGTCGATAGCTCGTGTTCACCTTTAGCGAGCTGCTCGAAGGTGACGGCTAGGCAGGGACGCCCAGTTCGTTGCTGATAAAGGCGATGGGTGTATGGATCGATTCCCTCAATCCGTGCTTCGGGTAGTAGGTCGTTCAGAGCCACAGTGACTTCACCACTGCCGGCGGCGAGATCAAGAACGTGACTAAAATCGATCTTAAAACTCCAATGAATGGCGGCATAGCGAACTGCGGCTGCAACGGCTGGCTCATGAGGGTTCTGATACTGATCGCCGTGCTGGAGATAGTATGCCGTCGGTCCGGAGCGAGAGTAAAGATCTCGGAAGCCACGAACTGACATGGCAGGCCTTCTGAAGGCAGAAATTGGCATCGGAAGTGGTGAAATTTGTGGAGCGATCCCGGTCTCTGAAGTTTCAGAAATTGTTAGTACGCGTTACAAAATGGTGTGGCGGATCGCAGGCTAAAGCCTGCGCCTACCGATTCGGATTGGCAGCTAGCCGCTTCCGGTTCGGATTGCCAGGTAGCCGCAGGCTTCAGCCTGTGAGTAGCTACCCCGTTTCGCAGAGCGCTCTGGTGATTGCTTCAGCTAAACTGGTAGGGAGGTTCATGTCTTCGAGCTTCTGAGTGGAGGACGTAAATTCTCCGTGGGGGGCGCGAAGCACGGAGGGCAAACGCCCTCCGCTCAGATCAGAAGAGTCGGTTCTGAGCCGCTCCACAGTTCAGCTGCAATAGAACCTCTAGGCGGTGACTTCACCGACGCGATAGCGGACAAACTTTTTGAGCGTTAGTCCCGCACCTTTGAGCAAATCGCCGATCGTTTTGGATTCGTCTTTGACGAACAGCTGCTCGGCCAGCACCTGCTCCTTGAACCAAGCGGCTAGCTTTTTATCGGCTATTTTTTCGATGATGTTGGCGGCCTTGCCCTTTTCTTGCTCCTGAGCCTGTGCTAAGGCGATTTCACGCTCCTTAGCAATGACTTCAGGAGAAATCTCTTCACGAAAAGCGGCAATAGGAGTTTTAGCGGCGACATGCATACTGACATCGCGCAAAATGGTTACATCGGCCTGTGCGCCTTCGCAAGCCACTAACACACCTACCGTGCCGTCGTGGTGGACATACTGTCCGAGCAAACCTTCGAGTCGGGCCATGCGTTGTAGCTTGATGTTTTCACGCATCAGACCAACGATTTCCTGGATGCGGTCGCCGAGGCTTTTCGCGGGTTCATCGACGAACGGTTGAGCCAAGAGAGTTTCGACCGGACCGGGGCCATGAGTGGCGATTTGTTTGGCGACATCGTTGGCCAACTTGACGAACATTTCGTTCTTGGCGACCGGAGCCGATTCGCAACGCAATTCGACGATGGCACCAATTTTTTTCACAGGATCGATGTAGATTCCGACACGCCCTTCAGCTGTTTCGCGATCCGCGACTTTGGCCGACACGTCTTTGTTTTGCTTGCGGAGAATTTCCGTGGCCTTGTCCATGTCGCCGCCCGCTTCAATCAGAGCGGCTTTACACTTCATCATCTGCATGCCGGTGCGGTCACGTAGTTTCTTGACATCGGCGGCATTTACTTCCATTAAGGGGACTCCTTCTCGGGATGAAATACAAACAAGGAGAAGAAGAGATCAGCAAGGCAGACGCTAGTCGCTGCTGAGTCTCTGGCTCTCCTTGTCTCTATGACATCAAATTTAGCTCAAGCGTCCACTGGTCCAGTCGGGGCGGCTGCAGGGGCTGCGGTCGAAGGTGTTGGCGTTGCTGATCCAGTGGAGACGGCAGCAGCCACAGGACGAGAACGTCCTCCGTCTCGGTTCTCCGCAGGCAAAGCGGCACGACCTTCAATAATAGCATCGGCCAGCTTGCTGAGCATCAATTCGATTGAGCGAATACTATCATCGTTAGCCGGAATTGGTAGATCGACCGTGTCCGGATCGCTGTCGGTATCGATCAAAGCTACTGTGGTCACGCCCATCCGCTGGGCTTCTTTGACCGCGATGTGCTCTTTCTTGGGATCGACAACGATCATCGCATCGGGCAAGCGATTCATCTCGCGAATCCCAGAGAGGTTTCGCTGAATTTTTGTTAATTCGCGGTTGAGCTGCGCAACCATCTTCTTGCTATAACTGTGGATCGGTGCGGTCGGCGGAGCTAAGTGAACTTCGAGTTTTCCCTGGGGACTGAGCATGCTCTTCATGTAAGTGGGCATATGACGATTGTTGGGATTCTCGCCGGCAGGGAGCCAAAGGGATTCAAGCTCAACAAGCCGTTTCAGCCGATCGCGAATCGTTCGATAGTTGGTTAGCGTCCCACCGAGCCAGCGTTCGTTGACGAACGGCATTCCGCAGCGAGTGGCTTCACGTTCGATGGCCTCGGCAGCTTGTCGTTTGGTGCCAACAAAGACCACGAGCCGACCTTCAGAGGCGACTTTAGCCAGAAACTTATAAGCTCGCAACAACCCACGCATCGTTTCGCGTAGGTCGATGATGTGAATCAGATTACGCTTGCCGTAGATGTACGGCCGCATTTTCGGGTTCCACCGGCTTGCTCGATGGCCAAAGTGAACGCCGGCTTCAATGAGTTCTTGTACTTGGACGATTGCCACGCATTACCTCCCAGACCCAGGCGAGCTTGACTCGGTTCGCACACCATTTCCGTTTTGGGTGATCGCATCTTCAGCCCAACACTTCGTTCCAAGCGTTGGAGCAAAACACTGATCTTATCATGGAACCCCATCGGGGTCAAACCATCTTGAACAGAAAATGCAACCTCGGCGAGGTTCTTAGTCGATAGAAGCGATACGAATTTCTCACTCTATGCCTTTTGAAGGAATTTCGATGAAAATTCGCATTTTCTGCACACTGCTCGGCATGATGGCACTGCCAACCCCTGCTTTGGCGGAAGAATCTTTTTCTGTGAGCAAGCTTCGACAGAAGACTTTGCCACAACTCGATGCACTATTTCTGCAGGGAACAATCGAGTCGCTGCCCTGTGGCGTGACACGCGGCTACGTTGTGCATCTTGCTGATGTCAAATACTCTCGTACCAGATCGGCTTTGCAGAGCCTGTTCTGGAAAGGTAAGGTGTTTTTGGACGATGGTGAGTTCATCAATCGATTTTGTGGCTTTCGTGCTGACCGCTCGAACTACGAGTTAGGGATCAGTTGGTTCGATGGAAAACCGTGTCTCGTTCTGGAGTATCCGCCCTCGGCGATGATCTTCGCCAATTCGCGAGATGAAATCCGTCAAATCGGTCCCGGTGTGTATCTCGGTCGATTTTATGAACGATGTCCCTGTCAAAAGTTGAAGGGCTACTTTGTCTTGTATCAACGCTGAACGCGCGGACTAACCACGTTGTCGCAACGCTTCGATGGGATCGATCCGCGCTGCTCGACGAGCTGGGTAAAGAGCTGCCAAGGTAGTCAGTACACAGATACACAGAGGCACGAGGGTAATACTCCACCAGCGGAACAGAAATACCGATTGATCGAGCTTCATCGGTGAGCGAGTCTCAATTAGCCAGTGGGCTAGGTGGTCGCCTGGAAACGTAAATAACCAGGCACTGATCAATCCGAGAACTGCTCCGACGCTGCCGAGGAGCAACCCTTCCAGAAGGAACAATTGCATTACTTCTTTGTTCTGGGCACCGGTCGCCTTCATTACACCGATCTCGAAGGTACGTTCAAGAACGCTCATGAGCATGGTATTCGTGATGCCCAGAGAAGCTACCGTCAGCGAAATGATGGCGATAAGGGAGCAGGCAATCTGAATGGCCAGAGAATTGAGTCGAATTTGATCTAAAATATCCGCAAAAGAGAATGTCGCGAAACCTAGCTCGCGAATTTGTTCTTCCACCCGTCGCAGATGTTCTTCACGATCCACTCGAACCGAGACGCTAGGAAATCCTGTCTGTGCTCGACCAGGTACGGCGTAAAACAACGATCTGGCAGCAGCGGTCGAAAGCATCACATCGCACACCAACGGACCGCTATCCCACGGACCCAGTTCATGGCGACCCACGTCGCGAAACACTCCGACTACTGGCAGAGAACGGATCACCGCAGGGGTTTGTCCTGGCTTCGCCTGCTGGAGCAGCGTCGTGAGAATTTGCCGTTCTGCCTCTTCGAGTTGCACCTGAGTCAACGCGGTTGGCAAGGCGGCGATGAGCTTTTTCAAGACACGCTGTTCTTCGTTGCTTAAATTCGGGCGGGATACGTTCAGTAAGGCAAGCAAGTTGGCCTCACCAATTCGGTTGACTGACAAATTCAGGCGTGCCGGTCGATCGAGAACAGTGACCACTTGTTCCTCATCTCGGATATTCCAGAGTTGATAAACGAGATACTCGCTGACGTAGATCGCTTCTTCGTCTACTTTGGCCGGACGACCTGCCACCAACCGACGAAGCAGGCTGGGATCGTCTTCGCTAATCACGCGGACGAGGATCCAGTTCAAGTTGTTGTCGTTGCGATCGATTTGACCATTCCAGGTGAACGATGGAGTGACATTTTCGACATGGGGCAAGGATTTGATCTGCTCGGCTTTTTGCTCGGTAATCCCCAAGGGAGGGTGCTGACTCACCGATTCCGAAGCACGCTCTTGAATTGCCTCGCGTAGTCGCTGCCGACGTGCTGCCGACATTTGGCCAGGCACCTCGATTTTGTCCCGGGAACGAGGAGTTCGAGTTCGACTTCCTGGATAGACCAGGATACGTCGAAGTTGATCCTGTTTGCGTAGTTGGCCCAGCAGAATTTCCTGAACGCCTTCACTGACGGCCAAACTGGCAATCAAAACGAAACTGCCCAGGGCGATACCGACGATAGTCAGCAGCGTTCGTAATCGCCTTTGCCATAAGGCGACACAAGCTAGTCGAAATATGTCAGAACTGAGAATGGTCGGTTTCTGTAGTGTGGGACTCGAGATACCAAACCGGCTACGACGCTTTACGCTCCGGTTCCGGGTATTTTATCCGCGAGTGATACAAGGCAATCAGGCTCTTGCAAAGAGATTCCTCGATCAGGTGCAATTCCGTCAAGGTCAGGCCGGATTCCTCGAACTGCCCATCGAGCAAACGCTTCATGACGATGTCGTGTACTAGTTTGCGAAGACTGCTCGGCGTTGGAGAGGGAAGGGCGCGGCTGGCGCTTTCGACAGAATCGGCTAGCATCACGATCCCGCTTTCACGAGTTTGCGGCTTGGGACCGGGATAACGGAACGTCGGTTCTAGAGGATGAGGGACTCCATCGACTCGGGGAGGAGCGTTGCCGGTACTCTCCTGCTGTTTGAGAGCTTCACGATAGAAATACTCGACTAAAGTGGTGCCGTGATGTTGTTGAATGAAATCGATGATCGGTCGGGGCAAGCGATACTGTTCGGCCAGGGCGACGCCATCTTTGACGTGGCCAATGATGATCAGCGTGCTGAGCGCGGGTTCCAGGGTGTCGTGGCGATTCTCCCCAGTTTGATTCTCAATGAAGTAATTTGGTTTGAGCATCTTGCCGATGTCATGGAAGTAGCTTGCTGTTCGGGCGAGCAAAGCATTAGCACCGATTGCCTCGGCGGCGGGTTCCGCCAGCGTGGCTACAGTCATGCTGTGCGTATAGGTACCAGGACAGCGACGAACTAGTTCCTGCATCAACGGATGCGAACCATCTCCTAGTTCCAGTAAACTTACATCGGTCACAACTGAGAAGGCTCGTTCCACTAAAGGTAACAAACCGCTAACCAGGAAACCCGCCAAAGCGCCACAAATGAGAGATTCTCCCCCTTCAAAGGCGAGAACTCGTAAAGGCTGTTCGGCGTAGAGGTTCGTGGCAATGGTCATGGCCAAGTACGAGAGACCGGAGAGGGTGCCTACCTCGACTAGCCGGGTTCGAGTTCGGACATGTTTCAGTGAGAGTATTGCCGTCGCCTGGCCGCCCATCGCCACCAGCAAGTCACCTAGCTGTCCCCCCAGCGTGATAATCATTGCCAGAGATAAGCTGATCGACATTAACAACGCAAACTGAGGGTTGTAGGCAATGGTCAGAATCAGCGCTGTCATGGTCAGAGGGATAAGTACCGCGTGCCAGCTAATCCAGCTTAGCATCAACCCCAGTATCAGCGTGCCTAGGACTAAAGCACAGACACCGACCAGTTTGTGCAAACTCTCGGCCAGGGCACGCTGGAAGCGGATGACATACAGTACCACCACGCAGGTGAGGAGACTGAAGACCAAAAACAAGGACAGAGCTTGTCGAACATGATCGCCGGTTGAGCGATTAGCACGGAAGGCCTGGGCTTCTTTTTGCAGAAGTTGATAGTGAGCCTCGCTGATTGGTTGGCCGCGACCCACGAGCAAACAGCCGGCTGGATAACGATCCACGACAAGGGGGACTTTTTTACGGGTTGCCTGACAGATGAGCGGATCGGATCGTTGTTCTTCAGGCAGTGCTTCGATGGCCTCTTCGCGACGCCGTTCGGTTTGAATGTGGTCGATCACCTCAAAATCGATGCGGGCACGTAGATCGTGTGCAGGTGACTGGCCGATGCGATGGGACAGAGTCGGCCCCCAGCGATAGGCAAAGAAGCTCATCGAAATTGCCACCAGCAGAACCGCTCCGAGACGCAACAATACTGGTCGTTGCCAGAGGTGCAACAACATCGGATCCTCTAGCCGCGAGGAGCGACGACGGCCATTCCAGGAGAGCAGTCGTGACAGCTTTTTGGGAGCTAAAGAGAACATATCGGTCGAGTTCCGCAAACACCAACGGGTCTAGGCGAATACCGAGAAGCTGTCGAGCTAGGGGAAGCAACTGGCGCGTGTGGACCTCGAACTTACTCCTTCCTCTTTTTAGGTCTGTCGTCCTCATAAGCCCGCAAGATCTGCTGCACCAGCGGATTGCGGACAATGTCGGACTCGTCGAGATGAATAATGGCGATCCGTTCGACATGACGGAGACGATGCACGGCATCGACCAACCCGCTTCGCGTGTGAGGCGGCAGATCGATTTGCGTCACATCGCCGGTGACAATGATTTTCGAACCGGTTCCCATTCGAGTCAGGAACATTTTCATTTGCGAGGTCGTGGTATTTTGTCCCTCGTCGAGAATGATCGCCGCATAGTTAAGAGTTCTGCCCCGCATGTAAGCTAGTGGACAGATCTCAATAATCTCATTTTCCATGTAGCGCTTGACTTGCTCAGGCTCCATCATCTCGTTGAGGGCATCGAACAGGGGGCGCAGATAGGGGTTGATCTTGGCGACCATGTCGCCGGGCAAGTAGCCGAGTCGCTCGCCAGCCTCGACGGCGGGGCGTACGAGAACAATCTTCTTAACGGCTCCCTGACGCAGCCAGCTGACAGCCATCGCCACTGCCAGCCAACTTTTGCCCGAACCCGCTGGTCCGATGCAGATGGTTAGATCGTACTCCTGCATGGCCCGGACATACCGCGCTTGTCCATCGGTGCGCGGTCGCACGAAGCGACTGCCTCCTGTCGGCATGCTCCCCGTGCCTGGAATTCGCTCGCCGCCTTGAGTCACGACTTCGAGGACCGTTTTGACATCTTCTGCCGAGATCGCTCCCTGCGCGCGGAGTAACTGTCGGAGTTGGGCAAAGACACGTTCTGCTTGTGCGATTTGTTCGTCACTGCCGCGAATCAGAATCTGATCGCCACGACTGAGGAGCTGTTGCATGCCCAGAGCCGTGCGAATCTCACGCAAGAAGACGTCCCGACTTCCCAGGAGCAGGACGGCTTCGTCACGACTGTCGAGAGTTATGGTTTTTTCACTCATTGCCTGCACCTGAGAGCGGACCAGGAAACGCAATTAATCCATCGACACGGAAACTACAAGTGGAGGTTCGGCACGTGACTTTAGGAAAAGTTGTCCAAATTGTACCGGTTTGCTGGGTTGTGCTTGGAGGGTTGTACGTTGGCCTGGATCGATCCAAGAATTGCTGGCATCTGAAAGGGATCGACGCGAACACAGAAAATTTGCCCCCTCTAGCAAAAGGATACATGGTGAGCCAAGCGAGAGAACCGGACGGTTTTTCAGAGAAGAGGCGAGGTAGAAAGGTTTAGTCATCACGTTGGTTTTTCATCCACCGAGGGATAGCTCACGCAAACGGTCTTTGCTTCTGTGAAAAACCGTAAAGCTTCGTCGCCACCTTCCTTGCCCACTCCAGATGATTTGATTCCACCGAAGGGGACGCGCAGATCGCGTAGTAGCCAACAGTTTACCCAGACTGTACCGCATTCTAGTTGTTCCGCCACTCGATGCGCCCGTCCCAGATGGTTGGTCCAGATTGAGGCGGACAAGCCAAACGGCGTAGCATTGGCGGCTTCGATCACCTCCTGTTCGGTGTCGAACGGACTGATCGTTACCACTGGGCCAAAGATTTCTTCCAGGTTGACCCGGCAACGAATCGGCAATGCTGTCACGATCGTTGGCTGCAGGAAGTAGCCATTTCGACATCGTCCCTCAAGAGTCGGTCGCTGCCCCCCGCAGAGAAGGGCTCCGCCTTCCGATTTTGCCAGCTCGATGTACTGCTCGACTCGCTCGCGGTGTTGTGCGGAGATTAACGCGCCTTGTTGCGTGTTCTCGTCGAGCGGATCCCCGAGCTTCAACCGCAGCGTTGCCGCCACGAAGCGATCGAGGAATCGCTGATAGATTGCTCGTTCTACGAAAATTCGCGATCCGCAAAGGCAGATTTCGCCCTGATTCTCGAAGGCCGCTCGCAAACTACCAGCCACGGCCTCTTCCAGGTTGGCATCGGCAAAGAGAATCGTGGGATTCTTTCCACCCAGTTCTAGCGTGAGCTTTTTGAACAACGGTGCCGCCGCCTGTGCGATCGCTGCCCCGGTTACAGTTCCCCCAGTGAAGGAGATGGTCGGCACTTGAGGATGAGCCACCAGAGCGGCCCCGGCAGCCGCTCCTTGTCCATGCACCACGTTTAGCACACCTGCAGGGATACCGACTTCGTGAGCCAACTCCGCCAGCAGAGTTGCCGTCGTCGGGGTCAACTCGGATGGTTTGGCGACCACAGTGTTCCCAGTGGCCAGTGCGGGAGCGATTTTCCAGCTGAGCAGATAGAGCGGTAAGTTCCACGGCGAGATGAGGCCGGCAACTCCCCGAGGTTGTCGCAGGGTGTAATTCAAGGCTTGGTTGTCGGTTCGGTATGCTTCGCTGTGGGCGTGTAGAATGGCCGTTGCAAAGAAGCGAAAGTTAGCCGCTGCACGGGGAATGTCGACGCTTCTAGACAGTCGAATCGGCTTCCCCGTATCCCGCGTCTCCGCCACGGCCAGGCTTTCTTGATGCTGCTCGATTTTGCTGGCCAAGGCCAGTAGCAGACGAGCACGTTCAGCTGTCGGTGTTCGCGACCAAGAGGGAAAAGCAAGCCGGGCGGCCGCGACGGCTTGTTCTACGTCTTGGTGGTCCGAGGCGGTAACGCTAGCGATTACCTCTGCTGTCGCGGGGTCGAACTTTTCCAGCCGATTGCCGGAATTCGACTCCACGAACTCTCCGCCAATGAAGTTAGGCAGCGTCCTCACGGCAACGGCACATCACGAAGTTCAAACTGAATGTCGTGCTGGCGAGTGACCCAGTGTTGATAGCGAAAGACTTTTGGCTCTGCGGGTTTGTTGCCGCCTGTGTTCCCATTGTACGTCAAGGTCATGCCGACACTGTTGTTGCCTCCACCGTGCCAGTTCGATCCCCAATTTTGGAACTTTTGCCCTTTTTCGTCGAGCAACTCAAGGCGCTGATACAAAGTATTCTGCCAAGTGTAATCGTTGGGGTTTCCCTTATTTGTGACGTTGAATTTGATCGAATACTGGTTGTTTGCCTGTTTCTGGACGTCTTCAATGTGAAAATCCAGGTCGCCAATCAACGCCTTTTTGCCTTTGGCTTTCAGGATGTCGTCGGAGATGTTCACTGGCCTCTGTTCTACCAGAATCGTCACCGGAGCGACACCGCGCAGATATTTGATGGTTGAGGCTTTCTCACTAACGCGAACGAGTTGCAGTCCTGCCTGGATGCTCATCTGCTTGTAGCCGCCCCCATAATAGACGCGGCCAAAGCGGCCTCCAGGAAATCCCTCTTGATCCGGATTCAAGTTGTTCTGCGGGATCATGGAATTCTTTTCGCTGTCATAAGCCGCCTCAATACGAATTTCACCAGCCATATTCAGAAAAGGTAACCGCGGCTCAGCGAAGAAATTGAGGTTCAACGTCAGTGTCTCGCTTCGTGAGGCAGCGACATTCGTCGTGTTCAGATTGATGTTGCGATAAAGTTGCATGTTCGTTGCGGCATAACGAAACGCGCCATCGCGTCCGCTATAGGATTGTGGATTCAAGCCGCGATACAGGCGAACGATCTCGTCGCCGTAGCCTTGTTGCAGGTAAAGGTTAGCGTCGTTGCAGATTCGATTAATCACTTCCCAGAAGGGTTCGTTGATAAAGGTGTAACTGAAGGTTGCTTCTTTAGGACCAGCAGGCTTGGCTACCGCTTTGCCCTTAGCCAAGCCACCGGCGACCGCGCGAGCAACAGCGACTCCTGGCGCTGCTCCTGCTCCGATCATTGCGCCATTCGACGATTGATATTGGATCTGATAGCCGGTCTGCTTGGCGACCTCGCCGAGGATGTGATCTAGGGGTTGATTCTCGACGATCAGTGTGATGCGTTTGGGAGCAACCAAAGCGGCGTGTTCCAGCCCTGGAACCAAGCGAAGCGCTCGACGTCGGACTTCGGGATCTTTGTGGCCCAGCGCTTTTCGGAGTAAGGGAAGCGCCATGGTCCCTTCCTGAAGCAGTTTCCGTTCCGCCCTTTCTCGGGTTCGATAGTCCCGATCCCCGAGTTGCTCGATCAGTTGTTGCAGTTCCGCCGATCCCAGAGGGCGGGGCGGCGGGGCAGCAGTGAAGGCTGCCGTAGTCAGTACGACAAGTGTTAGGGCAACGAGTCTGAGTGGCAGCGTCAAGGGTACCCCTCCGCTAGGCAATCGTCGGTGGTGGGAAAGATCGACTTTTATCCAATCTCTTACTATAGCGAGCCGACTCTCAGATTCGCAAGCATCGAACTTCGCAACTTTTTCTACGCCTTGCTTAAAATCTGGAGAAGTTGTAGCGACACGTCTTGTTACTATTATTCGCTTCGTCTGCTCGATTCCGATCTTTCACTTCCGACGAGCGAATTGTTCCCAAGGATTGCTGGAATCAATCCCTCTTTGCAAGCTTCCTTCGCTCGAACTATGATATGTAAGCGTCGTGTCGATGAGCCGCTCAGTTCTGGAGCGTGTGAATGTCGTTGTTTCTGATGCTGTTTCTGACGTTAATCTGCCTTGCCTGTGGGCACTATCCCGCACCTTGGGCGGCATTTTCACTCTTACAATCCGCGCTGCTGACCATCGTTGGCGTTGCTCTCATCGGCTTGCATGCTTTTTGGGTGTCACGCCGATTCTGTTGGCCGCTCGATCGCGATCCGCTGCTCCGCTTGGAGAATTTGAATAGTTACGATCGATGGCGGTTTATTCACCAGATCGTTTTGTTCGGTGTCTACGGAATCATCTTGGTGGTTTTCGGCTGGGGCTGGTGGATTCAACAAGGAGGACCACGTGAGGAGAGCGGCAAGCCAATGGGGATGCATGCAGCCGAATTGCTTTTGCTGGCTCCATTTTTTATCGCTCAAGCGCTGAGTTGGTGGTTTTTTTACGATGCCGATCGAGCTGCCCATCACGCCGCCTATCGCCTCCATCATAACATCGACCCTTTTGGGCAAACCTGGTTGGAGTCCCAGCAGAGAGCGGTGCCACCGTTCGGCGGACGGCTCTCGTATGTTTTGTTCCAGATGCGTCAGAAGTTGGCCCTGGTGCTCATCCCAGTTATTCTGCTGATCGTCTATCAAGAAATCAGCCGATTCTCTCCTCGAATCTGGGATCACTGGCTGATGTCGGTGCTGATTTATGTCACTTTAGGGATCGTCTTTGTCGGCATGCCGTTCATACTTCGTTTGGCACTGGGCTTGAAATCGATGCCATCGGGAGAGTTACGGACGCGCTTGGAAGAAGCGGCGAAACGTTTGGGACTTACTTATAGTGACTTTCTGGTCTGGAATACGCGCAGTGGCATGGCCAATGCCATGGTGGTCGGGCTGGTGCCCTGGTTACGCTACGTTGTCTTCACCGATCGTTTAATCTCTGAATTCAGCGGGGAAGAAATGGAAGCGGTGCTTGGGCATGAAGCGGGACACGTTCATCATCGACATATCTTGTACTATCTCGTCTTTCTAATTCTGAGCATGGTGGCACTGTTGCTCTTGACGAATGCCTACCTACCGATGCTGATGCAGCAGTTCGGTGAACTGTTGAGTGAATCAACGCGACTCTGGTTGTCCGCCTTGTTGGTCGTTATCGGTCTGCTAGGCTATCTCTTCGTTGTGTTTGGGTTTCTCTCGCGCAGGTGCGAACGACAGTCCGATGTCTACGGCTGTCGCGCAGTTTCTTGTGCCGATGTCGCCTGTTGTGGTCACGATGAACAAACGAAGTTAGTTCCTCGTGGCAAAGCGCTGTGCCCAACGGGCATTCACACGTTTATCCGGGCGCTGGATCGCGTGGCCGAAGTCAACGGAATCAGTCGAACCCGACCGGGATTTTTGCAGTCCTGGCAACACTCGACGATCGCCCGTCGAATCGAGTTTCTTCGCCAGATCCAAGCCTACCCTCAGGAAGAAGCTCGTTTTCAACGAAGCTTGCTATGCATGCAGGTGTTGTTCCTTGTGGTATTGATTCTTCTTTGTGTTTTTTACTGGCAACCTCTGCTATTGCTCTGAATTTTTTCGCACGTTGAGCAAGCGGAGTGTGATTTTTGTCCTTCACGATGTTGAACCCGCCCTTGCATGCCTAAGCGAGAACTGCTAAGAAGTACGAAGTTCGCGAGATTTTGGGGATTAGTGTAACGGTAGCACAACTGACTCTGGATCAGTTAGTCTAGGTTCGAATCCTAGATCCCCAGCACAAGCAACCTGTGGCGGTTTCGCTGCAGGTTGTTGCATTTCACACCCTTGCGTCAAATTCGCTTTCGGATCTCCCGAGTCGACAATACTGCAAATCTGTGCAGAGAAAGGCAGTCCAAGTTAGTTGGCCGATTTGGAATGTTACTGTTCGGAGGTAAATCCCAAAGCACCGAGAAGTAAATTCCTCACATCCAGCAGCGACAACTCCATCGCAGGAACTGGTCCATTGCCGATCAGCAGGGGCCGATCTATCGGATCGGTCGCCGCTAAACCGTGACTGCCGCGAACCAGAGTGGCATCCAGGGGAATGACATCGAACAAAGTGCGAAACCCAAGCTTTTTTTGCAATAGACGACGAACCACTCGAAGCTTGGGAAACCACAACTTCGGGTCGAGAAATAGTTCGCAGGGATCGAAGCCGGGTTTGCGATGAATGTCCACACAACGAGCATAATCCGGAGCCTTCGCATCGTCCAACCAGAAGGGATAGGCGAACCAAGCATCAGGGGCGCTCAGTAAAATCAACTCACCGGATCGCTGATGTCGCAAATATAGTTGCTCTCGTTCCTCTCCCGTGAGTACCTGCGCGACTCCCGGTATGGACTGCATCAGTTCTCGTACCTGTGGCACATCTTCGGCACTTTGAACATAGACATGGGCTAACTGATGATCGCATACAGCGAAGGCGCGACTCGTGAACGTCTCCAACGTTTCGCCAAATGGTCCCGAACGAACGCTTACATAGCCAGCGCGTCTCAACTCGCGATTGAGATAGATGGGTCGTGTCACGGTCACATGTCCGTACTCGCTGATCACCCAAACACAGGCTCCCGTTTGTTTGGCCTGTTCCAAAAGAGGTTCGCAAGCGTTATCCAGTTCACGGACCAGCTTGGCCATGTCGCAACCGGCTGGTCCGTATCGTTGCGGATCATAATCCAGATGCGGCAGATAGACCAGCGTTAGGTCTGGGCGATGTTCACGCAGAATCAGGGCGGCACAGCGAGCGATCCATTCCGTACATCCTCTGCCCGCCATCGGTCCCCAAAAAGTCGGAAAGGGAAATGCGCCGAGTGTGCGTTCCAAGGAATTACTCAATCCCTCCGGCGTTCCGGCGATGCCGAACACCTTGTTGCCGTCGGCTCCGTAGTACGGCTTGGGAGTCACACTCCAGTCTACGCTTGCTCCTTGATTAAACCACCAAAACAGTTTCGCGCAGGTGAAGGAAGGACGCAGTCGCTTGGCAGTGGCGTAGAGCGGCTCGGCTTGGAGCAAGCGATTCGATTGCTGCCAGAAACGCACCTCCATCGTGTCGCGATAGAGCCAACCGTTGGCGACGATGCCATGCTGTTGGGCGCTAGCGCCGGTCAACAGAGTAGCCTGAGCCGTGCAGGTAACAGCAGGCACTACTTCCCGAAGTGGACGAAGCCAACCTTGCTTGGCCAAAGCTTGTAGTCGTGGAGCATGTGCCAGTAGTCGTGAGGTGAGGCCAACGGCATTCAAGAGAACAAGCGGCCTCATGCGGGCTGCACTCCATTTGATCTACGAAAACGATCCTTAAAGTGGGTAAATTGTTCCTGCTTCTCCGGAGTGAGCTTGCCTCCGAAGTTCAGAAATACCTTGATGGCGGAATGCCCTTGATCGTCGAAAAACTGGATGGACAAGGTCCGACCTCCGTCCATGTGGCTGGGTTTTTCGACGGCAAAGACATTGCCTAAGCGAGGCCAACGAATGTGCAGATCCAGCGAAGAAGACTGTACATTGAAAAACTCTTCCCAGACACTGAATCCGCCGAACTCCCCAACGACTTCGCACGTTACCGCGGCGTTGGAAACGATGACATGAACATTGCCCCACTCCGCGAATACCGTAAACATCTCTTGCCAGCGAGCCAGATCGAGTTCCTCACTGCATCCCTCGGGAAGCAAACGAATGATCTCGGCTTCCGGCACATTCAATCGCCGAGCCAATTGCAAAGTCATTTCACCGGGATTGGCCTGAAGTAACTCTCGAATCTCTTGCCGTTGCTGCTCTGTGATGACAACAGAAGGCATGGTTGAACCTCATAGAAGTTACGCCGTTGGATCGTGTTGTTCTCTCCTCACCCCTAACCCCTCTCCCCATGGGGGCGAGGGGAACCCAAGCTCAGTATTAACCGACTGCATAACTCCCCCCTGATTGTAGCAATCAATTCTAGTCTTCAAACTTCATGCGGTGACGCTTGATTTCCGAGCGGTGCCGTTTGGCTTCAAGTCGTCGTTGCTGAGAACCAGAGGTCGGACGAGTCGGTTTTCTCGGCTTGGGCACCATAAGAGCCTGCAAAATGATGGCTCGCAAGCGATCTAAGCAGTCTCTGCGGTTGCGCTCCTGATCGCGATAGGTTTGAGAGACGATCAGCAAATCGCCTTCCTTGGTGAGACGATTTCGCTGAAGTCCGCGTAGTCGCAGCAAAACCTCGGGGGGGAGCGTCGAATTTGCCGACAGATGCCAGCGAAGAATCGCCTTGGACGAGACCTTGTTGACGTTCTGACCGCCCGGACCACCACTTCGAGCGTAGCTGAACGATAACTCTTCGTCGAGGAGAACAAATCGCTCATTGATGATTAGCATGAGGCTCGTTGCTCCAGGAGCTGTAAATAGCGATTTTCCAGATCGTCAAAGATGCTGATCCAGGTGAGCTGTTCCGCTCGTTGACGAGCGGCGCGTCCCAGACGCTGTCGCAGGGCTGGGTCGTCACACAAGCGACGTAGAGACGGGGTCAGGTCGCCGCCGATCGGCACCAACAGCCCGTTGACCTCCGGAATCACTTGTTCGTTCACTCCTTGACAATCAAAGCCAACGGTCGCTAGTCCCGAAGCCTGGGCTTCCAAGACCACGTTGCCGAACGTTTCACTCTGCGAGGGAAAAGCGAATAGATCTGCCGAGGCGTACCAACGCGACAGCTCTAGTCCATGTTGCGCTCCCGGAAGAACGATCCCAGGCATGTTCCGCGTCAGGGAGTTACCCAGTGGTCCGTGACCGACCAAGGCCAGACGCAATTTTTCTCGGCGTTCGCGGGGAAGTTCCGCTTGCAAGCGGCTGAAGGCTTCAAGCAACAAAGGTAGATTCTTTTCCGGGGCCAAGCGACCCACATAGAGAAGCAGGGGATCGTCCGGACCTAGTCCGAGCGATCGCCGCAACTGCTCGTCACGATGTCTGGGATGAAATAACTCGGAATCGACCCCCCGAGACCAAATTTCGACTCGTTGAAACCCATTGGCCAGGAGTCGGGAACGGGTGGCCTCGCTGGGCACTAAGGTGATTCGAGTGCGATTGTGAAACCAGCGAAGGTAGCGTAAGCCCAGCCAATCGGCCCCAAAGAAGCCGTAATGATCGGCATAGTGGTCGAAGTTGGTGTGAAAGCTCGACGCGATAGGAGTGCCGCTCCAGCGAGCTGCCAGCAGGGCCGACAGTCCTAGCGGTCCTTCCGTGGCGATGTGAATCAAATCTGGAGCGAACTGGTTCATCTGGCCAAGCAGGGTAGTGGGTGAGGCGATTCCGATTCGGACTTGAGGATAGAACGGTAACGGCATGCCATGAACCAAGTCGCGTCGACGAGGTTCGTTTCGTTGACGGGGTCGGATCACTCGTACCTGATAGCCACGCGATTGAAACGCCTCGACCCAACGGCCCAGGGTGCGGGCTACCCCGTTCACTTCGGGTGGAAATGTTTCGGTTACAAGGAGCAGCCGAGTCAACTTTCATCCTCGCTCATAACCTCGCGGAGAGCGGCTAACGCTCGCATTTGCAACATGCGAACGGCACCAGCGGTCCGGCCCATTCGCTGAGCGACTTCCTTGGCAGGCAACTCTTCAAAAATACGCAGTAACAGTACGGTTTGATAATCTTCAGGCAGTTTCGCTAAAGCGGTTGCCATGCGAACAGAATCTTCTCGGCGAGAGGCGATTTGACTGGGAGTGAGAGTAGTCGCGGCAATCCCCTTGGACAACGCTAGCGAAGAGCGTTCGACATTGGCCCAAACCTGATCGAGGGAGACTTCGCGAGAAGCATCGCGCTGCTGAGCGTTAAGTCGTCGTGCTTCATTGTACAGATTGTGCGCGAGAATGCGTCTCAACCAAGCGAGTAGTTCGCACTCATGTTCTCCCTGAAAGCTGGCAAAGTCCCGGTGTGCTTCCAGCAGAGTCATCTGTACTACGTCGGACGCCTCGCACTTGCCCCGAAGCTGCTTGCCCAACTGGGTGCGAGCTAGCACCTGCAAGTAACTTTGGTATCGAATAAATAGCAGATCGCGCGCTTGGGCTTGACCGTCTCGGATGCGACGGATCAGTTCGGTTGCAGGGACTTCCGAAGACATGGGGCTTCGTCTCTTGTTAGTTGTTGGGAGTGTATCGCGCCACGCAAATGAGGACAATCAATAACTGGGGCAAGGGCGGAGAATCGACTTGTTTGGCGCTTGACGAGAACCACGCAAGCAAGCAGAATCAAAAGCGTCGTCAATCGATCAAGGGATTTCTTATATATAATCGAAGTATTCCCCGTAGCCCGGTCAGCTCGCTTTGTAACCCGGACCAGAGAAGGCGACCCCGACCGGAGCAGCTCTGAACGACAATCACCGCTTCGCAACGGGTGAGGTGGTGTTTCCGCCCTACTGGCGTCCTGAACGCTCTGGACGCACGAGTGAAGTGAACCAAGCCATGCTCATCCTGCATGCCGGGATCGACAACGGGCATTTCATGGTCTGGGGAGAGACGCCTGCGGAGGTCCCTGCGGGACAGCCCGGCCGAACATCGACGCCGACCGATTCCCCGCCGTATCCGTTTGATGCAGGCCCGATGCGGCTGGCCGTAGCCCTGATTGAGGCTCTACCCGGTAAGCCGATCCCCAGCTTACAAGGTGATCCCCCTGTAATCTGGCTTCCGACTTGTAAAGGCAGACCGATTCCCTCTAGCGGCCTGATCGCCGACATACCGGTGAGTGGTTCAGTCTCGATCCAACCTTGGCAGATCGCGGCTATCCCTTTACCATTTTCCCACATGATCGATCTGCTTTGTCTCTGTATGGATCGCGACACTCTCGGTCAAGGGTTGTTGATTGGCTCGACCTTGGCCTACTGGTCGCGCGTACTCCGCTTTGCTGGTTCGTTACTAGCTCGTGAACAAATCGTCCCAGGCCTGAAAGCCATCAAGGGCGGCTATCGCGCGGTTTGGCAGCACGTCATTGCCGGCCCAGATGGGGAGCGATTGGCTCGATTTGTCCGCTCCATGCCACACGCGACGCGAGCGATCAGCCGACTTGGTCAACCTCAACCGGATCGCTCTCCAACGGAATTGGTTCACGAGTTTCTCTCCCGAGCAACGGATACTCTGGTTCGCTTGGCTGTGCATGGACCAGCTGGACGAACCAAGGGTGGGCGGGTTCACGTTCAACAGTTTACCACGATTCACGATCGCTGGCTGTTCGGCTTGAATCTTTCGGTCGATGGCGGTCTGGATGGGGAGGAAAAGGAGTTAGCACAACTAGCGGCACAAGTTCGCGACTGGCAGCGTCCCATCGCTGTCTCTTCTCAGTCTCCTTTTGGATTAGTGTTTCGTCTGGAAGAGCCTGGTCCCGAGGCGTCTGAAAAAGCTCCTTGGCGAGTGCGTTATTTGCTGCAAGCTCGTGATGATCCAAGCTTGTTTATTCCTGTTGCGGAGGCTTGGAAGGAAGAGAGCCGTTTTGCTAAACAATTTGCCCAACGAGGATTTCAACCGCGTGAGTATCTACTCACCGCTCTGGGACAGGCGGCTGCGTTTTCGCAGTCGATTGAGCGAAGTTTGAAAAGCGCCTCTCCCGCAGGATTTCTAACCGATGCCGAAGGAGCGTACCAATTTCTTAGTCAAACGGCCTGGATGCTGGAGCAAGCGGGCTTCATCGTGATGCTGCCTTCTTGGTGGACCAAGAAGGGGGGCAAGCAGCGACTGAATGTGTTGGCCAACGTCCACAGTCCCAAGATGTTGAGCGTGGGAGGCAATCTGTCGTTGGATCAACTAGTCAATTTCGAGTGGCAGATCGCACTAGGAGAGCAAACGATTTCGCTACAGGAATTGCAGGAGTTGGCCAAACTCAAAGCTCCGCTTGTCAAAGTGCGCGGTCAATGGGTCCAAGTGGGAGCTGCTGAGATCAAGGCCGCGATCGAGTTGCTCCAACACCAACCCGAAGGAAAGGGCAGTTTGCGCCAGGTAGTGCAGATGGCCCTGGGCAGCGGTGAGGCTCCCGGTGGTCTACCGTTTGGGGGTGTCAAAGCAACCGGCTGGGTCGCTGAGTTTCTCGCTCAGCTTGAGGGAAAAACGTCTTTTGAGGAACTACCGCCGCCAGAGGGGTTTCGCGGTACTCTGCGGCCCTATCAACTGATCGGGTACTCCTGGTTACATTTTTTGAGGCAATGGGGTTTAGGAGCTTGTCTGGCAGATGACATGGGACTGGGTAAAACGATCCAGACGTTGGCACTGATCCAGCGCGAGTGGCCCCAACGCCAACGTCCTTCCTTGCTGATTTGTCCCACCTCAGTGGTCGCCAATTGGAAAAAGGAAGCCGAGCGATTCACTCCGAACCTTCCCGTCCTCATTCATCATGGCGGCAAGCGCACTCGTAGCGAGGCGTTCAGCAAGCAAATCCAAAAATATGCCCTGGTGCTGTCGAGTTACTCGTTACTCTATCGCGATTGCGAGCTTTTTGCCGCGGTCCCTTGGGCGGGAGTAATTCTCGACGAGGCCCAGAACATCAAAAATCCACGTACCAAACAAGCAATGGCAGCGCGATCCTTGAAGGCGGAATATCGAATTGCTTTGACAGGAACTCCTGTGGAAAATCATGTCGGAGATTTGTGGTCTATTTTAGAGTTTTTGAATCCCGGATGGTTGGGCTCGCAGAATGATTTTCGCCAGCGGTTTTTTATTCCCATTCAGGCACAACAAGACGCCGATGCTGCTCTGCACTTGAAACGGCTGACGGCACCGTTCATTTTACGACGCCTCAAAACCGACAAAAGCATTATCAACGACTTGCCCGAGAAGTTGGAGATGAAAGTTTTTTGCACCCTGACACGAGAACAAGGAACGCTCTATCAATCAATTGTCGATGAGCTGAGTGAACAACTGGATTCCACCGAGGGGATTCAGCGAAAAGGACTAGTTCTTGCCACACTAATCAAGCTCAAGCAAGTGTGTAACCATCCGGCCCAGTTTCTCAAGGACGGCTCTCCTCTGGAAGGACGTTCCGGAAAACTTGCCCGACTTACAGAGATGCTGGAAGAGATCCTCGAGAGCGGAGATCGCTCGTTGATCTTCACTCAGTTCACGGAGATGGGCGAACTGTTGAAATCGCATTTGCAGTCGACTTTCGGTAAAGAGGTTCTGTTTTTACATGGGGCCATCGGGCGTGAGGCGCGGGTTCGCATGGTGGAGCGGTTCCAACACGAGGAGGAAGGCCCGCGCATCTTCTTGTTATCGCTCAAGGCTGGTGGAACGGGACTGAATCTCACCCGGGCCCAGCATGTGTTCCACTTTGATCGCTGGTGGAATCCTGCCGTGGAGAACCAGGCCACTGATCGCGCTTTTCGGATTGGGCAACGGCGAAATGTGCAGGTCCACAAATTCGTTTGTGTGGGTACAGTTGAGGAGAAAATCGACGAGATGATTGAGAGTAAACAAAGCGTCGCGGCCCGGGTTGTTGGTACCAAGGAAGATTGGCTAACGGAAATGTCGAACGATCAGCTGCGCGATCTCTTCAAGTTACGCAAAGAGGCGATCGAGGAGTAACGAGAGATGGCCCGACATCGACAACAAGGCTGGTCTCCGCGCCACTTTTTCCCACGCTCTGAACCTCTGGAAGCTCAGGGCGGCATACGAGCCGAGTCGCGTCAAGGAGATTTTGGTACCAGTTGGTGGGCCAAACGCTGGCAGAACGTACTTGAGGGCTTTCGCATCGGCGGTCGGTTGGATCGAGGACGGACCTATGCACGCAAGGGCCAGGTGCTGTCGATTGATATTCACTCCGGGGAAGTGAAGGCACTTGTGCAGGGATCACGACCTAAACCTTATGCGGTGACCATCGCGGTGACTCGACTTAAGCCCGAAGAGTGGGAGCAAGTTTTCCAGGCTCTGTCTAAACAGGCGCTCTTCGTGGCCAAGCTGCTGGCAGGAGAAATGCCTCAGGATATTGAGCGCGTTTTCCAGCAAGCTAAAATTTCTCTGTTTCCGGGACGGCAGGCCGACTTGAAAACCGATTGTTCCTGTCCCGATATGGCCAATCCCTGCAAGCATATTGCGGCAGTGTATTATCTGCTGGGCGAGGAGTTTGATCGGGATCCCTTTTTGATTTTTCGCCTTCGCGGTATGGAGCGCGAAGAGCTGCTGGCAAAGCTCGGCACAGCTCAGCCGGTACTACAACCGGAATCGACGAAGGACGTGGTAGCAGAACCGCTACCGTTGGAACCCTCGGCTTACTGGGCACTGCCGATGCTCGGCGATGATTTCTATGGCGAGGTTCAACAACCTCCAGTGTCAGCAGGCTTAGTTCGCCGCTTGGGCAAATTTCCCTTCTGGCGTGGTCAGCAGCCACTCGCCGATGCCGTCGAACCTACTTATCTGCGTGCCTCGGAGTTTGGGCTGAAATTATTCCTGGGCGAACTCAGTGAAAAAGCGTCAGATCGCTGAAATGAAATGGAGTAACTCCAGTACGATACAGTTCAGAAAAGTCGTGCCTCTGGACCAGCCTGAAAATCGATCACTTCCAGATCGATGTAGGTCCGACCTTGGTAGTCATTGCGTTTAGGAGTAAATGCCAGACAACAATCGCCTCCGGCGGACATCAATTCGTCTGCTCGGTCGGCCATGTTCCAGGCGATGGCCTTGAGAGTGACGCCTCTTTGTTCGACGCGGAAGCTGAGATGTCGTTCCCCGTTGCCAACCTTTCTTGGCTCACCCTTTACCCGAAGCCCCCCAGCGAGGAACAGGGGTTTTCGGTTTTCCGCTCCATACGGTTCTAGACGAGCGAGTTCTTCAAGTAACCCGACGGTGAACACACTCAACGGAGTCTCGGCATCCAAGGTGAGAACTGGCACCGGGATTCCATCTGGAAAATGCGAAGCAATTTGGGCACAAAAGCGATCGCGAAACGCATTAATCTGCGCGGGCATCACCTTGAAGCCAGCCGCTGCGGCGTGACCTCCGTGACCAACGAGTAAATCGCTACATGCTTTGAGGGCTTCGTTCAAAGCAATCCCAGCAATGGACCGACCAGATCCGGTAGCATAGGCCACCTGCTGATCCTCTCGGGGAATGGAGATCAGCAACGCTGGTCTTCCGAACTGCTCGGCGAGTCGGCCAGCGACGATGCCAATGATCCCATTGTGCCACTCGGAACTAGCGAGGATCAAAGCAGGATCGTTTTGTCGTCCTTCACGGAGAATCATTTCTCGGGCATGCTGCACGGCGTCGCGTTCGAGCTTCTGTCGTTGCTCGTTGAGATACTCGAAATGCCGTGCTAGGTCGATCGCTCGTGGGCGATGCGTCGTGGTCAACAGCTCAAGGGCGACCTCGGCCTGGCCCAGACGGCCGACGGCATTGATTCGTGGAGCCAAGCGGTAGCCAATGTCATCGGCACGCAACTGGTGATCGAGGCTAACTTTGGCGTTTTCCGCAAGAGCCTGTAGCCCGACCGAAGGTTTGTCCACGAGCCGAGCCAGTCCTGCTTTGACCAGAATCCGATTTTCCCCGTGTAAAGGCACAACATCAGCAACCACTCCCAAGGCCGCCATTGCCACTGCATCCAAAAGCAATTCACGATATTCCGGAGTTACTTTGGCACTTCCACATTTTCTCTGAGCCAGCGCCCAGGCCAATTTCAAGGCCACCGCGGCTCCACACAGATGAGCGAACGGATAACTCGTTCCGGGTAGACGTGGATGTACCAGAACTGCTGCCTTGGGAAGCACCTCCTTCATCTCGTGATGATCGGTGATAATCAAGTCGACGCCCAGAGACTTCGCTTCTTCTGCTTCGGCGATGCTGGCGATGCCGCAATCTACGGTTACGATCAGGGCCACTCCTCGACGGGCCAGTTCGTGGATGGCCTCGCGGTTCAATCCATAACCTTCTTCGAGTCGATTCGGGATGTAGTGTTCGGGTCTGGCTCCAAAAGCTCGTAGGATCTGAAGCAAGATCGCCGATCCCGTGATCCCATCGACGTCATAATCGCCATAAACACAGATGCGCTTTCCTTGCTCGATGGCCCGTAGGATGTGGGCCGCAGCATCGGCGATGCCTGGTAATGTCTCGGGAGGATGCAGCCCCATCAGACTGGGTTGCAAAAATTGTCGGGCCACCTGTGGATCGGTGAGGCCGCGATTGAGCAACAGTTGAGCTACAATCGCAGATGAGGATAAGCAACGAGCCAGTTGGCGGACTGCAGCGGGATCGTGCGGAAGTAACCGCCAGCGACGTTGAACGGAGAATGCGACCACGAGGTTCCTTCTCAAGCAGTCCGATAGGTATGCAGCCAGTGAGAGGTCCGTCCTATCACTGGCACCTGGGGCTGGGACGTGTTCAAAATACCGTTCAGTTCTGCTCAGGGGAAGACCGAGCCAGCTATCGTTGTGCCTTGTTAGGATAATGTTGATTTCCCTCTCTTGTCGGATCGCCGAAGACCTGTCATGCTGGACGGAAGAATTGAATTCATCGCAAATCATGATGAGGCGTGGAGCCGGAACATGAAGAAACACTCCGCACCTGAACCGCCGAGTTGGCTGGAACAAGCCTTTCCTCAGGTCCATTACCTGCTCTTAGCCTTGGATGGCGAGGAGATCGCTACTCGTTGGCTGTCGGAGAACAGTCATGGGGTAGCACTGCTGACACGAGCCTTGTCGGGTGAGAAGCAGGCTCTGGCCGGCCTGGAGAATGGGCATTCCGCTGATCTGGATGATCTTTTCGAGTTAATCGCCAATGACGATCTTGCTGGATGGTTGAAAGAACGGCGTCCCGAAGTGCTACTCTTCTTTCAGGCGATTCAAGGCAAGGAAGACGCTCGCTTGCATCTGGAGCGGCGAAAGCCTTTGTTTGGTCGATTAGTTCCCACGCTGCGACGCGCCTATGCTCGTTTTCTCGATCGTTCGCTCAATGGTAGTGGTATGATTGAGGATGACGCGATGGCAGACATGGGATGCCTTATCGGTGAGATGCATCTGAAACAGGGCGAGTTTGAAAAAGCCATCGAGGCGTTTTCACGAGCGATCGAGACGCATCCAGCTCCGGATCTGTACGAGGGGCGTGCTCGAGCCTATCGTGCCCTTGCCCAGCGCGATGAAGGAGCGGCAACGTTGTTGCGGCAACGTCAAGCCTGAGTTGTGTCTGGTTCCTGCGCCGGATCGCACATGAACCATGAAATCATCTGTTCCTGGTTAGGACTGCCGGCTGATGCCTGGCCCCCGGATCATTATCAACTACTGGGACTGCAACCCGGGGAGAGTGATATTGCTCTCATTGAAAGTCGAGTCCATCAACGGCTCGATCTGATTCGTCGCTATCAGAGCGTGCATCCCGAGCAAGCAACTGAAGCCATGAACCGTCTGGCTCAGGCGTTTGTGTGTCTGACTGAACCGCCGTCCAAACTCGCGTATGATGCGCAGCTGTTGAGGCGATCGCCAACCCCTCCTCCTGTGCGCAAGCCACCGCCCGAGCCGTTGCGTGAAGAGCCGGTCGATCCACACGTCTGGCTGTACACCCCAGGGGAGAACGGCCCTTCTGGCGTGCAGGCTCCTCCTATTCGCGTTCCAGCCACAGTCGCTGAGCAAGAGTCAGTCGTCGCAGCTCCACCTCCTCCCGTTGTTGTCACGGTTGATCCGGACGCGGCAATTCGGGAAGCGGCCCAACAGTCGCGACAGGCCCGCAAGCATCTGGCCACTCGTCGGGCCCTGTATCTCCGCGTTCTACGTACTCGATATTTACAACGGCTTTGGCATAAACTCGGCCACTATTTCTCCGATCCGTTACGCAAACTCACCCGACCGGAAGCCAGCGAACTGTACCGACTCATTGAGCAGATTGAAGAGGCTTGTGAAGGGTTTCCGTTATTAGGGCAAGCGGGACACCCTGGTCATTTGATCCTGTCGTTGACTCAGTACGATCGAGCCAAACATCTGCGTGATCTCGACCCGTTATTACGAGAATCGCTGCTTCGCGACTGGGAATCAGGGCTACGTTTTCTTGAGTTGCACCGGGATTTCCTCCGTACTGAGATCGCCGCTGCCCGCTTACGCTCTCGCAGTGAACGATTCTCCCGAGCTATGCGCGCCTGGCTGAATGAGAAACCCTCTGTTGCCCTGTTGGTTCTGTTAGGCTTGCTTGCCTTGTGCATCTCGGTCTGGTACTTTTTCGCCCTTTAACCCGACAAATTCCGCACCTTTGTCATCATCGCTGTGATAGCACTTAACCCCTGTAGCAACCGTATCTTTCCACGTTGACATCCTGCTGTCAGCAAGGATAACTTGGATTCTGTTCTAGCGAGATTTTCATTCCAGTATCATGCTTCAAGAGACCGGTACTATGGTTGCCAGTGGGGCCGGAACGAGGTTGGAAGAACTGGCCCATGACGTCTTCGACGTCGTTACTCGATTTTGCCTGGAGGCTCCACGCTCACGGCGGCGATCGGGAGATCTCAAGGATATCGAGTTTCTCACGCTCTCGCTATTGTACCACCGCGAACCGTTGATTGTTGGCGACCTTCAGCGTCAATTAGGCGTATTACCCGCTCAAATGTCGCGAATCATTCGCTCTCTGGAGACGCGGGATTGTCCTCTTATCTCTTGTCGCATCAACCTGCACGACAAACGTAAAATCGACGTGGTTCTGACCGCTGCGGGCCGTGTTGCCTTTCAGGAACATCAGGCGGCTCGGGTGCGAGTAGTGGCTGCCATGTTGGAAAAGCTCTCTGAAGAAGATCGTGAAGGGTTGCGACAACTTGTGCAGAAGATTAGCGCGACTTTAGAATCCTCACCGACGGAAGGCTAAGTTTTTCCCCTTACCAATTTCGGGACTTCGAGCAACGGAAACCGTTGGATCAGGTCTTCCAGACGAATCGGACTGAGCGGTCGAAATCCGGCTCGCGCCAGCACTTCGGAACGTAAGGCACACGCCTTCTCGATGACGTAGTGCTTATTGTATCCCTCACGAAGATTATTGAGCGGTTGCAGATCGATTGTCTCCAGATAGGAATGCCAACGGCGATTGAATCGCTCGATACTCTGGATCAGTTCAAACAAAGCGTTCCTCAGCACACGTTTCGAATTGGTCGGTTCCAGTGGGGCACGCAATCGCGGCTTCAGTTCTGAATGCAGCTGTTCCAAGACAGAGGCTTGCTTTCGATCGGCGAGCATTCCGTCGAGCCGTTCCCACCCTGGCGCGAGTGCGGCTAGTTGGCCGAGGCGTAGTCGTGGCATCGTCAACCACTCCTCTCGCCGCTGCGCGAGGCGTTGCTGCATCTCTTCCCAGACTTGTTCTACTTCTCTGGCTCGACGTATGTACGCTGGCGCATCAAAAAGGGAGAGTAGTTCGCTCAGGTCTTGCTTCTCCGCGTCGCTGCCAAGCGGCGGGTTCTCCATCGATGGTTCTCCTCACGCTGGACCCAGTCATAGATTAATCGCATGTCAAAGCCAGTGGTACATCTGATCGGCATCACGAAGCGGTTCTCCGGAGTAGCCGCGCTCACCAAAGTAGAGTTTACGCTTCGCCAGGGGAGTATCCATGCTCTGGTGGGCGAAAACGGAGCCGGTAAGTCTACTTTGTTGAATATCCTCTCCGGGTTAGCACAGCCTGATGAGGGAGAGATTCTCCTGGAAGGACAATCGATTCGCTTGACTAGTCCACGAGCGGCCTGGGCCGTTGGCATCGTTACTGTTCACCAGGAAGTTGACTTGCTGAACGATTTGACCGTTACCGAGAATCTCGCCTGGCAACATGGTCTGGAAACTTCCAGAGTTGGTTGGATCAACTGGAATCAGGAGCGACTTCGAACTCAGGCTGCCCTCGCGACGGTCGGCTCTACGATATCTCCCAAGTCGTTGGCTGACGAACTAACTGCTGCCCAGCGTCAACTCGTTGAGATCGCTGGCGCGGTTTCTCGTTCCGCCAAGGTGTTGATTCTCGACGAACCCACTAGTAGCTTGTCCGCCTCGGAGTCAGAACGCCTGTTCACGCATTTGCGGCACTTCCGAGAGCAAGGCACTGCTATCATCTACGTCAGTCATCGTCTGGAGGAAGTGTTTGCTCTTGCTGACGAGATCACGGTATTGCGAGATGGTCGTCGAGTGTGGAATGGAGCGCGGCACACCACGACACCTCCTGAGTTGATTCGCCACATGGTCGGTCGAGAGATTCGCTCAACACGTCGAATTAGCTCCAGCGAACCTGGACCAATTCGTTTTGCCTGTACAGATCTGACCGCTGGCGATGGTTCGTTTCATGGAGTAACACTGACGGCCCGCGGAGGAGAAGTACTCGGCCTATACGGTCTGATTGGCGCTGGACGCAGTGAATGGGCACAAGCGGTCTTCGGCTTGCGAGTTGTATCTCGGGGAATGGTTCAGCTAGATGGCCAGACTGTGATTCCGCAAACTCCTGGTCAAATGGCTCGTTATGGGGTCGCCTATATCCCTGAAGATCGTCTGCGACAAGGTCTGTGTCGCAATCTCAGCGTCGGGTTCAACGCAGTGCTAGCGTCTTTGCGGAACTTGGCCCGGCTCGGCTGGATGCAGAGTGCGAAAGAACGCATGCTGGCCGAACAAGTGACGCGACAACTCGACGTCCGCATGGCCTCGCTAGCACAGGCGATCGGAACGCTTTCGGGAGGCAATCAGCAAAAGGTGGTGGTTGGACGTTGGCTGGCGCGACAACCGAGTGTAATTCTTCTCGACGAGCCAACTCGGGGCGTGGATGTGGCGGCTCGAGAAGAGCTTTACACCGTGATACGTCGCCTTGCTGATCAAGGCCGCGCCGTGGTGTTGATCTCCTCAGATCTAGCGGAGATTATGAGCCAAAGCGACCGAATTGGTGTCTTTCGTGAGGGACAACTCGTCGAGTTGATCGATGCCGACAACGTAACTGCCGAGCAAGTGGCCGAGCTTGCTTTTCCGAAATCTGCAAATTGCCCTCCGCAAACTCGTCTATCTCCACTACAGTCAAGTACTCGGCCTCGGTCTTTTTCGTTGGCCTGGTCGTCGGAGTGGAATTTGGCCCTGTTCGTCGTGATCTTCTTCGGGGCCATGCACTTGTTGACCGGACGATTTTTGCATTTAGATAATCTAAGCGCGATGACGACCAGCACGGCAATGCTTGGGTTTTGTGCCGCTGGAGCGATGCTGGTCCTTCTGGCCGGAGGAATCGATCTTTCCCTGGGTGCGATCATGGCTCTGAGCGCCGGCATTGCTGGCACTCTTTGGAAGCACAACTACTCGTTGCCGGTCGTGTTGTTGACAGGTCTTTTCATCGGTGGAGCCGCTGGCGGGGTCAATGCCGCTCTGTCTCTGCTAGGGCGAGTGCATCCAATTGTGGTCACGCTAGGTACGATGAGTGTTTATCGTGGGCTGACCTTATGGTGGTTGGGACGCAATCTCCATATTAGTGACGACCAACGTGCTTGGGCGTTGACCTACTGGCTGGGTCTACCGGCACGGGCTTGGCTCGGACTCGTCGTGTTGGCCATGTTGGCCGTCTGGCTGAAGTACACGGTTTGGGGACGCGAACTATACGCCCTAGGAAGCAATCCACGGGCGGCGCAGCGTATGGGCATTCGACCAGGCTGGGTATGGCTGCGAGCGTTTTCACTCCAAGGGATGCTCGCTGGGTTGGCCGGCCTGCTTTTTCTCAGTCAATCTGGGGCCATGAGTTCCACTAGCTACGAGAATCAAACTTTGGAGGCGATCGCAGCGGCGGTAATCGGTGGCGTGGCCATCACTGGGGGGCGTGGAACAGTATTTGGCCTGTTGGTCGGCTGTTTGTTGGTGGTCTCGCTTCGGCAGGCTTGTACCTTTTTAGGGCTTCCCTCTCGTTGGGAACAATCGCTCGTCGGCGTGGTTTTACTGCTCGCCGTCCTCCTCGACGCCCTACAGCGACGGAGTCGCCGATGAATCTCGTTTTTCGACTTCTGTTGCGACGCTTGCCGCTTCTCACGGCGACGATACTTCTGTTAACACTGCTGGCTAATGTCCGCGCCCTGGGTAAGGTGGACTATTGGTTTACCCTGTCGCAACAGTATTTCCCGGCGGCGGCTCTGGCCCTGGCACTGACACCGATCATTCTGACAGGTGGTATCGATCTCTCCGTAGGATCGTTAACAGTGTTGAGCAGTATTGTTGTCGGTGTTCTCTGGAGGGACGCAGGGCTATCGCTGCAACTAGCTATCGTCGGTGGCATTCTGGCAGGATTACTCGGTGGACTGGCTAATGGCTTTATGGTTTCGTTGGGAGTGTTGCCTCTGGTGGCCACGTTGGCTACTCGGGAACTGTATCGCGGTCTGGGACGACTGTTGATCGATGATCATGGGGTGACGAATTTCCCTCCCTGGATGAGCGACTATTGGCATCGCGATTGGTTGGGACTACCTCTGTCGCTGTGGGCATTACTAGTGCTGATGGGATTCAGTGCCATTCTGGTGCATCGCAGCTGGGTTGGGCGTGCGATCTATGCGCTTGGGGAGAACGCGACTGCAGCGCGATTCGCTGCCGTGCCGGTGCGCGGCGTGCAACTGGGTATCTATGCCTGGTCCGGCTTGATCGCTGGGATTTGCGGTGTGACTCTTTTGCCCCAATACGGAGCGGCTAAGGCGGATGCTGAGATGACCCTGGAACTGCTTGCCATCACTTGTGTTGTCATCGGCGGGGTGCGTGTCACCGGAGGGTCCGGCAACGTCGGTGGAGTTTGTCTGGGCATCGTAACCATTGTCGCGCTACAGGGCGGCATCGACAGTATCGATGCTAGCTGGCGCGATACAGTATTGGGGGCAATTTTGTTAAGCGTGGCTCTAGTGGGCGAAGCGGGACAACGTGCCGCAACACTGCTTCCAGGAAAACTACGATGAAGAAGATCTTTTGTCTCTTAATTATGTTTTCGTTGACCTTCCAGACGGGATGTACACGCGATTCGAGCAAACCCAGACGCTACACCATTGCTTTTGTGCCAAAGCTCAAGGGCATTCCTTACTTCACCGCCTGCGAGAAAGGGGCGCGAGAAGCCGCTGAGGAACTCGGCCTGGAACTGGTGTACGATGGACCTACCAAAGCGGACAGCAACCTCCAGATTAATCTGTTGAAGAATCGCATTGCTTCGGGAGAGTATGACTGTTTCGCAGTCGCTTGCACGGAAAAGGATCGCGTTTCGCCGACCTTGAAGCAAGCCCGAGAAAAAGGCATCCCCGTGGTGACGTTCGATGCGGACGCCCAACCGGAGGCTCGGCAATTTTTCGTCAACATGGCCAGCTACGATGGTGTGGCTCAAGGGATGGTCGACGCCTTGATCGAACAGCTCGGACCGGATCCCAAGGGATCCATCGGAATTGTCACGTCGAGCAAGGAAGCTCCCAACCAAGCCGAGTGGGCCAAGCGCATTAAAGCCTATATCCAGAAATGGCCGAATTTGACCGTTCTGGAAGAGGTGGTTCACGGTGAGGATCGTGATCTTGGTGTGGAGAAGACCCGAGCGCTTATTCAGGCGAACAAGGATCGTGGGTTGGTTGGCATTCTGGGCCTAACTAGCGTGGCTGTGCCTGCGGCTGCTGAGGCCGTCCGACAGGAGCGGATTAAAGGCAAAATCGTCGTGACGGGGGTTTCTACTCCCAGCGACATGCGCGACTACATCAAGGATGACACGGTTAAGAGTTTCATCTTGTGGAACCCTGTCGATCTGGGGTATCTCACCGTGCAGGTGTGCGAGTTGCTCCGCCAGGGCAAGATGCCGGAGAACGGCGTCATCCAGGCGGGACGTCTCAAGGACATTCAAGTGAACGATCGTGAGGTGTTGCTTGGCAAGCCGCTGAAGTTTACACGCCAGAACATCGACGAATATGATTTTTGAGAATGAAAGACTGACGCTGTCAGTTGGGACTGGATTTGTTAGTGTGAATAGATGATTCGAAAACGATCTCTGGGCCGGGAAGTGGCCCTTCAACTATTGTTTCAACATGATTTGAACCGCTCGATCAGCCGAGAAGATGTTCTTCGCCATGTCCGAGATCAACTGGAAAACGAGGAGCTTTCTTCTTTCGCGCTGGCGTTGTACGACGGCACGCTGAGCAAGCTAAACGAGATCGATGAACAGCTTGGGAAGGTAGCGGAAAACTGGCGTCTAGTACGTATGGCAGTGATCGATCGCAACATTCTACGGCTTGGGGCCTTCGAGTTGGACGATGTCGAGACGCCGGCCACCGTGGTCATCAATGAAGCGATTGAATTAGCACGCAAGTATGGCTCGGCTGATTCACCTGCCTTCGTCAATGGGGTGTTGGATCGGCTCTATCGCGAGCGACCTCGCCCTCCAGCTACGGAATCGAGCGCGGACTGATGCCAGCGAAACAACCCTTTACGTTGCTGTGCCAACAATTGGCGCGAGGAGCCAAAATCGGACGAGCCGATCTACACTTGCATACCACCGCCAGCGATGGTGCCTACACCCCGGTTGAAGTCGTCGACTTGGCTCGACGATGTGGCCTATCCGCTATTGCCATCACTGATCACGATACCTTCGCTGGCGTGGCCGTCGCCCAGGCCGTCGCGTGTACCTCTCTGGAGGTGATCACTGGTGTTGAGATTACTTGCGACTACCATGGCAGAGAGCTTCACCTTATTGGCTACTTTGTCGATCCGGAATATCAGCCATTAGTTCAAGCGTTAAATCGGATCCGAAAAGGTCGAGTGAATCGCTTCACTGACATGGTCGAACGATTGCGACAACAAGGGGTGACCGTTCGCGTCGATGGCTTGGTCTCGCAGTCACTGGGACGTCGGCATCTGGCCGAATTGCTCGTTCAACAAGGTCGCGCCGGTTCTGTCCGCGAAGCATTTCAACGCTGGCTTCGCGATGGAGCTTCTTGTTGTGTGCCGAAGCTGCGACTTGATGTCCAACGAGCCATTCAACTGGTTCGCGAGGCGGGCGGCGTTGCGGTCTGGGCGCACCCGACTTATCATAGTCAGACACGGCAGGAACTGAGGGAGTTGGCGTCTTGGGGATTAGGTGGCGTCGAAGTGGAGTATCCCGATACGGTCCGCGCTCAGCGTCAACGAATGACTGAGTTGGCCTGCGAGTTTGGCTTGGCCATCAGCGGTGGTAGTGACTGTCACGGACCAGGGAAGCGCGCGATCGGCTGTGCGACGATTTCTGACGAGCAATTGGCCCGCTTACGAGGTGGTGCATGTTCCGCGCCCTATACGAGAAGATCAAGCAAGGCTTAAGTAAGACGCGCGATCTATTTGCTGGCATCGCCTCGCTGTTCCGTCTGCGTGGCAAGGTGGATCAGGATTTTTTGACGGAACTGGAAAAGCGGCTCTATCTCGCCGATGTTGGCACGGGACCAACCACAGAGATCATCGCCCGAGTTCGCGCGGCCTTTCTGGATAAGGAGATTACTGGTGACGTTGAACTGTTTGTCAAACAGTTGCTCAAAGAACAACTCACAGCGGGAGGCGGCATTCGCTATGCTCCTACGGGGCCAACTGTCGTGCTAGTTGCTGGAGTCAATGGTTCGGGAAAGACAACTTCGATCGCAAAACTCGCTAATCGGCTGAAGTCGGATGGCAAGAAAGTCCTGGTCGCCGCCTGTGACACCTTCCGCGCCGCTGCCGTGGAGCAACTGACTATTTGGAGTGAACGCATCGGCTGTGAAATCGTCAAGAATGCTCCGGGAACTGATCCCGCGAGTGTGGCCCATGATGCTTGTGAAAAGGCCAAGGCTCGAGGATTCGATGTAGTCATTGTCGACACCGCTGGTCGACTGCATACGCAGACGCATTTGATGCGCGAGCTGGAGAAGATTCATCGTGTGGTAGGAAAAGTCATCGAAGATGCCCCACACGAGGTGCTGTTAGTTCTTGATGGCACTAACGGTCAAAATGCTATCGCCCAGGCAGAGCATTTCAAAAAGGCGGTAAAATGCACGGGCATCATTCTGACCAAACTCGATGGTACCGCTAGAGGGGGAGCAATTTTTGCCATCAAGCAAAAGCTCGACCTGCCAGTGAAGTTCGTCGGCGTGGGTGAGAAACTAGACGATCTTGAGCCGTTTGATCCCGAGGCTTACGTCGAGGCACTTTTCGCATGACGGAACAACGACTATCGCTGGTGACCGGCGGAGCAGGGTTTATTGGCTCACATCTTGTCGAAGGATTGTTGGCCGCGGGACATCGAGTGCGTGTACTGGACAACTTCTCGACGGGCCAAGCGAGTAACTTAGCCGGCTTGAACGTTGAAGTTCACCGGGGCTGCGTAACAGACTCGGACACGGTCTCCCAAGCGATGCTGGGAGTGGACACGGTGTACCACCTTGCGGCGGTGGCTTCGGTGCAACGCAGTGTCGAGGTTCCGCAAGAGAGTCACGCCGTTTGTGCCACGGGTACACTCGTCGTCCTCGACGCGGCCCGTCGAGCCGGAGTCCGCCGCGTCGTCTATGCTGGCAGTGCTAGTGCTTATGGAATCCCGGACAACGAGGTCCAGAGTGAGCAAACGAGGATTCAGCCGCTGTCGCCCTATGCCGCTGCCAAACTTGCCGGCGAGGTGTACTGTCAGGCCTTCACCGCAGCCTATGGTTTGGAGACGGTGCGACTCCGCTTCTTCAACATCTTCGGACCACGTCAGCGAGCCGACAGCCCGTATTCTGGGGTGATAGCCCTCTTTTCGCATCTGATGAGTCAGCAAAAAGTGCCGACAATCTTTGGCGACGGTTTGCAAACGCGCGACTTCACTTATGTTTCGGACGTTGTCCAGGCTTGTCTTCTAGCAGGCGATACAATCGGCATATCTGGCGAAGTCTTTAATGTCGGTACAGGTGCTGGAACCAGTCTTCTCGATTTAATCGCTGCATTGAATCGCGCGCTCGGAACCGAAATTGTTCCCAAACATGCCGAGCCACGCGCGGGAGACATTCGTCATTCCCGAGCCGACATTCGCCGAGCGAGCCAGCAGCTTGGCTATCACCCTCAGATCAGTTTTGAAGAGGGGTTAGGTAAAACGCTTGCCTGGTATCGATCACTCCACTCGAGTTGATCGCGGCGATTATCTGGACCTGTCTGATTGTACTCCCTTTACCTGGCGGCGATGTTTCCGTCACGCGCGAAGTTTCCGTCACCTTGCGTGGAACTCAACCTGGGTTCTGTTCTGCGCCTAGTAACGGACTCACCGCGTGCGCCGAGAAGGCCGATACAAGCGAGTAACGGGGAAGCTCTCAGTAATCCGAGAAGGAGCGCGGTGCGATGAAATACTATCTGTTACTAGGTCTGACAACTTGGTTGATCGGCGGGAGCATATTACACGCTCAGACTGGCTCCGCTACTATCGAAGTTCCAGCCGCACAACCTGTCGCAACGATCTCGGGCCTGCCGTCTGGTTCGCCCGTGGCTTGTTGTCCTTGTCCTAAGCCGATGGCTCTGAGTGCCGATGACGGACCTTCCTACTGGGGCAGCGTGGATTATCTCCTCTGGTGGGTGAGTAATTCTCCGTTGCCAGTTCCGCTAGTCACTCGTGGTGGGAATGGTGTTCTTGGTAATCCTGGGGTCAGTGTCATTTATGGTAATAACTCGATCGATTATGGAGCCTTTTCTGGAGCCAGATTTGCTCTGGGAGGCTGGATCGATCCAGAGCGACAATGGGGGATCGAAGGCACCGGCTTCTTTCTCTTCAACGACACGCGATCGTTTCGAGTTCAATCCGATGGCGCGGGAAATCCGGTTTTGGCTCAGCCGATCATCATCCCTGGCTTTGGCGAAGACGCTTTTGCCACGGCTATTCCTGGATCGCTGTATGGCGACATTTCCTCTACAATGGAGATCCGCTTTTACGGTTGGGATGTAAACGTCCTGCGAAATGTTTATCGCGAAAACGGTTTTCAGGTGAATGCTCTGTTGGGGTATCGGAGTCTGCGTTTGAGCGAGCAGCTGATTCTACGCAGCAACACGCGAACTTTGGTCAACGGAGCTGCCGATTTCCTCGGTGCTGCTGTGCCAGCGGGTTCCGCTCTCATCACCACGGATTCGTTCGGCACCAGTACTGATGTCTACGCTCCGCAGATTGGTGGCCAGGTGAATTTCAACGCCGACCGCTGGGGTTTTGATCTGGTGACCAAGGTCGGCCTCGGCTGGGCCAGTCACAACGTAGCGATCAATGGCTCGACGCTATATATGCCACCCTTTGGTTCCAATCTACCGACCCAAGTGGCAGGCGGTGGCCTACTCGCCACGACGACGAATATTCCTGGTGGGCAAGCTACGGGACGATTTGTTGTTGTGCCAGAGGTGACAGGACGAGTCGGCTACAATCTTAATGACGCCGTTCGCGTCTCAGTCGGCTACAGTTTCCTGTACATCAGCGAAGTCGTGCGTCCCGGTAATCAAATTGATCGCGTCGTGAATCCAAACAATGTCCCCTCGGATCCGGACTTTGGCCAGTTCACCGGTCCCTCTCGGCCTGCTCTGAACATTAACTACTCGAGCTTTTGGGCACACGGGGTGAATTTTGGCGTGGAAATTCGCTATTGAGCAACGACTGTGCTGCGCGATCAACCCGCGTGAGAGAAGAGAGTTTCTCTCACGCGGGTGACTCTCTCTCCCCTTTCAGGGACTTCATGTAGCTCTATTGGGCGAGTTGGATCAGCAAGTCATTCTCACCCGGCTGAATCGTTACCACGATTCCGCTGGTAGAAGGATCACGATAACGGTTCGGGACGGGAAAGGCGGTGCGGACCTGTCTGCTACCCGGCGCTACCGGGGTGGGTGGAGTCGGTCGAACCGCCACACCATATTTCCCAACGACTAACGGCTCCTTCATCGTGAACCCACCTTGCTCATCAAGGCGGGTTACAGCTCCTAGTCCTAATTCCTTGGAATAAAAGTGAACTTCGCCACTAGTCACGACTTTACCTTGGTAGGTCACTTTGCCTAAGACATGAGCGACCGATGGTTTGTCACATCCTGAGATAATCAGGGCAAACAACACAAAAAAGGATAGAATTAGTAGTCGATTCATGGATTGGCTCCTCTACGGCCAAGTTCATTCGAGGGTGACAATCAACCCATCATCCCGAACGCACAAAGCCTGAAACGTGAAGAAATCGACTGAGTCGGAGATGAAGCGAACGGAGCCGTCGCAGGCTAACACGTTGATTCCATTGGAATGACCCGAATTGAGGATAGTATTTCCGCCGTAAGTGATGTTGGCCCCTGCTCCCGCGAGTTCACTGTTGTTGCGGTAGGCGACGCAGGTCAATCCCATGCCCCAAGTGTCGGCACCGGGACTGAGCATGCTAATGCGAACTCCCTGGGAGAAGCTTCCCCAGGGGGAGAAGTACCGCGAACGAAGATCCTCAACGCCGACCTTACCTGATTGTTCCCCAATGATGAACGTATTCGAGGTTCCATCAATGCAGGCCGCGATTTTCACTGGCTCATTGGCCAGGAGCATGCCTGTGTTAGACCACCAACCGCCGTAATTGGAGGGATAGATCGATCCTTCAAATCGGCCGATCGGATCGGGATAGGCCCCCATCAGTCCGATGTAAGCTGGCACTTGGTGTCGAACGTCTGGACTATACCAACTTGGCACTGAAGCAGGCAGATTCTCCAGCGGTGAGGACGGACAGGCGTAGACATTGACAACGAGATTCTGAAGAACGGCAGAGTTGAACACATCTGTCAAGATAACCTGATTAAAGACGTTCTCTTGTTCCAAAAAGGGAAGCAAGGTGATACGCCAGTTCGCGGTACTAACTCCAGCTCCCTGTCCCACGGGGAAGGCGTTAAATACTCCTTCGTAGTTGTGCAGTGCCAATCCGAGTTGTTTGAGATTGTTCTGACATTTCATTCGTGCTGCCGCTTCACGCACTTTCTGTACGGCCGGCAGCAGTAATCCAATCAAGATGGCAATAATAGCAATAACGACGAGAAGCTCGATCAGAGTAAAAGCGGATCGAACCTGATTGCGTGTAGACATGAGCTACTCCTAAACCTGAACCAGCTAGCGGATCATCAAAAGTCTGCTAACACAAGGTCGACGAGAACAAGCATAAGTAACTGTTGATGAGAGCGACATGAGACCGGAATGAAAAATCTGGAGCAATAGTGTGGACTCACTAGATCGATTGAGAGGTCTGCTGCTTTGCGGCAGAGCTCGCGGCTGGGATCTAGTACGCGTTACAAAATGGTGTAGTGGCTCGCCAGGCTTTAGCCTGCGATTACCGATAGGGATTGCCAGCTAGCCGCAGGCTAAAGCCGGCGAAAGCAAGTTTCCGCTTGCGAACGCGCTTCCTACTTCGTTGCCTCCACACCATTTGGAGAAGCGCTCTAGGCACAGTGTGGAATTGCTACATTGATCGAGTTAGTGGCTACGGTTGTTGGATCGAGTAAGTGAGCGAAAAAATCAGAAACCACTCTTGCCATCAGCCGGCCGGTTTGCCATAAAAACGTTCTCGGAAAGAAATAGTGGCCCCGCTAGCTCAATTGGCAGAGCAGCTGACTCTTAATCAGCGGGTTCGGGGTTCGAGTCCCTGGCGGGGCACTTGTGCATACACTGCAGAAGTGCAGTATGGTAGACAGAAAAGCAAAACCTCAAGCGAATCTTGAGCTTGCAACGAAGGTTGTAGTTCACTGCATTTTCGCTTAGTTTACGAACACACTGGATTTTGCCGCGCTACTGCACCGGATTTTGCAGCGCCATTTTATGGCGAAACTCTCGCGAACGGCTCTTCGGTCACAGTGGGTAGAGCTTCTGTCGTCACTTCTTCCAGTAGGCCGGTATATTAGGTTTCGTGTCTCGAATTATTTCTAATATCGCTTGTCGATCCGCCGCTGATAGATGAGCGAACTTTTTCGAACGGTCTTCACCGGTCAGCACCTGCCATAGTCGCAAATAGACTCGTTCCTTTGCTTGAGACGGCAGCCCCTCGAAGGCTCGTGTGTAAATCAGATAACTGATTGGATAGCGAAAGAGTCGGGTTTTCAGATCGAACTGGCGTAGAGAACGTCGCTTGGTATCGAACGGCCCGCGGGCAGCGAACTGTTCGGCGAAGTTGGAGGTGCCGGCTACAGGCTCGGATAGCGGGGCCTCTTCGCTGAACAGCAAGCATTCCACCAACGGTTCACAGGCCCACTCGATTCGCCGAGTAATGCTCTCCCATTTCTCGTCGAGCGGCTTGCCGAACGATTTGTTGAGGTCGGCTTGTTCTGCCAGAGCGATTCGCGTTAGCAAATTGGCCCGAGCCAGACGGTTATGGCACTCACTTTGATGTTCCAAAACCATCAGAGCCACCAGATCACTGTGCGGCGTCAGGTAGTTCGCCACCGTAAAATAAGACTTCAGTTCCGTGACATTGACTCCCTCGTCGTCTTTCGGCTGAACGTTTCGGCTGTAGAACTTGTTGCCCAAATGCGTCTGTTTTCCGCTGGTTCCCGTCACATACCAACCGCCCCAACGATCCACAAACGGTGTGGTATGATCGACACGCTTACTTCCCAAGGAGAGCAACGGATCACCCGTGCGATCGGGAAAGACTGAGCGGATTAGATGACCGGGCATCCCTTGATTGGCCGAGGATCCGTGGCAAATCAAACAGTTGTCCGTCTGGCGGGTGATCGCTCCCTGCTTGGCTGGGTTTTGATCGACCGTGTAGTAGGTTGTGCCTAGTTTGGGATCAGCGGCAGCAATCTCCAAGACATCTCCGCGGTAACAGAAGCCAACTGTGACCTCATCATTAAAGTAGATGGCTCGTGGTGTTTTTGGGCTGATGCGACCGCGTTGTAGACTGGTGCGAGAGAAGACGAACACTTGAGACGAAAGGGGAATTTCCAAGTGCTTCAATACGGAAGGGAGATAGCCATGGTCTTCCTGATACTCAAGGCGAACCTTACCCGCTTGGATGCTTGCCTGAAGAGCAGAAATAGCGTCCTCCGGAGTGGACTTTTCATACTCGATGGGAGGGCGTTCAAGGTCACCCGGCCCAGCCGACGCGGACAAGCCAAAAGCGTGAAAAACGATCAGTTGGAGCAGGAGGCAACGCATGAGAACCCTCACAGAATTTAGGATCTGCTTGTCCTTTTTACAGATCTTAGCAGATAGAGTTCTCTGTTGCAACTACCTCTACTAAGTCAGACAAGAAAGCTGAGTATTTGTGTTGAGGGGCACTTAGTTCGCTCGCGAATGGATCGGTACGGTTCGATTCTCTTTTCACAATCGCTGGCTCAACTCGTCTACGGTAATCCGTACATTAACTACTAATTCGCTAAATCAACCGTTCGGTCCCTCTAGGTGAATCGCGTGGGAGAGATGACGATGACGACTGAAACGAAATGTCCGGTGATGAATGGTACTCATCGACACACGGCAGCGGGAGCCTTGTCGAATCGAGATTGGTGGCCCAATCAGCTAAATCTACAAATTCTCCACCAACACTCTCCGTTATCCAATCCCTTGGGTAAAGATTTCAACTATGCTGAGGAATTTAAGAAACTCGACCTGGACGAACTGCGTCGGGATATGGAAGCGTTGATGACCACATCACAGGACTGGTGGCCTGCGGATTATGGACATTATGGACCGCTCTTTATCCGTATGTCCTGGCACAGTGCTGGTACCTATCGGATTGCCGACGGGCGTGGAGGCGGAGGAGCTGGCGCACAGCGCTTCGCACCACTCAATAGCTGGCCTGATAATGTTAGCCTCGACAAGGCTCGTCGTCTGCTCTGGCCGATCAAGCAGAAATACGGGCAGAAAATCTCCTGGGCCGACTTGATTATTTATGCCGGTAACTGCGCTTTGGAATCGATGGGCTTCAAGACCTTCGGGTTCGCCTTTGGACGCGAAGATATCTGGGAGCCGCAACTCGATATCTATTGGGGACCGGAGTCGGAATGGCTCGGTGATAAACGTTACACGGGCGATCGTGAACTGGAGAATCCCCTAGCCGCCGTTCAGATGGGCTTGATTTATGTCAATCCTGAAGGGCCGAACGGCAAACCCGATCCGTTGGCCGCGGCTCGTGACATCCGAGAGACGTTCCGACGGATGGCGATGAATGACGAGGAAACCGTCGCCTTGATCGCTGGCGGGCATACCTTTGGCAAAGCTCATGGTGCCGCCGAGGCTGCCGTCTACGTCGGCCCCGAACCGGAGGCGGCCCCACTGGAAGAACAGGGGCTTGGTTGGAAGAATACTTTTGGGACCGGTAAAGGTGCCGATACGATCACCAGCGGTTTGGAGGGTGCTTGGACTTCCAATCCCATTAAGTGGGACAACGGCTACTTTGACAACCTGTTCAACTACGATTGGGAGCTGACAAAAAGCCCAGCAGGTGCCTGGCAGTGGACACCGAAAGATCCTTCTGCCCAGGGCACTGTTCCCGACGCTCATGATCCGTCGAAGAAGCACGCACCGATCATGTTCACGACCGATCTTTCGCTCAAGATGGATCCGATCTATGCTCCCATTGCAAAACGCTTTCACGAAAACCCGGACCAGTTTGCCGAAGCCTTCGCTAAGGCTTGGTACAAACTGATTCACCGTGACATGGGACCGGTGTCGCGCTTGCTTGGCCCAATGGTTGCTCCGCCGCAACTGTGGCAAGATCCAGTCCCAGCCGTCGATCATCCGCTCCTCAACGATCAGGACATCGCCCAATTGAAAGCTAAACTCCTCGACTCGGGGCTGTCTATCTCCCAGTTGGTCACCACGGCTTGGGCGTCGGCGTCGACGTTCCGGGGCACCGACAAACGCGGCGGAGCGAACGGCGCACGTATTCGCTTGGCTCCCCAGAAGGACTGGGAAGTCAATCAACCGGCTGAACTAACGAAGGTGTTGACCACGCTAGAAAAAGTTCAGCAGCAGTTCAATCGATCTCTGTCCGGAGGCAAAAAAGTCTCGCTTGCCGACCTGATTGTTCTTGGCGGATGTGCCGCCGTAGAAGCTGCTGCGAAGAAGGCGGGCTTCGATGTACAAGTGCCGTTCTCGCCAGGCCGCACTGACGCTACTCAGGAAATGACCGATGTCGAGTCTTTCGCTGTTCTAGAACCGACTGCCGACGGATTCCGCAATTATGTTCGCAAGGGGGATACTCGTCCGACACCGGAACTATTGGTGGATCGAGCAAACTTGCTGACTCTGACGGCACCCGAAATGACTGTGCTGATTGGCGGACTGCGAGTGTTGAACGCCAACTACGGACAGTCTTCCTTGGGCGTCTTCACCAAACAGCCCGGCTCCTTAACGAATGATTTCTTCGTCAATCTACTTGACCTGAATACCGAATGGCGGAAGTCGTCACAGTGTGAGCACTTCTACGAAGGACGTGATCGAAAAACGGGCGAAGTGAAATGGACTGGCTCTGCTGTCGATCTTGTCTTCGGGTCGAACTCACAACTCCGAGCCATCGCGGAAGTCTATGCCTGTCAGGATAGCAAGGAAAAGTTCGTGCGCGATTTCGTCGCCGCGTGGACGAAGGTAATGAATCTCGACCGCTTCGATTTGAAGTAATCCTTTCTAAAGACGAGAGCAATTCTGCTCGTTGACAAATAGGAGTTGGTTTCTTAACAGAAACCAACTCCTGTCTATCATTCTAACTGGGATGAAACGGTTTGCTTTAGTAAAAGTGAAGGCGCTGGCTCGTGCTGGACATTGACCGGCCCGACCTGGCCGACGCACTGACGGACGCTCGCCAGCTCGTGGCTACGATTCAGGCGCGGTATGGCGTAGAGAATCCGCCCATCTGGTTCAGCGGTTCCAAAGGCTTCCATGTCGCCGTCGAACTGGCCCATGAGCCGCCGCCAAGCGTAGGCTTTCATCGCGTAGCGCGGGCGTTTGCCTCGACATTGGCCGCCCGGGCCGGCGTCACAATCGACCTGGCGATTTTTAACGTCAACCACATTGTTCGTCTGCCGAATACCCGGCATCCGAGGACTGGGCTATTCAAACGGCGCGTCGACGCCGTCGACTTGCTCCGGCTCGGTATTGATGAGGTTCGTCGGCTAGCCGAGCATCCGGCTGGCGATGGCATCCCTTCGGGGACGGCGAAAGCGACCCAATTGATCAGCGACTGGCGCGAAGCCGAGCAGCAAACCGCCCGCGTCGTCGAAGCCCGCGCCCAGCAGCACGAGCGTCAGGCCGGAAGTCGCCGCGCGCCGCGATACTTCATTGACCTGTTTCGCTTTGGTGTAGACATCGGCGAGCGGCATACGACGCTTTTTCGCTGTGCTGCATGGCTGACTGAACAAGGCTCGCCCCCTTCACTTTGCCATGCCTTGCTGGCCGAGATCGGTTGTGACAGTGGTTTGTCACCAAAAGACGTAGAGCGGCAAATCGAGTGCGGCATCCGGCATACCCAGCAGCAACAGGCCGTTGTCGTACCACGACCTGAGGAAAGCGACGATGCCGAGATTGCTTTTGAACGTTGGTGCATCCAGCACGAAAGCGACCCGTTGCCGCCGGGCGCGTTAGACTTCCCGTTTGGGGCACTCGCGCTAAAAACGAGCGAAGGAGGGCCGCCAACGTGACGCCGGCGCTGGTCACTGCGGCGGACTTGCTCGACGCGTGGCGCACCGACGTGGAACGTGGTGTGCCGCCGGTTCGATTTGAGCTACCACCGCCGTTTGAAAAGCTCGATGTCCGACCCGGCCGACTAATCCTCTTCGGTGGGCCGCCGCGGGCGGGCAAGACGGCCGCCCTGCTGCAAATCGGCGTCGAGTTGCTGCGGGCGAACCCGGTCACTCGGCTGCTCGTGGCGAATGTTGAGATGGTTCCAACGTTACTTGTGGAGCGAAGTATATCGCGGCTGTCGGGCGTCCCGTTAACCACCATCAACGACCGCACGCTGACAGCGGACCAACGGAACCGCGTGCGGGCCGCCGTCGATTCGCTCGGCTTTGTGGCCGGTCGTCTTGCATTTCTGGGGCCGCCTTACTCGTTGGAGCATGTTGCCAACGCCGGTACAGCGTTCGGGGCAAACGTGCTGATCTTGGACTACCTCCAGCGGTTCACGGTGGGCGATTCCTCGAAAGACCGACGTGAGCAACTCGAAACCGCTGCGACCGTGCTTCGGCGGTTCTGCGATGCCGGCGCGGCCGTGCTGGTCGCGTCGGCGGTGGCGCGGCAAAAGAGCAAGAGCGGCTCGACCTACAAGGGGCTGAACTTGGTGAGTTTCCGGGGTTCAAGCGAACTGGAATACGGCAGCGACGCTGTTTACCTGCTCGAAGCGGGCGACGACGAAACGGTTACCTTCCGTTGCGAGAAGAACCGCTACAGGGCCGCGGCCGACATTATGATGCGATTCGATCCGACAACTCAAATGTTCTCGCCGGCACCGTCCGGGCTGGCCGCGTTTGATACGGCGATGCCAGCCGGCCTGAAAGGCAACCAAGCGAACCCACAAAGGCAAGCCGGCAGTGCGGGTTCGTGATCGTGACGGTCGCGTTGCTGTCTACCCGCTGACACGCTGCGGTTCGAAGTATTTGAAATCCGCGGCCAAATGGTACGGTCAATACACCGATGAACACGGTATTGTCCGTCGCGTTCCTCTGGCGACCGACAAGGCGGCCGCGCAGCAAAAGCTAGCCGAGCTACAACGTCGCGTTGAACGAATTCGACTGGGACTACATGATCCTGTTGATGATGCTATCTTGCGGCCTTTGACCGAGCATCTAGAAGATTTTCGGTAGTACTTGCTTGGCAAAGGGAACACCGCTTCGCATATAGACCTGACAATAGCTCGGGTGAAAACGCTACTGTCGGGCGTTGGGGCTGTATATCTGCGCGATCTGGACTCTGTACGCGTCACGGCTTGGTTAACCACCCTTCGGCGCGGTGCGGAGTCGATCGATTTGCCACCAGGCGAAGCGTTCACGCCAAAGACCGTGGCAGCGGTGTTCGGCGTGACCGTGGACGCAGTGCGAAAGTGGCTAGCCCGGCACCAGTTGAAAGCGACAGGGTGCGACAAGGCCCGTCGTATTCCGCGTGATGTCGTAGAACGTTTGACCGAGCAACGAGCGAAGGGGAGGGCGCCGCAAACGATCAATCATTACATTCGCGCTGTGCGGAGCTTTACTCGATGGTTGGTCCGCAACCGCCGTTGTTTTTCCGATCCTTTAGGAACGTTGTCGCTGGTCAATGTCTCGCAAGACATCCGCCGACGACGGCGTGATTTGACGGTCGAAGAACTACAGTAACTTTTAACTGCAACTTTGACGAGCAGGCGAACCTTCCGAGGGTTGACGGGTATCGACCGGCTTCCGGGCCAGAGCGTTGGCGAACTTGATGTCGGAACACTTCAATTTGAACTCCCCTTCGCCTGTCGTGACGCTGCCGGCCCGGCTGGACAAGAGTAAACGGGGCAAGGTGCAACCGCTGCCAGCCGACGTGGCGGAGCAACTGCGGCCCTACCTCGACGGCAGCCGGCCGATCGGCCTATTTGGGGCAACCGCTGGCAGCGAACCGGGGCGCCTGCGCAGATGATCCGCTGCGATTTAGAAGCCGCCGGTATCCCTTACTCCATCATGGGGCCGGACGGACCGGAGTTTGCGGACTTTCACAGTTTACGTCATACCTATCTGACACTGCTAGGCCGCTCCGGCGTGGACCTGAAAACCGCGCAAGAACTGGCCGGGCATAGCACGCCGACGTTGACCGCGCGCTACTCCCATCGGCGGCTGTCGGATCTGACGCAAGCCGTGGCCAAGTTGCCTAATTTGACGCCGCCAACGCTCGAATCTTCAACCACTACAGCTGAACATCAGGTCAGTAACCGTGTTTCGAGCCTGGAAAATAACGACTTAGAGGCGGTTCGGGATGTACTAAAGGATGTACTAACTCCCCGCATTGTACCGCCTCAGGCCGCATCAATCGACATATTTTCAAGTGCAGATGCTGTTGCTAATCCGAGTTGTAACCTGTTGTCTGTTCAAGAAGAGGCGTCTAGAAGTGCTGATTTGCATTTGTCTGCTGAAGTGAAGGCGCTGGGATTCGAACCCAGGACCTACGGATTAAAAGTCCGTTGCTCTACCGGCTGAGCTACGCCTTCAAATGGCTCTCCAAAGAGTTACGTTAACTCTAATTTCCTCTTCAATATGTTTTCGGAAGCTCTTGTCTATTAGCTGTTTACCTCCGCTTACTACCAGAGAGCAGCCTTGTTCTACCCTTCATTCTAGTAAGAATGTCAGGAAGTTCCAGCGACCCTGGCAACAAAATGAAAATCTAGTTCACCCGTTGGCAGGGGAAGGTTGTCTCAAGTGGATTTCCTATTTCTTCCCAATTGCGATGAGGTGACGTTCGCCGCGAAGGTACAATCGGTTGTGCGCTACTGCTGGTGAGGCCATGATGAGTTCACCGACGCTGCTTCTGCCCAGTAATTTCAGCGAGGTCGGTTCAGCTTGAAACACGAACACTTCGCCGCGTTCGTCGCAAACGTAAACTTTGCCATCGATCAAAATCGGCGACGCCGAGACATTTGCCGCTAAACGGGATCTCCAAAGTTCTTTTCCTGTCGCCGCCTCTAAACAGATTGCCTGTCCCTCATCCAGAACGCCATACAAATATTTGTCCTGTGCCACCAAAGTCGGTACATATGGCGTGGCGCGGTTGATGGCGCGCGACCACACCAGGTTAGTCCGTGTCACGTCGCCCGAGCCGCTCAGCTTTACTGCGATCATGTTTCGTTCACCGCTGCCATCACCGGAGCAACCGAAGATCAAGCCGTCTGCGACGATCGACGAGCCGACTGTCCGCAACATCATGCGCTCGAAGCTCCAGGTAAAATTCCAGGCTTCTTTACCCGTTCGCAGATTGTAGCCGGTGATGCCTGGCGTACTTGTGACCATCACCAGTTTTTCGTTGTTCAACTCGACGACGATCGGCGTGGAGTAACAGGCACGAACTGCTCGACGATCCACCGACCAAAGCTTCTCACCCGATTTGGCATCGAAGGCTAGCAGTGTGGCTAGCCCATCCTGATCGTTATTGACGATCACAATACCATCCTCGACGATAGGAGAGAATCCAGGTCCGTGTTGGCTGGTAAAGCTACCCAGATCGTGCTTCCACAGCGGCTTGCCTTGCAGATCGTAGGCGTGTAACGAGACAGCTTCCCCATCCCAAAAGACGCAGAAGACTCGTTCGCCGTCTGAGGCCGGAGTCGAAGAGGCGAAGCTGCTTTTGGCGTGTTTCTTCGCCTTGCTCCCTGGAGTGCGGACGGTCCACAGTTCCTTACCGTTGCTTGCATCAAAACAAGCGAGCATCCGTTGTGTGTCCGTTGCCGACAGCAAGAATACACGCGAGCCGATGACGATCGGCGAAGAATGACCGACCCCTGTTAGACGGGTTTTGAACAAAATCTCCTTGTCACTCCACTGGACCGGAACCTCCTTGTCGTTGGAAATGCCGGTACCGTTGGGGCCGCGGAACCGTGCCCAGTCGGCGGCAACGACGGACAGCGACAACAGAGCAAGAACGAGAAGGGAGGTGCGCATAATGACTCTCCGAGGGTGGGATCTAAGGAAAGGATAAGGCGCGGCACTTAATGTGGCGAGCGCTGCCTGCGACAACGCTGACTGCAATAACGCACTTGCTCCCAGCAGTGCTTCCAACGCTTTCGCCAGGTAAACGGCCGACCACAAACAAGGCACACTTTACTAGGTAGGTCGATTTTTCGTGATCGCTTCACACTGCCCATCTCGTGAGATCATCGAGCAACACATCTGGACGATAGTTGGCCAGTTCCTCACGCGGATGCCAGCCTGTAGCCACGGCGACGGACCGCGCGGCGATGGCTCGGGCACAGGTGATGTCATGAGGGGTGTCGCCAATCACCCAGATACATTGCGGAGAGCTATTGTAGCCGACATGCTCCTGCCAGGCAGCCAATGCTTCGCGGGCTACCTCGTCTCGGTCCAGGTGCCGATCGCCGAATCCTCCGAAGGCAAAATGTTCGGCTAAGCCGAAATGGCCCAATTTGATTCGCGCTCCGTGACGAATATTGCCCGTGAGCAAGCCGATCATCGTGTTTGGTCGTTGTCGCAACCGTTCGAGTAACTCGACGACCCCAGGCAAGATCCTACCACGCAGGCGATGCAGGCACGAGGGGAGATGTCGTAGGTAGGCTTCCTGCAAACGTGAGCGGTTCTCGTCAGAGTCAGCCAATCCCGAAAGGCGGAGCAAGTCGGTGGCAATTGCTCGATCAGTGCGTCCGCTGAGGGTCAGTTTTTCAATGCAGCCGCCAATCCCGAACTCCTCGGCCAACCCGGCTTCGAGAGCCGCTATTCCCGCGCCGCCAGTCGAGACCAGCGTTCCATCGATGTCAAACAAGAAAAGATTCACTGCCACCTCTTCACGGCTCAATCCGTGTGCCTAGGAGCTGGAGAAACGCGGCCAACCAACGGGGATGCGCTGGCCAGGCTGGTGCCGTCACCAGGTTGCCATCGACATGAACTTGATCGACTGCGACTTCAACAAACTTCCCGCCCGCGAGAGTCACTTCCGGTCCGACCGCAGGATAAGCTGTCAGGGATCGCCCCTCGACAACTCGCGCTGCCGTCAACACTTGAATGCCATGACACACTGCCGCGATCGGTTTGTTCGCGCCAGCGAAGTCACGCACCAGCGACAATACGGAGTTGTTAAGACGTATATATTCTGGCGCTCGTCCGCCGGGGATCACCAGGGCATCGTAGCTCTCTGCCTTTACTTCGCTGAAAGTGGCGTTGAGTGTGAAGTAGTGCCCGAGCTTTTCGCTATACGTCTGGTCGCCCTCGAAGTCATGAATCGCTGTCCTTACTCGTTCGCTAGATTTCTTGTTGGGACACACGGCATGTACCTGATGCCCGACCATCAATAACGCCTGAAACGGCACCATGACCTCGTAGTCTTCGACGAAATCGCCCACCAGCATCAGAATCTTCTTTACGGCCATCGGTTGCACCTCAGAAGCAAACTGAGTTCTCCAACATGTTCTATCAATTTACCGATAAGCGGCTGCTGTTCTCTGTACACCTGTCCTCTGATAGAATATCGAAATGATGCCTGATCCCTTGGCCCTGTTTCTTCCTCCTGTACAGCGTTGGTTTCGCGAAACGCTGGGTGAACCAACCCTGCCACAACAACTCGGCTGGCCGGCTATTGCCTCGGGCCAACACACGCTGATTCTAGCACCAACTGGATCAGGCAAGACACTCGCTGCCTTTCTCGCCTGCTTGGATCAGCTTTGGCGACAGCCCACCCTCTCGCGGAGCGTAAAGATTCTTTACGTTTCTCCGCTCAAGGCTCTGAACAATGACATTCATAGGAATCTTCAGGTGCCACTGGAGGGCGTGGCCGCTACTGCCGAGCGACTGGGCTTTTCCTTGCCCAAACTGGAAGCAGCCGTCCGGACTGGCGATACCCCACAAGCCGAACGGCAACGTCTCGTTCGCCGACCTCCGCATGTCCTCATCACGACCCCCGAATCGCTGCATTTGCTGCTCACCTCGCGAGCCAGAGAGACCTTGCGTGCTGTCTCACACGTCATCGTTGATGAGATCCACGCTCTCTGTACTAACAAGCGTGGCGTCTTTCTGTCGCTCTTGCTCGAACGGTTGGAGGCGTTGCAGCGAGATGGCCCCTTTGTTCGGATTGGGCTGTCCGCGACGCAACGCCCTCTGGAGGAAGTCGCACGATTTCTAGGTGGACAACACTCTGTGTCCACTATTCCCAGTCACTGTCAACAAAAGGAGAATTCGGCGAGCAAACTTGAGCGACCGGTAACGATCATTGATGCCGGCTTACGCAAAGACCTCGATTTGGGCGTCATCAATCCTGTCGAGCAGTTCGGACCACTGCCGGAACGCTCGGTCTGGCCATCGATCTATCAACTATTGATCGAACAAGTCAAGCAGCATCGCTCCACGATCATCTTTGCTAACGATCGCCGGTCGGCGGAGCGCATCACGGCGATGATGAACGATAAAGAGGATCTGGTTCAGGCACATCATGGCTCGGTCGATCTGGAACGTCGACAGGCAACCGAAGCGGCACTAAAAGACGGACGACTACCCGCGGTTTGTGCGACGGCCTCGTTGGAACTGGGCATCGACATGGGGGCGGTCGAACTAGTTTGTCAGGTCGCCTCGCCGGGGAATGTGGCCCGAGCGTTGCAGCGCGTCGGACGAGCTGGCCACCTCGTCGGTCAGAAGAGCAAAGGTCGGTTCATCCCTCGCACTCAAGCCGACCTTCTGGAACAGGCGGTACTCGTCCGTGAAATGAAGGCCGGTCGTGTCGAAGCCATTCAAGTGCCAACGGGCTGTCTCGATGTTCTGGCTCAACAGCTCGTCGCGATGGTGGCGATGGACGACTGGCCCGTTGCCGAACTCTACACTCTCGTTCGCCGAGCCTATCCCTATAGGGATCTGTCGCCCCAAGCTTTTGAGACCACGTTGGAGATGATTACTGGACGCTATCGCTTCCAGCCGATCGAACTACCTGCTGCGGCCGATAAGGCTCGTTCGCCGACACCGACTTTGGAGGCATTGCAACCGCGCATCAGCTGGGACCGAGTTAAGAATCGTCTCGTCGCCTTACCGGGCAGTCAAAGTCTGGTATTGGTCAACGGAGGCACGATTCCGGACACGGGACAATACGCGGCCTGTCTCGCCGATGGCACGCGTATCGGGGAGCTGGATGAAGAGTTCATCTATGAACGTCGCGTCGGCGATACGTTTCTGCTGGGATCCAATGCGTGGCGATTGGAACGAATCGACACCGACCGAGTGCTACTCTCGCCAGCTGAGGGGGCACCCGCGATCGTGCCGTTTTGGCGGGGTGAGGGCGTCGGTCGCAGCTACGATCTCGGCCGCGCCATTGGTGGGTTCCTTCGTGAACTTCAGACCAGACTCGACGACTCAAATTGTCTCGACTGGTTGCAGACCGAGTTCGGCCTGGATTGCAATGCCGCTCGCAGTCTGCACTATCACGTCACCCGGCAACTGTTGTCGGCGGGCCTGATTCCCAACGATGAGGCTTTACTCGTCGAAGCCTCGCGCGATCAACTCGGCGACTGGCAAGTAGTGCTGCTCAGTCCGTTCGGTCAGCGACTCCATCTGGGGCTGCGTTTCGCTATCGAAGCCCGCCTACACCGGCGACTCGGTTATCAGCCACAATGTCTGCACCACGATGACGGCATTCTTGTTCGACTTAGCGATTGTGACGAGCCGATTCTCGACTTGTTCGAGGGAATTACTCCAGAAAATATCGAGGAATTAATCCTTCAAGAGCTGGCCGACAGTGCCCTGTTCGCGCTGCGGTTTCGCCACAACGCAGCACGCGCCTTACTCATGCCGCGCGGCCAAGCCGGGCGACGCGCCCCATTGTGGCTGCAACGGCTACGCGGGCGTGAGCTGCTGCAAGTGGCTCGGCAACATCCCGATTTTCCTGTTGTCGTCGAAACCTTCCGTGAGTGCCTCAACGATCATCTCGACGTGCCGCGCCTGAAGCTGCTTCTCGAACAAATTCGCTCGAATAAGGTGAAAATTGTTGCTTGCCGAGCTGACACACCGTCCCCGTTTGCTTCAGGGCTGCTCTTTGCCTTTACCGCCGCCAGCATGTATCAGTACGACGCGGTGGAAAAAGACTCCTCGCCGCCCTCTCTCGATCGCGAGTTGTTGGAACAGTTGCTCACTCCAGAAAGTCAGCAACACTTACTCGACCCTCGGGCCGTGCATCAAGTCGAGCGTCGCTTGCGTGGAGTCGGGCGTCCGCCGCGTAGCCCTGCCGAGATGGCCGAGTGGCTCCGCAAACTCGGCGACTTGACCGAAGCCGAACTTGAAGGACCGATGGCCGTGTTGCTCAACGAACTGCAAACCGATGGGCGCGTGCAACGAATCGAGCTACCCGCCGTGGCTCAATCTGTTCGCTGGATCCTGACCGAAGAAGTGACGGTTTATCAGCAAGCGTTTGGATTGGTTGCGGCAACTTCCGACGAGCAGAACCAGGCGGCGCTTCGTATCCTGGATCGGTTTCTTCAAACTCATGCTTTGGTGGGGTTGGACGATCTCTTAACTCGCTACCCCTTCGAGCGCGACTGGACGGCTCGCCAATTGGACGCTTGGTCACAGACAGGTAAAGCAGTGCGTGTGTCTCGTGGCCAAGGCGAGGCAGTTGAATTTGCTGCTCCTGGTAATTTTTACCAAGTCCAGCGGAGCAGTCTGGGGTTGCTGCGAAAAGAGATTCTCACTTGTCAGCCTGCTCAATTCGCAGAATATGTGCTTCGTTGGCAAGGGCTTATTCCCGCTCCCACACGCAGTGGACCAGAAGGCCTGAGCGAGTCCCTCGAACGCTTGCAAGGTTTGTCATTACCTGTCGAGTTATGGGAACAGGTCATTCTTCCTAGCCGCCTGCCAGGTTATCAACCCCGTTGGCTCAACGAGTGGATCAGTGGTGGAATGGGGGTCTGGATTGGTCAAGGGGAAAATCCTCCTAGCGTCGAACAAGTGATGTTCCTAAGCCGCTCGTTGCTCGGAGACCTGCTCATTCCTGAAGTAAACAAGGTCGTCACATTGTCGGAGCAGGCTCAACAGATTGCCTCGATTCTCAACCAGTGCGGGGCGCTGTTCGTTACCGATCTAGCACTGCAAACCGGGCTTACCCCTAGTCAGGTTCGGCAAGCATTGTGGAGTCTGGCCCGACATGCACTGGTTAGTAATGATCAACTCGACGTGTTGCGACGTGGCGAGGAGCAAGAGAGGATCCCTTTGGATCGTTCGCGCGGCCCCTCGTTACGATCTCTTCGACGAACCGCCATCTCTCGTCCGGAGGGCCGGTGGTTTTTGTTACCCTGGGGAAGACCGACTCCCGAAGCACAGGCGCTGGCTCAATGTCATTTATTGCTGCAATGGTACGGAGTCGTCACTCGTGAACTGACCCAACTCGCCCCGTGGTTGTTGCCCTGGCGGATTCTTTACGAAGTCTTCAGCAAGCTCGAACTGGCGGGAGAAGTGCGGCGAGGGTACTTCGTCGAGGGACTCTCCGGAGCGCAGTTTGCCTTACCCGAGGCGGTCGAACTTTTGCAGGAAACACACGTTCCGTCCACCGCAACCGCTCCGATGGTGCTGCTTCACAGCTGCGATCCAGCAAATCTGTACGGTTCTGGTGCGGCCTTCGATGTCCCGTTGTTAGATGGCGGAACACGTCCTTTTCTGCGGCGAATAGGTAACTGGTTGGTCCTCAAGTCAGGCAGCCCGATTTTACTGGTCGAGTCGCAGGGGAAAAAACTAACGGCTCTGAACAGCGCCAGTCGGGACGACCTCGCTGCGGCGGTGCGAACACTGCCAGGTATTCTGAAAAGAATCCAAAGCAGAATGCTTGGTCCGCGCCTCACCGTGGAGGAGTGGAACGGTCAACCGATTCTCGCTTCGGAAGGACGCGATTACCTGCAAGCCGCCGGATTTGTCAGAGATTATCAGTTTTTGACCCTCTTTGCTGCATATAGTTAGCTAACCCTCTCGCAGGTAGTGGAGTTCTCGCATATGATTTCCGCATCAAGGATACTGTCCTCGCCCGGGTTGTTTTAGAGGTGATGCCATGCAGTGGGGGATTCGCAGGTGCCTGGGTTTGCTGACCGTCATTGGGGCACTCGGTTTGGTCAGCACCAACGCACAGGAACGCGAAGAGAAACAGGGCGATGCCGCCAAGCCGGCCACGGTTATTATCAAAATCGTCAGCGATGCCAAACTGACCATCGACAAGGAAGCCACTTATCAGACGGGAAGTACCAGAAAGTTCAACACTCCGCCACTCAAACCTGGAGTGCGCTACTACTATGATGCGGTCGCGGTCTGGGAACCGAATAATTATACTAAAATCACTCGCAAAAGGAGAATTTATGTCGAGGCGGGCAAACAAGTCGAAGTCGATCTGACCAAGGAAGATCCCAACATTAAAGATGACATTGTGGTTCGCTACGTCCCAACGCCAATGCCCGTGGTCGAGGCCATGCTGAAGCTCGCCGATGTCAAAGAGGGTGATGTGGTCTATGATCTGGGCTGCGGCGATGGGCGAATTCCTATCACCGCGGTGGCCAAATTCAAAGCCAAACGCGGGGTCGGCGTGGACATCGATCCGGAACGCATCAAGGATTCCAACGAAAACGCCAAGAAAGAAAAGGTCGAACACCTCGTCGAGTTTCGTCAAGAAGATGTCTTGAAAATCAAGGATCTCAACGACGCCAGTGTGGTGACACTGTACATGGGAGATGATCTGAATCGGCAGCTGCGGCCAACCCTGGAGAAGTTGAAACCCGGCTCACGCATTGTGTCTCATCGATTCTTGATTGGGGATTGGAAACCCGATCGCACCGAGGAACTAGAGGTCAACGGGGTGAAATTTAAGCTCCATCTATGGGTGATTAAAGGGCAGTGACCTAGGTTGGATCAGGAGTCAGCCTGTAAAGCCGACTCCTGATCTTACTTGCTCGAAGGTAGATAGCGTTGATGCACTGCAGCCTTGTTGGATTCGCCACGACGTGTGTAATACTCCGCCAGAAGTTGATGTGTCGGGACATATTTTTCATTTCGCTTCAAGGCTTCATGGAGCCAGTGCAGAGCTAGCTTGTCTCGCTCCAATTCCAGCAGGGCCGCTCCGATGGCGTGAGCACTAGCCGGATCGTTAGTCGGCTTTTCTCCCTCTTCTCGGAGGAGTTTGTTGGCGTTGTCCAGCACGGCTTTATAGCGTTCGTACTGTTTCAGAGCCTCATTGGATTCTTCAGTCTTGCCCAGCTTGTTCAGACAGGAGACCAACTGATAGCGGGCTTCAGTATCGCCGGGATCATTCTCGATCACGCGACGAAGCAATGGTTCCGCCGCTGCGGGATTGTTTTCTAAAAGCTCAATTTTGGCCAACTGCAACAGTAGCACTGCGTCATTAGGCGTCTCTTTTAGGGCAAATTCTAAATGTTCGCGAGCTTCGTCGATTTTGCCCTGGAGAAATCGGCATTGCCCTAGCTTAGCGCGAACATCGGCTCGATGGGAGTGATCGCGTAGTAGCCGCTCTAGGTGCGGGATCGCCTTGGGAGGATTGGAATCTTCCAGGTGCATCTCAGCAACGCGAAGACGCACCTTGAACAGATCCGGATCCAATTCTAGGGCACGTTCGTAATCGACCAGGGCAAGCTTTGCCTTGTTCACTCGCTCCAACACCCAACCCCGCCAGTGGTAGATCTTGGCTAGGTCAGGATTGATTTCCAACCAGCGATTCAGACAGACATAAGCCGGTCCATAGCGAAGATGGTGCATGTGAGAGCGAGCTAATGTTTCGAGAATCAGTTCAGCCTCTGGGTGTTTTGCATCGACCAGTCCTAGTAGGGCAGGTTCTACGTCGTCCGTCTCACCTGCTTGGACACGCATCAAGAGATATTCCAGTTGGGTGGCGTCCGAAGGACCACCTTGAAGTTTCATCACCTTTTGGAGCTGTTCCTCAGCTTCGGGGATTTTGCCCGCCAGACGATAGGCCCGAGCCGCTACAAGCCTGACTTTCACACTATCAGGGGACAACCAAAGACAGGTTTGTAAATGAGAAACGGCTTCCTCAGGACGATCTTCTCGCAGCGCACGCTGTGCTGATCGCCAGTGATATTCTGCATACCCCAAAACGACAAAGGGACCAAGAATTGCCACGGATAAAAGCGTTAGTAACAGCGAACGCAGCGGGTGTCGTCGAACCGAAGTGACGAAAGCACGAAACATGAAATTGAACTCCCCAAGATGTGGGAGCAAAGAAAAAGAACAAGCCCCGTATCTCGACAGTATTGTACGAGTCGGGGCTTGGAGATCTCAAGAGTTCAACGGGTTCGCTCAACTCAGTCCGTCAGATCAAAGTTCACCTCTTGCTGACCCGCCTTGAGCGTGGCCTTCAAGGGCGACGTGTCCTTTTTGGCGTACTTCGAGGGAATCTTCACATAGGTTCCCTTAGCAGCTTGTTGAAAACCTTCTGGTGCCGGACTTATCTTCATTGCCTTGCCACCTGGAGCACCACCGCCACGCCCGCCAACATAATCTTGTTTCTTGGTAGCCGGATTGAGAGACTCGGTGTCTACAGTAACGATCATCTCTCCGGCCGGCCAATCGATACCAGTGTAGGTGCCTTCTGGAGTTAAGGAAGTGGAGTAGACTCCCGTGTCACTGGTGTGGAAGGAGATGGTCCCGCCGGTCACGGGTGCATTTTTGTAAGTTACTTTGCCGGTAACTTTAGCTGGAGCCTTTTTGCCGCCTCCGCCACAACCTAAGCCAATGAGAAGGCCCAAGCAGCACGTCAATAGAATTCGAGTTTTTACTGGCATGTCCTAGCCTCTGAAGCAGTTTTACTGGAGAGAGTTAACGAGACACACGACTCACCCAAGAACAAGGGAGCTTCCCAACACAAGGAAAGGAAGCTCCCGGAGCTGCATTGAATTTATACTACGAACCGGAGAGCAACGGTAACAGATTTACCAGTCGTTACCCATCGGCAAACCATCGTTGGGAACAATGGCTCGAGCCCAGGTCAGCTGGGAGACGCCAGAGCCAACAAGACGAACGCTACCGTCCATGAGCAGAACTTGAATACCACCGGAGAACAACCCTTGAACACGCCGAGGATCGCACAGCAGTTTAGGTGGAGCGAATTGCGGCAGGGTAATGAAGTTCATCGGATAGCCAGCGGGAAAGCGCTCGGGGCTGCCAAGATCGAAACCACCTGGATAGAACGCCCACCAAGCCGGCATGAAGCGAACGTTCGGGAAGTTTCGTCCAGGAATTTCTGCCAATGGATTGCAGTTCTGGCCGTCTTCACCCCAAATGCGTTCGACGTAAAACTCACCCGTCGCACGGGAAGGATCGCCGCAGACAGCATACCACTCCATGTAACCGATGGTTTGTGAAGTGCCGTCCGGGAAAGAAGCAGGGATACGAGCCTTGCCACCTACCTGCCAATCTTCGCCCCAGCCACCGCCAAACGCATGCCAGTTCGAGGCGTAGCTTGTGCCACCGCGATTACCCCAAGTTCGGCCCTCCGCGCCGATGCTCTGATCGCCGGGCGCTAGGTAGGTCTTGATCACATCTTGAGAACGCCAGGAATTTCCCGTGACGTTTTTGAAGACGTTGTCTTGTTCGATGTACGGCAGCAGGAAGTATTGCTGCGTACCAAAGATCGAGGGACGGTACAGATCCGCATTCCAGCTAATGCCGTTACCACTGGTTGGGAAGCATCCATGACAGACTGGTAACTTCCCGTTTTGATCGTGGCAGTTATGCAGTGCGATACCGATCTGCTTGAGGTTGTTCGAGGACTGCAGCCGAGCAGCAGCCTCGCGTACCTTTTGCACGGCAGGGAGGAGCAACCCGATCAGAATCGCGATGATGGCTATAACCACTAGCAATTCGATCAGGGTAAACCCTCGACGCCAGTTTGATAGAAGAGTCCGAAGACGCGCCATGTAAGGCACCTCCTAGTAGGGAGAGAAATAAAATGAACGAGAATCAAATCGATACGGACCAGCTTTCGGACGGTCTATCTCTTCGCGAGTTTTCGGACGATGGGTCTGAATCGACTCGCATCATCAGAAGAGATATGGCCGTATCTATCACCCGCATATTATTGCTAAATTGTCGTCTGATCGGTCCCAACTGTCAAGGAGTTTCTTGCAAAATCCATCCATCTTTTACTCCATCGAGGGTTGACCCATTCCTGTAACACATCTATCGTGCTAGAGGATTCGGATGCGTCTGCTTCGCCCTTCCACTTGGCTTTTCAATCTTCATTTTCTCGAACTGCACTTATGACATTCTCGCAATCCATTTTACTTCCTGCTCATTCTGATTCGTCTCAACCGTCTCCTAGTTCTGGAAATTCCTTTCGTGCTGACTGGCCAGTTTACCTTGTACTCGGTCTTCTGGTGATCTTACTCGCTGCGTTCCCAATCCGTAACAGTGACGTCTGGCGGCATCTTGCTCAGGGACGCGAACTTGTACAGTCTGGTTCGTTTTCGTCAACTTGGTTGTTCGATCTGCTGACGTATTCGGTTTATCACTTATTCGGACCAAACGGTCTTCAATTGGGGAAAACGATCGGTTCTCTGCTCTTCGCTTGGTGCCTACTGCATGCCAGTTATCGAGGTGGGCGGTGGTCCTTTGCAGTTCTCTCAACCTTGCTGGTTGTCATCGTCTGTAGCCCGAGATTTCTTGTGCAACCTCCGAGTGTTTCCTTGCTGATGCTAGCCGTGCTACAGTACCTAGCCTTCTTTGAGGAAAGCTCTTCAAACGGGGAGTTTTCGACAAGAAGAGGGCTGTTGATAGTTTTGCTGCTCCTGCTGTGGGCACAACTCGACGGTGGCGTATTACTCGGTGTTATCCTAATCGGTCTGACAGTGATTGGGCACTTGCTAGATCGCGGGAAAGGCAACTCTCTCAGGCTGTGCTTGTTACTCCTCGGAGCGGTTTTAGTTCCGATGCTGAATCCGACTACCTGGCACCTCTACCGGTTGAACATTTTCACTACTGTCGGGACAGGGCAATCTTGGGTTGACTGGATCCGGTGGCCAGCTCGCCTGGACGGAATCCTGAGTCTTGTCCTAGTCGTTGGTTCAGCGCTGTCTTTTCTGCTTAACCTTCGCGGGTGGCAATGGCAACGCTTTCTACCCTGGCTTGCTTTCCTGATGCTGGGGTTCTGGAACGTGCGATTCATGCCTTACTTTATGGTGTTGACTGGTCCTGGTTGGGCGTTGAACTTGCAAGAATGGCGCATTGGACACCTTGAAACCTCGGGTCGCGTCTTACGATGGCCGAATATGCCCACGGTGCAGCTGTTGCTAGTTCTATTGCTGCTAGTCAGTGCCTGGGCCGGTTGGTTGCAGGCAACTCCTTACGAACCGCGACGTTGGGGCATGGAGACCCCTGAGGCTCCTCGACTGATGGCGGAGCAGATTCGCAGTTGGCGAGAAGAACGCCTTCTTCCCAAAACGGGACGGAGTTTTCATCTCAGTGGGGAAACGGCGAATGTGTTTGCCTGGGACTTGCCGGAAGATCTGCCCGTTCTTGATTCAGCTCTCACTAACCAAATCTGCTCGGGTGACATCTCCGATACTAATGCTTTCCTCGAACAGCTTCGCGACCTGGGAGTCACACATCTGGTAATTCATGACCACGATCGAGGTCGACTGGGAGCCGCCATCGATTTTTTGGGACGTCAGCGAGATCGCTTTGCGCTGCTATACATGGTCGGTGATGTCGCTCTATACGGCATCCAGCCAACAGCAGTACCGGCAATCGACTTCGATCGGCAGGCTTTTGGCGGTTCTCAGGCACTAAAGGCTCCGCGGGAAGTGGAGCACCGACAGCTGCGGCCTCGTCCTTGGTGGGAAGCATTGTGGCAACCTGTGCCGCGTCGGACCGTCTCGACTCAAGCGGCTGTACTCTATCTGCTGATGGCCGAGTCCACTCGGCTGCGCGCTTTGGAGCGGCATCTGTCGGCCTGGGAATCGGCACAAATCGCTGGGCAACTCAGCAATGTCGCCATGCCTTCACCTGCTGATGCGTTGCTCAATACCTGGGTTCGTCTGGCGATGTGGCGGCCGACCCCTCCTCGGGAAGGAAGGTCTCTCGAAGCTATTCCTCCGTTAGATCGGGTGGCAACTCGCTTTCGTCAAGTGGCGATCGTTGAGCAAGACGATACTCCCGCGGCACTGCTGTATCTCGCCATTCGCGCTTGTCGTCGTTCGATTCAGGAGAATCCTCAGGACCATTTGACCTACCTGATCTTGGGCGAATCCTACGTGCGGCTGATGCACTCGACTCGAGAACGCATTTGGGCGATTCGCTTTCCGGAACTGACCCAACTTCGCCAAGTGCAGGCTAGTACCGCGTTTAACCAGGCGCTCATCCTGCGACCCGAGATAGCCCAGGCTCATCGGCAACTGTCCGAGCTGTATCGAGAAATGAACATTCTCGATCTGGCATTGCAGCATTTGAAACAAGCCGATCGTTTGGAGCAAACCACTAGCCCCGAGTTAGACGATCTGCAACGCGAGATAGAGCTACGAACCCAAGAATATGACCAGAAAGTCGGTGAATCTCGTGTGTTGGATCGCGCCTTGGGGGCCGAGCAATTGGGGCTGGGGGGCAAGGCGCTCAATCTGTTACTCGATTCCGCGCTGGCGGCGTTTGGCACTCGTGGGATGGCGTTACAACTGGACCTGATGATCCGCACAGGGCGAGCGCAGCAAGCTTTGGAGTGGATGGAACCCGATCAACGCCTAGCCTTGGGGGCAACGCCATATCATTGGATTCGTACCCGAGCCAGGGCGGCCTTGGGCGATTATCTAGGTGCTGAGGGCGAGTTAACCGAACTCTCCCGATCGGTGTTGCCGGACGATCAGGGCGGTCAAGCGATGAATGCCCGTCAGCTGACTTCGGTCTTGGTCGCCCAGGCGCTTCTGGACGAGCAACCAGGACTGGCCCTGTTTCCACATCTGCTGCTTCGACCCCGCGGACGACTGGAGTTTCAGACTCGAGTCAATTCGCTTATTCGAGCATTGCGACAAGATGCCAACATTTCCACCTTACGCGGTCTACTTTATCTGGAAGAAGGCGAGATCGATGAGGCCATTACAGCCTTTTCGGACGCTTTGCGAATGTGGCGAAATGCTGAGGCAGCGTTGGCGGGTTCCGGGCTGGACTTCAACGCCCGTGAACCAGCTCGCTTCTGGCTTCAGCGACTGGAGTGATCGCTCTTGCTCGAACACAGCTACTGCCTACACTAACTCTTGCTAACGCGGTTGTACTCGTCGGGAGTGCCGCCGCATCCTTCGCCCGTTTCTTCGAGGAATCACGATGCCGCAAGCCACGAAGCAGCAACACGATGTCAAGGATCTGAGTCTGGCACCTCAAGGAAAGAAGCGCATTTTGTGGGCCGACAGTGACATGCCGGTCTTGGCGCGCATTCGAGAACGCTTCGCTCGCGAAAAGCCGCTCGCGGGCAAACGCATGTCGTGCTGTCTGCACGTGACCGCCGAGACCGCTAACCTGGTTCGCACTTTACAAGCTGGCGGGGCCGATGTTGTACTCATCGCGTCTAATCCGCTTTCCACTCAGGATGACGTCGCCGCCAGTCTGGTCAAGGATTTCAACATCGCCACGTTCGCCATTCGTGGTGAGGACACAGACACCTATTACAAACACATTGTGGCTGCGCTAGAACACGAACCGAACGTCACGATGGATGACGGAGCGGATCTGGTCAGCGCGATGGTCTTCGTCGCCTTGGAGCGACTCGACGACGTGCATCCACAGGTGCGAGCCTGGGCACAGAAGATGCCTCCTGCAGAACGACAGCGCATCATCAACCAAGTGGTTGGTTCGATGGAAGAGACAACGACCGGGGTCACTCGACTCCGCGCGATGGAGCGTGACGGAGTGTTGAAGTTCCCCGTCATCAGTGTCAACGATGCCACCACCAAACATTTCTTCGATAACCGCTACGGCACGGGACAAAGCACGATTGACGGCATCATTCGCGCCACCAACACCTTGCTGGCGGGACGAACTGTGGTGGTCTCGGGATATGGTTGGTGCGGCAAAGGCGTCGCCCTGCGTGCTCGCGGTTTGGGCGCGCGGGTCATCGTTACCGAAGTCGATCCTATTCGTGCCCTGGAAGCGGCGATGGACGGATTCCATGTCTGCCCGCTTGCCGAGGCGGCTCCCGTGGGAGATGTGTTTATTACCGTCACCGGCAACCATAGCGTCATCCGTCGCGAACATTTCCTGCGCATGAAAGATGGGGCGATGGTTTGCAACTCGGGACACTTCGACGTCGAACTGGATCTTCCCGCATTGCGAGCGGAAGCTGAAGCCGATCCGACCGAAGTTCGCAACCACGTTCATGAGTACAAACTCAAGAACGGACGACGGATTTTTGTCATCGGCGAAGGTCGTCTGGTCAACCTCGCTGCTGCCGAAGGCCATCCGCCGTCAGTCATGGACATGAGCTTCGCCACCCAGGCGCTGGCCACCGAGTTCTGCATCAAGAACGCCGGCAAGCTCAAGAACCAAGTCTACAATGTGCCCAACGAGGTCGAGCACTATGTGGCGAGCGAGAAGCTGGCCTCAATGGGGATCACCCTCGACGAATTGACTGTCACACAGAAAAAGTACATGTCCGGCTGGGAGCAGGGCACGTAAGTAGAAGAATTATTTTAGCAATGCAGAATGTAGAATGATACACCGTTCCATCAGAAGAACTTGGGCCCCTCTTTCATTCTGCATTCTGCATTTTGTGTTTCCTCGAAAGTCTTCAATTTCTGCCCTCTGCATTGTCACTTGAGCTAGTCCTTCTATGAGCAGCTACCCCTCGATCGTGCGTATCCGGCAACATCTCGAGCGTCCCATGATCGAGGACATTCCCGCTGCAATTGTTGCCGAACTGGAGAAACTCGATCTTACAACTCGGATTCGTCCGGGACAAACAGTGGCTCTGACCGCGGGCAGTCGGGGAATTGCCAACATCCCGTTGATTTTGAAGACTGTTGCCGATCATCTCAAACGGCTTGGAGCCAAGCCCTTTCTCGTTCCGACGATGGGCAGCCACGGCGGCGGCACTGCCGAGGGGCAACGAAAAATCTTGGAAAGCTATGGCATCACAGAAGAGTTCGTTGGTGTCCCAATTCGTGCGTCGATGGACACCGTGCAGGTAGGCACTACCCAAGAGGGCTATCCTGTTCTGCTCGATCGACACGCTCATCAGGCCGATCATATCGGTGTCGTCGCGCGTATCAAACCACACACGGCTTTCCACGGTCCGATCGAAAGCGGTCTGATGAAGATGATCCTGATCGGACTGGGTAAACATAATGGCGCGTTGCTGTATCACCGGGTGTTGCTCGAGCAACCTTATGATCAAGTGGTGCGGAGTGTGGGCACGACTATGCTGGCCAACGCACCGATTGCTTTTGGGTTGGCCATTGTCGAAAACGGTTACGACGAAACCGCAATCATTGAAGGCGTTCCTCCCGACCGATTCATCCCGCGCGAGGAGGCTCTGTTGGTCCGAGCGAGACAACTATTGCCTCGACTACCCGTGCGCGAAGCAGATGTTCTCATCGTCGATCGTATCGGCAAAGATATCTCTGGTTCAGGTATGGACACAAACGTGGTTGGTCGTAAGCGAGCATTTCGCGGCCAGCCTTCGCCCAAAGATATGCCGGCAATTCGCCTAATCTATGTTCGTGGTTTGACAGAACACACGCACGGAAATGCCTCGGGCATCGGTCTGGCGGACTTCACGCTCACGTCATTAATTCAACAAATGAACTATCGAGCGACGGTGATTAATTGCCTGACGGCTGGATATCCCGAGGGAGCATTTCTGCCTGTGCATTTTGAGACAGATCGGCAAGTGTTGGACGCGGCGTTGGCGATCATCGGTACCCGCGCGCCGGAACAGGCTCGGCTTCTGCGAATTCAAGACACGCTTCATCTAGATGAATTGGAAGTTTCTGAAGCAGTGCTGGCCGATCCCCAGCCGCAAACGTCGTTCACGGTGCTGGGACAACCTCAGCCGATGCACTTCGATGCCGCGGGGATGTTAGCCCCGTTGTGATCCAGTCGCAGATTAAAAAAAATGAAAATTTGGTGTCAGGATTAAAGCCGAGCCTCGATTATAAAGGGTGGAAGGGGGACAGGAACTCTCCACATGACCCTCCAACCCGACAAGATAGTCCAGATAATGCTTCGAGCGAGGTTGCGGATTGCCGCAATCGCCACGGCAATTTTGCGCGATGCTCATCTGGCTGACGACATCTTTCAGCAGGTCGTGCTAGCGGCCCTGGAACGTCCGCAGGACTTTCAGGATCAACAGCACGTCCTGAACTGGGCGATTCGTGCGGCCCGATTTCGAGCCATTGATGCGGCTCGTCAACGTAAAATTTGGACGCTTCCCGATGCGATTCTGGATCGATTAGAAGCTCGCTGGGCGTCTAGCGAAGTCCAGGAGTCGGACTTGGCCGAGCAAGCACGAGTCCTTCATCATTGTCTCAACAAACTCTCCTCGTCAGAACGCAGTTTGTTGCATCTACGATACGAGGAGGGGCTGACGGTTGTGGCTATATCTTCTCGATTGGGGCGAACTTTAAATGGGTTGTATCAGAGTTTGTCGCGCATTCATCGAGCTTTACGCAAGTGCGTTCATCGTGAGCTGGTTGCTGTGACCATCAACCCAACTTGTGAGACGAACCAATGAGCCAGTTTCCGTCCGGGTTCCAAAGACGATCCGAATCACGGCTAGACGAGTTACTCGTTCGCTACTGGGCTAAGTCCTTGTCGCCCGATGAGGAAGTCGAACTGGCTCAATTGCTAGAAAGGGATGAATTCGCGGAAGAACGACTGGAAGCCTTTTGTTTACAAACCCTTGTAGCCAGCGAATTAGCTGTTGCAAGGCCTGTAATCAACTTATCGTCCCGACGACGCTCTCGACTTCGCTGGCTAGCCGTAGGACCCGCCCTGGCGGCAGCTGCCTGCGTGGCCGTGTTCTTTCTTGGAGTCTTCTCCCCGAAAACCACCACAGCGGAAGTCACTCCGGTCTTGGTCCGTTCAACTGGCACGGTGCGCGTTCATAATGAGTCGGCATCTCGCTTAGCAACGGAGGGCTTGCCTCTGGAACGTGGTCAGACCATTTCAACCGTTGGTCTTGATGCCTCTGCGATTCTGACTTATCCGGATGGCACCGCGGTGTTACTCACGGGGGACACCGTAGCGACCATCACCGAGGCCGGTTACGATCCCCAATTGTTGCTGCGACGAGGAGCAGTTTCTGCCGAGGTAGCCACGGTTCCATCACGGTCATCGTTTCGACTAGCCACGTCTGAGGGCGTCGCCTTGGCCGATGGCGGAAGCAAACTATCGTTGAGCCGAACGTCCGACCAGACCGAAGTCAGTGTAACCGGGGGCCGAGTGCGTCTCATCAATACCAGCAGTGATTCCTGGATGAATGTCAAAACAGGGGAAATTGCCACGCTGGTATCACGCGGAGAGACCGAGATTCATAATGCTCATCCTAGTCTTGATCATTACACTTGGAATCTGAGCCAGCCCTTGCCAAAGGGTTGGGAACTGGGTCGCTTGTTAGACGATCCTTCGGCCAGACCGTTTGGGCGTTCGGTTGTTCCCGTGCTGTGGAATGACCGCTTTATCCATCGCACCTGTTGGCAGATTCGCTCCAACAATCGTTATACACAGGGCTTGTTTTACATTTATCCCGAGAGTCGCTTTCGCGTTCGCTACAAGGTGGATCGCTCTGGGACAGGGCAGTTGCTGATCGTAATCCGACAGGAACCAATGGTCTCTCATGTGGGCAATGTGTTGCTAGCCTCAATTCCATTTGAGCCGACCCAGAACGGCGAGTGGCGCACCGTTGAGTTGACCACTGCGGACTGGGAGGTCGAAAAGAACATTCGTCGCTTGCCGCCTGGTCCGTTTCCCTGGTTGGCGTATCTCGTAGTGTTCAATACCTACGAACACGACCTGGGGTTGAAAGTCGCTGAATTCACCGTCAGTCGAGGAGAGCTTCCCGCTCTAGCCAACTGACGACCCATCTTTGCTGAATCTCTCCGAATCTCCGGCGAGGCTGTCTCGTCGGGGCGGTGTCCTCTGTTTGTCTTAGGGAGTCCTCTCCATGACTCGTCGATCTCGTTCCGGGTTTACCCTAATCGAACTGTTGGTGGTCATAGCCATCATCGCCATCTTGATCGGGTTACTTCTGCCTGCTGTTCAGAAAGTGCGCGAAGCTGCCGCTCGAATGCAGTCTGCAAATAATCTCAAACAGATTACGCTGGCTTGTCACAACGCAGCCGATACTCGGGGTACTTTTCCACTAGTTCACGATGTGTTCTGGGCCGATTTTACCCGCGGTCCGTGGCTTGTCGGTAAGTCGTGGAACGGTCAGATCGGTCACGGATCATTTTACTGGTTTTTGATGCCTTACATTGAGCAAACTGCGTTCGCGGGGCCAACTTTGAATCAGTTTCAACAGGCTAACATTAAGTTCCCCACGCAAATCAAAACTCTGGTTTCGCCGCTCGATCCTGGTCCGGATGCTATCTCCAGCACGCAGCAATACTGGCATGAAGGGCCTTCCAACTATACCGGAATCACTCAATGCACCAATTACGCTATTAATTATCAGGTATTTGCTGGACGAGGAACCATGTTTCCCTCTGGAAATGCGCTGACCGGCGTGGGATGGCCTCCTACCTGGGACAACAGCCGTAGTCCGGGAAAGCTTCTTGATGGTAGTTCGAACACGGTATTGTTCGCCGAAAAGATGCGAGTTGTTCGCAATGCCAACACCTCCAACCGTGAGGTGGGCAACGCCGTCATCTTTTGTCCAGAATGCCCGATCGGTTCTCCTGACGGAACGGCAGCGACAGGTTGGGGCAACGGATCGTATCCCCTCTTCAATCATGTCAACGTGACCTGGAACGCCGCCGCTCGACGACTGGAGTTCCCCAGATTTCAGGTTGGTGTCACGCCGATGAATGCGAACCCACGTCTAGCTCATGCTCTCTCAGCCGCTGGGCTTGCTGTTGGTATGGGCGATGGCAGTGTCCGCACTATCGGACCAAACGTCAGCAACCTGACCTGGATCGCTGTTTGCGATCCCGAGGATGGAATGGTGATTCCCAACGACTGGTGATGTTCGTTTCACGACAGGCTCGTTCGCATCGAAGTTCGAGCCTGTCTCCGATGGTCTTTCTTCCGTTCCCAGACTTTTCAGTAAGGGAAATGTCTTCCATGAGTGCTGTCATTCACCGCCTTGCTGGACCGACGGTCCTTACTGCTTTGATCGTCACAATTGGCTGCAATCGCGGTCCGCAATTTTGTGATGTAAACGGTAAGGTGATCTTCGATGGAAAACCTCTACCCGGAGGAACCGTCCAAATTACTAACGAAGATGATACGCAAATGGTCTTTGCTGACCTAAATATCGATGGTGAGTTCAAGATGTCTCGCGCACCCGCTGGAAAGGTACGTGTCGTGGTACGCACGGATTCGGTAAAAACGCAGCAGATACCTCCGGCAGTTGTCAAGCAACTTAAAGCAAAGGGTGTGGCAATTGTTACCCCGGACCCTAAAGAGATCGGCAACAAGTACGTTGCTATCCCCGCTAAATATGGCGATCGTGAAACTACGGATCTTCGTTACGACTTGGTCGCCAATAAAGTTAACGACCTGACGGTTGAGCTACATAAATAATCCTATGAAGTATCCACTCGTTGTGCCCGGTGCAACCGCTTCGGCGGGTGTAACCGGGCTTGCTTACTTTGTTTTGCCTGGATTACCTCCTCTCACGAGACTTGCATTTACTGGTTAACGGTTTACAATCGATACGATATGGAGATAGCACTTGTCGCCGAAGGAACTCGGCTCTTTTTATCCCGTTGGAAGTCATACCGGCGGAACGACCATGCAGCAGTATCTCACGCTGGAAGAAGCCGCGAAGTATCTTCAGATGTCTCTCGATGAATTGCGAGAGATGGCCAAAAACAAAACGGTGCGTGCCTTTCAAGATCGTGGCACTTGGCGGTTCCGCTCGCAGGATATCGAGGAACTCGCGCGAAGTCGCGGCCTGTCTAGCGATGTCGAACTGCGACTGGGAGAGGGCAGTCAATCTGCGCCGAGCGACTCGAAACGGACCGGCAAGAAGCCGGCTGATTCGGACATGATTCCGGCAGATTTCACTCTCGACGATCCTGAAGAAGTGCCGCTTGGACGCGAAAAGAGTGGATCCGGTGCCAAGTCAAGCAAAGGCGGCTCGCGTTCACCTAAGCCCAGCAGTGATAGCGACGTGCGCTTGGTCATGGACGGAGAAATCGATTTTGATGAGCCTGCTGCCAAGAGTGGGAATCGATCGGGAAAGCGATCCTCCGGCGATTCCGGCGTCCGACTCGTACCAGCGGAAGATAGCGACGTCCGTCTCGAAGGCGTGGATAAGGACTCGGGAGCAAAGGGCAGTTCGAAAAGCCCCTCCGACAGCGACATTCGGCTTCACGAGGCGACGCCTCCCAAGAAACAGAGCGATATCGGCCAGGTAACAGAAGAGATCGATCTGGACGCTGAGGCTGCCAAGTTGGAGTTGGCAAAGAAAAAACCAGGCAAAACTGGCAGTGCTGGGGGATCCCCCTTTGAACTCAGTGAGCCAGAGCTGAAACTGCCCTCCAAGAGCGCTCCGCGAAAGCCAGAGGTCGACAGCTCCAGTGACTTTGAGTTAATCCCGTTTGATGCGAGTAAGTCTCCCGTCGAACTTGGTTCCGGAAAGATTCCCGTAACCGAGGGCGACGAGGAAGTGAATCTCGGCGGCGATTTGCCCAGTCTCACTGCGGGTACCAGCGGAATCAATCTTCGTAATCCCATTGATAGCGGCATCTCGTTAGAAGATGGGGGGAGTGACGAGATCGACTTTGAATTGCGTACGGATCAGGGGTCGACACCCAAGCCCTCGGCCAGGTCGGCTACCCGCAATCCGGCTCCGAGCAAACCGACACCAGCTAAAGACGAAGACGATAGCTCCAGTGAGTTCGAGTTGAGCCTGGAAGACAGCTCGCCGATGGACAATTCCTCAAGCGAGTTTGAATTGAGCCTGGAGGACGAATCGCCTACTGCGGATAGTTCCAGTGAGTTTGAACTAAGTCTCGATGATTCCAGTGAGGACGGTCCATCCCTCGGTGGGGAAAGCGCTAGCGATAGTGAATTTGAACTGACCTTGGATGACGAAGGTCGGCTTAGCGGTGAGGAAGAGGGAGACATTTTCGAGGAAACCAACTTCGACGTCCCTGCGCTGGAGGACGAATCAGGATCCGAGGCGGTCGCCATCGACGAAAGCGATAGCGATTTGGAAGGTTCGGATTTCGAGATCTCACTCGATGATGATTCTTCCGCCGGGGGAGATAGCGGTAGTCAAGTTGTGGCTCTCGATGACGAGGAAGCCGACGCTGGAGCGGCAACAGTTGCCCGACCGCGTAAGTTAGCGAGCAAGAGCAAGACTGCTGCCAAGGCGGATTTAGAGGAAGATCTCGATCTCGATCTGGACGAAGAAGAAGCACCTCAGCCGGCCAAGGGCAAAGCCAAGAAACCCAAGGCTGTTGCCGCCGAAGAGGATGAAGAAGACGAGGAAGACGAGGATCTTGCTCCGATTGGGGCAGGGAAGCCTGCTGAATGGGGAGCATTTCCGGCTGTGATGTTGTTCCCGACCGTGATCGTACTCTTTCTAGTCAGCATCATGGGGTTCGAGTTACTGCGCGGTATGTATGGATACCATCGACCCACGGTCGTCGGTAAGCCGGTCATTGACATGATCGCAGGACAAGTAGCTGAATTACCCAAGTAAGCGAGAGCGATCCGGCGAGTCGTGTCCAGGGACGGCTCGCCGGGTTTGCTCACAATCGAAAGATTGTTTTCACGTTGTCCAGCAGAATTGTTTGTGCTACTCCCACCGCTCGTTGCTCCGTCAAGCATCCTGGACGAACGAAATGATCTGCGAGTACCTTGGCTAGCAATCGTCGATACATATTATATTTTGGCAAGGCAAATTCCAGCTTATACATATCTGAATAGTAGCCGATCTGTTTTGTCCGAGGAACAGCTTCGAGTCGGGCACGTAAATCTTGTTCGATGTACCCTGGAATGTTGGAGTACCACCAGTGCCCACTAGTGAAGACGTTGGGAAAAATCCAACTGTAACTCACCAATTCCTGATTCAGTCCACTAGATAGCACTGAAATGCAGAACGGCACTGTGGGAAATGCATTAAACAACTCTGCATATTGAATCAGCGAGACACGACTATCGAAGAGATCCTGCCCTTGATAGACCCCGTCCCGATAGACTCGACGATTGACACCGATCATTAAATCGAACGGCAGCCGATACTCCTGACAGTGTTGGGCCAGCATCCAGAAAACGCCCCGAGCGCGGACGACATTAGCTTCTGGAGTCATCCGCCCAAGTGAAGCGGTCAGTTCCGAGTCCTCTACCGGCAGCGGAGAAAAGTTGGGAGGTAGAGAGATAGCACAAGCCCGCGCGTTGTTGCGGATGAAATGCTCGAACAACGCAGAGACCGCTCGTCGTAATGAAACAGTATCGCCAACTTCGATACCTGTTGCCTTGGCTAGTCGGTCTCGTACCGTCGGTTGATCGAGTTTGAAGACAAGATCATCGGTTCGTAAACAGGGGATGTAACGAGTCGTGTTAAAGACACTTAAGGGATCGTCAAACTCGTTGGTGAGAAACACTTGTTGCAGATTCGACTGCCGAAGAACCTGATCTTCCCAATCTGGCTGTGCCATCCGACGCTCAGCCTCGTCGAAAAGTGTATCGGCATCGTCAGCTGTGAGGCGATCCCCTGTGTAACCCAGAAACGTTCGCACGATCTCGAGAAACCACTGATACTGAGCGGTGTTGTCGTACCGATCCATAAAGCCAAGGATCGCTCGAACTCGCTCTCGCGGATTAACCGTCGCATCGAGCGGAGCTTTGTCCATCCCAGCAGAATGAGCTAACTCTGTGTAGTAGTGATAACCGAGAATCTCGTCGAGTGAACGAGCTGCTGGTCGGTGTGGGTCAATGTGCGTGTGTGGGTCAATTAAGGGAATCTGGACGATTTGCTCGTAGAGCCTTTGCTGGAGGCTATCGCTAAACATAATCACACCTTCCGATTGCAAACTTGGTCGAAGTTGTTGAACGATTTACACACTCACAGAGGATTGACCACCTCGAATCTGTTGTACTCTCAGGCGCGATTGGCTGTGGGGATGGTTCGGAAACGACGTATACCAAAGCGGTTACGCGAATAAGGAGCGAGAAAATCAGCAAACATTTCGTTGATTGGCACGGTGAATGCGGAATATCTGTCGTTCGACCAGCCCCCCGGGTCGACGAGGCCGAGTCAGACGGCGAGCTGCTCCCCCTGGCAAGTCGTCTGCTCCACTGACCGAAAGTCAGGGATCTCCTTCTTCTTCCCCCCCCTCGAAGAAGGAGATCCAGCACGCCCCCCGAAACGAGATACCCCCTGTTGGAACAGCGGCCTTCTTCCCCCCCGGAAGGTCGCTGTTCTTACTTGTGTAACTCAATCCAGCCGCAGTAGTCCCCAAGCAAGAACGAGAAAGCCGATCCCAAATAGAGCTAATACTCCACACGATTCCAAGACAATTGCCAGGTTGGGCGAGGCAACCGTGAGCAATTCGCGGTAAGCATCGAGCGCCCAGCCATGCGGCGTGAACAGGCTGAGCTTTTCCGTCTCAGGCGGCATCATTTCTCGAGGCAACACACACCCGCCGATCAAAGCCAAAACGAGGACTGGCACCGCGCCGTACAGAGCGACCTGAATTTCGGTGCGGGCTAGAGAAGCGACGAGTAAAGCCAATCCCATCGCCGCGAGTGAGGTACACACGATGACGAGAAGGAGCCAACCAGCCTGCATCCAGAAGGACCACTGTTCCGGTCCCCAGCGCATGCCAAAGAGCACTCGCCCGGCTAGTAGGAGTACAATTCCCTGTCCGAGAGAAACCAAATAGCACGGCAACAGTTTTCCTAGCAGCACTTGTCCGCGCGTCACAGGAGCGGAGCGTAATCGTTTGAGGGTGCCTTGTCGTCGTTCAGTTACGAAGACCCAACCCACGCTCAACACCAAAAAGAAGGAAAACATCACGGTGAACGCAGGTACGAGTAATTGATACAAATGAGATCCGCGACGAATCAATCCACTTCCTTCTTGATTGACAAACTCGGTCACGACTGCTCCTTCAGAAGAGGAGACCGTCTTAGTGAGATTGGCCCAGGTCATGCCCATGAGGTTGTACTTGGCGAACTGTTTCTCCAATGCGCTCTGCACGCCTTTGCCAACTCGGTCGCGATAATCTAAGGCTCGCGCTTCGTCTTTGCCTGCCGCGAGATGAAGCAACTCGGCAAGTTGCACCAACTCTTGCTGAGTGATCGGTTCAAAGGTGTTGAGTTTGTCCTCCATTACCTTCAGGGTTTTGTCCAGTTCTTTGTCCAGAAAGCGAGCAGCTTTGACCCGTGGATCAACAAGCAGCTTTCGAGCTGACTGCACTAAGGTCGGAAAGTCGTTAGGCAATGGAATGCGTACTGACTCGCCGAGCCGATCGATGAACGCCGGCTCCTTCAGCTTTAGAAACGCTTGCCCGATCATGTAAGGAAGGATCACTCGTAACATGGTGACCTGAACGACTTGCTCGATGATGGCTGCCGCCGCTTTTTGACCATCGTCTTTAAGCAGCACCGCGCCGACGCGATCGAGATACACTCCTTCGCGATGAAACGGATTGATACTGCCGGGCGTGTCGAGAAAGGAACACGAGGACATCTTCTCCGACATCTCCGGAGTCAATACCAGGATAGCCGCGCGACGGTGCCGAGCGATGAGTGTCTCGGCCTCCTCCAGCGTAGCAATGCGCTCGATGCGGATTCCTTGGGTCTGGCGTAAATCTTCGTAGACCCAGTGGCCCCAGGGTTTACCATTTAAGCCGACACCCCGATCAAGATCGACAATCGAGATCCGCAATGTGTCATCTGGTTTTTTACCGAACCCCTCGCCCAAAATTGTGCCTAGCACAAGAATAAACAAGAGCGGCATGCCGACCAGCAAGCCCGTGGCCAGTCGGTCGCGAAGTAGCAGACGAAGCTCTTTTCGGGCCAGCGTCCAGATTACACGCATGTTAGCATCTCCCTGCTCAGTCACGGAGCGCGTGACCAGTCAGATGCAGAAACACGCGCTCCAGGTTGGGTTCCTGTGTTTCCAGGTGAATCAATTCGATTTTCGACTCATTGAGGATGCCCACGAGTCGAAGAAGTGAGGTTTTGACGTCGTCACAATCCAATACGATCTTTTCGTCGCTGAAATCAAGCAACGTGCAGCCGGGCAGTGTGGCGAGTTTCTCGCGCAGTTCCAAAGTCACTTCCGAGAGACGACAGCGAATGCAGCCGCGTAACATATTGAGCAACTTCGGCAGTGAATCACAAGCCTTGAGTTGACCTCCATCGATAATACCGATTCGGCTACAAAGGGCCTCAACTTCTTCCATGTAATGACTGGTATATACGACGGTCAGACCCTCACGATGCAGCCGACGCACTTCCTCGAAGATGAGATTCCGCGATTGGGGATCCACTCCGACAGTCGGCTCGTCGAGCAGCAGTAATCGCGGCTGATGAACCAAGGCGGCGGCCAAGTTGAGACGCCGTTTCATACCACCGGAAAAGGTGACGACTCGATGGTTGGCTCGCTGCTCTAGTCCCACAGCCGTCAGGAGCTGCCGCACTCGCTCACGCAGCTTGGCTCCACCTAGTCCAAATAACTCCCCGAAGAAGATGAGGTTTTCGCTCGCCGTCAGTTGATCGTACAGTGCCAACTCCTGCGGAACGATGCCGATCTGTCGGCGGATGTCAAGATCGTAGGGAAGAATCGTCTTTCCTAAGAGTCGAACCTCACCACGGGTCGGCTCAGCCAAACAAGAAAGAATACTTAGTAGCGTTGTTTTGCCAGCACCGTTGGGACCAAGCAATCCGAACAGTTCGCCCTCGTGAACTTCAAACGAGATGCCGCGCAGCGCTGCAGTGCTGCCATAGGTTTTCTCAACTTCGATCACTTGCAACAACGGAGCGGACATACGGTACTCATAGTTTGACCAAATCTCCAGAGAGCATAGTAGCGGAAACGATGGAGCGAAGGATGCGATTTTCTCCTCTTGACGACTCAGACATTTTGACTTACCATGTACTCAGTCATAGTGACTGATAAGGAGGTATTCAGCATGGCTCGAACGCCTCAAGACGTGACGGAGAAAGAACTGGCGGTGTTGCAAGTCCTCTGGGAGCAAGGGGAGGCGACCATTCGTCAGATCACGGACGTGATCTATCCGGACGGAGAAACTGCACAGTACGCCACAGTGCAAAAGCTGCTGGAACGGCTGGAAGAAAAGGACTTCGTCCAGCGCAAAAAGGCAATTCCCGCGAACATCTACTCAGCGACGATCGAGCGAGAGGAGCTGATTGGCCGTCGGCTGCAAGAGATGGCTGAAAAACTCTGCGGTGGATCGATTACTCCACTGTTAACACATCTGGTCCGTCAGCGGCGGCTGACGGCCCGAGAACGTCGCGAACTGCGGGAACTGATCGATGAACTCGATCCGCCCCGTTCTCGTTGAACCGAAGGAGTCGTGCGATGACCTCCCTCATCGAGATTGGCCTGAGCAATGTCGTGGCCGCACTGATGTTGGCTCTGCTCGCTCTGGTGGTCGGTTTCACGCGAGTACGTCCAGCAGTCGTTCACGCACTCTGGCTGTTGGTCTTGCTCAAGCTGATTACTCCGCCGTTGGTGCGTCTGCCGATTCCTTGGCCGACGCCTTCCCAGTCCGAGTCACTAAGTGCTGTGCAGTTGGAGGAACCAATCTCGCTGGAACTGGAAGATGAAGAATGGTGGTTTGACGAGGCAGAGCTAGTGGATGCTCACAGTCTGCTGGTCGAGGAAGATTCAACATCATTAAGACTCGATGCTGTTAAGTCACGCCAACGAGAGATTTCCAGTTCGTCCACGGCGTGGTCGTTAAAAGAGCGGCTCGGGGGAATCTGGCTGACGGGTAGCGTGGCATGGTTCAGCATCGCTGGTTATCGCTTGTGGTGTTTTGGTTGGCTGTTGCGACTTGGAAAGCCGGCTCACTCCTCGCTGCTGCGGCGTGTGCAACGACTGGCCAAGCGAGTCGAATTGTGCTACATGCCCCATGTGTGCGTGATTCCTGGTCGACTGGCTCCACTGATTTGGAGCATCGGACGTCCGCGGTTGATTCTTCCCGAAGGTCTGGAAGAGCAGGTCGGTTCGGAAGGCTTGGATACGTTGCTTTTGCACGAGTTGTCCCATCTGAAACGTGGCGATCACTGGATACGTTGGCTGGAGTTTGTCGTTCTCGGTCTGTACTGGTGGTTGCCAGTCGCTTGGTATGCTCGGCGGGAGCTGCGTGAAGCCGAGGAACAGTGTTGTGATGCCTGGGTCGTGCGGAGCATGCCGGAGGCACGTCGGCTCTATGCAGCTGCTTTGGTGGAAGCATTGGATTTTCTCTCCCAACCCGTGTCGGCGACACCACCCTTGGCCAGTGCTTTAGGGCAGGTAGCCGATCTCAAAAGGAGGTTAGTGTTGATCATGCGTGGAACTACTCCTCATACGCTGGGTCGGCCCGCGAGTCTGGCCATGTTCGGATTGGCGTGTTTTCTGCTCCCCCTGGTTCCCAGATGGAGTCAGGCACAGGTGGTTGAAGTAGAAGTGGAACAGAATGAGAAGCGGGTCGAAAAACGTGAGCGAGAAGACGACGCTCTTCGTGAGGAAATTCGCCGATCTAAGGAGGAAATTGCAGCCTTGGCTCGCAAACTCGTCGAACGTCAACGAGTTGAAACCGAGCGGAACCGTGATCGTGAGATCGAAGAGATTCAAAACGAAATTCGTCGCCGCAAGGTAGAGATCGAGAATCTGTCCAAAAAGCTCGCCGAGCGTGCCCGTGATTCTGCGGAAGCCGTACGCAAGAAAGTAGAAGAGAAACGGATCTTGGTTCCGCCGGATCGTAGAACTACCATCATCGAGATTGACGGCGAGCTGAAAGGCGAAATGGTCGAGGAAATTGTCAAGTTGATTAAGCAACGGCTGCCGGAAGGCAATCGTAAAGTGAGTGTTCGTCCAGGCAGTACGCCGATGCTTGGGATCATCTATCGAGATGATAAAGATAAAAAGACGGTGATTTCGCCCAAGCCGGCGTACATCCAACGGGATGGCAAGTGGATCGAAATTTATCTTCAACCGGGAGAGGTTATTCGACCGGTTCGTCCCGAAGATCCATCCAGAACACCGCCTACGCCTCCTCGTGCTCAGGAAGCGCGACGCGGGGAACCGGCAGCAAGTCCATTGCCTTCCCCCGGACTAAGCGGACCAGGGCCGCGTCAGGAGGAACGTCTACAGAAGCTCGAACGGAATCTAGAAACGGTGTTGCGCGAACTGGAAATGATGCGGCGCGAGATGCGCGGTCGAGACAAAGAAGACGGAAAACCTTCGCGTCGACAGGAACGTTAGGGCGCGTTACAAAATGGTGTAGCGGAGCGCAGGCTAAAGCCTGCGATTACCGATACGGATTGTCAGGTAGCCGCAGGCTTTAGCCTGCGACTAGTGAGTGCAAACGGTTTGGTGCCAGGTCAGACGAGTCGAGACCTCGGCTCGTCTGATGATGTTGATTCTGACAATTTTAAGGGTTCTTCGATTGAAGTACGACGGTCTAAGGAAAATCCAAAAACCAGCCGTTGCCACTTCTCCGCTCGTTTTCTAACATTTAGCTGACAACCTGGTGGGTATCTTATCCAGAGTGGCTGAGGGAATAGGCCCTGTGAAGCCACAGCAACCGGTTCTGATCGGTCGATCTTCTCGATGGCGATCTAGAATGCAGGTGCTACCTCCTACCCGATGGTCCGGCAACGAGATTTGCTGGGGTCGGGAGAGATAAGACTGCGTGACCCGCACGCCTCCTCTTACTCTACCCTCCGCCGATTGGCGGAACCTTCCCCTGGACGATACACACCTCCGGTTCTTTTACCCCGTGGCCTCCACGAGGCGCTTGTACTGGAGGAGTTTTCGCGTGGCCTCATCGTTTGTTCGTGGTTTGAAGTGTCGCTTATGCGGCAAAATGTATCCTGTTTCTCCAATTAATTTTTGCGAGGATGATTTCGGTCCTTTGGAGGTCGATTACGACTATGAGGCGATTGGCGAGGTGATCTCCCGCGAGAAAATTTCGCTGCGCCCAAAAACCATGTGGCGTTACCAAGAGTTGCTTCCCCTCGAAGGTGAACCGACGGTTGGATTGCAGGTGGGCGGTACGCCACTGGTGAAGGCCGATCGTTTGGCAGCGGCCCTCGGCGTCGAGAAGTTGTGGGTTAAAAATGATGCGGTGAATTTCCCAACCTTGTCCTTCAAGGATCGCGTAGTAGCCGTCGCTCTGAGCAAAGCACGAGAGTTCGGCTTCACGACGGTTGGCTGTGCCTCCACGGGCAACTTGGCCAACAGTGTCGCGGCCAACGCCGCCGCTGCTGGCTTGCAGGCCTGCATTCTGGTTCCAGCCGATCTCGAACGAACCAAGATTCTCAATACCAGTGTCTACGGTGCGCGCGTCGTGGCGGTACAAGGCACCTACGACGAGGTCAACCGGCTCTGTCAGCAGATTGCCGATCGCTACAATTGGGGTCTCGTAAATATTAATCTGCGGCCCTTCTATGCGGAAGGCTCGAAGACGTTTGGCTACGAGATTGCGGAAGATCTTGGCTGGCGTTTGCCGCAACATGTTGTCTCACCGATGGCGGGGGGCAGTTTGATCGGCAAGATTCGCAAGGCCTTCTGGGAGCTGGCTCAGGTCGGACTCCTCGAAGAGACTCCGGTTCGCTTCCATGGTGCCCAAGCCATGGGGTGCAATCCCATTACGGAAATGGTCAAATCGGGACGCGAGGCCCATCGTCCGGTGCGGAAGCCCAACACCATCGCCAAGTCGTTAGCGATCGGCGATCCGGCTGATGGTTACTTTGCTGGTAAAGTGATCCGCGAGACGGGCGGCTGGGCCGAGGATGTCTCCGACGCAGAGATCAGCGAAGCGATGGCTTTGTTGGCTAAGTCCGAGGGCATCTTCGCCGAGACTGCGGGTGGCGTGACCGTGGCCGTTGCTCGGAAGTTAATCGAGCAGGGCCGCATTCCTCGCCATGAGGAAATCGTCCTTTGCATCACTGGTAACGGTCTAAAAACCCAGGACGCGGTAGTCGAACAACTGAGGCAGCCCGTCAAGATACGCCCGTCGATGGACGATTTTGCACCGTTGATTGAGGAGGTCGGTGAGCTAGCTCTGGTCTAGGCATCGCGTGAAGCGTGTGACATTCTCCCGCTAAATGATTCCGTCGGCATGGTAGGCGTGCTACAGTGAGGGACAACTTCTCTCCCTGATGCGAGGATCGGCCATGCGTGTCGTGTGCCTGTACTGCGATGTGGAGAACGATGCTCTGGAGACAGCTGGTTACTGTGACAATTGTGGCAAGAAACTGCCGAACTCGGCAATGATCCGAACCCGACGGGCCATCAGTTCGGGCAGTTCCGGCGAGGAACTCGCGCCCGTTCAATCGACGCGATCTCCCGTCGCGGATGCGTTTTTGATCACAGCAGTAGTCCAGCTGTTCTGTGGCGGAGTCTTCCTAATCGTTGGGCCGGCGTTAATCAGTCCGGTGCCCGAGTCGTTCTTGGTGACGACGATTCTCTGGACGGTGTTGCCTGCGATTGTGTTCATGGCATTCAGTTTGTTGGCACGAGTACAACCAAAGTTGGCGGTTCTCACCGCTAGTGGGTCATATGTTGTCTGGATGGTGAGTAACTTTTTGGTTGAGCCAGCGATGGCGGGAGCCTGGCTCTTGGTTCACTTGGTTATGCTTAGCATGCTGGCTTGGCTCGGTTGGCTTGCCCTACGCTCTCGAACGGAGAAATAGACAGATGACAGTGAAAGTTCAGATTCCAGCCCCGATGCGGCAACATACCGACGGCAAAAGCCTGGTCGAGGCAACCGGCGACACAGTGCAAGCGGTGCTCGATGACCTGGGTAGCAAATATCCCGGGTTGACCGGACGACTCTTCGAGAACGGTCAGTTGCGGCGGTTTGTGAACATCTATTTGAACAATGAGGATATTCGCTATCTTGATAGTCTGACTACAGCCGTGAAGGACGGCGACGAGATGGCGATCATTCCTGCTGTCGCGGGGGGCGAACATGAGTGATGCGGAACTCGAGGGCGACGTGCCAGACGGCGCGGCTATTTTTCCGGATATTCCAGCCGAGTTAGGCATTAATCCGCTTTGGCTAGCGGTGTTGCATGCTACGGTGTTCTTAGCCGGTTCCGAAGAGAAGATTGTCCAACCCGATGCCGCCGAGGAAGCGATGCATGGGATTGTGGGCTACTTGCACCGCTTAGAAGGAGAGCAACTCCAACGTGTCCGCGAAGACATGGAATGTCTCACTACGTATGCCCGACAACAGAAATGGCCTAAGGGTTTTTTACAGGCGTTGAAGACGTTCCTCGCTGACATTGGACTGGAAGAGGCGTAACTCATGGATCCAACCCTTGAACGCTACAGTCGGCAGATGCGGTTCTATGGCATCGGCGAGGCTGGGCAACGCCAACTGCTGCAAAGCCGAGTCACGTTGTGCGGCTGTGGAGCATTAGGGACAGTGCTGGCGAATGTTCTGGTCCGCGCTGGCGTGGGCTACTTGCGCGTCATCGACCGGGATTTCATCGAAACAAGCAACTTACAACGTCAGGTGTTGTTCGATGAGAAAGACGTAGCGGCCAATCTGCCCAAGGCGGAGGCGGCGGCAAACAAGTTGCGCGAAATCAATTCCTCGGTGCAGATCGAGCCGGTGGTGACCGACATTGATCGAACGAACATCGTTCAACTGTGTCAGGACGCTGACCTGATCCTCGACGGAACTGATAATTTTGAGATCCGCTATCTCATTAATGACGTGGCGGTGAAGCTGAACAAACCGTGGGTCTACGGCGGCTGCATCGGCAGTCATGGGCAGGTGATGGCGATTCTACCCGGACAGACACCGTGCCTCCGCTGTGTCTTCGAGGCGGCTCCAGCTCCAGGGGAGGCTGGCACCTGCGAAACCGCTGGGGTTCTTGGTCCCATTGTCAACATTGTCGCCAGTCTGCAAGCCACTGAGGCGATCAAGATACTCACTGGCCATTTCGACGCTGTGAACCGCGAACTGACCTACCTCGACATCTGGGACAACGTGCATCGTCGCATCAAGGTGGCCCCGCTGCTGGGCAAAGTCGATTGTCCCTGTTGTCAACGACGGAACTTCGAGTGGCTCGAAGGAGCACATGGCTCGCAGACTACCAGCCTGTGTGGCCGCAACGCTGTTCAAGTGTCGCATCGCACGCCTGGTAAACTGAATTTCGAGGAAATGGCTCGACACCTCTCGACGATGGGCAACGTGAGTTACAATCGCTTCTTGCTCAAATTCAATGTCGAGACCTACGAGTTTACTGTCTTTCCCGATGGTCGAGCCATCATCAAGGGTACGAACGATCAAGATAAGGCACGAACGTTGTATGCCAAGTATGTGGGCCATTAAGGCAGCAACATTTGTGTCGATGCGTACGCTCACGACTAGCAAAAGTCGAAATTCGAGCAGATCCGCTTGCTGGGAGAGACGATTCCCTTGATGATCGGTACGTCCTGTTTAGGCACAATCGCGGTGACAAGTTACTTGGCTACCGAATAATTCTTGAGTATCCCATGACAATCTACCTGGACAATGCGGCCACGAGTTTTCCCAAGCCCGAGAGTGTCTATCAGGCGTTGGATCAGTTGGCACGCACTAGCCTGGCCAATCCGGGACGGGCTGGACATAAGATGGCACTCGCTGCCGAACGAACTCTCGATGACTGCCGCCATCTGCTGAATCAGTTCTTTCACGGCAAAGATCCAGAGCGGTGGATCTTCACGCTTAACGGAACCGATGCGCTCAACATGGCCTTCAAGGGAATCCTTAACGATGGGGCGCACGTCGTCACGACGGATCTGGAACATAACAGTGTGAGTCGTCCCTTGCGCGCTTTGGAGTTGGCAGGAAGGATTTCTCTGACGCGGGTTCACGCAGATGGTTCCGGTACGGTTGATCCTGATGCCGTCCGTTCCGCTATTCAACCAGGCACAAGATTGATCGCGGTTACCCATGCCAGCAACGTCTTGGGCACCGTGCAGCCAGTGGCAGAAATTGGTCGAATCGCTCGAGAGCGCGACATTCCATTTTTGGTTGATGCTGCTCAGACTGCTGGAGTCATCCCCATCGATATTCAGAGTATGAATATCGATTTACTAGCTTTCCCTGGGCATAAGTCTCTGTTCGGACCAACCGGTACTGGCGCGTTGTACGTTGGCCCACAAGCCAAGCTGCGACCGTGGCGGGAAGGAGGGACTGGAGGCGATTCATCTTCGGAGACGCAGCCGCGAGAGTTGCCTTACTACCTGGAAGGCGGTACGCCCAACGTTCTCGGTATTGCCGGTCTCGCAGCTGGAGTCCGTTATGTTCAGGAACGCGGGTTGGACTCGATTCATGCCCACGAGATGGATCTGGTCGAGCGATTATGGCGCTATCTGGAATCGAAGAGTCTTCGCGTGTTCGGTCATCGCGATCCCACTCGTCGAGTTGCAACGATTAGTTTTGCTTGCGACACTCTCGGAGCGGCAGAGTTGGGAGGCATTCTCGATGAGTCGTTCGACATCGCCATTCGACCGGGCTTGCATTGTGCCCCATACATTCATCGCTCGCTGGGCACTTTTCCTGAGGGAGCTGTCCGAGTCAGTCCTGGGCCGTTCAACACCGCGGAAGACATCGACGCCCTGACCGCAGCTCTCGATGAGATTCTTTTGTAGCCACGCGATTCACAGTGCGGAGCGAACTGCCTCCACGAAGCGATGAATTTTGTTCGCATCTTTGAGACCGGGCTGACTCTCGACTCCCGAAGCGACGTCGACAGCATACGGACGAACGGTGCGAATGGCCTCTGCCACATTCTCTGGTGTCAAACCACCAGCGAGAATCAACGGGACCGAGAAGTTGGCTTCCGCAAGGCAATGCCAGGGAGCTGTGACCCCTGTTCCGCCAATCAGTCCGGGAGCGTGGCCATCGACTAGTACAGCATAGGGCAACCACCCCTTGGAGTTACATTCTTCCAGGTAAGTTTTCACCCGTTCGACGTCGGTTCGATCGCCAACTTGAAACGCAGGGATGTAGCGAATGGGAAAAACGTCTTGGGGTTCGGTGATACCACCATGAATTTGTACAGTCTGGAGCCGTTGCAGTGATTGCAGCATCGGCTGAAGTTCGTGAACGCGCTGACGAACGAAGACCCCGACCGGTTCAACGAACGGCGGTAATTGTCGCAGTATTTGAGAGGCGATCTTAGTTGAAACATATCGCGGAGAATGCGGATAAAAATTGAGACCGATAGCATCAACGCCAACCTCGATGGCACAATCCAGATCCTCCAGACGAGTGATGCCGCACACCTTAACTCGGACTCTGCACACCATCGGTACAGCTCCTACGCAACGAGTATGAGAGCGAACACAGTGGTTCTAGAGCGCTGCTCCAGATGGTGTAGCAGCCGCGTAGTATCAAGCTCTTTCGCAGGCTAAAGCCTGCGGCTACCAAGGCGAACCGGTAGTCGCAGGCTTCAGCCTGCGCTCCGCTTTACCATCTTGAGGAGTACTCTAGGGAGTCAATTACTAAGATCGTTCCGAGTCATAGCAGAACGAGATCGAATGGTAGCTAGTGATTCGCGAGGATTCCGTGGTTGAGGTGCGAAAGTTTCAAGGGCTAAGGAGGGGGTCGCCTTAGGTCATGCCTCCACCAAAAGCAACGAGCGGTAGAGGATTGCCAGAACCGACAACGGTTGTTCGCATGACTTCATCCAAGCTGATTGGAATCCAGGCCGCCCTCGTGTTGCCGGAGGGATTCTATTTCACGCCATGCGGCCAATCTTGTGGAGGTATTAACAGCCACGATTCCATAGCATACCTGCGAGGGCGAAAAAGAAAACGCCATCTCGTCTCGTTGACGCTTTTTGCCGAACGGGTTACCATGCGACCAACTTCCCCAATCACTTGGAGTCTACCTATGTCACAATTCTTACCTAACCGTCGCGCTGCGTTGGCCTCTGCTCTAGCTTTGCCAGCCATCGGCGTTTTTGCAACTCCTACCGAAAACAAACCGAAGGGAAACATCAAACAATCGATCTGCCGCTGGTGCTACAGTAGGTTCGATCTGCCGAAGCTGTGTGCCGTTGCCAAGAAGATCGGCTACTCTTCTATCGAACTGCTCTCTCCTGCAGAGTACAAGACGGTGAAAGAAGCTGGACTGAGTTGTGCGATGATTCGTTGTGCGTCGATCGAAAATGGACTGAACCGGACAGCAAATCACGAACGCATCGCCAAAGAGTTGACTGAACATATTGACTTCGCTGCCTCGGAAGGGTTGCCTAATGTCATTTGCATGTCGGGCAATCGTCGCGGTTTGAACGACGAGGAAGGAATCAAAACTTGTGTGATCGGACTTAAAAAAGTGATCGGTCACGCGGAAAAGAAGAAGGTCAACATCGTTATGGAAGGACTCAACAGTAAGGTGGACCACAAGGATTACATGTACGATAAAACTGCTTGGGGCGTTGCTTTGTGTCAAGCATTGGGGTCGCCAAACTTCAAACTTCTCTATGACATTTATCACATGCAGATTATGGAAGGCGATGTGATTCGCACGATTCGCACGCACAAGGAGTACATCGGCCACTACCATACTGGTGGGTGCCCCGGTCGCAACGAAATTGACGAGACCCAAGAGCTGTATTATCCCGCGATCGTCAAGGCTATCGTGGAAACAGGCTATCAGGGATATTTAGGACAGGAATTTATCCCCAAAAAGGATCCGATCCAATCCCTCACCGCGGCCTTTCAACTTTGTGATGTTTGAAGGACAACGTATGGCGACTTCATCGACCGTGACGCAACGCGCGCTTCAAGGGTTTTTCACGGGATTTCTTTTCTGCTTGGTTGGTTCCATGCTGGCTCGCTACGGCATGGTGCAGAATTCTGTGCTGCAAGAATGGCAAACGCTAGTCATTTTGTCTGTGGTTGGTGGAATTGTCTGCGCGATGGGGCGAGCCTTGGCTGATGGGGTCGCCGGTGCTGTCCTTGGAGCTTTAGCAGGGGTCTTCCTCGGAGGGGCTGTCGGAGCTTTTCTCCCAGCCTGGAATCTGCCCTATACGGTCGAAGAGGTTATAGTTGATGCGGGTAAACCGTTCGAACTGAGCGGCCCTGGTTTTGATGGAGAGCCGATCGACATCGTCCGTTACAAGGGCAAGCTCGTTCTAGTCGATTTCTGGGCCACCTGGTGTGGTCCCTGTGTTAAAGAGATGCCCACTATCAAGCATCTGTACCAGAAATATCATGAACAAGGATTTGAGGTCATTGGGGTCAGTCTCGATCGAAAACGGGAGGATCTTCAAAAATACCTCGAACGCGAAAAGCTGCCTTGGAAACAGATTTTTTTCGATGGATCGGTGAATCCGCTCGTTGAAAAACATAACGTCGAGTTTATTCCAGCAACATTCCTGGTCGATCGAGAAGGAAATCTAATCGCGAAAAATCTGCGCGGGATCGATTTAGTAAACGTCATCGAAGATTCACTCAAGGAAGATTCGGAGATCGATAAGAAAAAGGGGGTTCGGCGATTCACTCGAATCATCCCGATGACGAATTATCTGAGCATGTTCCTCGGTTCGATGCTATTCGCTTTGCTGGGTGCGTTGGCTCAGCGCTATGCCACGTCCACCGAGGCAAAAACTCCATGACGACCACCGTCTTTCGGAATGCCTCGCAGTTGGTCGGCGTCGTTGCCGAAGGAACTTCGGTCAAGCTCGGGAGTGCTTTCCGCGATCCGGGGGTGATTCACGATGGTACGCTTGTGGTTGAAGGGAGTCACATTGTTTGGGTCGGGCGTACTCGAGATCTGCCCGCGTTGCCTTCACAAGCCAAGGTCTTCGATCTAGCCGGCAAGGTAATTCTGCCTGGTTTGATTGATGGACATACTCATCTGATTTTTGCCGGGGAACGACTCGATGAATGGGAACAGCGACTCTCGGGACAGTCGTATCAGGCCATCGCGGAGTCCGGCGGTGGAATCATGAGTACGGTCCGGGCGGTGCGTCAGGCCTCTCGGTCCAAGCTGGTCGAACTCGCGCGACCCCGGTTGGAACGACTGCTCAGTTTCGGCGTAACCACTGTTGAAGTAAAAACCGGGTATGGACTATCTCTTAAGGATGAATTGCGCTGCCTGGAGGCCATCGCCGATCTCAATGCTAGCGGTCCCTGGGAACTAATTCCGACCTTCCTAGGTGCCCATGCCGTGCCGACGGAGTTCGCCAACGATCGTGCAGTTTATCTTCACTTGCTTTGTGATGAGATGCTACCCGAGATAGCTCGTTGTGGGTTGGCTCGCTTCGTCGATGTTTTCTGTGAGACCGACGTGTTTGATTTGCAGGAGTCGAAACGAATCCTGCTTCGTGCCCGAGAGCTTGGCTTTGAACTGAAGGTACATGCCGACGAACTTACTCCTTTAGGTGGCGCGGAATTGGCAGCGTCTGTTGGTGCGGTCTCTGCGGATCATCTGCTTTGCGTGAGTGATCGAGGGATTGAGGCCTTGGCTCATTCGGGCACTGTAGCCACGCTCTTGCCGGGAACGGCTCTGTTTTTGGGAGTCGAGTTTGCACCGGCACGGCGACTCATCGATAGCGGCGTTGCCGTAGCCTTGGCGACCGATTGTAACCCTGGTACCTGTCCGACAGAGCATCTGCCCCTGATTGGCACTCTGGCCTGTACTCGCATGGGGATGTTGCCTGCGGAGACTTTCAACGCTTTGACACTTCACGCGGCTCATAGCGTCCGGCGCGGTCAGGATCTTGGTTCGCTGACGCCCGGCAAACAAGCTGATTTTGTGATCTGCAATATCTCCGATTATCGCCAGTTATTCTACCACTTCGGAATCAATCATGTCTGGCAAGTCTACAAGCGGGGACAGCTGGTTCGCGAGAATGCGACGTCTCACTCCGCCGGAAAAGCTTGGTAGGGCAGATGATCCACGACTCGCGGACGTTGTACAGTTCGATCCAGACAACATACAACCGGGTATCCCTGTGCTGATTGGGTTTCCCTGCGATGAAGGAGTCCGACGCAATGGCGGTCGCGTGGGGGCAGCGGAGGCTCCGACGGAGATCCGACGTTGGCTCTATCGACTCACCCCCTATGACGGCGTACACGGCGTAGAGTTGGCCCGCAACGGTCTGGTGGATCTGGGTGATGTGCCCATCACGTCTGATCTGGAAGTTGATCAGCAACACTTGGGCTTGGTGGTGTGTGAGGTGCTGAATTTAGGTGGGATACCAATTGTACTCGGCGGTGGACATGAAACGGCGTTCGGAGTGTATCTTGGGCATGCGTTGGCCGAATCGGAGGTGTTCATCGTCAATGTCGATGCTCACCTTGACGTTCGTCCAACCGTTTCGGGACAAGGGCACAGTGGTTCCCCGTTTCGGCAAGCCATCGAGTTCTCGCCGAGCCTGCCGGGTTCGCAGTATCTTTGTGTCGGGGCGCAATCCAGTATGGTGAGTCGATTCCACGTCGAGTGGTTGATCGAACGAGGGGGAGCCATTCTTTGGAGCGAGGAAGTTCGCGGACGATTCTTAGATTCAGTCAAGTCACGAGTTGGGAATCAGGATCGAGTGCATCTATCACTCGATGCGGATGTAGTCAGCGCAGCTGACGTTCCTGGGGTTAGTGCGGTGAACCCTTTGGGACTCTCCGGTGTCGAAGTGAGTGTGGGAGTGGGTCGGTTGGCTGAGCTGAAGCAGTTCATCAGTTTCGAACTAGTTGAGATCAACCCGCGCCTGGATGTGGAGGGCCGCAGTGCGCGTTGGGCGGCACAGACAATCTGGCAGTTTCTTGCAGGGCTGGCCCGTCGGTGACTAGAAAACCGACCCGAGAAAGCAGACTTTCCAACTGTCCGTTACAACTACTCCAAGCGGATCTGTACCAGTCGGATTACTTGATGGGGTGGGATTCTCTAGTAAAATATCTTGTTGCGGTGTGACGTAACTGACTCTGTCATAATGAGTTGAGCATTTCAACGGCTGAGGGAATCCTAGTGATTCTGGCCAGGAGACCGACTGTAGCGGGGGAGAAAACGTCAAGTCGGAAAAATGTCATAGGCTTGACACCACTTCGTTTCTGAAGTGGAGTAGAATGTAGTTGCAAGCCACACCACTGCTTCGCTCGTAGGAGGGTAGCGACATGCTGGTCCTGAGTCGGAAACTGGGTGAAAAAATTTACATCGGCGACAACATCTGCATCACGGTCGTGGATATTGATCGGGGGAAAATTCGCTTGGGGATTGAAGCTCCTCGCGATGTGCCGATTTATCGGCAGGAATTGTTGCCGATCAAAAACGTGGATGCTAACAACAGCAACACTCCAGCAGTCAATCGTTGAGGGATTATCTCGTCTCGGTTTCTGCTGGCCTTCCGGGCCGAATCATCCGTGGTCGCGAGCAAGGGTAGTTCTCACGTCTATGCAGGCGGTAAGAGTCCCAACTTCGCGGAAAGAGAGAGCGGCATTCCTGACTCAGGGTGCGACGTGGTCTCATTGAGTGGTAGTTCCTAGCGGATCGGAGTTGCCGCGATTCCGGCACGGATCAGCTTCAGTGGCTGGCTTGCCTACTGTATGGATCCTGACCAGGCGAGAGAGTGTGTCTCTCGCCTGGTTTTACTTTTTCTCAGACTTCCTGTTGGTCGTCTTCTTATCATTCCCTACTTTTCGAGATGAGATTGATTTGTCGATCGTTTTCGTCTGCCTGCCAATGAGGGTTGATTCATGACGGTCCGCAGTGCCCCGTTGCGAAAAGTGCTAGTCGCGAACCGTGGAGAGATTGCCATCCGCATCTTCCGCAGTGCGCATGAGCTAGGAATTCGTACCGTGGCGATCTACACCCATGAAGATCGATTTGCTCTGCATCGCTTCAAGGCAGATGAGGCCTATGTCACGGGTAAAATCGGCGAGCCGATCCGATCCTACCTCGACATCGCCGGCATCGTCGCACTGTCTAAGGAGCACGAGGTTGACGCGATTCATCCTGGGTATGGTTTTCTTTCGGAAAACGCCGCGTTTGCCCGGGCCTGTCTAGAGGCAGGGATCACCTTCATCGGTCCTCGTCCCGAAATCCTTGAACAACTCGGCGACAAAACCATCGCTCGCCAGCTTGCTTTGCAAGCTCAGGTGCCGATTTTGCCAGGTAGCGCTTGCGTCGGGACGCAAGAAGAGGCTCATCGTGTCGCCCACGAACTTGGCTATCCAGTGATCGTCAAAGCGGCGATGGGAGGCGGCGGACGTGGCATGCGTGTGGCTCAGTCCCCAGAGCAACTTGAGCATGCCATTGAGCAAGCCCAACGTGAGGCCGGCAGTGCTTTCGGCATTCCCGATGTGTTTCTCGAACGCTTCATCCCCCGAGCGCGACATATTGAGGTGCAATTGCTCGGGGATCGACATGGCCATCTGGTGCATTTGTTTGAGCGTGACTGTTCGGTGCAGCGCCGCCATCAAAAAGTCGTGGAAGTTGCCCCAGCACCTAAGCTGGACTCCGGCTTGCGTGCGCGGATTCTCGAAGCGGCTCTGGCCATTGGTCGCGCTGTGAAACTCGACAATGCGGCAACGGCGGAATTTCTTGTCGATGTGGATCGAGGAGAATTCTACTTTATCGAGGTCAATCCTCGCATTCAGGTCGAGCATACGGTTACTGAGCAAGTCACCGGAATCGACATTGTTCGCTCTCAAATTCTTATCGCTCAAGGCTTACCCTTGAATGATCCGTCGATCCGGCTAGGAGATCAAAGCAAAATCACCACAACCGGCTTCGCGATTCAGTGCCGCGTCACCACAGAGGATCCAACGAACAACTTTTTGCCCGATTACGGCAAACTCTCCAATTATCGTTCGCCGGGTGGGGTCGGCATCCGACTCGACGGTTCGGCTTTTACTGGCGCAGTTATCACTCCGTACTACGATTCACTGCTGGTCAAAGTGACCGCCTATGGGTTGGAATTCTCCGATGCAGCACGTCGAATGATGCGGTCGTTAGAAGAGTTTCGTGTTCGCGGTGTCAAAACCAACCTACCGTTTCTCATCAAGCTGGTCACACATGCTGGTTTTCTCGATTATCAAGTTACTACTCGATTCATCGATGAGACTCCGGAATTATTTCTTTTGCCCAAGCGACAGGATCGGGCGACGAAGTTGCTCACCTTCATCGGAGAAGTCATCGTCAACGGTCCCTTGGAGCCGGCGGCCCGTTTGACGGCTGGTCGGAAAGCTCCTCGCAGCCCAGCCACGGTACCTCCTATTCGTCAACAACTCTTGCCAGGATCGCGCGATCGCTTGAGACAACTCGGTCCCGAAGGATTCGCTCGCTGGGTGCGTGAGCAGGATCAGTTGTTGGTTACGGATACCACCTTTCGCGATGCCCATCAATCGTTGTTGGCGACGCGGTTGCGGACCTACGATATGTTGCGTATTGCACCGTATTATGCGGCTCATCTGTCTAATCTCTTCTCACTGGAGATGTGGGGCGGTGCGACATTCGATACCTCGATGCGGTTCCTTCGCGAATCTCCTTGGGAACGGTTGGTCGAGATGCGCAAGCTGGTGCCGAATATCCTGTTTCAAATGCTGCTGCGATCAGCTAGCGCGGTCGGATACACCAACTATCCAGACAACGTCGTTCGTGCTTTCGTTCGCGAGTCTGCACAAGCGGGGATCGATCTGTTTCGCGTTTTCGATGCTCTTAACTATCTGCCCAATCTGGAACTAGCTATCGAGGCTGTTCGCTCAGGCACGGACATGCTGTGCGAGGCGGCTATTTGCTATACAGGAGATATACTGAATCCAAAAAGAGATAAATATAATCTCCGCTACTATGTCGAATTAGCCAAGGAACTGGAAAAGCGCGGAGCGCATCTGCTGGCGATCAAGGACATGGCGGGATTGTGCAAACCGATGGCCGCACGGCAATTGGTCCGCGCCTTACGTCAGGAGATTGGACTACCGATTCACTTCCACACGCACGATTGTGCCGGTGGTCAGATTGCCTCGTATTTGTTTGCTGCTGAGGAAGGAGTGGACATCGTCGATTGCGCGATGGCCCCTCTCTCGTCATTAACCAGCCAACCTAGCATGCAAGCGTTGACCGAATCTCTCCGCTTCAATGTTCGAGATACGGGGCTCTCCGCCGAGGCCTTGCAAGCAGCAGCTGACTACTGGTCCGACGTGCGGAAATTTTACCTGCCGTTTGAGACGGGTCAGCTGGCCCCGCAGGCAGATGTCTATCGCAACGAGATGCCGGGTGGACAGTACACCAACTTGTACCAGCAGGCTCAATCGTTGGGTTTGGCTTCGCGATGGAATGAGGTCTGTCAAATGTACGCCGAAGTAAATCAACTTTTCGGCGACATCATCAAGGTCACGCCAACCAGTAAAGTTGTCGGTGACATGGCCCTGTTCATGGTCAGCAATAATCTGACTCCCAACGATGTACTTGAAGGTAACCGGGAGTTGTCATTCCCTGATTCGGTGGTCGAATTCTTTGAAGGACGTCTCGGCCCACCGCCAGGCGGCTTTCCGGAGAAGTTGCGGTCGCGTGTGCTTCGAGGAAGACCGTACATCGATGGCCGACCAGGGGCGAGCCTGCCTCCCGCGGATTTTGAGAAATCACGCCAAGAGTTTGCCGCACAAATTCAACGCACTCCTACAGATCGCGAACTTTTAAGCTACTTATTGTATCCGAGAGTGGCCCCGGAGTTGGTAAAACATCAAGCTCGCTACTCGGATACCAGTGTGTTGCCGACTCCTGTGTTTTTTCATGGGATGGAACCAGGCGAAGAGATTTCGATCGACATTGAGCGTGGCAAGACCTTGATCGTCAAGTTTTTGACTGTGGGCGAGCCACACCAGGATGGAACGCGAACCGTATTCTTTGAACTAAACGGGCAACCACGAGAGGCTGTGGTCTTGGACCGCGCCTTAGGAGAAAAGGTGGCGACCCGACGGAAGGCCGAACCAGGCAATCCACGCCACATTGGCGCGCCGATGCCAGGGTTGGTCGTGCGCGTTCTGGTGGCAGCAGGGGACCATGTCTCGCCGGGGCAAAAGTTATTTACCCTCGAAGCTATGAAGATGGAAACGACGATTCAAGCGGAGCAAGCTGGCCAGATCGCCGAGGTCTTGGTTCAACCCGGAGCACAAGTGGAAGCTGGGGAATTATTGCTCAGCTTCCGCGACTAGTACACTGTCTCCAGTTCAATCCCTGTTTTATCGACGGAAGGCTCCTATACTGCTCTGAGTTGATGTTTCTGCTAGTGGTACTTCGCGAGAGCGTAGAGGTAGGGTGACTCCTGATGAGACAGATTCAGATTGGCAACGAGGTCGAGACCGTAGTCGAGCGTGCAGACTATCCCCCTGAGAAGATTCAAGCGATCCTCGGCAATGAAGTCATCGCAGTGCTAGGCTATGGTGTGCAGGGGCCAGGCCAGGCATTGAACATGCGTGATAATGGCATCAACGTCATCGTTGGCCAACGCGAAGGAACTCATTCATGGAAAAAGGCCGTCGAGGACGGCTGGCAACCGGGCAAAACCCTGTTCCCGCTGGAGGAAGCGGCTCGTCGGGGCACAATCCTGCAATATCTCCTCTCTGATGCAGGACAGAAGGACTACTGGCCGACACTCAAACCACATTTGACCAAAGGGAAAGCGTTGTATTTCTCTCATGGCTTCGCCGTGGTCTATCACGAACAAACTGGAGTAGTTCCGCCCGCGGATGTGGATGTTATCCTGGTTGCTCCCAAGGGGTCAGGTACAACGGTGCGACGCTTGTTCCTCCAGGGCAAGGGGATTAATTCCAGCTTTGCCATCTATCAAGACGCTACGGGGAAAGCTCGCGACCGCTGCTGTGCCTTGGGAATTGCCATTGGCTCAGGCTATCTGTTTGAAACCACGTTCCAAAAGGAAGTCTTCAGCGATCTAACCGGTGAGCGTGGCGTACTAATGGGGGCGATCTACGGCCTTTGGCTGGCGCAATACGAAGTGTTACGCGCCCATGGGCACTCTCCCTCCGAAGCGTTCAACGAGACTGTCGAGGAGGCTACGCAGAGTCTGTATCCACTTATTGCTGAGAACGGCATGGACTGGATGTATGCCAATTGCTCGACGACAGCGCAACGCGGTGCCCTGGATTGGTTCAAACGGTTCCGTGATGCAGCTAAGCCAGTTTTCGAGGAACTCTACCAGCGCGTGGCCAGTGGAGAGGAAACTCGCCGCGTTTTGGAGGCCAACAGTCGGAGCGACTATCGTGCCCAACTTGAAAAAGAGCTAAAAGAGATCGCCGATAGCGAAATGTGGCGAGCCGGTTCGGTTGTCCGCTCCTTGCGTCCGGAGCGTCAAGGTAAATCGCAAGGATAAGCCAGCTGCAAAGCGCCATCGTGAGTTGGCTTTCATGATGGCGCTTTGCTTCTGTTCCGTTCAATTCAACACGATGTTGAGAATCGCGGCACTGGCTGCCTTGCGAACTTCGCTATCTCGATCGTCGGTCAGGGCACGCAAGGCCTCGACGTAGTCGGCGGCTAACTTGCCGAATTTACCAATCAGAGTGGCAGCAGCCGCCCGGACTCGTGGATCGGTATCCTTCAGCGATCGAGTCAGGTTTGGCAAAGTCGATGCCGCATCCGTGCCGATTCCTTCCAGCGCTTTCATCACGGCCAAGCGAAACTCGGCATCCCCCTTGTGAAGACGTGCGGAAAGTGCAGGCACCGCAGACGCTGCCGACGGGCCATATTGTCCCAAAGCCTTCGCTGCCGTGGAGCGTGGGTCAAGATCGACATCGTCCAACATACCAACTAAGGCCGGGACAACGAGTTCAGCGCGTCGTGGTGCCATTTTTCCCAACGCTCGTGCGGAGATCCAACGCACAAATACATCGGGATCTTTCAATAGCTCGACAAGCCGAGGAATAAATTCCTCAGCGGCGGTTCCCATAGCTTCGATGGCTTCCACCGAAGCGCGTCGGGCAGGTGCGTTCGGGTCACGGAAGCCGCTTCGAACAATTCCCTCGCCCACGAATTTCAACAACTTGCCGATCGGATCCTCATCCTTGTCCTCTTTGTCTTCGTCGCTCTCTTCCTTTTTGAGATCCGGAACGTCCTTATCTTCAGCAGCATCTTTCTTTTCCACTTTGTCTTGACCTGGAAGATAAGATACGGTCTTCAGCAGTTTCGAGACACGGGGCAGACGAGCATCTTTCCCCCGTTTGTTCGGATCGACCAAATCGGGTGCATCCTTGTCGGCGTCGCCTTTTTTCTCGATCGTCGCTTTGGGAGGCACTGAGTCACGAAGTTTCTCGATCAACTCGCGAGCCTGAGCCAAAGAGTCCAAAGTCCGTCGAGCTGCGAGACGCACTTCCGGATCAGGATCGAGCGCCGCTCGCAACAGTGCTGGTCCCTGATTGCGATACATGCGCAAGGTCGGCATCACTAATTGAATGCTTTCGTTGATTTGCTCGCGGCGCTCCTCAATGCGCTCCTTCTCGTTGGGAGAGGTGGCCCGTTCCGTGGGCGGTAAAGAGATTTCCGAAGCAGAAACTGGAACGAGAATCTTGATCTCGTAAGCAAGGGTTTCCGCGCTCTGTTTCAAAGCGCTGGCACACAAACGACGCACTTCTACAGAAGGATCTTCTAGCCCTGTACTGGCCGCCTTCACAGCTTGTCGTAGCAAGGCGGCTACAGCGTCAAGGGTGAAGACGCTGCCGACACGTCTTGTTTCTTGGACCGAAACTCCTGGTTCGGACGAACGCACTGGTAGGTTGGATGAGACGGTTTGCACCAACGAGAGCAGTCCATCGGCAGCGGCTCGACGTGTGGCAACAGGATTAGTTGGCTTCAGCAATTGTTGCAAAGCCTCGGCAGCGATTTTGGGACTGTTGGGAAAACGCCCCAACGCTCGTGCCGCTGCGTTGCGAACTAGCGGGTTGGGAGCATCGACCAAGCGAGCCAGATCCTTGGCAAGTGGATCTAAGTCTTTATAGAGAAGAAGATTATCGTCTTGTGCATCTCCGACGCTGTTCATGGTCTCGCCGACCAAATTGGCTGTCGCAATCTGTCGAGCAGCGTCAGCTTCGCTCCGAGCCTCCTCCTGGATCGCTGCTCGAACTTCCTTCACTAGCCGTTTGGCGAGTTCTTCGCGAACCTCTCGTTCAATCTCACGTGCGCCGCGATCGTAGCGATTTTCGTAGGTGGGATCGACATAATTCCTGCTCGACCGCGGCCAATCGATCAGCATCAGGGCGCGACTGATGTCGCTGGTGGTTTTCAGTCCGTCGGCAGCCTTCTTCAGGTTAGCTTTCCGAAAATCCAAGGCCAATTTCAGCGCGATTGGATCGTTCTCTAGGCGGTTCTTGTAGTTGATGATGCTCTTGTTGTTTTCCAACAACAATGCTTGCCGAAAGGTCTCCACGGGATCTTTGGGGAATGGTTCTGCAGACAGTTCGCGATGAGCGGTCAGGACCAGAACGACGGTCAGCAAGATTGTGATTGCGGGCCAGGCTAGTCGATAGCCGCGACTCGATCGGGCAGGGGGGGAAATCATGGGTTGTGTACTCTCCTTACAACCTGCCCCCGCACGGCCCGCGGTGGACAGGAGCGCCAGGGAATCCTCCAAAATTCATTCTGCCCTGCGAACCGTTGCAAGGAAAGCAGGAACTCTCAGCTTGCAGTTACGGCCTGCAAGCAGGATCGCCACGGTCGGTTTGTTCGGACCGATTGAAGCAAGATCGATCAGTCTGTGTGATAACACTGCAGCAAACCTCGATTGTCGCAACGGTTCGGCAAGACAGGTAATTTATTCTGCTGGAACGAGTTAGCGGCAATCGTCTGCTTAGTTTGAGCTTATCTGATCGAACTGGCATCGAATCTGCATGCAGCTTACTCTACGAGATGAACGATCTGGGGATGGACAGCCCCTGAATCACCAGTCCTCATACGGTGAGAACCTCATGGCGCTGGCCTCTGTTATTTCCGCCCCTCTGCGGTGTAGTTCCTCACAACTCCATCGTTGTCGAACCTATCGTCCAGCTGTCATTGATCTCCGGTTCAAAGGAGATGCTTGGGTGGTATCTCGGGACACAGATGCCGCAGTGTGCCTTGGAGATTTCTCTCTCACCCAGGTGACGGCTTGCTCGGTTGATTTGCCGACTCTCAACCGGGTTTTCAGTCAGATTCGTATGTCGCAGGCCCGACGAAACTACCTGCGACGTATCGAGCGTATCCCGTAAAACGGTAAGAGTAGTTAGTCTAAATGTGCCTGGCGCACATGATCTGCCGCCCGGTCTGGTGCAATATGCCAACCGCAGTCCGAGCATTCCGGAGCTTTATCGTAGCAACCATCACAGTACAACGGGCCGCCAAGAAAGAACTGTTCAAGCCGGTTTCGATCTTCGGGATCGAGTTCTCCTGGGTCGCGTGGCAGAGATAATTCGTTTCCGCATCCTTCACAGCCCCGATGGGCAAATTGCTCAATTAACGGTCGGTAATGATCGTGAACGCCACGAGGCACAACTCCCTTACCTTGGCACAGAGGACAGGCAACGCCTAGTTGAGCGGCGATCGCCTTGCGGATAAAAGCGCTCTTGTTGGGTAATTTGTTCAGCAGTTCAGCCAAGTCTTTTTCGACCTTGAATGCTACTACTGCCGTTTTTGGAGGCTTACGCGACATGAACAGATCCCTCTTCATTTGTTAATTCACAACTTCATTCTACGTTGATGTATAGCGCCTCGCAACCAGAAGCTCCTGCTTCCGCAAACAATTCCGCTTGACACCCTCGACTAGTCCACGTAAATTACGAACGTTGGAGAGAGAACCTTGCTGGTTTCTCTCCTCACCCTATCCTGGTTCCCCTGATTCCATCATTCTAACTCCGGAGCCTTCGTCCTGCACTTGGGTTGACAGGATCAATAAATAAGTTTCCCTCATGCAACAGTCTTTGAGTTAACTAGGCCACAAATCGGCCTGTGTCCCGAATATGGAGACACTTCCTCAACTTGGATGCCTCTCTTGGTGAGTTCTGGAACGGTTATGCCTGTTGGCGTTGAGTCTGGTTCACTTTACCTGGTTGATGCGCATTCGCTCATCTTTCAGGTGTTCTATGCCATTCGAGGAATGTCCAGTCCCGCCGGACTGCCGACCAACGCCCTCTTCGGTTTTATTCGAGATATTCTCTATCTACGTAGTCTGAATCCAACTTATCTCGTCTGTGCTTTTGATCGCTCCGAACCGACCTTCCGCAGCGCCCTTTATCCCGACTACAAAGCGCATCGTGAAGAGATGCCTCATGATCTCGTTTTACAGTTACCATTGATCGAACAGGCCGTCGATGCTCTGGCGGTACCGCGACTTAGCGTAGAAGGATTTGAGGCGGACGATATTCTGGCGACTTTGGCCCGCGCCGGGGAGAAACGCGGACTAAATGTATTTCTCTGCACGTCGGACAAGGACGCTCGTCAGCTGCTTAGTGAGCAGATTCGTATCTTCAATCTCCGCAAAATGCAAGAGTTTGGTCCTGCCGAACTGCTCGACGATTGGGGCGTCCGTCCTGATCAGGTGGTAGATTTGCAAACATTGGTCGGGGACTCGGTGGATAATGTGCCAGGTGTTCCAGGGATTGGAATCAAAACGGCCGCCAAACTACTTCAGGAATTCGGCACTCTCGACAATTTGCTTAAAAACATCGACAAGGTTCCGGGGGCCAAAAAACAGGAAAGTCTCCGCGCGAGCAGCAGTCTGCTCGGAGTAAGTCGTCAACTTGTCAGGCTGGTCGACAATGTGCCCATCGAAATGAACTGGGACGCCTGGAAACCAGGTCCGATTGACACAGAACGAATGCTGGAGCTGTGTCGTGAGTGGGGCTTTAACAGTTTAGCACGCGAGATTCGCGCCCTGGGCCACCAGTCGTCGGGTTCGACCCAGGCTGAACTATTCTCCCAAGAAGAACTTTTTCCTTTTGGAGCCAATGCCGCTCCCACCAGCGAAAGCGAGTCTACAGCTTCCTCTGTTACGTCGCACCAGTATCGCTTAATTGACTCCCGCGAGTCATTGGATCTGCTGCTCGACGAATTGGCCCATCAGCGGCGGTTTGCCATCGATTTGGAGACCACTAGCTTATCTCCTCACGAGGCCCTGATCGTTGGTATCGCTCTGAGTTGGCGAGCCGGACAAGGGTATTACCTAGCCATTCGAGGCCCAAAGGGATCCAAATTGCTCGAAGAGCAGGAAGTCTTCGCCAAGCTCAAACCCATTTTAGAAGATCCTTCCATCGCGAAGGTAAATCAGAACATCAAGTATGACCAACTTGTACTACGGGCTAATGGGATCCGACTCCTCGGCGTAGTCGGCGATCCAATGGTTGCTGACTATCTACTTCACGCAGGCGAACGGTCGCATTCCCTTGAGGACATGGCGCGCCGGTATCTGAACCATCAAGTGATTCCTATTACAGAACTCATTGGGAAAAAAAGTCGTAAGCAAGAACAGTTGCGAATGGATGAAGTGGCGGCTGACAAGGTGAGTGTGTACGCTGCCGAGGATGCCGACATCGCCTGGCGATTGACGGAATTTTTAGAGCGACAACTCGATGGCATCGCCGAATTGCGACGACTTTATGATGAGCTGGAGATTCCCCTCATCGAAGTTCTTGCGGAGATGGAATACAACGGCATTCGTCTCGATGTGGAATTGCTGGCCAAAATGAGCGCCGAAATGGGCCAGCAGTTACAATCGATTGAACAAGAGATTTATCGTCTCGCTGGGAAAGAATTCAATATCGGTTCGTTGCCACAACTTCGCACGGTGTTGTTTGACGAGCTGAAATTGCCTATCCAGACTCGAACAGGAGTGACGGGGGCAGCCAGCACTGATCAGGAGACCCTAGAAAAATTGGCCGCTCTGGATCATCCGGGAGCGGCATTACCCAGAAAGATTCTGGAACATCGCCAGATTAGTAAGTTGAAGAGTACCTACGTTGATGCCTTGCCACGGTTAGTTCGGCCCCAAACGCAACGAGTGCATGCCTCTTTTAATCAGACAGTGGCGGCCACGGGGCGACTCTCGTCCTCGGATCCCAATCTGCAGAACATTCCCGTGCGCAGGGCGATGGGCCAACAGATCCGTCAGGCCTTTGTGCCCGAACCAGGCTGGGTCTTGTTAACAGCGGACTATTCGCAGATTGAGCTACGCTTACTGGCGCATTTCTGTGCGGACGAAGCTCTTTGTCAGGCGTTCGCTGAGGATCGCGATATTCACGCAGCAGTCGCTTCACAGATCTTTCATGTCGCTGAAGACGAGGTAACTGCTGAGCAACGTCGGATGGCAAAGACGGTGAATTTCGGCGTGATCTATGGGATCAGTGCCCCAGGACTAGCTCAACGCTTGGAGATTAGCAAGGACGAAGCTAGCCAGTTTATTACTGCTTACTTCCAACGCTATCCACGAGTGGAAGCCTATCAAAAACAACTACTCGACGACTGTCGACAGAGAGGATATGCTCGGACAATTCTTGGTCGTAGGCGGCTGTTCGACAAATCTACGATTCGGGCTAACTCGTCGTATCAAAACCGCAATCAGGCCGAACGCGAAGCCATCAACACCGAAGTTCAGGGATCTGCTGCTGATCTGATCAAGTTGGCGATGCTTTATACCTATCGCGCGTTGCACCAAGCCAAACTCCGGTCAAGACTGTTGTTGCAAATCCATGATGAACTCGTTTTCGAGGGACCGCATGATGAATTATCGCAACTGACACAACTCGTGAGACGACAGATGACGGAGCCTGTGACGGACCGCTTAAAGTTGCGAGTCCCGCTCAAGGTCGATCTGGCGGCGGGGCCTAACTGGCTCGAGGTCGAGTCTCTGGAGGCGGCATGACTCTGATCGTCGGACTTCTCGGAGGAATCGGCTCAGGGAAAAGCGAGGTGGCTCGCGCTTTCGCTGATCGCGGTGCCTTAGTGATTAATGCCGATGCACTGGGACATGAAGCTTTACAACAAGCGGACATTCGAGAGGCTATTGTGCGTCGCTGGGGAGTGGAGGTATTAGATGAACAAAAGCGAATCGATCGCCGAGTGCTGGCTCAGATCGTTTTTCAGCAGCAGGATGCTCGCCGCGAGTTGGAAGCGTTGACTCATCCGTATATTCGTCGTCGGACTGAAGAGCAAATCGCCCAAGCCCGAGCAGAGCAGCGCTGCTTGGTCATCGTCGATGCGGCTGTCCTGCTCGAAGCTGGCTGGGATCAAGTCTGCGATCGCTTAGTGTTCGTCGACGCCACTCCGGAAATACGCCGTCAGCGCGTCATGGAAACCCGAGGTTGGAGCGAGCAAGATTGGTTAGCACGTGAGCAGGCGCAGTTGCCCTTGACCCAAAAGCACGCGCGAGCCGATCATGTGCTGGATAACTCGTCCACAATTGAACACCTGAGCCGTCAGGTCGATGACCTGTTGCACTGTTGGGGGCTGGTGCCGGCTCTTGGTTCCGCGTTGGTACAGCCCCAAAGCCAAGCATAAACCCACACTGTCTAAAGATGAACCTGCCGCTGGCGTGTCTATCCTGTCCCATCCATTCTCACGCCAGTTGATAAAGGAGATGCCAATCATGGCCGAAGCCCGTAGCCGTCGCGACATCCCAACTCGCTCGCGAAGCAAATCGATCGAGCGTGAGACTTTTGCCAATGACCGTATCCAGCCAACGGAAGAGGTTGATCGACCTCAACCCGGTGAGCGTCGTCCCGTCCCGACGGAACCCACTGAGCCGGCTCTGCGGCAGCAACGCAGCAGCGACGAAGACGATTTCCAAGGATTCGATGCCGAGATCAACAATCGCTACGAGGAAATCAAACGCGGTAGCACCCATATCAGCGAGCTACAAGGGATGACCATTCCCCAGTTGATGAAAATTGCTCGTGACGAAAACATCTCCGAAGTGACAGGCTTGAAGAAACAAGATCTGATCTTCAAGATTCTCAAGGAGCGAGTTAAGCAGAATGGTTTGATGTTCGGTGAGGGAACACTGGAGACGCTGCCCGACGGATTTGGTTTTCTCCGTAGTCCGGACTATAACTATCTACCTTGTCCGGATGATATTTATATCTCTCCCTCGCAAATTCGCCGGTTCGGTCTGCGCACGGGGGCTGTCGTCGCTGGTCAGATTCGCCCGCCTAAAGAGAATGAGCGTTACTTTGCGCTACTTCGGGTAGAGGCTATCAATTATGACAATCCGGATGTTTTACCTCAGAAAGTTGTCTTCGATGATCTGACTCCTCTTCATCCCAATAAACGCTTGAAACTGGAGACCGAACCCGGCGAAATCAGTTGCCGGGTCATGGATTTGATGACTCCCATCGGGAAGGGCCAACGCGGCTTGATTGTTGCTCCACCACGCACAGGCAAGACCATTCTATTGCAAAAGTTGGCCAACAGCATTCTGAAAAATCATCCAGAATGCTACGTCATTGTGCTGCTCATTGACGAGCGGCCCGAAGAAGTTACCGAGATGGAACGCACAGTCAAAGGGCCATACACTGAAGTAATTTCCTCCACCTTCGACGAACCAGCCAGCCGACACATCCAGGTCTCGGAAATGGTCATTGAGAAGGCCAAGCGTTTGGTTGAGTATGGGCGAGACGTGGTCATCCTGCTGGATTCAATAACTCGTCTAGCCCGAGCCTACAACACGGAAGTGCCGCACTCCGGCAAAATCCTCTCTGGTGGAGTCGATGCCGCCGCTCTGCACAAGCCGAAGCGGTTTTTTGGAGCAGCGCGTAACATCGAAGAAGGTGGCTCCTTAACCATCATGGCTACCGCGCTGGTTGATACCGGCTCACGCATGGATGAAGTCATCTTTGAAGAGTTCAAGGGGACCGGCAACATGGAGATCCACCTCGACCGACGTCTGGTGGACAAACGCATTTGGCCTGCTATTGACGTCAATCGTTCCGGAACACGCAAGGAAGAGTTACTCATGGATGCCGAGGAATTGCGCAAGATGTACATCTTGCGCAAAGTGCTTAGCGATATGAACCCTGTCGAAGCGATGGAACTGCTCGTCAGTCGAATTGCTCGAACCAAGACAAACGCTGAGTTCTTGCTCAGCATGAATCTCGGATGATTAATCGGTTCGCTGCATTAATCGAGAAAGTTCCAGCGTTTGTGATTTCTGCCAGGCGCTGACATCGCCAATAGGGAACCAGAAATTGCAGCGCACGGGAACTACGTCCCCTTTACGAGCCTCGGCGCTGACGTAGTCGGTGATCTCGTACTCTCCCCGAGTCGACAGTTGCAGTTCCGTCGAGAAGACATCGGGAGGAAAGACATAAGCCCCAGCGTTCGCCAGTTGGGGCGGCTGTAGTCCTTTTGGCTTCTCGACGAGTTTTTCCAATGCACCGTTTGGCTTGAGAAACGCGATCCCCCAGCGTTCCGGATCTGAAACCTCGCGAACGAGCAAACCGGCTCGCTGTCTGGCCAATTCGGCCAGATCGGCTGCTCCATACAGATCATCGCCATTTAACACTAAAAACGATCCTCCTTGTAGTCGATTGGCACACTTACGCACGGCATCTCCCGTGCCTTGCGTTGTGCCTTGCCAGACCACTTCCGCAGCTGCAATGTGTCGTTGCGACTTCAGATACTCTTCGATTTGCTGACCGAGATATTCCACGACCACGATCACTCGATCGATACAACTGGGCAGAGCTGACAGTGTCCAGTCGAGGATAGGCCTCCCTTGTACGAGCAGTAGTGGTTTCGGTGTCGATTCTGTGTGCGGTCGCAGTCTCGTACCTAATCCTGCGGCGAGTATGATGGCGTCCATCAGGGTAGACCTTTCTGATTTTATGGATTTCAACGATTTTATTTGATTTATCCAGGACAACTGATTCCCCGGAATGAGTCGATTTTCTCAAGCTTTTTGTACCTAGTCGTCGATTCAATTTGAGCGAGCCACGAGCCCGGCATTTCCGTCAAGAACGGTAAATCGGGTCGATTGGGTGTCCCTCAAGGAAAGGGTTGGTTCCATGCGTCGCTTGTGGATTCTTTATTTAACTTTGGGTCTGACGGCGACTCAGGGTTGTCATAAGACATTACGTTATACGGCTGGGGTCTGTGATGCCTATCCGCCTCCAGTCGAGTCATTGCTCGTCGGCCCCTGTCCCACGGCCCAGGATAATGTGGTTGCTGTGGCAGGGCCATATGCTGCTGCACCCTATGCCGCTGTCATCTCCACAGGCCCGAACGGCCAAACTGTGTCGACTCCCGGTTCCACGATACCGACCCAGCAGCCAGCGACTACGACCGTCCCTGAAACGATTCGCTCGCTGCCTTCGGCAGGAAATCCGAAACGGTAACGTGGAACGAAACATACACCCTTCTTGATCAAGGACGATCAAGAGGGGTGTTGTCCTCTTTTTATCCACTAGATTGATGGCTACGTGTGCGACGGCTACTCACAATACGCGGATCCGTTTCGATTTTGGGCAACATCTCTTTCATCCGTGCCGAGTGCTGAGCAGCCAATTCCAGGAATCGTTCCTGACTGCGAATGCGTGGTTGACCTTCACTCGGTTGAACCCTTCGATAACTTCCATCGGGTAACAGTTCGCGGGCTTTGACATTGTCTGCCATCGAGACGTGAAGGATTTCGTCAATTAGTCGTTTTTTTAACTCAGGAATCTCAACAGGGAAAACTACTTCCACACGACGGATCAAGTTTCTATCCATCCAGTCTGAGGAGCCAATATAAACTTGAGGATCCCCATCATTGCCAAAATAATAAATACGGCTATGCTCCAGAAAGCGATCCACAATCGAAATTACACGGAGATTCTCACTTATTCCTGGGATTCCAGGACGTAGCGCACAGATTCCCCGACAAATCAAATCAATTTTCACACCTGCTTGACTTGCTCGATAGATGGCCTTCATCACGTTTTGTTCGAGTACACCATTCAGTTTGGCAATAATTCTTCCTCTTGGTCCAAGATCAGCTTCTCGATTGATCTGTTCAATCATGAACGATAAGAGTCGACTTGGTGCAACAATAAACTTGCGCCACTGAGGAAGTTCGCAATATCCAGTGAGGTAATTGAACAGAGCTGAGGCATCCTCGCAATAATCTGGATTACAAGTAAAGTAACCCAGATCGGTGTAGATGCGCGCAGTCTGAGGATTATAATTCCCAGTTCCCAAGTGAACATATCGTCGAATGCTATTGTCTTCCTCTCGACGGACCACAAGAGCAACTTTGCAGTGCGTCTTTAATCCGACGAAGCCAAAGACGACGTGTACGCCTGCTTTTTCCAATTCCCGTGCCCAAACGATATTCCGTTCCTCGTCGAGTCGAGCCTTAATTTCGATGACTGCCGTGACTTGTTTTCCATTATCCGCAGCTCGCTGCAAAGCACGGACGATGGGTGAATCAGAACTGGTACGATAGAGAGTTTGCTTAATTGCCAGAACTCGCTCATCATTTGCAGCAGCCTCGATGAAATCAACTACACAACTGAACGATTCGTAGGGGTGATGCACCAGAATGTCACGATTACGAATGGCAGTAAAAACTGTTGGTGCCACCTGAAATTCATGCACTAGTTGAGGGGTAAATTGTGGATCACGCAGATGCGGATAACCAGGCAAGCCTTGCACCTGAAATAGACCAGTCAGATCGAGCAATCCTGGTAGGCGATAGACATCGATCGGGTCAAGGTCGAGGGCCGCGGTAAGAAATTGCTCCAATTCTTCTGGGGTGTCTTGTTCTAATTGCAGACGGACGGCTGCTCCTCGACGACGTTTACGAACTTCTTCTTCAATAGTTTTCAGCAGATCTTCGACTTCTTCGTCTTCGATTTCAAAATCGCTATTGCGAGTGACGCGGAAGACAGAATCACGATCCAACTGCATGCCAGGAAACAATTCTTGCATGTGCAAGCGAATGACGGTCTCTAATGTCGTGAATATATGTCGCACAGAGGGATTAGACGGATCGGTGGGTAACGAGACAAATCGAGGTAGCACCGATGGAGCCTGAACTACGGCGAAGAGTTCTTCCGGATTACCTGGTCGACGAAGGATCACGGCTAAATTGAGCGACTTATTGAGCAAATGCGGAAACGGATGGCCTGGATCGATGGCCAACGGGGTTAGCACGGGAAAAATCTGTTTGCGAAAAATCTCTCCCAAATGCTTTCGATCCGCTTCAGTAAGATCTTTCAGTTGTCGAAAGAGAATTCCTTCTCGTTCCAAACCGGGAAGAACTTCGTCTCCGAGTATCCGATAAGCATCGACGGATAATCGAGAGACTACTTGTGCGATACGTTCCAAAATTTCTTTAACCGGAGTGCGGTCGGCCCCGGAACCGTAAGTGATTCCGAGCTGCACTTTCTGCTGTAATCCACCGACGCGAACCATAAAAAACTCATCGAGATTGGACTCGAAGATAGCAAGAAATTTTAATCGTTCCAAAAGCGGAACCGTTGGATCATGCGCCTCTTCAAGTACTCGCCGATTGAATTCCAACCAACTAAGCTCGCGATTGATATATAATGAAGGATCGTCAAGCGAGACGCTTGTTGTCGGTATCACAGTCATTGCAGCAACCCTCCATCAGATGAAGCTATCATTATACTACCTCGCGGAAGCGATTGCGAACGCAAGACCAACTCGATACAGTGAACGCTGTAACGCCCCCGTAGCTCAGTAGGACAGAGCAGCGGTTTTATAAAGGTCTCAAATATCTCAAATAAAAAACTGATTTTCAGAGGTTTTTTCGTGTACTGATCAGGGTAAAAATGATGTACAGGTGTTCAAAACAAGTGTCAAGCAGGTGTCAGTCAGGATAACAATCGATCTCTGTTATCCGTTTTATTCGTTATGACGGAGAGGCAGGTTTTACCACTTGACGAGACTCAATCCATTCCTGCAAATGATGGGGCAATACTACGAACCTTGGTCTAAAACATCCCCCTTTTGCCACGTTAATTGCTTTTAATTCTCCATTGCGAATCCAGTGCCAATACTTTATGAGAAGTTACTCGCAACAGCTTTGCAACCTCTGGTGGCGTCATTCCCCTATTTGGCAATGAACGATCTTCCATGATGGACCTCATGAATGTTTACTAAAGGTCTTAAATGTCTGAATATTATAGATTGACTTCGCTTAAGAGAGCAAGCCAACCTAACGCATCTGCGCGAGAATATCTTTTAGAGCCTCTGCGCGCTCACGAAGAAGCCAGGTGTCACATTCCATAATCGCTGCGCGCTCATCCCAATAGAGGTTAGAGGTGCCATTCCGCTGGCAGCTTGCTCGGAGTAAGAGCCGGCAGCTCGTGTTGCTCGAACAAGGAACTCAAAAGCTCGCGCACGTCGATTTCCATTTTTTATTCCCCTACCTACCTAAAAATTCCGTCACTAGCGTCACCTACTGTCACTAGTGTGCAAAAATTCATTAGTAACGCCAGGTGACGGAAGCGACGCTTCCCAGGGTTAGGTATCCCCTGTTTTATTGCTGCGTTCGGAGCGTTCGGTTGTGTTTGGTAGGCCGACCGAACGCAAAAATGCTTGTTCAGACAATCGTTCGCAACCCTGCTTATCGCTCTGCAAGAGTTGAGGCTTCTGCGTCCTGCGTTCAGTCGGAAAGCGGAGATACGTTTTTCTGTTTCTCCCACTCGTATAACCAAGAGCGAACTAGGTTCACGACATTTTGCAACCGCGCAAAGTCAATCCGCTTGCGGTAGACGCTAGCCATGTTGGCTACTTCATGCCCCATAATATGGTCGACGGCAGGTTGATCTTTGCAACTATCAGCGATAGTGCGAAATGTGTGCCTCAACGTAAGAATCCTATCCCGAATCGCCGCTCGACCTTTGCGCGTCTCAGGAGCTTGGCAAATTCTTTCGTAATGGGATTATCTCGATCTACTTTTGCCCAGCTTTTGCTGTACTTAGTGACGAAGAACAGACCTTCGCAATCCGGACTTTTGGCGTAAGGTCGATCTTCCAAGGATTAACGCAAGGCTTCGATTGTTTCCGGCCAGAGAGGACACGCTCGAGCAATGCCTGTTTTTGGCCTAGGAAAGTCAATAATTCCTTTTCAAGATCTACATGACGAAGGGCGAGAGTTCCACAATCCTGATTGCCAAAGCCGCAGTTAATGCCAAGCAAGAGCAAGGCCTTCAGGTGTGGTGAGTTGGCATGCTCCAAGAGCGTTAGGATTTCATCTCTGGAAAACAGCTTTGGCCCTTGCTTGGCTTTGTGCAAGCGAAGGGTTTTTTGGATGGTCTTTTGAACCCTTGACTATATCGAATCGGCCGATCCAGCGTGCCCTTGTCATAGGCAAACTTTGAACACAGTTCGTATTCGTTGGATGGTGTTGCCCATTGTAATAGGCCCTCAGCCGCGACGGATGAAGGCAGCTCGGCAAAGTCTTCAGGTGTCAAGTCTGACACCTCTCGAGTTTTACCAAAATGCTCGATCAGCAGATCACAGACGGTTTTGTACTCTTCCCAGGTTCGCTGGATGATCTCGCCGGAGTCAAGTCTTGCTCGCTTCGTGTTGAGGAAGGAATTGGCTAGCACCTTGAGCGTCAACCTCTCAGGGCTTTCTCGCGGAGTCCGTCCTGCGAGTAAGGCATCCTTTTGTTTGAGGTACAAGGCTAACGCTTTGTTGGGTTCATCCCATTTACCGAAGTAGTACAGTTTGCCACGAATCTTCTTAGCCCAACGTCCTGTGGCATGGGGAAACAGGGGAAAGTTGGGATGTGGTTTACTAGGCTTGCGACGCAGTGTAGAATGACCGGACATGGCGTCTCCCTTGGTGAAAAGGCGTCCAGGTGAGGACCGGTTTTCGTGGCCGCGAGAACCGGTCCGTGTAAGTGTACACAAGTTGACAGGTGTCAAAACGGGTGTCAAAGGCAAAAACAGGGTTCTCAAAGATTCACTGTAAGTGATTATGAATTAGGGATTTGCCCCCGTAGCTCAGTAGGACAGAGCAGCGGTTTTCTAAACCGCCGGTCGCAGGTTCGAATCCTGCCGGGGGTACTGACCAAACCTTCCAAGCAACGTTCCGACCCGGAGGTTCACGCCGGGTTAGAGACTTTGATCGCCTCACCTCCGCGTTATACGCCAATCTCGGCAAGGGTTTACGTCACCCGAGTCTCGGCCGTTGTCTCTCCCCATGCTGGGGTGGAGACAGCACCACGACCACTGACCCGGAGGGATCGGGCAAACTCTCGGTGTCTCTGCCCTGTTCCCACGTTCGGGTTATCGCCTTGTCGGCATCGCGCGGAAACAAACGATCACGAGGGCAGCCAACTGTAAAAACTCCCTCAATCTGAATAGTCCCTGGAATCGCTTAAAGCTCTCTTCTTTGTCTTTCCGATACAAAAGTCAAAAGTGTGGCACTCAATCTTGGCGGAATCGACATGAATGGCATAAGAATATGAATGGCATAAGAATCGCTTTGCGCTTCGGAGTCGTGGCCGTCTGCGTGATCTTGATGAAGCCCCTGAGCGTTCAAGCCCAGGGCGTCTTGCTCCCCGGCGGCGGAGCGGCTCACTTATCCATGGGTGGTGCGTCGACGGCAAGGCCCGTGGATGCAATTGGCGCGCTGTATTGGAACCCAGCAGCGATCGGCCGGCTCGGCCGCTCGGAAGTCGCGGCCGGCGGAGCGATCATCTTCCCCAACTTTTACCTCGATTCGACCGCACCGGGGCCGTCCGGGCTGCGATCCGGCCGGACTCGTAGCGATAGCGGGGCTAGTCTGACGACCAACTTGGGCGTCGTTTATCAGCCTGACGAAAGCCCCCTGACGCTTGGCTTCGGGCTGAACACACTGGGCGGAGGCACGGTCAATTTCCCCGGCGACGCGAACAACCCGATTCTGTCCGGGATCGGCCCGCTGGGCAACGTCCAAGGGCCGATTGTGTCGAACCTGTTGTTGGTGCAGTTGTCGCCGACCGCCGCGTACCAAATAACGGATCGTCTTGTGGTCGGCGTGGGGCCAACGGTTTCGATTGCGCTGTCGTCGATCGACCCGGCCTTTTTTGCCACTCCCAATGATCCTATTGGAGCTGGACCGGGGAGTTTTCCGTCCGCCAGTCACTCACGCCCATTTTGGGGCGGCGGCTTCCGGGCCGGCCTCGTATACTCGCTCACAGATCAACTCGACCTCGGCTTCGGGTTTACCAGTCCACAGTGGTTCGAGACGTGGAAATACAACGCTCGAAGCGAACTCGGCCAGCCCCGAACGCTCACCCTCGATGTTAGCCTGCCGGCGATCTATTCGTGGGGGATCAGCTACCGGCCGATGGAGGAGATGTTGCTCTCCGCGGACCTTCGATACATCGACTATGCAAACTCTGACCTGTACGGGACGCCGATCCGGGAAGGTGGCCTTGGCTGGCGGAGTATCTTCGTGGCCAGCTTGGGAGGCCGCTATCAGTTGACTGAGGGTGCCGCGCTGAGCTTAGGATACATTTACAACGATAACCCGATCCGCAGTGTCGGCACGCTGTTCAACATCCAAAGCCCATTGATCACTCAACACATGATCACGGTTGGGACAACTCTTCAATTAACTGATGCAATCTCCTCCTCGCTCGGCTACGCTTACGGGTTGCCCAATTCGAGCATCGGCCCGCTGCGTGAAGCGACCGGAATCGGCGTTAAGCTCGAATCCGACGTGCATCTGCTTACCTTTACGATGCAATTCCGATACTGAACTTACGATCAAAACTGCTGACCCGTCACTCCCTAGGGTTGCGATGGCCCGTCTTTCGAGAGTGACTCGACATCGTCTTGCTGCCACAAATAAGAGATAGCCATTTCGACGACCGAACCGATCGGCCACGACACGGCGATCCTCCACCGGTTAAGCTCCGCTGGCGTTTTGATTCCAGCCTTTCACATCGACAAAATTGTTAAACTCAACACAGATTGCCAACCGAAGATCTGTAACAAAGCCTACTTTGGATGACGGGAAATTTGCCGTGAGATTGATATTAGCCCTTGTGATGACCATATCGCTCGTTCAGGTCAGTGCGGAGGCCCAAGATCTCCCACCGACCCCGCCCGGTCCGGTTGATACACCGTGGTCTGCGGCGGCGATGTCGCCTTCATCCGGACAATCGTTCTCGATGCTGACGGGCCAGTCATTGCCAGTTGGAGGTAGCGCTGCGGGCTCCGGTGGCGGGGGGGGAAGCCAACAGGACAACGGCACCAACCCGGCTCAGAACCTCACCACCTTCATCTTGTCGAACGAGTATTACACCTTCGAGGGGGGCAACCGGATCAACACGACCTACGCCCGGTTCAAGTTCCCAACATTTGAGCGGCGCGGGTCGGTGCTATTTGAAGTGCCCTTCGTGTACTACGACTTTCGGGCTAACCTGCCGAATACCGTGCCGATCGGCGGCTTAGGGGACATCCGCATTCAAGGTACCTACAACTTCTGGACCAGCCCTGACAAACGGTTGACCGCCATCTTGTTTGGCCAGGCATTTCTTCCGACGGCCGACAACGCCATCCTCGCCAAACCGCTGCCAGAGGATAGCCTGACGGTTTTCAACTTGGGCACTGGCAAGTATGTGTTGGGTGGTGGGGTGGGTTTCGTCTATGCCTTCGCCCCGAATTTCCTGATCGCTACCTGTACGAGCCGTCGGTCTTCGGCAACCCGAACCGGCCGAACATCCGCCGCGGCAAGTGGCGGGTGTTTGCCATGTATGCTTGGGAAAACGGGTTGTACGTCTTGCCCAAGTTCCAAATCGTCACCAATTACCTCTCCGGGGACAACGATATTTATCTAGCCCCGGAGTTGGGCTTCAGTCGGAAGAACACGACCATGTTCGCCAAGCCTGGGTTCGGCATTGATGCGTCGCCGGGGGAACGCCAATGGGAGCTTGAAGTTGGCGTGCGTGTACAGTTCTGATCCTTCATCAGCTTCCTGGATGCGATTATGCCCCGAAATGCTACATTCCTGGTCGTGATTCTCATCCTGTCGGGATTGGGATCAGGGTGTGCGCTCGGGCCGAAGTCCATCGAAAAGACTCACGGACGCTATGCGGCAGCAGTGCAGCGCGTGGACGAAGAGCAACTTCTGAGGGATATCGTGCGTCTGCGCTACACGGAAGCCTCGATCGATCTGTCGGTGTCGTCCATTGCCACCCAGTGCGAGGTATCGGCCGGGGTCGAGGCCCGCCCGTTCTTCGGCACTGAAGCCCTGTCCGGCCCTCTGTTCAAGTCGTTCGCTGCGATCCTGCCGTTTGTAGCTGCCGGTGGAGCAAACCGGATCACTGTGAGTCTCTCTCCCCTGGACGATGGGTCCACCATCCGCCGGTTCCTTACCCCCATTTCCACGGACTCGCTCGTTTTCCTGGTGCAGACGGGCTGGCCAGTCTCCAGTGTGGTGCGCATCTGGGTGGACCGGCTGAACGGAGTGCCCAATTGGGTTACGCCCAGCGGCCCACAGCGGAACGTGCCCCCAGACTTCGCCCGTTTCCGCCGGGTCAGCGAGTTGCTGCAAGCCGCCCAGGACCGCGAGTTGATCTCGGTTCATGGCGAGGACGCCGTATCCGAACGGAGCGGGCCGATTCCGGCTGAGGCGGTGACGGCTGCAGCCTTGGTGGAGGCCGCCAAAGAAGGATTCGAATACCGCCCGCGTGAAGGCGGCAAGACCTGGTCGCTCGTCAAGCGCCAGCGGCGGATCGTATTACAGGTGAACCCTGCCGGACGCAGAAGCCCAGAGTTGGCCGAACTCGCCGCTCTGCTGCATCTTAAGCCGGACCTGTACCAGTACGAAGTCGTCCTCGCCGCTGGGGTGCCCGACCCGGCCAAAAACCCGGCCGAGCCGTCTGCCGTCCTGCGGCTTACCCCGCGGTCCACGGCTCAAGCACTGTTTTTCTTGGCCAACGGGGTGGAGGTGCCGCCGAAACACTTCGAGACCGGGCTGGTGCGGTTGCCGCTGGATGGCACCGACCCGACCGAGGCCACCCAAGGGGTGTTTCGGGTTCGCTCGTGTGCGGGGCACAAGCACGCACCGCCGCCCTTTGCGTATGTTGCCGTCCGGTATCGCGACCACTGGTTCTACATCGACGACCGCGACCAGGAAAGCAAGGCGACGCTGCTGCTGATGCTCCAACTCCGCCGTCTCGACTTCCGCCGGCAGCAAATCGGCAATGTGCCCACCCTCACCTTGCCGGTCGGGCGCTAATGCACTGCAAGCGGTTGCTTTTCCACGGTCATCCCCAAGAAGCAGAAGCGGATCGAGCCGTTCGCCCAGGGATCACCCCGGCCGCTCCGGAGTGACGCTCAAGACCGAACAATCGTTCGTCGGGTTTTCTGACCACGCGCTCCGAGCAGAACAAATTTACGGGTCGTTAACAAAATCTTCTCTGTTTGCCAACTCGCCGACCCAATACGATTCCTCTATTCTTAAACGAACCTATCTTGCCGTTTCTCACTCATGGGACATCCATTGATAGGAGTCTGCCTGTGAAATATCGTCTCATTTTGATGGCTACGGTGCTTCTTGGTAGTCTGCTCGGCTGGTTCGTTGCCTCCGGCCGCATTCACGAAGCATTCGCACAACAAGCGAAAGACAAAATACCCAGTCCCACCGTGGCGGCTGTCGATGGTTCGGTGTTGCCGTTCCCGCCGACGCCGTCGGCCAGCGTGGCGGGGCTGACGTTGAACGATTCCATCCACCAGCGGCGGCAGGAGCCGAAACGACTGAGTGCCGACGCCCCGAACGTATTGATCATTCTGATCGACGATGTCGGCCCGGGCACACCGTCCACCTACGGCGGCGAAATCAACACCCCGACGCTCAGCCGGGTGGCCAAGATGGGCGTGTCGTACAATCGGTTCCACAGCACCGCGATGTGTAGTCCAACCCGTGCCGCGCTGCTCACCGGCCGCAATCACACCCATGTTTGTAACGGCCAGATCACCGAACTGTCCAACGACTTCGACGGCTTCAGTGGAGCGATCCCCAAGTCGGCCGCCACCGTGGCCGAGGTGCTGCGACACTACGGGTACAACACGGCGGCGTTTGGCAAGTGGCACAACACCCCGGCCACCGAGATCACGACGAAAGGGCCATTCGACCGCTGGCCGACCGGCTACGGGTTCGAGTACTTCTACGGCTTCCTGGCCGGCGAGAGCGGACATTACGAGCCACGGCTGATTAAAAATACGACCGAAGTGCGGCCGCCCAAAACGCGTGAGCAAGGCTACCACCTCAGTGAGGACCTGGCCGACAACGCCGTCACTTGGCTGCGCGAGCAGCAAACCTTCGCCGCGGATAAGCCGTTCTTCATGTATTGGTCATCGGGCGCGTCCCACGGCCCGCACCACGTCACCAAGGAATGGGCCGACAAGTACAAGGGCAAGTTCGACGACGGCTGGGACAAGTACCGCGAGCGGGTCTTTGCTCGGCAGAAGGAACTCGGCTGGATTCCCAAGGACGCCAAGCTGACCCCTCGCCCCGAGACGCTCCCGTCGTGGGACTCGATCCCCGAGGCCGAGCGGCCGTTCCAGCGGCGTCTCATGGAAGTGTTCGCTGGCTTCACCGAGCATGTTGACGTGCAAGTGGGCAAGGTGATCGACGAAATCGAGCGGCAGGGCAAGCTCGACAATACCCTCATCTTCTACATCTGGGGTGACAACGGCTCGTCCTCGGAGGGCCAGAACGGTACCATCAGCGAAATCCTCGCCGAAAACCAGATTCCCACCACGGTCCAACAGCAACTCGCCGCCCTGGACAAGATCGGCGGCTTGGATGCCCTGGGCGGGCCGAAGGTCGAGAATCAATATCATGCCGCGTGGGGATGGGCCGGCAGTTCGCCCTACCGGTCGACCAAGCTCGTGGCCGCTCACTTCGGCGGGACGCGCCAGCCGATGGCGGTCAGCTGGCCGAAGCGGATCAAGCCGGACGCGACGCCGCGACCCCAATTTCACCATGTCATCGACGTGGTCCCCACAATCTACGACGCAATCGGCATCACGCCGCCCCGAGTCGTCAATGGCATCCCGCAGGACGAGATCGACGGCGTGAGCATGGCCTACAGCTTCAACGATCCGAAGGCCAAGGGCACCCGGCGGACGCAGTTCTTCGACATCATGGGCAGCCGTGGCATCTACCATGACGGCTGGTTCGCCTGCACCTTCGGCCCTCGCATCCCCTGGGTAACCATCACCCCCGGCCTGGAGACCTGGACGCCCGATAAGGACAAGTGGGAACTGTACAACCTGGAGACGGACTGGACCCAGGCCGACGATCTCGCCGACAAAATGCCGGAGAAGTTAGCGTTCATGAAAGATCTGTTCCTGGCCGAGTCGGTCAAGAACAGGAACATTCCGATCGGCGGCGGATTGTACATTGCCTTGCACCCCGACCAGCGGGTGAGTCCTAAGGCGACCGAGTGGACCTTCGCTCCCGGGGTTGGTCGGATGCCGGAGTACACAGCCCCGCAAATCGGCAACCGGGACCACATCACGACGGTGGAGGCCGAGTTCCCCGAGAAGGCCAACGGCGTTCTCTTCGCGTTGGGCGGTTACCCCGGCGGGCTGAGTTGCTTCGTCCAGGATGGGCACCTGGTGTACGAGTACAACCTCTTCAATATCGATCGGAAGGTGTTCAAGTCCAAAGAGAAGATCGCTGCCGGCAAGCACACGATCGAAGTCGAACTGAAGACCAAGCCGCATGGCGGAGGTCTGAAGCACCTGCGCTCGGGCAACGTGTCGGTCCGGGTGGACGGCAAGGAGGTGGCCGGCGGGGAGATTCCGACGCTCATCTCGCTGGCGTTCACCTTCAACGGCTGCCTCGACTTTGCCTCGGACCTCGGCTCGCCGGTGTCGGATGCCTACTACGAGAAGGGCGCGTTCCCGTTCAACGGGAAGTTCCTCGGAGCGAAGGTGAAGTACACCAAATAGTGGGCGGTACTCTGACTACGGTTGAATCGACGGCGGGCATGGCTGTGTTATCTACTGAATGAACACATCATGCCCCGCCGTCGGCTTCATCACCGGGTTCGGCGTGATCGCGCTCTTGGCGGTAAATGGACACCCTCAGCCGACTTAAAAGCCATCGAGTGCCCGCGAAAAACCCGATGGCCATAAAGAATATGATTGTGCCAGCCAGCTTCTTATACTGGCGATCCCATTGATCTGGCCACATCCAGACCAGAGCAGCGGCCACGGCCAACGCAAACCCGAACGTCGCGAGAAGGAGTAGCCAGCCGATCCAGTTCAGCGAGTTCAGATCAAACATCTGAACTCGCTGGCGAATTCCGGTGATCCCTGTAGGCACTCTCTGAGCAACGGCTAGATCATCGTTCGCTTCCGTTGCAGGCATCACCCCCGAGTTCCTAGCCCGGTCTTCAGCCCGACGAATGAGGGCGATGCCGACGACAATCATCGGAACCGGAACGCAACCGATGCAAATGAGTCCACCGAGGACCGGTGCCCCGAAGACGAGCGCGACGCCTCCCATAATCAGAAGGGTTATCCCAAGACCTAACAACACCTTACCCAGGACGTACACAGTACACCTTTCCCATCTTCGTAGAATCCAGGCAAGCAGAGGCAGGCATAGCAACGCGGAATTTGCTAGTCTGAGCTTATGCGGTTATTGAGCATTTGTTTCTGACTGTTCTTCACTTCCGATCAAATTGTAAAGGCCAGCACCAAGCAAAGCGCCTACGACTGGTGCCACCCAAAAAACCCAAAGCTGTGCCAGCGCCCAATCTCCCACAAAGACCGCCACCCCGGTGCTGCGGGCCGGATTCACCGATGTGTTGGTTACAGGGATGGAGATCAAGTGAATCAGGGTAAGACACAA
>CALDUY010000006.1 GCA_937923405.1 uncultured Gemmataceae bacterium | reverse complement strand
CCCCGGCGCTGGTCGTCAGCAGGGAGTCGGTCAAAACCATGTTGACGTTCTGATTGACCACCAGCGTATCATTGCCCACGCCGCCGTTGAGCGTCACCTTGGAGTTCGGGCCGAGGTTGCCTTTCACCTCGATGACGTCGTTGCCTCCACCGAGGTTGACGAGGATGCTCGTCACCCCGGTGAAGGTCAGCGGCACTGCGCCGGAGTTGAGCATCGAATTGGGACTACTGAGCCGCACCGTGTTGGGACCAGCCTGGCCGAGTTCCAGCTTCAGGTTGTTCGGTAGTTTGTCGCCGACGATCTGCAGTTCGCCGCCGGTCTGGACGATGGTGATGGCTCGGTCGAGACGGATTGAGTTCACGGCGAGCTCGGCGGTGTTCTTGGCGACGTTGGGATCGCCGATGAAGCCTTGCGGCAACACCTTACCCTGGAAGGTGCCGGTGCCCACGTTGGTAGCCCGCACCGTGACCGTGCGATCGACAACGGCTCCGGCGTCCACGTCACCGAGAGTGAAGGTGACGGTGCGTGTGGCCGGGTCGAAGGTGCCGCCATCGGAAGCCGACACAAAGTCGAAGCCGACGGGAAGAGTCAGCCGCGAACGAACCCGGTCGGCCAAGTCGATGCCGATGTTGGTGACGCGGACGGTGACGACCGAGTTGACGCCGACCGGAATCGTCGCTGGGGCGATCACGCTGGTCGTCAGGTCTGTTTCCGGCGCGGTGAAGAATACCAAAGGATCGACGATAATGCCGTTGACCTCGCCGTCACGGTCGCCCTTGCCGCCGTCCACGACCTCGATCTGAACCCGACTGCCGTCGGGGCCGGATTCAAAAATTTCGCTGATTGAGACATCTAATTCATCCTGATCGAGCAAGATGAAGTTGAGTGTGCCGTCTTCAAGAACCGGCGGATTGAACAGAAACATCTTCTTGACGGACGCTTTTCCAATCCTCCCGAGGTTCACTTCAAATCGACCTAGGCCGGAGATATTGATCTGCTTCAGTTGCATCGCCGCGAAAATGTTCACCTTTGGCGGCAGATCCCCCAGTACGCCGGTTTTCAGCACCTCGACTTCGCGGAAGCTGGGCCCGGCGAAACTGGCGGTGATGCGCATGGCAGACAACCCCTGCACTTCAGCAACCGGGTTGTCCGGCGGGAAGATCGGCACCGTGACGGTGGCCGGATCGTTGGCCGTGCCGGGGGCGAGTTGTTCCTCGATCGCGTCGGGAATCCCGTCGCCGTCGTCGACGAAGAGTTGGATGTTCGTCGCCGCAGAAAACGAGGAGGTGTTGAACTGCTCGAGGTCCCCGCCAGCGGACGGAGTGATCAGCGACGAGGTGGCCACGACCGCGAACAACGGATTCACCGCTCGGTTCAGGACGAAGCGGAAGATACCGTCGTTGTCGCCGTTCGGCGTGAAACGCCGCTGGCCGAGGAACTGCAAGCGGCCCGGGCCATCGGAAAGGACATTGAGCAAATAGAACTGGAGCAGATGCGCTTGCCCTGTGTTGCCGACAACCTGCCCTTCGATCGACGTGAACTCGAACTGGGTGGAGGAAAAGACATCGGTAACAACAGGAGGCGGAGTGACGCCTTCGGCGGCGTCGTGTCGGATGTCCGAGCCGTTGCCGAAAAAGTTGTTCCCCAGGATACCAATCTCGTTCGGTTCGCGGACCACCACGCCGACGCCGTTCTGGCCGATCACGTTGTGGCCGGGCTGGTTGAGATTGGGCTGGTTCGTGTTGCCGATCAGGATGCGGCTGGCCCCTTCGCCGATCTCGACGCCAAAGTTCTGGTTGGCGGTGATGCGGTTGCCAATCAGCACGTTTTCGGCAGCGTTGCGAATGGTCACGCCCACTCCCGCATCGGAAATGAAGTTCCCTCCGAGCAGGTTCTCGGTGGCTTCGCCGGTTCTACCGTCGATGAGAATACCAGCGAAGGTGGTGGCCTGGATAATGTTGCCGTCGGGATGGCCCACGCCGTTGCCACGCAGGTCGAACGGCCCGATACCGCCGATGCGGTTTTGGCTAGCGTTGTTGATCATGATGCCGAACTGGGAACGGAACGCGCCTTGGACGCCCAGGCCGATTCGGTTGCGCGTGACGACGGTGTTGACGCCTTCCTCCGGGGCACGGGTGGCGGCGATCAGGATGCCGGCGGCTCCGTTGCGGTTGAACAGGTTGTCGTCGATGACCGTAAACAGCGCCGAGTGGACGACAATGCCGAAGTCATCGTTGCTGACCGGGCCGGCGGATCCCAATGAACCGAGGATGTTGCCGCGCGCCTCGTTATGAACCGCCGTCTCACCAAAGATGACAATGCCGATACCGGAAGCGTCGGTGTTCCCCTGGACCTTCTGGTTGTTGCCGATGCGGTTGCCGCTGCCGGTCACGACGCCGTTGACGCGCTCCTGGCCGATGATGTTGCGACTCGCGCCGGTGTCGATGGCGATGCCGATGCCACCGTTCGGCGCAGCGCTTTCTCCGTCTGGCTCGAAGCCGATCAAGTTGCCCTGAATGCGGTTGAACGAAGCCCCGTTCCGCAGTTGGATGCCGGGAGCGAGATTCTCGCCGTCACGGTTGCCGCCGATGACGTTGCCTTCACGCGAACGGCCGGACTGGATGTCGCCAGTACCGCCTCCGATCAGATTGCCACTCGATCCCACGATGAGAATGCCCGGCCCGTTGTTGGGCAGAAAGACTAGATCGCCGGCTTGGCCGATCAGATTCCCTTTCACCGTGTGTTTGTCGAGAATCGTGGGATCGCTCGACTCCAGTAGGATGCCGAACAGTTTGTTGCCAGTGATGCAGTTGCCGAGATTCTGGCCGGCGGCATCGGTGGCGTCGCCGATAGAGGTTTCCGTGGCATCGATGACCTTGATCCCGCCACCCTCGTTATTGAGAATCTGGTTGGCGAAGATCAGGTTTTTTCGGCTGGCGCGGTCTCGAATCTCGATGCCGGCCCCCTGGTTGCTCGAGATGTCGTTGCCGCCGCCACTCGGACCACCGATGATGGTGTCCGACGCCCCGCCGTGGATGGTCACGCCGTTGCCGCGATTGCCTGCCGTCGAGTCGTCCAGCCCACGGTCGCCGATGATGTTGGCGAGCAGGGCGTTCGATCGAGCCTCCGCACCGCGGATCTCGACGCCGGAGGATTGGTGGGCGAGAATCTGGTTGCCCCGAAGGAGGGTGATGGAGGCATCCTCGATACGAACGCCAACCTGCTGCCTGTCGACCTGAAGCGAACCGTCCTCTCGAATCCCGATCCGATTGTCGAAGACACCGTTGAAGCTGGATCCCTTGCCGACGATCTCGATGCCGGCGTCGATATTGTCCGCGATGTTGTTATCTCGGAGGGGCGTTGAATTGGCCGTTGCGGATCACCACGCCGCTACTGTTGCGGTGACCCGGCATACCGAGGACATTGCTACGAATGGCGTTGTTGTTGCTCTCGATGAGGATGCCGCCGCCGAGGAACCCGCCGATGCGGAACCCTTGAATCGTGCTGCCGTTGCTGCCGCTGGCCAGGTGCAAGCCGGGTTCGTCCGGTCGATCCTGCCCACGCAGTTCGACTTTGCCGCCGGGTTGCGTCTTGGCGTCGATCACGACCGACTCGGTAATGCTCGGCAACGGCGACTCCAGGACGATACTTGGCGTAGTCGGGATGTTGAAGAGGATGCGCTGCTGACCGGGCAGTTGGTTCGCCAGCTTGATCGCGTCGCGCAAACTGAGTTGCAGTCCTGGTTCGTTCGGGTCGGAGTCGATGCCATCTTCGAAGTTATTGTCTTCGACATCGCGGTTTGTGTTCACGATCAGATCGGTGGAGGCCACGATACGCACGGCGTCGAGCGGCGTAGTCGACGTCACGTTCTGGAACGCCCGGACGACCACATTTCGGTTCGCGTTGCCCGCCAGGTTCGCCGGCGCGAGGATCTGAACTTGCAGATCGACGGCCTGCCCCGCACCGATCGACGGGGTGACGAAGGTGCCCTCGTTGACGGCCTTGGTCACGTCATTGTTCTGAAAGAAGTAATTCACCTGGAAGCCGCCGGTCCCGTTTCCTCGCATCGAATGTTGAACGGCTGAGCCGCCACGTTGTTCACGAACCGCACCTCGAACTTCGAGGTCGCGTTCGGCAAGGCCGTGAGTTGAACCGTCTGTAACTCGGACGGGTTGGCTTCCACGACGTTGATGCCGACGAACGCCTCGCCGTCGAAGTCGCGGCGAACTTGCATGTCTCGCCGGACCGGCACGACGAACTGAATCTCGATCACATCGCTGCCGAGAAAGTCGGATAAGCCGATTACCTTGGCCTCGAACCGAAATGTTGCCTTCGATCCAGGAACGGCATCGAACGGGGCGCGGACCGAGAAACTGCCGCGGTTGCGAAGGACGAAATCGCTGCCGAGTATACCTTCACCAAGAACCAGAAGTGGCTCGGTCGGCAGGAGCCTGGACCCAGAGGCATCAAATACCGTCCGAGTCCATCCTGTGGGCAATACCTCTGTCAATTTCAATAACGAAAGCACATCACCAGAAGCGTTGGGAGACAAACGCGGTCCGTCGCTGCGGTGGTCGAGCATGAAGGATAATTCTTGTCCCGGTGCGATGTTCACGACGATTCGCTGCTCGTCGATCAAGGTCGCGCTGCGAATACCGTCGCCGATCCGTGCTTCATCCGCGATACTCAACGGACGAATCGACAAATCGACGATCGAGGGGCGCGCGACATTAAAGGACACCGTTTGACTTAATTTGCCGAATGGGAAATCGCGACTGGCGGTTCCCGAGCCGGTGGTGTTATCTACCTGACCAGACACGCTAATAAATTGAGTTAAGATATTCGACCCGAATTCGATTTGCCCGCTGAATGCTCCGGAGGGTTGCGCTTTTAAGCGCGCACCGATGGTAAAGCCTTTGAAATCCCCGCTTTCGATGAAGTTGTTCACCTCCATCTGTGCTCGATCGGGAAACCGCGTGTAGGCGTCGTTAAACTGGCTGAGCGTTACGATACGGGTGCTACCGCCCGAGCTGTTCGTTCCTTCATAAAGGAGAGCCACGGATTCAAAGGCCGGCGAACCGAACGTCGGCGTGACGCGGTCCTCAAGGATCTCCAACGACGGCCGGCGGGAGCGGGGACGAGAAGCGTCAAGACGACGAGTCAACTTACTCAAATCGAATGGCCACGACATCGGATAGACCTCTCTCTTGCAGTTCTGGGTGGGTCGAGCCGAAGTTCCTTTCCGTCGCCAGTCGACTCGCCCAAGCGCGATCTCTCTTCGCCAATGACGAACGAAATCCCTGAGCCGCTCCGAACTCGCAATCTGGAAAAAAAAATTTCTGTCAGGTATCGGCTTTACTTGGCGAGTCGGTTATAGTGGGCGTGCAAGGAGTGCTGATTGGCTCCGAGACTTCTCCATGAACCAGACCGACTCGTTTCAGCAACTGATCCTCCGCGTCCGCAACCGGGAGGAACCGGCGATCACAGAGTTGGTACGCACCTACGAGCAGGAAATTCGCCGAGGCGTTCGCAGTCTGTTGGCGGATTCGGCTCTGCGTCGACGCTTCGACTCCCTCGACATCGTGTAATCTGTACTGCTTCGATTCTGCGTCGGCTTGGTCCAAGGGGAGTTGACCGTCGAGTCGCCGGTCCAGCTGGTCGCGCTGCTGAACAAGATGGCCTTCAATCGCTTCCTCGATCAGGTCCGTTACGAGACCGCCTTGGAACGCGACATTCACCGGGGAACGGACCGAGATCCCGACGCCGTTGTCCCTGAGCAGCCCGGGGTCAGTACCGTCGTCGGCTGGCGAGACGAGTTCGCCGAAATCCACCGCCGACTGACCGACAGCGAACGCGACTTGGCTCAGCGCTGGGCCTGCGGCGAATCCTGGGTCGAGATTGCCGGGCCGCAGCGCGCCGACCAGGATCGCGCTCGTCACAAACTGGATCAAGCCTTCGACCGTGTGGCACGCCAACTGAGCAAGCTACGCAAGGAGGAAATCACTGCACGCTACCTGGAAGCCGTCTATCGCTGGGTGCTGGAGCAGGAATGATGAACACCACCTGGTCGCATCTGGAACTGGATCAGCAACGCCGGTATCACCAGGGCGATCCGATCCTCGTGGAGGTCTATCTGGCCGAGTATCCCGACCTGGCCGAGGACGCCGCCGCCGTGGTGCGCCTGTTGGTGCAGGAGTTTCGCCTGCGTCAGCTGCTCGGCGAATCGCCCACTCTCACGGAGTATCTAACTCGCTTTCCCGATTATGAAGCCGTGCTGAGCGGCTTACTGCAAGCCGAGTTTCCCACGCCTCCGCTGGATCCGACTGCCGTGCCCACCGAGGGTTTTCCTCAGCTGGAAGGCTATCGTGTCGTCGGCGAGTTGGGGCGTGGCGGCATGGGCACCGTCTACAAAGCCTGGCACGAACGCTTGCGCTGCTGGGTGGCGATCAAGATGCTGCATGGCACCGTGGGCGGCGAACGGTTGCGTCGCGAAGCCGAGGCCATCGCTCGACTGCGGCATCCCAACATCATCCACATCCACGACGTCGGCGAGTATCGTTCCACCGTCGGCACAGTGCCGTTTCTCGTGCTGGAGTACGTCGAGGGCGGCAGTCTAGCTCGGCACCTGGCCGGCAAGCCGCTTCCGCCGCGCGAGGCTGCCCAGCTGGTGGAAACGCTGGCCCGAGCCGTCGAGTATGCCCACGCCGCAGGCATCGTTCATCGTGATCTTAAACCGGCTAATGTGCTGCTCGCCCCAGGTCTGGAATCCCCCAAGATTAACGACTTCGGCCTGGCCAAGGATCTGCTCGGCGAGCAGGTATTGACCGCGTCGGGCGACGTGCTGGGCACGCCGTCGTACATGGCTCCCGAGCAGGTCCGCGGCAAGGGTGGCAGCGTCGGTCCCGCTTGCGACCTTTACGCCCTGGGAGCGATCCTCTACGAACTGCTGGTCGGACGACCGCCGTTCCAGGCAGCCTCGGCAGTGGAAACCGTGATGCTAGTGCTGGGCGAGGAACCGATCCCGCCGCGCCGGCTGCAACCTTCCTTGCCACGCGATCTGGAGATTATTTGTCTGAAATGTCTGGAAAAGGAGCCGCAGCGACGCTACGACTCGGCGGCAGCCCTGGCCGACGACCTGCGCCGCTTCCTCGACCATCACCCGATTCAGGCTCGCCCAACTTCCTGGCCGCGTCGCGTCGGTAAGTGGATTCGCCGCAACCCAACCCTCGCTGCGTCCTTGCTGGTGGTGCTGCTCGCGGTCTCGATACTGACGGTGCAGTGGTATCGCTTCACCGTCGATCTGCGACAGCAGCGCGACCGAGCCGAACACCACGCTGACGAGGCCCAGCGACAGACCCATCTGGCGATGGAGAATCTCCGCAAAGCGCGACAAACCGCCGAGCAGTTCTTCCTCACCGTGCGCGATCACAAGGAGTTGCGCGCCACCGCCACCGAATCACTGCGGCTGGAGCTGCTGCGCCAGGCTCTGAACTTGCAAGAGACACTGATCGAGGACTACGCCGACCTGCCCCAACTGCGTGCCGAGCAAGCCAAGTCGTACATGACGCTGGCCACCCTGGTGACGGATTTGCACTCCGCACGCGAGGCCTTGCCGTACCTGCGCAAGGCCGTGGCCATCGCCGAGCGTCTCGTCGCCGAGGAGCCGGACGCCCTGTCGCATCAGGCGGATTTGGCCGCTTATGAAAGTACCTTGGCCAACAAGCTGGCCTCGTGCGGTGAACTGGCCGAAGCCGAACAACTGGTTCGTCGCGCCATCGAACACGGCGAACTCGTTGTCGCGACTCAGACGGATCCCACTTGGACCATGCCGCGTTTCAATCTGGCCAACGCGCGAATCAATCTCGGACTGATCTATCGCCAGCAGAACCGCCTCAAGGAGACGGAAGCGCTGTATCTGCGTGCCCGTGACGATGCCGAGCAGATCGTTCGCCAACAGCCCAACGTCCCCGACCATCTCCACCTGCTGGGCATGGTCTGCAACAACCTGGCGGTGATATACCAGCGCGGCCAACGTCTCGACCCGGCGGCACGCTGCTACGAGCAAGCCATCCAGACGCGCGAAGCCCTGCTGAACCTTTCGCCGAACGATCCCGGCTATCCTCGGGGATTGGCTGTCTCCTACTACAACGCCGCTGGCTTGTATCACCAGCTGAAACGATCCGCCGACGCCGAGAAAGCCTACCTTCGCTCGGTGATGCTGCTGAGCGAACTGGTGCGAACACATCCCACCCCGAGAGCCTATCGCCAGGATCTCTCGCGCGTGCAGCAGCGAATCGGTGAGTTCTATCGGGGACAGAAGCGTTTCTCCGAATCGGCCATGATGCTGGAACAAGCGGTGGCCACGCGGCGGGTGCTGGCTGATGAGGCACGCAGGGAGTTGCAACCTGCCCTCGATGTGGCTGAGAGCCTCACCGCCTGGGCGACGGTGTCACGTCCCAACGAGGTGATCGCCGCCCAGCTGACCGATGGCATGGAGCGATTGCGAGCCTGGCCGTCACGTCCCGAAGCAGTCCAACGCTTGCGTCAACTGGAACAGGCTAACGCCCTATTGTTGCAGCGTCTGCCGATGCCGCGCGCCGTGTCTGGCGAAGGACCGAGCCATTCGCTACGCTAACATCCCATGAACAGCTTTGTCACACATCTGGAAAGTGCCCTCGATGGCACTCGCCTGGAACCGGGTCAGGTACACGGCTTGCATCGCGGTCGTCCGCTCTGGGTGCGTTATGATCTCGACGCCATCCGACGAACCATCGCGCCGGAGCAGCTGCTCCAGCGAACACCGTCGCTGTGGCGGTATCGCGAACTGCTGCCGCTGCCGCTGGACGTGGAGCCGGTCACGCTCGGTGAAGGGATGTCGCCGCTGTTACCGTGTCCGCGCTTGGGCCGCCGACTCGGTCTCGATCAGCTGTGGATCAAGGACGAATCCCAACTCCCGACCGGCAGTTTCAAAAGTCGCGGCATGACCGTGGCGGTGAGCCTGGCCAAACACCTGGGCCTGACCCGACTGGCCATTCCAACGGCGGGCAATGCCGGCGGGGCGCTCGCCGCCTACGCCGCTCGCGCCGGCCTGGAGGTGTTCGTCTTCATGCCCGAAGACACGCTGCTCATCAATCAGCTCGAAGCCTGGCTGTGCGGAGCCAAGGTCTTCCTGGTCAACGGGCTAATCAACGACTGTGGTCGACTCGTCCGAGAAGGGGCGGACTCGATGGGGTGGTTCGACTTTTCCACCTTAAAAGAGCCGTATCGTCTGGAAGGGAAAAAGACGATGGGGCTGGAACTGGCCGAGCAGCTAGGCTGGACTCTACCCGAGGTGCTCCTCTATCCCACGGGAGGCGGCACTGGCCTGATCGGCATGTGGAAGGCGTTCGCCGAGCTTCGCGAACTCGGTTGGCTGCGCGACTCCCGCTTGCCTCGCCTCGTCAGCTGCCAAAGTGAAGGCTGTGCCCCCATCGTCCGGGCCTTCGAGCAGGGCGCGGAGTTCGCCGAGCTGTTCCCCAACGCTCGCACCGTGGCTAGCGGCCTGCGTGTTCCGGTTGCGGTCGGCGACTTCATGATGCTGCGTGCGATCCGCGAATCAGACGGCTGCGCCGTCGCCGGCAGCGAGTCACGCATCGTCGAATGGATGCGCACCGCCATGACTCTTGAAGGAATCTCGCTATGCCCCGAGTCGGCCATCTGCCTCGATGTCCTCGAACGATTGATCGCTCAGCAAGTGGTTCGCCCCAAGGAGCGAGTCGTTGTCTTCAATACCGGAGCGGCCCAGAAGTATCCCGAGGTGGTGTCGCTGAAGCTGCCACGACTCGATCTCTCACAAGCGATTAACTTCGCCGAGTTACTCGATCTGGCAACGGGTTAATATCTTTCTCTTTCGCTTCGCGGAGAGTCTGGCGATGGCACATTCGCTGAACGATCTACTGGCCCGTTTCGACGACACAGCTCCGCTAGAGCGTGCTCGGACCATTCCCGCAGCGTGGTATCATGATCCGCTGCTGTACGAGGCAGAACGCGAACGGGTGTTTGGCAACTGCTGGCTGGCGGCGGGTCGTGTCGATCAGGTGGCTGCTCCAGGGCAGTTTTTCACCTGCGAGATAGCCGGCGAACCGCTCGTCATCCTGCGCGACACGCACGGGGTGCTGCATGCCTTGCACAATGTCTGTCGGCATCGAGCAGCACGCGTGGTCTGCGAAGCCGAGGGCACCTGCACCAAGCTCCGCTGTCGCTACCACGGCTGGACCTACGATCTGTCGGGCCAGCTGCGCGGCGTGCCAGAGTTCGACGGCGTCGCCGACTTTCGCCGCGAGGATCACGGCTTGCGGCCGCTCGCCGTCGCTGAGTGGGGGCCGTTTGTCTGGGTGCATTCCGGCCCGGCTCATCTGACACTGGATCGCTGGGTGGCCCTGTTCAGCCAACACGGCTTCGAGGCGAAGATGGCCTCGCTGCGCTTCGCCCGACGCCTGGAGTATCGCGTCGCCTGCAACTGGAAAGTCTACGTCGATAACTATCTCGACGGTGGCTATCACATCAACACGATCCACCCTGGCTTGGCCGGTATCATCGACTACACGAAGTATCATACGATACTCGGCGACCAGGCCAGCATCCAGGTTAGCCCCCTGTCGGGCGGCCCCGAGGAGCTGACCGCCGTCCGCCAGGGCCAGGCCGCTTACTATGCTTGGATCTTTCCCAACTTTATGATCAACCTCTACGACAAGGTAATGGACACCAACACCGTGCTACCCGAAGGCCCCGACGCCTGCCGAGTGATCTTCGACTTCTACTTCGCGGACATCGACAGCGACGAAGCCAAGGCCTTCCTCGAGCGCAGCATCGCCGTGTCTCATGAGATTCAGCTGGAAGACGGCGAAATCTGCGAAGATGTACAACGCGGTCTCAAGAGCCGCTCCTTCGACACCGGCCGCTTCAGTGTCAAGCGAGAAGGCCCCGGCTATCACTTCCATCGCTTGCTCGCCCAGGCCTTGCGCGAGGGGCGTGCATGAACGTACTGGGTTTCACGATACTCGTGACCCTTGGTTCTTTACTGGCCGGCTTCCTTGGCGCACTGACCGGACTAGGCGGCGGAGTCATCCTCGTGCCGATGCTCGTGGTCTTCTTCGGCATCGACATGCCCTATGCGATTGGCGTTTCACTGGTCGCCGTCATCGCCACCTCGTCGGGAGCAGCCGCCTCCTACGTCCGTGATGGGTTGGCCAACTTGCGCTTGGCCATGCTGCTGGAGACGGCGACCACGACCGGCGCGATTCTTGGCGCTGCCTTGGTGGCTTTGTCGATTGTTCCTTCGGAGTATCTGGCCCTGATCTTCGGAGTGGTGCTGCTGATCTCGGCAGTGCTGGCGCGGAAGGTACGCACCGAGAAGGATCGCCCTAGTCGGTCCGATCCGATCGCTGTCTGCCTACGTCTGCCGGGCAGTTTCCCAGGACCCCAGGGCGATGCGCGCGGCTATCACGTCCAGCGTGTGCCATTGGGCCTGGTGTTGATGTTCCTCTCCGGCGTGCTGTCGGGACTGTTGGGCATCGGCTCTGGGGCATTCAAGGTACTCGCTCTCGATCAAGGCATGCGGATTCCCTTTAAGGTGTCCACGACAACGAGCAACCTAATGATCGGAGTTACGGCCGCTGCCTCCGTGGGAGTGTATCTGACGCGCGGGTACATCGACCCGGCGTTGGCCTTTCCCGTGGTTCTGGGCGTGCTGCTCGGCTCGCAGTTTGGAGCCAGGCTATTGGCTCGCCTTAGCACTACAACTCTACGACGGCTGTTTAGCCTCGTGGTGCTGATCCTGGCGGCTAAGATGATTTGGAAAGGGCTGCACCCATGAATCCGCCGACTCCAACCGATGAAAACGATATTCTCGCTCGGGTATCTCTGCTTCTTGGCTGGGGCGTGCTGCTGTCCGCTTTGGTCCTGCTGATTGGCGGCAGTGTCTACCTGGTACGGCATGGTGCGGAAGAGATGCCGAGTCGTCGGCAGTTCACCCCGCAGCCAGAAGAGTATTCCCACCCCTGGAGCATCCTCGCCGGGGCCAGCCAAGGACGCGGACGATCGATCATCCAGTTGGGCTTATTAGTGCTGTTGGCTACCCCAGTGCTGCGCGTGGCCTACACGGTTTTGGCCTTCGCCCGTCGCCGAGATTGGATCTACGTCCTGCTCTCACTACTGGTGCTGACAGTGCTGTCGATTGGCTTCTTCGCCCCCATTGGTAGGTAATGGCTAACAGAGCGTTTCCATCTCCGCAATAGAGGCTGTTCCTCCAGTTGATGCACCTCGACTCGGTGAAGAGACCTGCGGCTCGGCGAATCGCTCGCTCGACGTAGAATAGTGCTGGGTTCGCTTTCGCCAATGGAGACCAGGGATGACCGCCGATCGACATCCTATTGTTCATCGCCGTTCGATGCTCAAGGCGAAACTGCATCGCGCCACCGTCACGCATGCCGAGCTGCACTACGAGGGCAGCTTGACGATGGATCGTGACCTGATGCGGGCGGCGGACATTCTGCAATGGGAAGAGGTTCACGTCTGGAACGTGACCCGCGGCACACGATTCCGCACCTACGCGATGGAAGGAGAGGCTGGCTCCGGGGTCATCTGCTCCAACGGAGCCGCCGCCCATCTGGCCCACGTCGGCGACATCATCATCATCGCCACCTACACGCAACTCGACGATGCTGATGCTCGACGACACACGCCGCACATCGTTTTAGTGGGCAAGGATAATCGGATAATTAAGACCAACTATATCGAGCTACCTGGCCCAGGAGTGCGTCGCTGACGCGGAAAGGGAACATGACCGAACGATCCCGGTCAAGCAGGACTAAGCCGCCTAGTCAACGAGGCGTTGGCGGTCGTGACGCGCTTCGCAGCTGTTGCTCGGATGGTCCAGGAAGAGACAGTTCGTCGTCGTGATCGCCGGCATGGCAGCCGTGACTGAAGATCAATACACCGAGCAAGAGAAGCCAGGCGATACCAAGCAAGCGTGCGATGGTTGCAGGTTTCTCTGGATCGTTCCCCCTCTCCCCTAACCCCTCTCCCCCACGGGAGAGGGGTACGCTTATTAAACCCTCTCTCCCACGGGAGAGGGGTACTTCTGTCCCCCTCTCCTCATTGGGGAGAGGGGTTAGGGGAGAGGGGGCCAATCGCGGTTTTCGTTCGGGTGCGAGCAAAGGCATCGCAGGCTTACTCCGGAATCTGACGGACGGCAGCGGCTCCTTGCAACCTCTCCACTAACTGTTGGTACGACTGTTTCATCTTGGCGTCGCTACGCAGTTCGGCGAAGCCGCGCTCGCGCTCAATCTGAGGGAGGTTGTTGTAGCCTTGCCGAATCGCCGTCTCCAAGTAAGCCAACGCCTGGCCATACTTGACAGGGTTGTCTTTGAGCTTGCCCATCCAGGCGTTCAGCACCGCTAGCCGATATTGGGACTCGAACGAGGCTTGTCGCTCTTTTGGCAACTCGTTGAGGCGTTTCTCGGCAGTGCGTAGCGACGACAATGCCGCCGACTTGTTGCGATGGACCAAGGCCTTGCCCCGCACCAAAGCGACGAAGGCCAACCCCGAGAGTACATCACTATTTTCTCTCGGCAATATCCTTAGTTCTTGCTCGGCCAGATCCAAAAGCACTAACGCTTCGTCGAGCGGATGATGTTGCAGATCGACCAGGTAATCGGCGGCCACCGTTCGAGCATTGGTGCGATCGGTGAGAAACTCCCCCTGCAACGGCTGGTCGTCGGAGAACGGCGGACTACGGCGATAGTATTTCACTCGTTGAAGACTCTGTTGCAGCATCTGGTCGAACTGGCCCATGCGCTCATGAAAGGCGGCCAGATTGGCGAAGTCGCGGGCACGCTGACACGAGGCTTCGAGTAGCCGGTCTGGATCGTTGGCCAACTGCTGCACGATCGCCTCGCGGAGACGAGCGGCTTCGTCGTAGGCGTTCTTGGCCTCGGGCAGCCTGCAAAGTTCGAGAAGCACATCGCCCATGAAGCCGTAGTTCCGAGCCAAGTCGCGCTGGTAGTCCAGATCGTCGGCAACCTCCTGAACGAGCGATTGTCGCAGTTTCAGCGCTCGTTGGTAGAAGTCAAGGCTCTCTTCTCGTCTTTTCTGAGCGTTAAACAGTGTGCCCAGGCCATGGTAGGTCTCCCCGAGTTGGCGTCGGCGAACGCGATCGATGAAGCCGTCAGTCTGCAACGCTCGAAGAATTTTCTCGCCACTGCGGAACGCCTCTTCGGAGTCCTTCCACTTCTCATCCTGAGCCAACAACGCACCGCGACGGAGAAAGAGATTGGCCAGATCCAGCTGAAGCCCAACGTCGTCCCGCATCGCAGGCCATTTCTCGAACAACTCGTGATAGCGTTCCACCGCCAAACGATACGAGCCGATCGCCTGATCGCGTTGGCCAGCGCGCTCCTCCTTGGCCGCTTGCTTGGCCATGTCGATGGCCTGAGCCAGTAACTGGGCCTGTTGGGTACGGCGTTGACGTGAGGCTTGCAGGGTCATCAGGGTCAGTGAACTGCCCAACCCAAGGATGAGCAGCAAACTGCCGATCAGGTAGGCCGCTCGTAAAGGGTGCTGGCGGATGGAGCGAAAGAGGCGATAGCGCGTGCGTGCCAGCCAGCTGGAACGGCGTTCGGTGTGGCGAATGCGCGAGCGCTGGTTGAGTACGTCGTCGAGGGCCTCGGCCAGTTCCCGCGCGGTACGATAGCGGCGATGTGGCTCCTTCTCCAGACACTTGAGGATAACATCTTCGAGTTCGGCGGGCACCTCGGGATTGATCTCGCGCGGACGATGCGCATCCAGTTGCGTGACCTGTCGCAGGATCTCCAGTACAGCGTTGGTCGGAGCGAGCGGAAAAGGAGCCTTGCCTGTGACCAGGGCATACAGTACCGCACCGAGGCTGTAAACGTCGGAATGCCAGCCAATCGCGTCGAGATCGCCAGTCGCCTGCTCAGGCGGCATGTAGCCGGGCGTCCCCATCGCTTCCCCCTTTTGAGAAAGAGAAAGACTGCTTTCCTCGGCGACGACCCGGGCCAGGCCGAAGTCCGTCAAACGGGCCGTCACGTTCAGCCGAGAATGACCGGCCTCTACCTCGCCCGACGAAGCGGTGTTGGGTTGCAAAACAATATTCTGCGGCTTGATGTCGCGATGGATGATTCCTTGATCATGGGCATACTGCACAGCCTCGGCGACGCTAGCAATCAGGCGAACCGCCTGTCGGATCGTCAGACGTTTGGCCGGGTCTGGCGAGACGTACTGTTGCAGGTTGCCGCCGGTCACGAAGGGCATGGTGAAGTAGTGTTCGCCGTTGACCGTGCCAGATTCGTAGACCGGAACGATGCCGGGATGATCGAGCTTCTTGGCCGATTTGATCTCGCGGAGAAAGCGTTCAATGGCCTCCGGAGATTGGACACGTTCGCGGAGAATACGTTTCAGGGCTACTGTGCGGACGACTTTGAACTCGCCGGTGTGACTGTCAGGAGCCAACTCCTGAGCGCGATGCACGGCTCCCATACCTCCCTGGGCGATGAGTTTGACCAGGCGGAACTTGCCGAACGACTGTAGGCTCGTCGTTTGATGGGAAAGCAGCGTCGCGTCGGGGTCATAGGGCGGGGGAGTAGGTATGCCAGCATCGCCGGTCTCCTCTGGCGACAGCAATCGCGAAGGATCGGTGTTGGACCCAGAGTCCGCAGAGTGGTCGAACTCGAACTGGTCAGGCGAGGTACTCACGGGATGACCCCTAACCTAAGTCGATGGGGCAGAAGCGATTGTTCTTAGCTAGAGTATGCCGATTCGTCCGCAAACGCAAGCGGCCTCTCTCGGAGTTTGGGGTCGCGAGAGAGGCCGTAGGAGAGGTTGTGAGCGGGGTTGCCTAACTTACATCGCGTCGAAGTCGTGCTTCTCGGCGAGGGTCCGCAACTTCTTCATCGCCCGAGCGTTCAGCTGACGCACACGCTCCTTGGTGATGCCGAACTGTTGGCCGATCTCTTCCAGCGTCATGCCCTTGGCGTGGCTATCGAGACCGGCACGCATGCGGATGATCTCCCGCTCGCGCGGTTCGAGATACTCCAGCATGCGGTTGACCGAGTAGGTCGCTCGATCCTTGCTGGCAACCTGTTCGTACTCATCGGTTCGTGTGTCCGGGGCGATCTCGAAGACCTCGTCATGTCCGGTGACAAAACGCTCCCGTCGATGCAGTTCGTCGGGAATGGTCCGGGCAAAGTTCTTCATGATCGCCCAGCTGGCGTAGGTGGAGAACTTGAAGCCCCGACCATAGTCGAACTTCTCGACGGCCCGGATCAGCGACATATTGCCATCGGAGAGCAACTCGAAGAAGTTGTCCGTCTGGCCGGCATGCCGCTTGGCGATGTTGACCACCAACCGCATGTTGGCGTTGATCAAGATCTCCTTAACAGCGTTGGCCTGCTCTTGCAGCGCCTCGATCTGATCCAGGGTCGCGGTTTTGATCCGCGACGGATCGATTTCGTCGTTCTGTAGGTGCAGCTGATCGCGCAACTTGCTGGCCTTGTACTTGAGGAAGTTCATCTGACGGAACAGATGGGCTTCCTGTTTAGCATCCAGCAACGGATACTCGTAGCAAGCGGCCAGTTCCGGCGGCACGTCGCGCGGAGCCTTCATGCTGCGCTTCTTAGCTTGATATTCCTCGTGATTGGGCATCGGCGCGAGGATGACCGCCTCCATCTCCGGCTTGTCAAAGTCGGGATGGTAGATATAGTCGAGGGGCTGCGCCAGCAGGTGCCGCGCTCGCACCTCGTTGATCGCACGATAGACCGAAGTCCGCGTGCGCTGATAAGTTTTGGCGAGTGTATCCACGTTTATCCCTCGACGGTAAGAGCTAAAGATCGATTCCTTTATTTTAGGATCCAGAGGTCCGCTTAACCTCGGGAACATCGCCTGGTCGGGATGGTTCTTATCGAAGTTGCGAATCGTGTAGCGAATCGCCTCGACCGACCGTCCCAGCCGACGGGCGATACGTCGGCTGACTTCCGTGAGCGTGCTGCCGCAGACCCGCGACATTCGTCTAGCCCAGCGTAGGATCGACTCGCGTTCCTCATCCGACATCTGCGAGAACTTACTGCCTCGCTCGACGCGCTGCTCATGGGAGGCGAGAAACCGGTCGATCACTTCGCGCTGATACACGACCTGGCGTTTGCCTCCTCGCAGAATACGACGTCCGACCAGGCCAAGTTTGCGCCAGCGTCGGATGGTTCGTGTCGAAACATTCAGTTGGCTCGCCAGCTGATCTAGCGTGACTAGGTCGTCGGTCGGCTCGACGCTTGGCACCACGCCCCCCAGAGCCTCGATCAGAAGACCAAGGTCGTGGAGAACTTCCTGCCCCGGAATGAGCAGGTCGGGGTACGACTCGGGGCGGAACTCGGTGATCCGGTAGCAGATAAACTGATACGGGTAGGCCTTGGCCGGATCCAGTTCGCCGAGTAACTTCTGAGCGCGAGCCAGTTGTTCGGCTCGTCGCGCAGGGGGCGCGAACCGTACCTGTTGGTCCGTCAACTCTTTCAGGGCTGAATGCATGAACGTTGCCACAGCCGCTCTCCTTCACTGACCAGCTCGCCAGCCGGTATCCCTGTTGAGTCTCTCCGTGCGTTTTCGAGCGATTCTTCCGGCGATCGGTTCTCGGTTCCGCACGTTGGTGATGAGTTACATTGCATTCCTCCGGCTAGCTGGGTCGATGAGACCTTCAACTGAAGAGTCCCTACACTAGATGCCGACCTCCGAGCAAAGGTTCTGTACTTTTTTCTCGGTTGAGTCGTCTTTGCTCCCAACTGGCCCTCTCTAGGCGTCCTCGATTTCCACTAGACTCAACGGACAGGCTAAGGTAGAACACTCGCAGGAAAGATTGGTCTTCGTTCGACTTCCGTATACGCCTGCCACGTCTCTGTCGTGTACTTCGTAGAAGCACCTTCCATCTTGGAAGCGGCACGCTTTCGAGACCAAGATTTTCTGTGCAAGTCGCGCGCCAGGTCTCTTTTCTAGACGCTTTTGTCTTCGTTTCTTTTCATACTTTTTTTATAACTTGTTACTTTGCTTCTGCTTCGGGAGAATTCGAGCGGGAAATCAGTCGAACCGCTCCTCTCACAATCTGGCAGGGTGACTGCCGGACGCAACAGTGAACGTGATCGGCTGTTCAAATTTGCTCGATTGGGGTCCATCGCGAGTCGAGTTTCTCAGTGTACGCCACCTATCTGTTACAGAGCGAACATTTTCTCGATTTTCGTCCAATTTTTTCACCAAAGTGCTCTTCACTCTTCCGTCGCGAACCTCTTAGCGAGGGTAGAATCCAGCGGAGGCGAACTCGGGGTTCAGGACGGAGGCTGTCGCATGAAGACGCAGAGCTTGGCCGTTTTCGCCGTGGGACTGCTCGTCGGCGTGACTTCCGGGCAACCGTATACTCTAAGCGAACGTATCACGGTAGATACGAAGTATAACGTCCGCATGCGAGTGGACATCACCGGCAGTTTGACGCCGCCGTCTGCCAAAGGTAAGACTTCGACTCGGGTGCAAGTCGAAGGCTCCAGTCTCATCGACTACGACGAGCGCGTACTCCGCGTCGACAGCAACGGCGCGGTCAGCAAAACGCTACGGCATTGCGAACGGATGCACTTTCGTCGTACCCTGGCAGGACAACCGCAGGAACTGTCCCTGCGCAACGGAGTTCGTCGCCTGGTGATTCTGCGCAAGGGCCATACCGAGGTACCGTTCTCGCCGGATGGTCCGCTCACCTGGGGCGAGATCGACGCCGTGCGGACCGATGTGTTCGTGCCGGCACTGCTGGGGTTGCTGCCCAGCCAGCCGGTCCGCGAAGGCGACACCTGGACCGCCCCCCCCTCTGCCGCCAAGGAGTTAACCGACCTGGAAAAGATCGATAGTGGAGCGTTGGCTTGCAAATTCGACAGCATCGTCGAGCAAAATCGTCGACGCCTGGCGCGAATTCAGTTTTCCGGCACGCTCGACGGCATCGGAGAGGACGGCCCGGTTCGTCACAAGTTACAGGGCTACTGTTCGTTCGATCTAGATGGTCGATTTCTAGCCGAGTTGGCCCTGACCGGCACTACGCTGTTGCTCGACGAGTCGGGCAACGAGGCGGGAAAGATTGATGGGCGTCTGGCGCTGACGCGCAGTCTACAGACGACTTCGCCCCAAATTGAAGACGCTGCCCTTCGGGGGGTCAAACTGGAGCCAGACGACCAGAACACGCGAATGCTTTACGACAACGCTGAGTTGGGCGTGAAGTTTCTGTTCCACAGACGCTGGTACGTTGCTCAGGTCATGGGGATGCAGGTGGCTCTGGCGACGAAAGACGGCCAAGGGCTGCTCATCACGGTCGATCCCCCGGCGAACATGCCAACGGCCAACGCTTTTCTCGACGAATCGCGCACCTGGTTAGTCCAGCAAAAGGCGAAGGTCAAGCAGACCTACACTCCCCGACGGATTCGCGAGCGGCCGCCGCTGGATGGCTTCGCCATTGAGGCGGAATTGGCGGGGCAGAAGTTGTGGATGGATTACTACGTCACCGCGCAGCAGGGCGGCGGCGCGACCATCGCGGCCCGACTCAGCCAGGACAGCCAACTCGCCGAGCTGCGTCGCGAGGCCGAGGCCATCGCCCGTAGTGTGATCATCACCAAGCCAATCGTGCCACGATCAAACAAGAAGTGACTGACCTCAACGCTTCGGAGAGGGGGAAACCGTCTTCGTTCCAACACCCAAGCACGGACGGCCCCTCACCCCGCCGGGACAGAGAAGAGGGCTAGAGCGCTTCTCCAAATGGTGTAGCGGCAATGAGGTAGGAATTGCTTTCGCAGGCGGAAACTGGCTTACGCAGGGTAAAGCTTGCGGCTACCTGCTACTCCGCCTGCGGCTACCTGCTACTAATCCGCATCGGTAGTCGCAGGCTTTAGCCTGCGGTCTGTTACACCATCTTGAGAAGCACTCTAAGAGCGACTGCCTCGGGTTGGAGCGGGCAGTTTCTGGGGAAACTTTGACTAGGCTCTTCCCGAGAAGCGCGTTGTCGTGCGATAATAGCCACGCCCATCCCGTTTGAGCCAGGTTGTCTCGATGTCTTCACCGCGCGATGATTCCGACGCCACAGTCGGCCCCGATGGCCAGCCCTTACCTGAATCGAACTCCGATCAGACGCTCGACTTGCCGGAGATGCCGAAGACCGGTTCGGATCAGACACTGGAAGTGCCTGCCATGCCGCGATCGGGTCCAAGCGACCTGGGTACGCAGGTGATTGCTGGCGGCACTCCGGCTCTGGACAATCACGAGCAGATCGTCATTTACGACAGCTTGCAGTCAGGCGGCTCGGCGGAGCCGGCCAACGACCGAACCCTGGCCCACGACTCGCTGTTCTCCGTCGATCCGTCGGCGGCGGCCTCCGATCAGACGATGGCCCACGACTCGATGGCTCCAGTAGATCAGACGATTCGTAAGCAGTCGGGCTGGAAAACCGCGGGTGGAGTCAAACTATCTCTGTCGTCGAAGGCGGGGTCGTTTGTTACTCCAGGCGAGGTGGAGCCGCTCCCCGAGTTTGCTGAAGAGGTGCCGGGCTACGAGTTACTCGGCGAGCTAGGCCGTGGAGCGATGGGGGTGGTCTACAAAGCTCGACAGGTTGGCCTGAAGCGAATCGTCGCTCTCAAGATGATTCTGTCGGGCGGACGGGCTTCTCAAGCTGAACTGCACCGCTTCCGCACCGAGGCTGAGGCGGTGGCGCGGCTTCAGCATCCGTACATCGTCCAGGTGTTCGAGATCGGTGAACATCAGGGGTTGCCGTTCTTCTCGTTAGAGTTCGTCGAAGGTGGCTGCTTAGCCGACAAAATCGCCGAGAATCCTATGCCGCTCCGCGAGGCCGCCGAGCTGGTTCGCAAGCTGGCCGAGGGCATGGCCTGTGCCCACGAGAACGGCATCATCCATCGCGATCTGAAGCCAGCCAACGTGCTGCTGACCCGCGAGGGCGATCCCAAGATCACCGACTTCGGCCTGGCCAAAAAGCTGGAGGAAGACTCCGGCGCGACTCGCGTCGGCGCGATCATGGGCACGCCGTCGTACATGGCCCCAGAGCAAGCCGAAGGCCGCAACGATCTGATCGGTCCGCACTCGGACATCTACGCGCTGGGCGCGATTCTCTACGACTTGATCACCGGTCGACCGCCGTTCCGCGGCGCGACACTGCTGGAAACCTTGACCCAGGTTCGTACTGCGGAGCCGGTCTCTCCAGCCCGCTTGCATCCAAAGATGCCACACGATCTGGAGACAATCACTCTGAAATGTCTTCAGAAAGAGCCAAAGAAACGCTACCATACAGCCCGCGATCTGGTCGAGGATCTACGTCGCTTCTTGGCCGGCGAGCCGATCCTGGCTCGGCCCGTATCGCCGTTGGAACGGTCGTGGAAATGGTGCAAGCGCAACCCGGCGGCGGCCGCCCTGATTGCCGTCAGCGCCCTGTCGTTACTGGCCATAGCGGCAGGCGGCGTGGCCTATGCTCGCTCCGAGACCTTGCGTGCCGAGGAGGCCGAGCGTCTGCGTCAGGAAGCCGACTCGCAACGCGATCGTGCCCAAGAGCATTTCCGCCAGGCTCGCGCCGCCGTCGATGAGATGCTCTCGCGCGTTGGTCAGGAGCAGCTGGGCTACGAGCCGCGCATGGAGCAGGTGCGCCGTGATTTACTGGAGAAAGCGGCTGCCTTTTATGATCGCTTCATGCAGCTGGAAAGCGCCGATCCTTCGGTGCGTCAAGAGGCGGCCCGAGCAGCCCGCAAGGTTGGAGATGCTCGGGCCTTGCTGGGACAGCAGGCCGAAGCCGAGCAGGCCTATCGCCGTTCCTTGGAGCTGCTCGACGCCGTCCTCCAAGAAGCTCCCCAGGATGTGGCAGCACGACAGGATCTGGCGGCAGCAACCAACAACTTGGCCAATCAATTGCGCGTGGCACGCCGCTTCGACGAGGCCGACGCTTTGTCTGCTCGGGCCATCGAACTGTACCGGCAATTGGCCGACGAAGCTCCCGAGGATCGTGTCCGTCAACGCGAGTTGGCTCTGGCCTACTACAACCGGTCGTTGTTGGAGCAGGAGCGTGGCAAGATCGCCGAGGCCGCGGTTAATCTTCTGTCGGCGCGGCAGCTACAGCAGAAACTGCTCACCTTGGATCCTAACGAGTTGCAAACTCGCGAAGAGTTGGCCCGCACCTACAACGCTCAGGGGGCTTTGCAAATGTCCAGCCGAGTCGGCGAGGCCGAGCAGAACCTCCTTGAAGCTCTGTCCCTATATCAGGGGATGGCCAAGCAGTACCCCAAAAATGCCCGTGTTCGCGAGGGATTGCTGGACACGACAAGCAAGCTGGGCGAGTTGCTGCGTACCAGCCGTCCCAGCGACGCCGGTCCCCTGTTGCGTCGAGCCGTGGAACTAGGCCGGCAACTGGTCGCCGATTATCCCACTGTGCCCGACTATCAGCGTCAGCTAGCCAGCGCGCGTACCTCGTTGGGAGTGTGGCAGTTAGCCGACGGACGACGCGCCGCCGCCAAGCTCTCCTTCGACCAGGCGCTGCAAGATAGGCAACGGCTGACACAGAATTTCCCCCTGCGTCCGGACTTCCAGCGCGAGCTAGCCAGTGCTGAAGGCGTAGTCGCCCTCCAACTACTGACCGCCGGTCTCAGCGCCGATGCCGCTCCGTTGTGCCGACGTTCGGTCGAGACACTGCGAAAACTAATCAAAGATCACCCCGGCCAACCCGCCGACGAGCGTGAACTGGCCCTTGCTCTGGTGCGTCTGGCCACAGTCGAGCCGAACAATGCCGACAAGCTGCTGCGTGAGGCTCTGACCATTCAGGAACGGCTGGTTCAGCGCGAGCCGCGCTCCCGGGAATATCGTGCCGAGTTGGCAGCGACCGTTTCCGCCCTCGGTGCGATGGAGTTGGCCCAGGGCAAGCCCCAAGAAGCCGAGACACTGCTGGCCCGCGGAGAAGCGGACTATCGCGAGCTGATCAAGAACTATTCCACCGAGCCGGACTATCGCTTCGGCTTGGCCTCGGTGCGAATTAACCAGGCTGAGCAACTGAAATCAATGCGGAAACTGGCCGAGGCTGAGGTAGCCCTGCGCGAAGCGATCGAACTGCTCGACGCGCTGGCCAAGGAATACGCCACCCAGTCCCGCTTCGCCCGTGAACAGGGCAAGGCCCTGCACAACCTCGGCTGGCTGCTGATCGACAGCAAACGTCACGCCGACGCCGAGAAGCTCCTCCAGCAGGCGCTGACCCTACGCGAGGGGCTGGCACGGCAGTACGCTACTGAGCCGAGCTACCGTCAGGATCAGGCCGCCACTCTGGGCGCTCTGGCGGTCGCCCAGACGTTCCGCAATAACCTCACCGGAGCCGAGCGTACCTTTCAGCAGGCCATCGAACTGCTCAATCAGCTGCGACAACAACAACCAAGCGAGATCGCCATTCTCCGCGATTTAGCCCGTGAGCAACAAAACTTCGCCCGCTTTCTCTTTGCTCTGGGTCGCGAGGAGGAGGCGATCCAGCGCTGGCGACAAGCGATCGGCTCGCGCGAGGCGTTGGCCAAACTTCAAGGCGAGACGCTGCCAGCTCGGGTGGAAGTGGCCGACTCGATCCAGCAACTGGCCCTGGCGCTGCTGGAGGCTCGACGCTGGGACGAAGCGCGGACGACGTTTCGCGAAGCCGCCAGCCAACTCCGCCAGGCATGGAAGCAGGCTCCGGAGCATCCAGCACTGCCGGCGATGATTTGCCAGGTGGAGTTGCGCGCCGCCGAGGCCGCTCTGGGCAATCGCGATGCTGCGTCGGCGGCCAAAGCGATTGCCGAGGCTCCGCTGAACGGCAACGGGGCGGGACAATTTCTCCCCATCGCCGCCGCCACCCTAGCCCGCTGTGCCGCCTTGGCCACCGACAAACCTAACGAGGCGAAGACCTACGCCGATCGGGCGATGGAACTGCTTCGCAAGGCGCACACGGCCGGCTTCAAAGACGCCGAGGCCCTGAAGAAAGCCAACGAGTTCGACGCCCTGCGAAAACGCGAAGATTTCAACCAGCTTCTCAGGGAAATGGCCGGCAACTAAGCCTTCAGATGTTCTGGCCGCGATCCGTGTGGCCTAGCTCCGTGTTCCATCTTGCGGAGGCCTAGTGAACTCCCTGTCCCCTATCAAGCAAGGTCGTTGTTGGAGGACTTTTTGTGCCGTGCGCGTGGGAAATAACGCTGGTGACTCGTCTTCTTGCCAGAAGAATCGGCGTTGTTGTCGCGCTCCCCTTGACCTTAACCGCACAGGCGCGGTAACGTCAGAACATCCAATACTGTTTACCAAAAAAGTAAGAACGGATGCATGCGACCCCGGCGCGTCTCGGGGAGATACCGCCTGCATGGAAGAAGGATTTCCTCGCGGGGAGCGAAGATGCAACTTAGGTAAAACCGAAGGCGCGGCCCGACCGCCTCCACTGACTCTCCAAGGAGAGCGTCTCATGGGACCGGATAAAGTCGAAAAGCTCTGTCAACGCGCTCAACTGGCCATCGCCGAACGCGATTGGGACAAGGCTAAACAGGCCTATCTGATGGCTCTGGGGTTGCGCAGCGATCTGCCTGACATCCATTACGGCCTGGCCACAGTCTATTTCCAGCAGCGCGAACTAACCAGTGCGGCTCATCATTTTCGCGAAGTCACTCGCCTGGATGCGCACAAAGCCGGCGCGTTCATCAACCTCGGCGCGGTGCTGAATCTGCTCGAACAGTACGAAGAGTCGATCAACGCTCTGCGTAAAGGGATTCAGCTGGATCCGCATCGGGTCGAAGGCTACTACAACCTCGGGCTGGTCTACAAACGTCGTGGCCAGATTGATTTGGCGATCACCGCCTACAAAGAGGCGCTGCGAATCAATCCCAAGATGGCCGATGCTCATCTGAACCTGGCCAATCTGTTGCTCGAACGAGAAAAATATCGCGAGGCGTTGCAACATTACGAACAGGCGTTGCAGTTGCGTCCCGGCTGGGAGAAGGCTAAGGACGGCATCGCCGAGGCTCGCCAGTTGCTCGAAGGCGGCAAAGCCAAGCCGGCAATACCGGGTACGCCGATCGCTCCGGTTCCCTCGAAGACGAATAACGATCTCGACCGAATGATTGATCCAGTGGTGCATGCGGCGTTTCTCTCCAATTTGCACCATGCTACGATTGTGTCCGAGGAGACTGGCCGATTACTGCAAAAGGTACTCGGCGACGAGGTCGAGCCGGTCTTGAAAGAACTCTCGACGGTGCTTCTGCACAAGCACGGCTCACGTGGTGAACTGGACGCCTGCCTGACCAAGTTCGAAAACGCTCTGAATCGCATGCGCTCGGCTCATCAGGCCCTGAAGACCGCTGTCGGCAAGGTCGAGGATTTTGGCAAACGCTTTCCGTCGAAGTGACCACGCATCGTCATGGAATTGACCTATTCCAGTTACTTGCGTCTGGACGAACTGCTCGCGTTGCAGCAACCACGTTCGCAGCCCGTCGAGCATGACGAGTTGCTGTTCATCATCACCCACCAGACCTACGAACTGTGGTTTAAGCTGCTGCTGCATGAACTGGAGAAAGTCCGCGCCGATCTCTTCGCCGACCGTCTCTATCCAGCGATCAGCACGCTGAAGCGCTCGCGTACCGTTCTCAAAGTGCTAGTCGAACAGATTGACATCTTGGAAACTCTCACCCCGATGTCGTTCGCCAGTTTTCGCGACCGACTTGACCGCGCCTCGGGATTTCAATCGTCGCAGTTTCGCGAGCTGGAGTTTTTGCTCGGCTACAAACGTGCCGAGATGCTCCGTTTTCATCTGTGCAACGGTCCCGTCTACGAGCAGCTGAATCGTCGTCTCGACGAGCCGTCGTTGATGGATGCCCTGTATGCGTTACTAGCCCGCCAGGGGGTCGAGATTCCCTCGCACCTACGTCAACCCTCACGTTCGCCGACCGTACCCAACGAAACCGTGCAGGCTGGCCTTCTGCGTCTGTATCGCAGCCGGCCTGATCTGGAAATCCTTTTCGAGTTACTCACCGATTTTGACGAGGGCTTCCAAGAATGGCGCTATCGTCATATCAAACTCGTGGAGCGAACCATCGGCAGTAAGCACGGAACTGGCGGCTCGCTGGGGGTCGACTTTCTCAAGCAGTCGTTGTTTCAACCGCTGTTCCCCGACCTGTGGGCGATCCGGCATCAACTATGATCTACGATATTTCCTCTCTGATTAGTAGTCGACTGGCCGTCTGGCCCGGAGATACCTCCGTCTCCCGCGAGGTGCGACTCGATCGGACTCGCGGCGACAACATCACGCTGTCTACCCTGCGAACCACCGTGCATCTGGGCACCCATGTCGACGCCCCCAACCACTACGGCGACGGGCCTGGGATCGACGCTCGCGAGCTGGACTACTACCTGGGACCATGCCAGCTGATGCATGTTGCTGTGCCGCGACACACCCGCATCACCCCGCTCATGTTGCCCCAACAGATTCTAGCTCCGCGCGTGCTGCTGGCGACCAACACCTATCCCAATCCCGAACAGTTCTCAACCGATTTCGCCGCTTTGTCGGTCGAACTGGTCGACTACCTCCACGAACAGGGCGTTAAGTTGGTCGGCCTCGACACGCCCAGCGTCGATCTGTTCGAGTCCAAGGAACTGGAGGCGCATCGCGCGTTTCATCGGCACGACATGGCTATTCTGGAAGGGTTGATTCTCCGCGAAGTGCCGGATGGGTTGTATGAGCTGATTGCCCTGCCTTTGAAATTAGAAGGCTTCGACGGCAGCCCCGTGCGCGCGGTACTGCGACGTTGACTCCCTGCGGAACCTGGCGTCGAAGCCGTGTGTCGTTGTGTATAATCGTCCGCAGACCTGTCGAGGATGCGGCGGGGAGTTAGTTTTTTCAGTAAGGATCATTCCATCATGACAGCATGGCGACGGACCCACACCTGCGGTGAACTGCGTGAGTCGAACATTGGTCAAACCGTTACCTTGAACGGTTGGGTGAACACGACCCGCATTTATAACGATCAGGTGTTTATCGATCTGCGCGACCGTTACGGCTTGACGCAGGTGGTGTTCGAGTCCGACCGCCCAGACACGTTCAAGGCCGCTTGTGAAGCTCGGGGCGAATGGGTGCTGTCGGTCACGGGCAAGGTCCGTCCCCGCCAGCCGGGCAAAGCCAACCTGAAGCTGGCCACTGGCCAGATCGAAGTCGAGGCTCACGAACTGCGCGTTCTGAATCGCTGTCCAACTCCTCCCTTCGAGGTTCACTCGATTCCGCAAGAGGATGGTACCTTGGCCGATCCGGAGTTGGCCAACGAAGATCTCCGCTTGCAGTATCGCTTTCTCGACCTGCGACGCCCAGGCTTACAACGCACTTTGCAAGTCCGCCATCGCATGAACAAGGTGATTCGCGACTATCTGGACAGCCGGCGTTTTCTGGAGTTGGAGACGCCGCTTCTGGGCCGCAGCACTCCCGAGGGCGCACGTGACTACCTCGTCCCCAGCCGAGTGCATCTAGGGCAGTGGTATGCTCTGCCGCAGTCGCCACAACTCTACAAGCAGTTGCTCATGGTCTCGGGATACGATCGCTACTTCCAGATTGCCCGCTGTCTGCGTGACGAGGATCTCCGTGCCGACCGCCAACCGGAATTCACCCAACTCGACGTGGAAATGTCCTTTGTTGAGATGGACGACGTGTTCGAGGTCATGGAAGGACTCGTCGCCGACATTTTTCAAAAATGCGTCGGCCTGTCGATCCCGACGCCGTTTCCGCGGCTGAAGTACGCCGACGTGATGCTTCGTTACGGCAGCGACAAGCCCGACCTGCGCTATGGTCTGGAGATCGTCGAGTTGTCCGACCTGGGGGCGAAGATGGATCTTCCGCCGTTCCGCGAGGCGCTGTCGCTGGGCGGCAAGGTACGCGGCCTGAATGCCAAAGGCGGTTCGGCCAAGTTCTCCCGCAAGAATCTCGACGACATGGGCGAGGCCCTGCGCCGCGCGGGCGGACGCATGCTCGGCTATGTCAAGGTCGAGGACGGCGGCAAAATTTCTGGGTCGATCACCAAGGCGCTGACGCCGGAGTTGCAGACCGAGTTGACGGCCCGTCTGAACGCAGCCCCCGGTGATCTGTTGTTGCTGGGTGCGGCCGACACTCAAGACGCCGTGTGCCAGACGCTCGGCGTGCTGCGTCAGCAGGTGGCGCAAAAGTTGGAGTTAGTCGAAAAAGCGACTCGCAAGGTCGCCGTTGCCTGGATCATCGACTTCCCGTCGTTCCTCTGGGACGATGAAGAAAAGCGTTGGGTGGCCAATCATCATCCGTTCACCGCGCCCTTGGACGAGGACTTGCCGTTACTGGAGAGCGACCCAGGCAAGGTGCGGGCCAAGGCCTACGACCTGGTCATCAACGGCTACGAGGCAGCGGGGGGCAGCATTCGTATTCACAACCCCGAGGTGCAGGCTCGCCTGTTCCGCTGTCTAGGCATGTCCGACGAACAGGCGCGGCAACGGTTCGGCTTTCTGTTGGACGCGCTGAAGTACGGTGCCCCGCCGCACGGCGGCATCGCCTTCGGACTGGATCGGTTGACGATGATTCTGACCGGCACCAGTAACATGCGCGACGTCATCGCCTTCCCCAAGAACCAGAAGGCCCGCGACCTGATGACCGGAGCACCTGCCCCGGTGGATCCCAAACAGCTCAAGGAAGTCGGCTTGTAATCTTTCGAAAGCACAGGCACGGTGGCAAGTGTGATCGGCTGTCGGGATCGCTCACTTGACCGATGGCTAAAGACTTGCAGGGGCAGGCTGAGCGTGAAGATGGCGTTTGAACAGAAGATGTTCCTTGATACCCGGTCGAGGAGTCAGCGTGCTAGACATTCAGGCCGAAGCACACGATGCTGGGCAGTATTATCCGGATCTCTACGAGGCCGTGGTCGAACTGAAGCGTCGACATGATCTGCATCCCTGCGCCGTGCGGCCACGTGACATGCTGTCGCTGCGGGACAATGGCGAACGCGAGGAGGTGCAGGATCTGGTCGTGCGCTTTCGCCGACTGCCCGAGGAGACGCGGCGAACGCTGCCGGCCTTGTGGAACAGTTTGGCCCAGCTGGAAATCGTCATCGGTGATCTCGACGCTGGCCTGGCCGACTTCAAAGAGGTTGCCCAACTGGTTCGCGATCCGATCTCCATCGCCGAGGCCCATCACAATATCTATCGGGCTGCTCTCGAACGCCGCGACTGGGACACGGCCTTGTCCGCTCTTCGCCGCGCCGTCGCCCTCGATCCTCAAACCTTCGAGCCATTTCCCTTCACTCGTTTTGAACCGATTCGCATTTTGGGCAGCGGCGGCATTGGTTTGTCGGTGCTGTGCAAGGATCACACTGCTAACGAACGTGAGGTGGTGGTCAAAGCGCTGCGTGCCGACAGTCTCGATCGCGAACCGTATTTGCTGTTAACCGAGGCTCGCCAGATGCGCGATCTGGGCCATCCCAGCCTCGTGACCCTGCTTGACAGCGGCTTTGCGAGCACCGATGGTACTCGTCCGTACCTGGTCTACGAGCATCTTGTAGGCACCCCGCTAGACAAGATCGTTGCCGAGCATGGGCCGTTTTCGCCAGAGGAGTGGCTAGAGATTGCCTGGCCGATTCTACGGGCGCTACAGGCACTGCATGGTCGTGGGTTGCTGCATCGCGCCTTGCGTCCAGATACGGTGCTGCTGCGTCGGGTTAAGAATCGAGATGGTGCCAGCATTTGGAAGGTCAAGTTGCTGGAGGCCGGTCTAGCGTTACGGCGAGCAATCATCCATGCCAGCGCCTGCCTGCCGGAGTCGGCCCAGCACAGCAGCCTGGGTCGCACCGTAGCTCGTGTGATTCCCTACAGCCCGCCAGAGGTTATCAGCCGACCCAAAGGGCAGGTCTGGGTGGGACCGCATTCCGACCTGTACAGTTTCGGCAAATTGACGGCGTTCGCTTTGACCGGCAAGCCTGATCCGGATAGCGGTGATCGCTTGTTGCTTCCCGAGGCATGGAATCAACTGCTCGACCGTTGCACCGCCTGGACGATCAATCGTCGGCCCAGTCACGTCGGTCTGGTGACGGAGCAACTCGCGCAAACGCTCAACGGAGACGAACTGCTCGTCCGAGTGGAACGGGACATGCACCAGGCCAGTCTCGAAGCGCTGACAGAGAGGATCGAGAGCAATCCCGATGACGTCGAAGCCCGCATGCAGCGCGGCCAGGTGCTGATCAAGCAGGCCGAGTTCGAGCAAGCTATCGAAGAGTACACGGCAGCGCTACGGCAACGGCCCGAGGCGGCGGTGCTGTACCGTCTGCGTGGGTTAGCACACGTTCGCACCGGCCAGCTCGACCAAGCTATTACCGACTTCACCGAAGCGTTACGCCTGGAGCCGCGCCAACTTGAGGCCATCGTCAATCGAGCGTTGACCTACGCCCAGAAGGGGGAGTACGAACGCGCCATCGCTGACTACACCGAAGGGTTGCGGTTGTCGCCTCGAGACGAGATCCTCTACTACAACCGAGGCAATGCCCGCTTTGCACGCGGCGAATATGCTCAGGCAGTTGCCGACTATTCGGAGTCGCTACGTCTGGATTCGAGTAATCTGTGGGCCCTGGGCAATCGCGGTCGAGCTTATCTGCTCTCCGGCGAACCGGGTCGCGCTGTCACCGACTTCACCCGACTGTTGCAGCTGGATCCGAACAACGTTCGTGCCCGGTGCGATCGTGCCAGCGCCTATCAGGAACTTGGCCGGCATTCGCTGGCTGTGGCCGATCTTACCGAAGCCTTACGACTGGATCCTTCGCCGAATCTGTGGCACGAGCGCGGCTTGGCCTACGCTCTGGCAGGCGATCTGCAACGTGCTGTCGCCGACTTCACCACGGCTGTGGACCTGGCTCCGGACAACGCCGGTCTGCTGCTCTCCCGAGGCAAGGCCCACCACGACCTCAAACAGTATGACAAGGCGTTGGCGGATTTGACCGCCGCTCTGCAACTAGCTCCTCAACATACTGATATTCTGATCGAACGGTCCGAGGTCTTTGTCCGATTGAATCGCTATGACGAGGCACTCGCGGATTTGACCACCGCTCTTCAGATCTCCCCCTCAGCGAGTCTGTATTTCCACCGCGGCAACGTTCACGCTCGGCAAGGCAACCACGAAGCTGCTTTGGCCGATTTCTCTCAGGTGTTGCAACTCGATCCTGAAGCCTCCGGAGCCTACACCAATCGGGGCAACGCCCATCTGCAACTGGGGGAGTTGGATCAGGCCCTGGCCGACTTTGAGCAAGCCCTGCGGCTAGATCCCAATGATGAATTGACCCACTTCAACCGAGCCAGCGTGCATCTCCGTCGTGGCGACCTGGATGCCGCTCTCGCCGACTACAGCGAATGTCTGCGGCTGAATCCGGCCCATACCTTCGCTCTGTCCCGACGCGCCCACCTGCTAGCACGACAGGGCAAATATGAGGAAGCGTTGGCCGATCTCGATGCCGCCATCCGCCTGGAGCCGAGCAATGCCCTGACTCGCAACCAACGCGGTGCCTTGCACGCGGATCGAGGGAACCGCGAGCGAGCCATTGCCGACTTTTCCCAGGCGATTCGTCTTGATCCTAACTATGCCTCGGCTTGGTACAACCGAGGTATTGCCTATCTCGAAGAGGGCCGGCTTGATGAGGCCATCACCGATTTTACGGAGTCGTTACGTCTGGATCCTACCTCCCTGGGCGCGCTCCTCAATCGTGGCCTTGCCCACCGCAATCAGAAGAACTACGACTTGGCCATCGAGGACTTCAGCACGGCGATCGAGTTGGCCCCAGAACTGGCGATGGCCTACTACAACCGAGCGAGTGTCTATCTGGAAAGCGGCGACCTAACTAGCGCTTTAAACGATCTGAATTATGTCCTGAAACAAACCCCGGACGACATCGACGCCTGGATCTTTCGCGCGCGGATCCATAGCCAGTTGGGACAGGACGCTGAAGCTGTGGCAGACAACTTCACTGCCTGGGAACACGCTCCGGGAGATGTCCGCGTGGCCAACAATTTGGGCTGGCTGTTGGCCGTCATCGCTCAGAAAGAACTTCGCGATCCGAACCGGGCCATCGAGTTCGCCCAGCAGGCAGTGGCTGCCAACCCATCGGCGACGCATCTGGATACCTTGGCCGCCGCTCTGGCCAGCGCTGGCCGCTTCGCCGAGGCGATCGAGACCCAACGTCGAGCCATCGAGTTGGCCTCGGAAGCAGAAAAACCTGACTTTCTCGATCGATTAACTCTTTATGAGCAAGGAAAACCGTTCGTCCTCCCGCCACGCCACCCCGAACCGAACGAGTAGTCGCCGGCTTTCGGTAGCCGCCGGCTGAAGCCGGCGCGCATCTCACGCGGGCTCAAGCCCGCGGCTACCCTTGTGCGCACCCCTCGCGTCAGGAAGCGGTGGGTCCCTTCACCTTGACCTCAACGGGTGTGACGAACACCTCGCTGAGAGCTTTCACCGCGTCGGGCGTCATCTGGCCAGCTTGGAGCCACACACGGTAGCGCACCACGAGCGGCTTCTCCTTGGTCACGGTTGTGACAAAATACGATCCAAAACGTCCGTAATCACGCTCGCTGAAACGGGCCTCCTTGGGATTGTCCGGTCGATCGAGATAGGCACAGGTGTAGCGCTGGTTGTTGACTACAAAGCTCATCGCCAGCCAAGGCAGGTTGACGTGGGTCGTGTTCTGTTTACCGTCCCAGTTGCGCGTCGCACCGGGCTTGTCGGTGCCATCGGGCCGGATGAAGATCGTCTGCTTGGCCGTTTTGTCGCTGACCTCGTTGGCAGCGCGGAAGTGGAAGCCGGCGTGCTGCGGATCGCCGTCCAGCTTGACCGGTTCGTCAGTCGGCGTCAGCTTGGAGACAAAATCGATCAGCGTACCACCGGGCACGCTGTACACAGTTAGTTGGCGCTGTTCACGAGCAAAGGTCTTCTTGCCCACGCCGTTCCAGTCGATCTCGACAATGTGCCGACCCAGCACCGGCCCCGTAGAGATGCTCTTGACGCCGCTGTGCGCCTGGTGGGCCTCGTTGTTGCGTTTGCCCTTCGGATCGGGAGCGGGACAGTGCCAGGTATCGACGGTGTTCTTGCCATAGCTGCACCTCATGAAACCATAAAACAGCCCGCGATGGTGGGGAAAACGGCCTCCCGCTCCGTTGGTCAGGAAGCGCTCGCCAGTCGGATCGTAGACGTGATGAAACACCTTGAAGGTGCGGTCGCGTGCTTCCTTTGACGACTCGTCCAACGGTGTGTACAGGTAGCGCATGATCGGTCGTTCACCTCGACGAAGCTCGGTCCAATGTTCGTCGCGGGAGACCTCGCTGTGGAAGTGAAAGTCATCCTTGGCAGTCTGTCGCGGCTGATCGGCAACGATGGCACGTAGCCGCAGTGACTTGCCCGCCTCCAGTTTGGGCAGGAGCAAGTGCAGATCGAGTCGCTGCTTACCGACAGCTGCCTTGACCGACTCGGTGAGCAGATCCGGCCCCGTGAATTGTCCAGTGGCGACGAACTGGCCCGCGTCATCTTCGATCGTCACAGCAGCGGTGGGCGGTGTTTTGACATCGAGCTGCAACGGAATGCAGACTGGCTCGTTGACCCGAGTGAACTTACCAGCGGAGACGGTGAACTCGATCGTCTGGGCCGCCTCGACGGTCAGGCCGGCACCGAGAAAAAGTGATAGTGCAGAGAGAAAATGTCGCATGTGTGGTTCTCGCTACAACAGGAGCGAGCCGCTCCTCTTCAACGAACGGCTCGTCATCCAGCGGTTAGCGGCATTGTAGCGGCCAGCGAGTTAGCCGGCGAACAGCTTCACCTTCTTGAACTCGCTGCCGAGTACGTCCTTGTGAGGCACGCCGAGCCAGTCGTCGAGGATGGCGGCGTAGACCTGGCGAAAATCGGTGTGATGCACGAGATTGCCATCCTCTAGCTTGGTCAGGCTGGGATGGTCGCCGACGATACCGGGCCGGAGCTTGCCACCGATCAGGAACATCGGTGCGCCGGAGCCGTGATCGGTGCCACGGCTGCCGTTCTCGCGGGCGCGCCGACCGAACTCGCTGAAGGTCATGATCAGCAACCGCTCGCCGTGGCCCTGGGCTTTCAGATCCTTGTAAAAAGCCGTGAGGGCCTGCGACAGCGTGCCCAGCAGATTGGCATGTGTCGGAGCTTGGGTGGCGTGAGTGTCGAAACCATCAATCGAGACATAAAAGATCCGCGATCCTACATCGGCATTGATGAGTTGAGCCGCCAGCCGCAGTTTATTCGCCAGCGGCGACTCAGGGTAAGGCGACTTCGGCACATAGTTTTTGCCGATCTCGGCCAGCCGTTTGCTCTGGGCGTAGGTGTTCGACGCCGTTCGACTGACGAAGTCGAGCAGGCCGCCCTTAGCACTGGAGGCGGCCACACTCTCGATGATCTTGGCTTGTTCTTTCTTGTCCGCGCTGGATGTGGCCGACATGCGCAGCTGGAACTCTTCGAGAGTGGCGAGGGACGGCACTCGCATCGGCGCGCCGTCGAAGGCCAGCGGCGCGGATTGGTTCTCCTGCTTCAAATGAAACGCTTGCGAACCGGACGGCATCTGCTTGAGAGCGCGGCCCAGCCAACCTTCGCTGATGTGAGCCGCTAGCGTGCCGCCTTGCCAGATGTCCATCGAACGGAAGTGGGACTGCGACGGATTGGGATAGCCGACCCCCTGCACGACACACAAAGCACGATCCTGGAGCAACTCGCCGAAGCCGGTCATCGCTGGATGCAGCCCCAGTTCGTCGTTGAGTTTGACTAGCTGCTCAGTGGGTAGCTTCAGCGTAGGCCGTAATTTTGCATAAGTAGGATCCTTAAACGGTACAACTGTGTTGAGACCGTCGTTACCGCCGGTCAGTTCGACGACGACCAGCAAGGTATCCTTGTTGCCTCGCTTGCTGGCATCCCCAGCGGCGGCAGCAGTCTTTCGCACGAAGGTCGGCGACAACCCCCAGGCAACGAGACCAGAGGCGGCCAGGCTATGACGAAGAAAGTCGCGGCGAGTCGTGGTCATCGGAACACCCCTCGGGAGAACCTCTCCGGGCCGCACAGCCCAGATAAGAGACTAATTCAGTTGAAATTCCGGCAACGTCAACACCAGATAACACAGCGAGCGCACCCGCTGATCGGCGGCATCCTGGTCGGTCCAATAAACCGGCTTTTTGTTCGTCTGAGCCTTGCGCGCATAGTCGAGCAGACTCTGCTTCGACTCTGTCGGCACATCGTCCTGCAAAAACAGACGGAGGAAGAACGCGACCTGGGCCTCCTCAGTGGTCACGCCGTGCTGACGGGCCAATCGAGCTGGATCTAACCGGGTGCCAAATTGCGGATCTTCCGTAGAGGTAAAGGCCAGGGCGAGGTTCTGGCGATACAGCAGCGTCTGACCGTTGAGCCAGGTCTGTCCACCGTCCCAGCCCTTGACCGAAGGGGGATAGAAGACGTTTTGCCCCAGCTGCTCCAGAGCGGGCACCAGATTCCGGGTGCCAATCCGTCCTTCGAGGCCGCGAACAATTCCCAAGGCGAACTCGACGGGTGACTTCACCTTGGCCCGATAGGCTTGTTCGGAGAAGAACAAGTTGCTCGACAACATGCGATAAACTAGAGCACCAAAGTCGTATTTTTGCTTGAACTCTTCGGCCAACGGTTCGAGCAACTCTCGGGATGGCGTGAGCGTCTCACTGACCAGGAAGCGGAACAGTTTGCCGCAGATGAAATAGGGACAGGCCGGCTGCTCCAGGCAGATCCGAACGATGTCGTCGGGTTTCCAGTTGCCTTTCTGGCCCAAAACCGTCTTTTCCCCGGAGTCGAACTGACGGGGATCGAAGCGAGTGCTGTTCGCGCCGACCTCCCAGCCGGTGAAAGCGCGGGCGGCTTCGCGGATGTCCTTCTCGGTGTAGTGGCCGATGCCCAGCGAGAAGAGTTCCATCAACTCGCGGGCATAGTTCTCGTTGGGATTGCCCTTCTTGCTGCCGCGACCGTCCAGCCAGATCAGCATAGCCGGATCGCTAGACATGGCGCGGAGCAACGCGGCGAAGTTGCCCAGAGCGTGCTGGCGAAGCAGCGAATACTGAACGAGCATGAACCGGGCGGAATTGACCTTGGCGTTGCTGGTGGCGAAGTGATTGTGCCAAAAGAGCGTCAACTTCTCCTGCAACGGATGGGGCGAGTAGAGCATACGCGACAGCCACCAGGCGCGGAGGTTCAAACTGTCGTTGCTGCGAACAATCGCCTCGGCCAGTGGAGCCATGCTCCGATCGAACTCGGGCAAGCCGGGGCCACCCTCGAGCAGCGAGCGAAGGGTCTTTTCGGGACCCAGTTTGACGCCCGCTTCCAGTTCCGCCAGGGTCGCCCCAAAGGCAGCGCGACGGTAAAGATGGCCGACGCGGCGAACGTCCCACGGTGCTTGGACGGAGGGACGGTACGCCTCCCAAGCCCATTTTGGATCGATTTTCTCTGCCATAGAAGCCTCTCCTCGCTCAGCGCTGGCCCAGACGAAGCAGCACGTCAACACGGTAAGTTTTGTCGCGAAACTCGACCTGGGTCTCTAGCGTGCCCAGTCCGCGGACAAACTTCAAGAGTTGCTCGACTTGCTGTTGCGCCTCGGCAGCGGGCACGGCCAGTTCCAGCACCGTTTGCGTCACCAGTTGATCGCGCAGTCCGCCGAGATAGTCGGCCACACCACCCGACTGGAAACGATCGCGTCCGACCAGGTGTGAAGGTTGTTTGCTGTCCGCGGGATGGTCGAGCAATCGATCGATCAACTGCTTGGCCAACTCGACTGTCGAGGCGAGGAGGAACTGATCGCCGACCCGCGCGAAACAAGGCGTGAAGTTAAAGCGAAGGTCGCTGCTGTCCTCAGCGAGGTCCGCCTTCTCGTTGAAGCGATAGGATACGAGATCAAAATCTCGATATTTTAACTCGTGTAACTCCATTTTGAAAGTTGAGGTAGCGGCGATGGCAGCAGCGCGGAGTAGCGTCTCCATGGAACGGCCAAACTTCTCCGGCTCGCGCACCTCGCTGACAAAGGCGAAGGCGGGCAGCGGAAGCTGTGGCTGGCGTTGGTAGGGACTCTTGCCCTGATGGACGACCACGAAGCGATGGTACGGTCCGGCACTCTGGAGCAACGCGCTGAGCTTGACTCCGCCTAGGAAACGGCCCGAAGTCTTGTCGAACTCCGTCAGATTGTCGGCCTGCACCTTGGGAAAGAGTTGCTCACGCTCCTTCCAAATGTTGGCCACATCGAGATAAAACGCCGTGCTGTAGATGGTTCCCTTGGGCACCAACAGCGCGCGACTGGCTGGCTGGCCCGGAGGAGGGACGTGCAGCAGGCGATCCGCTCCCATGCCGTCTCGTCCACGCGGCGCTCGCAGGGTCAGGCGATACTCGTGGTCGTTGGCAGTGAGGGCAGCACAGAGAAACGGAGTGCGTCCGAGGATGTCGAAATGTCTGCCGAACAGCACCGTGATGATGCCATCATCACGTGGCGATTTGTAGAGTTCTTTCGCGCCAGGGCTTTGCTGAACTGGCTCCATGTTCAGCCAAGCGTTGACCAGCGAATCCTTGGGCAGCAGCTTCTTGGCTTCGGCTAGAGCCGGTTGCTCCAGAATCGATTTCTGCTCTCCGCGCCCTAGGTGCAGATCAAGGGCACGGGCCATCGCGTCTTTTTTGTTGCTGAGAATCAGTGTGGCCTCGGCACGAGCGACCCACAGCTCGCCGACGCGAAACCCCGGGATGCCGTGGTAGTCGCCGCGGGTCAGCTTCTCCTTGCTCTCCTGACGTTCGAGTTCGCTTTGCAGAATCTCCATCGAGGTCTGCACGAACTGTTCGAGTAACTTGGCGTCGTTGCCCTGAAGAACCAGCACGACGGGAGGATTGCCCGAGGCAAACTTCAGTCCCAGAGCCGCTCCGCCAGCGGTCAGCCGCTGCACTAGGGACGGCCATTTGTCGCCCAGCGTTTTTTCGTAGTAGGCAATCAGTTGCTTGAGACGGCGAGCCGGCGTGGCCTCGAGTTGCTCTCGTACCGCCGGCAGTGCGTAGAGCTGTTGCAGCACGTCGAGATTGGTAATCCGTTCGACGAGGCGTTTGGAGTCCTGCACTTGCACGACGAAGTCAGCCTCGGCGGGAATGAGGCGCAAGGGCGAGGCGGCACGGCTGGGCGAGGCGCTCAGAGCCAGGACAGCAACACACGCCATCAGGAGAGGTGCTCGACGCATGGAAAAGATCCTCCTTGGCAATTGTCAAGCCGCTGCCAACAATAACAACGGATCCAATTCCCTCTGGGCGATGATACTGGCCCAGCACCGAAAAGGTTTCACGAGGCACGCATGAAGCTGGCGATCACGGCCGACCTGCACTGGGGACACCGCAAAGGCAACGAACCCACGCGACAGTTGGCCGCGCGTCTGCAACAACAGCCTCCAGATATTTTGCTGATCGCAGGCGACATCGGCACTGGCATCATGTTCGAACAGTGTCTGCAACTCTTCGCTGACCTACCCTGTCTGAAAGCCCTGGTCCCTGGCAATCACGACATCTGGGTTTCTCAGGAGGAACTTCAGTACGACTCGCTGGACCTGTATCAAACGCTGCTGCCCGAAGTGGCGCGTCGGCTCGGCTTCCGCTATCTGGATCGCGACCCGCTCCTCGTCTCCGACGAGTTGGCCATCGTTGGCTCGATCAATTGGTACGACTATTCGTGGGGCATCGAAGGGCTGCGGCGACTGCATCCCGGCGAGGAGGGCCGACTTAAGACCAAACGCTTCACCCGAGGCCGACATAACGACGGCGTCTTCGTCCGCTGGCCGACCAACGACATTGAATTCACCGCGCGTGTCGTCGCGACACTGGAACAGCAGCTGGCCGCCGTTGCTCCTCGGGCCAAGCAGTTGATCGTCATGACGCATCATCCGCCGATCTACGATCTGGGCTTTCCGCAAACTTTGCCCCTCGTCGAACTAGACGCGCTGTTGTGGGATTCGCTCTGTGGCAATGCCAGCATAGAAGCGCTGCTGAGCCGCTACGCCGCAAAGATCGCCTACCTCTTCTGTGGCCATACCCACCGCAGCCGCCAAACCGTGTGGAAAGGCGTTCGCGGGTACAACGTCGGCAGCGACTATCCGTCGAAACGGTTACTCTGGCTGGACTGGGACACAGGCGAGATGACCGCCGAAGAGTTCGCCGATCCTCCGCCGTGACGGATGGATGTGCCCTAAAGTGTGTAGAGATCGAAGCCCCTCTCCCGAGTGGGAGAAGGGAGAAAAAGAGCGGAAAAAACCGAAGTGCCGGCTCACTCGGATTTCGGTGAGGAGGGCCATCGGCTCAGCAGTCGGGCGTAGTCCTCGGGGGTGTCGAGATCCTCGATCACCGATGCCTGAGCGACCGGCACTTCGAGGGTGACTACGGCGTGCTCCCGCAAGTAGGAGTTGACGCCCAACTCGGCAGGATGGTCGGACAGTCCCAGAGCCAATCGCCAGCGGATCAGCGTCGGATGGCCGCGCCGCCCTGCGTGGACGGGAACGAAAATCTCCTTCTCCGGATGGGCACGGCGCTGGGCGAGCAATTGTTGGATAACTTCGATCTCTAAAGTCGGATGATCGCCGGGAGCCAGTAGCCAGTCCCAGTCCTCAGGCGGATGCAGCGCTTCTTCCAACCAGTCCAAGCCGCGTTGAACGGTGGCTCGCATGTCCGGGGTCGGCCAGGGCAGCAGCAACACCGAGGCCCCGGCAGAGCGAGCCGGCCCAGCGAGGTCGGCGACGTGCGGCCCCAGCACCACCAGAACGGGATTGACCCCGGCCTGGTGCAGCGTGCCCACGACATGTTCGATTACGGTCTTGCCTGCGACGGGAAGGGCCAGCTTCGGCTGTCCCATGCGTCGACTGCGCCCCGCAGCGGGAATAAGACCAACGATCATGACCGCTCCTTTACTCCCAATCGTAGCCTGGCTCGCGGTCGCGGTTGGGTCGAACCGAGGTTTCGCTGGGCGATCAACTCGGCGACGATGCTGACGGCAATCTCCGGCACGGTGCGCGAACCGATGTCGAATCCCAGCGGCGCATGCACCCGATCTAACGCCGCTTGGGGCACTCCAGCGGCCAGCAGATCCTCGTAGATGAGGCGAATCTTCCGCTTACTGCCGATCATGCCGACGTAGCCGGCCCGTGTGTTGGCCAAGTGTAGCAACGCTTCCTCGTCGTGGCGATGGCCACGAGTGACAATCAGCGCGTAATGATCCGGTCGCAGAGTTGGAGCCAGCTGAGCCAGCGTGCCGCCGATGTCGCCGACTCGTCGCGCCTGAGCAGTGGGAAAACGCTCTTCGGTGACGTAAGCCGCGCGATCGTCGAGTACCTCGATGTCGAAGTCACACTGAGCGGCCAGCTGGGCCACGGCCTGGCCGACGTGTCCGCCGCCGACGATCAGCAACGTGATGCGTGGCAAAGTCGGCAGATAAGCGACGCCGTTTTGGGCACTAGGTTGCGGTCGAGTCGTCAGGTCGGGCCGCTCACGGAGAATCCGTTCGGGCACGGTGTCGGCTCCCCGCAGAGCGATCACCTGGCCGTCGTGATCGAAGAGAAAGCGGCTGCCGCGCCGCACGTCCAATCCTTCGGTGAAGACGATCGCCTCGACACAGCCACGCCCCAAAGCGATAAGCTGAGCATACTGACGATGGTAGTCGTCCTCGCCGTCGGTCAGCGGGTCGGCGAGTATGGTCATGCGTCCGCCGCAGATCAAGCCATCGTCCCAGCCGTAATCCTCGTCGAGATGGAAGGTCAGCACATCGGGGCACGCAGGGCCCTGGAGCAGCACGCCCAACGCACGTTGTTTGACCTCGGCTTCGACGCAGCCGCCTCCCAGTGTGCCGCGTTGCGAGCCATCGGCGAAAACGAGCATGACGGCTCCAGCTTTCTGCGGTGTGGACCCGCGCGTCTCGACGACGACACACCAGACACAGGGACGCTGAATCTCCGCGAGCAACTCACGCATAGACCGCCTCTCCATCTCGTGGGCCAGGTTTATCTTATGCGTTCGTCGAGAACCAGGAGGGAGAAAGACGTGGGTGCCGTTGGTTAGCCCGACACGGGCAACCGACCGCGCAGGACGAATTGCCAACCGAACAACCCCGGCCAGAGCTTCAGCACCGCTCGACTCAGCAGTGGCCCGACTCCGGGTAGGAAGCGAGCAAGAGGGAAACCGCCGTCGGCCACGGCCACGTCGATCAGATAGCCAGCGTTGGTGACCAGCTCTTGAGCAGTTCGCCAGTCAAAAAAGCGATAATGCGTGCGGTCCATCAGGCCGCCGTCAGTGTAGCGAAAGTGACCAGCGAACAACTTCAGGCGCGACCGCCAAAACAGAATGTTCGGCAGAGCGACCACCACGGTACCTCCGAGAGTCAGCACTCGCCGCAGCCCAGCGAGCAACTCCTCGGGCCGATACAGATGTTCGAGCACATGACTGCAAACGACGCAATCGAACGGACCAGACAGCGTGGCGAGATCCAAGGTGTTCAGGTCGGCGACGAGAACGGCATCGAGTTGCTTAGCCGCTAAGTCCGCCTCGCGCGGATTGAAGGTCACGCCGGTGACACGCTCCGCCCCTCGCTGACGAATGGCATGGCCCAGGGAACCACCGCCACATCCCAGATCGAGGACGTGTCGACAGCCCGACGGAACCAGGGCCAGCACCGCTTCGTTGATCGAGTCGTATTCCATGATCCCCGCCGCTTCAGGTGCTGGATAAAAGGCTCCCCGCCGTCCCCGCGTCGCTTGCCGCGCGAGGTGACAGCGCCCAGCGAGAGTGTTGGCCTCTCTCTGCCAAAGTATACCACAAGCAGTGCGGAGGATCAGCTGTGTGTGTCGCGGATGCGCATGCCGATGGCCTTGGCACAACGCTGCGGAGTCAGCGAGAAGAACAGCTTGCCGCCCTTGTAGGGGCGAAGGACGTGAACCGCTGTGGCCAGCACGATCTTCACGTCGTTCCAGAAGCTGAGGGTCTTGATGTAGTACAGATCCATCGCCAGTTTGCGTTCCACGCTAGCGAGGTCGGTGTCGGGACCGAGATGCACCTGAGCCAATCCGGTGACGCCGGGCAGCACCAGCAAGCGTTCATGGTAGTGCGGCAGAGCATGTTCCAGCTGCGGCACAAACTCGGGACGCTCCGGTCGCGGTCCGACCAGGCTCATGTCGCCCATGAGGATGTTCCACAGTTGCGGCAGTTCGTCCAAATGGCTGCGACGCAGGAAGCGGCCAATCGGGGTGACTCGTGGATCGCCTTTTTTGGACCATACAACTCCGGAAAACTGCTCGCAGTTGTGGTACATCGAGCGCAGCTTCCAGATGGTAAAGGGGCGTCCGCCGAGTCCGACGCGCGTCTGACTGTAAAAGGCGGGTCCGCGCGAGGTCAGTTTCACCAGCAGGGCGCAAATGGCAATGATCGGAGCCGCCAGAATCAGCAAGCACACAGCAGCGACCAGGTCGAAGAGGCGTTTGCACGAGGTGTACCAGGTGACTGGCACGATGACGGTGATGGCGACGGGACGGTTGAGGTTACCCTGTCCAGAACGAGAGGGGCGAACGTGAATCATATCCGTGGCGGTCAAGGGTTCCTGCACAACGGTGTGGGTTTCAGCGTACATGACACTCCTGCTCGATTCTGGACGAATGGTCACACTTCTTTGGGTTCCGCAGGTAGAGTGCGTTCAAAGGCCGGCAGCAACTCTCCTAGCACTTGAATGCAAGGGTCTTGAATGATCGGACCAGGATCTCCCGCAACATTGCGGAGTACATAGAGCTTGTACAAAACTCGCTCTTGGGCGAACTTCCACCTGGGGCTGGAGGGCACGCTCCAACCGTGCGAACTGCCAAACGACCAGAAGATGCGCATCTGGTTCGGCCCACCGGGGTCGTCCCGAGTGAACAGAGCGGTGTCGAACTCGGACACAGCATGGCCGTTTGGCTGGATCTTTACCTGGATCGGTGAGCCGGTCATTCGGTATCCCGCCGCGGTGTAACAGTGCTCCGGACGATGTACCGCCATACGCGCTGCCTTACCGACCAGCAGGATGACCAGCACACGGCTGCCACTGCGAGGGTCAACAAAAGTTCGGCTGTAGTGGCCGACGGCTCCGGCCATCTCCAATACCTGGGGATCTTGGAGATGCTCCTCGCTCTTCCAGTCGCCCAACTGGGTGGGCAGCTGATTCAGCCGCTGAGTGGCTTGGAGCAACTCATTGGAGGGGTGCCAACGATCGGTCCACCAACCATGTACCAGGCCCGTCGTGACCAGCACGAGAATTCCGATCAAAACTGGCAGCACTCGACTCATGGATTCTCCAAAACCATCTACTCCAACATAGTTCGCGTTTCTTCCTGATGTCGGAATAAATTGGCTCCACAAGAGTTATCGACAAACCATATTTCTGTAGGACATTAACTGCGCGAACGCGGGTAGGTCAGGGCATGGCCATAGGCTTCGGTCTTTTCACCAATCACCACCCCTCCTAGAACACGAATCCCGAGGTTGTCTAGCCGCTGCTGGGCCTGGTAGACCGCCGGCAATCGGCTGTGATCCTTCATCACCGACAACAGCACGACGTCGGCCTGCTTGCCGAACAACAAGGCGTCGGGCACGGGCAAAACCGGCGACGTATCGAGGACGATGAAGTCATAATGCTCCTTCAGCCGCTCGAACATGCTATGCACCGATTCCTGAGCCAGCGACTGCAGCGCGTGAGCATCGAGTCGACCCGCGGGCATGATCCACAGGCGGCTCGTCAGGGTCGGACGGATGGCATCATCGATTTCCACCTCGCCGCGCAACGCCTCGCACAGCCCTGGTTCGAGCATCTGATCGAACTGCAGATGCTGCATGGGATTGCGCAGGTCGCCATCGATGAGCAGCGTCTTGCGCCAGGCGCGGGCCAGGCTGGCGGCCAGATGACTGGCCAAAGTGGTCTTACCCTCACCACCGATAGCGCTGGTGATCATGACCACTCGGGCCCCATCGACACGCGGAGCGTGCAACAGCACAGTGCGGATGGCGTCGATCGCTTCGGTCATGCCATACTGGCTGTCGAGACCGCCCAGAGCTTGCGCCTGAGCCGACTTGGTCCGCGCCGCGGGCGGCAGCTTGGGCAAGGTGCCGACTACTCGCATCCCCAGCCCCTGCAGCACATCGTCGGCAGCGTAGACCCGACGTCCGCGAGTTTCCAACAGGCATAGTCCCACCAAAACCATACCGAAGGCTACCACCCCGCCCGCCAGAGCGAACTTGAGAGGCCGCGAGTATTCCTTTTCGTTGGGAACGAAGACGTCGGCATGCTTGGTGACGCGCGGAGTCAACGGCAGCGATCCTTCGAGACTCGCTAGCTCCTCGCCGACGCGGACCATCTCACGTTCCAACTGCTTGACCTGATCGCGGAGGGCCTCGACCTCCGGCGGAGCCTTGGGGCCGCCCAGTCGATACTCCTCGACTTCCTTGTGATGGCGGGCAATCTCGGCCTGGAGAGTGATCTCTTGTCGTTTAGCCTGCTCGACTTTGTCGCGCAGATTCGCCGCTTCCTGCAAGAGCATCTGTTGTTGCAGGGCCATCGCCTTGGCTGCTAATTTCTTCTTGGCCGCGTCGATCATGCGAGCCAATGAGCGATTCAGCGTCTCCAGTTTCTCGCGCGGCTCGCGAAGTAGCTTCGGCTTCAACCGATCCGAGGCCGTCAGTCGGATGCGGTCGATTTCCGACTGAACGGCGGCGATTTGCCGCGTCAGGTCGATGTATTTCTGATCGGTACGCAGCGATTCCTCGGCCTCGACATCCGAGATGACCGGAGCAACGGGATTCTTGGCCCGCTCTTCTTTGGACAGCGCCTCGGTTTCGTAACCGGCCCGATCGACAGCAAGCTTGCTCAACGCTGACTGAGCGGCAGCCAAGGCGGCTTGAGCGGCGGCGGCTTTGGATTGGATCGTGGCGGCATCGTCTAGGCCGGCCTTTTTCTCGGCAAGTGCCGCTTCGAAGCGTTTGTCCCGCAGCTGCTCTGCCAGAGTTGGAGCGCGACCGAGTTCACTGCCGGCAGGTTCGAGTTGCAGCTTTTTACGCAGCTGAGCGATGCGGGCCCGGATGCGGGCTTCCTCGGCGAGGTTGACCTTGCTGGGATAGACCTCGCTCAACGCGTTGAGCAAGGCAGCAGCAGCCTCGGGATTGTCCGACTGCATCGTCACCTGCATGATCTCCGGCCCCTCGTTGAAGGCCGTCACCAACTTCTTGGCCAGTTGGCCTGGCGAAATTTCGACGCCGTACAATTCGGCAACGCGCGATTTCTCGATCGTCTCGCTCATCACCTCGTAGCTTTTCATCAGGGCCACCTGGGCACGCTGTACGTTGACGAACGCGCCTTCGTCCTCGGCCATGCCGGAAGTAGGGCGGCTGAGAATGCGAAAGACGACCGAAGCGGTGTACTGCGGCGGCACCAGCATCCAGGCAGCAGCAGCGGCAGCGACTCCAGCGAGCAAGGCCAGCGGAATCGCTAGCTTCCAAGCGCGACGAAAAGCATGCAGAAGGGTTGTCAGGCTCGGGGCCGATGACAAGGCGACGGGCTGTTCGCCACCCATCGAGGCAGGCTCGGCGTAATTGGCCGCGACGGAAGGCGGCGGCACGGCGTGATCCGGCGTAGTGTCGGAAAACTTCTTCGGCGGCAGATACTTGGGCTGATCAGGGGGCAGCATCGCGAGTCTCCTGGAGGACGCAACCCGCCTCCTCGGGACGGGAGAAGGATTCTGGCGCGGAGATGGGCCGCGCCACTATTTTGGCCGGTTTCGCAACCGGCTCAGAGCTTGTCGTCACAGCGATCGGCACCGGACACGATGGTTCCGCCGGCAGCCACAAGCGATCCAGCCAGCGCAACTCCAGCCACATCACGCCCAGGGCCATTGGCATCATGATCCAACCGGCCACGTCATGGAACACAACCTTGGCCACGTCGGCACTGACGAGCTGGAACAAAAACACTGTCACGGTGACGCGCACCACATTCATGAGAATGCCGATCGGCACCGCCGACAGAAAGATGATTAGCTTGTCGAAATGCGACCGAGGAATGAGAAAGGCTACTGCGGTCGACAGGGCAAAAAAGGTCATCAGCATGCCCAGGCCGCTACAGGCCTCGACCACACCGACTTCCAGTTCGTTGATGACAATCACGTTGCCCCGAGCCAGGGCCGGCACACCCAGCGTCTGCAAAGCGTAAGTGCCGCACACCGTGGCGACTCGGCGCAGCGGTCCGGTGAGCAGTTGATCGAACTGCCAGGGCCAGGGCAGGACAAACAGGAGGAACACGGCGGCAGGCCAACTCCACCGCAGCACAGCTGGTCCGGCGAGGAGCAGGATCACTCCCGCTAGCGAGGGCAGCAGCGAGCCGGCCTCTAGCCAGTCAAAGGAAAACCAGGTACCAATCAAGCGAAAGGCGGCTCCCAGCAGCAACAGCGGCAATCCCCACCAGGACGAACCGATCGCCTCCCAGGGGAAACTCTCCCGGCGCGACCACAAGACAACAGCAGCGAACACCGGTACGACGTAGCCATGCGTGTATTGCGGATCCTGATTCCACCGCCGTACCATTTGCTCGAAGGTCGGCCAGTAGGACCAGAAGATCGCCAGCACCATCAGCCCAACCAGTCCAGCCATGACTCGATGGCTGGTGGTTGTGGGAAGAATCGCTGTGTGTTGGCTGCTTCCCATGAAGGATCCCGCACTACGGTGCGCCAAAAAAACCGACCGTGTACTGGTGTCATCGCCAGTCCTAGCGAAAGTCGGACACAACTCCAAGCCGTTCGACGCGCATTACTGCATTGTACCAGGTTCCGACTGGCACAACGAATCTCCCAAAGTCGAGGCCAAAGCCAGAGGAAACGATGGGGAGAACGGTCGAAATCACTGACACGGAACGAAGCGAGACTTCAGAGGATAAAATCTCGCCACTACGATTACCTCGCTCTCACATCCTGTGAAAAATCTATCTAAACATAGAACGCGAACGAGCGGCTGTCTACCGCTACTGATTTACACAGGCAAATCCTGAGCCGACTTTGCTTGCTTTCGACTATTTTCAAAGCTGAAGTGCTAACTGATGCAGAAGAAATCAGTTGCATGACCTCAGCGAAGTGAATCGTGTGCCAAAAGCGATCAGTCGCTGTTTCCGATGATTTACACTCGGAGATGAACTCTGTTTACAGGCGCTAGCAAAATCAAGGACGGACAGTTGTCCGTCCTCGATCACCAAGAAGCGTGCAACAACGGCTCAGGCGGATTTCTTGTGCGTGAAGGCGTTGGCCAAGGTGTCACGGTTGAAGCCAGCTGGCACCTGGTCGAAGGCGGCGTACTGATACAGCGCTGCCAGGAAGATCGTGTCTAGGGCCGCTCCGATGGCAGAGGTGAGCAGCAGCCAGAGGATGCCGACGCCGAGCAGCACGGCTCCCAAGGGGACGAGCTGGCCGCCCTGGGCCAGCAAGGCTCCGCCGCCCACCAGCAGCAGAATTGCCGGCAGGATCAGCACGAACTTAAACAAGCCCAGCCCGAACTTGCCGACCAGTCCTTCGCCCCAAGTTTTACGGAGAATCGCCATCGAGCGGCTAATCGCCTCAAACGGGCCTGTCTTCTCGACGACCAGGACCGGCACGACAAAGAAGGTCAGAACCGTCCAGGCCGTCCCCAGCAGGGCGCTGATGATCCGGCCGGCCTTCTCGTGGGCATTCTCAATGGCCCGGAGAATCAAACCAACCGTGGCCGACACCAGCGCCCAGGCGAAAATCTGCGGAAGGCGAGACGCGGCAGCAGCAAAGCCATCGCCCAGCGTCGCCGATTCGCCGTTGAACCGCATCAGGGCACTACTAATCAGCGCCGCATTGCAGAAGATAATCACGAAATAGCTGCAGAAGTAGAAGGCAAACAGAAAGGCCCAGAACCAGATCGGCGGCTGAGCATTATTCTGCTCGTCCAGCAGATCAATCTTGCCTGCGACCTGTAGGCCGATTAGCGGTGCCCAGAAGGACACCAGCACCACCAAGGTCAGCAGACCAGAAATGATCGGAAACAGAATGAGCTTTTTGTCCTGATACAGGACATTAGCACTAGCCTTGGCCAACTCCCAACCAAGCGCGATTCGTTCAAACATGGAGTAGCTCCCGAAAACAGAGAAAGTGCTTTTAACACTAATTCGTCGCCGAGATCCCGAGATTGCGTCAAGCCTCGTCGTCGTCGATCACAGCCTCACTGCGGGTCTGGATAAACGCACCGGGTTCGGGAGCACCAGGGATGAAGAGACGTCCAAAGCGGGAGCGAGGCCCACCGCCACGTTCCCGACTGAAAAAGTCGTCGCCACGCAATGCCCCCGCGGGGATGCTTAGAGTGAGCGGCTCGCCTTTACGAAGGATTTTTACCTCTTTTGGGGATCCCTCTTGTCCTTCTTCTCGTTTCAGCTGATCGAACAAGCGGGCACAGTGTAGTTCCACGCCGTTGTAGCTGAGAATGACGTCGCCTGCCTCTAGTTGCTTCGCCGCCGGTTCCATACCGAGGGTGGCTCCCAGTCGATTCGAGCCGTAGAGCCAGACCACTCGCGTTTTGACGGGATTGTCTTTGTCGTCATAATAAGTCGACCGGACGAGATGATCCTCGGCATTGTACTGAAACTGGACGCGAGCATAGCCGACCACACCGTTGGTCAGTTCTCCGTCGGCCCCGTAGAACGCTTCTTCGATGAGGTTGTAACGAGCGTCAAACTTGCGAGTCTGACGAGCCACGCCGAACTCGCCGGCCAGCAGTTCGCCGCGCGGTCCGTAGGTGGCGATTTCGGTCATGTTGCCCAGAGCGTCGTAGGCCCAGATGGTGCGTGCGATGCCGCTAGGGTTGGCCTTGAGCTTGCCCAGCTCGTCGTAGGTGGTCAGCTCGGCGAGGTTGCCCAACTCGTCGTACCGCGCCTGAACCAGGGCGATTCCCTGGCGATCGGCCATCGGTTCGCCGTCGGGACCAAACAATCGCGCCTGCACCAGGTTGCCGCGATCGTCGAAAGCGACGAGTAGACGTCCAGCGGCGAACTCCATGGTCGCAGCGTAACGGCGTGGATCGACAAAGAGGCTGGTCAGTGTCTCCCAGTTCCGCGATCGCGCCGTCATCGTGTCGTCAAAGACGACAATGCGCCCCGCGGCGTCGTAGGTGGCCGTCTCTTCCAGCTGCCCTTGTTCGTCGTATTTCCAGGTCCGGCGAGCGAAGGGAGGCGAACCGACCTGTACCAGCCGGCCCTGCACATCGGAGCGCATCAGTTCGAGAATCTGTCCCCGTTCGTCATAACGGTAAGTGTAGCGTGCAACCCCGAATCGATCGACGGTGGGCTTGCCATCGGCGGCGAAGAACGCCTCAGAGATGATCTGCCCTGCGGCGTTGTATTCAAAGGCAATGCTGGTCTCGCTACCGTTGGCACGAGGAGGAGTCGGCTGGTCGTTCTCGTTGAGAAAGACGATCCCGGTAATTCGACGTTGCTCGTCCCAGTGCAGCCCCAGACGAACCGCACCGTAACTACCTGGCGCGGGTTTGCCCTCGGCATCAAAGTAGCTGATGCGGAAGCAGTTGTCATCGGCGTAGTCGAAAATGGTGCGAACGGCGCGAGGACGCTCGCCGGCTGGAGTCGGAGCAGGATGGGTCATCTCGCGGACGATGAGTCGGCCCGCGCTGTCATAGGTGAAGCGCATAGAGCCAGACATCGGATTGCCGTTGAGATCATACGACACCTGGGAGGTAGGTCGGCCATGTTCATCGTAGGTCCAGCGGATCAGAGTGCCCCGCCCAAAGAAGCCGCGAGCTGGCTTGCCGCGCAGGTCGAGATACTTTTCTTCCAGCAACAGCCCGCTGGCGTCCCAGGTGCGTGCGATTTGGGCGTAGCCTAGGGGATGTGGCACTAACTGGCCGCGCGGTCCAAGGAACAACACTTTGGTGACCAGGCCATTGGCGTCATGCTCGTAGCGTCGTCCGAAGATGCCAGTAAAGTCAGGCCGGGGGTTGCCAGTGCGGCCCAGGAAACGGACTTCCTTTTCCCAGCCCTCGTCGGTGTAGAAGAGCTTGACGTAGGAGGCTCCCGATCCAGCCCGCGTCAGAATCATGCCGCGCTCGTCGGTGTAGTGCCAGCTGTCGTTGCTGGTCAGCTGGAAGGTCCAGACGACGCGGCCCATGACATCGTGGGCGATCTCCTTGGTCAGATTGCCTCGATCGTCGCGCTGATATTCCCACCAGACCGCCGTCCGACCGGGACCGTCGAAGGGAATGCTGCCCGGCGAACGCGACCGCAGCGGCGTTTCCACAACGTTCAGGAACGAGTTGATGGCGAACAGGCCCGACTCGAACGGCGACAGATGCGTGACAATGCCATGTCGAGGACTGAGTCGCCCGTGCCGATCGACCGCTTCGACCTTGGTGACCTGCCCATCGACGGAATAGAGACGGAAAGCCAACGAGCGCTGCTTGACCTGATCGACGGTCAACCGACCAACGCCACGCGGCACGCCATGCACCTTGACGATGTTGGTGTAGTATTCGACCGTCTCGCTGGGTGGTTTTTTGTACCACAAACTCATCAGAGAGGCGGCCAGTCCCAGTGTGGTCATCGCTAGCAGCGTCACCACCGCGAGCATGGCGTGCTTGCGCAGCCAACGCACGGAGCGTTTCCAACGCGGCGACGGACGAGCGATGATCGACTCATCATTGAGGAAGCGGCGCAGGTCGTCGGCCAGCTCTTGAGCCGAGGCATAGCGATTTTCTGGCTGCTTTTCCAGACATTTCAGACAGATAATTTCTAGATTTTTGGGAATCCCCGGTTGGATGTTCGAGGGACGGTCGGGATCTTGTGAGCGAACCAGATCCAGCACCTCCAACGGTGTCGTCGCCTGGAACGGCGGTTGGCCGGTTAGACATTCGTAGAGGATCGCCCCCAGGGCGTAGACGTCGGCGCGAGCATCCACGGTGCGGGTCTTGCCCATCGCCTGCTCAGGAGCCATGTAGCAGGGCGTACCCATGATCGCGCCGGTGCGGGTTTGTGCCCCTTCGTCATCGACCCGCTTGGCCAGGCCGAAGTCCGCCACCTTGGGCATGCCCAGCAGCATCATCGTCGAGTAGCCCGGTGTGGAGCGATCCATCGTCTCCGGCGGCACGGTCAGCAGGACGTTGCCCGGTTTCAAGTCACGATGGATGATGCCATTGTCGTGGGCAAACTGCACAGCGCGAGCGACCAGTTCGACAAGTCCCGCGGCGCGGCGTGGCGGAATTGGGTTGCCGGCGATGGCGTCCTGCAGACTGCCGCGATCCATATACTCCATCGTGACGTAGGGAACGCCACCGTGTTCGCCGACCTCCAGCACCTGCACGATGTGCGGATGATTGAGTTTGGAAGCGGCTTCGATTTCGCGATGGAACCGGGCCAGGTCATTGGGCCGAGCGCGGATGCCGGCGGAGAGCATCTTGACGGCGACAATGCGGCGAGGCTCCAGCTGTCGCGCTCGATACACCACACCCATGCCGCCGTAGCCGATCGTGCTAAGGATCTCGTATCCTGGTAGTCCGGGGTCGGTCGGCGTCGCTGGCGGGGCTTCGGCAGGAGCATCGGCGGACGGCGTGCTGTTGGAACCATCGTTAGTGTCACGCATCGAGAACATCTCGACCGAACCACCACAGACGGGGCAGACGTTCCAGCGCGCATACTCACTCGGCCGATGATCGCGGATCGGATCCCAGCGATGACCCAGGGCACAAACCTGCATCTGCCGCATGATGACGCCCCCGCAGCAAAAGATATGAGGGTTTCATTAGAGTAGTCGACAGGTAGGCCAATGTGCAAGAGGCAAGCCCCGCCTCCGCGACGGATTCATACATTCTTTCTACGTTGCGACCTCCAGGAGGGTTGGCCGATGCGACTAGAACAGGCACTGATCGATTTGGACGAGCAAAGCCGCGTACTCGCCTCCTCTCCGGGGTTTCTGGAAGCGTGGCGACCCGAACTGCACCGCCTGTGCGTGGGGTTCGGTCCTTGTCCCGCTGGCGTCGCCTGTCCACTGGCTCTGTTCGTCCAGCCGTTAGGTCGCAAACAGGTTGTCGTGGCCCGCGTCCGCGATCAGGGAAGCGATCGGCTCCGCTTCCACCTGCTGATTTTGTCCCGGCACGACTACTACCAACTGGGTGGAGATCCCTTTCTGTTGGCCGAGAGCTTTCCCGTCGACTGGCAACGCACGGGGGATCTACCCACGCTGGAATGGACGTTTGGTCCGCCGCCGTACCGCACCGTCGACGAGGTGCGCAAGGTGTTGGACGTCGTCCCAGAACGCACGCAAACGCTGCTGGGCGGCATTCAAGCGCTGCTGGATGGCGGCAAACTGGTCTTTCGTCGTGACCAACCGGACCCGGCAATGGTCCGTGATCTGTGGGCGCTGTTACCCTACGCCTCACGAGCGGAGTTCTGGCCGGCCACCTTCGCCTTCAGCAACGCCCTGCAGTTTCACGTCGTCGTTGTGCCCGACGATACTGGCCCCGAGTTCGCCAGCTACATCCGCGAGGCCGACGCCGGCGACTATCCCGAGGGACGTTATGAACTGGCATTGCACCTGGCAGCGGAACGCAGCGATCAGGCCGAGATCGACGGCTTGTTCGCTCGTCGCAGCCGCAATCAGATGGTGCGGTTGGCGTTGTGGATCCTGGCCGCCTTTTTGATCCTGCCGCCGTTGGTGCTGCGTTCCGGCTGCGACCTGCCGTTTCAACCACCCCCGTAGAGGAAAAGCCGCGTGACTGAACGAGTATTGGTGGTGCCCACACAAGCCCTGCGCGACGCGGGGCTGTTCCAGGGCTTCAGCGATCGAGTAGAGCATTACTTGGCTCACTTGCTCCAACCGCACTGGCTGCGCTATTTGCCACGCCCCGACGCCGAGACCGACCCAGAATTCAAGCAACTAATCCCCTACGTCGTGCTGCGCTACCAGGGGCAGGTGTTCCACTATCAGCGCGGCGGAGGCGGCGAGGCGCGACTACATGCCAAACGCTCGATCGGACTGGGCGGCCACATTTGCTCCGACGATGGCCAGGCCGATGCCGACGCCTACCGAGTCGGACTGTGGCGCGAGCTACGGGAGGAAGTCGACCTTGGGGAGCTGTTGCGCGAGCAGTGCCTGGGTCTGATCAACGATGATGCCACCCCAGTTGGCCAGGTGCATTTGGGAATCGTGCATCTGCTCGACCTGGCTAGCCCGACGGTGCGCAGCCGCGAGGCAGCGTTACTGGGCGGTGGGTTCGCTCCGCTGGAGCGGCTCCGCGCCGAGGTCGACGCCTTTGAGTCGTGGTCACGCTTCTTGCTCGATGGCCCCTGGCTGACGAGTCACGACTAACTCGCACGTTGCGCCTGCCTGGCTGACAGGTCACGACTAACTGGGGCCTTGCGGAGCGAATTTGTGTTGTATACTACCTTTGCCCGAAACTCTGTCCCTAGGTAGGCGGCTGCCTTTCCCTTTGCGAGTGCAAGACATGGCTCGAACGGTACCATCTCCGCACAGCCCCCCCGAGCCGCCGCGTTCGTTCGGCGCGCCCACCTTCCACACGGACGGCGACCTGCTGGCGATCGGCATCGCCTCGGATGGAATTCTTTGGTCGATCGAGGAGCCGGGCGAACTGCGTGGCTGGAGCCTGGCGACGCGACGGCTAGTCGCCACTCGTCCGCTGGACAGCTTCGCCTCGCTGTGGACGTTCAACTGGGCGGCCCGACTGCTGGCGTCGGCCTCGGACGAACTGACCGTCTGGGAAGTCGCCACCGGAAAGCAGCTGGCCACGATGGCCACTCCGGCCTGGATCACCGCCGTAGCTTTTCAACCGGGAGCGGCCATTTTGGCCACGGGCCACGACGACGGCAGTATTCGCGTCTGGGACTGGCCCAACCAAAAGGAGCTGCTGGAGCTGGAAAATTGTCACGTTTATGAGATCAGCGCGCTGGCCTTCAGCCTCGATCACAAGGTGCTGGCAACGGCCGGCGAAGACAAACTAATCCACCTCTGGGAGTTGCCCAGCGGCAAACACCTCGGCACCCTCCAGGGGCACAAGGATCGTATCACTGGTCTGGCCTGGCATCCGGATCATCGCCGACTCTTCTCCTCCGCCTGGGACACCACAGTTCGCGTCTGGGACACGCTCCACCACGAGCCGATCATCCTGCTCAACAGCCACGCTACCCAGGTACATGCCCTGGCGTTGTCCGCCGACGGCAAATTGCTCGCCTCTGCCGACTCCGGCAATGATGTGCATGTCTGGGACACCGATCGACACCAGACCATCGCTGTCGTCCGTGAAGCCACTGCCGAAGTACGCAGCCTGGCGTTCACTCCCGATGATGGCCGAGGCAACGCCAGCACTGCGATTCTGGCCTTTGGCAGCGGCGATCGCGTGATTCATCTGTGGGACAGTCGGACCGGCTCGGGCGGTAGCGGCATCGATCCACTGGTGCATCGAACGATGGTGGCTCCTTGTCCGGCGGGCAAACGGCTTTACTCGCTGGGCGGCGGCACCGATCTGCGCGTCTGGGAGCTGGCCAGCGGCAAGTCGGTCTTGACGCTGGGAGGCAGTCCCTTGCTGCGCAGCGCCGCCTTGAGTCCCGATGGCCGCTGGATCGCCGCCAGCCGCGCCAGCACCGAGGACGATCGCAGTACACTCGGCCTGTTCGACGCGACGACAGGTCAGCAGATCGCCACCTGTGAGGGACAGGCCGATCCGATTACCGCGCTGGTCTTCAGCTCCGACTCGCAGCGATTAGCTTCGGCCAGTGTGCGCTCAGTCGACGTTTGGTTATGGAACGTGCCGACAGGGGAACCGTTACTGTTGCTGAACGAAGCGCTGGAACACTGCTCGGTCGAGGCGTTGGCTTTTCATCCGGATGGGAAGCGGCTGGCCGTCGCCGGCATCGACTGGTTGGCCACCAGCGGTCAGGATGGGCAGGTGGTGTTGTGGAATGTTGAGACGCGGCAGCGGGAAAAGCAGCTTCGGGTCAAGAGTTCCTCGGTCAGCGCGGGCGAGATGATCGTCTCCGCCGGGGCTACCGCGTTGGCCTTTCGCCCCGATGGTCGGGTGCTGGCCTGTGCCGGTCTGAATCGCCTAATCCGCCTCTGGGACGTAGTGGAGGATCGCCACGTCGCCGAGTTAGTCGGCCACACTGAAACCGTCACCGCGTTGGCCTTCAGCCGGGATGGCCGCTGGTTGGCCTCGGGCAGCGAGGATCAGACGTTGTGGTTGTGGAACGGCATCACCGGCGAGCCGCTCGCCGCCTGGAAGCTGGACAACGCCGTGCGAGCGTTGGCCTTCTCCGCCGACGGAGCCTGGCTGTTCACGGGCAACGGTAACACGAGTTGTTACCAGATCGAGGTTCGCCAGCTGCTCGATCCGCTGTGACTTGCTAGATGACTAAAAAAGACCTTATTTTCGTCGGTTGCGAAACGCCCTCGACCCCGCTACGATAACTTGGGACTTGCTAGGGAAGCGCTGGTTCCATCTCGGGTGGGAGTTCCTGTCAGTCATGTCTCTTCCGCAGCAAACCGTGGCGCTGTTGGAAGCGGCGCGGCATCTTGCCGTGTCGCTCCGTGCCGATGCCATTCTGTTCATCACCGAGACCGACCTGGAATGGGGCGAGGTGCATGAAATTATTGGCGACACGCGCCTTTTGGTGGCCGCTGAGGATCCTGAACTAAACGCCATCCTCCGCGAACGGGAAGATCTAACCGTCCTGGATCTGGATGTGGGCGAAACCTCTAAGCAGGAACGCATCTCGTTGGCGCTGCTGGAAGCCGTTCGCTCCGAACAGCTCCGCCACGGGGCCGATGTTGTCGTACTGTACAACGGCATCGAGGCGTCCGGCGATGCTCCCGAACCAGTCGATAGTCTCAGTGTGTTGCATCTAGGCGAGCATCTAGAACGGCTCGACTATCGCGACTTGCGCCGGCTGGAAACCCAGGTGCCGCTGGACACGCTCCGCGCCGTGGTCAGTCTCGGCTTGGCCATCGGTCGCGAAGGACGGGAAGGGCATCCCGTCGGTACGATGTTTGTGGTCGGCGACACGCGCAAGGTGCTGTCGATGTGCCGACCAATGAACTTCAATCCCTTTCGCGGCTACAGTGAGGCGGAACGCAACATCAAGAATCGTGCAGTTCGCGAACAGATCAAGGACATCGCCCAGTTGGAAGGAGCGATTGTTATTCGTCGCGATGGCGTGGCCGATGCCGCCTGCATGCGCATCGAGGCTCCGTCGACGAGCTACAAACTGAGCATGGGGCTGGGCACGCGCCATGCCGCCGCCGCTGCCATCAGTTCCTGTACCAAGGCCATCGCCGTCGTCGTCAGTCAGTCGTCCGGCAGTGTACGCCTTTATCAAAATGGTGAGATGGTGCTGCACATCGAGCCGTTTGATCGTCCACTGATCTTCGGTCCGGTCCGGTTGGACAATCGCGGCAATGGCAGCCGACGTGTCGGTCCTCGCGTTTTGCGCGAGCCGATCGCCGAAGAGTAAGCTACCTTATCGAACAAAGACACACACTCTCTCCCTTGGAGGATTCGATTCATGCGTCGTCGATTCCTGGTGGTGTTATTGCTCGTCTGTGGACTAACCAGCCAGTCCGGTTGTCAGCGTCTGAACGTCAACGAGAGTTACACGCTCAATCCGATGGAGATCAAGGAGCTGACGATCACCGCGCCGGCCTACGAACAGCGGGTTCGGGTCACGGTGACTCCATCGGGCGGAGGTGTACTAGCCTTTCTGGTCAAAGAGAGCGATTCCGGAGCCGCCAATCGTTACATCAACGCCAATAAGGAACCGCCGCCGTCGCTGATCCTGGGCAAGGGCGGGTCGTTGGAATCCGCCGACGCTTACTCCTTCGACGCGACCGTTCCGGCCAAGACCGACTACTCACTGATCTTGCAAGTCGGTTCCAAACGAACGGATGTCAAGGTCTCGATCGTCGGACGCTGAGCGTCGATCACGCCGATCGCGCCAACGGCAGCGAGGCGGGTTCTGGCAAGCGTAACGTCGTGCCGAAGTGGCGATCGAGACAAGCGGCAAATTGCCGAGCTGTCTCCGTCCACGGCGTATGCACGAACTTCCGGCGGATCTCCGCCTCGCGACTGGCCCGATACTCCGGATCCAGCGCTCGCTGGATCAGCTCCATGCACCCCAGCAGGTCGCAGGGATCGTGCATGTCCACCAAACCCGGAGCGATCTCGGGCATCGACGAGGTGTTCGAGCAAATGCAGTGCTTACCAAACGCCAGGCTCTCGGCGATGGGCAATCCCCAGCCTTCGTAATGCGACGGATAGACCGTGAACAGACAGCGCTGAAACAGCCAGCGCAGTTGGGCGTCGTCGCAGTGCGGAATGATGCTGATTCGCTCACAGGTCAAGGGATCGTGACGAATCATGTGCAAGATGTCGTCGGCCAACCATCCCTTGGAGCCGATCACCACCAGCCGCGGCAGGTTGGGCGTCTTCCGCTCAGCCAAGCGTCGCCAGGCGTGATAGAGCAACTGATGATTCTTTCGCACCTCCAAGGTGCCGACACACAAGACGAACGGCTCGTTGGGGTCGAAGGCTTCGGTGACCGGCGGATAGTCCGGCGCGGGATCGGGCGAAATCCCCTCCCCCAGCCGGATCACCTCGGTAGGCGGCACAGGCAAGCCACGCTGCTGACAGAACTCCGCCAGGTCGCGTTTGGTGTGTTCCGAGATCGCCAAGGCCAAATCCATGTAACGAATCGTCGGCACCATCCAACGGTCGAACTCGGGATACATGAACTCGGGGAAAAATTGCGGATGTTTCAGAGGGATCATGTCGTAGATGAGATGCACCGAGCGAAATCCCATGGCCTGCTTCATCCGTTCACAGATCTCGGCGCTGTTCTTCTGAATCCAGCCGCCCCCTAGCGTCACCACCAGATCGCTCGGTCCCAGAGAGAGAATCGGCGGCGGCGTAGCGGCCTCGGTCTTGGCCGAGGGACGATGCCGCACATAATGGACCAGTCGACGCAACGGCGTCTTGATCGGCGTGGGCAGTCGCCGTGCCACTCGCCGCACCAGCTGCTTCATCCGCTTCAGGGGCGGAAGCTTTTCCGGCAGGGGGACGACCAATGGGGGTTGCTGCGGCTCTGGCTCCGGCGTGCAAAACCGTGCTAGCACTTCCTTGGGATCGACTTCGAGATAGCCCTCCAGCCCCGGATCGAGACGACACAGCCGCAGATTCGTGTATCCCGTCTCCCACCACGAGCGAAACAAACAGATCGTCGTCCGGGGAATGCCAGTTGGCTGCTTTGTGTTGACCTGTAGCAGGAGTGAAACATCCAGCCACACCGTCGAGATAGGCGGTGTTCTCCGGGCCATCCTTATTCCCTTTCCTGATCCGTCCTTGGCGAGCTTTCCTCAGTTGTTTGCTCGGCGAAGAAGGCTGCTGCGGTTGAAAAAATACACCAATTTAGCCAACAACACCAGCCGACTTGCTCACTCATTCGCAAGGCTGATAAACGAGGGAACCTGGGTAACTCGGCTCCCGTCTCACGGAGCCAGCTGCTGGATCCAGTCGCGGATCAGACGAACTCCCTTGTCATCAACAACTGCAGAGCCGATGTGAGGCATGCGGCCCAGACCGGTCAGAGTCATGCGATGATACAACATAGAGCGTTCTGGTGAACCAGGCACCAGCACCCGAGCATCCTTCAGGCCGAAGTCGCCGTGTGACACTCGGACGTCACGAATCTTCATCTCGTCCAGTTTCAGAGTGAACAACAACTGAAACTCGGCGTTCCCGCCGCCCCATTGCATGTGACAGTGGGCACAATTGGCCTGCAGATACGAGCGTGCCCGCTGATCGAGGCTGGCCCGCGAGTCGTCTGGATCGACCAGACGCGGCAGTTTCTCCGGCGGCGCGGACAGCGGTTGTTTGAATAGCCCTAGTCGTTGCCAGCGAAGCAGCTGATTCTCACCCTGATACTCGCGGTTGAGCTGATGCGTATTCAGGCCCAGGACAAACTTGGCCGGCATCGTGTGGCACAGAGTGCATTCGGCCCGGCTGGGGAAGTGCCATTTCTGCTCCTTGCCACCGACTCGATAGACTCGATCCGCGCCGTTGGCGTCGAGCAGTTCGGCATCGGTTTGCTCGTCGTTCCAGACGTAGGTGTAGCCGCGCCAGTACTGATCGCCGACCTCCTCGGAACCGGCCAGCTGCTCAAAGTGCAGGATGCGCGTCTCCAGTCGCCGCTTGCCCTGGTCGGTGTCGAGAGTGAAGGTCTTGACCGCCACGGTGCCGTCGGGAAAGCGCCAGCCCTTGGGCGCGCCGGGACCATAGGGATAATGCACAGCGTCGATCTCGATCTGAGCATCGCCGGGAATCGCCAGGTAGCGTTCTTTGTCCGCGCCGTCGGACCACAGCGGCGCGTTGACGGTATAGGGCAGTAGCCCCGGAGCGGGAATTAGCTCTTTCGTCGAGGTGAATAATCCGGTTTCGCTCAGCTTGCGCGGGAAGGTGTTCTTCTGCTCGGTCATGGGATTGGGCACCAGTCGATGCAGCTGTCCGCCGACCCAGTCCAGCAGATAGAGTTCGCCCGCGTGATCCTCACCGAAGCAGACAATGCGCAGCGAGCTATCGAACAACTCGCGATGCCAGCTGACCCGGTCGCCCTCATGACGTAAGGCCCAGATGCGTCCGGTGTCGTAGTCGCCGTAGACGTAGGCTCCGGTCAGTTCCTTCAGCCGAGTGCCCTGATAGACATAGCCGCCGGTGATCGACCGCGCCTCGGTGTGGTTGTGTTCGACGACGGGCTTGAGAATCGGCGTCGGTCCGCGCTTGCGAGCGGGACGGAAGGGATGCGAACCTTCGGTGACGCTCCAGCCATAGTTTCCCCCTTTTTCGATCCGATAAATCATCTCCCAAAGATCCTGTCCCACTTCGCCGCACCACAGTTCGCCGCTCTTGCGGTCGAAGCTGAACTTCCACGGCTGGCGTAGTCCATAGGCGTAAATCTCCGGCCGCGCTGTCTTGAGTTTGACGAACGGATTGTCCGCCGGGATGGAGTATGGCCGCCCTGCCTGTGGGCGATTCACATCGATCCGCAGTAGGGCCCCGCGCACGTCGCTGAGATCCTGTCCGGTTTCCAAAGAGTCGGCCACGCCGCTGCCGTCGCCGGTGGCGATGTACAGGTAGCCGTCTGGGCCAAAGCGGAGACAGCCACCGTTGTGCCCGCCGTTGGGCCACTCGAAAATCACCTGTTCCGTAGAAGGATCGGCGACCGGCGGATTGCCCCGAGCCACGAATCGCGACACCCGCGTTCCCTTGGGCTGCTCCTTGGACGGATCGAGAATGATCGTGACATAAACGTAGCCGTTGTTGGCGAAGTCGGGATGAAAGGCCAATCCGTAGACCATGCGTTTGCTGTCGAGGAACAGATCGACCTGCTGCGATTGAGGATCGAAGGAGTAGATTTTGCCGGGCCGAGTGGCGACGAAGAGTCGCTCCGTCCCCGGAGCCGCCGTCAACTCGAGCGGCTCGAAGAATTTGACCTTGGGAAAAGCCACCTCCACTCGATAAGGAGGCGGTGGTTCCGGCGAACCGTGAATCCGCGAGGTGGTCCAGGGAACGCGCTTCTGGACCGGCTTTTCTGCCGACGTGGAAGCCGAACGCATGCTCAGCACGAGGAACGCCAGTGTCAGCACCGGCAGCGAATAATGAACCAGACGCATGTGCCATGCCCCGAAAAAAAGAGACCAGGAGACGTTAGCGTCAAGTTAACCGATGGAGCGAGAAAGAGAAGCAAAAATTGTTCGTGGAAGGTGGAACACCCCTCGGGCCTCAGAGCTGGTGCCGCCCTCGATCACGCTGGACTGGGTCATTCGGAAGTCACCGAGCCGATGGCTCTGTCGGAACACCTCGAACTCGGCGGGCGGCACCAGCGAGTTGGCCCCGCCTGCGGGGGAGGCGGGCACAGTTGGCGAAGGCTCGGCTCGCCAACGCTCCCAATGATCGGCAACTGAGGGCTGGGCAGATGACACATTTCCCGCCGACTGCTTGTTCGGCTGTCGTCGCTTCCTAGAATATCCTGCGTGTTCGACGAAGGAAAAACCGGAGTTCGCCACGGAGCCTAGTACCATGTCCGATCGCCAAACCGTATCCGTCAGCCGCCTTCTTGGCCTGGGCCTGTCTCCAGGCAAACTACGCGGCTTGCAACGCATCTGCAACGCCAACGGCACGCTCACGATGGTGGCGACCGATCAGAATAGCTCGATGATTAGCATGATGAAGGACGCACTAAAGCGCGATCCCTCTTACGAAGAAATCGTCGATGCCAAAATCTCGCTGACCGACGCCCTGGCCCCACACTGTAGCGCGATTCTCGTCGATGCCTACTATGGGGTGTGGAACACTGTAGCCAGCTTCCACCTGCCCAAAGAGACCGGCGTACTGGTTCGCGTCGAGAAGTCGGGTGGTGGCAAGAATGCCGTCGGCGCACCGTTGGGAGCCGTCGAGCCGGGCATGAGCGTGGCCAAGATCAAACGACTCGGAGCCGACGCTGTCAAACTGCTCGCTCAGTTCGAGCCGGAAGAGCCGGACAGCGCCGAACATCAGTTCGCCTTCGTGCAGTACATCTACGAGGAATGCCGCAAGCACGACATTCTCTTTTTGTTGGAGCCGGTTTCCTTCCCATTCGGCGAAGAGAAAAAGACCAGCAAAAGCTACCTCGACCGCAAAGCCCGCACCGTGATCGAGAGCGCCCACTATCTGAGCCGCTACTGCGATGTGTACAAGGCCGAGTTCCCCGGAACAATGGGCCACGAAAGCGAATCGCAGCTGATCAAGAATCTAGAGGCGCTAAACGCGGCCAGCCAGAAGCCGTGGGTCCTGCTCTCCGCTGGGGTGGACTTCCCCGACTACTTCAAGCAAGTGCAGATGGCGATGGCCGCTGGAGCCTCAGGCGTACTCGGCGGTCGGGCCTTTTGGAAAGAATACTTCCAGCAGGGATCGCAGGATCGCCGCGACGAATTTGCCCGGGGCGAATGCGTCAAGCGCGTCAAGCAAGTGGACGAGGTGGTGAAGAAGAACGGTAAGCCGTGGTTCTACCGTTACGGTCTGACGTTGGAGCAACTGCACCGGATGCGCGCGGTGGAGAATTGGCACTTCGAGTACAGCGAAAGCGGCGACCCGACCGGTCCGGCCCGGCCCCGTGGCAGCACTGCCGCTCCCAAGCCGACCAAGGATCAGGTCTACTGAGCCGACGTGACCGGGCAAACAATCCAAGCGACGCAAGCCAGACCTCCAGCCAAGACAGCTGAAGGCCTGGCTTCTGTCGTTCTTTTGCCTCACTGAGCGCGGAAGCGTTCGATGAGGATTTTCGCTGTCTCAGGGCGGACGACGCGCGGATCGGGCAGTTCACCGGCTCGATACTTTTCCCGTAGTTCCCGACCGCTGATCGATACTTGCTTGTAACCTTTGGAGGCGTACTCGTCGACGAGGCCGACGCGGCCCAGTTCCTCGAAAAAGGCAGCGAAACCGATCTTCACCGGCTTGATGAGGAGTTCCCCTTTCAACTCGTCGAACTTCCGCTGCGCCGCCAGGCCGTCCCAGATGTCCTTACCATCGGCATATGGAGCGTCGGCGTGTTTACGACCGATGATGATGTCGGTGAAGCCGAAGTTCTGCCGATAAATCGCGTGCATGATCGCTTCCTTGGGACCCGCATAGAACATCTTGATGTCCAGCCCCAACAGCAGAATGCGATCAGTAATGTCGCAGCCGACCTTCTTCCACAGCTCTTCGTCCTTGTCGCCGTCGCCCAGGGCCTTGTTTTCGATCAGCGCTTGATAGGTGCGCATACGGGTGACGGCATCGACATCGTCGCCCTTGGTCTCGCCGATCAGCGGGTTGAGGACGGCTCCGGCGAAGTAGCCCTCGCGGGTGAGCCGTTCCAGCCCGGCGACCAGGGCGTATTCGTGGGCTCGATGCAGCGGATTGCGCGTCTGGAAAGCGACGACGCGCTGCCAGCCCTTCTGGGCGAACAGCGCGCGTGTCTCACGCGGTGACAGCACAAACTGGCCGTAGTGCGGATTCTTGGGCTGCGGCAGGACGCGAACCGTGCCGCCGACGAGCAACTCGCGCGGGTCGGCCTGCACCATCTGCCCGCCGGGATGGTCCCAGCGTGTCGTACCATAGACCGACTCGACGTACTTGGCTTTGTCCCAGGGGAAGACCTCGGCGACTTCCAGACTGGCGACACGCTCACCGCTGCTGGTGGCCAAAGCCACCGTCTGACCCGTCTTGAGGATCTTGGCTTCCTCCGCCGTGACCGGGAACGACAGCGGAATCGTCCAGGCGTACCGCTTGCCCTGATGTTCCAGATACTCCTCTTCCAGAACCCGATGGAAGGTGGCGCGATCCATCGGACCAACCAGCGGACTAAGGCCGCCATCACCGATTCGATACAGCGTCGAGAGATCGGCCTCGCTGACCGTGACGGTTGGCAAGGCTTGCAACGACGCGCGAAACTCGGCCTGCTCCGTGGCCGGCACCATGCGATCGACGGGTTGCGTCAACCCCCCATGTGGCGCGATTAATTCCGACATTCCAGACTCCTTAAATCTGATACACCAGGGCATTGTTGGCCTGCGTTCGTCGCAGGAGTTCCGCTAACGACAGCTCTTCCAGCATTTGTTGTTCGCGTGCCTGTACGTCGCGCCAGACGCTGAGCAGTACCTCGATGGCAGGAGTTTGCTGCACGTTGGCCAGGGCCGACCGCGGGGCCAGCGTGCGATCATCGATGGCATTGATGATGGCGGCCAGCGAGATCTGCTCCGGTGGTCGGGCCAGTTGGTAGCCGCCCGAGGCTCCACGAACACTGGCGACGAGGCCAGCTGTCTTCAGTTGCAACAGAATCTGCACCAGAAACCGCGCGGATATCCCTTGGGCTTCGGAAATGGCCTTGATCCGAGTTGGTTGGGGATCGCCATAGCTAGCGGCCAACTCTAGCATCGCTGCACAGGCATATTCCGCTTTCGCGCTGATTCGCATGCTTCATGTCGGAGAACGTCTGACCGAACCGGAACAGAACGAGGGTCGCCGTTCGGTCCCTCATCCGCTCTCCTCCTTTCTGTCTAGATGCCTCCGCCGTCCTTGAATTCGATGACGTGCAGGCCGCACTCCTTCTTGCCGGAACCCGCCCAGCGACCGGAACGTTCGTCGGCTCCCTCCGCCGGCGCGGTGCAGGGCCAGCAGCCGATGCTCGGATAGCCCTGATCGTGCAGCGGATTGTACGGCACGTGGTGATCCAACACAAACCGCCAGACATCGTTGCGCGTCCAGCTCAGCAGAGGATTGATCTTCACCAGATTGAACTTCGCGTCCCATTGCACGACGCTGGCCTTGGCCCGATGCTGCGTTTGATCGCGCCGAATAGCGCTGATCCACGCCTCATAGCCCTTCACCGCCTGACGCAGCGGCAGAATCTTCCGATCATGGCAGCACTGATCCGGACGAATGCGATACAGCGGGCCGCCATGCTCCGCCTCGTACTCCTCCACCGTCATTTCCGGACGAATCAGTTCTACCTCGATGTCGTACCGCTGATAGATCCGTTCCCGCAGCTCCAGAGTCTCGGCAAACTGATACCCAGTGTCGAGGTTGAAGACGCGAACCCGGGGTTGAATCTCGGCGAGCATGTGCAGAATGCAGCAGCCCTCCGCCCCAAATGCCGTCGCCATCGTCAGCTTGGGATAAAACTGCTCGACCGCCCAGCGGAGAATCTCTTGGGGCGAAGCGTTCTCCAGCTGTCGGCATGCCTCGGCGATCCGTTCCCCCGTCCACGGTTGGCTCATCGCAGTGACTCTCCCAATCAATTCCTCTCAGGCGTTACTATGATTATCACCTTGCTCATCATTTCGTCAAGTCCGAGGAGCCAAGTTCACTGGAAGTGCCAATCGTTCAGGTTTTTTCAGGTTGGTTGATGGGGCAGATCGTTCAAGACTTCTTGCGACGGCGGCGAGTTGGCGGAGGAGTCGGAGTCGGCAGCCGCTCGAACAGTCGTCGCACCGGCAGCTTCAGTCCCGGCAACAGCGAACCGCCCAATTATTCCGTCTGCCGGCTCTCGCAGTCAATCGCGCCTTGCTGGCCAAAGCGGATTCGCTCGCAGGCTGAAGCCTGCGGCTACCGGTTAAGCCTGCGGCTATCTGCTTGCGATCCGCTTCACCTAACTATCTTGTAACCACTAACTCGTGGTGAAATTACTTCTTCTCAGGAGTGCCGACGATGCGTACCTGAGTCGAGAAGTAGCAGGTCAGTCCGTCGAGGTTGTACTCGCACTCGACAAAGAAGACGCGACAGCCGCTCGCTGGAGCCTCAGTCTGAGCGAGGATTTCGCCTTTGTTCAGCTGAGCAGGAGATTCCTTCCAGGTCGAGTTGCGGAAGTCGCGTGTCGGAGCGTCGGCGACCCACAGGCGAGCTTTTGTCGGTTCGATGTCGCTGGTCACTTTCACCGTAAACTTGTCTCCGCTCTCGCCGTGCTTCCAGGTCAGCTTGGGCAAAGGCTTATTGTGGATGTAGGCTCGGGTGAAGGCCGGCAGAGTACCGCCGACCCGAGTGAGGGCGGCTAGCCCTGTGGCCCCCTTCTCCTGGAGGTTGTGTCCTGCATTGGGAACATAGCAGATCCACTTTTCGCCATTTAGATCGTCCCAGTACAGATTCAGAGCATCTTGCGTCCAGTAAGGATCATTGGTGCCATTGAGAATCAGTTTCGGTATCTTGATCTTGTCGCGGTAGACCCACGGATCGACCATCGCCCAGAGCTTTTGTGCCTCGGGAGTCTTGGGCGGCGGTGCCAGCTTGCGTCGGGTGTAGTCACGGATTTGCTCGCTGTAGGCTCCGTAGGATTCCAGCTGGTAGGGCAACTGCTTCTGCATGTTCAGCGTGTCGATCACCATCGGCGCGATCGCTTTGACACGTGGCTCGACGGCGGCGGTCAACCAGGTGGTCCAGCCTCGCTTCGACGCTCCCGCGACGACGAAATCCTTCAACTCCGTCTTGAACTCCTGCTGAGAAAAGGCCTGAAGAGCATCCATCGCCTTGACCAGACTCTTGACCATCGGGAACAAAAGCGGCCATTCGGCGTCGCCGGTCTTCAGATAACGAACGAACGTCTCGGCGATGAGGGCGTCCTCACGCAACCCATCGAACAACGGCTGTGCGGGAATGCCGAAGAGGAACGCTACCGGAGCCTTCATCTTCGTGGCCAGGTCATTAGCAAGTAACAAGCTCGTCAAACTCGACTTTCCACCGGTATTGAACAGGAACATGGTCGAGGTCGGTTTCACGTCTGGCGGAACGATGACCACCAAGTCATGCTTCCAGGGAATGGTCTGCCAGGTTTGCGAAGTCAGGTCGATCTCGTAAATCTTGGCTCCGTTGACCAGTCGTTGTCCCTTGAGCTTCCACTCGAACGACGAATCGGCCTTCTTGACGTACTCTTCGAGACCGGCTCGGGCGGTCGTCGTCACCAGGGTTAACGTCAGCAGCCCCACCATGCAACGCATCATCATGTTGAATGCACCTCTGTGAAAGAAAAACTGCGTGTTGGGTGAGCCTAGGTGCTTCCCTGCTCCGCAGCAAGCCGAAAAAAGGAAACCAGCTCGTCCGAGGATACTCCGACGAGCCGATTGTGGGTTTCACTAAGCTCAACGACGACCGGCTACCGAGCGTTGAATCTGCTCCAAGCAGTGTTGCACGGCCTCGGCCTCGTTGGAGCCGTCGCCGACCACTTGTCGCTGCCCCACCCAGCAGGTGAAGCGAATGCGATTGCTCTGCTGATCGAGTTGGAAGCGAGTTACCCCACAGTCATTGAGTTGGCGGCGAACCAAGCTCCAGTCGAGCGAAACCGGGGCCGGTCTCGATGACTGGGCAGGAGCGATGCCGAGTTCCTCAGGAGTGGGAATGGCCACTTCGCCACGTTGAGCCACGCCACGAACCACGCGCGGCGGTTGTGTCTCCGCAGCCGCTTGAGCGGTGCCGGTCGGCGTCGCTGGCTTGGACGGCGGACGCAGTCGCGGAATCTGGTAACCGCCTGGCACCACAGGCGTCACGCCTGGGCTGGGCGATTGCCGCGCTAACGGTCGACCTGCCTGAGGCATGTCGCACGGCAACCCCTGCTGAGGCATTTCTTGTGGGACCATGCCCGGGTGCATTCCAGGAGCCATCGGTTGAGGCATGAAGATCGGCGGACCGCCGACCATTCCGCCGGGTGGGGCGCACCCGGCTGGGCCTCAGCCGGCTTCCAACCGCGGAGGGAGAATCACCCAGATCAAGGCAATCGCAATGGTCGCCACTGCCGCTCGGTCGCGCGCATCCATGCGCATAAGCTCGTCCTCCGTTCCAGGTCATCCTGACCCGGCGCGAGAAGGGGAGGAGGGTTCCTGCCAGTCCGACCGGAGGATCGGTCGAAAGCGGGGCGGTATGTACCAGACTGGTTCCTCCCTGTGAAGAGCAGCTTTCACAACATCCTGTCGTTGCATCAATTACGCATTGCTTGTAACTCTTACACCCCACTTCGACGAACCAGCCCCTTGTCAGGATCGTATAACAATGTACTATTTATACATAATTATACGGAGTCTGAGGAGGCTACATGGCCTGGCTTTCCAGCAAGCAGCGGACGTGGGGACAGTTCCTGCATGCTCTCGTGACCTACGACTGCTTCCCCGTCTTCAGTGCTAAGGTGCGCCGGTTGGTGTGCCAGCCGTTGGGGGTGTTGGGACTGGCAGCGGCGACGGCGTTGCTGTGCGGGCTGTTTCTACACGCTCAGGGCATGGTGCTGTTCGTTGGGGTGATGGCGGTGATCGCTCTGGGAATTCTTTGGCCGTGGCTGAGCCTTCGTGGGCTGTCGGCGAGTCTGGGATTCGCGCGCTGGCGTTGCCGGCAAGGCGAGTCGGTCTGCGTTCGGATTCAGCTGCGCAACCATTATCCCTGGAATGCCTGGGGACTGACGCTCCGCGAGGGGTTCGATCAGTCCGAACCGCTGGCGTCGCTGGCCTCAATTCCAGGCCGTCGCACGGCTCGTTGTCAGTGGAGCTTTGAACCGACACGGCGCGGCTTGTATCCTCGCGGTGTTTGCCGCCTGGGTTGCGGCTTCCCCTTCGGCTTGTGGGAATGTAGCCGCCCTGTGGCAGTCGAGTCGTCGTTGCTGGTCTGGCCGAGAACCTACGCCGTCGGCCCCGTTCCGGTCTCCAGCGGCGAGGCTCGCAGCGAAGGCAACGTCGCTCGAAACAAGGTCGGCAGCAGCGGCGACGTATTGGGCGTGCGACCCTATCGTCGCGGTGACTCGCCGCGTCGCATCCACTGGGGCCAGTCGGCCCGGCACGATCGTCTCATCGTCTGCGAGCTGCAGAGCACCGCTCGGCCGCTGGTTCAACTCGTGCTGGATACCAGCTTGACCGGCGAACTGCGTGAATGGGCGGTTGGCGTGGCGGCCAGCTTCGCCGAGGGATGGCTCGCCGAGGGCGCGCAGGTCGGTGCCGTTTGGAACGACGACGTGTATCCGCCGGCGTCCGGCATTGCGCAGACTACTCGACTGTTGGACGGCCTAGCCCTGTTAGATGAGCGGCAAACACCGCTGCCTCAGACGCTCGCTTCGCCCGCCTGTCGAGAGTTTCGCGACGGCGTGCAAGTGATCATTACCAGCGACGAGCGACTCGCCGAAGCCGGGCTGCCCCTCCGAGAGTCGTGCCGTTTCGTAGTCTTGCGGGCGGCGGCGTTCGGCGGCACCTCGCCCACGCGGCTACCGGGGCAGCCGTGGTTGTACCTCGACTCCAGCGAGTCAATTCCCGAGCAACTCCGCAACGGCTACGTGGAGGCCCAGCATGGCTCCTGAAATCCGCCCGCTGGTCAGTCGCGTGACGTTTGTGCTGATGACCCTGGCCGCGCTGGCTGCCGAGGTCGCTGCCGACGACCAGCGCCCTGCTCTGGAGAGCATCGGATTAGCGCTGATATGGATTGTGCCTGTTTGGCTGGCCAGCTGGTTCGTGCGTCCGCCGGCGGATCCGACGAGCAAGCCGCCGATGTGGCTGACTGGTGTGTTGCTGCTCTTGGCCGCCGCTCCCTTCCTCCTCGAACCCTATCGTCGCGACTGGTTCGGCATCGGCTACCCGTTGGAGATCCAACTGGTGCTGGTGCTGCGCAATCTCGGCCTGGGGCTGGCCCTGGCTTCGGGCTGGCTGCTCTGCCTGCGCACCGCCGCCGTCGTCAGTCTCTTCTTGATCCTGTTTGCCGTCGCCATGACCGACCATGTCGCCGTGCTGGTGCTGCTGGGCTGCTACACAGCGGCGGGCAGTATCTGGCTGATGCTGGTCTATTGGGCGAGTTTGCGGACCTACTTTATCGCTAGTGATGCCACCTTGTCACTCGACGAACCAACCCGGCGCGAACGGCTTCCCTGGATGTCGCTAGTCGTGGGGTTGCTTCTGCTCATCGGCACTGTGGGCGCGACCACCTTTACACCACACAAACTGACCCACGTCCTCGGCGAGTGGCTGGCGACCTCGGGTGGTACCGGCGCGTTCGATCCGTTCTCGCGCGGCGGGGTCAACGATGGCGACGACGAGATTCGCGGCGAGCAGGCCAAGAGTACCGGCATGACCCAGACGGAGACCTTCCTGGAGTCGCCGTTGCCCAGCCTATACGATCTGGTCAGCGACTCGTTTGGCGAGCCGTTCAAACCCAAGGAGCAGCAGCGGGCCATTGCTTTGGATCAGCGGGAGAAGGCCCGCGAGAGCAAGGAGCGTCCCGCCGACAATCTGCGTCCCAACCGGGAGTTCACCACCAATCGCCGCCGACCGCGCGAGAGTCGCACTCCGGAGGATCGCTCGGCCCGAGCGATGTTCGAGATTGTCGGACGAACGCCGTTGCATCTGCGGGCGACGGCCTACGACTTGTTCGACGGCGTCACCTGGAGCGAAGCTCCCTACACGCTCTCAGGCGGTAAGCTCGACAAAGAGCCGAACAGCTGCTGGTTCCACATCAACCATCGCTCGACTGGCTCGCTCTTTGCTGACGAAGAGCGGCATCAGATCAAGATCACCCGTTCGAGCGGCAAGCTGGTGCCGACTCCGCTGCACACTATCCGCTTTCGCCTGGGCAAGGTCGATCAACCGGACTTCTTCGGCTGGGCGCAGGACGGCATCCTGAAAATGCCCGTGCGCGACGTTCCCGAAGGCGTCATCCTCGACACAGTTTCGCGTGTGGTCGATCCGGCCAAGCGAGCGTCGTCGGCCCGGCTGCTGAGAGATCCCCTCAACACCGCGACGCTGCGACTGGATCCGCGCTTGCGGGAACTAGCTCGGACCTGGGCCGGCGAGAGCGACGACTGGGCACGAGTACAAGCTATTGTAGATCGCTTAAAGTCGGAATACATCTATGATCCGCTGGCCCGCCCTCCGGAGGACTGTGCCGATCCCTTGGCCCATTTTCTGCTGGAGTCGCGGCGCGGCCCCAGCTACGCCTTCGCCAGCGCAGCAGCGACCCTGGTCCGTTCGTTGGGCTACAAGACGCGCCTGGTGATCGGCTTCTACGCCGCTCCGGAACATTACGATCCGGTGACGCGGCACACGCCGGTCGTCGAAGAGGATCTACACTGCTGGGCCGAGGTGGCGACGCTGACCGGCGAATGGTTGCTGCTGGAGGCCACCCCAGGTTACCAGGAGTTGCGACCGACGACTCCGTGGAGCGAGCGGCTGTGGTCGGTCTTGGTCGCGCTGGCTGAGTGGTCGTGGCGAAACGCCCTGCCGTTGTCGCTGACGGCTGTGTTGCTGGCGGCGGTCTATCGTTGGCGTCGCGAGTTGCTCGACGCTGGGAGCGTGGCTCGCTGGCACTGCTTGCCGGGCTCCACCTGGCGCGACTGTGTCCGCGAGACGTTACGGATGTTGGAACGACGAGGCCGTTGGGCTGGTCAACCTCGCCCGAGTTCACGCACGGGCTACGCCTGGCTGCGTGAGCGTCCTGGGTTGGACGAGCTGGCTCAGCTGGCCGCCTGGGCCGCCTACGCCCCGCATCTAGCGCCGCCCTGGTCGGACCAGGAAGCTCGCCTGGTCTGCCTGCGTGCCTTGGAACGCTGGACCCTGCAACGCTGGCAGCAGTCGCCTCGGAGAGAAGCATCGTGAACCATGCCGCCAACGGATTGCGACGAACCCTCAATCGCGCGCTGCGTGGCAAGCCGCACGTCATCGAGCAAGTGCTGGCCTGTCTGCTGGCCCGAGGCCATCTGTTACTGGAAGACCTACCCGGCCTGGGCAAGACCACGCTGGCCAAGGCCCTGGCCGAAGCGGTCGGCGGCCGCTTCGCTCGCGTGCAGTGTACCCCCGATCTGTTGCCCGGCGACATCACCGGCTTCAGCGTCTTCAATCAAAAGACGCGCGAATTCGACTTTCTGCCCGGCCCAGTCTTTGCCGACGTGCTGTTGGCCGACGAGATCAACCGCACCACCCCGCGCACCCAATCCGCCCTGCTGGAGGCGATGGCCGAGCGACAGGTCACCGTAGACAACGTGCGGCATTCGCTCTCACCGACCTTCTTCGTCATCGCCACGCAAAACCCAGTCGAACATCACGGCACCTATCCGCTGCCCGAGGCTCAGCTCGACCGCTTCGCCATGAAGTTGTCGATCGGCTATCCGGAGCGCGGCGACGAGATGGAGCTGCTCGAAGCCGCTCTGGGCGAGATGGACCGTCCCAGTCAGGAGCGTGTGCTGGCCGAGGGCGAATTGAAGGAACTACAAACCCAGGTGGCTCGGCTAACGGTGGCCGAGTCGGTGCGCGCTTATCTGGTCGATCTGGGTCGAGCGACGCGACGACATCCGGCGGTCTCGCTGGGGCTAAGTCCACGCGGCCTGTTGACCTGGCAGCGCGTCGCTCAAGCCTGGGCCTTCTTGCACGATCGCCCCTTTGTCACGCCCGACGATGTCCAGGAAGTCGCCGAGCCGGTCCTCAGCGTGCGGCTGGGGTTGGCGGCCGATCGCGTCTCGGAAGTGATTCACCAACTGCTGGAGTCGATCCCGGTGCCCGTCTAATTTCAGAGTTCAAGGAGCACACATGGAATCGATCTTCTGGGGGGGACTTACTCGCATCGGACAGTCAGCGGTCGAAGCCTCGGTCACACTGTTCGTGGGCCTGCTGGTCGCCGCCATCCTGCGCCGCATGCTGGGAGCAGCGGGAGTTCGCCGGATGTTCGGCGGCGACGGCTGGTCGGGTCTGCTCCGTGCTTGGGCCTTGGGAACGTTGCTGCCGGTCTGCTCGCTGGGTGTGCTGCCCGTCGCTGCCGAGATGCGCCGCTGCGGCTTGCGCACCAGCACCATCCTGGCCTTTCTGTTGTCCGCACCGCATCTGAACCCGTTGTCGCTGCTCTACGGTCTGACGCTGTCGGCTCCGAGCGTCATCATCACCTTTGCCCTGGCGTCGCTGACTCTGGCGGTACTCGGCGGGGCCATGTGGGACTGGTTCTTCGAGCCCAAACAGCCGCACCGCCAGACCGGCGACGAGCCGATGCCCACTCCCGGCGTGGGACGTCTGCTGGCGGTGTTCGTCAATGCCGCTCGCGATTCCGTCAGTCCCCTCATGGGCTTCGTGGTCTTCGGCGTGCTGGCCACGGGACTGCTGGCGGCGGCGATTCCACACGGTTACCTGTCCACAACGATGCGTCACGATGACGTTCGCTCACCGCTGTTGATGGCCGTGCTGGCACTGCCCGCCTACGCTGGTCCGCTGCAAGGCATGATGAAAATCGGCGCGATGTTCGAGCACGGCAACTCCGTCGGGGCCTCGTTCGTACTCTTCGAGTTGGGCATCGGCCTGAATCTGGGACTGGTCGCCTGGGAGATGCGATCGTTCGGCAGCGGCAAGATCGCGATCTGGCTGCTGCTGATCATCGTGGCGACGGTTGGCCTGGGCTATGCCGCCGAGAAGCCGCTCTACTTTGCCTACGAGGAAGCCAGCCACACCCACGCTTTCGATGACTGGACCAACCCGTTTCCGGAGAACGTGGGCGATGCTCGGCTAACGCTGGCCAAGGTGGCCGAGAAGGTCGAAATCCTGGAGCCGGTCGCCCTGGTCGGGCTGGCTCTGCTGCTTCTGACCGGTCTGACGCTGCGTTGGGTCGATCCGCAAGGCCGACTCGACGCCTGGCTCACGCGCCCGGCAGCAGAAGACAAACCGCGCTCTCGCTGGGATGTCGTCGTCCCCGGACCGGTGCTGGGCGTGGTGGCCCTGATCGGGTTGGTGGCTTTCAGTATCGTGGCCCTGTTCATCTATTATCCGCCGCCGGAGCAGGTCATCGCCGAGATGGGTCGCGTCCGCGCCGAGGTCTTCAGCGCCGTCAAGAGCCGCAACAAAGAGGAGGGCATCCGTCAGTTGGAGTTATGGGATCTTTTAACTCGTAAGCTCCAAGTTGGTGTGTTTCTACGCACCGGCAAGCTCGATCCCGAGGACGCCAAACTCGCCGAGCAACTCCGCGAACGGCTCGAAGACGTCCGAGACGCTCTCTTGGCCGGTGACCTGCAAGACGCCGACGACAAACTTCGCGGCATCGAACAGGCCTACGGACCGTGCAAACGCGCCTTCCTCCCCTCGCTACGGGAATCGGTCCCAGAAGCACGATCAGGAGCCAATGAGGAGAGATAACACAGCCAAGAGAAGAGCACTCCAGAACCCGTTCCCTCTTGAAGTTCCTGGGTTCCCTAGAGCGTTTCTTAAGCTGGTGTAGCGGCAGGGGGATGATTTTCCTTCGCAGGCTAAAGCCTGCGGCTACCAACTGAACCGGTAGTCGCGGGCTTTAGTCGGCGCTCTAGCTAGCCGTCCGTATTCCAAGGTTTCGTGCCGACGTAGAGCGTGGCGATGCCGAACGTCATCGGATAGAGCTTTGTCTCAGTCAAGCCGTGGGCTTGGAGTCGGGCCAGCAGCGCCTCGCCGTCGGGGAACTCCATCACGCTTTTGGGCAGGTAGTCGTAGGCCTGATCCTTACTCTTGGAGACCATCTGACCGACGCGTGGCAGGATGGTGCGGAAGTAAAAACGGTACATGCCGCCGAAGAAGAAGCTGCGCGGTTTGGAAAACTCCAAAATCGCCACTCGACCTCCGGGACGGGTCACACGGACCATCTCGGCGATACCTTTGTCTGTGTCGGTGACGTTGCGCAGTCCAAAGGCTACCGTGACCAACTGGAACTGATCGTCGGCGAACGGCAGTCGCTGGGTGTCGGCTTCGAGGAAGCAAATGCGCTGGTCGGCCTGTCGGGTGCGCGATTTCTTCTCGGCTCGTTCCAGCATTGGCCGGCAGAAATCGGTTCCGATGATCGGCAGAGTTCCCTTGGCGGCGCGATCATAGGCCAACGCCAGATCGCCGGTCCCGGTGCAGACGTCGAGGAGCGGCGAGCCGTCCAGCACGGGCGGCACCAGCCGCGTCGTCCGCGCTCGCCACCAGCGATCGATGTTCAGGCTCAATAGATGATTGAGCAGATCGTAGCGCGGTGCGATGTTGCCGAACATAGCGCGGATGCGGCTTTCGCGCTTGTCAACGGCGGAACCAGCGGCAGGAACTGCTGGCAGGCTCGATCCCGATTGCGTCACAGCTGACCTCGTCATAGGATGTCTTCTCCCAGTGCGTCCTGGGTGTGGGGTGGGTCGAACTTGAACGAGAAGTTAAACATACTGCTGGCTACCTCGGAAGTAGTTGGCTTCGCCAAAACCGGTGGGTTGGCCGACGTGTGTGCCGCCCTGCCTCAGGCGATGGCCCGACGCGGCCACCGGGCCTCGATTATTCTGCCGTTGTATCGGTCGGCTCGGCAGGCGAAACCGGCACCGGTGCCCACGGAACGCCAGTTTACTGTCGTCGTCGGTCAAAAGGTCGTCGAAACTCGGCTCTGGCACACCACCCTCGATGACGGCGTCACCGTCTGGCTGGTCGAGCAGAACGACTACTTCGATCGAGACGATCCAACTCAGGGGCGTGGCATCTATCAGTACACTCGACACGACGGCTCGCGGGCCGACTACGAGGATAACTGCGAACGCTTCGTCTTTTTTAACCGCGCCGTGCTGGAAGCCTTGCCGTTGCTCGACGCCTGGCCGGATATTCTGCACGTCAACGACTGGCAAACCGGGCTGATTCCCGTCTATCTCAAAGAGCAGTATCTGCATCGCATGGGCGAGTCCGGACCGCTGGGCTATGATCGCCTCGGCACGCTGCTGACCATCCACAACATCGCCTATCAGGGAACCTTCTGGCACTGGGACATGAAACTCGCTGGGCTGGACTGGCGTTTGTTCAACCCGCGTCAGCTGGAGTTTTACGGCAAACTATCGTTCCTCAAAGCAGGGATCGTCTACGCGGATCTACTCAACACGGTCAGCCCGACCTACGCACGCGAGATTCAGACGCCCTACTTTGGCTATGGCATGCAGGGAGTCCTGTGGGAAAATCGAGATCGCTTATTTGGGATCGTTAATGGGGTGGATTATCGCGTCTGGGATCCGGCGATCGATCGGCACTTGCCGGCCAATTACTCCCTCGACGATCTCTCGGGCAAGGCCATCTGCAAGGCCGCCTTGCAGCGCGAATTCGCCATCGCCGAGGACGCGGCCGCTCCGCTGTGCGGGGTCGTCGCCCGGTTGACCGAACAAAAAGGCGTCGATCTGATTACCGCGGTTGCACCGGGGATTCTCGACGCTGGCGGACAGCTCGTGGTCCTGGGCGAAGGCGATCGGAAGTATCACCACGTCTTGCAGCACCTGCGCGACCGTTATCCCAACCGTATGGGCATCTACCTGGGCTTTCACGAAGCCAAAGCTCATCGCGTGGAGGCTGGGGCCGACTTCTTCCTCATGCCGTCAGCGTTTGAACCGTCAGGTTTGAATCAGCTGTACAGCCTGAAGTACGGCACGCCGCCTGTGGTCCGAGCGACCGGAGGCCTCGCCGACACCGTGACCGATGCTTCGCCGGAGAACCTGGCCAACGGCACGGCCACGGGCTTCCGCTTCGGCGGCTACAGTGCCCACGAGTGCTGGCGCGCCGTCGAACGAGCTATCGGTATGTATCGCCATTATCCCGAGTTCTGGCGACAGCTGATGCGCACCGGCATGAGCCAGGACTGGTCCTGGGATCGCAGCGCCGCGGAATACGAGCAGCTCTATCAACGGTTGCGAAAACCACGCTGAGGGGATCTGGAATATCAGGACAAGTCATTGTGGACGGCTGTATTATTCCCCTACAAATCAATTCCACATTCATGTTTGGCAACAGAGGTGCACTCCCATGTTGCGGTTCCTCCTGTCCGTAATTCTCTCAACCTGCATCTGCACGCTGGCCTTCGCCGGGGAGACGGCCTTCACCAAGATCACAAAGACGAAACTGGCTGGAGGGAGTGTCCAGATTGATGCCGAGGGGACCAACGAACTCGATGTTGGGGAAAAATTCAACGGCTGGACCCCAGTATTTGTCAAGCCAGATACAACAATCGTTCCCGCGAAGATCGTAGAATTTCGACAAAATAACGCCCGGTGGCGGGAAGGCAAACTTCAAAATCAGATATATTGCCACCCACCCCAACGGAGTTGACAAGGGGAACTGGAAAGGGCGCTCGCTACTTGAATGGACTACCGCAGGCGGTAATAGCTCTCACCTCAAGGACAGTAATACAGTCGCCGTCCCCTAGCAAGTCGCGTAGCGTCAACAGGAGACACATTTCATTACGGAGGGACTCGGATGACACTTCGATTCGTCTCGCGGCGAGGATTGACACTTGTCGAACTGCTGGTCGTGATCGCGATTCTCGCCGTGCTGATGGGACTCTTGCTCCCTGCTCTCCAGCGGACGCGCGAGGCGGACGCCCGCGTCTCCAGCATGAATAACCTCAAGCAAATCAGTCTGGCAGGTCAGAACTTTGCCTCGCTGAACGCGGGCCACCTGCCCAACGCGGGTGGCTTTAGCCCCGCCACTTGGACCACCGGGATGTCGTTGTTCACCACGCTGCTGCCCTACCTCGACCAAAGTCAGATCGAAGCCCGCATCCTAGCTGGCGCAGCCGGTGGGGAGTGGCGGTCGAATTATGTTATTCCGACGCTCATCAGCCCGGCCGACCCAACAGCCCGCCCGAGGCAGGCAGTTAGCAGCTACCCGGCCAATGCCCAAGTCTTTCGCAGTCGACCGAACCTTAATCATATTCCCGATGGGCACGTCACAGACCATCTTCTTTGCCGAACGCTATGGATATGGCTGTGGAAACACCGTCTTCTACTGGGGCTATGAATCTGCCGGGGCGGGAACAGAAATTCGAACGCGTGCGCCGACGTTCGCCGATGCGAAGTTAGGAGATGTGGTTCCTGTCACAGTCGGTTTCCCGCCCGCGTCCTACGGTTCTCAGCGCGGGTTGACGTTTCAAGTCAAGCCGAGGCTGTCGGACTGCGATCCGAGGTTGGCCCAGACCCCGCACCAATCTGGGATGCTCGTGGGAATGGGAGACGGCTCGGTCCGCACGCTTGCCGAGGGCGTATCGGAGCGCGTGTACTGGGCACTGGTCACCCCCAACAAAGGCGAGATCGATTCCACCTATTGAGCCGCGAGGCAAAGTGATTCCGGACCAGGGCCGCGTTTTTGCTCTTGACTGATCTCCGCGTCGACGCTATCTGCCTCTCCCTCACGGAACAGAACCTATTGTAGGGAGAGGGGGCCGCACTCATGGCGGATGCGGACTGGCACAAGTACCGCCAACTCCGCGGCAAGGAGTTGCCGGCTGACTTCGTGCTACAGGGCGTGTGGTACGCTCGTGAGAAACTGCTCAAATGGGACTTTTATGCCGCCGTCGGAATCTATCAGCGGCAACAGATGTCCTGCTCGCTTCCCGATCGGGTACTCCTTAAAATCTACCATACGGACCCTTTATGGAGGATACCACTGGATTGGCTCGGTCGCTGGCTAGCGCGTCGCGAGATCGCAGCGTTGCAGGCGCTGGCCGACGTGCCGGGGATTCCCAAACTGCTTTGCACCTTCGGCGAGTCCGGCATGGTCCGTGAGTTCATCCCGGGGTGCAACCTGAAAGAGTATCGCACACGTCGGCTTCCCGATGAGCAGTTCTATCCCGAACTGGCTCAGATCCTCGAACAGGTCCACGCACGCGGCATGTCGCACAACGACCTGGCCAAGCCTGAGAACGTACTCGTCACTGAGCAGGGGCGTCCTGTCTTGATCGATTTTCAGATCGCCCTGGGACCGCAGCTGCCCCGTTGGCCTGTCGTCGGCTGGTTAGCCCGACGCTTTCTCCGTTACATGCAGCAAGTCGATCACTACCATCTGCGCAAACACCATACCTGGGATCGGCCCGAGGACTACACCGCCGAGGAGTTGAAACAAGCTCGGCGCAAGGGTACGGTTCTTTGGCTACATGGCGTGGTCGTTCGCCGACCCTATCGCGCAGTGCGACATTTCGTCCTGCGTCGCTGGATGCTCACCGACAAGGCCGACAAAGCCGCCTAGTCGCTCGCCTGGGCAGCGACCTACTTGCTCTCGGCGAGCAGACGACGTTGATACGTCGTGCCGGCGTAGATCGGTGAGCGGAGTTTATCGGCACATTCTTTGCCACGAAGCGGATCCTTTTTCACCTTATCGAACAATCCAACGAGGTGATACAACGCCTTGGCGTGTTCCTCCAGATCGTCGGGATACATCGTCTCGACGCGGAGATACTGCCAGAAGGCCTCGTCGAGTTGCCCCCGCTGAACGTAGTAATCGCCGAGCAGATTGAAGGTCAAGGCCCGCAGCCGGACATCGTTGCTGCTCTTGAGTACGTCGATTAACTGTTTGTCCGCGCCGTCGAGTTGCTTCTGACCGAGCTTGCACGCTACCAGATAGGCTTTAACGAACGGCGTCTGCGGTTCAGCGGCGGACAACGTGCCTTCCAGCTTTTTCAGACGTTTCTCAGCCTCAGCGTACTTGTTGGTCCGCAACAGCAGCCGACCGATGAACAAGTCGCTGTCGCGCTTCAAGGTTACGGGAATGTCAGGCAAGTCGGCGAGTTCCTCGTAACTTTTGCGTGCCTCGTCGATGTCGCCAGCCTCCTCCTGCAACCGTGCCAACGTCTTGAGAGTCGGCACCACCTGCCAACTGATCGGATGTGCTGTCTTGAACTCGGTCAACAGCTGAATGGCGGGCTTGAGCTGCGTCGGATCTTGCTGAGCCAACAGAGCGGTCACCTCGGCGACCTTGAACTGCATGTACCGTCGTGCGTTAGGCACCTCGCCGAACTGTTTCTCTAGGTCGGAAAAGCCAGCAAGCGCATCCAGTAACGTTTTTTCTCGGGCTTTACCGCTCTCTTTTGTCGCTCGTTCCAGCCGAGCAAACGGAGTGCGATAGGTCAGGCGATCGACCTGCTTTTGCTGATAGAACACCTGGACAATGTCGTCGGTCGCCACTTTTTTGAGCAGTTCGTCCTTGCCCTCGCGAACCTTGATCGTGATGCCGGCAGGCGACTCCGACTCAATGAGGCCGCGATACTCCTGTTCCTTTTTGGCCGCTCGATCGAAATAGAAGATGCTGTCTTGCGCCTGAGCCGAGCCGACCAACCCAACCATCAGTGCCAGCGCGAGAAGAGTACGGTTCATAAGTGGATTCACTTCTGTTTGAGAGCCTCGTATTCCTGACGGAAGCCCGCTTCCTGAGCGAGCAACTCGGTGAAGCGTTTCTTCGATGCTTCGCTGCCGAAATCGACCCAACTTTTCTCGAACTCGATGGTCCGTTGAGCCGCCAGCCGAAGATACTTGTCGCGTTCGGCAGCGGCCGACTTCGAGAGACCAATCTTGACGATGCTCTGCACCAGTTGGAAGTAACACTCGAAATAATGTTCGCGCACCGTGCCACCTCGCGAGGCCTCCTTGGCCAAGCGCTTGGTCAGATCGTTCCAGACTCCGAAGGCATCAGTGAACTTGTCCTCGGCCTCTAGTAGGAAGCCTTGCTCCTTGAGAATAAGCAGATCCCGTTTACCCTGCGGCGTGGCCAGCAGAGAGTTCATCAGCTGGCGTGCTCGAACCAGATTGTCGGAGTCCTTAGTCAGGCGTAGTTCGCGCACCAGTTCGGTCTGAACGCGGCGGTACAGTTCCTCTTCCTTGCTGCCCGGCTTGGCGTCCACAGGTGGATCGACTTTCTCCAGTTCCGCCGCTGCCTTGGCGTGTTCGTTCATGTTGGAGTAACAATCGGCCAGGACGCGAGCAAACTCGGCGGTCGTCTCCTTCTGCTTGGCGACGCGTTTGTCGATGATCGCCGTGTAACCCTTTATAGCTCTTTCCAGAGCGTTTTTATCGCCTTTTTTACGCAGGTCGTCAATTTGACCTTTGATGAGAAAGGCCAACAGGCGCAGCTGGCCGATGGTATCGCTCTTTTGATCCGACACCTTGTCGAGCAAATCCAACACCGCGTCAGTTCGCTCGATGCGGCCCAGCTGAATGTTGGAACGCAGACAGAGAATCAGCGAAGCTGTGCCGCGCTTTTGCAGGTTCAGTCTCTCGGGGCTGTCGTCGCTGGCTCGGGCGGCCTCGACAATCGGATCGAGCAGTTCGACGACCTTGGCATGGTCGCCAGCAGCGAAGGCGGTCTCGGCCAGTCCGTAGCGAGCTAGCAGTTTCACATCCACCAGTTCAAAGCGGAGCTGATTACGGATGGCCTGATTTTTTTCATCGTCGTCGCTGAAGCGAACCTGGTCGAGTTTGTCGAGTAACCCGCTGGCCAGGTCGTTCATCTCTTGAAAGCGTTTCAGGCGAAACAGCTCGCGTCCGAGCATAGCCTTGCCGGCGACCAGCAAGTGATTGTTGAACGGTTCCCCACCGAGCGCCTCCAGCGGCATGCTCTCCAGAGCCTTGACGGCTCGGTTACGATAGTCGCCAGGCTGATCGCCCGGGATCGGAGCGATGGCAGCCTTCTCGGCCTTGGAGCAAGCGTCGGCAATCTGATAGCAAACAAGTAGATAATTCGTGTACTCGGGCGACACCGCCGAGAGCTTCTTGATCGCCTCGGGGTAGTTCCCTTCGCGGAGGAATTGCAGGCCGACCGTGTGACGAGCCAGGTCTCCGCCCAGACCGCGCGGCCAGCGTTCCTCGACATAATTGGCGAAAGCGATCATCGCGGTTCGATCTTTGGTCGCCGACTCGTCGAACTTAGCCTGCTTCTGGGCCACCAACTGGCTGTAGGCTTGCAGGGCATAGACGGCGGCCATCTCCGCCTGGCTGGAGCGCGGATCGTCTCGGGCAAAGCGCTCGCCGACTTCAATCGCCTGCTGCAACTTTCCGGTAGTCAGCGACCAGAAGGCGAGCATGCTTCGAGCGTTGTTGACCTCCGGGTTGTTCTGAAGTTTGCTGGTCTCAGGCAGAGCCAATCCCTTCTGTAGCACCTGTAAAATGGTGTCGAGCCGCTGCTTCCGCTTTGTGTCCAGCTCTTTGGGATCTTTAATCTCCTGTTGCTCACGGTTCATCTGGATTGCTTCGTACTGGGCACGGACGTAGCAATCCTCGAAGCGGCGCAGCGAGTCGATCGGGGCTTTGAACAACCCCTGGGCGGCCATCGTCTCGATCTTCAGTTTGCGGGCCTGCTCGGTGTATTCGTTCTCGCTGGTTTCGACCTCGCGGAGCAACGCGCGGGCTTCCTCGCGATAGCGATTGACAGTGATGGCGTCGAGCCGTTTGTTGGTGGCAGCTTCAGCGAGCTTGATTTGAGCAAACAAGAAAGTGACGCCGACGCCTTCGGGTGTGTTCAGATAACGACGATAGTCACTCCGCCAGCGTGCGCAGCCATCCAGCAGCAGCGTGTTGACGCCGGCTTTGCGGTCGGCCTCGTCGGGTTGATCGCGGATGACCAGCAGACGGAAATAGCGAGCCAGGCGGACCCCCTCGAAGGCGGCGGGACTATTGGAAGCGTTGATGACCTCTTGAAAGCGTGCCCGGGCCTTCTCGGCGGTGTCGGTCTGATGGAGGACGCGGCCCAGCCAAGCCGTCGCTTTCCAGGTAATGGGATGATTGCGCGGCCCATCGGCGAGGCTGGTGAGCATCTTGCCGGCCTGCACCAGCAACGCCGACGCCTGTTCGTTGCCGCCGCTGAGATACGTCGAGGCTTGATCGTAGAGGTTCAATGCTCGCTCGAACTGAGTCTGCTGAATTTCGTTTTCGAGGCGAGTGCGAGCGGCTCCCTCGGCCTGTTCCAGCTGAGCTTGTAGGGCCTTCTCGGCAGCGAGTAACTGTTTGGCGGCCTGTTGCAGAGTGGCTCGCGATTTGGCGGACAGTTCGCGTCGAGATTTGCTGTCCTCGGCGAGAATGGCTCGGCTGAGTTCGGTCTTGCCCTGAAGGTTCAACACCCGAGCCACATCGAGATTGGCTTCGATGAGTCGTGGATGTCCGGGATTGGCCTTGATGAATTTGAGGAAGTCTTCCTGAGCCTCCTTGTACATCGCCAGCCGTTTGCCTGTTTCGGGTTCATCGCTAGCCACGCGCAGGCGAGTTTTGGCCAACTCTAGTGGCAACTCCTTGAGCAACTCCGGAGAGGCATTCTTTCGCAGCCGTTCCAGCCATTCCAGAGCCAGTTGAGGTTCGCCCTGCGCTCGCAGAGCCTCGGCAAAGCGAAGATCTTCCCGATAATCGAAATCTCTAGCCGAAGCGAACGGCGTCAACAGCAGAGAAAGTAGTAACGTGTATCGCATGGTGAAAGATCCCCGGAATCGGGTGAGATGGGCGTGACCCAGCAAAGCGGCAGCATCCCTCAGTCAGTATGAAACGTCGACTAGATGAAGTCAACGTCGCCCGAAAAGCCCTGTTTTAGACGGCCCCCAACCATACAGCCGGTTTAGCAGGAACTCTTCGGCAGAAAGTTAGACGTGGCAACGCGCTTTTGCTTGCGTCGGAGAAATGGCTCCTCTAAGATATTCCAATGATGCCGTTCGTCCCGATTGGGAGCGACGAATGTCTACATGGGGAGAGTGGCTATGACCGTGACACCGCGAACCACCGGCCTGTTGGCGGTGGCATTTTGCACCGTTCTAGTTCCGTCAGTACAGGCCCAGCAAGCCCGACCCGTTCAACCGTCCGCACCGATCAACCGCCCTCAGCTGATGCCGTTGCCGAACACCGCTGGTATGCCAGCGCCAACGGCTCCCAACATGGCCTATCTCGGCAGCGGCTCGATGCCAATCGCTCCCTACGTCGGCTACAATCCTTACACGCCAATCACTCCGGTGGCTCCCGCGCTAGTCGGCGGCGGAGTGCCGGCCAGCCCCTACTCGCTGTCAACGGTGGGCGGCTACAACCCATACTTCGGCTCGCGAGCTAGCATGGATTCGTCGCCCTACTCCTTGTCGACGGCCCCCGTTGGCGGTGGGGTTCCGTTCATGGGTGGCGGCTTTTTCCCAGGGATTGGCTACACTCCTAACAGCATGGGCTACGGCTTCGGCCTGATGGGCATTGCCGATTACACCCGAGCTTCAGGACAGTACTGGCGCGACATTCAGGCCGCTCGCATGACTCGCGAGATGGTCCGACAGGAAGAGCTGGAGACCGCCAAGCGTCGCGTTCAGTACGAGATGTGGTATGAGACGATGCGGCCCACAGCGGGCAAGATGCGCGATGCCGAGATGATCGCCGATCTCGATCGCGCTCGCAAGGATCCGCCGGACACTGAGATTCAATCCGGCCGTGCCCTGAACATTCTGCTGCAAAGCGTGCAGCGGCTCGGAAAGCTGAACCGCGTCTCCAGCGCCGATCTTAATGAGGAAACGCTGAAGCACCTCAACCTAACGGGCGGCACCTCCTCGGGCAACCTGGGCATGCTCAAGGACGTTTCGCGTATCGAGTGGCCTGATGCCTTGCAAGAGGCCAAATTTGAGGAAACCCGCAAGCGTTTGGCCGGCAACCTGAAAAAAGCCGTCGACTCTCTCAAGGATCGGGAACGTCCAGACGCGGCCCTCCGCAAAGACATCGACGCAGATTTCAAGTCTCTCAACGATATGCTGAATGCGTCGGCGGATGAGTTGCCGGTGTCCCAGTACATCGATGCTCGCCGCTTCATGAATCAGCTCTCGTCCGGCATTCGCGCCCTGAGAGATCCCAACGCCGAGAATATCTTCAAGGGATCCTGGGCCGCGCGTGGCCGCAACATCGCCGAACTCGTCGAGAACATGACCAAGGACGGCCTGACGTTCGCTCCGTCGGCTCCGGGCGACGAGCCGTACTACCGCGCGGTCTACTTGGCCCTGCGAAACTTCGAGATCAACCTGCAAAACGAGTCGCGCTAATCCGCGCCACTGATAGATTCGCTACCATCGATTTTTCTTACGGAACCTCCCTGATTCGTGCCGATGAGTGCTGAACCATCGGTTGAGTCAGGGAGGTTCTTTCATGCGCCAGGTTTCGCATCTCGCCCTTGCCTGGCTTCTCTGCTTCACCGCGATCGGGCTGCCCCAAGAGGCCCATCTCGCTGAACCTCCCGCCCACGGCACCGGCTCTTGTCCGCCAGTTGATGCCAGCGCACAACCTCCGGAACAGCGAGCGGTGGAGCTCCCGGCCAACACTTGCTTGTTCTTTTGGGAACGCGACCTACAGACGATTCGCTGGCTGCCGCCGACACTGCGGCCGGCGGTCGGCGAACATACGCCGCGCGGCCTGCTCAGTACGCAAATCAGTTCCGATGCCTACTTCTGTCTGGATGGCGTAGTGCGCGGCTACTATCTCAACGACCAACGCATCCAGTGGTCCGGCGTCGAGGAGGTGTTTGGCGCAGAAGCCATCGTCCGCCCGGCGATCTTCTACCAGAAGGAAGGCTGGATCGTCAGTGCCGAGGGCGAGTTCTTCCTTAATCAGCCGTTTGGTCGCTCCATCCTTCGCGACTCGTACCGGGAACCGTATCTGAACAACTTCCTAGTAGACACTTTTGAGATCTTTCAACTCTATGCTCAGGCAAACTATCATGACTTCTATTTGCGAGTTGGAAAGTCGCGTACTCCCTTCGGAGCCTACTCTTCACCGATGTTCACTAATCGGCTCTTGGATGCTCCATTTATCCGGAGCGAAGTGATCGCCTGGACGGAGACAGGTTTGTTCTTCCACTATGAACCGGGGCTGTTCTCGCTCGATGTCGCGCTGACCAATGGCGAGCCGGACCTGGACACCAACTCCAGCAAAGCGGTACTCGGCCGCGTCGGCGTGCAGGACGCCGGTTGGGGCGTCGGCCTGTCGGTCAAATGGCACGACGGCATCAGCTCCGAGGAGCAGAAGCGGTACAACAACCATGTCGGCGTCGACGCCCACGTTTGCCTGACTTCACGCTGAATGATCTACGGCGAAGCGATCTACGATCAGTATGGCTTTCATCGCAACTTCTTCCGCCTGGGATCGAAAAATCCTGACGCTCTGGGGCCACGCAGCATCTATCTCCGTGAATCGTACAAGGGCACCAAGACGCCAATCGTCGGCTACGGCTACTACGTCGCCGCTGGGTATCGAGGCGACAAGCTGCTGTTGGACGTCAGCTTTGGAAGCTACTTCCCCGAACAGATCGGCGTCGTCGGTCACGACGCCCCCATCCATCGCGGCGTGGTGAAGTTGGCCTACAACGTCAGCCAGCATCTCCAGGTGTACGGTGTGAGCATCCTGGAGAACGACCGCGAGACGGTTTATCCGCTCTACCGGTCGAACCCCTGGGCGCTGTTGTGCGGCATGCAGTTTATCTTTTGACTCCGCTTACCAGATGCCCAGACAGCAGCCGATGCCGCTGCCGCTACCACTGATCGGCAGCGCTCGCCGAGCGTAAGGCAAGGCCAGATACTCCGAACGATCATAGACGATGCGGCCCTCGATCAGGGTGTAGGTGACGTGGGTAGCATGCTCGAAGCAGTCGCCATCGTAGAGGACCAGGTCGGCGGCCTTGCCTGGCTCGATACTGCCGCGGCTAGAGTCGATGCCCAGCAGTTTCGCCGCGTCCAGGGTGATCGACCGCAGGGCCGCCTCGTAGCCCAGGCCGTTGACCGCCGCCATCGCCGCCTCGTGTCGCAGCACGCGCGTCTTGGGAACGTAGCCTTCGTAGCTGGTGCCCAAGGCGAGAGGCAATCCAGCCTTGGTCAGCACCGCCGCCGTCGTCAGTTGCGTGTTGAGCGTCTCCATACTACTGCCGGCTCGCTGCATGGTTGGATGGATGACGATCGGCGTCTTGACCTTTCGCAACTCCTCGAGAATCAGGTAGCTCTCGGTCGCCAGGTTCAACCGGGCGTCCAGGTCGAACTCGCGGGCTAGACGTAGCGCCGTCAGCAGGTCGTCGGCGCGATGGGCAGCGAAGTAGACCGGCAGCTTGCGCGACATAGCCTGGCTCAAGACTTCGAGTTTGGCGTCGGCAGGCTTGTCTTTGCCGGGATAGCTCTTGGCCTTGGCGAAGGCAGAGCGGACCAGAGCGGCAGTGGCCATCCGTGTCATTGGTGCTTTGCCGGGATAGGCTCCCTTGGGCGTCTCTCCGAGGTTGACCAGCAAGCCAGCAGGGAAGCGCAAGGCCATGCTCTCGGCATTGATACCGAAGGTGCGAAACACGCCTGTCTGTCCGGCGAAGACGTTGACGCGCCCCGGCATGGCGTGGACCGTCGTCACTCCCTCGCGGCGCACAAACTCCAGCAGTCCCTCGTCGGGATTGAACCCGTCTAGCACGCGCAAATCGGCCTGGTTGGGATCGCTTCGTTCGTCCTGATCCTGGTCGGCGGCAGTGTTCGTACCGCCCGTCAGCCCGACACAGCAAGCCGCGTCGATCAACCCAGGCGTGACCACGGCGGCGGTCAGGATCGGCGTCCCATTCGGGATAGGGACTTTGCCACGCGGCCCCACGGCGGCGATTTTGCCATCCTCGATGAGGATCACCGCCTCGGTCAGCGTGCCTTTGCTGACGGTATGCACGCGACCAGCGAAGATGGCGAGGCGTTTGGTCGTCGCTGTGGGACGAGCCGCTCCCGCAGGAGCCGGCGGAACCTTCACGACGGGCAAGGGCGGAACGGCATCGGGCCGAGTCGGTACACGTTCGCTGTCCAAGACAGCGAACCCGCCCGCCTGAAAGGTCCAGTCACGTCGCTTGTCGCGATCGAAGACGAGCTTGCCGTCGATGTAAGTCTGAAGAACGTGAGTATAAACCGAAAATGGAGATCCGGAAAGGAGGACAAAGTCGGCATCCTTGCCCGCTTTCAGCGATCCGAGCCGATGTTCCAGATGCATCATCGAGGCGGGATGGATCGTGAGCGACTTCAGGGCCTCGTCCTCGCTCATGCCGCCGCGTACGGCGATGGCTCCCGTGCGGAGGAAGAAGCGCGATTCGGTGATGAAATCATCGGTGTTGATGGCAACTTTGACGCCGGCCTTGGTCAGAATGGCGGCGTTCTCTTCGAGCAGACCCATCGTCTCCAGTTTCCCACCGGGGCTGTCGATCAACGTCAGCGACACGGGAATTTTGTTCGCCGCCAGCACATCGGCCACGCGGTAGCCTTCGGTGGCATGCTGCAAGACGATCTCGAAGTCGAACTCCTTGGCCAGGCGAATGGCAGTGAGCAAGTCGTCGGCGCGATGGCAGTGGAAATGCACGGTGCGCTTGCGTTCCAGCACCTCGACCAGCGCCTCCATTGCCGGATCGCGCTCTGGCTCAGGACCGGTCTTGTTCTTGTTGTAGTCGTTCCACTTCCGCTGATACTCGCGTGCTTTGACGAACTCGGCACGCTGAAGAGCGGCGAGTTTCATCCGCGTCGCAGGCGGTTTCTTATCTCGACCAAAGTTGAACGACTTGGGATTCTCGCCGTTGGCCATCTTCAACCCACCCAGGACCATCCCGGGGATGAGCCGCATTTCCTCGATGGTGCGGCCGCGCAGCTTGACGTAGAGCGTCTGTCCGCCGATGACGTTGCCCGAACCGGGCATGATGTTGGCCGTGGTCACTCCGCCTGCCAATGCCATGCGGATGCCCGGATCATCGGGCCAGATGGCGTCCAGGGCACGCAACCCCGACTGCACTGCTCCGGAGCCTTCGTTGCCATCGGAATGCGCCGGTATCGACGGCTTGGGATAGATGCCGATGTGCGAGTGGGTGTCCACCAGCCCGGGAATGATCGTCTTGCCGGTGGCATCGATGATCTGGGCTCCCGCGGGGATCGGCGTCTCTGGACCGCCGACGGCGACGATTTTGCCCTCGGCGATGACGAGTACGCCGGATTCGAGCTTCGGCCCTTCCGCAGTGTGGATGGTGGCATTTTTGAAGGCGACTGGAGCTTCCGACGGAGAAACGACCAGCAAACAAGCAAGCGCGACGAACATTACGAAACCTCCCGAAAGATTCAGGAGATCAACATAGTGAAAAGACCGGCGAACTGCGACGCTAGGGGTAGATTGCAGCTGAACTGTAGGGAGGTTCGCGTCTTCGAACTTCCCAGCGGAGGACGTTAGTCCTACGTGGGGGGCACGAAGCACGGAGGACTTACACCCTCCGCTCAAAGGAGTCATTTCTGAGCCACCCCACCATTCAGCTGCAATCAACCACAAGGGGGCGTCACCAGATAGCGTAGGGAGGGAAACCAACGCGGATCCAGCTGCTAATCGACCAGCAGAGAATGTAACAATCCGCTTTACTCTGATTTGGCCCCAACGCTATAATTCAGCGCATGGCGCGAATCTGGCTCATCCTCTGGTTTGTCGGAACGACCCTATCGGGGCCGGGTTGGTGCTGTTGTGTCTTCCATGCGGCTAAAGTCGAGCCGCCCACCTCCTCCGTCGAGCCTGAGGAAGGGTGCTGCTGTTGCAACACGGAGGAAACGCCCGATTCAACGGTTCCCCACGGGTCGACGTGTTGCTGTCGGGAACATTCCCCGCCCGAAGCCATGCTCCCCTCTGCCATCGAGCTTCCCCAGTGTGCCTGCGTTCTGGAGTTGCCCCCGCTCGATGCGGTCCGTCCAGTTCGCCCTGACGCCACTGCGGACACCCATAAACCGTTCGAGCAAGCACATCGACTCTTGCGAGAATTCCATCTCCTGCGCTGTTAAGCACCTTTTGCACTCCTCATTATTGTTTTTTTAGATTTTTTCTTTCTTCCCTCCTTTGATCTCTGAGGAGATTGCAGATGCTTCGCGTTATCCTGTCGTTGGCCGGTCTGTTACTGACCTTGCCTCTGGGGGGTTGTGGCCGCACCCCGCCTGCCCACCCGACGACGAGTTCGGCCACGGTCCACAAAACCAGCGCTGAGACAGCACATAATCATAAGCCGAGCCAGCATGGCGGCGTGATCGTTTCGCTAGGGGCAGATCGCTACCATGCCGAAGCGGTGTTCGAGAGGGGCGGCCTCCTACGCCTGTACATGCTCGATCAGGACGAGACAAAAATTCTAGAAATCGACGCGCAACCGTTGTCCGGCTTTGTCAAGGCCCAGGGCGATTCCGAGGCCGAGCCGTTTACCCTCACTCCCGATCCAACCGCCGATGACACCCAAGGCAAAACCAGTCGATTTCGCGGCCAACTGCCTAACTCGCTAGTCGGCAAAAAACTGGAGGTCACCATTCCCTCGATCCGGATCGCAGGGGAACGGTTCCGACTGGCATTCAAATCTAACCCCACTGGTGACGAACACGCCGCCATGCCAATGGGGGCCGGCGACGAAGAAGAAGAACGGAAATTGTACCTCACTCCTGGGGGGAAATATACCGTCAGTGACATCCAGGCCAACGGCTCGACCACGGCCTCGGCCAAGTTCAAAGGCATCCGCGCCGAGCATGACATGAAGCCGAAGCCCGGCGATGCCATCTGCCCGATTACCATGACCAAGGCTAACCCGAAGTTCTCCTGGATCATCGCTGGCAAGACTTATACCTTTTGTTGTCCGCCGTGCGTCGATGAGTTCGTCCAGCAGGCCAAGGAAAAGCCCGACGAAATCATGGAGCCGGAGTTTTACCGAAAGAAGTGACGATCATGAAAAACCTACCTCGCTCGGTGCAGTGGCTGGCGTTGGCGGTCTTGGTGACGTTGGCCGTCTCCTGGGTACTCGCTCATGAGGGACACGAACCGTTGCCCTCACGCGGGGCGACAGTCAACGTCCAACAAGGTCAGGTGATTCTGACAGCGGAATCGCGCGAGGCGCTGGACGTACAAACCGTCGAGATTCAGCGCGGTTCGCTACCACAGACCGCCCTCGCCTATGCTACGTTGACTGCGCCATGGAAGCGACATGCCTTCGTGGCCTCGCGGCTAGCGGGACGCATCGTTCGTTTGCACGTCCAGCCGGGAGAGGTAGTGCAGGCGGGCCAACTCCTCGCCGAGGTGTCCAGCCTGGAACTGGAGGCCTTGCGGCTGGAACTGGTCAACGCTCTCAATGACCTGCGCGTTGCCGAGAAGACACTTCGCGCGGTCGAGTCGGCTAGTTCTTCCGTCGCCGAACAGACCATCCTGGATGCTCGCATGCTAGTGCGGCAACGGGCCAACGCTGTGGAAGTCGCCCAGAGCAAGTGGAAGAGCCTGGGGATGGCCGAAGAAGCGATCCACTCGCCGGCCACCCTACCGCTTCGCGCTCAAGTGGGCGGTACCATCGTCCGAGCCGATCTCAGCGTCGGCAAGGTGGTCGATCCCTGGGAGCATCTATTTGAGATCGTTGATCTCTCTAAAATCTGGGTGCAGATCGGCGTACTGGAAAAAGATCTGCCGCGCGTCCGTGAAGGGCAATCGGTGGAGCTACAGTTGACCGCGTATCCCGGAGAACGGCTGCCGTTACACCTTCGCATCAAGAGCATGGCCCTAGAGCCTGGTTCCCATCTCAACACTGTCTGGGCGGAACTCGACAATCCTCCTGGACAAGAGCCGCGTTATCTGCCTGGCATGTCGGGCCAAGCTCGGATTCTCTTCCCCAGCGAGCGCGAGTCCAAGGGTTGGCTCGTTCCGCTGGAGGCCGTGATACAGAACGGCGTTGAACCATTTGTTCTCATTGAAGAGGCGTTCACCACAGAGCATTCCGAATATCGTAGAAAACCGGTCGCCATTTTCCAAAAGACTCCTACTCAGGCCGAGATTTACTCTCCCGAGTTGGTACCCGGCGATCGCGTCGTGACTCGCGGCGCGCATGAACTGGGCGGCTACTTCGTGCCTGGAGTGGTTCGGCTCAACCCCTTGGCCGCGCGCACGATCGGCTTGCAGGTCGGCACCGTCACCGAACAGACTATCGAGGACGTCGTCGAGATCGACGGGCAAGTGGATCTGCCGCCTAGTCAACGCAGCGACGCTTCGGCTCAACTGGATGGCTACGTCACGGCCTTGCATGTGGAACGCGGTCAGTACGTCCGCGTCGGCGATCTGCTCGCGGAGATTTCCAGCCTGGAGTTTCAGTCGTTGCAACTGGATCTGCTCAAGGAAGAGTTGACCTTCCAACTACTCGACCAACAACAGGCTCGTCTGAAGGCGGCAGCAGGAGTGGTCCCCTCGCGACGACTCCTGGAACTGGAGGCCGAACATTCCGCCACTCGCAATCGCCGCGACAACCTACGGCAACGGCTGAGCGTACTGGGCATCTCCGAGGCTCAAATCGACGAGCTGTTGCGGCAACGCAAGTTGATCGACACCTTGCCGGTGCGAGCGTCGATCGAAGGCTACGTCGTCGAGTTTGCCCGGGTGATCGGCCACGTCGTCAAGGCCAATGAGCCGTTAGTGACCCTTCATCAGCTTAGCCGACCATACATTCTGGCGTACGTCTCGGAGCGTGAGTTATCCCGAGTTCGTCTGGGGCAGTCGGCGCGGGTGCGGCTGGTCGGCGAGCCGGACCGCCTCCGTGCCGGCCATGTCGTTCGCACCAATCGCCGCTTCGACCCCAGCGACCAGACGTTATCGCTGTGGGTGCAACTCGACGAATCCACCGATTATCCACTGCGTCATGGGCAGTTGGCACGGTTGAGCCTAGTAGTGGCTTCGCGTCCGAAGAGCTTGGCCATTCCTCGTTCGGCTCTGTTGTTGGAAGGAACCCAGCCGTTCGTCTTCGTGCAACACGACGACGGGACGTTCGATCGCCGCGCCATCCGAACCGGCTACAGCGACGATCGCTTTGTCGAGATCATCGACGGCCTGCAACTGGGCGAGAAGATCGCGACTCATGGCATCGAAGGAGTGCGAACCGCCTACGTCTCGGTTCGTTGAGTTACTTGAGCTTACCGCTCAGCTTGTACAGGCCGATCAAGGCGCGATCCATGATCCGTTCGCCCGCGCCCGGCTCGGCGGTGCCAATGTACGGCTCAGTACCGTAGCCGCCCTCGCTGAGCGCCTCGATGGTAGGAAAGTACTGCTGATAATCGTTGCAGTAACCCAGGAAAAACAGATGCGGCAAGCGGGCACGTCGCTTCAGGCTGAGGGCGTGGCCGCAGAACACCTCGCCAGAGACGCCGACGAAGCCAATTCGGTCTTCCAACAGCGCCAGCGTCAAGGTGGGGCGAACGCCTTCTCGATATTCCCGCTCGTAAAAGGAGATAAATTCTGGGTAAAAGGCGGCGCTCAGTCCTAGTCGCCAGACCGGATTCTTCAGATCGACACGCGGCGCGAACTGCAGCGTCTCCTCGTGAGCGACGAGTCGTTCGCGGTCTGGCTTGGCGCAGCGGATCGACTTGGTCAGTTCCAGCACTTCTTGAGCCACCCGAGGGCCGAACGTCTCAGGGGTGTTGTCCTTGCCGCCGTTGGGCGAAAGATCGCCAGCGGCTCCCTGTAAAAACAGACACGGTGCCCCAGTGGCTTTCTCGACTTCGCCGCAGAGAAAGCCGACATAGTCCGGCGAGAACTCGTGCAGCTTGGCCGGCAACATGGTCGGATGAGCGGCGAAGTTGACGGCATGGGCGATCGGCTTGCCAGCCTCATCTTCGATGCGCAGCACCAACAGTTCGCGATCGACAGGGGCATCGGGAAGTTTGGAGTGGCGGTTGCGGTTCAAAGTAGTTTGCCGCGTGCCGACACCGAAACGGGCCGGCTGCAGATTCTTGTGAGCCGCTACGATCAGCTCAATGAGCTTTTGCTCCAATTGGCGGATATAAGAGGTCTTCGGTGTCGGCCAATTGTCCAGTTCGAGGATCGGTCCGTGGTGGGTATGCGAACCGACGACGAAGAGGGTCTGGATACCGACCTTCTTGACTCCGGCACGGATGGTGGCCATCGACTGGCGCGTGGGAGCGCGGCCCAGATCAAGAGCCACAATTGCGATCCGAGAATTGCCAACTTCCAGCATCAAAGCGCGAGCCTGGAGCCGATCGCGCACGCCCACCGAGGGAGCATCGCGCCGGGCCGCGTAGCCCCACATCGGATAGCCGGTCGGCGGCGTGATATCCGTCGTCGCCGTGCCCGCGCGGAACTCGGCCAGAGCAGATTGTGTCAATAGCAGCGATAGCACCAGGCAAACTCGACCTAACATGGAAACCTCATTCACGGATCCTGGTTGTCTTGCTTGACGAAGCATGGTAAGTCTCTGTTATGAATGTATCGATGAATTCGCCCTGCTCGGCTAGCCTGGAATCTGGCCATGAAGATACGACCAGCTCGTCCGGAGGACACGCCGACGCTTCAGGCTTTGACCGCGGGAACCGGTGTGTTCAAACCCCACGAGATCGACGTGTTGCAAGAGGTACTCGATGGCTACCACGCTCGCGAAGAGGACAGCGAGCATGTCGCCATCGTCGCCGAGTTGGACGACCGCATCGTGGGCTATGCCTACTACGCGCCCGACGTGATGACCGATCGCACCTGGTACCTCTATTGGATCGCGGTAGACAAACACCTGCAAGCCAAAGGGCTGGGCAGTCGGATCATGGAGTACGTCGAGAACGACATTCGCCAACGCAACGGCCGGCTGTTGCTACTGGAAACCTCGTCGATGCCGCACTCCGATCTGACGCGGAAGTTTTACAGCAAACAGGGCTACCAGATCGCCGGCGTGCTGCGCGATTTCTACAGCGATGGCGACAGCATGGTCATCTTCCGCAAACGCCTACAGGGCAGCGATTCCCCCACCGAGTGAACCGTCGCTCGCCGGATCACACGATCGAACCGCCCAGCCCGTGGACGAAGTCGAGGACCGCCTGATTAAACGCTTGCGGCTGCTCTAGGTTGGGCATGTGCCCTGCGCCGTCGATCACTGTTAGCGTAGCCATCGCGATGTTGGCGGCCATCCGTTCGGACAGAGGCGGCGGCGTCAGTGCGTCTTCTTTACCGACGATGACCAGCGTAGGTACTCGCACCTCTTCGAGCGTCGATGTCGAGTCGGGTCGATTGCGCAAGGCTTGCAGGGCGGCCAGGATCGTCGCCGGACGCTGAGCCGCCCCCATCCGTCGCACATCCTCGACCACGTCTGGGGCGGCGCTGGGTGCCAGCAGTTTGGGCAGCATCTGCTCGATCACTGCGGACGGCGGATTCGTCGAGGCAAAGCCGATCATCTTGTCCCGGTTGGCCCGTGCGGTCTCATCGTCAGCTTCGGCTCGGGTATCAGCGAGAATCAACCCGGCGAGTCGGTCGGCGTATTTACGAACGAAGGCAAAGCAGACGTAGCCGCCCATCGACAGTCCGCCGAGGACAACCGGCTCGGTCAGGTTGAGATGGACGAGCAGATCGGCGACGGCATCGGCCATCGCCTCGATCGAAGTCACGGGATGGGGACTGTCGCCGAAGCCGGGTAGGTCCGGGGTGATGAGCCGACAGTGACCGCTCAGCGCGTCTTGTTGAGGCCGCCACATCTGCCGCGACAGAGGGAATCCGTGCAGAAGCACCACAGGGCGACCCTTGCCAACGTCGTCGAATGCCAGTGTCATAAGGCCTACTCCTCGTCTTGTGTGACCGAGCCAACTGTGCCAAAGTAGAGAGATTACACAGGAGCGACCATGTCTGAACTGATTCGATTCAAGGAACACACCGCGGTCACACTGCATCAGGCGCTGGCCCCGTTGGGCGTTGATGCTCGGCTGGCTCGTCGCTTGCAGGCGGCGGTCTTACAGAAACTCGGTCGCGTGCCTGAACAGATGCCCGAGGTGTCCCGACGGTTGCTCGCTCGCATCCGCCATGCCACGATGATACCTCGTTTGGAACTCGTCGAGAAGGTGGTTTCGCCAAAAGACGGATTTGCCAAGTATGCTTTTCGCGGCGAAGGAGAAGGCATCTTCGAGGCCGTTCGCATCCCTTTGCTGCATCGTCGCGGAGACGAGAAGTACGTCGTTTGTGTGTCGTCGCAGGTCGGCTGCGCCATGGGGTGCAGCTTCTGCGCCACGGGAAAGCTCGGTTTTCGCCGTAATCTGGCGACGTGGGAAATCGTCGATCAGGTAATGCAGATTCGCGACGACTCGCCGTATCCGGTTCGCGGCGTGGTCTTCATGGGCATGGGCGAACCGTTGCTCAACTACGACCGAGTGATGCGCGCCGGTGAGGTGATGGCCGACCCCAACGGCCTGGCGATCGAAGGACGAGCGATCACGATCTCCACCGTGGGCATCGTACCAGCCATCCGTCGCTTCACCGCTGAGCGCCGACCGTTTCGCCTGATCGTCTCCTTGACCGCGGCCACTAGTGACAAGCGGAAGTCACTTTTCCCCGTCGAGCAGGTGCATCCGCTGGCGGAATTGATGGAGGCGGTGCGCGAGTACCAAGCGGCCACGGGCAACCGCATGAACCTGGCCTGGACGATGCTCTCGGGCATCAACACCAGCGAGCAAGACGCTCGCGAACTGGCCGAGCTGACGGCGGGAATGCCGATCCGCATCGACCTGATCGACGTCAACGACACTGACGGCGAGTACCACCCGCCGACCCCGGAAGAGCTGAAGCGGTTCCGCGACGCGCTGACGGCACAACTGGGTATGCCGATCGCTCGGCGTTACTCCGGCGGGGCGGATGTTCACGGAGCGTGCGGCATGCTGGCGGGCCGGCTGCTTGCCTCGTCGGAAGAAACCACGTCGTCCACTCCTGCCTAAGCAGAAGCAAACCAAAACGACGTGTCGGCTCGGCGCATGCTATGGTTTTCCAGGAGAGATCCGCCCTGATGGAGCCTGTGCATGTTCGCGTCGTTCTTCCGACTCGCCGCTGTTTCGCCGACTCGTCAGGCGGCGTTTCGTCGCGCAGTGGTAGCTCATCTCTTGTTTGTCAGCGCATTAGCCTTGGCTCTAATTCACCGAGGACGAGCCGGTTCCCCGGTGCTGATGGCCCAGATGCTTTTGTGTGCCGGCATCGTCGAAGGAGCTGTACTCGTGGGCTGGCGACTGACGCAGATTCCCAAGAGTCAGGCGCTGGAGTTTCTCCTGGTCAGCCCGCTCCACCCCTCGCGCGTGTTCCTTGGCGAGGCGCTGGTCGGGTTGACATTTCTGACCTTGCTGACGCTGTCGGGGCTGCCGGTGCTGGCCATGTTGGTCGCACTGGCACACCTGAAGTCGATCGACCTGGTACCGCTGTTGACCCTGCCTTGGTTGTGGGGAGCGATTACCGGATTGGGACTAACGGTGTGGGCCTATGAGCCGAAATTGTTCCGCAAGGTCGGCGAACTGGTGCTGCTAGCCGGAATCATCGTCTATCTCGTGGTTGGAGTGTTAGCTGGAGAAAACCTGCGCCGTTGGGTGGAAGGGCTACCAACGACTATTCAGATCGCTATACTCCGTGGTGTGAGCGACTTCCACGAACACAATCCGTTTGGCACTATGCAGGCGTGGTTCACGCGCGGCGTGGACGAACTGTGGTTTCGCTTAGTGTGGTTCGAGGGCGCATCGCTGGTCTTGGCGCTATTGCTACTGTGGCGCGCCTCGGTTCGACTAAAGGGGCACTTCCACGAACGACACTACGAACCGGTGCGCGATGTCCGCTATGAGGTGCGGCCACCGGTCGGCACTCGTCCATTGGCCTGGTGGGCGGTCAAGCGAGTTTCCGAGTATTCTGGTCGTGTAAATCTCTGGTTGGCTGGAGGATTCTGTCTGATTTACGCGGCGTACATGTTGGCCGAGACGCACTGGCCCGCCTGGATGGGCCGACGCATCTTCCAAATGTGTGACGGAGTCGGTGGAGCAGCGGCCCTCTCTTCAGCACTGGTAGTGCTAGCCGCAGTGCCGGCCGCTTTTCAGTATGGACTGTGGGACTCCAGCGTGCAGGAGCGCTGTCGCCGACTGGAGCTACTGTTGCTGACCGAGTTGCAACCGCGCGACTACTGGGATGCGGCACTGGCCGCTGCCTGGCAGCGAGGACGCGGCTACTTTTATCTGGCTGTAGGGCTGTGGGTTGCCGCGGCCCTGAGTGGTCGGCTAGGTTGGCTGGAACTACTCGCCTCCCTCGCCACTGGGGCCATGCTCTGGGCGTTGTATTTCACCCTAGGCTTCCGCGCCTTTGCCCGAGGCGCGCAGTCAAACGGATTGGGCATGCTGTTGACGTTGGGTCTACCCTTGGCCGCCTGGGCGTTAGCTCGGGCTGGACTACCTCTGCTGGCGGGTTGGCTACCGCCCGGTATGGTCTACCGTGCCGGAGTCGGACCATTCGCCTTGGCCTGGCTGGTTGGTCCCCTCGTCGTGACCGCACTGACGCTATGGATCGCCCGCACCGCGCTGGCTGAGTGCGATGCTCGACTGCGTCGTTGGTACGATCTGCACCACGGCAGCAAGGTGATGACCTGACCGTTAGTCGCAGGTGCAACGGCAGTTCTTGGGGCCAACCGAGGGCGTGGTCCAGGACTGGACCGGTGCAGGCGAGTAACCCACCGTGGGCGTACAGGGCACGCAGCACGGAGCGGCCGCCGTCGCCGGATATGGCGTGGGACAGGGATAATGCCGTTCGCACCAAGTCCGACAACCGGTCGCCGCCAACAGCGCCGCAAGTGCGAACGTCAACAAAAACCGCTTGGCCGACATGGAATTCGCCTCCTCGGCACTATTTTTCTTCAAGTACGAGGAAGGTGCGAATAGCGACTCCTCAGCGCCAGGTCAAGCCCAAGGTAGGCCAGCAGAGTCACTGGAGTGATCCAGATGTAGTGCAGATGCTGGATTGGCGAAGGAGCCAACATCCGTGCAAGCCCGGCAGCGAAAACCAACAGATACACGGCCAAAGCCCCCCCAGCCAGACGCCAAGTCCGACGCACTTGCTCGGGAGAAGCCGACGTGGCTTGGAAAGGCAATTGACTGATGCGGGCCGCGACATCGAGGAGGGGCACCAGCAATACAACCAAGTCGAACAGCCGGGCATCGTAGACGGCAGTAAGGGCGGAAACCAGCAGAAGCCAGGGCATCTGTCGCGGCCAGTTCCAGTCGATCCGATGATGCCAGCCATACCAGCCGAGCCAGACCAGCCCAAGGAGGAGGACGTATTGCCAGGCAAATGAGGGCGACTCCATCCTCAAACGCAGCAGAAAGCTCAGCTCTAGCGGACCATTCCCAGCTGGCGGCGTTTGCGCCGTTTGCCAGTAGTCGGTCAAAATCGATGGACGAAAAGCAGCGGCAATCAGTGTCAGAGTCACCCCGGTTAACGCGCCGCCCACTAACAGTTTCCAGCGCCGCGTACCGACCGCCCAAACCAGCAAAGCCATCCAAAACAGATAGCTCATGTGTGGTTTAATCGGCAGCAACGTCGAGACCACGCCGGCCTCGAACTCTTGCTCCTGTGAAATGAACCAAAGAAACCCCGCTGCTCCCAAGAGCAGCAAGGGCGAGATCTGACCGACGATCAGGGCGCTGACTGAGGGCACGAACGCCAGAGCTAGAACCACGGCTAGAAGGCGAACGGTATCACTTCCTTGATAGACACGCCAGAGCAGATCGGCAGCGACAACCAGGGCGAGCAGATTCAGTCCCAGCCAGAGCAACCGTCCTGTGCGGACTTCCAGCCAGCCCAGCGGCAGCACCAACGGCAGGGTCCACGGCGGATTGCGCCTCGGAATCGAGGCTTCCTCGCGACCCGCTTGTTTCAGGAGGCGATCCATCTCCATCAGATCGTAGGGATTGTTGCCTCGCGCCAGCAGCTGACCGGCAGCCCAGTATTCGACAAAGTCATGCAGCGGCAACTCGGGAGCCTTGGCTCCTTCGTTGTAGCTTTGCAGCCCCAGTGCCAGCACGAGTATCGCGGTCATCCAGGCCAATCGGCGCGACATGGAAATACTCTCGCTTCAATCCATCCAAAGGCAACGTGGTTTGCCGCTTCCCCGCAAGCCGACCGGGAAAGCAAACCCCTCTCTCCACCCAGAGAACTTGAATGATTCCGAGCAGAGTTAGCATAGGATCCCGTAGCTGACTGCGGATACTGCTGATCTGCACCGCCAGAAGGAATACAGCCATTGCTACCTTAAACTAGGGAAGAACTAGTTCTGCGAAATGAGAAGACAGGTTTGTCGCAAATCCTTCCCAAAACTGAATTAGCATTAGTTGGCTCGACAGAACAACGTGCTACTGTTTAGGTGCTGCTTAATTACTTCCTACCGGGGCAGCAATCTACCTGTTTGTTCTCTGCTGGGAATTTGTTGATCCCTCAAAAAATCATTTGGTGGTAACAGCTTCTAGGAAAGGAGAGAGTATGCGCCGGACACGAATAATAGCCCCTAAACTCGAGCAACTAGAAGGCCGATGGGTTCCCGCGACGATCCGTTTGGTGGCAGGTAATCTGTTCATTAGCGACCAAGTCAGTGCCCTGACAGTCACCGTGACGACCACTCCGGGAAAAGTGACTGTCATCGATGGAACCAAAACGGTGAATGTCTCCGGCGTCGGAAAATTGATCTCCATCACGGGCACGAATCTGACCGACAGCATAAAGTTCAATGGGAACACTGGATTCAAGGGCAGTTTGATCATCCGTTCAGGGAATGGCAACGATACGATCACCCTGAGCGGCCCGCTGGCCGGCAACGCGACCATCCTGACTGGCGCGGGCAACGATGGTATCTCGACTTCAAACGCGGTCAAGATCGGCGGCAATTTGACATTCCAATCCGCACTCGGTTCCGACACCTTTACCCAGAGTGGCCAAGCCTACAAGGTGGGAGGAAATTTCACAGTTGCTGGCTTTTCCTCATATGCGATGGGAGGAGGGAATAGCACCCTCCAGGTAGGTGGGAATCTGTCGATCTTGGCGGCTCCCAACAAAACTGCCCCTCTTACGGTCACTTTTAATGGTATCTCTGTGACCGTGGGCAAATCGCTCTCCATAGTCGGTGGTCAAGGGCTCGACACTGTTAACGTGTCGAGCCAAGTGTCCGTTGGAAAGAATGTCTCGGCTCAGTTGCAGGATGGAACCAATATCCTCTCCTACACTCCATTGGCCGGTGGAACAGGCATAGGAGGGAATTTCACGCTCTCCGGGGGCAGCGGCAATGACACGATCCTCTTGGGCGCCAACTCAGTCATCGCTGGCGATCTGGCCCTGAATCTCGGTGAAGGAACCAACACGATTACGACGGGATTAGGCGGTAACTACTTCGGCGACTTCACCGTAACTGGTGGTAACGGCACTAACACCCTCACACTGTTATCGCCCGTCAACATCGCCGGCGATTTGGTCCTGACCTTCGGAAACGGCACCAATACGACGTTTGTGACGAGTTCGAACATCGGCGGCACGGTTCGCTATCAGGGTGGCAATGGTTCGGATACGCTTTTCCTGACCCCGTTGGCGGCTGCGCTCTACAACGTCGACTTCCTCTTCGGAACCGGTAGTTCTGCCCTCACGCTGAACGGTAATGTCACGCTGACGGGGTTGATCGTCGGCACAGGTGGAACGAACACCTTCACACAAGCTGGAGCAACGTTGCTTTCGACGTTACAGTTGATCAATTATCCCTAATCCTTCCATAGACGCTGCTCCGTACGTCCGGATCGGCTGTTCAAGCCGGTCTGGATCTTGGCATTTTCTCTTGTTCTCCAATCTTCGCCATTTCAGCAACTTTGCAGAAATGATCGGTAAAAGCAGTTTTTTCGATCGAGTTGATGTAATCGTTATTTTCGTGCCGATACATACTACCACGAGACTCTAGCGAGGCGATGCGCCCGTCATGGACCGCTTTCGCGTCTGTACCATCCATGAGATGCCTTTCCGAAGCAGGAAAGGTCGGCTGGTGAGGGCGCGCTACTGGTATCGGGTACGAATCTGAAGAAACGGGGCACTCTCATGCACTCCCGCACACTTGGCCTGATGGCCGCCTTGGTGGTCGGCGGCTTGGCGCTGGGGCAGTCGCCAGCGCCGGTGAACAATCCAGCCCTGCCGCCGACGGCGGTTGCTCCGCCGGGCGTCTCCGCCGTGCCGGGGGGCGGACCAACCTATCCGACCGTGCCTACGTTCGGCGCGGTACCGCAGGGACCGTCGGTCTATGGTCCAACTGCGCTGGCTGAGGATTCTGGACCGATCGTCTACGCTGCCGCTGACTACATCCTCTGGCAAATCCGCAAAGGGAACATCCCGGCGACAGCCTCGACCATTCCAGTCGGGTTGTTGGCCGTAGACGTCAGCAACCTCGTTACCACCAATCCAGTTCTACCCGGGGTTCCCTCAGGTACACCGGTCACCGGATATACACCTATTTCGATCTTTAATGAAGCCACTTTTGGCGGCGGACCGCACACCAACATCGGGGCACAGAACGGTGGCCGTTTCACCCTGGGCATCTGGGGCGATTCCGATATGTCCTGGGGCATCGAGGCTCAGTTCGCTTTTCTGGAACGCGGCTCGGACACCTTCTTCGCCACCAGTTCTCAGCAGGGCAACCAGTTCATCTTGGACACCGGCTTCACTCGCACCCTGTTCTTAATCAGCGGGACTCCGCCGAACGTCACTCAACAGCCGTTGTCCACGTTCAATGTTTTCGTGGCTCGCGAAGCCGTTTCCAGCCTGGTCGGACATTCGGCGTCGGCGTTCTACACTGGTGAGGTCAACGGTCGCTGCATCGGCTATCGCGTCGGTCCGTGCGACATCGGCGGCCTGGTCGGCTTCCGCTACGTCAACTTTGCTGACGAGTTGCAGTTGCTCAACAGCGTTCGGCTCTTCGCGCCGCCTGGCATTCCGCTGACTCAGGCCGATCTGAACAGCTCGCTGTCGCGTGACCTCAACTACCTGACCTTTGATCGAACGCGGATCTACAACCACTTCTTTGGTGCTCAGGTCGGGGTGGATCTTGACTCGACTCTCGGCGCGTGCTTCTTCAATGCTCGGATCAAAGGTGCGGTCGGCAACATGCATCAGGTGGCCGATGTGCAGAGCCGTACTCTGTTGATTAACAACGATCCCGGACGTAGTCCACCGGGATACACCTCGGAAGGCGGCTTGCTGGCGGCTCCAGGGCAGAATGGTCGACATACACGAAACCGCGTGGGCTTCATCCCCGAGGTGAATCTCAAAGTGGGCTATCAGTTCAGCACCTGGCTTCGCGGTTACGTCGGCTACGATGCTTTGATGCTCGTCAATGCCGCTCGTCCGGGAGGCAGCGTCGTGCTGAATCAGCTCTCGACCACCGTGACCACAGGCGGCTCGACGCCAATCAACGTCAACATCAATCAGCCGACCTTCCGCTTCCGCGACCAGGACATCTGGGTTCAGGGGGTCTGCTTCGGCTTCGAGGCAAGCTACTAAGAAGCACAATCCACCAAGAGAAACAGGCCGCGGCATTCCTCAAAAGAATGTCGCGGCCTGTCTCGTTTCACCGTGAGCGGCGGCTCACTCTGGTTCGGTCTGGCCGGGTGGCTCGGTGGTGCCGCCGGGAGGCGGCGGGGCGGGGCGACTGCTGGAGCCGCGTCGGCCCGCGCCGCCGGCTTCGGGACGCGGGGCGTACGGCAAGCCCTTGGCCATCCATTCCGGCTTCGGCGCACCTTTCAGATGGTGGTCGAAGAACTCCTGCATGCGGATGGTGTAGTCGCGCTGGTTCTGTCGCTGCCGCAGTCCGTGAGCCTCACCAGGGTAGTTGAACAGGTAGACTTCCTTGTCCAACCGGCGTAGAGCCAGGTAGTACTCGATGCCCTGCTGCCAGGGTACTGCTTCGTCGGCGTCGTTGTGCAACATCAGGAGCGGCGTTTGAACGCGGTCGGCATAGAACAGCGGCGAATTCTCGATGAACCGAGGCAACGCCTGCCACGGCGTCGCGCCGATGCGGCTCTGGGTCTTCTCGTACTGGAACTGTCTGGGCAAGCCGCTGCCCCAGCGAATGCCGCCGTAGGCGCTGGTCATATTCGCCACTGGCGCTCCCGCCGACGCCGCCTTGAACCGCGTGGTCTGCGTGATCAGGTACGCCGTCTGATACCCACCCCAGGAGTGTCCCTGAATCCCGATGGCGTTCTCATCGACGAAGCCCTGATCGACGACGGCCTGAATTGCCGGCAGCACGCACTTGACCGCACTCTGACCAGGGTAGCCCACGGTGTAGGCGATGTCCGGCATCAGCACCAGGTAGCCATTACTGACATAGTAGGTCGGATTGATCGATGTGCCGACCTGCGGGACCACGAAGCGATGGGTGTTCTGCGTCAGCCGTTCGTAGATGTAGACCAGCATCGGATACTTCTTCATCGGATCGAAGTTCTCCGGCTTGATCAACGTGGCCCGCAGCGGCACACCATCGCTGTTCTTGTAGGAGATCAGTTCGGCCTTGCCCCAGATGAACTCGTTCTTCTTGGGGTTGGCATCACTGACGCGCTTGATCTCACGAAAATCGAGATCTGATGTATACAGATCCGGAAAATCGTAAAAAGTCGAGATGGTGAACAGATAGCGTTCCCCCTGCTTGGCCTTGGTCGGCGTGCCGTAGTTGCGCGCTCCCATAATCAGCAACTTCGGCTCTCCTTGCGTCAGCGACAAGCGATAGAAGCCCGTATCGCGCGTGGTCTCGTTCTCGGCTCGCAGCAGTTGCGGTGCGTTGACGTCCACGGTGCGTTCTCGCGGATTGGTTCGCACTAGTCGGAACTGAGTCGAGGCCTTTCGCCCCTGCCCCTTGGTCACGTTCTTCGCACTGGAGCCATCCAGAGCCAGCATCCAAATATCGTAGCGATCATACAGTAGGACGTGGCTGTCGCCGCCTGTCCAGCCAGCAATGCCATACGGCGGCGCTTCGGATGGCTGATCATGCAGCTCGTTGACGAACGATACGCCGAGCTTGCCCGTCAGATTCACGGTCTTGCCGTCGGCGATGGACAGAGCATTCCAGTCTTTGCCATCGAAGCTGACCAGGTACTTGCCACCTGGAGAAAAAACCGGAGTCCAGGGCTGCCGTTTGAGCAACAGTTTCTTCTCTCCGGTGCGACTGTTGAGCAAGTAGGTGTCGGACAACGAGCCAGCGACTTGAGAGCCAACCAGAATGCGATACGGCGTCTCGTCCTGAGCGATGGCCCAGTCGCCCACCGGAGCCGGCTGCACCTGCGTCAACGTCTCGTCGGAGAGCTGCCGCGTGCTGCGATCGCTCAGGTGAAACACCGCGCGATAGCTTGGACGAGCATTATAGCGTTGTCGTTGCACTGGCTGGATGAAGTCATCTCGGTAGTGCCACAGTTCGGGCACCCCACGATCGGCACTGGGACGCGGCGGAGTCGCAGCCGGACCTTGCAACGAGAAGTAGACCGCCTGTCCATCCTGCGAAAACGACAACGTGCCGCTCTCGCTGATCTGTAGGCCGTCTTTCCATTCGGCCTTGCCTGCTGGAGTCAGATCGGTGGCCCCCGGCGTGCCGGCCTGAAAGGCGACCAACGTCAGCGAGGAGAGCGCCGCCGAGGGCATCAGCCAGGCCGAGGCTCCCTCACCAGTGGATCGCTTCCAGTGAGCGATGCGTGTCTCGGCAGGCAGCTTCGGATCGGAGGCCGGCTTCGTCTGATAAAAGACTAGCTGGGTCTGGTTTTCATCCCAGGTCAAGCGGTTACACTTTCCGCCCGTGCGCACCGCCACAGGGATGGCGTCAGCAGAGGTGGCGACGGCCCAGACCCCGCTCTCCTCCTCCTTTTTGCCACTAACCGCGTAGACAAGTAGCTTTCCATCTCGGGTGAGCGAATACTCCGTGACATCCTTGAAAGTGCGCTCCTTGCCGGTGTTCAGATCGCGGAGAACGATCTCGCCTGGAGCGGCAGGACGAGCCGGCACGCCCCCCTTAGCCGTGCTCCCCTTGCCTTTACCGAACTTCGGCGTTTCCTCGCCTTCGCCCTCGACGGCAGGCGGCGGAGCGGTTCCCCGTCGATAGACCACGAGAGCCGGCCCCTCTTCAGACACCGTGAACGACTGTACCCGCTCGATCGACGTGACCTTGCCGGTCGTCAGTTCCAAGATGCCCAGCGAAGTTGCACCGACGGGATCGGACCCTGCCTTGCCCTTGGTGCGATCGCCGCCGCGTGGCGGAGCGATCAGGAAGACCAGCGATTTGCCGTCTGGACTGAAGGGGGAGCGGGTGCTAACCGTCGGGGCTGGACTGCGTCCTCCCTTGGCCGCTGCTGCCGCCGCCACCGAGGTGACTCCGCCGAACGAAGCGCGAGCCTGGCGATACTCTTTGCCACTTTCCAGATGTCGAACGATCAGTTCACTATCTCCACCCGCTGCCGAGGATAACACATAAGCGACATAGGCAGCGTCCGGCGACAAACTCGGCGATTGAATCGACCGCCAGTGATTGTAGTCGTCGTGGGTCAGTACCCGTTTGGCCGGTCCCTGCGACCACGCCACTGGCCCAACCGTCCCCAGGAGCAGCCCCATCAGCATCAGGGAGCAAATTCGCTTCATCATAGATAGAAATAGTCCGAAAGGAGACAGACATCCTGTGCAGAGGATCCGGCCATCCATGCGGGAGAGGGTTCTTTCAGGAGTATACCCGATCATGTGGTCGGCGACTATTTTCTTCAAAGAGAGAATACACTCTCAATTGGCGCACTGGGAAATTTTCTCGTTGCTCCCCCCTAGTCGCGCCTTTACGATGAGAAGGACTCCCCCGCCCTCCTGCCTGGCACTCCTCCCGCGATGGAGCCGCTCCAATGACACACTCTCGATTTGTTCTGCTCACGTTCTGTTGGCTGCTTCCCTCCTTGGTCTGGGCTGACTCTAACGAGTTTTTCGAGCGGCAAATCCGTCCCTTGTTGGTCGAGAAGTGTCTGTCGTGTCACGGTCCGAAGAAGCCCAAGGGCGGACTTGATCTCTCTAGTCGTGCAGCACTGCTGCGGGGTGGCGACTCGGGACCGGCCATCGTCGCCGGTCAACCCGAGAAGAGTCTGCTCATTCAGGCCGTGCGCTATCTCGACACGCCACGCATGCCGCCCAAAGAGAAGCTGGCTGACCGAGACATCGACCTCCTCGCGCGGTGGGTCCAACTCGGGGCACCTTGGCCGGACGAGGTGCCGCAAACAACCCTAGCTAAACCGACCTTTTCCATTTCGGAACAACAACGGCGTTTCTGGTCGTTTCAGCCCGTCCGACCAACCGCTCCGCCCGAGGTGCGGCAGACCAACTGGCCGCGAACTCCGATCGATCGCTTCATCCTGGCCCGACTCGAACAGCGCGGCTTGCGTCCCGCCAAGCTCGCCGATCGCCGCACCCTCCTTCGTCGGATCACGGTCGATCTGACTGGGTTACCGCCGACCCTTGAAGAAATCGAAGCCTTCGTGAACGATCCACGGCCTGATGCCTACGAGCGTGTCGTCGAGCGTCTGCTAGCTTCGCCAGCCTATGGCGAACGCTGGGCGCGACACTGGCTGGACGTAGCTCGCTATACCGATTCGTTCGACTCACGCGGTCTGGGCGGTGAGGGCGACTGTGCCGAGGCTTGGCGCTATCGCGACTGGGTCGTTCGTGCCTTCAACAGCGACTTGCCCTACGATCGCTTTGTCCGCGATCAGCTGGCCGGCGATCTCGAACCAGGCGATCGCGACAGTTTGACCGCGACCGGACTGCTGGCCATCGGCAACTGGGGCGGCGGTGATGCCGACAAAGAAAAGCTGCTTACCGACATCGTCGACGATCAGATCGACGTGGTCGGCAAAGCGTTTCTGGGGCTGACGCTGTCCTGTGCCCGCTGCCACGATCACAAGTTCGACCCAATCTCTACTGCGGACTATTACGCTCTGGCAGGTATTTTTTTCTCAACTCACATTCTGCCCAATGTGGGGCCGAAGACTGGCGGTCCACCGATGCTGCGAGTTCCGTTGGCCTCACGCGCGGAACTGGCCCAGCGTCAAGCTCACGAACGGCGTCGAGCCGAGTTGGAGAAGCAACGAACTGGCCTACTGCAAACCGCTCGACTAGCCCTGGCCAAGCAGCACGCTGCTCGGGCACGCGACTACCTGATGGCCCTGCTCGACAGACAATCGACCACGCCGCCGACCGCGCTAGCTGATCTGGCACGAGAACGGAAGCTCTCCCCAGCGGTGCTGGTCCGACTTGACGAATACCTTCAGACCGAACGGTACAAACCGCTCAGCACTCACGTTGACACTGTGGCAGGAAACTCTGGCATCCACGCTTTTCGCGGTGAACCAGACTGCCCTAGCCTCACGGTGAATACCACGGCGCAGGACAAGCGGCTGCTAACGTTTCTGCTACCAGCGCGGTCGGTGTCGCTGCACCCCGGGCCGCGCTCCGGTGCCGTCCTCGCCTGGACAAGTCCCCGCAAGGCTGTGGTGCGGATCTCCGGCCAGCTGCGCGATGCCGACTTCGCCTGCGGTGATGGCATATTGTGGAAAATACAGCTCCGCAAAGGAGATGATGTTCGTGAGCTGGCCCAGGGAGGTTTTCCCAATGGCGGCGCACAAGCTTTCGACAGTGCCGCGACGGCGAAGCAGTTGAACGCTGTCGAGGTCGAGGCGGGCGAGCGTGTTGAGCTGATCGTCCTGCCAGGCAAGGGCTACGAATGCGACACGACCACCGTAAACCTGACGCTCCGGGCCGGCGAGCAAGTCTGGGATGTCAGCCGCGACCTCGTCGCCGACGTGCGGCAGCTCGGCCAGGGAGTCTGGAGCGCCTTCGACACCGACCTGCAGCGGACCAGTGCCGATGCCGAAACGCGAGCCGCCTGGAAAAGGCTGCTGGACTCGGCGGGGAAAGATAGCGAAGCACTGGAGAAACTGATACGCCGACTGCCCGACGATCGCACCGGGCCGTTCTATCTGGCCGCCGCCGACGAGCAGGAGTTTCCCGCATCAGTGAGAGAGAAGCTTCTCTCACTGAATAACGAGTTAAAAGATCTACAACAGTCTCTAAGTCAACCATTAGAGTTCATCCACGCAGCGCAGGAAGGCGGTGTGCCCGGCAGTCCTCATGCCGGCATCCACGATGTTCGCATTCATGTTCGCGGTCGCTACGATCGGCTCGGCGAATTGGTGCCACGTCGGTTTCCCGAGATTCTCGCCGGTACCACGCCACCCAAGCTCACTGGCAGCGGCCGTCTGGAATTAGCGCGCTGGCTCACCTCACCTGAGCATCCATTGACCGCCCGTGTCTTCGTCAATCGCCTTTGGCAACACCACTTTGGCCGTGGTCTGGTCGCCTCGTCGTCGAACTTCGGCGCGCTGGGTGAACGGCCCACGCATCCGGAGCTACTCGACTGGCTCGCCGCAGAGTTCGTTCGCTCGGGTTGGTCGATCAAGTCGCTGCATCGACTGATGGTCACCAGCGCGGTGTACCAACAAGCGTGCGACGGCGAGGAATTAACTACAAAAGAAGATCCGGATAATCTTTTACTTGGACGCATGTCTCGGCGACGCCTGGAGGCCGAGGCGATTCGCGATCATCTCCTGCATGTGGCTGGACAGCTCGATCGTCACATGGGCGGTCGCGCCGATCGCGACTTCGCCACTCCGCGCCGGTCGCTCTATCAGATCACTGTTCGCTCGGATCGTTCGGGGTTCGGCCCCTTGTTCGACGTGGCAGACAGCACTCAGTCGGTCGAGAAGCGGATCACCTCGACGGTGGCTCCGCAAGCGTTGTTCTTGCTGAACAATTCGTTCGCCCGATCGCAGGCAGCGGCTCTGGCCCGTCGTCTCCAGACCAGCGGCAGCGACGAGACCGCCCGCATCGACCTGGCCTATCGCCTGCTGTATGCCCGACCGGCGACAAGCGACGAGATCGCCCTGGGACAGGCCTTTCTGAAGCGGCGCAGCTGGGACGACTACGCTCAGGTGCTACTGTGTGCTAATGAATTCGTCTATGTCGACTGAAAGAGGTGGGAGTATGTTCAATCCGAGGCCCTCACGACGCCAGCTGCTGGCCAACGTCGCCAACGGGTTTGGAATGCTGGGGTTGGCGAGTCTGCTGGCCGACGAAGCCCGTGCCGCAGCCCCGCCAATTCCCGAACCGTCGCCGTTGGTTGTCAAGCCGCCGCACTTCCCGGCCAAGGCCAAACGCTTGATCTTCCTGTTCATGTCGGGAGGGCCGTCGCACGTCGACACGTTCGATCCCAAGCCGGCACTAGCGAAGCACCACGGCAAACCGCTGCCCTTTCCCATGCCCAAGCTCGAACGCACGCGAACGGGCAACTTACTGCGTTCGCCGTTCAAGTTCGCTCGACATGGACAGTGCGGTACCGAAGTGTCGGAACTGTTCCCCGCCGTTGCTTCGTGCGTCGATGATCTATGCGTGATCCGTTCGCTGGTCGCCGACAACATCAACCACAATGGAGCCTGTCTGCAGATGAACACCGGGGAGCAGGCATTCTCGCGGCCCAGCCTAGGGTCATGGCTGACCTACGGGTTGGGGAGCGAAAATCAATCTCTGCCGGGGTTCGTGGTCATCAGTCCGGCGCAGCCGGCCCAAGGCGCGCCGCTGTGGAGCAACAGTTTCCTCCCCGCAGCTTACCAGGGCACTCTGGTGAGCGATCTAAAAAACCCTATTGCAGATCTTCAAAAAGGGGATTTGAGCCAGACGCGCGAGCAACTCGATCTGCTGCGGCAGCTCAACGAGTTGCACCGCCAACGGCGGCGAGCCGACTCTGCGCTCGACGCCCGCATCGCCAGTTTTGAGCTGGCCTTTCGCATGCAGTCCCGAGCGCCGGAAGCATTCGACGTCACCCGTGAGTCGCCGGCCACACGCAAACTCTACGGTTTGGATAATCCTGTGACGGAGATTTTCGGCACCCAGTGTCTGATGGCGCGGCGACTGGTCGAACGCGGTGTGCGTGTCGTGCAGGTCTACCACACGCAGACGTCGAAACGCTCCAGCTGCCAACTGTGGGACCAGCACGGTGGACTGAAGACAGAGTTGCCGGCCAACTGTGCCAGTGTCGATCAACCGATTGCTGGATTGTTAAAAGATCTGAAAAGTCGTGGATTGTTGCAGGAGACGATCGTCCTGTGGGGCGGCGAGTTTGGCCGCACTCCGACTGCCGAGGGCAGCGACGGGCGCGAGCATCATCCGTTTGGCTTCAGCATGTGGCTGGCCGGGGCCGGCATCCGCGGTGGGACGGTCTACGGCGCGACCGACGAGTTTGGCTGGCACGCCGTCCAGGACAAGGTTCACGTTCACGACCTGCACGCTACTCTGTTGCATCTGATGGGCATCGATCACGAACGCCTAACCTACCGCTTTGCCGGTCGCGATTATCGATTAACTGACGTACACGGCCACGTCGTCCGTGGTATTCTAACTTAGAACATGTCGCAAAATGGTGAAGCGGAATGCAGACTCAAGTCTGCGACTACCGGTTCAGCGCAGACCCAAGTCTGCGACTACCACTTCGGATTGCCGCTGGCTAGCCCGACTTACTTGCCGGGCAGTTCATACACGGGTTGCCAGCGTTCCGGATCGAGGATGCCCTGGATGGTACGCGCTAGCAGAGCCAGAGGCGGTCCCGCTGCTCCCTGCCGAGCGATCTGCGCCCCCAGGAGCCGCGCTGCCTCGTCGAGCCGGCCCGCCTCGAACAGCGCTAGGGCCTGCTCGTGATCGCGGCGCATCTCTTCCCAACCAGGCAGATCCGGCGGAGCCAGTTCGTACAGCTCAACCGGTTCGTTGAGATTGACGACACGAACCTTGCCCAGTCGACGTGTAGCGAAGCGGTCGCCGATTCGCTTGCGCGTTTCTTCGGAAATGATGAGTGGTGCCTTAAGATACTTGGTGGCTCCTTGAACACGACTGCCGAGGTTCACTGTGTCGCCTGAGGGACCGTACTTGAATTTGCGCTTGGTACCGGAGTTGCCCACCCAGGCGACGCCGGAGTTGATGCCGACGCCGAAGGCGATCTCCGCCTGGATGCGCTCCTTCCATTCGCGATTGAGGTGTTCACGCAGGCCGAGTAACTTCAACCCGGTCTGACAAGCCATCACCGCATGATCGGGTTGTTTCGCCGGTGCCCCCCACATGGCGAACAGTTCGTCGCCGGCAAAATCGACTACCACGCCATGTGAGTCGATCACACAGGAGGTGAGCGCCTCCATGACCGCCGAGACCCACTTGATCGTCGCCGCCGGTCCGAGGCGTCGGCTGATGCCGCTGTAGTTGCGAATGTCGCAGAATAAGACGCTGATGTCGGTCTCCTGACCTTGCTGCAACAGTTCGGGCTGATCGATCAGCTGCCAGGCGACCTCGGCGGGGAAGAACTGCTCTAGTTCGCGAACCCGCAGCTGGCGGCGATGCAGTAGCGAGTTGACCCGCGCCCGCAACAAGACGTGATCGACCGGTTTGGGCAGAAAATCCTCGGCCCCAGCCTGGATGCAATGCACGGTGTGAGCGCTTTCGTCCAACCCCGAGATCATCATGACTGGCAGATGCAGCCGGCGCGGATCGGAACGAATGCGGCGCAACACCTCGTAACCGTCCATTCCGGGCATGCGAATGTCCAGCAACACTAGATCAATGTGCCGTTGCTGGATCAGTTGTAGCGCGGTTTGGCCATCGGCGGCTTCCTCGACACGGTGGCCCAACGCCCTGAGCGCTCGGCTCAGGGTAGCGCGATTGTCGGCCTCGTCATCGACGACGAGCAACAAACCTGGCGTCACCACCTGTGTGACCTCGACCGGCCCCACGGCCAAAGCGGCGCGGGCCGGTTCCGCTGGGGGAGTCAGTCGCGTCTGAACCGCTCGTTCGCACTCTCGGGCCAACTGGAGGATACGCTCCAACTCTTGCGGCCAGGAAGCGGGCAGTTTCTCCGGTTCGGCTTCGAGCAGTAGCTGGGTGTAGCCGAGGATTCGGTTCAGCACGTTCAACAGATCGTGTCGAACGCGCCGGGCCAACGGGGCCAGTTCCGAGCCATCGTCCATGCGCGGTAACAGATGCACCGCGCGCAGCAACTCCGTGACGTTGAGCGACACCCGATCGGCATCGAGGGAGATGTCCTCGGCGACTCCCGACTGCAATGTCAGACGCGCGGCAAGTTCGGCCATCTCCTCGACACGCGACCCGAGCAGGCCATGCAGCGTCGTGAAGAAGTTCTCTTCGCCAGCCGACGTTCGCTCCACAGTCACGGTGCCATCACTTGGGCGGATAAGCCCTCTTGCTACCGAGAATCTCGTGAGAACTCGACCTCACGCATCGCGCTTGGTCGGAATGACTCCTTTGTCGATCTCCTGGTGAATATACTCCAAAGCCTTCTTCAACACCTTATCCTCGTAAGGTTTTTTAGGCTGACCATCCTTGTCCTTCTTCGACGACGAGTTCGGCGACTTGCGAATCACGTCGCGATCACTGCGGTACTTCAGGTATTCGATGCGGTCGGCATCGGTCATCGGCACTTCGTAGCCCGGATTGGGCTTGACGCCCCATTCATCGGGATCGAGCTTCGCCGACTCGAAATCTTTTTTGTCGGAGTAACGATGAATGTTCTTGCCGCTGGGCCGCCAATAGCTGGCGGTCGTCAGCTTCAACGCGCTGGTCTCGTTCTCCAACAGGATGACGTTCTGCACACTGCCTTTACCGTAGCTGCGTTCGCCGACCACGACGGCTCGCTGGTGATCCTGAAGGGCGGCGGCGACAATCTCGCTAGCACTGGCGCTGGCATTGTTGATGAGTACCGCCAACGGAAGCGGCTGACTCGATCGATCGAACAGGGTGCCATCCGGCTTGGCTCGATAGACTTCATCCTTGTAGTTGCGTCCCTTGGTGCTGACGATGATACCGTCGTTGAGGAACAGGTCGCAGATGTCGACGGCGGCGCGGAGCAACCCACCGGGGTTGTTCCGTAGATCCACAATCAGCCCCTGCACGTCGTCCTTCTCCAGCTGCTCCAGCACGGCACGGACCTCAGCAGCGGTCGTCTTGCTAAAACTAGCAATGCGGAGATAAGCGATCCTTTTTTGCGGATCAAGGAAGTAGTCCCACTCTTTGGGGTCGTCCTTCTTGCGCAGATCGCCCAGGACGCTAGGTACTTTGATGATGGCTCGCGTCACCGTGATGACGATGGGATCGTTGACGCCCTCGCGACGCAGGGTCAGTTCGATCTGAGTGCCGGGTTCGCCCTGGATCATGTCGATGGCTTCGCTCATACGCATCGAGTCGGTCGATTTGCCATCGATTTTGAGGATGACGTCGCCAGCAAGTACGCCGGCCTCGTAGGCGGGAGTGCCGGCCATCGGACTGATGACGGTGAGCTGTCGGCCCTTGTTCAGATCGAAGCCGACCTGGATGCCGATGCCGCCAAAGCGGCCCTCGCTCTGCTTGTCGAATTGCTTGTACTCGCTGGGGTTGATGTACTGCGAATGGGGATCGAGCCGTTCCAGTCCGCCGTTGATCATGTCTTCGACTAGCTTCCGCTCGCGGTCGGGGTCGATGTCGGCAACGTACTTGCTCCGCACTTCGTGCAGCACGTCGACCAGCAGTCGCACTAGTTCGTAATCCCTGTCCTTTTCTCGGGTCGGCGCGCTGTACGACACGGCCATTCCCAGCAGAGACACAGCAACGATGCCCAGCAACCAGTAGAGGTTACGGCGAGACATGAGTGAGGCTCTCCCTTCCGCGCGTTCGAGGCAACGATCTGTTGCCATGCCCACTCGAACAACCGCTCGAATTATAACGTGCAGCGATTTTCAGAACGAGTCGAGTCCACGACCAGCAGTGGAGCAAACCCCGGCAAGGTAGCTCATCTGGGCAAGGTTGCTCCCCGGGCGACGGGCAAACTCTTCTTGTTTTCGCCACCTCCCCGGAGTATGAGCGCGAGCCGGTCGCGGCTGGAGGATGTGAAGCATGCGCGCGTCGCTCTACTTGTCTGCCGTAGTGATTCTGTTGGTGGTCTGGCTGGCTCAGGGGCAGCAGATTTTGCAGCAGGGCTTCGAGAGTCGCGGGCCGTTCTGGAAGCCGGGCAGCGCTGATGCCCGCTATCAGGTCGTGGAACATCATCTGACCGAGGAGACAGCCAAGGGCGGACAGCGCAGCGAACATTTGCGACTGAAGGTGGAGCGTGGCTCGTACATTCACTACGTCTACGACCTACCCCGAGCTCCGATCACCGAGGATCTGCACCTAGGCTTGTGGGTGAAGTCGAACCGGCCCGGCGTCCAGCTGTCCTGCCGCGTTGTCCTGCCGCGCGAGCGTGACCCGAAAGATCCCGGCAAACCGCTCACCGTCCTGGTCCGTTGCACGCCCTACAAAAGCACGCGCTGGAAGCTGCTAGGTTTGGATGAACCGGTGAAACGCCTCCGTGAGCAGCAGCAACTGTTGACTCACGAACTGGGCCGAGAAGTCATCACCACAGGAGCCTTCATCGATCAACTGGTACTGAACGTCTACGATGGTCCCGGACAGATCGACGTTTGGATTGACGACCTGATAATCGGTCCTGTCCAAGAGACGCGCAAGACGCCCCCAGCCGCCGCCCCCGTCGCCAAGTCGATCGCTCAGACCGAACCGATCGTGAAACGAACCACCGACGTACAGGTACGCGGCAATCAGCTGTGGGTGGGGGGCAAACGGTACTTCATGCGTGGCATTCGCGCCACAGGCACGCCACCGATGACGACGCTGCGCGACGCCAACTTCAACGTGCTGTGGCTAGATGAATCGACGCCGCCCGCACTCATCGAAGAAGCGGTGAGCCTGGGCTTTCTCCTGGTGCCAACTATCAAGTCGCCGACCTTGACCGCCGGAGCCGCCGGCGTCGAAGGCACGCTGGCCTCGCGGGCCGAGGAGTTCACCCGCAAGGTGTCGCAGTTCATGGAACACGACGCCGTTCTCGCTTGGGACCTGGGCAGTAACCTCGGAGCCGAACGCTTTCCCGAAGCTTCACTAACGGCGCGACGCTTCCGCGCGATCGATCCACGCAAACCGGTGTTGGCCGACGTTTGGGATGGCTACCGCGGCTACTCGCGCAGCTTCGATCAAATGATGCTGGGCACGCATCGCTGGCCGTTGCTGACCAGCCTGGAACTGCCGGCTTATCGCGAATGGTTGGACACGCGGCGACGCTTGGCGACCGACACCTACTGCTGGACGTGGATCCAAACCCATCTGCCGGACTGGTTCCTGCAACTGCAAGAGCAGGGGCGAGCCAAAGGCGACTTTGTCGAGCCGATTGGTCCGCATCCGGAACAGATTCGCCTGTTGGCCTACACGGCGCTGGCGGCAGGGTATCGCGGTCTGGCCTTCTGGTCCGATCGCTTCCTCGCCGACACCCACCAGGGCAAGGATCGCTTGCTGGCGATGGCGCTGTTGAACCAGGAACTGACGATGATCGAGCGCGTTCTGGTGCAGGCGTCGCAAGTACCGGACTGGATTCCCACCTCGAAAGCCGAGGTGATGGCGGCAATCTTCCGCACTCCCGAAGGAGTGCTGGCTCTACCGATTTGGGTCGGGCCAGGGTCCCAGTACGTTCCGGGTCAGGCGGCCTCGCCAGAACTGTCGCTCACCGTGCCGGGAGTGCCGGTCACCGCCACTGCCTGGGAGATTTCCCCGGGCCGCATTCAGTCCTACCCGATTCAGCGCGAGCTGGGCGGCACCACGATCCGGCTGCGCAACTTCAGCCTGACGTCGGCGGTGTTGTTCACGTCCGATCTCAGCCCCTCGGGACCGGTGGTCTGGTTGCAAAACGAACAGCGCAAGAAGGGACGACAGGCCGCTCAGTGGCTGCACGATCAGGCAGTCGAGGAGTTGAAAAAAGTCGAACGGGTCCAGGCCGAACTGGCTCGCACCGGCCACGCTCTCAGTGACTCTCAGTCGTTGCTGGACCGGGCCCGACAGGCCATTGACCTGTGTCTACAGCATCGGCGGAACAACGAACACGCTGAGGCGTACAATCAAGCCGAGATTGCCCTGCGTTCGCTGCGGGTGCTGATGCGAGCGCAGTGGGAACGCGCGGTCCGTGATCTCGATCTGCCGATCAGCAGTCCCTACGGCGTGTCGTACTTCACCCTGCCGCGTCACTGGAAGATGCTGGAGCGGCTCAAGCAGAGTCAGCCCGGTGCGGGCGTGCTGCCGGGAGGTGACTTTGAGCTACCGCCCCAAGTTGAGCAGACAGGCTGGCTGTTACAGGAGGTTCCGTCCCTGGACGAAGTGACCGCCTCGGTGCGTCGAGTTGAGGGCGAGGCCCACAAGGGTAAGCAATGCCTGATGTTGCAGGTGCGGGCCAAGGATCCGCACGCGGAGCCGGCCACCCTGGAGCGGACCTATATCGCCCTACATAGTCCGCAGGTTCAGTTACCGCCGGGATCCTTGGTACGCATCAGCGCCTGGGTTCGCATTCCCCAGCCGATCCGTGGGTCGGTCGATGGCGCGCTGTTTTTCGACAGCATCGGCGGAGAACCGCTGGCAGTGCGGCTGACCGGCGAGATCGGCAGGTGGAAGAAATTCTCGCTGTATCGCGAGGTGCCGGCTTCGGGGACCGTCGGTGTCACACTAGCCCTGTCTGGTCTGGGTACGGTCTACTTCGACGACGTTCAGATCGAGCCGTTGGTTCCGGCCACTACGCCGACCAACTCCACCGAGTCACCCCGCACCGCCGTGCGCGGAACCCGTCGCTGAAACCGATTTCGCCTCGCCATCGGGCCAATCCTGCGATACGCTGCCTCTGAGAGGATTGACTCCACCTGGAGACTACAGCCATGTCGATTTTACTTTCGTCGCTGTTGATGTTCGCTTTCGCCGCAGAGGTGCCGGCTCCCACGGGCGATGCCATCGTTCCCAAAGGAGCAAAACTCGAACTGTTGTTCACCCGCACGGCCAAGATCCAGGGCGGGCTGACCGAAGGCCCAGCCTGCGCTCCCGATGGCTCGATCTACTTCTCCGACATTCCCGTAGGCAAGGACAAGGGGATGATTCTGCGCTTTGATCCAGCCACTCGTATGACGACCGTCTTCATCGAGGACAGTCGCAAGTCCAACGGGTTGAAGTTCGACCTGGACGGCAACCTCGTAGCCTGCGAGGGAGCCGATCAAGGCGGCCGCGCCGTGGTACGCTATGATTTGAAGACAAAAAAGAGGACCGTTCTCGCAGACCGCTACCAAGGTAAACGCTTCAACGCCCCCAACGACCTGGTCATTGATCGCAAGGGAAACATCTATTTTTCCGATCCGCGTTATCTCGGAGAGGAACCACGCGAACTGGAGCATCGCGCCGTCTATCGCCTCGAGCCGACCGGCAAGGTCGTCGAGGTGACCCACGACGTCGAAAAGCCCAACGGCCTAGCGTTGAGTCCCGACGGCAAGACGCTGTACGTTGCCGATCACAACAACGGCACGGACAAGATCGATCCCGACGCTCCCGCGCCGAAGCGAGGAGCGATGAAGATCTACGCTTTTCCGTTGGGCGAAGATGGGTTAGTGGCAGGGAAACGGCGAACGCTGGTCGATTTCGGCGATCAGGCCGGCTGCGACGGCATGTGTGTCGATGTCAAAGGACACATCTATCTGACCGCGCGCAGTCTGAAACGGCCTGGTGTGATGGTGATCGATCCCGAGGGCAACGAGGTGGCCTTCATTCCCACGGGGCCGTCGCAACCCGAGGCCAAAGAGCCGGTCGGCATTCCCAGCAACGTCACCTTCGGTCGCGGCGAGGAGAGCAAAACGCTGTACATCACCGTGGATCAGAGCCTCTATCGTATTCCGCTGAAAATCGACGGTTATCGTCCGGAGCGCGACAAGTGAGCCTTACAGTTCGTTGAAGCTGAAGGTGGTTTGATCGTTGCGTACACAGGCCAGCGTCCAAACTGCCAGCTCGACGCTGTAGCGGATGTGTCGCACCGAGCCATCGCAGAAGCAGACGTTGAAGCCTGAGGTATGCGCCGAACCGAACGCTTGGTAGCCGAGCATGCTCGAACGTGGGTGGTCCGGGGCCGGCTGCACGTCGCCGCGTCGGTAGACTTCGTAGTCACCGTTCCAACCCGGACGGTTGTACCACTTATTATCGTCGGTACTCACGCCGAAATAGCTCGGGTTCAGCTGCTTTTCGCCGACCAGAACCGTATTGGTCAGTCCATCGGTGATGTCGGCGAAGCGGATACGGTTCTTCGGGCCACGCACGATCACGCCGTCGTTTCCTCGACCAAACTCATCGGTACCGGCATTACCTGCATAGTCGATCTTGGCTTTGCCGAAGTAGGTCGTCGGCGAGCGTCGGGTCGGACAGTAGTAAAGGCGAACCGGCGTCGAATCGATCTCATCGTGGGCCGAGCGGTACAGGGCTTGCTGTTCGAGATAGGGCAATAGATGGAACGCCCAGGACCACTCGGTGCGGTTGTGGGCATCGCCCCACAGCAGGGGCGGGGTGTTGGCTCCACCGTGCGGTAACTTGCCCAGCTGGTCGTGATGGGCGTGCATGGCCAGGCCGATTTGTTTGAGATCATTGGCACATTCCAACCGCGCTGCTGCTGTGCGCACCTTGTGAATGGCCGGCAACAATAGGCCGATCAACACCGTAACAATGGCGATGACGACCAACAGTTCAACCAGCGACAGACCTAGTCGTGCTTGCGAGTCACGACGATTCACGAACGTCCTCCCGCCTTCCACGAGTCGGAAAGGATGGGACCGGCTTCCAGGTAAAGATGAGAAGCTGATGAGATTACTCTACCGGATAAGTTGCAGGTTGCCTAGAGGATTCCTCCGCGAGAGCTCAACATCTTGGGGCCGATCGACTGGTCTTGACTTCAGAGGTAGTCTCTGGCACAAGAGCCACCCCTTGAGACTTGAGAAAAAATGGCTTTACCTCTATTGAGGAGCGGGCAAGACGTGCGCGATTTTCGCACAGCTGGGTTTTGCCTCTGGGCCGCAGTTGCTGTGATGCTCTTGCAGCTACTCGCGGGGCAGACCCCTGCTCAGAGCGAAGCCCCTACGGTACGAATCGTCTCCGTTGAGGGTGGGATCGCGTCCCCTACCTCGGAGCTGGTTCCTGTGAGTTGTGCCAGCTGCGGTAGTGGCTTACTCGGTGGAGGTAGTGGGCTGCTCAGTGAGTCGCTGCCGCCGCCCGACCTGCCCGCAGCAATGGGTAACGGACCGCCCTCGCTGAAGACGCCGCTCGATCTGACAGGGTGCGGCTGTGCCACCGATCGCCCCTGTGTGCCGGGACGTAAGGCTTGTCATCCCTGTGAGGCCGACTCCTGGGCCGGTCGCTTTGCCTGTGCCCTGTACGACTGCATCTGCTGTCCGGATCCGTGCTATGAAGGCCGCTGGACTCCACTGGCCGATGCCGCCTTCTTCTGCGAAGCGGTTCGTCCGGTGAATCAGTCGAAGCTACGCTGGGATTCTGGACCGGGCTTCATTTATCCCGATCGTAGCGAGTACTTCTGGGCCCAGGCCAACGGCCTAGGCCGCGGCCCCAAGCCCACCGCGCCGCTGCTGGCCACGCCCAGCCTGCGCTACAACGAGCTAGTCTTGGTGACCGAGGGCGGCACCGGACGCATCACCATGACCATCCAGACGCCCTATCGCGAGATCCAGGCCGAACCCAACTTCCACAGCGCCGGCTTCTCCGACATGTCGATCATGACTAAGACGCTGCTGTTCGACTGCGAATTACTCCAGGTGTCGATGCTGTTCCGCACTTGGATACCTGTTGGCATTCCGCTCAAGGGGCTGGGCAATGGCCACGTCTCCCTCGAACCGGGCGGAGTCGTCGGCCTCAAGCTCACGCCGTCGACCTACCTGCAAACTCAGGTCATGCAGTGGATTCCGATCGGCGGCGATCCGGAGTATGCGGGCGGTATCCTGCACTATCACGCCAGCCTCAATCAGCTCCTCTGGCGTGTCATGCCCGATGTGCCGTTGATCGGCACTCTAGAATGTGCCGGCTACTCGTTCCAGACCGGCAAGTACACCGATCCATACCTGGGTTCGTATCAGAAATCGTCAGGTTACACCTACTTCTACGCCGGCGGCGGAGCCAGGCTCTTCATCTGCGATCGCGTCGACTTCGGCTTCGGCGGTTTGTTTGCTCTCACGGAGCAACACTTTTCGCGGGAGCTGTACCGGATGGAATTCCGCGTTCGTTGGTGAGCGGCTGGCGCTGCCAAGGCGTGCCATCTCTGCTAAATTGCCTGCACTATGCAGAACGAACCAAATACTCCACAGACGCCGTTTCAAGTCAACGTCGCCGATCGCGTCAAGCGACTGCCTCCCTATCTGTTTGGCAAGATCAACGCCCTGAAGTATGCCAAGCGTCGTGCCGGCATCGATGTCATCGATCTGGGCATGGGCAATCCCACCGACATGCCTGAGCCGTATGTCATCGAGAAACTCCGCGAGGCGGCCCTGGACGAGAAAAGCCATCGCTACGCTATGGCCAACGGCTTGCCTAATCTGCGCCGCGAGGTGGCCAATCGCTATCGACGGTTGCACGGCGTGGACCTCGACCCGGAAACCGAGGTGCTGCCTGGTCTTGGCTCGAAGGAAGTGTTCAGCCATATGTGCCTGGCCCTACTGGGACCGGGCGACACCGCCATCGTGCCCGCACCGTCGTTCCCTATCCATGTCTACAGCGTGGCCCTGGCCTCGGGCAACGTCATCAGCCTCGATTGCACCGATCCGTCGAAGTTCCTCTCGGCCATCGCCACTGTGTCGGAGCATCTCTACCCCCGGCCTAAGGTGCTGATCGTCAACTACCCGCACAACCCCTCGACCACGGTAGTGGAGCGTGACTTCTTCGTTGAGATCGTCCAGCTGGCGCGCCGCTATGGTTTCATGGTGATTCACGACTTCGCCTATGGCGACGTCTGCTTCGATGGCTACCAGGCCCCGAGTTTCCTCAGTGTGCCCGGCGCGAAGCAGGTAGGCGTCGAAACCACGACTATGAGCAAGGGCTACAACATGGCCGGCTGGCGGCTGGGTTACTGTGCCGGCAACGCCGAGATGGTTCGCGCTCTGGCGACGATCAAAGGCTACTACGACTACGGCATTTTTCAGGCAGTGCAGGTGGCCGGCATCGTCGCCCTGCGCGACGGCGACGAAGCGGTCAAACGACAGGCGCTGGAGTATCAATCGCGGCGCGATGTACTGGTCGATGGCCTCCGCCGCATGGGCTGGGAGGTCACTCCGCCTAAGGCCAGCATGTTCGTTTGGGCACGCTATCCAGAACATTGGCGAGCGAAAATGGGGTCGATCGAGTTCAGCATGAAACTGCTGGAGGAAGCCGAGGTGGCCGTTAGCCCCGGTCGCGGCTTCGGCGAACTCGGCGAAGGTTATCTACGCTTGGCCCTGGTGGAGAATGAACAGCGACTCCGTCAGGCGGTTCGCAACATCGCTCGTTGTTTGGCCTGAAGAGAATTTCAGCGACGTTACAGCGCTCCCTCGAGAGGGTGTAGCAGCAGCGGGGAATGAAACTACTTTCGCAGGCTAAAGCCTGCGGCTACCTGCTCATCCGTATCAGTAGTCGCAAGCTTTAGCCTGCGTTCCCCTTCACCACCTTGCGACGCGGGTTAGGGAAGTTCTCCCACCCTATAAATTTTCCTCAGCAGATCTTGAATATATCTTTTGCCGCGCGCGGTTCACTGGCACGCGCGGCAATAGCGAGGTTACTTCTCTGCGTAGGAGTCGAAGACGCGCACTTTCTTGAACGAATCTTTGTTCAGTCGGATGAACTCCTGGTGCCGTTCGTGCGGCTGATATTTGTCGTGGGCCGCCTTGTTCTTGAAAACGATGGTCAGACAGACGTCGAAGTCCTTATCGTTAAGTGGACCGTCGAACCCCTCAGCAATGGATCCGGCAGCGAAGTACAGCTCGCCCTCGTGCTTGGTCAGCAGTTTCTTGCACGACTCGACGAGTTTCTTGCGATTCTCGGCAGTGCCTTCCTTGAGGGTGAAAAAGACATTATGCACGATGGCTGGGCCGTCGTCCTTCTCCTCGCCGCGCGACCGAGGAGCCGCCAAGCCGATCCCCACTCCCGCTAACACCGCCAACCCAAGCAGCAGCTTGCCTCGCATGTGATACTCCTTGAACCCGTGTGTAAAGTTCTACCTGAAACCCATTCAGGACCACGGTTCAATATAGAAGTTTTGGCGAGTGGAGCCGACCGACTCTGGCTGGGTGACCGGTTCGTTGTCATCGACAAAAAGCATAGAACGTCAGCTCACGCTGACCATGACGTTGTAGCAGGCGTGCGAGCCGACCGCGATCCCGAAGCCGCGCGTCTCGAACAACAAGGCAAAATACACGCCAGCTAGCAGCCGGAAGAGAAAGAGATAATTCGAGTAGGGTTGTCCGTAAGGGCCGAGATGATGGGCCACCGAAAAGAGAATCGCCGAGCCGACGCTGGCTAGGGCCACCGCCAGAAACCGCGACACGTCGGCGAAGCGCAGGAGGGTCACTAGCGTGGAGAACAACGCCAGGCGGAAGACCGCTTCCTCGTAGATGCCCGCGCCGAGGTAGGTGATCACCTGCCGCAACGCAGGATCGGTATAGGTGAACGAGGCCGGCTCTTCCAGCGGCACGGTTAGTTCGAAGCCGGCTTGCAAAAGGATCGGCACGAGCAGGCGGCTGAGCGCCCACAGTCCCAGGGCATAAGCGACGCTTTCGAGAATCATGCCGCTGAGTACGCCGACGATCTCGCCGGGACGATCCTTCCACCGGTGAGCGGTCCAGAACACAAAAACGATGGCCAGCACAGCAGGTGGCACCCAAAAGAAGCGCACGCCGATGAAGTCCAGGGCACAGCGGAGCCAGTGATCGGCTCCGTTGCGGATGGTTTCTGGATTGGTGCCGCCCAGGTACAGGACGCCCAGTTCATAAGCCGCCAGCAAGGGCAGCACGAACAGCAGGCTCGGCCAGGGATGGCACGTCGCCTTGGTGTAGCCGTTCGGCAAGGCCATGCGCTCCTCCTCCGTGAGGATTCCCGTGGGATGCTTCGGACTCACGCGGCCCATTGAGGAAAGCGTCTGGCCACAAGATCGGCCCGTTCCGCTGCACTCAGCGGTCGGACGATGCTGTGATCCTCGGCCTCGGAGAGATCGAGATGGCGCGGTCGGGCCAGCGGCTGCCCTTTGGCGTCGGTCAGCAGAGCCACCACCGGCCGCGCCGGATTGCTCAGATCCGAGCGCGATGAGGGCGTTGCCACCACCACGCCGATCTGCCCGTGGGCTAACTCAACCATCGACCCGACAGGATAAAACGACAACGTGAGTAGATATTCCGCGCAGGTCTTATCCAGCTGCCCTTGATCGGCAAGCAACAGCGTGTCGGCCAACGCTGTGCGGGTCGCTCGTGCTGGGCGATGCGGACGCGGACAGCACATAGCGGCGTAGACATCACAGACGGCGAGCAACTTCGTGAGCGGCCGTAGGGCCTCGCCGCGGTGGCCATCGGGATAGCCAGTGCCGTCGAGGCGTTCGTGATGCCCGGCGATGGCGTCGGCGATCCACGGCGACTCGGGCAACAGTCCAGCGATAAGCTGGGCACCGACGATGGTATGGGCTTCGACGAGGCGACGAAATTCGGAGTCCAAAGGTCCAGAATTTTGCAGCACCTCGGCAGGCACCCCCAGCATGCCGACATCGTGCAACAGCCCAGCGAGGATTACATCGTGCGCCTTGCCACGCAGCTCCGGATCCTGGCGAACTACTCGGGCCAGGACGCGAGCCACCGTCAGGCTATGCGAGGCGACAAAGCGAGGCAGATCACTCGGTGGAGCATCAAGGAAACGCAACGGCTCGCAGGATCGAGCCTCGACGAGCAGTTCGTCGGCCAGTTTGTGCAGGCCGGTCAGCTCGATCGGTTGGCCGGCATCCAGTGTGAACAAGATCGCTGCCAGGTGTTCCAGCAGGCGTCGTTCGCGCTGCTGTTTCTGAGTGCCCGAGAGCAGCGTCCGCAAGCGCGAGGCGACCTCGTCGAGCGTGACTTCCAGTCCCTTGCACAGTTGCATCTGCCCCGAGATCGCGTCGGGCATCAAGGCCACGGTGCGTAGCGCGGTGTCGATCATCCAGACCGTGTCGCGATAGAGCAGCTGAAAGGGAGAGCTTTGGCTGTTATCCTCTGGGGTCACTTGTTCGGCTAGTCCGCGCAACTGATCGAGCAGTTCCTTACCGCGTTCCAGCACGCGACGCGCGCGGGAGCTGAGCTGACGTGGACCGCGCGTGCCTGCCGGACCTGCGACGGACGCCAGGGCGGTATCCATGACCAAGTCGTGGTCTCCCGCCGCCTTGACCACCTCGTGCAGATTGCCGCTTTCCGAGAGAATGGCCGTCGCCGCCGATCTTGCCTCGTTCACCAGGCCCTGCGCCTGTTCCAAGCGCTGCCGCAATGCCGAGATTTTCGACAACAGTACGCGCGTTTCGCTCATCACGGTTTCCCCCCTGGCCGACGGCGCAGCCGCGCCGCCGACTCTGTCCCCCGTGATGTTGCATCGACGTAGCAATTGGGCGGACTTTAACGACAGTATCGATTTTGCCCCAAGATTGGTTCCGCTTGGAACCGGCTGCCCAGGTGACTACCTTATGATGAACGAGACTGAGGTAACGCCTCGGCGAGGAGGGATTGGGCTGATGTTTGCCAGTGTATTGTACGAAACGATCACCGTCGATGGAGAACCGCGGATTGTCCTGCACGCCATGCCGATTCTGCTGGCTTGTCTGGGCATCCTGGCCATTGCCTATCGCTACTACAGCGCTTTTCTCGCCGCCCGCGTCGCCGTCCTCGATGATCGCCGGATCACTCCAGCGCATCGGCTCAACGATGGACAGAACTACCATCCGACCAACAAGTGGGTGCTGTTTGGCCATCACTTCGCGGCCATCTCTGGCGCGGGGCCGCTGATCGGTCCGGTGCTAGCGATTCAATATGGCTATATGCCGGGTCTGTTATGGCTGATAATCGGTGTCTGCCTGGCCGGCGCGGTGCAGGACATGCTCGTCCTCGCTGCCAGTGTGCGACGAGGCGGCAAATCGCTGGCCGAGATCGCCCGTGCCGAACTAGGGCCGTCGGCTAGCGCGGTCGTCTCAGCGGCGATTCTATTCATCGTCATCATCGCTCTAGCTGGTCTGGGCTTCGTCGTGGTCAAAGCCCTAGGCGGCGAGGAGGTCAACCTGGCAGCGGGGACTCGTCTACCCGTGGCCGAAGACTTCCAACTCGACGCCTCGACTCATCCGCTGTACACGCTGGCCCTGGCCCCGCGGTCGCCCGAAGCCCCTAGCAAGCTGGTCAAGGTACGCATTCCAGACGATGCCAACACACTGTTCCTCAACCCCGATCGAACCGTGACGATGCCGGCTAAAGCAGTCCGACTGGAAGACGGCTCGTCGTGGGGCACCTTCACTATCGCTTGCACCATTCCGATTGCTCTGTTCGTCGGTTTGTACATGTACAAGATCCGCAAAGGGGCAGTTGTGGAGGCCTCGGCGATCGGCGCGTTGGCCACCCTCGCTGCCGTCATCATTGGTAACTGGATTCCTGGCTCGCCGCTAGAGCCGTACTTCTCCCTGTCTAAACGCGGCACTGTGCTAGCCCTGACTAGCTATGGCTTTCTGGCCAGCGTGCTGCCGGTCTGGCTGTTGTTGTGTCCGCGCGACTATCTGTCCAGCTATCTCAAGATCGGCACCATCATTCTGTTGGTGGCAGGCGTCTTCATCGCCAATCCCGTGCTGCCCTGCCCACCGATCAACCCGATCTTCGCCGAGGGCGGACCAACCTTCCCTTGGGGCGGCATCTTTCCCTTCGTCTTCATCTGCGTTATGTGCGGGGCGGTGTCCGGCTTCCATGCCCTGGTCTCCTCCGGCACAACGCCCAAGATGGTCGATCAGGAAAGCCACATTCGCCCCATCGGCTACGGGGCCATGCTCATTGAAGGGGTGGTCGGTGTGGTGGCGCTGCTGGCGGCAGCCTCGCTTCCCCAGGGGTTGTACTACGAGATCAACGTCGATCAGAACCGCGTCGCCGCCTGGCAACCCAAGATCGATCGTCTACTAGTGTATCTGGGCGAAGGCGACCTGCCCCATCTGCCGGTCGAGTATCGCGATCTGGACACAGTCGAGGAACTGGTCGGCGAATCGCTACGCGGTCGGACCGGTGGAGCGGTGACGCTGGCGGTCGGCATGTCGCGCGTCCTGACCGAAGCCGCCAGCCGCTTCAGCGTGCCGATTCAGGAGATGATTAAATACTGGTACCATTTTGCCATCATGTTCGAGGCCCTGTTCATCCTGACGACGATCGACACCGGCACGCGCATCGCCCGGTTTCTGTTGCAGGAGGCGTTCGGCAAGATCCATCCGAAGTTCGAGCAAACCGACTGGCTGCCCGGTAGCATTGTTGCGACGTTTCTGGTCACCGCTGGCTGGGGGTTGCTGGTCGAAACTGGCTCGATCGATACGATCTGGCCGATGTTCGGCATCGCCAACCAACTGCTGGCCGCGGTGGCTCTGGCCCTGGTGACGACCGCGCTGATCAACTCCGGCCGTGCTCGCTATGCCTGGGTCACGCTGCTGCCGATGCTCTTCGTCACCTCAACTACGCTGACGGCAGCGAGTCAGATGATCCCGCAGTTTTTGCGCCTGGTTCAGGACAATGCCTGGTCTCCCATAAAAGGGATCCTCAATATCGGTCTCATGCTGTTCGTGGTGATTAGTGTCTTTGCTTTATTGCTGATGGCAGCGGCTCGTTGGCTGGCGGTGCTGCGCGGTGTCACGCCGACTCGCCCCGATTCGAGCTTTGCTAATCCGGAGTAACCTCATGTCAAAGATCATCGATTGGATGTATCATCGCAAGGGCTGCACCAGCTGCGCGAAATCTCGAGAGTTTCTCGAACAAGCTAGCTACGAGATCCGAGAAATTGTCGATGCGACCAAAAACAAGAAGCCGCGCGAGGCGGCCCTGGAGCTGGCCCGTACCGTGGACAAAGTCGTGGTCGGCAAGGGCAAGAAAGTAGTGACGTTCGACCTGAAGCACGCCCCCCCCGACGAGGACACATTGGCCGCCGCCCTGCTAGGACCAACGGGCAACCTGAAAGCCCCGACGCTGCGTCTGGGCAAGTTGCTGCTGGTCGGCTTTAGCGAGGCCGCCTACCGCGAAGTGTTCGGCGAGTCGCAATAGCGTCTTTCACTCTCTTGATTCTATTTAATTCACGCAAGGCGGCTTGGTCTGATCTTCGCCCTAGTGGTTCATTGCAGCTGAACAGAGGGAAGGTTCGAGACTTCGAGCTTCCCGAGCGGAAGACGTCTGTCCTGCGTGGGTGTCGCCAAGCACGGAGGGCTAACGCCCTCCGCTCAGAGCAGAAGAGTCGTTTCTGAGCCACCTTACAATTCAGCTGCCATGAACTACTAGTGCTAGTGGAGCCGTTCTCAACGGGCTTAATCACTACGGCTACTCATTTCATCCTGGTTGGGTACACTGAAGGATAAATTCGGGAGACGCATCTCATGCGCGTGACCCTCGTCGCTTCCTCCGGTCCGCAACAACCGCAGCTGTTCAACAGTTTCGTGGTGGATGATGTCGTCGCCATCGATGCCGGCTGTCTGGATCATGTGGGCGATCTTGCCGCCATGAGTCGCATCAAACACGTCTTCCTGACCCATGCTCATCTCGATCATGTCGCTTCGCTGCCGCCGTTCCTCGACGCGGTCTACGATGGCAGCGGCGATTGCGTGGTGGTGCATGGGCATCAACACGCAATCGACTGTCTCAAGCAAGACATTTTTAACAATCGGCTTTTTCCGGATTTCCTGCACATCTCTACATTCCGCCCGCCCTACTTGAAGTTGAACGAAGCCAGGAACGGCGAACCGATTCGTGTCGGGCAACTGCGGGTAACTCCAGTGGAAGTCAATCACGTTGTCCCGTCGCTGGGCTTCGTCGTGGAGGATTCTGCCAGCGCGGTCGTGTTTTCGGGTGACACCGGACCGACAGAAGAGTTGTGGAAAATCGCTGGAGCAAATCCCAACCTTCGCGCTGTTTTTCTGGAATGCACCTTTCCGGAATCAATGGAGTGGTTAGCCGAGATCGCCAAACACCTTACCCCAAAACGCTACGCGGGGGAAATGCAGAAACTGGGGCGGTCGGTTCGATTTATCACGGTACACCTTCAGGCGCGGCACCGAGACACGATCATTACGGAACTGCAAGCGATGCGGCTGCCCGGCGTAGAGATCGGTCAGCCAGGGATGACCTACGAGTTCTGACGGCGCGGCTCAAGCGGAGATCGCTTATGTCCAGGCTGGTCGTACCGATGGGAATGCTCCTGGTCGTCGTTGTGGCCACGGCCTGGCCCCGCGTGGCGGACGTTGTCGCTCAACCCAGTAGTGAATCATTCGACCACGGGCAGCTTCGTACTTTGGGAGTCGGCTCGTGTGCGTCGATGGCCTGTCACCACGGCAACGGTGCGCGCGGCGCGGTCGGCAGCGAATACTCCACTTGGATCGCCGTTGATCCGCACGCCAAGGCCTACCGCGTGTTGTTCAATCCCGAGTCGCTGCGGATGCAAGAAGCCCTGGCGAAGCACAACCCGAAGATGGCGCGATTCAGCGGAGCGCACCAGAACCCGCTCTGTCTGAGTTGTCATGGCATGGGGGTCGGCGTGCCCGAGGCCCTGCAAGCCGACGGAGCCGGCTGCGAACGCTGCCACGGCTCTGGCGAGAAGTGGAAATCGACGCACTACTTGCCCGGTTTCGATCGGACCACCAGTCCCGGCTTCAAAGATCTGCGCACTAACCTGGTCGTGCGAGCCGAGGTCTGCATGCCCTGTCACGTCGGCCAGGGCGAACAGCAAGTCGATCACGAGCTGATTGCCGCCGGCCATCCGCGCCTGCGTTTCGAGTATGCCGGCTACTATGCCAGCTATCCCCGTCACTGGGGCGCGGAACATCGGGGCATCGTCGATGATGAATTCCGCTCCTGGCTGATTGGTCAGCTGACCAGCGCTAAGACTTCGCTAGAACTGCTCGCCTTCCGCGCGGGGAACGCTTCAGGCGAATGGCCCGAGTTCGCCGAGTATAACTGCTCCGCGTGCCATCAGAACCTGAAGGCGGCCAGCCCAGGCAAGCCGACTTCGCTGCCGTGGGGCACCTGGTATCACGACCTGTTACCAGCACTGGCCGAGACGCGACCCGGAACTAGCGGCAACCAGGCCGAGTTGCTTGCCCGCCTCGAACAACTGAAGACCACCGTGAGCCGACGACTGCCGTCTCGGGCCAAGGTGCGTGAAGAAGCCCTGGCTAGTGCCGCGAGTCTCGACGGATGGCGGAACCAGATCCAGAACCAGTGTCCCGACGCTGCCCAGATCCGCGCGGTCCTGGCGGTGCTGGCCCGACAGGAGAAGCTCGCCGACACCTGGGACGGGGGCACTCAGCTGTACCTGTCGCTGGCCGCCCTGCATGCGTCGCTGGTCGGTCTCAAGGACGACACCTCGACACTTCGCGACCCACTAGTGAGGATGCGCCAGGAGTTGCTCCGCGCCTATCCGGCTGGTCGGCGTCCGCTGTACGATAGTCCGGTGGACTACTCCCCCGAATCGGCGCGGCAGGCACTGCGACAGCTTCGCCAACGATTGGAGTAAGATATGTCCGATCGTCTAAGTCGTCTATTCAACCTGATTCCTCCTCTGGGGCTGCTGCTCTTTACCCTGGTGGTCGGACGTTCCCAACTCGTTGCTCAGGACCAAAAGACGCCAGCCAACAACACGGGCAAAGAGTTGCTGAAGATCTACTACGGCATCCGCACCTGTGGCGGCGCGGGCTGTCATGGCGAGGAAAAGCCGCGATTCGATGAGACGGATCCCCAACTGTGTCGCTTTAACGAGTTGACCTCCTGGGAGAAGCACGACAAACATGCCGACGCCTACAAGGTGTTGCTGGGCGAACGTGGCCGGCAGATGCTCAAACTGCTGAATATCGATCTGAAGGTTCCCTCGCAGGCCCGGGCCTGTCTGACCTGCCACGGCGTCATTCCCGAGGAGGGCGCGAAACAGGTGAAGTTTGCCGTGGAAGAAGGAGTTAGCTGCGTTATCTGTCACGGCTCCTATGGCGAATGGGTCGAAAAGCACATCTCCCCGCTGAGCAAGGAGGAATTCCGCGCCTTGTCGCGAAAGGAAAAATATCTCCGCTTCGGCATGACAGATCTTTGGGATCCGCTTACTCGCTCTAAGCTCTGTGTCTCCTGTCACATCGGTAACGTCGCGGAAGGCAAGGTGGTCACGCATGACATGTACGCTGCGGGGCATCCACCCTTGCCGGGGTTCGAGATGGCCAACTTTTGCAAGATGATGCCGGCTCACTGGGAAGAGACCTCGAAGAAAGATCCGCGCCTTCAGAAGTTGCTCGGCCACGATGGCAAGACGCAAGAGCAGGCCAAGCTCGTCCTCGTCGGAGCAGCGGTGTCGCTGGCGGATTATCTTCATCTCGTGGTGGCTCAGGTGGAGCAGTGCAAAAAGGAGATGGACGAGGAGAAAAAGGTTCTCGATTGGGCCAGTTTTGATTGTTGGTCCTGTCATCACGATCTAAAGTCGCCTAGCTGGAGACAGACGCGCGGCTATGCAGGCAAGCCGGGTCGCGTGCCGATGAAGACCTGGCCCGCCGAGTTGGTCCGCGTCGCCCTCGATCATCTGGGTGAGGACAAAAACGAGTTTGAGGCGAGGTGGAGCAAGGTGCAGACCGCTTTCGTCGCCAAGCAGTTCGGGGATCTCGACCAGATCCTCGCCACGGCGCGGCCATTGATGGAATGGTCGAACCAACTGGCCGTTCGCCTCAATCAATCGACAGTGGATCGCACGACGGCGGAGAAGCTGTTGGTTCGCTTGCGGCAGGTACCGACGACGATTCCCGACTACGACTCGGCCCGGCAGATCGGCTGGGCCTTCGAGGCGATCTGGAAGGAGCATTCCCCCAACCGCGAGTTGCCCGTCGCTTTCAAGGCCATGTCCGCCGAGTTAGGGTTGGAGTTGCCTCTGGGCCGCATGGGTAAAGACAGTGACGGCGTCATCGTCCGCGAACTGGCCCGCCATCTCAAGCGGATCAACGACTATGAACCGGCGGCCTTCCTCAAGCAGTTGCGTGGCCTGACCTCTCCGAGCAAGTAGCCCGCTCAGGCCTCGGCGAAGCGACGGAGCATCTCCAGGCCCACGTGCTGCGACTTTTCGGGATGAAATTGCGTGGCGAAGACGTTCTCCTTCCAGATGGCGGCACAGAACGGCGTGGGGTAGTCGGCCTCGGCGGCGACGAGACTACCGTCATGCGGAACCGGATAATAAGAATGAACAAAGTAGACAAATTCGCCGTCGAGACCGTGTAAGATTGGAGCCGGCGTTCGCACCCGCAGCGTGTTCCAGCCCATGTGCGGCACTTTGAGGCCGGGCGATGGCGGAAAGCGGACCACGTCGCCGGCGAAGACATTAAGACCGGCGTATTCGCCGTCTTCGTAACTGCGCGTGAACAAAAGCTGCAAGCCCAGGCAGATGCCGAAGAACGGCTTGCCCGCTCGCAGATGAGCGAGAATCGGTACGTCCAGGCCAGTCTGCCGCAGCCGGTCGATGGCGTCGCGAAAAGCCCCGACGCCGGGTAGCACCAGCCGATCCGCTTCGCCGACGCGATTGGGATCTGAAGTGATCTCGGCGGCATGTCCGACCCGCTCGAACGCCTTCTGCACACTGCGCAGGTTGGCCATCCCATAATCGACAATCACGATCCGCGACATCGCCAATACTCCCACAATCGATTGCTCTGTCTTGGAGGATTATATCACTCGCAGCAGAAGACTGACGGCGAGGAGGGAGACGGCGGCGGCGACGGCCAGCCCCCCCATCAGCAACGGATCGAACATCAACGGCGCGAAGGCTGGACCGATCAGCGGCCACAGTAACACGGTGAGCATCACGCCCAAAGACAGGGACGGCCCATAGGGCAAGGCCTGGTTGCCGCGCCAAATCAGCGTCGCCAGTCCGACCAACAGTCCCGGAGCGACAGCGACGAAGAAGGCGATCAACACTGCCTGCCAGCCGAGGAACGCTCCCGCCATCATCATCAGGTCGGCATCGCCCAAGCCTAGCCCCTCCTTGCCAGCTCCCAGGGCAAATAGAGCGGCGACGATGCGTACCAGCGCCATACCGGCGATGCTACCGGCCAAGCCAGTTGCCAGGCCCAGTTGCCAGCTGCCCGGCGGCAGCCAGCTCGGCAGCGGATACCAGACCGGCCAGGCATACACTCCTCGCGTGGGCGGAAATGGCGGCACTGCCGGTCCCGCGGTGGCAGGTCCAAAGTACTGCTCCGGACAGGGCCACGGCAACAACGTCGCCAGCACCAGGCCGACCGCCGTCCCCGCCAGCGGAATCTGAATCGGAATCTCCATGTCCATCAGATCACACAGGGAAGCGGCGAGCAGGAAGCTCAGCAAGATTGCATGGTGCCAGTAAACGAGCGTGGCCTCCAGCGGCACGCCTCCCGGAGCAAACCGCGCCAGCCGAGTGATCGTCGGCAGTTCCAGCACGTTGGCGACCATTTCCAGATGGAACAGAGCCACAAAGGCCAGCCCGGTGAACAGCTCGATGAAGAAGTAGCGCGGCGAGATCGACTGTCGGCAGGTACGACAGCGCCCGCGCAGGACAAGGTAGCTAACCAACGGAATGTTGTCGTGCCAGCGAATCGCTTGCAGACAGAACGGGCAGCGTGAGCTGGGCCAAAGCAAACTCTTCTCGTAGGGCAGCCGACCGACGACGACGTTGAGAAAGCTGCCGACGCAGAGACCGATCAAGAACACGAACAGATAGAAATACAGCAGTAGCATCATGAGCCGGCTTCTCCAGTCGTCAACTGAGGAACAGGAGGTGGACCAAAGTCGGGCTGTTGAAACAGGCGTCGGGCGTCAGCCCAGATAGCCCGAGCATCATGACGATACGGCCCAGGGCGCACGTCGAGTGGCTGCTCCTCGGCCACCAGATGGCCCAGAAAAGTCGCCTTGGCCAGCAGTTCGACGTGAGCGAACGCTGAGTCGGACTGAATCGGCAGCCGATGAAGAATCTCGCGGCGAAAGAGGCGAAACGGACAACTGACATCGCGATAGGGGACAGCGAAGATGACCCGCGCCAACCAACCGGCCAGGTGCCGACGCCAACCTAACCAGCCAGGCAGCGGCGGTGTAGAGTGACTCAGCGCGATCAATACTAGCAGCCGCCATACTCGTCCGATTAGCCGCAGCCACCACGGCACTGGATCGCCGGCTCGATAGCCCGACATCAGATGAACGTGATCGATTTCCAGACTCGGAGCCGTGTCCACAAGCTGGTCGGCGGAACGAAAACGGCGATCGAGTAACAGACCGAGAAACTCCGGTTTGTAGTCGGCCTGGCACGGCGCGTAGCAGATCAGCGGATGCTTGGCCTGGGCCAGACCGTCACGCAGGGCCGCTCCGACACCGGCGGGATGCTCGACTACCAGAATCTCATGGTCGAGCTTGCGACCCGTGAGGAACTCGCGCCAGGCCGCGACGATTGCTTGGCGGTCGGCAGCGGGATCAGCGGACAGCAGCACAACGCTGATCGGTTGGCCGGTGATCGGTTCCAGGCGTGGTGGCGTTGGCATGAGGCAGTCTCGGCGTAGCTCGCAACAGAACCAACGGTCGTTCATGGTGACCGCCGGCTAGGTCCGTCGTTCGCTGGATCTCCTCTAACGTCCAGCCGTCAAGGTGCTGTCGCATCTCGTCTAGCGTGTGCGGCGGCGTGATGATCCAGTGTGGAACGGCCGCGTGCAGCCGCTCCCGCAATCGCGGCCATTCTACGACCTGCTCCAGCGGCTGGCCCACTCGGAACGCCAGCGCGTGCGCCTCGGCCCGGAAAAAGACGATCGACTCGCCCCCCGCTTGCTGACGGACCCGAGCAGCAAATAAGCGATAATCGCGATACGGTTCCTCCGCGGGAAGCAGCACGAACAGCCGTACACTCCAGCCCAGCAGCATGACCAGCGACACGGCAACGATCCCCACGAGCGTGACCCGCCGCCAGGCCGTGGTCAGCAGCTGTTCTAGCCAACAGCCCAGCAAAATTGCCGCTCCGGGATAAACCGGAAGCAGATAATCGGCGCGCTTGAACCGAGCCAAGGACAGCAGCAGCACGCCACCGAGCAACCAAGCCAAGCCAGCCCGTGCCAGGCGATCGTGTCGCGCCGCCCAGAGCGAGGCAGGCACCAGTAGCACGCTCCACGGCAACAGATAGAGCAAGAGATACGGCAGATACAGCCAGACTGGATGCGAGCGTAGACGAGAACCACCCAGACCACGCTCGACGTTGTGCAGCCAGAGAAATTCGCGGCGGAACTGCCCGTCGGAAACGACGTCCAGCCAGACAAAGACCGGCACGACCAGCAGCGCGACCAACAGCAAACCGCGGAACGGACACAGCAACCACCAATCCCGCCAGCGCCGTTCGACGGTCAGAAAAGAGGCGACGATCGCTCCAGGCAGGGCCAAGCCGATTGGTCCTTTGAGAAGCACTCCTCCGGCACAGGCCAGGTAGCCCAGCCACAACCTCCCGCGCGAGGAATCGGCCCGCAGCAGCGTGACGAGAAAGCAGATCGAAGCCAGCGACACCGTCAGTGTCAAGGGCATGTCAATGCGGCCAATGCGGGCCAGCCAGGGAAAGTGAATGCTCGTCGCCAACACTAAGGCGGCAAGCAAGCCGGCTGTCGGACGCTGTAGCCCCACGCCAACGCCGACAGCCACGATCAGCACCACGCCCACCGCCGACAGCGTCGCGGGAAGTCGCACCGCCAGTTCATCGACACCGCCGCGCAGCCAGCCGAGGCCGGCCACTAGCCAGTAATACAGGGGCGGCTTCTGCATCTCCAGCCGGCCGTCGTGCAACCGAGGCACGCCGTCGCTATCTGGTCGCAGCAGACTCTCGGCATCCATCGCGGCTCGGGCTTCGTGGCTCGACCACAGATCGCGCGCGGCGAGCTTAGGAAAGAACAGCCCCACGGCCAGAAGCAGTAACACCACCCAGATAGCACGACCACGCATCATGGAGTCGATTCCTGGCCATCAAGCGCACAGCCGCTGGTTGTGTGCCTCTTGGAGACGTTGATAGGTCGGACAACTGGTGATGAGTTCCGCGTGGGTGCCGACGGCGACGATCTGCCCCGCCTCCAGCACAACAATGCGATCCGCGATCTCTAATGTGTGTAATCGATGCGTGATGACGAACACGGTGCGGCCATACTTGAACTCACGGAGGGTGCGGTAGATGTCGGCCTCACTGCCGCTGTCATTCTGGCTAGTGAATTCATCGAGAATCAGAATTGACGGATCGCGCAAGATGGCCCGAGCCAGGGCTAGCCGTTGCTTCTGACCACCAGACAGCTTCAAGCCTCCCTCGCCGACTCGTTCGTCGTAGCCGTTGGCCCAGGCCAGAATGAAGTCGTGGGCATTGGCCAGACGAGCAGCTCGGATGATCTGCTCGCGGGTCGCCCCCCGACTGCCGTAGGCGATGTTGTTCGCCACCGTGTCGTCAAACAACACCGTGTCTTGCGTGACCAAGGCAATCTGTTGCCGCAGACTACGCAGGTTCACCTTCCGCAAATCTAGTCCATCGATGAAGACGCTGCCATGATCGGGGTCATAGAAGCGAGGCAATAAGGCCATGAGCGTCGACTTGCCACAGCCATTGGGACCGACTAGGGCAATCGTCTCACCGGCCCGGACGGAAAGATGGATGTTGGAGAGGATCGGCTTCTCGGGTTGATAGGAGAAGCAGACGTTGCGAAATTCGATGTAGGCCGGACGCCCTGGAAGCAATTCGTGAATGGCGGCTCCTTCGACGAGCCAGGCTGGACGCGGCAGACGTGGTCCGTCGTGGTTAGGCAATATCCGAGGAGTGCGATCGATATAGTCGAAAATACGATTCGACGCCGCGAACGCCGACTGCATGCGCGTGAACACGCTGGACAACTTCCGCACCGGATCGGCGATGGCGGCCAGCAGGATATACAGTTGCAGCATCGCCTCGGGTTCCAACGGCGAGTTGGTCATTCGCATGCTGAAGATGTGCGTCTCGCGGGTCAGCACCAGGTACGAGCCGACCAGCAACGCCATCGCCACCGAGGCCACGCCGAGAACTTCGATGATCGGATCGGCTAGCGCCTCGATGGTGACGACCTTCTGAGCCTTCTGGCAGTAATCGCGTGTGGCCGCTCGGAAACGACGACGTTCATAGGCCTCATTCGTATAAGCTTTGACGACTTTGATGCCCTGAAACGACTCCTGCAAAATTTTGTAGATGTTCGACATTCGTTCCAGCACACGCCGAGTTGCTTGCCGCATAATCCGTCCGATGCGGAACAGCAACAAAGCGGCAATCGGCACAAGAATCAGAAACAGCAGCGTCAATTGCCAACTAATCATGCAAGCAATCACTACGCAGGAGATGACGCGCAACGGTTCGGCAACAATCTTGCCGAAGAGCATCTTCAGCCCGGCGGCGAGCGACTCCATATCGTTGGTCAACCGAGCCATCAACTCGGTGGATCCCTGATCGTTGAACTGACTGACATCGAGATGGACCGCATTCCGATAAAAGCGATTTCGCAGATCATAAATAGATCTATTAACGATACTACCGACCAGCGATTCCTGAATGAACTCGAAGAAACATTTCAGCGTCACGCCGCACAAAGCCAATCCGATGATGATAACCAAGGTGCGGAAGCAGTCGTCGGGCAAAAAGCCATAGATCAGCTGGCGGAGTTTTTGCAGCCACCACAACGAAGATCGCGCGGTGCGTAGTTTGGTTTCCAGACGCAACAGATCCGTGCTGATCGCTCGTTTGCGCTTCTCGACCTCGCGCGTCGAGGGAAGTTTATCCAGTTCCTTTTCACTTTCGCTGAGCTTGTCGACGTCGCGCTGCAGGCCCTCGATTTCACTCTGAACCTCGGAGATGGCCTCGTCGACCCAAATGTGCAGACTCTTGCCCGTGGTGAGCAGTTTCAGCACGGGATAGATAGCGGTGAAGTTGCCTCCCCACAGCATCGCTGCGAAGAAGGCGCTGACGATGGAGATGACCAATCGGCCCCGATAGGGCCAGGCATGGCGGAGGGCGCGTGCAAAATTCTTCATGATTCCGTCGAGTTCCTTCGGCGCGGACTCAATGCTACCGAGGGCCGATCAGCGCGGGAACGGGTTGTAGCATACCGACGGAAGCCGGAGCAAGAGCGACTCACGCCCCGGCGGAACCGCGCAGCTGAGCCAACTCTTGCCGCAACCGCTCTAGTTCCTCTAAAGCCTCATCACGCTCGCGAGTTCGCTCGTTGAGGACTTGGGCTTGTTGCGAAAGTATCTGTTTGGTCTGATCCAACTCCAGCTGAGTCGCGGTCAGCACTTTCCTGGTTTCGTTCAATTCGCGTTGCAACTCCGCCGGTAGGGGCAAGAGTCGATCGCGGAACCAAAAGCGCAGCCAACCGTCTAGCAGTTCCACCTCGATCTCTAACTCCGGCAGACTCAGTCGGCCTCGCGCGTCCGGCACCTGAGCCACATACTTGCTGCCGTTGTGCCGAAACAGCGTCACTTCCTGCTCGTCGGGATGGAACATCAGATAATACGGAACCAGTAACTCCTCTTCATACTTCAAAAAGCTGTCCTCGTAGTCTTTCCGTTGATTGTGCTTCGACAGATACTCCAGCGTCCAGAAGGGTTTCGCCGGTTGCTGATGCACCACATAACTGGTGTTCGCTACAATCGGCCCATCGTAAAGCACGATCATGTTGTCCGGCACTACTTGCCCGACTCGGCGCGGCCGACCTCGATCCCATTGCACCAGCAGCTCGCCGAACGCATGGATATCCGGACGCTCTGCCTGCACCAGATCCATTGAGGCGTCGAAAATCTTCCGCTGCGTCGATTGTCGAGTCGATTCCATGAAATGCTCTCGCGGCAGACGCCTCAGATAGTTTCGTGCTTCCTCCTCCCAATCGATTTCTCCGGTTCGAATCGGCGTTCGCTCCGTCATGGTTACGGTCTCCCTCGGACACGTTGGGCGCGCACTAGCCTACTCCGGCCAGTGGGTTCTCGCCAGAGCAGTTGCAGGGGGACGCAGGGTATTACTTGACCACGCGGAGCAGCAGCGACGGAGCGGCATGCTCGGCACTTTTGCCCTCGCGACGAGTCAGCACCACGATGGGATGTTCCATCGGTTGGACCCACGGTTCGCAGTATAGCGTGAAGGTCCGTCGCGTCTCGTTGGGGGTGATGAGAATGCCGTTCAGTCCCACATCCAGCACGCGCACGCCGTGCGGCAACCCCTGCACGTCGATCGGCACGCGACCGGTAAAGCCGTTGCGGCGTTCGATCTCGACGGTGATTCGCGCCTCACCGCCCGGTCGGATGCTCACCTCTCGTTGGCGGGTGGTCGTGACCAGATCGCCTGGCGGAATCACTTTGGGCAAGGAACCTGTCGCCTTACGAATCACCTCACGCTCGCCGATCCGCGCGCGCGCCTGCAGTTCCAAGGTCACCGGGGAAGTCGGCGGCACGACGGCAGCCTCGGCATAGAGACTGAACGCGGTGCTGTTTTCCCCGGCGGGAAGGTTGGTCGGCGGTGCGGCGAAGTGGGGCGGTAGTCCCAATAATTTCAGAGTAATCGGACCGTCAAACTCATCAATGCGCTTTACGTTGACGCGCACGGGAACGGCGGCTCCGCGGCTGACCTCGCCAGCGACGCTGAAGCTGATCTGGAAGTCCGGAGCCGGTCGCCGCAGCGTCAGCCGATAGCCGTGCCGAGCGCTGCCCTCGCCTCGGGCGTCGGTGATCCGGACCAGGTACTCGCCATCGGTGGGTGGATCAAACACCAGGCGCGAGTCCTTGCCCAGGCCAGGGCCGCCGTCGTCGTTCCGCCAGTACAACGTTGTCACCGGCATGCCGTTGGGCGGAAACGTCGTGCCCGGTGGATGAATGCTGACCTTGTACAGCGGCGTTCCCTGAATGACAAATGACGGTGTCGTGCCCAGGTAGCCCAGCCGTTGCCCCTGCTCCTCGAAAAAGCGACAATCATCATCCGGATTGCGTGGTAAGGCTTGAATCCGCATCAGATCATTGCCGACAAAGATCCAGTCGTTGACCGCCAGTTCGTTCCACGATTCGATGCGAATACCCGAGGTGCGCGAGTCGTGATCGCGGAAGACGACGAAGGTTCGGGCCAGGCTACGGAGTACAGCGCGAGGCAGCGGCTTGCCGTCGGACGTGAGAATCTCCAACGTCGAGTCTAGGGCCGAGCCGAGGCGATCCGCGTTCACTTCGAGAATCACTCGCTCGCCCTTGCGGGCGGTGAAGCGCCAGTCATCGCGCACCCCGGGAGCATGGATGGTGCCGTTGGCCGTGCCCGGCAGCGGCAGTAGCCGATTAGGCGAGTTCGGCAAAACTTCGGGGAACTCGCCGACAACCAGCGTGGGCGATCCCAGGATACCGTCTAGCGGCACCGGCAAACGCGAACCGATTGTCGCCGACCCCGGCGCGGTCACGGCCACCGAGCGAGTCGCGCCCAGGTTCGCTCCTTCCAGGCGAACGTTCACGGTCTCGCCGCGCCGCACCCCCAGCGGGAAGATCGCCGTCACTACTGGGATGTCACCGATCGACAGGCGATAGGTCCAGTCGCCTCCACCGCGATAGTCACGATCCCAGACGCCAAGAGCATAGCTGCCCGCCCGAGTGCAGACGTGGCCCAACAGCTTCGAGGTACTCTCGGCCACAGTGCGACCTTCGGGATCGACCAGTTTGAGTACGAGATCTGGCTTGCTCGCTTGCAGACGAACGCCAAGTTCCTGCCCCTCGTTCAGGTCTAGGCGATACCAGTCGAGATCGCCGGCTCGATCGAGTCGTCCGCTGATGGTCAGCGGCAATCGGACAGACTGTCCGGTACGTGGCGAGTCGTTCGGCTCCTGCTCAGCAACGATAGGGAAACGGTCGCCGGGCAACGCAGGCTTGGCCGGCATGGGTCGACGCAATGATTTACCATTATTCAGATCCAGTATTTCTAAAATACCGTCGAAACGACCCAGGGCCAGCTCTTTGCTTGTCTCGTTCACGGCTAGTGTCAGCACTGCCTCGGGCTGCTTGGCATAGACCTTGCTCTCCGTCAGCGTTGCCGTCGACCACTGCTTGACGAGGCGATCCTCACCCAAAGAATAAATAGTTTTACCATCTTTAGAGTAGATTAGTCGAAGAATGGCTCCCTCGTGGGCGAAGGCAGACACGACGATACGGCCCTCGCGGGTATCCACTTGCCAAATGCGCAGACTGCGATCGACGCCGCCTGCTGCCAGGTGCTTGCCGTCCGGTGACCAGGCGACGGTGTAGACCCAGTCGGTCGCTTCGCCCAGGGTGTACAGCCGGTTGCCCGTGGCCACCTCCCAGACTTTCACGGCGCGGTCGGCTCCCGCCGAAGCCAGCAACCGACCATCCGGACTGAACGCCACGCCATACACTGCGTCGCTGTGATCGCGCAGCGTATGCAGCAAGCGACTGGAGCGAACGTCCCAAAGGTGAATGCGGCGGTCGTAGCTGGCCGTCGCCAGCAGGCGACCATCGGGGCTGAAGGCGAGATCCTGAATGACATCGTCATGACGTGGACCGGCGACGAGTTGGCCCGCGTCGTACAGTTGCACTTCGTGGCCGGCGGCAGCCTCGCTGGAGGCCAGCGCCAGGGTGCCTGTGGAAGCGTAGGCCAGGGCGGTGACGCGGTCGAACTTGCTGGGCACGCGCTGGATCACCTCGTTGCCTTGCAAGAGCAGCACCTCGGCACGACCCGAAGCGGCAAGTTGCTTGCCATCCGGCGCGTAGGCTAGCGCCGTCACGGGAGGAGGCAGAGCTGACTTGCGGGCGATCTTGGGCAAGCTGGCGCGCACCGCCGAGCCATCGTCCCGCGCGCCGGCCAGCACCCAGGCTCGGACTAGGGCGATCTCGTTCGGCGTCGGCTGCTTGGCCTTTTTGGGCGGCATCACCGGCTTGAGCTTGCCTTCCAGCATACCAACCAGACGCGAACTGTCGGGTTTGCCTGGTTCCAGGCTGGCACCGCGTCCGCCGCCCTCCATCAGATGCTTGTAACTCTCCAGATTCAGGCCGCCTTCCGGCTCGCGGGCGTTGTGGCACTCGACACAATAGCGCGTGAAGAACGGCTGAATCTGCCGAGAATAACTCGGCGGCGACTGGCCCCAGACAAAAGGCGCACCAGCCAAAAATACTATAAAGGAGAGGAAATGGCGCATGAGAGATCCGTTCATCGATCACTTGTTGAAGATAAATTCGCGCGAGGTCAGCACGGCCCAGACTAGATCCTCTAAGGCTTCGCGACGACTGCCTTCGGCCTCGGCGGCCTGCATCAGCTTGAGGAAGGTGGCACGTTCCTTAGCGGTTGGCTCACGACATAATGCAGAAAGATAAAGTCGTTGAATGGCCTCCTCGTCGCTTCGCTTCTCCACCAGCCATTTGGACACAATAGAGTTCTTGTCTCGTAGTTTGTCGTTGAGCGTTTTGCCGTTGTTCAGATGCAACGCCTGGCCGACGCTGGCATCCTCGGTGCGCTCGCAGGAGCAAGGATTGGCTCGTTCAGGCCGACCGAAGGCATCGAGAAAACGCGACGCCACCAGCGAATCGGGCAGTTGCAAGGCACGAGTGCCCAGCGGAAATCCGCCGTAGGGCGTCTCCGAATCGCGCGCATTGGTCACCAGATGCGTGAAGGGAGTCGGCACGCCCGTCACCTGGGAGTAGGCGTCGAGAAGCACTTCCGCCGACAGCCGCCGCATCCGATAGCGCGAGAAGAAGCGATCGTCGGCCTCGTTGCCGGGAACCGGCGAGGAGGAGCGCTGGTAGGTCGCCGAGTTGAGGATCGTTCGTATCAAGTGTTTGACATCGTAGCCGTGCTTGATGAAGTCGCGGGCCAGAGCGTCGAACAGCTCGGCGTTGGTCGGCGGGTTGGTTTCACGCAGATCGTCCTCGGCCTCGACCAAACCACGCCCCAGGTAGTTGCGCCAGACGCGGTTGACCAGAGCTTTGGCGAAGTAGGGATTGTCCGGCGCGGTCAACCAGTCGGCGAGGTAGCGGCGACGATCGAGGGGACTGTCCAGCGGCAGAGGTTTGCCATCCAGCGGGGCCGGCGGCAGCGGAGTACCCAGCCGAGGATGGATCGCCTCGCCGGTCGGTTGCGACTGCACCAACACCGCACCGCGGTCGCCCGACTTCAGCCCCACGCGACCGAACAGATTGGCCATCTGCCAGTATTGATCCTGCGTCCAGCGCTCCAGCGGGTGATTGTGGCAGCGGGCACAGGTCAGCGACATGCCCAGGAAGGTGACCGCGGTCGCCTCGGTCAGCTCAGTGATGTCCTTGTGCAGTACAAAATAGTTTGCCGCTCCGTTTTGTAGATTACCTCCCGAAGCAGTGAGCAACTCCTCAGCGAAGCGATTCCACGGTTTGTTGTCGGCGACGCTCTGGCGAACGTGCTGATAGAACGCCCAGACCGCCGATTGCGGCAACTTCCGCGTGGTGATGAGCAACAGATCGGACCACTTGTAGGCCCAGTAATCGACGAACTCCGGCCGCTCTAGCAAGCGATCGATGAGTTTGGCCCGCTTGTCGGCAGTGCGATCGGCGAGAAAGGCGCGCGTCTCCTCGGGGGTCGGCAGAATGCCGGCGGTATCGAGATAAACGCGACGGATGAACTCGGCGTCACTACAGCCTGGCGACGGCGGCAGGCCGAGCCGCTCTAGTTTCTTCAGCACTAGCTCGTCGATGAAGTTATGGCGCGGCGCATCAGCGAATCTTTTCGGATCTATTTTGGTGCTATAGGGCGATGTAATGGTGGCCGAAGCGACGAGATTGCCGAATAGCACACTCACGCCAGCCTCGCCGTGGCCGACGACCGATACCCTACCTTCGAGGTTGACGTTGGCGACGAGTTCTTCGCTGGAGACGAACTTGGCCCAGCGCGTCACGTCCTCGCTGCGGCCATCGCTGTACCAGGCGCGAACCAACAGTTGCAGCGAGTCGCGCGGCTGGAGCCGTGCCGAACGAGGGAATACCTCAAGCCGAGTCAGCCGAGGATCCTCGGCCCGCGGACCGGGAGTGCCTTCAGCGATCCAGTCAGCAATCACCTGATATTCTAGAGAGTCAATATCCAATTTTTGCCCGCCGCCGTGAGCCACGGTCATGGTCGGCTTCAGCAGTAGCAGACTCTTTTCCGGAGCCTCGCGGTCGATGCGTCGGCCCAGGGCCTGCCGCGTCAGCACGAAGTGATCGCTGTCCACGTCGTAGCCGCGCAGCGACAGCTTCAAACCACCCTTGCCAGCCAGCGCTCCGTGACATGCACCGGAGTTGCACGCCGCCCGCGTCAACACCGGGGTGACGTGGTTGCGAAAGCTCCAGGCGAACGGTTCACGAGTGCCCACCACTTGCACGGCAATGGTGGCGGCCTGCTCGCCGAGTCGAGCGGTGATGACGGCAGAGCCATCGCCCACGGCACGGAGCGTGCCGCCGGCCTCGACGGCAACAACGCTCGGAGCCGAGCTGCTGAACGTGGCTTGGGAAGTGCGATCAGCCACGATGTCCGCGCCGTCTTGTGCGACGACCAGCAGCCGTTGACTGGCCCGTGGTCCCGTTAGAGTGACTTTCTCGGGAAGGATGCGCGGCGTGGCCGACCAGGCGAACGTCGGCCAGACCAGCAGAAGCAAGCAGATTCGCAACATGAACCCTCTCGAATAAAGACTATTTGTTTTTGGGCAGTGGGAATCGACCCCCTCACCCCTAACCCCTCTCCCCATTAGGGGAGAGGGGATCTCTAGTTCACAGCTAGGGAGAAGGCATCTCTAGTTCACAGCTAGGGAGAAGGCATCTCTAGCTTACAAGCTGTCAACTGTATTACCTCTATTAAGGATCTTTTTTTCTTTTTTCTCGTCGGACTCTTTCTCCTTGTCGCCTTTTCGCTTGTCGCGGAAACGGCCAAAGTCGGACTTGAACTTGTCCCGAGCTGGCGGTCCGTCCCCTTCCTTATCCATGAACGGCGGTCGGCCCTCGCTGAGGCGGGGCAGTTCCGTGAAGCGTTTCATGTCACGCTCACCAGCGACGTAGAGTTGCCCCGTGGCGGTGTCGAGAATGACGATGCGCTCGGCCAAGGCGTGAGCCACGACAAAGCGTCCGACCTGCGGCCCTGCCATAAAGGCCAAGGGACGCTCCGGCAGACGCTGGGCTGACAGATGAGACCAGCCCAGAACCACCACGGCCAGCCCTAGCAAGGCGGTGATCGGCCAAACGATGCGCGGGTTCATGAGGTGAGCCTCCAGCGGTTAACGCAACAGTGGTAAAACCATAACGGTTAGCAGAATGCCCCAGTTGCCTAGCGTGGTCAGACTGCCCAGCACCAGAGCTACGATGGCATGGGCGAGACCTCCCGCCGAGGGACGCTGCTGGCGATAGCGCAGAGCCAGGATGCCCAGAATCAGGGCGGCGGGACCGAGCAACAGTCCGAAGCAGGGTACCAGCGAGAAGATGCCAACATAGTACCCCGTCAAGGCCTGCGGATTCTTGTACGGAATAAGCGTGTTCAGCCCGGAGTCGTGGTCGTCCGCATCGTCGCGGTAACGTCGTCGGTGCCGTCGAATCTCGTCGAGATCCTCGTCCTCCTCGTCGTCGTCGCGGTAGCGGCGGCGTCGTGGACGGTCGAACTCTTCCTCGTCGTCGAGCTGGCGACTGGGGCGAACCGGGCGGTCCGGTTGGATCTGATCGTCGGCCATAGACACCTCAGAAGAGTTCACGGATCGGTTTTACCCCATAATCGACCAGCGGAATGGGTCGGCCCTGGGGTCCGGGCAGTTCCTTTTCCAGATCCAGGCCCAGACCATGAAACAGAGAGGCGGCGACCTCGGCAGGCGTCACTGGCCGCGTCTTGGGGATGTAGCCCAGAGCATCGGATTCGCCGACCACCTGGCCGCCGCGAATCGGTCCGCCGCCCATCAGGATCGTCCACACGCCTGGATGATGGTCGCGCCCGCCGGCGGGGTTGATCTTGGGCGTGCGGCCAAACTCGCCCATCGCCGTCACCATCGTGTTCGACAGCAGTCCGCGCTGGTGTAGGTCTTCGAGCAAGGCGCTGAAGGCCAGGTCGAAGTCCGGAGCCACCAACCGCGACATCTCGGCAATGTCGGTGAACGGCCGTGAGCCGTGAATGTCCCAGGTGATCTCGTCGAAGACCGTCTCGAACATGTTGACCGTGACGAAGCGCACGCCGCGTTCGATCAGTCGCCGCGCCAGCAAGCACGACTGCCCAAAGCGTGTCAGGCCGTAGCGTTCGCGGACTTTCTGGGGTTCGCGGCTGAGATCGAAAGCCTCGCGCGCCTGTCGTGACGACATCAAGCGATATGCCAGCTCGAAATTGTCGTCGAGTTGCTTCGACCCAGCGTTCCGCTCAAACGCCTCTAGGGTTCCCTCGACGGCGGCCCGCATCGACTGGCGACGCCGCGCCCGAGCAGCTCCAATGTAGTCGGGAGGCAACAAGTCGGGCACTTTGAAATCCTTGGCCGATGGATCGGCATTGAGTACGAACGGATCGTGCGACTTGCCCAGGTAGCCGGCAGTCTGCCCGTGGGGCATGTTACCGCCTGTGCGTCCCATCGGTCGCGGAATCAGAACGTGAGCCGGGATTTCGCCGCGTCGCCCCTTGAGATAGCCCAGCGTGCAGCCGAGGTGGGGATGCTCGACGCCGCCGGAGAAGAGTCGGCCCGTCTGCATCATCTGATGCCCCGTGTCGTGAACTGCTGTCGCCGTGTGGTAAACCGACCGTACCAGCGAGACCTTGTCCATGTGGCCGGCCAATCGCGGGAAGATCTCGGTGATGCGAATGCCCGGCACGCGCGTGGCGACCGACTGAAACGGCCCGCGCACCTCCGCCGGAGCGTCTGGTTTTGGATCCCAGGTGTCCAAGTGACTGGGACCGCCCAGCAGAAAGAGCATGATGCAGTTGACATCACTGTCAGAACTTTCGCCGCCAGCACGAAGGAAGTCGGGCAAAGTCAGTCCCAGCAACGACAGCGCCCCGGCATGAAGAAAATCGCGGCGCGTGTGGCCATCGCACAACGGCTTGGAAGCAGCGGCATCCAGACGCAGCATGGTAGATCCCTCGGGGCAATCCGATCAAAGACGCGCGAGAAGGTAGGTAAATTTAAGCTATCCGCCCGTCCGGGAACGGTCAAGGAAAAGCCACCCGCCGACTCACGGCAACAGGAGGTTGACGTCTTCCAAACGGGCGGTGGTGGCGGCGTCGATGATGCGGACGACGAATTCGTGGGCCACCTTGTCATCATGTTCCAGCAGCAAGCGGGTCTTCTTCGACGCTCCCTTGATGCGGCGCAACTCGCTGGCCAGATTGTCTAGATCGACCGGCTTGCCCTCGACGAGAACCACAGGACTGCCGCCCTCCATCTTGGCCGTGACGTGGATCATCGTCTCCTGGACTTGTTCCTTGGTCACCTTCAGCACGCCGACCGTCTTGCCCTTCTCTTCGACCGACGGAGCCTGAATGCGATGCTGCAAAGCGGCCACGGTCGTCGTCAGGATGAAAAAGACCAACAAGACCAGACAGACATCGATCAGAGCCGTCATGTCGATGTGCGTCTCTTCGCCATAATGCTTGATCGGCGGAGGTTCCAGCGACTCGGCGAGTTCCTCCAACTGGGGATGACTTTCGAGGGCGACCCACTCCGTCTCGCCGGGACCGAGTACCTCGTCGGTCGGCTCCCATTGACCATCGATCAGCCCTTGCCGCAGCTCGTCCAGCGAAAGCGTTACGGAGTGAGGCGACCCTTCGTGTCGAACTTGCCAGGTCATGATCACTCCACCCCCGTGACGCCCCAGTAGGGGCCGAGAATGCGACTGCGGAACGGCTCGGCCCGCAACCCCAACCCCAGATCGCGGGTCAACTTGGCTGGCACCCGTTTGTCTGCGTTGATGTGTAGCTCCACCTTGCCCGTGGTCTTCAGCAGCCGGGTTCGCAGCCGATCCAGCACCGAGGCCATCGAACGCAAGTCGCTCTCTTCTTCGGCCGCCGGCTTATTGCCCGCGCGCAGCGAGTAGATTGGCAGGTCGTCACTGTCCAGGGCAATGTCGATGTGCAGTCCTTCACTGTTATCGACCTGCAAGGCGTTGTCCACGCTCATCTCGGGTGTTTGCACGCTGCTGGCGACGGCCAGGGCACTGGCACTGGCGCTGAGCATGAAGAAGACAAGCAAGACGAGGCTAACGTCGATGAGCGGAATCATGTCGACGTCCTCATCCTCGCCGCCAGTCTCCCGTTTGGGGAAGTCGATCTCGACCGGCTCCAGGGCCTCGGCCTGGTCGTCGGCACGGAACGGTTCGGCACGCGGCAGAAAGGCTTGCAGTTGCAGCACATCGCCCAGCCGCTGCCAGTCCTTGCTACCGCTGGGTTTGGCCTTGTCGTCTTCCAAGAGCCGACCCTGCTGCAACCAGTCGGTGACGACGACGTAGGGCACCTCCTTGTACACGGTGTTGGTCTCGACGATCCATAGGTCGAGCAGATTTTCTTTCGACGACACGGGATCGGCTCCTGTTCAGCGTTTGGGGACGGCGGCGTCAGTGGGACGGCTGCTGCCAGCGCTGGAGCCGCTGCTGCTGGAACTACTGCCGCTGCTGATCGGCTTGCCAGCCTTCTGCGCCTGCAACAACAGGATCAGCTTCAGGGAGGCGCTCTTCATCTTAACCTCGTAGCGGGCCACCCAGTCCTTAAACAGGACGTGCATGAAGACCAGGGGAATAGCCGTGACCAAGCCGAAGGCGGTGGCGAACAGAGCCAAACCGATGGAGCCGGCCTGACTGGCCACGCCGCCGCCCTGAGCCGCCTGGATGGCGCTGAAGGTGAAAATCATCGAGATGACCGTACCCAGCAGACCAACCATGGTGGCGATCTTGGCGATGGCCAGAATCGGAGCCAGCAGGAAGTTCAACTCGGGCAGGATCTCCAACTCGATGGCGTTGGCCATGGCCCGGCGAACGGCACTGAGGCCCTGCTTGTGGACCTCCAGCCCAGCGGTATACAGCCGCTTGGGGATCACGTCGGTGCGTGCTTTGCAGTAGCGGAGCGCGCCTTCGGGACCTTCTTTGTCCAGCTTTTGTTGAAAGGCGGGGAGGAACTCGCTCATGTTGGTGGCGGCATTCATGTTCAACAAAATGCGCCAAATAACCATGAAGATGCCGGCCAACGACATTAGCAGCATCGGATAGAAGATCCACCAGTCCTGAGTGACAAACGTCTTCAAGGCATTCATGACAACGCGCCCCTGACGCGGAGAGTAGCAAGAGGTGTCCCTCTTCTGTTGTACCGCGTCGGCGCAACCCCTGCCAGGGGAAACACGATCGGCCGTGTCTCCGAACTCTCGCGATGTGTTGATGTTCACCATTACGGTGAAGAAACTCGACGATTTCTCGGATTCCCTGGCCGAAGTTCTACGAATGCGCCGATACTGTGGAACACCGGGGTACTTTCCAGAGGAGGACTCATCATGCCCAACATGACTGAACCTGGCCTCCCGGCAGCGAACCAAGGTGCCACCTCCGGATTTCGGCTCGGACATCTTCGCTGGCTGGATGGAATCCGTGGCGTCGCCATCTTGATGGTACTCTTCTACCACTTTGGAATGCTTTGGGGTGGCTTCCTCGGCGTCGACGTCTTCTTCGTACTGAGTGGGTTTCTCATTACCGCTCTGCTCATTGAGGAACGAACCCTTCGCGGCGAGGTGAGCCTCAAGCGGTTCTATGCCCGTCGGATACTGCGGCTGATGCCCGCCTTCTTGATGCTGCTGCTGGTGACCTATGTCTACACGGCGTTGGTTCGCACTCCCGAGGAACTGGCTCAGATCAAAAAGTCGATCACGATCGCCCTCTGTCAGCTGACTAACTGGAGCTACTACCATAAGGTGCCGATGCCCAGTCTAGGGCACACCTGGTCGCTGTCACTGGAGGAACAGTTCTACCTGATCTGGCCGGCTCTCTTGGGCCTGTTGCTCTGGTCCGGCCTGAGTCGGCGGCAGTTGGTGGCATTGCTGGCCGTGGGCATCGTCGGTTGCGCGGGCTATCGCGCCGGACTATATTACTGGTTTCAGTCGTCTGGTCCGCTGCGACCGATGCACCTGATGCGGCTGTATGCCGGTCTGGACACGCGGGCAGATGCTCTGTTGGCCGGCTGTCTGCTGGCGCTGCTGCTGTCCTGGGGCATGCTGCCGAACTCCCCTCGCTTCCGCTTCGGGTTGCGCCTGGCCAGCGTGGTCTCGCTAGGGCTGCTCGCTGTGCTTGCCGTCAAGACTCGGCGAGTCGATGCGATGTACTACCTCGGTGGGTTTACCGTGGTGGCGTTGCTGGTAGCGACGACTCTGGCTGGGCTGCTCACCGGGCCGATGCGCTTGATAACCGGCGTGTTATCCAGCACGCCACTCGTGTGGACTGGAAAGATCTCTTATGGGCTGTATCTGTACCATATTCCGGCGATGATGTGGCTACGTCACGCTCGCCTGGGATTTAGTGGTCCTGTGGAGATCACTTTGATTTTCGCCATCAGCTTTGCTGCTGCCGCCGTCTCATACTACTGCCTGGAACTGCCTTGCCTGCGACTGAAGCGCTGGGTCCGCAGTGTGCCGCTGCCGGAGGAATCGATTCCTCGTCCGGAGCGTCTCTGTGCCCGTGCCCAGTTAGCCGCCTGATTACTGTGCCTCTACCTCGTCGCGTGACTTGCTCGCTTCAAGTCACGCGGTGAAGGCATCCCATTGCGCGACAGGCAGATTCCGCAATTCTCGCCCGATCACCGCCTGACAAATAATTCCTCTTTTCGGCATCAGTGACAGAGTCGTTTTTTTCTCGGCCGCTTCGTGAACTTTTCCAAAGGATTGACTCAGGCAAGCTATTTCCGATGTGGTAATTTTCTGTTGATAGGCGCTCCCGTCGTACACCGCGACGGTCGGACCGTGAGTGTCGGGAATTTTTCCTATCTGCAGACTCAGACGATGCGCCAGTGCGGTCCGGGGAATTGCATCGTCAGGGCGAGAAGACGCATGAACACCAGTTTGCCGCGCGAGCCGGTCTCCCGTCCCGGAGAACCGACCGATGCTCCGCCAGGGAGTTCACGCAAAATCCGCGTGCTGATGGAACGCGCCGCCCGTCGCGAACCATTGTTCCATCCCAGCGATAACCTCAAACGTCAGCCGATCGGCGTGGACGACGACACGGACTCCTATGATCTGGAACCAGTGCTGGATGCAGCGCTGGACGACGAGTGTCTGGAAGACGAACTGGAAGAAGTAGACTTAGCGGGTTAGAGATTGAATTGACTAGGGGGGGTGATTACACCGCGCGCCGACGAGTCTGCCCAGACTCGGTCGGCGTGCGGTTATTTTTTCTCCGACCCAGCACATTAGCGGGAACAGTTGTATCATGAACAACAGCTATTTCCTACGCTCCGCGGGGATTGTTCGATGTTCGGTACGCGATCCAGGCAAGGGATACCCCACCCCTGGCTTGCCGTGATACTGATTCTGCTCCTGCTCGGAGCCGCGTGCTGGTTGTGGCTCGGCCCCCCCACGTCGGTTCACTGGCTGGTTCTCGCCGCCCTGCTGGTCGTCGCGACGGTAACTCTGCTCTATTGGTTTCCCAACCCAGCGGCACTTCCTCTGCAACAGACTCTGATGCCTCCAGATCCTACCGTGCCTCTTCCCGAGGACGACGCCTACCGACAACTACAGATCGCTCACGAACGTCTGACTCGCACCTTGGCCGTCGCCCGCATCGGCACCTGGGACTGGGACCTGCTCAGCAATGAAATAACCTGGTCGGACAACTTCGAAGAAGTACTCGGCATCGAAGGACGGTTGTCTCGTTCCCTGGAGAGTTTCCTGTCAGTGGTGGTCCCGGAGCATCAACCGCTGATTCGCCAGCGGATCGCCGAAGCCTTGACCAACAAGGATAAATTCGATCTTGAAACGATGGAGTTTCGCCTCGTCTCCAAGAAGCCACGCTGGATCGAGGGTGGCGGTCGGCTCTTCCGCGACGCTGAGGGTCGGCCCGTACGGATGATGGGCACCATCATCGATGTGACGTCGCGTCGGTTGATGATGGACGAGCTTCGTCGAGCCAGCGAGGCCAAGTCTAGCTTCCTCGCTTACATGTCCCACGAGATGCGTACTCCGCTGAACGGCATCATCGGCATGATCGAGGTACTCGCTCAAACCCCCGTCACGCAGCAGCAGCGCGGCTACCTGGAGGTACTCAGCACGTCTGCCGAGTCGTTGCTCGCCCAGATCGACGGCATTCTCGACATCTCCAAGATTGAGTCGGGCCGGCTGGAACTGGAGTCGATCCCTTTCGATCCGCGTGAGCTGGCCGAGGACGCCCTCCGCGTCGTCACACCGCAGGCACTGCGTAAGGGACTGCACGTCGTCAGTGACTTCGACCCAGACTTGCCTGAACGGTTGCTCGGTGATCAAGGACGGCTGCGGCAAGTGCTGCTCAATCTGCTGTCCAATGCGGTTAAGTTCACCGAGCGAGGTACAGTATCGCTACAGGTGACAATAGTGAAGACGACCGCCTCACTTTTACCTTTTACCCCTCTCCCCCAGGGGCGAGGGGGTCTCTCTCCAGACCCCTCTCCACACGGGGGAGAGGGAACGGGAGGGAGGGCAGATACTTCTCCTGTCTGGCTGCGCTTCGAGGTCCGCGACACGGGCATCGGTATCGCCCCCGAACGGCAGCAAGTCATCTTTGAGCCGTTCGCTCAGGCAGATTCATCGACCAGGCGCACGTATGGCGGAACCGGACTAGGGCTGTCGATCTCGGCCCGACTCGTTGAACTTATGGGCGGTCAGCTTACGTTAACTAGCGCGCTGGGTCAGGGTAGCACCTTTACCTTTACCATCCCGCTGGCTCAGGCCGTCGAGCCACTCCCTGTCGTCGAGGAAGCAGCTGACCCGACTCCTCCCCCAATGGCAACACGAGCAGCCCGCATCCTCCTAGTCGAGGATAACCCTGTCAATCAGCAGGTGATGACGCTGTTGTTGGAGAAGGTCGGCCATCAGGTCGAGGCGGCCACGAATGGCCGCGAAGCCCTGGAACGCCTGGAGCAGCAACGCTTCGACGTGGTGCTGATGGACGTGCAGATGCCGGAGATGGACGGTCTGCGCGCCACTCGATTGATTCGGCAACGCGAGAAAGCGATCGGCGGACACGTCCCGATCATCGCTGTCACCGCCAACGCCGTGCTAGGCGAACGACAACGCTGTTTGTTGGCGGGTATGGACGAGTACCTCTCCAAGCCCGTGCGCGGTCCGGAATTGTACGAGATGCTCGACCGTCTGCTTGGCGCTAATGAGCCGGCCGTGCCTGCTTCATCGGGGTCGGCTGTGGTGCCAACGACCGTTCCAGCCTGGCTGACGCCGCTGCAAACGATGGGCTTTGATGACGCGGCGATTCGCAAACTGGTTCGGACTTTCCTCGACACCGTTCCTCCGCGTCTGGACACGCTTCGCCAGGCGCTCGAACAGGGCGAAGCGACCCGAGTACAGCAGACGGCTCACTCACTGAAGGGGTCGCTCAATGTCTTCGGCGTCCGAAGCGCGATCGAGATGGCGGCTCAACTGGAACAAGTCGGTCGCGAGGGTCGGCTCGATCAGGGCCAGGTGTTGCTGCGACAACTGAGTGAGGAAATCGCCACTCTCATGACCGCTATGCGCCAGCATCTCAGGGAGTGACACTTCATTCCTCGAACAAAGCCACGCTGGCCGTGAAGCCGTGAATGAAGTTCTGCCCGCCAACCGGCCCTAGCTCGCCCATGGCGAAGAAGCCAGCCAACGGAATCGGACCGGCTTCCTGGCGGATCGCTCGCGCGTCGTGGTGCGGTTGATCGAACATCCGAGTGCCTCGTCCGTTGCAGCTAAACAGTAGTCCGCCCGCTGGTCGCCGCTCGTGGGCGCTCAGATCAAGCCGCAGCAGCGCGTGCAGATCTTCCGATGCACTGGCAGCGTCGCGCACCTGAAACTGTACCGTCTGACCGACGCGGACCAGGTCGGTGATGACCAGCGCGCCGGACTCGGGGACCAGTCCAGCGACATTGCGAATCAGAAAATCGCCGCGCTGAAACTCACTCTGATACTCGTTGAGTACTCGGCCAATGTGCAACCCCTGCTGGAACAGGCGCTGATCCTCCGGCGACAGCCGCTCCCACATCGCCCGCAACTGCTCGTAAGGCGTTCGCCCGCCCAGTTCGAGAATGACGTTTTGGTCCGCCTTGGTGATGACCAGATGTGTGCCGATCGGTCGGCAGCCCTGGGAAACGATCCACCGCAGGCCCAGTTCACCTTCCAGCAGCACGCCGACCGCGCCGCGTGTGTGGATCGTGTCGTCCAACAGCAACCGTGCCTGGTCGGACCCCTGAATGCCCGAAGCCATACCGCCCAGAATGGGCAGCCCTGGCGATTCTTCGTTGACTCGGGTCAGGAAACGGTCGGCGGGAAAGCTGAACGGATCGCCCAGCAGCAGAACGGCTCGCCGTGCCGGAGTGAATGGCTCCTGGCTCGGCTCGGCAGGCCCGACATCAGGCCAACCCAACAACGACGGTCCGTCGGCGGTGCGTTCCAGGGTGAGATGAAAAGGTGTCAGCCTCACTGGCTGGTTCCAGCGCGCGGCCCACAGCGAGAGGGCTGGCTGTTGCTCGATCTCGCGATCGTTGCCGATGATCGCCTCGCCGATGCACCCCAGGGCGACGCGTGGCGCGAGTCGACGGCCCAGTTCCTCGGCGAGAGTCTCGGCTCGCAGGGCATGGTGCGGGGAAAAGAACAACAGGACCAGATCCGGCTGTCCGACGTCGGCTAGTGCGGCGCGGAGCTGGGAGCAGACCTCGGCGATGGCCGCGGAGGTTGAGGAATTGGTGGAAAGCGCGGCGGCGAACGGCATGGTAGTCCCCCCTTCGTGGTTGATTATACCCACGCTGACCCTTCGGGGGCCACCTACTCCACGGACTTACTGGGACGGCACGCCCACGTCGAAGCCGCGACCCAGTTCCGACAGTTCGCGGTAGAAGACGATACGCGGTCGGCCCAGGTTGGTATCGACGATGGCCTCGACCCGTGCGGTCGGCCCCCCCTGATCGAAGTAGCCCAGCACCTGCATGCGATAGACCTGGGAACGAGTGGTGATGTATTGATCCAACCGCCGCGCCTTGGCCACCGTCAAGTTGGCGTTGGTCAGCAACCAGGTGGGAGTGAGATAGATTTCATCATTTCCCACCGCGCCGGGTGGAGGGCGATTGGCCAGGATCGCCGAGATATCGTTATCGTCTAGCCGGGCTGCCTCTTTCAAAGCGGCGATGACCACCGGCGAGGCGGTGTTGATGTTAATTCGCGGCGTCAGGTCCATGTCGTTGGACGCGGTGCAGTATTGCCAGAGCAGTGGCATCAGTTCGCGTTGCTTATCCAACGTGTTCATGGGACTGGAATAGGTGACGGTCTTCTGTTGCTGGCCCGCGCCGATGGTAATGGTCACGGAGGTGTTAACCAGATCCCACAGCGAGCGAATGTTGCGGAGCTGCTTGTTGGCGGAATTGGTGATGTCCTCCATGATCTTGGCCTGGACAGCGGGTAAATCGGCCTCGGTAACAGGGGTAGCACTGTTGCCGCCACCGCCACTTCCACCCATGCCGCCTCCGCCACCTCCACCCATGCCGCCTCCGCCACGGTTGCCTCCGCCACGACGCCCGCCGCCGCTGGTGCCGTAGAGCCGTGCTGCCGCGATATACATGTACAGTTCCTCGGGCAACACAAGTTTGAGCTTCTCGATCGTGCTGGGTAGATCGGGATTGTTGAGGTGGATGCGCGGCAATCCATCCGGCCCCATGTTGACCTCACGACTGTAGATGGTCAGGTAGCTTTGCCAGCCCAGGTCGCTGCCGGCGTCGCCTTCGTCGGGATCGATGACACCATTGCGGTTGCGGTCGTTGCCAAACAGTAGTTGCGGCGTGACGCCCTTGACGAGCAGCAGCTCTTCCAAGCTATCCAGTGGACCGTTCTTGCAGCGATAGGGCGGCTCCAGGCCGAGGTAGTAATCGTTTTCCGCGCCGACTTCGCGGGCTTCCTCGTCGGGATCGAGCCAATCGAGGATGGCATCGGCGATGTCGTCAGTCATGTTCGGAAGGCCCATCAGCAGCCGTTTGCCCACCTCGCCGCGGTAGCGATCATACAGCAGGATAGCGTTGAGGTTGATCTTGCCCGACTCGCAGGTGACGCCGAAGCGGAAGCCGTTGGCCGCTCCGGAATCGTCGACGTTCAGCGACAGCACGCTGAAACGGCCCAGTCGAGCGTTGCGAGCGGCACTAGGAACGGGGATGTGCTGGAACAGGCCTGGGTTATCCCAGGGATTGCCCGTCAGGGTCAGTTCGGGATCGCTGGCTAGAAGGGCCGCGGCGTACTGCACCCCAGAGTAAGCAAAAGCGCGGGCCTGATCGGCGTGGAGGCTACTGGCAGCAGCTCGGGCCTCGGACGTCATCCAGTCGTTGTACTTGTAGGCAGCCAGAGCCAACAGCACCACGATGATGAGAACCGCTAGAAGCACCAACCCTCGACGACGCGGTTTGGATTGTGTCAGTAACATAGCATCATGGCGGCGACGTGCTGGTCGCGGCCTCCTCGGCAGTTTCGGGAACGGAACTCGGTGGAGCGGCACCAGCCGTGGGAATCAAAATCATGTGCGTGTGAAACTTCAGGTCTTCCGACCCAGGCCGTCGCGGTAAGCCTAGTCGAATCTTGATGGCGCGGGGTGACCCCAAAGGTGTCTTGCCATCTGGTCCCGGCTCGGTGGAATTCCAGCTATTCGACCAGGACGCTCCATCAAAATACGAGATCTCTAAACTCCGCACTTCAGGAGCCAACAGATACTGATCGAGATTATCGCTGGGCAGATTCGTCGAAGCTCCTTCTTCACTGGTGACCTGTCGCAGCTCCGCGCGATACAGGCCGCCCTCGTTGATCCAGTAACTAATGCGCCGTTGATCGCTGACCAGCATCCCGCCATCGCCCGTGAACAACTCCACGGGATACTTGCTGGTAAACAGGTGCAACTCGCTGTCGTAACCGATCACGCCCAACGGCAATGTGACCGTGGATTGCATGACGATCTCTTCGGTCATGCCGCTGCTGCTGGACGTGGTCGAGGACATGTTACCCGTGCTAGTGCCAGACATTCCGCCAGAAGCACCCCCCATCCCCGACATACCCGAGGCACCACCGCCCATGCCAGACATGCCCGAAGTCTCGTCACTGATCGGAGCGGGAGGCGGAGGTCGCCGGTAGCGTGCTGGGTCGCCCAGAGATAAGGTCGAGACCACGTCTCGTTCCATCTTGTTGAGGATGGCGCGAGCCAGGGCCGCTTGTTCAACTAGATCGCGACCAGCTTGAGCCTGCCGCAACTGGTAGCCGATCACGGAGTAGACGGCAATCAGGAGCATCACCGCGATGGCCAGGGCCAGCAGCACTTCCAGCAAGGTGTAGCCGGACCGTACTTTTCGTCGCATCTGCCGTCCCTTTCTGCTGTCTCGAACGCGAGGCCAACCTCTTGAAGGCAACCCCCTCACCCCTGACCCCTCTCCCCGTCGGGGAGAGGGGAACTCATTCTTTCTCCTTTCTCCCCGCTGGGGAGAAGGGTTGGGGATGAG
>CALDUY010000005.1 GCA_937923405.1 uncultured Gemmataceae bacterium | reverse complement strand
GGCCATCATCATCGCCGGCAATCCTTTGTCGCACGTTGCCGCTCCGAGAACTCCTTTTCTTGTCGGCAGTGAGCGGATCAGGCGACGCAACACCAGCGCGGCATCGTTGCGATACGGCAGACTGTCCATCATGCCGGGCGTGCCCTGGGTGCGGCCATCGCAGGGGTCGGTCACGAAGCCGGCGAAGGGAATCCAGCCCAGAGCGCGAAACTCCTCGGCGGCAGCTTGTAAGAGCAAATGGACCTCCCAATGTCCCGTGTGGTAGCCCAAGGCGACCGGTGAGCCATCCGGGTTGCGCAGCCCCCCTGAGGTGCTGAGCAGCAACACCTCGGGCCGACCCAACTGCTCCGGTTTCCAACCCATACCGACATCCTGAGTCCAGCCGAACAGATCTCCCGACGGAGCCTCGCGCAAGAGTTGCTCAGTCAGAGGCAGTTTCCCTTCGGGACCGGGAGCCTGGGTGATGATGTCGAAGATTTCAGGATCCGAGTCGAGTAAACGTTCAAGCATGGCCAATCGTTCACCTCAGCCGCAGGTGTTCGCGGAGTATGCACTTGCTCATGACTACCTGCAAGCCGGCAGCACGAGCAGCGTCGGCGGCCTGGTTGTGGACGATGCCATCCTGCATCCACACCACCTTGGCCCCGATGGCAATGGCGTCGGCGACGATGGGCGGCACGGCGTCGGGGCGACGGAAGATGTCGACGACGTCGATCTTTTCTGGCACGTCGCGCAGACTGGCGTAGGCTTTCTCGCCGAGTACCTCACGGATCGCGGGATTCACCGGGATGATACGATAACCAGCTCGTTGCAGATACTCAGCGACACGGTAACTATCGCGATCCGGTTTGTCGGATAAACCGACGACGGCGATGGTTTTCGCTTCAGTCAAGATAGCGCGTATCTCTTCGGAGGTGGCGTTGGACAGGGGCATTTCGCAAGCATCGGACATCGGATCAATCCTCTTCAAGAATCGGTAGCAGCCGCGGTCGAGGTACTGTGACGCCGACGACGCTGCCGTGGCGATGGGCCAGTTGGGCGAAGTCGAGCCGCAGAAAGGCATGCAAGGTCGGGTCTGCTCCCGAGGTGAGATAGCCGCGAGCCAGCCGTGCCATTTGGGCATCATAGGCTCGCTGACTGCGGGAATGTAGCATGCATCGACCGTCGAGTCGGCGTAGGTCACCCTCGAACGCCGGGCTGATGTGGTATAGCTCGTGAAACAGCGTGATGAATTTATCGTCGAAGGATTGATCGAGGAAACGCGGCAGACAAAACGTGACCAGATAGAGCATCTCGCGGCCATCAACGAAATAGCGCTGAACCTGATACAACACGCCGTCTCGTCTGCGTGTCGTCAGGCCGTGGCGGAATCGCAAGGGGGTGACCCGTGCTTGCAGGCCGTGTCGCACCCCGCTGCGAGCCTGGGTGATGCCGATCAGGAGCTTGCGAACGTCGATGTGGCTCAACTCCTCACAGCGTTGGGTGATGTCCTCACAAAGTCGGCGAACGTGATGACAGAAGTCGAACGGTTGGCCGACGTCGCCGGTGTTCAGCCAGGGCGGAGCTTCCAGGCCGAACTTACGCAGGCTAGAGCGAGGCGGAATTCGGACGGTGTGCAATGGTAATGGCTGGATCGGGTGTTGCCAGCAGAGAAGGGGAGCAAGCACTTGCTTCCGAGTCCGCGCGATCAGTGCAGTCACGCTGAATCTCCATACGAGGAATCTTCATCGCGGCGACCCTGCCACGATGTCGCGCGGCTCTGCTTGAGCAAAACCACGCGCCTGAGACTACTATCCTGACGGATCTGCCGAACAAATCCAGTAAATTTTGCCTACAGGAACGACGATCGAATGGAATAGGTAGGTCGGCGCGCACTTGCGCCGAATCTGCCCAGGAGCTGGGCCACGGGAGGGGGGACTTCCGCCAGCGCCGGCATCGGTGACGGTCAGAGGCTGACCGGCTCACGGATGAGCCTGTGTCAAACAGGAGACCACTGCCATGATCCACCTGCGCTGGCCGGGTCGAACCCTGGCCGGATTGGGGCTGATATTGGCGACATTGTCGGGATGTCAGACCTGGGTGCCGTCGACGGGGCAGACCCTGCCTTCACCTCGCTATCTGGAACATCCGCCGCAATATCTGCCGCCGTCGCCGCCGTTCCCGCTGGAGCGTGAATTGGCTTCGCAAATGCGCACAGCGGCCAACATGCCTGAGCCGGGCGCGCCGCCCCCAGTACCGGGACTTCCGCCGAACGTGCCAGGCGGCATGGGCGGAGTTCAACCGTTGCCGCCGCCTCAGTAGGGAGGTTCAACTCACGGGACTTGCCCCGCTGAGAGCCGGAAGAGTCGGCCTTGACTTTCCTAGAGGGCACGACTAGAAGACCGCCCCAACCGGTTGAGGACAGGGGACGACCGGCTCAGCGGGTACATCACCCATCGACAGAGACCGCACAGGGGTAGGGTGCGGCCTGTTGGTTCTACTTTTCGGGGAAAGGGACTCCTATGGGCAAGAAGCCCGTGGTTGCATTCATCGGCTTGGTGTGGGCAGGGATCGCGCTCACCGGCTGTGGCAAATGTTGCCAGCAATGTCGTAATGGAAGCTGTGGATCGCCCACCACGACGGCTTCTCCAGGAACCAATCCGTCGTATGGCTCGCCGATGACGCCTATGACGCCCATGACGCCGCCTATGGTCGGCGATGCTCGCCCGGTGACGCCGAACAACAACGCTACCTTCAGCGGTTCGACGAATTCACAATTGGTGCAACCGGTCAACGGCACTACTACGCCGATCACCAGTGCCGTCGCGCCGACGCAGAGTCCGACGACGCAGCAGAGCCTCTCCGCGCCGACACCTCAGCAGGGACCGTTGCATGCTGACTTGCCGAAAACCGGTATCGACGATGGTCTCGGAGCTACCCCGGTCTCGCATCAAGCCAGTGAGACACGACGCATTCCTCCGGTGCCCGTGGTGCCTCGCAACACGACGTCTCAGCCAGCTGGAGACGCTATGCCTCCTTTGCCAGGAACGGCGAATGATCTGCCGCCGCTCCCAGCGACGTCGGGCGAAGTCTTGCCTCCGTTGAGTGGAAGCAGCTCGGCGCTGCCGCCGTTGCCCGAGTAAGGTGTCATCACTCCACCAGCTTATTGGCATCGAGGACAGAGTTACAGAAATAACCTGTCCTCAATGTCGTTTTTAACGCTTGCGGCACGGCAACTCGTCCAGCGAGGCACATCCTTCCGGCAGGCGAGCTTCTTCCGGCAACAGGCAGGCGATACCTTCTCGCATAGGAAAGACTAGTCGACACGGTTGACAGATCAGCGCGTCGCCGGAGGCGGCGAGTTCCAGCCGAGCGTTCTTCGGATCCAACGGACAACGCAGGCGTTCCAATAATTCAGAGGAAATCATAGTGCTGTTCTCGCGGTAACTCATTGATCAGGTGAGTACAATATCGCGCAGTTAGTGGACCTCCCAGCGGAGACTTGGGCATGACCTGGATCCGAATGATTCCTCCCGAGTTGGCCGACGAGAAACTCGCTTCCATTTATGGCCAGCTGCGGCAAATGTATCCGCCAGAATACAATGGGGAACCGGTGCCGTCGCTGGTCAACCCCGATGGGACAAGCGATAGCATTGTCGCCGCTCACAGTCTCATCCCTGAAGCGATGTTCCACATCATGGCTGGGTTGGCAGTCGTGCTCAAGCCCGAACTGGGACTGACGCGACGCCAACAGGAGATGATCGCCTCCGTGGTATCGGCTCACAATCAGTGCTTTTACTGAACGGAGAGCCACTTGGAGTTTCTTCGTCGAGTTTCTCTCGATGACGAACTCACTGCCGCGTTGCGGCGGGATTACCGCGAAGCCGACCTCAACGAGGCCGATCGGGCCATGCTCGACTTTACGGTCAAGCTAACGCACCATGCCTACAAGATACAGCCTAGCGACCTCGACCGCCTCCGCGCCGTGGGGTTCGACGACCGAGCCATCTTGCAGATCACCATCATCGCCGCCTGGTTCAACTACATCAATCGAGTCGCCGACGCGCTGGGCGTCGGTCGACCCAAGATGTGAGTCTCGCCGTCACTTGGCTCGTCCTTGCTCAAAGAGGAAGGTGCCCTTCTTGTTGGACACTACCACGTCGAGCAGGCCGTCCTTGTTCACGTCCACCACGGCGAACTGCGTACCGACGCCAGAATCGCTGTCGATGATGCGCGGCGTGAAGGTGATCTGGCCGTCTTTACGTTTGCTGGCCTCGAACCAGTAGAGCATGGCCGGCCAGTCCGCACCGGGTTCGGCCCGACCGTGCGACCAGTAGCGCTTGCCGGTGACCAGGTCCTTCAGTCCGTCGCCGTTGATGTCCACGCAGTGCATGGCGTGCGTTTCTGAAACCAGCTCGCGGAACAGATCTCTGCGGATAAAGCTAGGCGAGGCCCCGTCCTTCCCTCCGCGCTGCTCGAACGCCCAGATGCCGAAGCGATGCGCCGACGAGGCGAGAATGTCGGCCTTACCGTCACCGGTGATGTCATAGGCGAACATGTCGGCGGCTGGCTCGCCGAGGTTGGCCCGATGAAACTTCCACGGCGTCACTCCGTCCGGCTTGGCCGGCTGTTCCCACCAACCGCCCGTGCAGATGACATCGAGTCGACCATCTCCGTTGACGTCGCCAACCCCCAGTCCATGCGAGAAGCGCTGCGTACCGGGAATTTCGTTACCCTTGGTGCTTGGCTCGCTGATGGGGTGCATGATCCACGGTTTGGTCGGATCCTCCCCCGGCGTGAAGTACGCCATCTGTCCCATGTTAGTCTCGCCCTTGGGCTGCCAAGCCATGATGAGAACCCGCTTGCCGGTGCCGAGCAGATCGAAGTATTGCGGCGTCTCGTTACAGGCCGAATGCCAGATTTCGTGCCGCTTCCAGTGGCCAGTTCCTCCTTTGGGATTCTCGAACCAGTGGCACGGCGCGCCGGGGAAGCCAATGACGATCAGATCCGGGTAGCCGTCGTTATTAATGTCATCGCACCAGCAAGCGAAGCTCTCGCTGTAGACGTTCTGTTCCCCACGGGTCCAGTCTTTGGAGGGACGAATCTCGTGCATCTTCCAGTCCGGGGCTTCATACCAGACCTCGCCGTTAATAATGTCGATTTTGCCGTCGTTGTTGACGTCGGCAGCGGTCACGCCCTCAGAGCGAAACGCTCGATCGAGAACAGTCTTTTTCCAGGTGACGTCGGTCGACCGTTTCAACGGTTGAGCCGCGGGAGGAGGAGAGAGTAGGGCAACCAGGGGCAGGGTACAGGCAATCAGGAAGATGGTCCAGCGCATAGGTGCCTCGAAGGTGGGAGAGCAGAGCGAACGAGCCGATGGCTCTGATTATGCAGCGCCATCGCTCCGAGGGCAACCGCTTGTCGATTGGCGATTTGTCAGTTATCTCCTTTTAGAGTAGACCATGTGCTTTGGCTCAAGGACAAGCCTTCATGCCTGCGATCGTCGAGTTTCACGAGGTGGTACGCGACTACACCCTCTCTTGGTTGCCACCGCGAACGCTGCGTGCGGTCGATGGCGTCAGCTTCTCCATCGAGCAAGGCGAGGTGTTCGGCTTGCTTGGCCCGAATCGAGCGGGCAAGACGACGTTGGTCAAATTGCTGTTGTCCCTGTCGTCTCCTACTAAAGGCACCATCCTTCGTCTGGGACAGCCGGTGTCCGTGCGAGCCACCCTGGGCCGGATCGGCTACATGCACGAAAACCATGCCTTCCCCCGCTATCTCAACGCTCGTGAGTTGCTCTGGTGCTACGGAGCGATGACCTTGATTCCCTACGAACGTCTCGGCCCACGCGTCGAGGAGCTGCTCGACTTGGTCGGACTAGCCGATCGCGCTACCGACCCCATCTGGGGCTACAGCAAGGGCATGGTGCAGCGTCTGGGCATGGCTCAGGCATTGTTGAACGAGCCGGATCTGTTGGTTATGGACGAACCGACTGAGGGGCTAGACCTGGCCGGTCGCCGACTGTTGCGGCAAGTGGTCGCCGAGCAACGACAAGCTGGGCGAAGTGTCTTGCTCGTCTCGCACGTCCTGCCCGAGGTTGAACAACTGTGTGATCGGCTTGCGGTGCTGAAACGCGGCAAGCTGGCCTTCTTGGGCAAGACTAGGGAGTTGACCGAGAAGAACGGGCACACACGCTCCCTGGAAGACGCCCTGCACGAGATCTATGAAGCATGAACCTCCCCGCCGCCATTCTGGTCATTCGCTGGTTGATCTGGGACACGATTCGTCAGTCGTTAGCCTCGCGGATCTTCTGGATCATGCTTCTGGTGAGTCTGATCGCGACGGTGTTTTGCCTGTCGATCTCGGTGAGTGAATTGCCGACAAAACCGACCGGAGATGCCGCTGAACGGTTGCCGCCTACCGATCCGCAGGGCAAAAAGAAGGACGAGGCCCGCCGCGCCGGAGTCGATGTGATCGACGCCTCGATGACGTTGCTCTTCGGCACAATTCAAGTGCCTCAGGTGCGCTACCGGGAAGATGCGGTGCGGTGGCTCCAACTCGTTCTCGCCGCTGGCGTCGCCGACACCTTGGGCATACTGCTGGCCTTGATCTGGACAGCGGCCTTTTTGCCGACCTTTTTCGAGCCGACCGCCGTCACCGTCTTGCTGGCCAAACCGATTCCGCGCTGGAGCTTGCTAGCCGGCAAGTACCTCGGCGTGCTGGTCTTCGTCGCCTTGCAGGCCAGTATCTTCGTGTTTGCCACCTGGGCTGCCCTGGGGATTCGTTCCGGCATCTGGTCAGCGGAGTATCTCTGGTGCATTCCGCTGATGCTACTGCACTTCGCCATCTTTTTCAGTTTCTCGGCATTCCTGGCCGTTTGGACGCGCAGCACCATCGTCTGCGTCTTCGGCTCGTTGTTGTTCTGGATGGTCTGCTGGGGCATCAACTTTGGCCGCCATTCCGCCTTGGCTCATGTCGAGCGGCAACGCCGTGACTCTCCCGATCAAGCCGTCGTCTATTCGCGCACTCTGGAGGGAGCCTACTGGCTGTTGCCCAAGCCCGCCGACCTGGGCTATCTGCTGGCCAAGAGTCTGAACTCCGAGCGCGAATTTCCTCTCGCCGAAGAGATCAAAACCGTCGAGGAGGCCGACGGCCTGAACCCGGAAGCCTCGTTGATCGCCTCGCTGTTGTTTGCTCTGGCGATGCTTGGCGTGGCCGGCTACGAGTTTGTCAAAGCAGAGTATTAAGAGCGTTGAACTCATACATCCACATCCTCGAGGGCGACTTCACTGGCCCGCTCCATCACGAATCGCTGGCGTTGCCCGGCATCTTTGCCCAGCAGATCGACAAACGTCCGGTCCGTGTCCACCAGCGAATCGATTTCGACTTTCAGTAGGATGCGGTGGCGGGGATCGAGGGTAGTCTCGGCCAACACCTTGGCATCCATTTCGCCAAGTCCCTTGAAACGAGAGACTTCCGGTTTGGCATTGGCCCGCAGGCCGGCGAGGATCTCTTCCTTGTGCCGATCATCCCGTGCCCAGAAGGTCTCCTTGCCGACATCGATGCGATACAACGGCGGCTGGGCGAGGTAAACGTGACCCCGTCGAATCAGTTCCGGCATGTGGCGGAAGAAGAAGGCCAACAGCAGCGTCGAGATGTGCATGCCGTCGGCGTCGGCATCCATTAGGAGAATGATTTTACCATAACGCAGACCGCTAATGTTGAATTTTTCGCCCGCGCCGGTACCGATGGCACTGACCAGGTCGTTCAGCTCGGCGTTGGTCAGGACTTTGCTCAGGGGCAGCCCTTCGGCATTGAGGATCTTGCCCCGCAGGGGCAACACCGCCTGGGTGCGATTGTTGCGGCCCTGCTTGGCCGAGCCGCCCGCGCTGTCCCCTTCGACGATGAACAGTTCAGTCTCTTCCAGGGCCGTCGATTTACAGTCCGCCAGCTTGCCCGGCAGGTTTAGCCGTCGTGACGTGGCACTCTTGCGTTTGACTTCCGAGACAGCCTCACGCGAGGCCAATCGTGCCCGAGCGGCCAAGACGATGCGACCGACGATCGCATCGGAAGCGCTGCGGTTGGTGTTGAGCCAGGCTTCCAGTCCCGAACGGACGAAGTTATCGACGACAGCGGTCAGCTCAGGATTATTGAGCCGATCTTTCGTCTGTCCCTGAAACATCGGCTCGCGCACGAAGACCGAGAGAATGCCGACGATGCCCTCGCGGATGTCCTCGGCAGTGATCTCCAAGCCTTTGATCTTGACATCGTGCGTAGCGATGTAGTTGCGGATCGCCTTAACGATGCCGGCCTTGAAGCCGGCTTCGTGCGTGCCGCCTCCCGAGGTGCGGATGCCATTGACGTAGGAGCGAATCGATTCGTCGGTGGACTCGGTCCATTGCAGAGCGATTTCCAAGCGATCACCGTCCTTGCGTCCCTGAGTGAACGGTGGGGCGACCTCTGGTTTGTTGGTCGCCTTGACCAGATGCGTGAGAAACTCGGGGATGCCGCCTGGATGCGTCAGGTCGTGCGTCTCGCCGGTGGCCTCGACCTTGAAGAGTATCTTTAAGCCACTATGAATATATGACATGTCCGCTAAACGCTCGCGGATTAGCTCGGCGTCCAAATGCGTCGTCCGGAAGATCTCCGGGTCTGGCTCGAAGTAGATCGTCGTGCCTCGTCCCCGGACTGGGCCAAGCGTCCGCAACGGCGAGGTCGGCTTACCTCGAGCGAACGACTGTTCGTATTCTTGTCCATCGCGGCGGATGGTGGCAACGAGCTTTTGAGACAAGGCATTGACTACCGATGAGCCGACGCCGTGCAACCCGCCGGAGTAGACGTAGCCGTTGCCCTCGCCGAACTTGCCGCCGGAGTGCAGCGTCGTCAGGATCAGCTCCAGCGTTGGCCTTTTGTGCTTAGGATGCAGGCCAACGGGAATGCCACGGCCATTGTCGCTGATGGTGATGGCGTCGTTTTTCTTGTGCAGTGTGACCGTGATCGTGTCGGCGTGCCCGTTGAGATACTCGTCGACGGCATTATCGACAATCTCCCAAACCAGGTGATGCAAGCCCGCCTTATCGACTCCGCCGATGTACATCGAAGGCCGTTTGCGGACCGGCTCCAGTCCCTCTAGCACGTCGATGTCTGCTTCGGTGTACTGCTTCCCTCTCGTCCCTGCATTGCTCATAAAAATAACGTTCCTCGATCAAGCAAAAATGTCCTCAACGGTCAGAGTCCAGCCAGGCACGGCGAGTTTGGCGTGGGCAACGTCGCCGCGTTCGTCGCGCGAGTTCCCGATGGCGTCATTGTGTCTGGCTTCCTCACTCGAACAATCCTCGCTGACCGTTGCTCGGTTTGGCTTTGCCGTCACCGTTGGCCGACTCAACGGCGTCCCAGTCGGTCAGCTGGATCGGCGGTGGAATAACTCGGGAGAAGCCGGTGCGTTTCACGGCCTCGAATCCCTTGCTGCCGCGACTTACCGTCTCGTAACGCCGGGTGAACTCCATCGTCTTGCCGCCGGTCGTTTCCACAGTCAAGGTCGTCTGCTCCTTGGAAAGAGCTAGTCCGCCGATGCAGGTGTCGCCGTCCTCTAGCTTGATGCCGATAACACCTTTTCCAACTCCGGAAAGGATGTTAATCTCGTCGATGGGGAAGTGCAGCACACGACCCTGAGCGGACACCAGCATGAGCGAGGTTTCGTCTCGCAGCACACAGGCCATCACCACGCGATCGCCTTCGGCCAGACGAACGTAACGGCGTCCGGCCTTGGTCGAAGCGGTGCGGAAGGGAGCGAACGGCGTTCGCAACACCTGCCCCTGAGCAGTGACGACGAGCAGATACGGACCGGCGGGTTCGCCGTTGGCCAGCGGCGTGTCCAGCGGCACGAAACGCGGGTCGGTGGTGGCACAGCCGACGATCTTCACCTGATCGGCGAGGCGGAAAAACTTGGTGATCGGATCGCCGTACCCCGAGCTGGCCGGCACCTCTTGAATCCGCATGGTGTAGGCCATGCCATCCTCGGCGAAGAAGGCGACGTGATCGACCGTACTGCCCGGAACGACTGCCTGTACCTCGTCTCCTTCACGGACTCGGGTTGTTTCAACAGAGGCGAGTCGACCGACGCGCTTGATCCAGCCATCACGGGTCAGCACCACGTTGGTATTCTCGCGGACGATGTAGGCTTCGGGATCGAACTCAACCTCGTCCTCGGAGGAGCCGAGTCGAGTGCGGCGACGATCCTTGCCGGCGTACTTTTCGGCCACCTCGCCCAGTTCGTCCTTGACCACGCCCCAGAGTTTTTTCTTCGAGGCCAGAATCGCCTCGATTTCCTTGGCTCGTTGGAGCTTCTCTTTTAGCTCATCGAGGATCTTTTTAATCTCCATCTGGGCGATGCGATAGAGTTGGACTTCGAGAATGGCCGCTGTTTGCACGTCGTCGAGACGGAACCGCTGCATCAGTTTCTCGGCGGCGTCCTGTTTGCCGGACGACTCGCGGATGAGGCGGATGGCTTCGTCCAGGGCGTTAAAGATGATTTTGAAGCCTTCGAGAATGTGAATCCGCTTGCGCAGTTGATCCAGCTCGAACTCAAAGCGACGTTTGACCGTCTCCAGCCGGAAGTCGACGAAGTAGCGGAGAATCTCTTTCAAACTCAGCCGAGCCGGGCGGACGACGTCGCTATCGTCGTTCTCCGACGGCACAATGCAGGTCATGTTTACCGAAAAGGTGTCCTGCAACGGCGTGTGCTTGTAGAGATAGGCCATTACCACGTTGGGGTCGGCATCGGCTTTCATTTCCAGCACAATCCGCATGCCTTCCTTCTCGTTGCTTTCATTGACCAGATTGGTCAGCTGAGGCAGGCGGCGTTCGCTGATAATTTCCCCGATCAACTCCTCGAGTTTGCCCTTGTCCACGCCGTAGGGAATCGAGGTGATGACGATCTGTTTCTTGCGACCAACTTCTTCGAGGGTCCATTCGGCCTGAATTTTGATGGTGCCGACGCCTTCCTCGTAAATTTTGCGCAGGGTCGGTCGATCAGTGATGATGCGGCCGCCCAGCGGAAAATCCGGCCCCTTGATCTTCTCCATGAGTTGGGCGGTGGTCGCCTCGGGGTTGTCGATCAGCAAGATGCAAGCCCGGCAGACTTCGCCGAGATTGTGCGGCGGAATGTTGGTGGCCAGACCGACAGCAATGCCCGAGGCTCCATTGACGAGCAAGTTGGGAAACTGGGCGGGGAGGACGACCGGCTCTTCACGAGTGTTATCGTAATTCGGCCGCATCGCCACGGTGCGTTGTTTCAACTCGGCCATCAGCGTCTCGGCGACCGCAGTCAGCTTCGCCTCGGTGTAACGATCGGCGGCAGGCGGATCGCCATCGACGGAGCCGAAGTTTCCCTGGCCATGCACCAACGGGGCACGCATGACCCAATCCTGGGCCATGCGGACCAGGGCTTCATAGACCGGAACCGTGCCGTGGGGATGGTAGTTGCCGGTCACGTCGCCGGCGATTTTGGCACACTTTCGCGGTCGGCCATCGAAGGTCAGGTGCAAATCATGGTACATCGTGTACAGGATTCGCCGTTGCACCGGCTTCAGCCCGTCTCGCACGTCCGGCAGGGCGCGGGAGGTGATTACCGACATCGCGTAGGTCAAATAGCGTGTTTCGGTCTCCTGTCGCAGCACAACCGGCCTGATGGTCTCCGCCATGTACGCCACTCCACTCCCTTTGGTCGGATGAAAAACGAATCTGATTGTTAGCAAAGCAACCGGGCTTCTGCCAGTTCAAGGTCATTCTCCTACCTAGGCTATTTTACTGTTCATGTGTTCACTTTCTAGCTCGGCAGGGATAAAACAATCTGACGAGAGAATCTCCTATCTCGTCACGGAATCTAGGTGGTATCGTACCAGAGGAAAACGGTTGTTCAGGTTGTCGCTACCACGAGGAACACCAGGAGGACGCTGCACATCTGCGCCGGGCAGTCGATGCTAGCCTTTGCGATGCCAGCAGCTTGAAGAAAGAGGAAGATTTCGCCCCGCTCCGCCAGCGTGCCGAGTTCAAACAACTGAACTGGTCGCTGAGGTCGAGTCGCGCGAGCGGCGGTGAGCGAAAAACATAGGGTGGGGGAGTCCTTCCCCCGGGGACAGCCGTCCTGGCTGTGAGTGCTACTTGGTTGTTCTCAACGGTGGTGGGGATGAAGACTCGACGAAGAGATGGTCAACATATCGAGATAGACGTTGCTTAGCAACTAAATTATTTTCGCTAACGATAGTAATTCGGGTAAATCAGGTCAACTAGGAGGGCGATTTCCTGGTGGGCGGAGGGCGTGAACGTGGCTGGTCAGTTCTTGTTTCAGAGCGGGAGTCACCCCGGCGGCGTGGACCTCGACGCGGAACGGCCCCTGGCCTGGGTGAGCGCCACGGACCCGCAGTTTGAACATCGCGTCCATGCGGCCGTGCAGTTCCGGGAGCGGCTCGAAGTAGACTTGCTGGCCACGAATCTGCCAAGCTGTTGGCCCCTCGCAACTGACCGGCGTCAGCACTTCCGGCACCGTGATCATCAGCCGTGTCCCACGCGCCACGCCCGGACCCGCGTTGTACACTCGCATCTCATAGACCGTGTCGCGACCGGTTCCGATGGGATCGTCCATGGGCGTGACTTCCAACGTCAAACTCGGGGTAGCTTCGACTTGGATGGCCTGGATGGCACGAACAGGAGTGCGGCCTTCGACCACGACGTGAGAAGCGACCGCCCAGTCGCCGGCTTGTCGAGTTCGCACTTGCGAGGCAAGTTCCAGCCGTTGCTGAGCGTCGAGCTGAGGCAGAGTCCAGGTAACGGTACTGAGAATCGGATTGAACAGTCCGCCGTGGTTGGCGCTGAGAAACTCTACACCTTGCGGCAAGAGCTGCGAGACGCGTACCGGACCGACTCCGCGCTGCGAGGGATTGGCGACTTCTAACCCCAGGGTCACATCTTGGTTCAGGTTGGCCCGGCGTGGTCCCTGGGCTTGGAGCGTTAAGGCAGTCTCGTTGACCAGCACAACGGCATTGGTTCGAGCCGTTTGTCCGCCCTCGGCGGTGGCCGTCAATGTCGCTGTCTGCCGACCCGCCTGGTTGGCCTGCGTATCCAGTTGCACGCTACGAACCTGTCCCGGAGCGAGATCTTCGCCCAGATCGGCTTCGATGATCTGCCCCTGTTCATGGAGCAGGCCGGGACTGAGTTCGCAGCGTAGCCCGATGCGGCGCAGTACCTCTGAGGTGTTGTTCGCGATCTGGAGTTGCATGACGATCTTTTCGCCGACCGAGGCCGCTTCTGGATGGGTCACAGTCAAAGAGAACGGCGGACGAATGACGTTCGATCGCCAAGCCAGCGGAGCGGCGAAACGCGCCGCAGGCACGAGCTGAACCTGTCCGGCTTGGCTGACCTGTAGCTCGAACTCCAGCTGACGCTCGCCGCCTGCCTCGAAATTTCCCAGGTGCCAGACCAGTCGATCGCCCTGGCGTTGTGCTTCGGGCTTGCTGTGTGGAACACGAACGCCGAGTGGAATCGGTAATTCGACCTGCACTCCGGATAGCACCAGCGAACCGGGATTGCGCACCACGAGCTGACAGGAGACATTTTCTCCGGGAGTGATCGAGGCGGGACCAAGCAGTTCCAACGACAATAGCGACCCCAGTCGCGGCGGGGGCGTTGGCTCGGAGGCGGAAGTCACAGTATGCCCCGGCGACGGTTCGAGGTGAGAGACCCGTTGAATCGGAGCCTGCCCTGCGGGGTCGTTCCGCGGAACGTAAACGGCTTGCTGAATCGGCGAGTTTGGAGAGGGAGAAACAGGTAAATTCGGCAACAGTCCCGGCATGCGGGCGGCGGCGCTGGCCGTGGTCGCTTGCGCCGGGATCAGTCGTAGTCCGTCGTCGGGCAACGGCAGACGCGCTTCGGGCGGCAACATCGCTTTCTCAGGGCGGGTTGTGGCGATGACCTGCGGGGTGCTGATCCTTTCGTTGCCGGACATCGCCCAGGCCGCCGATTTGGGCCGCGTTGCCATCTGTTGACCGAGCAAGACACCCGGTAACAGGGCCAACAGCAGCACTCCCCATCCCTTGCCTGGTCGCACGACCTGTCCCTCCTCGCACTGTCCCAGTCCAGACGATCGGTCGATTCCCTGATCCGCCTACGAACTCCAACTAGTCGAGTTTGTATTTGCCTCGGGCTAGATCCACCGGATATTTCAGCACGTTCTTGCTCATCTTGTGGCGAAACAGGTCGCTCAGATCGAGATTGAGGGCATTGCACAGGGCCAGACAAACGCCGAAGATGTCGGCGATCTCGTCGCAGACTTCTTCATGCTTCCGCGGATCGAGCAACAATTGTCGGGACTCCTCATGATCCATCCAGAGAAAATGCTCCATCAGTTCGGCGGCTTCGGCGACGGCGGCCATCGCCAAGTTCTTCGGACTGTGGAACTGATTCCATTCCCGATCATCGATGAACTGACGCATCAACTCGCGTAGTTCAGCAACCGTCGTGGTCTGATCCGCCATGAAGCCCTCTCCCCGTGGCTTGGATCCAGGCGTACTTTGCTCATTTTCGAGATCTAGTAGAGTCGGGCAACATACCGATACCGGCAACGGAATCAAGTCGAAGTTCGTTCGCTGCGCACTTGCTTCAAAAACGATGTCAGCAGCTCGAACGCTTGTACCTCAGCTGGTCCCGCAGTCTTATCGACGAGTACGCGCAGTCGGCGGAACTCAGCCTCGATATCGTCCAGCGGAAGAAAGGCCGTCCGTGTGGCGAGGATGGCGGCTTCGATGACGGCATGTTTGGCGCGGTTGAACCCGAAGAAGTCCCGTAGGCGATGCATCTTTACTACGGTGGCGCGGAGCCGTGGCCGCTCCTCGTCGAGAGTGAACGGCTCAACGCGAAACTCGTAGGCGCGACAGCAGTTCGCGACAATCGCTCCTTGCACCACTGTGGCGGGAAGCAACTCGGGCAGCGGCTGCACGGCGTTGATGGCAGCTCGGGCCAGGAGCAAGACATCATCTGTGACGTGCAACACCCCTTCAGGATGAGCCAGCAGATTGGCATAGGTCCGCGATGTGCAGTAGGGACGCAGTTCGAAGGTGGACCAATCCTCTGGATTGACGTTCGGCCCCATCGGTGCGAGATTCACGGAGCGATCGGATCCCAGAGTGGTGACAAGCGCTTCTAGAATCATGGCAGAAGAATCATCCGCACGTCGACTTTGGTGACGATCTGCCAGATCGCTAGGCCAACAAAAGTGAAGGCTGCCAGTAGTGCGTAGGCAAAGCCACGCAGCAGCACCTGAAATAGGGCCATCCGCATCGATTTGCTTAGACTTGTAGGCAACAACGGCGTGTACAGTACCGCGGGGACTACCCACATTAGGACGATAGAAGCACCGAGAACGAGATAGGCCAGCAGACGTTTTTCCTCCGGCAGCGGGAGTTGATGCAGCCCCAAGGCCCAACCAACGAAGCCACTTCCCACAGCCCACAGTAGCGTAACTCCGACGGCGACGAGAATCAGTTTGCCGAACGACATCGGCGGGGTGTCGGCCAGGGCAGCGGCCGCCCAGCACAAGGGAATTTCCAGCAACACTAACAAACCAGCCACGAGTACCAGCATCCAGGGTTCCAGTCCAAACACGGCAAAAGTCTCCTTCTCGTGGGGGAAAATGTCGGCGGAATAAGTTGCCGACCTCGGTTGTTCTAACGAGGTGGACGATCAGGTGGGAGACGATCCAACCAAGTTATGAAGAAACAGAAAAGGAAAAAGGAGGAAATTTAGTTGTCTAGTCGTGGGGTAGTAGTTTAATATAAGCATCGATACTAGGTATAAGCACGACTCGCAAGCCGCGGCCTGCCTATATTTTCGTGAATAAATCCGGTAGGTTTAGCGTCTAAAGCGCGTCAGGGTAATTCTCTCCTGCCCTGTGCTCTCGTGTTTGCTATGCCAACTCTCTAACAGTTGCCTCTTCAAGAAAGGAGCAGGAACAGACAGTTTGAGCATTGTCGACCGACGTCCAACTTTATCCGGTCGAAAAATAGTATCAAAACTAGCTTTCTGTTTTGGAAAGGAAAGCAGTCAGTTACTAGGGAGACGATGAGGCAGGCATTTTCTCACGAAGTGTCCAATCAACAGATGTTGAAGTCAGCTTCGTGGAGGTTTGTTTTTGTATCGTTTTGTGTTCTTCTAGTTTTTTTTCCCTGGGAGTCGAAAAGATGAAGACTCGTTCGAGAAGAGGTGGTTTCACGCTGATCGAATTGCTGGTGGTAATTGCCATTATCGCCATCCTGATCGGTCTACTTCTGCCAGCCGTGCAGAAGGTACGCGAGGCGGCAGCCCGCATGCAGTGCCAGAACAACCTCAAGCAGCTAGCCTTGTCGGCTCACAACTACGAGAGTTCCACGGGAGTTTTGCCCCCTGGTTTCCTCGGCACGATGGCTAGCGATCCGTCCAACAACGGGAATGGCCTTGATGGTTCGATCTCGGCCACGGGCTGGAATGGACAATGCGTTGGGGTACTTGTTCATCTGCTGCCGTTCTTCGAACAGGACAACCTGTTCAAGCTGTTGATGGCTGGCGTTCCTGCGGACTATCTCAATCCAGCGATTCGTTATCCGGCCTATTGGAGCTACAGCAGCTTTTGGAACAATCGCGGAGCCAGGATCAAGACCCTGCTCTGCCCCTCGGATTCCGCCGATTCTGCTCCGTGGGACTGCTTCTTCAACACGTTTGCGGCTACGGCTACTTCGTTCACTGTTCAAATCGCGGCATTCGGCGATGCGACCTTTGGTCGAACTAATTATCTCGGTATTGCCGGCCGTTCTGGTTTGACCGTTGACCTCTACCGTGGTCCATTCAACAATCGTAGCCGCAACAAGTTGGCCGCTATGCCCGATGGTACTAGCAATACCTTGTTCTTCGGCGAATATGCTACCAAGGGACCACCGGCTTCTGGTTGGAGCAATGTCAGCCCGCAGTGGATCGGTGCTGGATACTTCCCGGTGGCCTGGGGATTGGTACAACCGACTGTGGAGCCTGATCCGGCGTGGTTCCGTCTCAGCAGCCGGCACTCTGGTATCGTTCAGTTTGCCAACTGCGATGGCTCGGTCCGCACGGTGCGCTATGTCGGCAACAGTGGTGCGTCGTATACGATGTACAACTACGCTGCTGGCTTCCAGGATGGTATGGTGATCAACACCAACCAGTTCTAAGCTAACTACGCTTCAGTCTCTTTGGCTCGGACTGACGCTTTACTTCAGTGTCAGTCCGGGCTTGTTTGTTCCAGGAGTCGTTTCTGTTCGAGTTTCAGGAGATCTCACCATTATGTTCCGCCGACTCACCGCATTGACTCTATTGCTGGCTTTCTCCCTCCTTGCTACTGGCTGTGGCGACAGCAACAAACCCAAGGGTGATCCTTCCAAGCCGCCACCGAAGGGTGGGCCGCAATCCAAGGGCGACGATGGCAAGGGTGTCGTGGCTCCGCCTCCTCCCGAACTGAAGTAAGTTCAAGTACGCGTTGGTTGCTCCAGGCTGGAATCATGGTTGCTCATGATTCCGGCCTGGTTTGTTTTGCGGCTCACTCCGCGGACGCTGCCTTGTCAAATGTCGTGGAACCTGAGACGCTGGTGAGGTGTTTTGCCAGCAAGCTGGATTCGATGCGAGGCTCTCATGGTTGAGAATGCGCCAATTTTGAGTTGCAAACATGCTGGTTTGACCATTGAGGGCTATTCCCGAGCCGCCGTGCAGTCCTACTGGCGCGTTCCCGAACTGAAGTTAGGCTTCGATCTGGGCGCACAGCCGTGGGATTTTATGGGTACGCAGACTTGGTGTATCTCGCATACCCATCTGGACCACGTTGCCGCCTTGCCCATCTACGTGGCCCGACGGCGGATGATGAAGATGGAGCCGCCCACGATTTATGCACCGTCGTATGCCATCGAAGATCTGCGAAAATTACTGCTCATTATGCAGCGGCTCGATCGTGGTCGGCAGTTGTGTGAGCTGATTGGGGTTGAACCTGGCCAAGAGATCAACCTGTCGCGCGAACATGTCATGACCGTCTTTGCGACGACACATACGATTCCATCGGTCGGCTATCTGATCTGGGATCGTCGCTTTAAGCTGCGCGAGGAATACCTGGGATTGCCCGGCGAACAGATTCGTGATTTACGCAAGTCGGGAGTGGAAGTAACTCGAGAGGTTCGGGTTCCTCTACTGGCCTACACGGGCGATACTAGTCCTGCTGGTCTCGATGCCTATCCCCCTGTGTTTCAGGCTAAGATTTTGCTCACCGAGATGAGCTTTATTCGGGCCAAGCATCGCCGCGAAAAGATCCACAAATTCGGCCACATGCATCTGGATGATTTTCTGGAACGAGCCGATCGTTTCGAGAATGAGCTAATCATCTGTGGGCACTTTAGTACTCGGTATCACCCCGACGAGGTTCGACGAACGCTCCAGCAGAAGCTGCCGCCCAACTTGCGCGATCGCGTGCGCTTGTGGCTCTGAGTGGAAAGTTGCTCTACTTCGGTTTATGAGCTACCCTTAAACGGAACGAATCTATCGCCTGAAAGGGAAAACCCAGATGTTTCGTTCGCTCATGGAATATGCAACGGAACACCAAAAAACTGCGTTGCTGTTGGGCGTGGGTGTTCTTTCGGCCATGCTGATCTATACGATTGGACGTCGTCTGTTGGCCGCGAGAGAAGCGAAGCAAGCACAACAAGAGCCTTCGGTCACCGAAGAAACCTATCTCAAAGGGATAGTATTGGAGCGGCGATCGGTTCCGCGCCGCGCAGGGAACACAACGCATGTGGAGGTGCGGCTCGAAGTCAAGGGCGAGACAGGGCAGGGCTGCGTCTTGAATCGCTCGAATGGGGGCATTTGCGTCTTGCTCGATAAGCCGTTCCCTTCGCGCAGTCGAGTTCAAATTCGCTCTCGGGAGAACAATAAAGGCCTGTGGGCTGACGCCGAGGTTCGCTACTGCCGACCGCAAGGCGGCGACTACGAAATCGGCCTGCAATTCACTGAAGCCTTGAGCTGGGCGCAGATGATGCAGTTCGGTTGAGCCAATTCATTCGACTCAGACAATTCGTCTGAGTCCACTAGCATTGCCGAGGGTGTCGGCAATGTCATTCATTTGCTGCTCACTTCTGCCGCGATAAACCCACACTTCCGCATGGCCGTGATTCAACGCTAGCGCGACATGACAGTGCTGACAATGAATGGCGTTGTACCAGTAGATGATGGCCGGGATTAGTCCCAGGGGAATCAAGTTGATGACGACGAGCCATTCGAGCAGACCGGCATCGTGCCAGCGCCCCGTGGTGACTCCCTCGAAGCCGCGTACCTCGGTGGTCACGGGCTGAAGCGGCACGAAAAAGCAGCGCCATTGCTTGATGAGTCGGGTGCGGCCGCGACGGTCCCGGGTCAGGGTGATGCGATCAAATGTTCCCAAGACGAAACAGAGCATGGCCGTGAAGAAGGGCCAGGCGATGAAGAAGGGCCAGACGCTCTGGCCAGCGAGGACAGCCAGCAAGGCCAACAACCAATGGAAACCCTGAGCCGCCGCCAACCAGCGAAGTCGCGTTTCCAGGCTCATGTCAGCATCCCAGACGCGATGAATCGGCTCGAACTCGCGTGTCACTTTGCGGTTGTTGCGCCGATCAAAACCACAACCAGGACAAACCACACCTCCCTTGGGCAGCTCCTTGCGACAGCTGGGACAAGTGGGAATGTCCTTGTCGGCCAGTTGGTACGGGGTCGGATCGTCCTCATCTAGAATGCTTCTCGGTGGAGACGGTTCATCCAGTTCCAGCGAACCGATTTTGGCAATGAGCGGTTCCTCGGCGGCGTCGCAGTCGGGACATTCGCGTTGACGGCGAATCAGCTTGCCGCAGCGACGACAGGGGACCAGCAGTTCCTTGCGACGAGTGGGCAGTGGATCAGCCACGGGAGCCACAGTCGACTCGTCAGCAAAAACCGGAGTCGACTCGTCAGCGAGAGCCGAGGGGGGAGGCGATGCAGGCTCTTGCCATAAAGCCGCCGCCTGGTCTTCGATGCTGGGTTCCGTGACAGTGGCTTGACTAAGTTGTCGGCTGGGCCTCTTCTGGCTGGGAGCAGTCCGATCCGAGGCGGTCTCGGCAGTCACAGTGCAGATGACTCCACATCCTGAGCACTGGATTTTGCTCCGACTGTAGCCCGCTGGCAAGGAGAACGACTGACCGCACCCCTGACAAATCATTTTACCGGGTCTCCGTGGACCACCGATTCATGCTATCTGCTTGATTCCATATTACGAGCAAGCAGACCATCGTTGAACAGCAAAGACGATCGAAGCAGGAACTTCTCGGCGGAACTTCAGTCTTTTTTTTTACTCAAGGCAACAGTATGGCACTACGGCTCAGCAGATTAGGAATTATCTTCGTGGTTGCCTGACGGGGGTACCGTTGCTGCCGTTCAGGCTTAGGAACTGCCTATCAGGTCGGGAGTGGATGATATGCGATTACGACTGCTCCAAGTCGTAGCGGGGGTCAGCGGTGCCCTCTGTCTCGCGGTCACGATGGCTTTCGGGCAATCGGTCCGCGTGATCAAACTAGTTCCCACAGAACCACTTGGTCCACTCGAACTGACCACGGCAGAGGAAGTGGTCCGGCCCAAAACGTTGCCGCCTCCGATTCCGCCTTTACCGGAACCAGCCTATACCGGAGTGGGCATCGCCACGACGCTGCCTATGCCAGCCACTCCGTCGAGGCCACAAGTGTCTCAACCGCAACAGCCGCTTGATTGGCCGCCGCCGACTCCACCGCATGTTCCGCATCTGCTGCCCCAAGGTCCCCAGTATACCCCCGCCGCGCCAGTTTCGCGACCAACGCATCCGACGCCAGGGTCAACAGCGAATCTCTATCCGCCATTGCCCGAACCGATGCAGCCGACTTTCCCTGTGCCAACGGTTACGCCGCCGCGTCAGCAGCCGACTTCCCCTGTGCCAACGGTTACGCCGCCGCGTCAGCAGCCGACGATGTTGCCGTCCGCTCCGCTGCCGTCGCCGCTTCCGTCCGCTCCTGTGGCCACGCCAGCGGTGCCGCATCCTCCAACGGACTCTCGACTCGTTCCCGTGGCGACTCCGGCTCAGCCGTGCAACTCGTGTGAGCAGCAAAATCCGTTGTTCTGGCTCAGTGCCGAAGCGTTGCTATGGTGGATGAACGGTCAGGCAACTCCGGCTCTGGCGATCACGTCGTTTCCCAATGCCACCTTGGCCATCGGCGGTACTGGCCTGATCTCCGCTCCGAACAGCCTGGTCGGTGCCACGACTGTGCTGGGCGATCAACGCCTTAACGGTGGAATTCGCAGCGGGGCCCGGTTCACTGCTGGCTGGTGGTTCGGCTCCGAGCAGAGTACCGGCTTGGTCGCCGACTACTTCTTTCTGGGAAGCGAATCCAAGACACTACAAGTGGTCGCTGACGGCATCTACCCACTCAGTCGTCCTTTCACAGACGTGAACACCGGCTTGGTCACTTCTGAGATTGTCGGTTTGCCAGGACGTTTCATTGATGGACGAATCACCGCTCGAGCCAATTCCAGCACGATTGAAGGCACCGGCGCGTTGCTGCGCCAGCGGCTGCTCCTCGGCGTGGATCCGCAGCGTCAGCCGGTCTATCGACTCGATGGCCTGGTCGGCTATCGCTTCCTGACCTTGGGGGAGTCACTCATGGTTAGCGCGGACTCCCTCTCCGTTCTGCCCAATGGGAACATCGATTCGTTCGTCTGGACGACCGATGAATTTCAGACAAGAAATACCTTTCATGGATTTGATTGTGGCTTGCTCAATCGCTTCGGTCGTGGGCCGTTCACCGTGGACGTGCTGACCAAATTAGCCGTCGGCAGTATGGAACAGCGCGTGACCATCCAGGGCAGTCGAAAAACGCTGGGGCTGGACGGCACTTACTCACTCCGTTCGGGTGGGCTGCTCGCCCAGGCGACCAACTCGGGAGTCCACAAACGTTCGGAAACGGCTCTGATTCCCGAGTTAGGCGTGACCTTGAACTGGCAGATGAACTCGTTCCTACGGCTCTACACAGGCTACAGTCTTCTGTATGTCTCCAACGTGGTACGGCCCGGCGACCAGATTGATTCCACCGTGGATCCGATCCAACTCGGCGGCGGGGCGGCTCTGGACGGTGTGACTCGGCCAGCCTTTGCCTTCAACACTAGCGAGCTGTGGTTGCAAGGAGTGAAAGTCGGCCTTGAGCTTAGCTATTGATCTCCCAAGGCTCTATAATGGCCGGCATGACGTGGAACTTCCAGACACAGCTGGCGCGCTATGGCCCCGAGGGCACCCAACCGCCGTCATCTCGTGCCCAGGCCTGGCAATATTGCCGACGACTGGCCACGACGCACTACGAGAATTTCTCCGTGGCATCGCTGCTGCTGCCGCGCCGCTTGCTTCGCCACTTTCACGCCGTCTATGCCTACTGTCGCTGGTCCGACGATCTGGCCGACGAGGTCGGCGGCGGCGCTCGGGCACTCGACCTGCTGAAGTGGTGGCGTGAGCAACTGCACGCTTGCTACGAAGGTCGAACCAGTCATCCCGTCTTCGTTGCTTTGGCTGAGACCATCCACCGCTTCGACATTCCCAAACAGCCGTTCCTCGATTTGCTCGATGCCTTTGAACAGGATCAGTGGGTTCGGTCGTACTCCACCTACGAACAGTTGCTCGGCTACTGCAAGAACTCGGCCAATCCTGTTGGTCGGCTGGTGCTGTATCTGAGCGAATGTCATGACGAGAGACGCGGCCAACTGTCAGACCGCATCTGCACCGCGCTGCAACTGGTCAACTTCTGGCAGGACGTGTCGCGCGATCTCGACATTGGACGAGTCTATCTGCCGCTTGAGGATCGAGTGCGGTTTGGCTACGGCGACGACGACTTGCGTGCCAAGCGTTTCACGCCTCCGTTCGCCGACCTGCTACGCTTTCAAGTCGAACGCACGCGCGACCTGTTCTTTCAGGGGTATCCGTTGGTTGAACTGGTGCCCGACGAGGTTCAAGCGGACATCGAACTGTTCATCGAGGGAGGGCTAAGCATCCTGCGCAAGATCGAGCAAGTCGGCTACAACGTCTTGGCGGTGCGACCGACGCTGTCGAAGTGGGACAAAGGTACGCTCGTGCTGTCGGCGATGTGGCGACGACTCCGACCCAGCCGTGCGAGGTAGCTGTTATGTCTGGCTGGACGCTGTCCAGTTCGTCGGCCTACTGCGAGCGACTAGCACGTCGCGCAGCCGGGAATTTCTACCACGCTTTTCGACTACTGCCGACCGAGCAGCGTCGCGCCATGTGCGCTCTGTACGCCTTTCTTCGCGTGGCCGACGATCTCAGCGATGCTTGCCAGCCCAACGAGGAGAAACGGCAAGCGTTGGCTCAGTGGCGCGATTCGCTTCTAAATGCTCTCAAAGGTGAGTATACCCATCCAATTTATCCGGCATTGCGACATGCGATCGATCGTTTCAGTATCCCTGTGGTGCATCTCGATGAGGTGTTGACCGGCGTGACGATGGATCTGGACGTTCAGCGCTACGCCACGTTCGACGAACTGCGGCACTACTGTTACCACGTGGCCAGCGCCGTCGGTTTGTGCTGTATCCACATCTGGGGGTTTCGCGGGAATGCCTACCCGCCAGCCATCGCCGCCGGTCTGGCATTGCAGCTCACCAACATTCTTCGCGACATCGGTGAAGATGCCGAGCGTGGTCGGGTCTATCTTCCCATAGAGGATCTACAACGGTTTGGCTGCAAGCTGCCTGTGACGAAGATCGATGAGTCGTTTCGTGCCCTGATGCGGTTCGAGGCGGAACGGGCCTACGGATTCTATGCCGAAGCGATGGACCTGGTCGAACTGCTTGCTCCACCAGGTCGGGCCGTCTTTCTAGTCATGCTGCACACCTACCGTTGCCTGCTCGACGAGATTGTCGCCCGCGATTTCGACGTCTTTGGCGAGCGGGTCCGAGTCTCGACCTGGCGGAAGCTGTGGTTCGTTGCCCAGGCTCTGCCGATTCGCTGGGGCTTGCTTGCGGGCCGCTGGGCCGGTCCCTAGTCTATCCCGATCTACATTCCTTCCGAGGAGAGACTCCATGCGGCTGGCAACGATTCAAACTTCACACGGCCCCAGACCAGTAGTGCTCAATGGCGAAACGTATGTCGATGTTTGTGCGACCGATCCCGAGCTGCCGACTAGTCTACGCGGCTTGTTGGAGGGCGGTCCGGCGATGTTGCACTTAGTCGCGGAGATCAGTCAGCGACCGGCAGCGATCCGCCATCCCGTAGCCGACGCGAAACTATTTGCTCCCATTCCAGATCCGCATAAGGTTATTTGCATCGGTCTGAACTACCGCGATCATGCCGCCGAGACCGGCGCACCGATTCCGCGTGAGCCGGTCGTCTTCTCTAAGTTCACCACCGCCCTGATCGGTCCTGAGGAGCCGATCGTTCTGCCCAAAGTCAGTCACAAGGTGGACTACGAAGCGGAACTGGTACTGGTTGTGGGCAAGAAGGCACGTTCGATCTCGCGCGACGTGGCTCGGTCGTATCTGGCTGGCTACATGATCGGTCACGACGTTTCAGCACGCGACTGGCAGCTGGAAAAGGACGGCAAGCAGTGGCTGCTGGGCAAAACCTTCGACACCTTTGCTCCCACTGGGCCGTACCTGGTCACTGCCGACGAGGTTGCCGATCCGCATGAACTGGGGATTCGCCTGCGGCTCAACGGGGAGACGATGCAGGATAGTTCTACTCGACAAATGATCTTTTCTGTGGATCAGCTGTTGGAGTATCTCTCGCAGGTGATGACGCTACAGCCCGGCGACTTGATCTTCACGGGCACTCCGCCGGGGGTTGGCATCGCTCGCCAACCGCCGGTCTGGCTCAAGCCCGGTGATGTGGTCGAGGTCGAGATCGATCACCTGGGCATGCTGCGCAATCCCGTGGTCGCAGAGTAGCTTCAGCGTCGCGGCATGGTCGAAGGGAAAGTGTGGAACGCCTGCTCGGTTGGGGGGAGTCCCGCGCCGCCGCGGGCATATTCGTCGGGACGGAGGAAATCCCATTCGCTGCGTGACTGCGGGACTTCCTTGGGTGCTGGGAGCATTGGCCCAACCGGTTCCAGCACAGGAGTCGTGTGCGGCGGCAGCGGCACTTGCAATGCTACGCTGGCTAGCTCTTGGGCCATCAGTGTCAGCGTTCGTCGATCGGTGGCGAGGCCAAGATGTCCCACGTCGTCAAAGTGATGGTTTTCCGCACCGTCGAGGTGTCCTTCGGGGTGTTTGCACGAGACAACGTTCACGACCCGTGCAACGTTGGACGGACGATGCACAGCGTGCCCTGACCGTCCTTGGCCATCGAGGAACACGGCAAGATCGAAGCAGATTCCTTCCTGACGCAGCGAACAGGCCAAGTCGCGAGCCATGTCCGCACCGCGTCCGTAGCCGACCAGAACAAAGCGAACGTCTGGCTGGTCCTTTCGCAGGCGACGTAGTTCCTTCTCGAAGAAAAAGGTGTGATAGGAATTGCCGAAGTAAGTCTTGATGAAACCGATCGACTGAACATAGTCGCGAAGTCCGCTGAAGTTGCTGCAATCGAGCGGATCACAACCGTGGATGAAGAAGAGGTAAACCTTGTTCTTCTGGCATTGCGAAATCGTCGTCACTGGGGCTATCTGGTCGGCAGTTGGCGGATCGCTCCGCTGGCAGAGACCGTGACAGCCGACCTGGATTGCGAGTAGAGCCACGATCGCGCATCTTGCCAGGAGTCGCGCAGTTGCCCAAATGAACATGGCCCAGCTCTCCTCGGTCCGCTCGAACGCGGCGATTCCGTCCTTCTTCTGGATCGACCTGGGCAACCGGTTTCCTCGAACTTTCCAGCATGATCCGAACCATCTGTCGAGCGAGTTTGACGATCTGGCAATCTGGTGAAACTAAAAACAATTTGTGAGGTCTTTTTAGTCGATTTATAGAAGAATTCATGCGCAAGAAAAGCTGAGGCCGAAGTTTTTCTGCCGAGGCGTCTGGAGGTTGTGTCGAGGAGCCAAACCCATGATTCATCGCTGGATTCTGGTGGGGCTGATCTTGTGCGGCAGCGTGGTCGTGGCCTCGGCTCAGCAACCGCCTCCCGCGAGCAACTCCGACTCGACGGAGGTGCTGGCCGAGCAACTACGCGAGTTCGTGTTGGAGTTCATGCCGGATCCGCTTTACGCCGACGAGAGCAAGTGGAACCTCCAGAAGCCCAATCGTAGGGGACAACTGAAGAATGACGGTCACTGGATCAAGTATAAAATCACGGGGAGAAATCTGCAAAACAGTCTGAAACTGCACATCGAAGACCTGCGCAAGGAAGGCAACACCACGCGCTTTGTCGTCAAGATCATGTTCGACGCCTACGCCGAGATGCAACGACAGAACTGGAAGATGGGAGTACGCCTTTACTCTGGCAGCACGCGCGGGCGGTTTCGCGTCTATCTGACGTTGAACTGCGAGTTGACAACGCGGGTGGTGAAGACGAAGAACTGGCTGCCAGACGTGTTCTTCCGTCTGCGAGTGGCAAATTCGCAATTCCGCTACGACAACGTGGTGGTGGAGCACACCGCGGGAGTGGGCGGAGACATGGCCCGCCTGCTGGGTGAGATGATGCGGAGCCTGATCAAAGCTGCCAAGCCGAACCTGGAACGCGAGTTGATCGCCAAGATCAATGCCGCCATCGTGAAAGCTGGCGACACCAAGGAAGTGCGCGTGAGTTTAGGAGAAATACTTTCGGGAAAGATGAAATTCAAACCGGCAAAATCTGCTCCGAACAAGTAGGCCGTTGTAGTGTTCACCGCGTGAATCGGCGATTATCATGAGAGAAGCGATAATCGAACTCTGCATCCGCCCTGAAAGCTCTCGCTAAGTGAAGCATTTTTGAATAATTCGCATATGGAGCATCTTAAATGTCCTTCTACATCGACCCACACATTCACATGATCTCTCGCGTCACCGACGATTACCATCGCATGGCGATGGCGGGCTGTGTGGCCGTCTCGGAGCCGGCGTTCTGGGCGGGATTTGATCGCGGCAGTGCTGAGGGCTTTCGCGACTATTTTCGCCATCTCACCGAGGTCGAGCCCAAACGCGCTGCCCAGTTCGGCATCAAGCACTTCTCCTGGCTGTGCATCAATGCCAAGGAGGCCGAGAACGTCTCACTGTCGCGCGAGGTCATTCAACTCATCCCGGAGTATCTCGATAAACCGAACGTCCTGGGCATCGGTGAAATCGGGCTGAACAAGAACACTCGCAACGAGGCGATCATTTTTCAGGAGCATCTCGATCTCGCAGCCAAGACCAACGAGTTGATCCTCATTCACACGCCGCATCTGGAAGACAAGTACAAAGGCACGCGCATGATCGTCGATATGCTTTTGAATGATTCGCGAGTCGATCCGTCGCGAGTGTGCATCGACCACGTTGAGGAACACACAATTCGCTTCGCTTTGGAAAATGGCTTCTGGTGTGGTATGACGTTGTATCCTACCACGAAATGCACGCCGCAACGAGCGGTCGACATGCTGGAGATGTACGGCACGGATCGCATCCTGGCCAATAGCGCCGGCGACTGGGGCAAGTCCGACCCGTTGGCGGTGCCAGAGATGATCCTGGAGATGCGGCGACGCGGCCATCCAGAATCCGAGATCCGAAAAGTTGTTTATGACAATCCGTTGTCATTCTTTCGCCAGTCCGTCCGCTGGCAGGAGTTCGACAGCCCCGCAGACATCGACGCGGTGAGGACATGAGCCAATCGGAAGCTCTTTTTCTGGGGCTGGAAACTTCCTGCGACGAGACAGCTGCTGCTGTGTTCACCGAAGAACCGCGCATTCTCAGCAACGTCGTGGCCTCGCAAACCGAGCTGCACGCGCGCTTCGGTGGAGTCGTGCCCGAAGTGGCGGCCCGAGCGCATCTGCAACGGCTGCTGCCGGTCATTGACGAAGCCTTGCGCCAAGCCAGCGTCTCGCTGCACGACCTCAGCGCCGTGGCCGTGCATTATACGCCGGGACTGATCGGAGCCTTGCTCGTGGGAGTGACTGCCGCCAAAACGCTAGCCCTGGCCCTGGGAGTGCCGCTCCTCGGTGTCAATCACGTTCATGGTCACATCTACGCTTGTCGTCTCGCTGCCGGACGTGACATCTTTCCTTGTGTGGGGTTAGTGGTCTCTGGCGGGCACACGCTATTGTTCGACTGTCGCTCGTCGGTCGACTATCACTTGCTAGGCGGCACGCTGGATGATGCAGCAGGCGAGGCCTTCGACAAGGTGGCGGCCCTGTTGGGGTTGGGCTTTCCAGGCGGCCCAGCGGTGGAACGAGAGGCCGCGCTGGGCGATCCGCACGCCTACCAGTTTCCGCGCTCGTTCTTAAAGGAGTTGCGACTGGACTTCAGCTTCAGCGGGTTGAAGACCGCGGTGTTATACGCCCTGGGAGGACAGAACGCGACCCGCCCCGCGCCACCGCCACCCGGACCCGAGCGGGCCAACCTCGCAGCTAGTTTTCAGCAGGCGGTTGTCGACGTACTGGTGGAAAAATCTCGACAAGCCTTGGTTAAGACGGGCTATCGCTGTCTCGCCGTCGGTGGAGGTGTTGCCGCTAATCGCGCCTTACGCGCAGCACTGGCAACGATGGCACAACGCGCGGGGGCTGAACTGGTGATTCCGCCGATGTCCTTGTGTACCGACAATGCCGCGATGGCGGCGATGGCCGTAGAACGTTGGAAACGTGGGGACTACTCCTCACTAGATCTGGATGCTCAACCGACATTGTCTCTTTAAGCGATCTCGTTACTTCTTCAACTTGGCGGCCATACTCGGATCATCCTTATACAGTTCGCCCAGGGCTCGGCGGATGGCGTTGGCCTGTTCGTGCTTGCCCTCGACCTCGAGCTGCTTGGCCTGCTCCAGAGCGGCGCGGGTGGCTCCGCGGAGCGGCTCCTTTTGAGGCGGCGGTGGATTGGCCAGTTCCCGCTCGGCACGGCGGACCCAGGCTCGTTCGCTGGGCACATTGCGATAAGCATCGATTAAGGCTTCCCAGATCCGGCACGCCGCTTCTTCCTCGCCTTGAAGCCGCAGTCGCATGCCCTTCTCGAAGAACCATTCGCCGTCGCTGAGCCGACGGTTGCGGAAGGCTCGCCCCTCGGCGCGTTGACCTGCACGCGCTTCCTCTAAACGCTGACGAAATTCGGTCAGTTCTTGTTTGTAGCAGTGATTCGGATATTTTTTCTCCAAAGTGTTGAAATAGCGCTCGAAGGCTCGGTCCCAGTCGTCTGGATCGTCGGACGCCATGAGAGCGGCTCCGCGCTCGAACAACGTGGACTCACTCATCGGCCAGAAGGTATAGACCAACGTACTGACACAGAGCAGAAACAGCGTCACCAGAACTACCGGGTGATTCAGGATTCGACCAATCGGACCAGGGCGGTTCTGCTGCTCCAGCTCCTGACGCACGAGCCGGCTCATCAGTGTGGCTGGTCCTTCGCGTTCGCCGACCTTCAGGTCATAGCGGGACATGCCCAATGACTCCTGAGTCTGTCGGGCGAGTTTTTTCCGTAGACTATCCAGTCGTTTGAATAGCACGCCTGCATCACCGGGCCGTTTCCCTGGATCTTTCTCCAGCAGGCTATCGATGATCTCCTCAAAGTCGGGGTGCAGGTCTGGCACCAGTCGACTGATCCGTTCATACTGGCCGTACTGATGCTTGTGCAGCAGATCGATCTGCTCTCCCTCGAAGGGAGTCTTGCCCGTGACTAGCGTGTACAGCACCACCCCCAACGAGTAGAGATCACTGCGTTTGGTAACGGGTTTGCCGCTGGCCTGCTCGGGAGAGAGAAACTCAGGAGTGCCGATCACGCCGCCGGTCACCGTCAGATGCGGACTGGCGAACAGGCTGGCGATGCCGAAGTCGGTGAGCTTGACGGTTCCCTCTTCGTTCCGCAGCAGATTGGACGGTTTGAGATCACGATGGATGACGCCGCGATCATGAGCGTGCTTCAGCGCCGGTGCGATTTGCCAGGCCATTTCCAGCACCTCGCGCCAATGCAGCCGCCCGCTTTGAAGACGAAGATCCTCGTAGCTTTCGCCTTGGATCAACTCCATAGCGTACCAGAAACGGGATTCTTCGACGCCAGACTCCAGGAAGCGAACGATGTTGGGATGGTTCAACTGACGAAGAATCTCGATCTCCCGTTGGAAGCGTTGTTGAAAACCGAGTTCAACGGCGAGTTCGGCGGCAAGCATCTTGATGGCACAGATTTCGTCGCCTTGACTGGAGGTCCGGTGAGCGCGATACACCGTACCCATACCACCACGGCCGATCTCTTCCTCGATGATCCACGAACCCAGGCGCGAGCCGATCATGTTCTTGCCTTTGTTGGTGCAGGAGCGATGCCACCTAGCATAACACGTCTTCGCCTACAATACTCAGGCAAGGCCCAAACGCGGAGGTGCCGGTGACGACTGCTTTGTTGTTGATCGCTCATGGAAGCCGAAATGCTCAGGCGAACGACGATCTGTTTCACGTCGCCGAGGAACTACGGCGACGCGGCCATCGCATTGTGGTAGCGTCGTTTCTGGAACTCGCCGAGCCGAGCATCGAGCAGGGCGGGCGTCTCTGCGTGGCCCAGGGGGCACAGCAAGTGATTCTGACGCCGTACTTTCTCTCGGCGGGAATTCATGTACGACGCGATTTGACCGAAGCTCGCGAGCGTCTGGCCGAGGAGTTTCCCCTGGTCGAATTCTTGCTGGCCGAGCCGATGGGCCGACATCCGCTGTTGATCGACGTGGTCGCTCAGCGAATCCACGAGGCTCAGAGAGCCTCGCCCAGGGCGTAGACTTCTTCGGCGTCCATGACCTGATCGTTGCTCTCGAACAGCCGAGCCACGGCTGCTCGATGCAACTTCATTTTGGTGCTGCCCACGCCGATGGCTCCGTAGGCCAGCACGTTGTCTCGTTGGGTGCCGCTGTCGGTCACTTCCACGCCTTCGATCCCCAAAGGCGGCACGGCATTCAGATCGATTACCAGTTGCAACGTCGAACAGGCCAGGCGGGCGGATTTGGGGAGAAGAACCACTCCAGCGGCCCCAGCAGCGATGGCCAACGTCCGTCCGTCCAGAGCCGGCCCCAGCTCCGATTCACCGGTAATGGCGACCGGCTCCAGTTTCGCCTCGGGCACCTTGCGGAGAATAGCGTCACAGGCGGCCTTGGCTCGGGGAAGCTGTCGCGAGGCAAGGCGGACCTCAGCTCCCTGTCGGGCCAGCAGCAGGGCTACCCGTTGACCAACCGGCCCCGTTCCGCCCAGCACGATCGCTTTGGTGCAAGCCAACGATAGATGCTTGGCGGCGACGCGGACCGCCGCAGCGGCGGTGGTGTTAGCTCCGTTGGCATCGAGCAGCACGCTGACACGCAGTCCGAAGGCTGGCAACATCGCGGCGACGGCCTTGGCCAGCAGGATCTCGCCAGTCTCGACATTACTTCCACCAATAAAGATCGCTGTTCTCTTTAGATCTTTGGGCCCACGAGTGAAGATGGCTCCGTGAACCAGACCGGCGACTTGCTCGGGCTGAACATTGCCGTAGCTGAACAGTTCGTCCACGCCAGCGTCGATGGCCACGACCCGATCGAAGACGCTAGGGTGGGGGTCGCTGTCCAGCTGAAGGAGAATCTTTCGCTTGTCCATGATGCCCTTCCGAGCGACGAGGAGAGCCAGACCGCTAGCCTCTCCTCGTCGGTGCGAGAACGGAATTACTTCGGCGAGAAGGGATGCTTGACCGAATCTTTCTTCGCCAGAATCTCGGAGATCGGTGGCTCTTGCTTCATGGCTCGGGCGATGGCTTGTTTGGTCGCCTCATAGTTGTAGTCGTAGATCTTGGCGTCATCACTGGCCGCTGGATGGATGAATACGCCGCAGACGATGACCAGTTTGTCAGCCTCGCTTGCTGGGATGACATTGGCGGAAACACTGTCGGCGACGGCTTTGGCCACGGCGGCCTGGGCAGGGCCAAACATTTGCACCGCCTGTTTCAGTCCCTTGATCGTCACTTTGGTAATCAACACGGTGGCCGGCTTACAGATCAGGTTCGGTGCCAGAACCGCTAAGAGATTGGTGTGACCGTGCGACTGGTTGGCCAGCGCGTTGGCGAAGGCCACGCCGACGGGGCCGTCCTTGGAACCGATCATCAGGTCGATGTGCGCCACCTCATTACCGTCGCCGACGAGTGCTTCGCCGATGTACATGGACATAGTCTACTCTCCCTTGGTGCTGGACACGGTGGAAAACACTTCGAGGGCAGACTATATGGCCCGAGAGCATCATTGGCCAATGCCAACGGTTAGTTCTGCGAGAATCTCGACTAAAACCGTGGCTTGGGCTTCTCCCAGTTTGGATCGTACTCCAGTGAAAACACCTGTTGTACTCGTTCAGCACGGTCTGGCCCGGCTTGACGCAGCACTTCTAGTGCGTCGCGGAGCTTGCCGAGTCGCGCGTCCGAAAGTTGCTGACCGCCTTCGCCTCGCTCAATCCGATCGAGGATCGCGGCTAGATCGAGAATTTTGCATCGCGCTTCAAAAAAATAAGCGTCCAGAGCGGTTCGCGCTGACATTGGGTTCATGGAACTTGCTCGAACTTCTGTTTCAGCGTTAACGGGATCAGCTCGTTCATGCTGCCGCTGCGGAATCCTTCCAGATCCAACGTGACGTATCGGAAGCCCATCTCACGAAGCTGAGAGACGAGCAATTGTCGCACTTCCGGGAGGGCTAAACGGGCAATTTCGGTGGGTGGCACTTCCAAACGGGCCAACTCGTGTTCATGGAGACGAACGCGACACTCACGCAGCCCCAGTTGCCACAGCAGCCGTTCTGCTGCTTCGATGCGAGCCGTGCGTTCGCGCGTGACTGGCACGCCTGGAGCCAGCCGCGACGACAGACAGGGGGAGGCTGGCTTGTCCCACGTCGGCAACCCCCATGCGCGGGCTACAGCACGGACGTCGGCTTTGGTGAATCCAGCCTCTTGCAGCGGATGACGCACCTGATGGGCCGCCGCTGCCGTCAACCCTGGGCGATAGTCGCCGCGATCGTCGAGGTTCGCCCCGCTACAGATGACGGTCACACCCAATCGCGGAAGCAGTTCTTCGATGCGAGAATACAGCTCGTCCTTGCAGTAAAAACAACGGCTGCCATCATTTCGCAGATAATCCGGATTGGAAAACTCGTCAGTAGAGAGGATCTCATGGCGGATACCGATTTCTGCGGCCAGTCGGCGGGCTTCGTCGAGTTCCGACCGGGCTACGCTCGGACTATCGGCAGTCACCGCGATGGCCCGTTCCCCCAGGGCCAGGTAAGCCGCCTTCGCCACCACCGTGCTATCGATGCCGCCCGAGAAGGCAACGACACAGCCGGGCATTTCTCCCAGAATCTGGAGAAGGTGGCTCTGTTTTGTCGCAAGATCGTGGCTCATTGCTCAGGAGGTCGTTCGAGGGCTTGGTTCATCTTATGTCGAGAGGCTTAATTGCTCAAGCGCGTGAACGCGGGGACGAGACCTCCCTGTCCCACCCCCGCGTTCCTCATGACGAGCCTTCCTTGGTTCCACGAACACTCTTTTGCCGTGGTGTTAGACGCTGACCTCCGCCTCGGTTTCGCACGGCTGCTGCGCCATCTTCAGCTGATGGAAGTAATCTTGTGGCATCGACATGGCGAGCTTGAGCGCACCGACCGCACCAGCGAAGACAGCATCATAGACTCGCTTCACTTTCGCCCCGCCAAACTCTTTCAAGGCGTCTTCGATGACGCGATCCAGTCCTTTCAGCTGGCTGCCGCCTCCACCCAGGACGATGTTTTGCAACATCCGCTGCTGGAACTCCGGATCAAAGCGAGAGATCACCTCGCCGAGGCCATCGAGGATCAACGGCACCAGAGCCTTGCAGGCTTCCTTGAGCGGTTCAGTGACGTCGAACTGTTGCGGCCGACCGTTGACCGGCAACATGACTAGTGCCTGTTCGTTCACGTCATGAACGAAACCGTACTTTTCCTTGATTTCTCGGGCCATGTTGAGCGAGATCTGTGCCTGGGGATAACGCTCCCGAAGCAATCGATAGAACGTCTCGTCGATGACATCACCACCCTGAGCAATGGTGACCTGTTCGTCCTCACGTGGGAAGGTGCCATAGACTGGACAGATGTCGGTCGTGCCCGCACCAATGTCCACTACCAGGGTGTCGCTGAGACGATTCATGCCATAAGCGATCGAAAATGGCTCGGAAACAATCATCACACCATCGAACGCATGCTGGGCGGCTTCGAGCAGCACCTTTTTGTTGAGGATGCTAGCCCGAGAAGGAGCGCCGATGACGCCATAGATCGGCACCCCCTTGGGCGGTCGAGTCAAAGAGACGGCATGCTCCACGACCAGACGAGCTGCCTGCTTGTACAGCGTGATCTGATCGGCAGACACTCCGGCATCATCGGGACTGTTGTACTTCAGCACGCCCTTCTCGAACGGACGGACGATGTTCACTGCCAGCCGATGCTCGATGAGATCCTTGCCAAAGACCACGTCTCGGCCCAGCATAGTGCGGGCCACCTGATCGCGTGGCCAGCCTACCGCCGTGTGGATCACGTCGCGGATGCCGGCGGACGACGCCACCGAGGTTTTGAACGTGCCCAGATCCATGCCGATATAGATTGCTTTCGCGTCCATATTCTCTCCCGAAGCTGCATCCCCCTCCCCAGGGGAACGCGAGGAATCCTGGGTCAAACCGTTTGATCTTGATCGTCTGTCAAATAACCGATTGGCTCACTGATGGCGTGCAAGACTTCTGTCACAGGCACCGTGAAATCACCCGTGGCGACTGGTTCGTCCATTGCTGAAGAGGCGGAGGCCGTCTCCAGCTGAGATCGCAATTCCTCCTGGAGCCGTAGGTTCTCTTCAAAGATTTCCTGTAAAATCGCCTTTTCACGCAGCAACTCGGCTTCCTGTTTGGCCAGGCGTTCTTCCTCGTAAGTTGGCCCCAGGTCAAACTTCTCCCCCGTCATCGGCGCTTCTTCGCCTGGTTTCAGTTCCGGGAACGTTACCGCTTCTAAGGCAGCTACAGCACTGAGACTGGCCAAATCCGGCTCGATGCGCCCTACAGGACGAGCTGGCACGTCAGGCTGATTCGTGTCTATACGCGAGACGCCATAGGCCACACCGCTTCCCAGTGTGCCCGGAGCATTGACCAATTCGACGCGGAATTGAAAACCACTGCGTCGGAGCATGATGCCCAACAATAGTGCGACCATCAAAGGGCCGACTACCAAGGCACTGCCTCCCACGATCACCTGAAGCCAGACCACCTTGTACCACGGAAGCGAGTCTTCCTGAGCATCGGTCGTCGACGTTGACGGAACAGGCGTTACTACTACAGTCGTCGTCGGTGAGTGCTTCTCGATGCGGGTTCGCACGGGCACTGAGAGCGTTTCGACCAAACGATCCCCCGAGGAGCGAAGGCTCGTCGCGCAACTGTCGAGAGCCGTCTGACAATTATTCGCCAGCTTGCTTGTCGAGCGAATGAGCTGTTGGCTAAGCTTTTTCAATTCCTCGCGCTGGACGCTTGGCGTAGTTTTGACTTCCGCGACTGGCGGGAGCGAGGGAGCAGCCTGCGCGGGGATGGCCGGCGGAGGCGTCCAAGGGGTGGACTGCAGCGTTGGCGGTAGCGGTGGTAGTGGCGTGCCGACCGGCTCAATCGTGCTTGGTGGTGGAGCGATCGGAACCAGTGGTTTCAGCGACGTTGACGTCGATTCCACTGCTCGTTTGCTGTTCCCTTGCCACATTTCGACCTGTGAGGGCCTGGCCGAACTAACTGGTAGCTGAGCGCGGACTGTTGCCGGTTGCCAGCCGACCCAGCCGGCGAGCAAACAGGAACAGGTCGCGGCCGTGATCCAGCCAGTCCGGAAGGGCCTGGCGGAATGGACTGCCATACCGGGGTCCCCTCCACGAAGTGTTGGTCATGAACCAACCGGCGAGCGAACCGGTCGTTCAGAATCCTTAATTACCTACTTTGTTTTCGGTCCGAAACGACGTCTTGCTTGAAGAATTGGCGGTAATCCTGGCATGAGCGGATTAATCAGAAAAATCACTTTGTCTGAGTAAGGCTACGTTCTAATGGCGTGGGTTGGCCGCCTATTAACCAGTGAATCGGTGGAAACCAAGTACTGGCGATAATCACGAACAAGCCCGCGAGTATGGTTTTGCGAAAACTTGGCACTGAAAGGGGAACCCAGTCTGGCAACGCCCAACCTGCCATTGCTTGAGGAGCCAACGATAAGATGCACCAGGGAGCAATCATGGCCCATTCGATCAAAGCCTGTTGTTGCCACAAGGGCCAGAATCCAAACACGATTAAACACAACAAGGGAAACGGAGCAAAGAACGAGCGTGCGGCGTGCTGCGTGAGTACGACCAGGCACCAGAGAAGCACGAACGTCCAATGCCCACCTGCTCCAAAGTGAAAAGTCAGCGGTTGCCAGGCTTCCAAAGCAAGAAAATGTGGATTATTTGCCAAACTCCATAAAGTATGCATAATGAATGGGCCGCGGGGATTGAGAAAAGTAACTAATCCCAGACAAATTAAGAAAAGACCGGTTAAGGGGAGAATTAGCGGATTTCGACTAATCGAGAATTTAGACTGTATGATGGTGGCAATCAAACAAACTATCATCAAAACGAATCCCAACAAAAACGATTCATGTACATTCGCCCACAAAATGAACATGCCAGAGATTAAATAGACTAATCGTAAATTGAGCATTTGATATGTTAGTACAAGCAGCAATGCCGCAAAACAGGCCTCGCCGAATAAAATAGGTTGTAATCTTGGAACTCGTCCGATGGAGAAAATTAGTAAAATCAATAAACCGACAAAGGCCAGAGATGGAGAACGACTAACCTGACGGAATGCCACCCACAGAAACGTCAGTCGAGCCACAACTAGGATCGCATAAACGGAGCGAAGACAGTCTACTCCGCCAGCAGTTCCCTCGGAGCCTGAGAGCCAATTCCCAAGGAGAAACACAAAATACAGGCCAGTGTGAAAGGCCCACGAGAGCTGTTGGGCAGGTTCCTGGCTCCACACGCCATTCCGAAGCGTCTTTTGCCCTAGTTCCAACTGGAATCGCACGTCTTCACGAGGTAGTGGCAGGACGCTGGTCATTACAAAAAGGAACGACAGAAGGAAGATCGCGGCTACATCACTGGCATAGAGATAATACTTCGCCAACGGTGAATCTGGAGATGTAAAATCTAGCCCTGCTCCAAGGCGAACTTCGGAATCTTCCAGTGGATAGGCTGAAGAGCCTGTACTCATCGGAGCTGATTTCGCTGACATCCGCCACCCACATTAACGGGTTCGCTTGAATCGATCAATAAGCAATTGGATTGTGCTAGATGATCGAACTACTCGCAGAAAGAAAATGTGATTCCAGAATGCGATAATAAAATACTTGTGCTGAAAATGCTGATTGTGCGAGTTAGTCTGGCGATTTTTGCAGGGGAATGGTTGGGCAAAACTTTAGTTTCATTTGAGCTGATGATTGAAAAACCATCACTTCAGCGTAGGGCTGTTAGGAACAGCTAAGGCATCGGAATTGCGAGAATGTGACTAATCCTCTAGGTGGATCTCAATGCAAGTGTTTGCACGTTAGCTAATCGATGATAACTCAGTAAGAATGCGGCGGATTGATTGCTCGAGGAGTGAGAACAAGGCAAATTGTCGGTGTGAGGCTTGCCTCGCTAACGATCTGACGACCCTTGCCGGGTCATCTTGGCCGAATTACTACGTAGAGGAAGACGCTTACAATGAGCAAGTTGTCGCAGATGTGGAATGACGATTCCGGAGCCATCATCGCCACGGAGTATCTGTTCGTCGTAACGATTCTGGTGATCGGAATCATCGTGGGACTGTCTAACCTGCGGGCCACACTGAATGCGGAACTGACCGAGCTAGGCAACGCAATTCTGGCTTTGAGCCAGGGCTACACCATCATGGGTGAGATTGGTGCGAATGCCAGCTTCGATGGCTCGCAAGCTATCGATACTCCGGGGCAGTTGCAGGGAATCTCCCAGGTCCCACCCGCCTTTCCTTCGGTGATCGATGTCTCGCCGGCTAACTAATAGCTAGGTGACCCGCCCATCAGACCAACCCAGGGAGATGACTCCCTGGGTTGGTCGCATTTCTGGACCATCTCATCAGCTGGCGCATTTGTTACAACCTCTCTAATTGAATCAAAATTAATTGGGTTGCAACATAATTAGCGACTAAAGAATGAGCAAGGATTCTTCAGATTGATTGGAATGCGCCAGCAGTGCCGTGAGCGCTATTGTGCCCCTTTGCAAACTTCCTCAATTACCCAAATCCTCTATTGGTGCAACTCAAGCTAGATGGTTAGATTTGCCTCTGAGCAAGCGGCTCAGTCGCATGCCCAGCGTTCCACATCCGCTCTATTGGGTTAGTTCGTGCGTGGCGAACCGACGGTGGGTGGAATGGCGGGTGTTATCTTCATCCTGGAGGGGTTGTGGTGATGTCGCAGATGCTGAAGAAGCTGTGGAGTGATGATCAAGGCGCACTAATCGCCATGGAGTTCCTGTTCGTTGCGACGATCCTGGTGATCGGGATTATCGCGGGGCTGTCGAGCGTTCGTAGTGCGGTCAACGTTGAGTTGTCCGAGCTGGCCAACGCCATCCTGGCTCTGAGCCAGGGCTATTCGATCTCGGGCCAACAGGGCTGCTGTGCGCAGACTGACGGCTCGCAGGCGATCGACACCCCCAGCACGGTTCCGGAAGTGCTCTGCACGCCGCCGGCTATTCCGTCGCTGATCGATCTGACCCCCTGCAACTAAGGTCTAGCAGGCATCTCAATGGCGCGGCCTGAAGAGGCGACGAGTTCTCTTAGGTTGGGGTTTCCTTCTCTCTGAGAAGTCGTCGCCTCTTCAGCGTTTAGCCAAAAGCAATAGCTAACGAGATGGTTTTTAGCAGAGTTACGGTTGTGACGATTGTAGCGATTAGACATGGTTTAACAGATCTATCAATCAAATCAATAATGCCAATACTTAATTTAAGATAGTTAGCATAATATGAGTAAGATCGCTTGAAGGGGTTGATTTAGCTGATTAGGCTGTCCTGGCAGAATCTGGTCTCCGTCGCCGATCTGGATTGTCTTCACGAGCGCTTCCGTGCGTTGCGGACGTCGTGGGAGGCGGTGCGGCGAGCCAACCTCCTGGGAGGGACTGATTTGCCATGACGAAGAATCTCGTCCAGCGGCTGTGGAACGATGATGACGGCGCGTTGATCGCCATCGAGTTCCTGTTTGTAGCGACGATCCTGATCATCGGGATCATTGTGGGCCTGGCCGGTGTCCGCGACGCGGTCAATACCGAGTTGACCGAACTCGGTAACGCGATCCTGGCACTGAGTCAGGGGTACATCATTCAAGGTCAGCTCGGCTGCTGTGCGCAGACCGATGGTTCGCAGGCCATTGATACGCCTGGCTTGTTGCCTGACCCGCTCTGCACGCCACCGGCGATTCCGTCGCTGATTGACGTCATTCCGTGCAACTAACGGTCAGATGGCATGTCAGGTCGCCTTTTGGTCTTGAGATGGAAGTCCATCTTGGCGCGGGAGACAAAGGGCGGGCTGGGTGAATCTGAGGTGTGAATGGCCAACAGCTGTTGTAGAGCGAATTTGGTTCTGGTCTATCCAGCCGGACTCAGGTTGAAGAAATTTACAGCCTGTGGAACCTGTGGCTGGTGCAAAAGCCGACGGCCTGTTTGACTCGCGGGTCGCTGAGCCAGTACCAGAAACACCGTCCGGGCTGGAGGTACCGCCTCCTGGCCCGGATTTTTTTCTTTGAGTCAAGATCGCTAAGGCGTTTTCCTCTGGTTCTGGTCGATGAAAGCAGCACAAGCAAGTACTCACGGCACCAGGGATGAGGTGATCGCCAATCATGCGCTACTTCTCCGATCCACTTTTCGGCTGGCTGTTCCTGGCAGGGCTGAGCGCTCTGCTGGCGACAGCCAGCTACACTGATCAGCGGTTTATGAAGGTACCCAAATGGCTGAGCCTGCCAGCGCTCGGTTTGGGCTTACTGATTAGCATGCTTCGAGGAGGACTGTTGGCAGCGAATGGGTCCGCCGTATGGATTCTTGGCGTGGGCAGTGTCACCACAGGGGTTCTCGACGGGTTGTTATTTGCCTTGGCGGGGTTCACGGTGGGATTTGTGCTGTTCTTCGGCATGTGGCTGATGGGGGTATGTGGAGGCGGTGATGTTAAGCTGTTCGCCGCCCTGGGCGCTTGGATTGGGCCAGCTCTGACCATTTTCGTTCTTGCTGGCTCTTTGATCGTCCTCTGGATTGTCGTGCTGGCCGTTATGATTGGACGATTGCTCAAAGGGCGTAGCTTGGCGATACGAGGCGGTCAGTCGATCACCGGAAAAAAGTCTCCCATTGTCATTCGCTACTCACTGATCGCTACCATTGCCGCGATTCCGATCCTACTCTGGGCGTTTCGGGTCGACCTTGGATTAGTCCCCAGCGCGAAAGCCGCTCAGACGGCGGAGGTGCGACATGGTCGTTAAGGCCGAGCGAAAAAGACGCGGAGGGTTGGCAGTCGAGTTGTTGCTCGTCTTTCCGCTTCTGTTGACCGTGCTTCTGGGCACCGTCGAATTCTCTCTGTGGCTGTCGGCGCAGCAACAGGTCCTACTCGCGAGTCGAGAAGGCGCTCGGACAGCTGCGATGGGAGGAGATGCCAACGCTGTCAATCGGAGCGTCCAGCTCGCACTGGGAGAAGGGCGTTTCGAAATCGCTGAAGTGTTTCTGTCGACGATGAACGAAAACGGTGAACCGATTTCTTCTGGAGATCCGGTCACCGTTCAGGTTCGTTTGCCCGCGACCGCGGTTGTCCCTGATCTGCTGCGGTTCATCGGGATTAGCATTCGTAACGAGATCCTGGTCGGTCAGACCGTGATGCTCAAGGAATGACGACTTTCCTCACTGATTAGTCTAGCAACGTGGAGTTCGCACCATGAGAGCCAGTACCGTGTTTGCCCTAACCCTGGCCATACTGATCGGCCTGGGGGCGGTCGTCGGAGCCCGCTACGCGGGTTATCTCGGCAAGACCGAACCGAAGATGCGAGAAATTCAGGTTCTGGTCGCGGCCAGGAACCTGTTTCCCGGCGACGTGATCGAAACTAGCTGGGTCAAGACCCGTGCCCTGCGTCCCGATGAAATCCCTCACTACGAAGCGAACAAACATCTGTACCTTCCGCCGGTGCAGGGGGCTGCTGCCCTGCGAGTGCCCAAGCGCGGCATCGAGGCGGATTCGCCGATTTTGCGCGATGATCTGCAAGATATGGTCAAGCCCGAGCCGCTGCACGCTCGCTTGCTGCCCAACATGCGAGCTGTGAACTTGACTGTCCCCAAGGATCAGAGCGCTGGGGGTCTGATTCAGGTCGGCGAATGGGTCGATGTCTACATGACCACGACGATCAGCAGCGAGGGCGGCGCGGAGACAACTCGCACAGCCCCGATAGCAAACCGGCTGCGGGTGATCGCCAAGAGAAACGCCCTGTGGAATGTGTTCGCTGCTTTGCCGGAAGGCAAGCCGGTCCATTTCACACTCGAAGCCAACCCTTACCGGGCCGGGTTGATCGAGTTCGCTCGCACCAAAGGTACTTTGTCGCTGGTGCCGCTCTCCGCCGCCGAGCAAAAGTCGCTGGAAGAGAAGCGAGCCCGGCTGATGCAGCAGAAGGATATCGATGTCGCGCTGTTGCCTGTTGCCTTCACCGACAACAGCAGCGACTACGACAGTGAGCAAATTCGAGTCGAGGCGCTCAATCGAGGCGAATACTCGATCGGCACGAATGATCTGGTGCGGATCTTCGATCTAAACACCACGGCTCCGCCGCGGCCGGAAATCCGCGTCGAAAATTTCAACGGCCTGAAGCGAACGAACACGCTGAATTTCTCTGCGGATGGCGTGTTCGTCTCGGCGGAAGATCCGAAGGGACGTTCGACTGCTGCCTCGGCGAAGAAAAATGCGGCAAACACCGGTCCTTCGTTCCAGTTCACTCCGCCGGACTGCGCCAGCAACAAGAAGGGCGGTTGCAGCACCTGTGGCAAAAACAAGGGATCGTAATCTCGGATCGAGCAGTCGCTCCGAGCAGAGAATCGCTGGGCCGTCTCGCTACCCACGGAATGGATAGCGGGATGGCCAGCTCCCCGAGGATCTCCTCATGCTCGTAAGTCAGGGACGGACAGTTCGATCACGTCGCAAGGCAGCTGCCGCCATCTGGGCTTTGCTTACCTTGACGACGATGTTGACCGCGTTAGCACTGGCTCTAAATACGGGCTGGTTGTGTTTGGCGCGTCAGGAACTGAGCAATGCCGCTGATGCTTCTGCCCTGGCGGGCGTGCATCGATTGATTGACGATGCTTGGTTGCGTGACGGCAAGCCGGGCATTTTTGCTCTCTTGGATCGGGTCAACGAAACAGCTGGCGAATTCGCGGCGCGGAATCGTGTTCTAGGGCAGCCGGTTCAGCTCGATACCACTGGGTTCAACATCGGCGATGTTGTTCTGGGCAGCTACGATCCGCGTGAGCCGGGCGTTCTTGAACGGGCCGAGTTGGAATACCTCAGCTCGCTGACGCTCGACGAAGTGAACACCGTGGCAGTGACGGCGATTCGTGGGCAGCAACGGCAAAATCCGATTCCAATTCTGCTGGGGCCGCTGGTTTTGCAGGCCAGCGCGGAGATGCGGATTAGCAGTTTGGCCTATCTAGATCGCGATGTCATCGGATTCCGAGCCAGGATCGGTAGTCCGGTGCCATTTGTTCCCATTGCTGTGCGCTCCGACCCCACTGCCGCCGATACTAGTTCCTGGGAATCGCAGATCCGCCAGCGACAGGGACCAGACGAGTACAAGTTCAATCCGGTCGCCCGCATTTTCATTCTCGGCAGTGATCAGATCCCCGAAATCGTACTGGAGATCCCGTTGGAACTAGGTCCGGGTGGATTGAACAATGCCGTGCTGTTGTCACTGGGGCGAGAGTCACTGGCAACGCAGATTGTCAACGGGCTGTCGGAGCGGGATCTGCGAAGCCGACAAGGCAAACTAGTGTTGGACGAGAACAATCAGCTCTCGCTGCCTGCTCAGTCATTAGGACCGGCGCACGGTTCAGCGGAGTATCTCGATCTCTTTGAGGCACTAAAGAACCTGCAAAACACAGGAGTGCAGAAGGTCTGGCCACTGTACACCCAAGTTCAGGGGAATCAGGCCATCATTCATGCTTTTGTGGCTGCTCGTGTGGTGCGTGTCGAGGCACCGGTCGGCGGCCCGTTACGCCTCCGCTTGCAACCGACGATGATGGCGGTTCCACAAGCAATCACGGATTTTAGCCGACGCGGCACGGCTCATCTGTTGCCGAGCGATTATCTGGCGAAACCAACGCTGGTTCACTGAATCAAGGGTCGTAAACAACGAGCCGGCGGGACCATTCTGCCGGGATGTCAGCCCGGCGGCTCGCCTCTCTCGATGGATCAGGGACGAACAACAACGAGGAGGAATCCATGAAACTTGCGGTGAAGGAACAGCCCACAACCTCGTTAGCTCAGGTTGTGCAGCGCTATCAACAGCTCAAGGCCGACATCCATCGACAGATCGTCGCCGTTATCGACATCTCGGGACTGACGGCCTGGAACGAGGAGCGGCTCAAACGCGAGGTTCACGCTCTGGCCACACGGCTGGTGCGCGACTCGCGCGAAAAGCTCAGCGATCTCGAACGCAAGCGGCTGATCGATGAGATCATGGCCGAGGTGTTCGGCCTGGGACCGCTCGAGCAGTTTATGAAAGATCCGACCATTAGCGACATTCTCGTCAATGGTCCTAACAATGTGTACGTCGAACGTCACGGTCGGCTGGAACCGACCGGTGTCGTGTTCAACGACAATACGCATCTGACACAGGTCATCCAACGTATCACTGCCCGAGTCGGTCGGCGTATCGATGAATCGTCGCCCATGGTCGATGCTCGTCTTCCTGATGGGTCTCGTGTCAACGCCATTCTGCCGCCGTTGTCTCTCGACGGTCCGATGTTGTCGATTCGCCGCTTCGGTGTGCGACTCGGCGAGGAACAGCTGCTGGCCAACGGCACATTGACGGTAGAAATGCTGCAACTGTTGCAGGCTGCCGTTGAGTCACGCATCAACATTCTGATCTCAGGCGGTACGGGTGCCGGTAAGACGACGCTCTTGAACATTCTGTCGGGCTACATTCCGCACGATGAACGTCTGGTATCGATCGAAGACGCGGCGGAACTCCACTTACAGCAGCCCCACGTCGTTCGGTTGGAGACTCGTCTGCCCAACCTGGAAGGGTTGGGCCAGGTGACCCAACGTGACCTGGTTCGTAACAGCTTGCGTATGCGTCCGGATCGGATCATCATCGGCGAAGTTCGTGGGGCCGAAGCACTCGACATGCTTCAGGCCATGAACACTGGTCACGAAGGTTCGTTGACCACAATTCACGCCAACGACACCCGCGATGCCCTGTCGCGTCTGGAAATGATGATCACGATGGCCGGCTTCGAGATGCCGCTGCCCGTTATCCGAACCTACGTCGGCAGTGCCTTGCGACTACTGGTGCATGTGACTCGTCTCAAGGGCGGTGCTCGCAAGGTGAGCCGAATTTCCGAGATTCGCGGTCTGCGAAAGGGGCGACGCTACATTGTGCATGACATCTTCGCGTTCAAGCAAACCGGCATCGTGAATGGCGAGGCGGTGGGGCACTTTGAGGCAATGGGTGAAGTGCCAGACATTCTCGAACGGCTGCACATCTCTGGCATCGATCTACCGTCTTCGATGTTTGAGGCACGAATCCTCCAGCAGCAAGGCGGCAACGGGAGGACCCAAGCATGAATCGTGAAACCCTGTTAACTCTGGGTGTCCTGGCTGGAGCGGCGCTGGCCTTCCTCGTGATCTTCTTTGTCATCCGAGGCATCGTCGATTTGCTCCGCTGGATGCTGGTCAAGAAACAAGATCGACTCTTGGCCGAGGATTTGGGCAAGCACTTGCAAGCGATCAAACCGCCGCGTAACGTCGGGGAATCGATCGATCGCTGGTTCGAGCAGATCGTCGGACGCAGTGAGCTGGCGATGTCCGGCACCTTAGCGGCATCCTACCTGTTGCTCGTCGGGGTGCTGGCTGGAGCAGGCGTCTGGCTTTATGTGGAACGTCTGGAACTGGCCATTCTCTCGGCCCTGGGGGCCATGTTCCTGATGCTGATGGTCTTCTGGTTTCTGGCCTGGCGTTGGGCCCGGCGTGTGCAAGAGCAGCTCCCGGACACGTTCCATCTGATGGCGCGATCCTTGCGAGCCGGTCTCACGGTCGATCAGTCCGTCAAGCTGATCGCCGACCAAGGGGAAAAACCGATCGCCGCCGAGTTCAAACGCATGCACGAGCATCTGACCCTGGGCATGACGGTGCCGATGGCGTTTCAGATGACCGCCCAACGAATCGGGTTGGCAGACTTTGATTTGCTGGCCTCGATGATCGCCATGCATCGGCAAACGGGTGGTAACCTCGCCTTGCTGATCGATCGACTGGCCCAAACGGTTCGCTCGCGGAATCAGTTCCGCGGGCAGGTGGCGGCGGTGACCGCCTTGGGGCGGTTGTCCGGGCTGTTCATCGCTTTGGCGGCTCCGTCGTTTCTGGTGATCTACTACTTCATCTATCCGGATTACCTGGCTCGACTGACGGAGAGTCAACAAGGGATGTCAGCCCTGATGCTGGCCTTGGTGCTGGAAGTGATCGGGGTGACCTGGTTGTTGTGGCTGTTGCGAGTGGACTACTAACGCCATCTGGAAAGGAGTTCATGATGGATCAGGTCCAGATCACCGTGTTAGGCATCGGCTTGGCGGCAGCCGCTGTCGGCTATCTGGTTGTCCGCCTCTTTCTGTTGGCGAGTACGCGCAAGCCGACTCGTCAGGATCCGGCCCCGCCTGATCCGTTGGCCCGCGACCTCGCCGCTGCCGTCCCTGCCTTCCGCGACACCAAAGAAGAGCTGCAAAAATTACTGTGGACGGCGGGATACTACCGTCCCTCGGCTCTGACCGAGTATCTGGCGATTCGTTCGATTCTGGTGGTGGGATTGCTGATCGGCACGGCTCTGGTGTGCATCCTCGTCGAGCCAGCCCAGATTCCCCAAGTGGCATTCTTCGGCTTGCTGGGCACAATTCTTGGCTTCAGCTTGCCACGTATCATTCTTGGGCAGATGGCCGCCGCGCGTGCCCGTCGACTAGTGCGCGGGCTGCCTACCGCTATGGACGTGATCGGCCTGTGTCTGACGGCTGGTCAGAACCTGCTGGGCAGTATCGAGCGGACCAGCGCGGAACTGTCCAAACCATTTCCAGATCTCTCCGAAGAGTTGAACATCGTTTACCAACAGGCCTCGATGCACTCGCTCGAACAAGCGTTGTCTCAGTGGTCGTCTCGGCTGGATGTTCCGGAGATCCGCTCGCTGGCTTTGTTGCTCGCCCAGTCGGAACGCCTCGGTACGGACATGGTCAACACGCTTTTGGAGGTGGCCGACAGCCAGCGTATCCATCTTCGCCAGAAAGCCGAAGCCTCGGCGAACCGCTCGAACTTCTGGATGCTGTTCCCGACGCTGTTTTGCCTGTGGATCGCATCGGCCATCGTGCTTGTCGGCCCAGTCTATCTGGAGTTCTGGAAGTATCGCCGAGATCAGATGAACACCTTGGTCCGCGATGCCAGGGGCACGGTGACGTCGACGGCTAACCCACGCACCCCGACGCCGACGCCTCAGGGTGTGGAGGATACGGCTCCGGCAGCGACGCCGACTGAACCGCAGGGCAAGCAGTGAGCTAAGGCGGCTCGGCTACCTCAAGTTCGATTGTCGACTTGGAAGAGCGGGTTAGGAGAAGACTCTCCTGACCCGCTCTTTCCGTTATCTGCAATACAGCCAATTTAATCCTTACAACTCGGCCAACCCCTGCTCCCCATTTAATCACTGCAAAAAGAATAATCGTTAAACTTGTCAAACTGAGAGAATTCGGCTAATTTGATAAAGCCGGAACAACCACCCCAGCCGGACCGGCGTAGTTGTCTCAAGGAGACCGCGATGAAACTGCGCCTGTTAGCAGTGCTCGCCCTGCTGGGGATTCTGATCCCTGTCTGGGCGGGTGAAGTGATCACGCACGACCTGCGGATCAATCGACAACGCATCACTACGGTGCTGAACGCACCGGGCGGCGTGCCAGTCATGCCACAAGTCCAAGAGTGTATGCAGAATCGCCAGCGCATCACCACCATCTACGACATCCCAGGAAGCGTGCGCGACGCTTTGCCGGTCGATCCACAGCTGGATCGTCGGCTGATCGACACCACCCCGCGACCGGGAGCGTATAACGGCAAGCGGATCGAATGGCCGATGCCGTCCACGCTCCTCAACGGCAACCGGAACCCGTCGCAGCCGGGACGGATCACGACTCCGCCTAAGATCGACAACAAGCCTCCCAAGGCGATCGACAAGGAAGAAGTCAAATTCCAGGTGCCGGCCAAGGACGAACCGAAAGCCACCAAAGACGCGCCCAAGAAGGACAAGGAGCATGTCGAAGACGATCGCGCGCGGGTCATTCACGAGCGGCTGACCTTGGTCGACTGGCGCTGCGGTCGGCAGATGCGCGATGACAAAGGCCGCGTGTGGCATCTGATCCAGGGCACTCCGCAGATCGACAAGCCGACCACCCTCGACGGTTGGATGATGCAGGCGGAGGATAGTCCAATCTACTTCTTTTCCAAGACCGGCCGGATGTGGCGGCTGGTTTCTTTGCCGTTGCCTCTAGCTGTTCGCTAAGTTCGAGCCGTTCGCCTTGCGATCGGCTACTATAAAGAGAAGGGTCGCGAAGCGCGCGGCCCTTTTCGCATGTTGGGAGGCGAGCATGAAGGTTCTGGTCACGGCGGGCAACACGCTGGCTCTCATCGATAAAGTTCGCTGCCTGACAAACATTTTCGCGGGCAAGACCGGAGCGGCGATCGCTTTGGAAGCCCATGCTCGCGGTCATCGCGTCACGTTGTTAACGTCGCATCCGGAGGCAGTGGGCAGTCTGGCTCCAGCCAGACCCCTGCACGATCGCTGGAAGTTGAAGCACTATCGTACCTTTGAAGATCTGCAAAGTCGTATGCAGGAGAGTATCGTCGCCGGTCAACTCGACGTGATCGTTCACTGTGCCGCCGTCAGCGATTATCTCAGCGCGGGAGTCTATTCTCTGGCTCCGGCCACACGCTTCGATCCCGGCAATCGCCAATGGTATGGCGTTCCACCCACCTTGATCGATCGTCAGGCAAACAAGGTCAAAAGCGACGAAGAAGAATTGTGGATTCGTCTAGTGCGTGCGCCGAAACTGATCGACCGCATTCGCCGAGACTGGGACTATCGCGGCGTGTTGGTCAAGTTTAAGCTGGAAGTAGGCGTCTCCGACGAGGCGCTGCTGGAGATCGCCGAACGCTCCCGAGCACATTCCGAGGCCGATTTGATGGTCGCCAACACCCTGGAAGGCTCGTCGACGTATGCCTACATCGGTGCCGGGGCCGGACTGTACGAACGGGTTTCCCGAGCGAATCTGGCCAGCCGACTTTGGGAGCGGATCGAGGCCATGCCACGACGCGCGAGTTCCTGATTTCACACTACGGACAACGGCGATGGCTAAAGTGCTGTTGGGCGTGACTGGTTCGGTGGCGGCGATCAAGACACCGGAGTTATTTCAGGCTCTGCTAGCTGCGGGGCATCAGGTGAAGATTGTCGCCACTCAGGCCGCTACCTATTTTTTTCGTCCCGAAACTATTCAGCCGTTCTCTGGCCAACTTCGCGATCCGAGTCTCGTCTATTTAGAGGAGGACGAATGGCCCGGACGAAGCGAAGGGCGTCTCTATCAGCGAGAGGATACGGTTCTGCACATTGAGTTGCGAAGATGGGCCGACCTACTGCTGATCGCGCCTCTCGATGCCAACACGCTAGCCAAACTCGCGGGCGGCCTGTGCGACAACTGCTTGACGTGCGTTTATCGCGCTTGGGACACGCAACGGCGCGTGGTGTTGGCTCCGGCGATGAATACCCTGATGTGGCAACATCCGGCGACGGCGCGGCATCTGCGGCAGCTGGCTAGCGACGCAGGGCAGTTGCCGCCGAGTGATCTGACACTCGACGAACTGCCCGATTGGATCAATCTCCATTGTCACTCGCTTAAGGTGGTTGCTCCTGAATCTCGTCTGTTGGCCTGCGGAGATGTCGGCGTCGGGGCCATGGCTTCTCTCCAACGAATAGTGGCGATGATCGCGTCGACCGTGTAAGATCGCCAAGGAACAGTTACGGCTCAACCAGGGAGATGTTCATGCGGTGCCTAGCTTGTGCTCAGCAAGTGATTGGGTTCGTCCTGCTCGCTAGTTTGTTCGGTCTCGTCGGTGAAACTCGCGCCCAGACAGCGCAACGGCTCGATCAATTCGGCGATCCCTTACCGCCCGGGGCATTGGCTCGTTATGGGACATTGCGACTACGACATGGCGGATTACAACAAGCGTCGTTCACGACAGACGGCAAACATCTGATCACCTACGGCGGGATATTCAGCCAGGAGTTGCGTCGTTGGGATCTGACCACGGGCAAGCTGTTGCAGCGGCGCGCGGTGCCGATCCGTGATGGAGCCGACGCCCCTGCCATTGCCCCCGATGGAGGGGTCTACTTCCTAAGTATGGATGGTATAGATTATATTAAGGATTTGAATAGTCCTAAAAAGCGTATCTATGAAAAGATGGGCTTTCAGTCGATGGGATCCTCGCTCAGCCCGGATGGCAAGCTGTTGGTCGTTTCGACGCCTGAAGGGGGCCGAGTGTTCGACGTGCCCGATGGTAAGATTCGGTTTCAACTGGAACAGGGCGGAGCAGGGGGGGGAGTGGTTCTTCCGGGCGGCCCCGGCATCGATTTCGGCGGCAATGGCCAGTATGTCTTCAGTCCCGATAGCCGACTCCTCGCCAACTCGTCGCTGACCGGGGAGATCACTATTTGGGATGTAATAAATCGCAAAAAGCTGACCACCTATCCCGCTCCCGACAGTATGGGGCCTAACGGCGAGCTGATGATGTTCAACCTTTGTTTCTCTCCGGACGGGAAATATTTGCTGGCCCACGCTCCGGGGCGGGCACGGTTGTTAGAAACCGCTGTCGTTCGTGAAGTGCCTGGATTCCGACTAGCCAGCGATAATTTGATGACTGCGACTTTCAATCATGATGGCAAGGAGCTTCTGGTTATTACCTATGAGGGCAAGCTGCATCGCTACGCCGCACTGACAGGCAAAGAAGTCGGTTCCGTGTCGCTGATTTCGCATCCCGAGGACGGTATGGGGATGGCCTTTTTCTCCCGCGATCGACGGAACCTTGCTCTGATCGAAAATTCGTTGATCCGCGTCCTCGACCTAACAACGATGAAGTCGAAACTGCCCAATCTAGGGGATCGGCGGCCTCTACGCACAGTCCGCTGGGCCAGCCCCAAGGAAATGGTCAGCTTGACGATGTCTAATCAAGTGCGCATCTGGGATCCGCAAACGGGCAAATTGATGGGTTCGCGGCAGTTCGGTACCAACGAGGTATTGCTCGATCTCGATCGAACGGGAAAGTATGCTCTACTCATGATTCCCGAGCAGGTGTTGCGGTTGCAGCAAGTGGACAACAAACAAGATCTCTGGAAGGCGGATGATCTCGATCAGTCGGCGACGGCTCAGTTCAGCCCCAATGGTCGCTGGGTTGTGACGAGTAGTCAGGCAGGAACGGATATTCGCGATCTGCGAACGGGTAAAGTTAAGCGTTCCTGGAAGCGGGAGTTGGGCCAGCCGAACTCGAGTACTTCTCTGGCCTGGTCCGCTGATGGTCGAATGCTCGCTCGGATCAATCCTGACGAAGAAGCAGTCACGATTCAGGAGTTTGCCACGGGACAAAAACGCTGCCGTTTCTGTGTGCCGCAACCTGCTGGTGTGGCCTTCGCTGCCGTGGGGCAGTTGGTGGCGATCTCCAGTTCCGATGGCGTGATTCGGGTCTTTCGTTTGGGTCGGGACAAGCCCTTGTTTGAAGTCGTTGTGCGTGGTGGGGGAGGCCCGATACATCCGTTGGCCTATTCCGGCGTGGCTGCTCCGGGAGGCGGGGCGATCGCCGTCGACGTAGCCCCTATGCCATTTGGGGGCAGCGGCAGGTGTGAGTTCACTCCCGATGGCAAACTACTCGTCGCGGTTTGTGGCAATGAGGTTCGCGTTTGGGATCTGACCGGCAAGCCAGTCGGACTGTTTCAGGGGCACGAGGAACCGATTCTCGATCTGGCCTTCTCTGCCGAAGGGAAGTTACTTGCGACGTCCAGCAGCGACGGTACGGCTTTAATTTGGGAAATGAGCTATCTGAATAAGCAGCAAAAGGAGGCTGTCGCTAGCACTGAGCGCACCTCGGAGCAACTCTGGGCCGACCTGGCTAGCGACAACGCCGAACAGGCTTTTCGAGCGATGGCCCAATTGCGCGAGAAACCCGCTGCCGCTCTGACTCTGTTTAAGGAGAAACTCGGTCCCGTGACTCCGGTAGATGCCAAGCAGGTGCGGAAGTGGATCGACGATCTCGAGAGCGATACCGCCGCCACTCGTAAGCAGGCAGCCGCTGCTCTGGAAGCGCTCGATTTGCAGGTCGAGGCGGAATTGAGCACAACGCTGACGACGACAAAGAGCGCCGAGGTGCGGCGCACCGTGAGCCGGCTGTTGGAGGCGCTCGAGGGACCAACTCTGTCGCCGGATCGCTTGCGTGAGGTCCGGGTCGTCGAGGTGCTGGAGACCATCGGAAGCAAAGAAGCGCGAACGATGCTAGAGGTTTTGGCTCGTGGAGCGGATGGCCGACTAACCCGCGAGGCGAAGGAGGCGCTGGCTCGACTGGCCGCGTTACCTCAACGATGAAGTATTGCCCGCACTGTCACGCCGAGAATCCCGCGGATGGCAACTTCTGCCAGCAGTGCGGGCAGAAGCTGGCTCTTGCCGATGCCACGATTCTGATGACCGCCACGCAGGTTGGCAAGCGTGCCGCGATGCAGCAGGACTTTGATGTCCCCTCGTTGTTCGGCAACAAGACTCGGTTGTTGGTTGGTCGCGCCGTTGACTGCGACGTGCGACTGGCGCATCCGAATGTCTCGCGCTATCACGCTCGCATCGAGCAGCATCCCGACGGGCTTTACGTCACCGATTTATCCAGCGTCAATGGCGTGTGGATCAGTGGCAAGCGGATCAGCGAACCGACACGCATCCGCGAAACCGATCGCATCGGCATCGGACCGTTTCTGTTGTCCATCACGCACGGCGTGCTGCACTCGCTGGACAACAGTAAAAGCCTTCGCCTGGAAGCTCGACGTCTCGAAAAGAGCATCCGGCTTCCTGGTGGGGGCACGCGGAAACTGCTTGACGATATTAACCTGGTCGTGCAGCCCGGCGAGTTTGTCACGTTGCTGGGGTCGTCAGGCAGCGGCAAGAGTACGTTGATGGATTGCCTCAACGGTCGGCGGCGGGCCACTGCTGGCCAGGTGTTGGCCAACGGCGAGGATTTCTATCGCCATTTCCACAACTTCCGCATGTCGCTGGGCTATGTCCCCCAGAAAGACATCGTTCACACCGGTTTGACGGTCTATCGGGCGCTGTACTACACGGCACGGCTGCGACTGCCTCCCGATCTGGCCCCCGAAGAAATGACATCTCGAATCGAGTATGTCCTTAAAGAGATGGAGTTGGTTCCCCATCGGGATACCTTGGTGGCGAACCTATCGGGGGGGCAGATCAAGCGCGTCAGTCTTGGTGCCGAACTGCTCGCTCAACCAGCCTTGCTGTACATCGACGAGGCGACCAGCGGACTAGATGCTGGCACTGAAGCGCGGATGATGCGGTTGTTCCGTCACATAGCTGACGATGGCCGCTCGATCATCTGCATTACCCACAACGTCGATAACGTCGATCAGTGTCATCTTGCTCTCGTTCTGGCCCGAGGCAAACTCATTTACTACGGTCCTCCCGGCGAGATTCTCTCCTACTTCCGAGTTAGTCGCATCTGTGAGATTTACGATCGGATTGCCGAGCGGGAACTGGCCACGTGGGAAAGCGACTTTCGGAATTGCTCGCTGTATCGTGAGTACGTGGAGGGCCGGCTGGCCTCCTCGATAGAAGTGTCCGCGCCGGTCGAGCCGATTCTTGACGAGTCCGCCGAACGTAGTGGGTTGCAGGCGGTACTCGCGGGGGGTCGGCGTTTCGTCGAGCAACGGCTGCCTCCCTTGGCCGACTACTTCCGCCAGCTGGAAGGTGGCAAACTTCGCTGGCGCGATCTCTGGTCGCCCCTTCAGGAAACTTGGAACCAACTAGCGATATTAACGAGCCGGTATCTCGAACTTCTCCGCGGTGATCGTCGCGGCCTCCGCTTGCTTGTCTGGCAAGCGCCGATCGTAGCGGTGTTCCTGCTCATTGGCTTTCTCGGACAGAACTTTACCAGGCCAATGCCGTTGTTGCGTCCCCTGACCGACGATGAGGCCAAAGCGCTGCGAGCTAGTCAGGCCCTAGGCAAATTATTGGACAACGACCGTCCCTTGACGACGGAGCAGCAACAAGCGTTGTCGAAAATCCAACTCAGCATCGCCGGAGTGCCAACGACGGTGAATGCCAACGAACTAGTGAACCAGCTTCGCGCTTGGACCAGTAAAAATCGCTCTCCTGCCGAGACTCTGGCGCTGCAACAGACGCGACTCAAGTTCGACCTGGACGGCGAGACCTTCGAGTATACCGGGCTGGAACTCATGGAGGGATTGCGTCAGCTACAGAAGTCGCAGCTCAGCGAACAGATTCTCAACGTCCAGGGATCGGTCGTTCCTCGCGCGCAGGGCATTAATCCGCGCTTCACCTACATGCTGCTGTTCATCTTGTCGATGATTGTTCTCTGGTTCGGCTGTAACAACGCGGCCAAGGAGATCGTCAAGGAGGAAGCGATCTACAGCCGCGAACGCGCCGTCAACCTTCGCATCAGTCCCTACTTGGCGAGCAAGTTCATCGTTTTGAGCTTCATCACCATGCTACATGCCGGCGTGTTGATGCTGATTCTCTACGGCGTGCTGGAGTTGCTCGCTCGGTATGTGCCCGGCTACACCGCGCCGCCGCCGATCCACATGCTGAACTATCCGCAACAGTTCGGCGTACTCTCGCTGTTGGCGATGGTTGGCGTAGCCTTGGGGTTGTTGCTTTCCGCCTGTGTGTCCAGCCCCGATCGAGCCAACGCTTTGTTGCCCTACGTCCTCATCCCGCAGATGATTCTCGGCGGCGGCATCCTCTCCGTCGAGACGGGCGTGCTACACTGGTTGGCCATGTTGCTGTCGCCGGTCTACTGGGCTTATCGAGCGATCCACCTGGGCGCGAACGAACTGGCACCGGACTTCCCCGGCTACGTTCAGCATCCGGATTCGCTGCAGCTACCCTGCCTAGCGTTGCTAATTCAACTGTGCGGCTTGCTGGTGGCGACGTGGTGGTTCATGAAGCGCAAAGACGTGTAAACAAGAAGCGACACCGAAGTAGCTCGGTGTCGCAGATGGGGGAAGTGGACGTTACTTCGCCGGGGGGGCGCCTGTTGCTGCTGCTGGGCGGCCTTGCGAGCCAGGTGCTCCAGATGCTTCTTGTGGCGCTTCAGCCGCTGCGTGCGTCGATGGCCGGAACGGTTATAGCCCATGTGAATTCTCCTGGTAGAGAGATCGATTGCGATACCTTTGCAAAATAGCAGGTCGAAAAAAAATGACCAGCCGACCTCGGCGAGAAGATCGGCTGGCCGTGTGGATTACGGCATGGGCTTACTTTTTCGCCCCGCAGCAGGCAGACGGAACGGAGCAGCACTCCGCAGTTTCGCTGCAACAGGTGCCATCGCAGCAATCACTGCCCGGGAAACAGCAAGGCGACCCTGGATAGCAACAATCTTCTGGGCAACAGGCCTCATTCGAGTCACAGCAGGAGAGGTTGAAGAAACAACACTCGTTCCCTTGGTGCGTATAGTGCATCCAACCCGCGACCCCACCCGCCATCACAAAAGCCACCAAAAACGCCGCAACAATCTTGAACATGTGAAATGCTCCAGTAAATGTCTTCAAAACAAGAGATTCGACGAGGTTGTAGCCTAAGGCGGTTCAACTTCGTGGCAGTTTAGCAAAGCCAGACACACTGGAGAATGTGTAACGGTCTAGAAGGAAAGAGCGGACAAATCGGAGGCGATATAGGCAAATCGGGAGCAGCAACGAGCTGGAACGGTGTTACCACGGCGAACACCAAGCCGTGAAAGTCGAGGAACGCGTCCTTCGCTGGTCGCAGTGGGACCAACTAACTCTTCGCAGCAGCACCATATGAGCGGTTCTCGCGTGGGAGCGTCTTTTGGCTGAGGTGGGGAAGCACAGCAGTTGGAACAACAACTCTCGGCTGGGATCGAACTGTCCACTCTTGCCCAGCTAGTTAGTGATGTCAGCTGATAGCACCAGCAGGGCGGAGGCAGCAGCATCACACTGCACCAACCCAACAGAAGGTAGCGTACCAACGTTTTCATGCTTCTATCTTATCGCTGGGAAGGTTTCCCGGTCAAGCAAAAAGCAGGGCTGAAACTCTCTTCGGGAGAGGAAAAATTATTTGTACGTTGCTGTCCGACCTTAAGGTAATCTGTCGAGATTATAAACAGAGGGATGCTGCGCGCGAAGAATTCTTCTGAGGTAAAAATCGGAGTGTCTCAGGTTAAATTCTGAACTGTAAACTCCTTGCTGCTGGGAAGAGATCGCTTTATAGTAAAGGCTTGTAGTGAAGAGCACTTCCCTGTTGCGTCGGATCCGGACAAGAGGGATCGCATGTTAGCCGCCAAGACCAAACCTTGTCGTCGAGTTCGCCAGCCACAAACGGCACGATTTCAACCTCGCCTAGAGCGACTTGAAGATCGTTGGGTGCCGAGTACTTTGCGACAGTTGCCTGGTTTCGAGGCCAACGTGCTTCCCAAGGGCGATGATCTCACCCAGCAGACCTCGCTAGGCTTCACCATCAACTTTTTCGGTCAGGTCTACGATAAGGTTTGGGTCAACAACAACGGCTACGTCAACTTCAAGTCGAACCTTGGTGCTTTTAATCCCTCGTCGCTGACTTACGTCAATCAGCCGATCATCGCCCCATTCTTCGCTGATGTCGATACTACAACGATCGGCGAAGTCCGCTATGGGCAGGACATGATCGATGGGCGCAATGCCTTCGGCGTGACCTGGGATAATGTGGGCTACTACAATCGTCAGTCCGACCGCACGAACACCTTTCAACTGGTGATTATTGATCGCAGTGATCTGGCCCCCGGCGCGTTCGACATCGAGTTTAACTACGGATCGATCACCTGGGATCGTGGACAAGCGAGCAATGCGTTCGCGAGAGCGGGCTACTCAACTGGTCTGCCGTCCGAGACGTTCGAGCTACCTGGGTCTGGCGTCCGTGGAGCTTTCCTGGATGGTGGGCCGCACAGCCTCGCCGATCAGGGGCGAGTCCACCTGCATATCATCACGAACAACCCTCCGGTGTTTGCTCCAATTCAGACACAAACGATCCGAGCGGGTGAAAAACTCACCGTGCAACTCAACGCTAGCGATCCCGACCCGGGGCAAACGCTGACCTACACCTTGTTGCAAGCGCCCGAAGGAGCCACGCTTGATGCCGCGACCGGGCTACTGACCTGGATGCCTAGCGCCACCCAACCGCTGGGAGTCTATTCGTTCGTCGTTCAGGTGCAGGATTCTCACGCCAACCCTGCTAGCGCGATCCAGACCTTCCAAGTCCACTTTGCCAACACCAATCCGACCCTTGATCCGATTGAGCAGCAGACCGTTTACGACGGTGAGCAACTCGTGGTGCAACTCACTGCCAGCGATCCCGACGTGGGGCAAACGCTGACCTATTCCTTGCTGAGTGGTCCTTCGGGAGCGACGATCGATCCGGCTACGGGACTAGTGCTCTGGACGCCGACCAGCGCTCATCCTCACGGCATGTACACCTTCCTAGTCGGGGTGACCGACTCCGCTGACGATCCAGGGTTCGGGTTCCAGATTTTCCAGGTGCAACTGAACAACACGAATCCGGACGTGGTGATCCATCCTTCTAACACGCCACACCATCCGGCTAACACCGAGTTCCTGCTCAACGGGCGATTTAGCGATCGTCGCGACGGAGACTTCACGGCCACAGTGGACTTCGGCGATGGAACCGGACCACAACCGTTGCTCCTAAATCCAGATGGTTCCTTCACGCTTCGCCACACCTATGTCCAGGAAGGGGTTTTCACCATCCTGGTGATGGTGGTGGATTCACATGGCGGCGTGGGCACGAGTACTTATCGCGTCAACGTCTTGCCGGAAGGCTCTTCGGGCAAAATCGAAGTCTTTCAACTCGTGGACATCGCTCCAGGGCAGGTCGTCACTACCGAGCTTGAGACTCCTCGTCAGGGAGCGTCCCTAATGGTGCATTTCGCTCGGGACGAGTTCGCTCAGGGCAACGCTTCGGTCTTTGTAGCTTTCTACTCTTCTTCTCCGTTGCCGACTTCTCGTCGCGACGGCATCTATTTCGACATTCAAGCCGAGAACCTTTCTCCCGACGATCAGATCACGCTGACGTTCGAGAGCAAAATGTTGGCTTTGAAATTCGACTTCGGCTTCTTCAATCCTAATACCGGTGCCTGGGTCGATCTACGCCAAGCTCTGCATTTGGCCGACATCCAGGTCGATCCCAAATTGGGCCTGATGACCGTGACCTTCAAGGTGCGTGACATCTTTGGCGGCACGGTCTTCACCGTCAGTCTACCCTCGACTAACTCCCCTGTAACAGGACCGGTTCAACCTCCGACCGCTGGTCTGGGCGGAGGACCAACGACTGATTCAGGCAGTGGACTGGCTCGTTCAGTCTCTTTCGACAGCAACGCCCAACTTTCCCTGGCATTAACAGCTTCCGGCAGCGCTCGCACCAGTCTCAGCAGCACCTCGCAGGGCAGTCAGGCCGGTAATGCCGCTGCCAACGGGTTGAGTAATTCCGGGGGCCAGCTTGCTTCTGCCGCTGCCTTGACGTTGTCTGGTGGCCGCGTTGAACAACAGACATCCGAAGACGTGCTGGCTGCCAGCGCAGAACTGGATAGCTGGCGTTGGTTGGAAAGTGAGGAAGGATTGCTGGAACTGTTGCTCCAGGGCGTAGATCCCGCTCTGATTCTTCCGTTCAAGAAAGGGGTTGAAGCCAACGAGATGCAAGTGCTGGCAGATGCTACTCCGCTGGAACCAGAAGCAGTCTTTGAGCAAGCCGTTCAACAACTCCAGCCTGAAGTGAACTACCAAACCGAAGACGTGGATTCGCTTTGGACAGAGGAATTTTCCAGCGACTTCAGCGCTGCGGTTCTCTCGCTGGCTCCGGTCCTTTTGGGCATGGGGGGCGAGCGAATTCGCCGACGCTCTCGAAAAGAGGACGAACGGGCGTTCGATCTTTTCTAGCGTGTTCGGTATTCTGCTAGCATGAACGCTATTGCCCCATTTCCGGTTTCCGCAGCGGAGGCGAATGCCACCGTAACGGCGGTGCTGCGCCGCAAGTTAGTCGGCCTGTCTTGGAATCAGGTTCGCTCCTTGATCGCTGCTCGCCGAGTCAAGGTCTTGGGCGAACTCTGTCTCGATCCCGCTCGGCGTGTCAAAGAGGGCGACCTCGTCGAACTACTCGCTCGTCCCGCTCCGCGCCCTCCCCAGCCAGAGTCAATCGCGATCCGATATGTAGATGAGCATCTCGTGGTTGTCGAGAAACCAGCGGGGTTGAACAGTGTTCGTCATCCCTCCGAGCTACACTGGAAGGACGAACGTAAGTTTCTCTCGCCGACCTTGCATGATCTAGTGGCCAAGGTGCTTGCCTCTCAGCGGCAAGGCCGAGCGACATCCTCTCGGCTACGCATCGTGCATCGTCTGGACAAGGAGACGAGCGGCTTACTGGTCTTTGCTCGGAGTGTGGCCGCAGAGCGCGGGCTGGGCAAGCAGTTTCACGCCCACTCGGTGATCCGACGCTATGTCGCTGTGGTGCGGGGCGACTGTCCCTCTCAGCGGATTCACAACTTCCTGGTTCGCGATCGCGGCGATGGCCGTCGCGGCAGCGGCTCCGCACTGGTTGGCAAGGAAGCGATCACCTATGTCGAGGCCCTCGAACGCTTGCCAGGGTTCACCGTCGTCGCGTGCCGCTTGGAAACGGGGCGCACGCATCAGATCCGCATCCATCTCGCCGAGCTGGGGCATCCGGTGTGCGGCGATCGGGTCTATCGAGTCCAGCCAGACCGTCTGATCGACGATCCTAGCGGTGCGCTGCGACTGATGTTGCATGCCTGCGAACTTGGCTTCGAGCATCCGATCACTGGCGAGGCCATGCGCTGGCACATGCCGATCCCTGCCGACATGGCCGGACTGATCGAGCGGCTACGACGTGGTGGAACCTGAACATGCCCATCCAGATCAAGTGGACCGACCAGCATCCCGAGACCGGGGAACGGCGGTTCCTGTGTGCCGAGAAGTTTGCCGGTCAGTGGTCGTTCAAGTGGAAACTCCAGCGGCGCGGCGAATGGACTCGCGGACTGATCCCAACTCGCGCCATGTGGGAACATGTGCTGGACAGCTTGCAGCGACGTTATCGACGTCGTGAAGGAGTCGATGAGGAAGACATCGCGCAGGTGGAACGGATCCTGCGCGAGCTACCGATCCCTCGGGAACTTTAAGTTGTTGCCTAAGCTTTTTGACACTGGCCGAACCTCATCCCATACTTCCGATGGAACTAGTTTTCCTATGGAGTTTCATCATGAATGAACTGACGCGGCCATTTGTTCGACTTTGGGAGTATGTGGGCAACGTAGGCGGTTTCCCCGGTCAGGTGTTCTTCTGTGTCGCCGTCGTCATGCTCGTCATCGGTGGGCTAACCTGGCTGAGCAATCGCCGATAGTTGCTTACCCGATCAACAGCGCCGATTCTGCATAGCGTGTGAGTTGCTGATCGATCAAATCCCGCAGAATCGGTCGTGCCTTGTGTTCTTCCTTGATCGGCTGACCGGCTCGGGCGAGATTGATCTGCCCTTTGTTGAACGCTTCCAACAGTTTCGACTGCATCGCTAACTGTGTGTGCGTTCCATCGAGCATCGGGATCAGTTGCCGATCAAGTTCATTCAGCATGATACATTGATGTCTCATGGTGGCGATGGACTGATTTTCCTGAGCCAATAGCCGAGCCACGGGGCTAGCTACGGGTTTGTCGCTAACCCGCGTGACAAATTTCGGATACGATCGCCAGAACTCGATCAGTCCGCAGCCGCCGATTGAGTAGAGTTTGAGAAGTGTTCCTGCCAGCTCGTTGCGATCGCGTTCCAGCGAGGGATCCGTCTCCTGGGCGGAATTGTTTCCAGTTCCAGACGAGCCAAGGTCGGAACGCACATTTCCGAGCTTCTTTCTCGCTCGTGCGAACAATTCCGCAAAAGGCACCGCATTCGGGAAGGCCTCCGCCAGTACCGTCATCCCCGCTTTGACGATCGGTTCGCCGGAGGAGATTTTCATCCCGTTGGGAAGGCCAAACGATTCCTGCACGTTTCGCGCGAAGTTAACGGTCTTGGACTCCGGCTTCAACGCGGTCACCACCTGGAAGGACATGATCCGTTCCGGCGTGAGATTGTAGCTGGGGCGATGCTCCTCGTGGCAAACCAGCGACTGCCGAAACATCCGATTGGAAAGGAAGTCGAGGTACTGCTCCATCTGAATCAGATTCGGCGCAACCTTGGCGAGTTGCTCGCGCGTCTCCTGCGGCAGGTTTTCATGCACCATCATGCGAAAGTCCGCTTCGCCGAGGAATCGTAGATTGTGCTTGACCAATCGTTCGTTGAACTCGAAGAAGTAAATCGGATCGTTATGTTCTTCCAGGTGTTCATGGAAGATGTAGCTGTCGTTGACTTTGCTCAGCACTTCCAGTTCTTGCTTAAGCAATAGTCCGTAGGGAGTCTGCTGATTCTTGACCGAGTTGCCGAGAAACTGTAGCAGGGCCCGAGCTTGTTTTACCCGCTCTAGAGGCGGTGAGTTCATGTGCCAGGTGTCGTGATAGCACATCATCTCGCGGATCATGCCGCGCATGTGCCAGCCGGGTAGCACATTGTAGCTAATATAGCCGATCCCATGCTCAGCGAGGTTCTCCCGATAGATGCGCAGTATCGCTTCTTGGACTTCGACGGGCACCCAGGAGTACACCCCGTGGCAGAGGATGTAGTCGAACTTGCCCCAATCTTTGTTCACGTCGAGAATGCTGGCATGCCTTAGTTCTAAATTCCTCAGGGGCAACTGCTTGAGGCGATTGTTTCCTTGCTCCACCTGTTTAGCGGCATAGTCGATGCCCAGGAAGGTGCTGTTCGGCCAGGCGTAGGCCAAGGGCATCAAGTTGGCCCCGCTGGCGCAGCCCAGCTCCAACACCCGACAGTTGTCCGTCGGAGCGGGATTGAGGCCAAACAGCGTCCCGAGCATGCCCAGCAGGTCCGGATGTGTCTGTGGAAAGGCTAGGCTTGGATAGATCAACTCATCGTAAGAAGTAGTACTGGCCGTTCCCGACATCGCGAACTCCTTCACGAAAGCGAACAAGTTACTAGCTTTGCAATCCTAGCGTGAAGCGGGGCTTTAATACCATCCTGAAATTGACAATCGAGCAGCTGCAAGGAGAAAAAGCAAGACCGACTGTCTTGCCAGCGAGTTGGGCAAAACAGTCGGTCCGATCATTCGAGGCCCAGAGGCTCAAGCTCCTCGAAATCGACTCACATCGATCACGGGAACTGAATCAACTGCAACGTCGGAGCCAACGTGCCAGCAATCTGGTTGAAGGTGTTTGTACCACCCGTTCCTCGAACGATGCCGTTGAGCACCAGAGCGGTGTTGTTAATCGTCAGGATATTCGTTCCGCCGGTACCATAGGTCATGTCGACCAAGTAGGTACCAGCACCGAGCAATTGCACACTGCCGGTTCCGTTACCACCACGGTAAGTAAACATACCACCCGGTACCGTGGTGATGTTGACTGTACCGTTGGCGCCGTTCCCCTGAGTCAGACTGAGGTTACCGGCAACGGTACCTGCCACAGTCATCGGACTGTTATTGCCGTTGCCAACGGCCAACATCAGGTTGCCGAGTACCACAGCAGATGGGCCGAATGAGAATCCATTAACATCTTCCCCGAGACTGAACATGGCATTGCCAGCAACAGTCAGGGCACTTGCCAAGGTAACAGTATCAATACCTGAGCCGGTGGTCACGCTCAGGTTACCGGAGAGCGTGCCTGCAAGTGGAGCCAAGGTCACGCTATTGTTACCATCACCCAGGTTCAGATTGACGTTACCGCCAATGTTAACAGTAGGACTGGTCAAAGTGATGGTATCCGCCCCAGAGCCGCTGATGACGTTGAACATGCCACCGATCTTCATGATACCGGTCGGCGTAATGTTCATCGGCACGGCGGTATTCGGAATCGTTGTCAACGAGACGTTTCCGAACACGGTCAATGGTCCGCTACCGGTCAAGTCGTTCAGCCCAACCACCGTCAGGTTGCCACCGGTCTGCAAGGGGGCGTTAAGCACTAGGTCGTTTGATCCCAAACCGCCCAAGTAGGTCATCGAACCACCGACAAGCGTTGCGGCACCCACACTGACGAGGTCATCCCCGAGACCGCCAAGGAAGGTAAGATTGCCACCAAACTTGCCACCGAAAAATATATTGTCGTTGCCGTTTTTGGCATTGACAATCACGTTGCCAGGAAATGGTGAGGGGATTGCATTAATAAAAATCGTTTCGGCTTTGTTTGTTCCCGTGACGGAAATCAAACCGCCTACTCCGGTCACTGTTACTATAGAGCCGTCCGCCACCTGGACTTTGCCCGGAGCAATTGAGACGATACTGAGAGACGTACTAACTGGATTGCTAACAAACAGGTTACCGCCGATCAGTTTAATAGTGGCAGGAACCCAGCGAGCTTCCAACCCCTCTAGGGTTGGCCGAAAGCTTCGTTTCACGTTCATTGAGTAAGTTCTCCCCAAAGAGAAGACAAGAAACTCTGGACCCCAAACGATGGATGTTGCCTCTGAAGACACATAAGGCGGCGCGGTGCCTGCGTGTCTGAGTTCTAGATAAAACGATGTTGGAAGAGAACGCAATTCAGTTTAACCAGATTTGCCAGTCACCGAATCATCTGCAGATTCTCTAATCGTTTGAAATAAAATCTTTAGATTATTTGGAGTAATTGATTCAATAAACAAAAACCTCGAAGGTCCTGGTTAGAAATCTTAACCAGGATCTTCGAGGAAAGAGATTGATTGCTGTTATCCGTTTAATTGGAATAATCCATTAAACCGGATAGTTGAAAAAGATGAGATTTGGCGCGAGAATCGCCGTTCCCTGATTGAACGTATAGGTTCCACCAGTACCACGAACGATTCCGTCCAGGGTCAGATTCGGACTTAAAGTGAAGGTGGAGTCACCCGTACCGAACAGAATATCCACACTGAGGGTTTGCGCCACGGTAGGCAAGAGGTTCAGCACTCCTAACGATCCATTGCCAAGCCGATAACGGAACGTGCCGCCCACGGATCCCGTCACTGTGGTCGTGTTGCTATCCCCGTTTCCTAGGTCGATGTTAACGTTTCCAGAGACCAAACCCGAAACAACTGTGGTGTTGGTATCATTCCCACCTTGGATGGATAAATCTCCGGAGTACAGCGAAGTCGAAGAGTCAATGAAGGCGTTGATGCCCTCACCGAGTGAGAGTTGCGTGTTGCCCGCAACGGAGGAGTTCACTCCGAAGCCAACTACATCCTTACCTCCTCCCCCCGTGTAGAAGAAGTTACCACCAATACCACCGCCACCGGCAGCTGGACTAAGGTTAACGACGTTATCTCCATTGCCTAGGTTGGCCCACAGCATATTTCCAACCGTCAACTCCGAGGTAACGGAGAATGAATCGTTCAACGTCCCACCGGTGAGTTGCAGAGATTTGCCGATTGAAACCGCAGCCCCATCGAACAGTACGCTCATAGGATTGGCACTGGTCTGGGTCGCGGTCAGGCTAGCAAAACCACCGACTTTAAGGATATTGCTTTGTCCCATGCTAAAGTTGCCAACACCAAACAACGTCAGATTGTTACCAATGGTGTAATTTAGACTGTTTAGATTGAAGGTGTTGACCCCAGTTGGATCGGACCAAGTCAAATTACCGCCTACGCTCACGTCCTCACTCGTGGATGTGACCGTATCATTGCCCAGTCCAGTCAATAGAGTGACATTGCCGCTGACTCGGCCACTGAGATCGATGAGATCCGCACCATTGCCAGAATTGATGAGCAAATTTCCAGGAAATGCTTTGTTTCCTCCAGCAACGTTGGCTTGGAAAGTGATCTTGTCGGCTAAATTAGTTCCAGTGATGGAAATGAGCGAACCAACTCCATTGACGATGACCGTCTTAGCGGAGTCGGTGATCTTGAACTGTCCGGCGACAGCGGTCGATTCAACGACCAGCGGTCCTGCTTGATGGCTAATAAAAAGGTTACCAGCAACGAGTCGAATAGTTGCAGGAACCCATCGCCCTTCCAACTGTTCGAGTTTGGGGCGGATGGTGTGGCTACGCATACAGAGGATCTCCCCAGACATTCATTCTCAACTTGATTGAGACCAACCAGGTCGCAAATTGGCTATCTAACCCTGGCGAGGAGGGCGGCGCGGTGCCCACAAGCCATCACAGCCATCCTAATTAGTGTGAGTTGTGCAAACAATTCATATTGTGTATCCCGGCCTATTTGTTTTATCTAGTTTATCGATATAATCTGCATAATCGATACAGCCGGACCTGATCAGGTGAATTCACAGATGCGAGCGTTGGATAGAGACAATAGCAAACTGAACTGGCACTATTGAACTTGGAGTCAATAGTTTTAATTGAGAAATAATTACGGAATGTGCCTGGTCAGATCTGATGGGGTATTGAGAGGTGATACATTCGCTAACGGAATCTTTATTGATCCTAATATTATCTTTCAAACTAATAAAAGTACGCCGAGCCATACCATCTTACAGAAGAGGGAATGTTCGGCGTACCTGTTCCGAAAATTCAAACGGATCGATTATTTTCGGTCGGACAACTGTTTCGAGACTTCGCGTTCTAGATCGCCGACCTTGAGCGAATGTTTGATCAGCACACCGTCTTTGCCGACGAGGAACGCCTCAGGTAGGGATTTAATGCCGTAGCGCTGAGCGGTTTCGCTGTCCAGACCGCCTTTCTGATGCAGGTGAACTCCGCCAGTTAATTTACCGGCGAGAAACTCCCGAACTGCCAGCGGGTCATCGTCGAGATTGACGTAAACTACTTCCAATCCCTTGAACTGGTAGCGATCGGTCAACACTTTAAGTGAAGCGAAGTCGCCGTGCGCCTCGGGACACTGCGTGGTCCAGAAGTAAATGACCACGACCTTGCCACGAGCGTCTTTGATGTCGTACAACGAATCGCCTCGGGCGGAAGTCGCGTAGACATAGGGCAACTCCATCGTGACCTGAGCCGCACCTTCGCTGAGCCGCCATTCGATTCCCTGGGCCTTGCGAGCCAGCGGCGTTCCGGCGTAACGCACAGCCACATAGCGATAGCACTTGCGGGCATCCTCGATCCGCTTAAGCGTTTCGCAGATCTCGGCGGCTTCCATCACCGCTTTGGGGGCCTCTGGGCAGTCGGGGTATTCCTGAGCGAAGCGAATCAAACGATCGCGTAGATGCAGTTGAGCCTTGGCTGGATCGTCAGTGGTTTTCACCAGTACGCGCATGTAGTCGGCCTGAATTTCCTGCAAGATGGCGTAGGTCGCAACCTTGCTTTCCGGGAACGAACGGCTGATCTGAGCGGGCAGAGCCTGCAAGCTCTGGTAGGCGGCCTGGTCGTTCTCCGGCGACGAAACGGCAGCACTAAAGTAAGCATCCACAGAGGCTTTCAGCCAATCCTCTCGCTCCTTACCCTTGGAGTAAGCGGCCAGTTGTAGCATCACCTCAGCCTGGGATAGTTGTAACCGATATGCCCCCGGCGCGTTCGCATCCTGTCCGATCCGATTGCTGAGTTCGGTCAACTTGGCCAGCAGCTGCTGAATCTGCTGATCTTCCTTGGACATCTCGGGTTGCTGCGCCGCATTATTGCTCGGAGCCTGAGCGACAGGTTGCTGGGACACCTGGCGAGCCGGCTGCATCGTGTACTGCTGGTGCGCTACCGGAGCCTGCTGAGCGAATGCATGTTGTTGTGTGCTTTGCTGGATCACCATCGGATGTTGCGGCGATGGGGAATTGCTCGGCGGATACGCTTGCACATAGCGTACGCCTTGAGCTGGGCTAGCTCCCGCGCAGAGCAAAACAGCTCCTCCCACAATCGCCAGCCCGCGTATCGAACTTCTCATGGCAATGATTCCTTTATGGTCAGGGATGACCCCCACGGTCCGGCTATCCCTGCCATGCCCAGGACACCCTCCCGGTCGGTGTTAGGCCTGGCTTCGCCATCGTGGTACCATCACTCGCCGATCCTTCAGCGAGCGCCGTACTTTGTTTTTCGGACAGGTGCATTGTTTTCGGAGAGGTGTAACGAATGAAGCAGATGAGACGGCCACGAGCCTTGCCTGTTTTTATGGAGCAGCCCTTACAATCGCTACAAATTCCTGAATCGAGTCTAATCAACAATCGAAGCCAGATTAGCTACTTGAGAGGAAGTTGAGATAAAGCGGTACGAGGAGACGGGCCAACATAAGCACCGTCTCCTCGTGAACAGTCCTATGCTGTGGGATTGCGGATCAGCGACCGTGGCAAGTCTCGACCAGCACCTGCTCCGGAGGCCACCAGCCACAACTGAGATCGACTAACTTGTCATACATGAGATCGTTTGGACAGATACACACTGGACGAACTTCGAGAGGATCAAGCAGGTTGGCCGCCATCGCTGCTGCGATCACTAAGGAGGAGCAGAAGTAACTCGACGCATCAACATCGTAAACACTGTGCGTTTTCTTGGAGATACATTGCATAGGTCGGCAGAACGGCATGACCATCAGACCCGCGAAGTCGTAGGATTTGCCTTCCTGCTCATAGGCAAAGGCGGTCAAGTTACACGATTGTTCCGCAGTTAACGGCGTCTTGTGTCGGCGTACCCAGATGCGCCCCCGATATTCTTGCAATCGCGGTACAATTTCCGTGATCGTCACAGGTGCGCCCACATAAGGCGTCTCCAGCAATCCCAGAGTGCCATCCTTCTTGACAATCACAATAGCGGAGTGCGTCGCGCCGCCACACAACACCGCATGACACAAAACATTGGAAATAATCCTGCTGGAGCGAAAGAGCAGCAAATCGCCAGGTTGTGGCTCATAGGGGACCGCGTAAGAAGCGTGTCGCTCGCCGCAATGCTGGACCCGCTTCAGCGACGCCGAGCATGGTACAGCGTCCCTGTCCAGGGCGGTCGCCGTCAAGGCGAGAAGAAGAATCGGCGTCATGGTGTATTGTGCTTCCGTGCTGTATGAGGGAGTCCGTTCCGAACAATCTTTTCCATCGACCGGGACAGTGCGGTAATGCCGGGCATTTGGCGTAGCTCCGTAATGCCAGTGCTCCTTGTGACCGTACAACCTGTCCGATTGGCGCGATGACTAACACCGACAGAAATGTAACTCGGTATAATTGATCTCTCCCGGAGATCCGTATGAAGATTACCATTCCCGATCCTTCACTGGTGTTGCTGATTGGCCCATCGGGGTGCGGAAAATCGACTTTTGCTCACCGCCATTTTTCGCCCACGGAAGTGCTGTCGTCCGATTATTTCCGCTCGCTGGTTTGTGATGACGAGGCCAATCAAGCGGCCAGTCGTGACGCCTTCGAAGTGTTGCATGAGGTGACGGCTCGTCGGCTTCGGTGGCAGCGGTTGACCGTGATTGATGCCACCAACACTCAGGCCGACAGTCGCAAGCCACTGCTGCAACTCGCCCGACGGTATCACTTCCTGATTAGCGCTATTGTCTTCGATCTCAACGAAGCGACCTGCCAGCGTCAGAATCTGCTGCGGGCCGAGCGAACCGTGCCCAGCTACGTCATCAGTAACCACTTCCGACAGTTGCAAGACACACTCTGCGCGTTGGAGGTGGAAGGCATCGGGCGAATCTGGCGGTTAAGGTCCACTGAAGAGGTGGATAATGTGACCATCCAGCGCGTGCCCTTATGGGTCGATCGGCGGGGCGAACGGGGACTGTTCGATCTAATTGGTGACGTACATGGCTGGATTGACGAACTACTGGCGCTGCAGCGACTCCGCGGCTAAGGGCGGATGAACGATCCAGTGAATCCTCTTTGCCCGACTAGCCGAGCAAAAATCACCAGCCTCTGACGACACGAAGCAGGATGCGGCATATGTTAATCGATAAAAAGTGTAGGAGTTGCGAGTTGATACCTAGTGAGCTTGAGTTCCCCTCTCCCTGAGCGGGAAGAGAGGTGAGGGAGTTTCTCCCTCGTTCCCGTCCCTTCTCCTCGCTGGGGAGAAGGGAGAATGAACAAGTCCGAACGTTCCAACTGCGTAACTTCTAAAGGGAATCACGGAACGACACGACTCTGGGAGCGAGGCTCCGATGGCTAACACATTCAACGACTGGAAAGAACTGGCCGCACAGTTGCGAATCGACAGTATCCGCTGCACCACGGCGGCAGGAAGCGGGCATCCGACCTCGGGGATGTCGGCGGCGGATCTGATGGCGGTCTTGCTGGCTAAGTATCTGCGCTTCGATTGGACCAATCCGCGCTTACCCAACAACGATCGCTTGGTCTTTTCCAAGGGGCACGCCTGCCCCGTGCTGTATGCCATGTACAAAGCCGCCGGTGCCATCACCGATCTGGAGTTGCTGTCGCTGCGGAAGCTGGGCAGCCGCCTGGAGGGGCATCCAAATCCGCATACCTTACCCCTGGTCGATGTGGCCACTGGGTCGCTCGGCCAAGGATTGGGCATCGGCGTGGGCATGGCTCTGAATGGCAAGTATCTCGATCGGCTGCCCTACCGCGTTTGGGTGCTGCTGGGTGACAGCGAGATGTCTGAAGGATCGATCTGGGAGGCGGTGGACAAAGCCGGCTATTACAAGCTCGATAACCTGATCGGTATTCTCGACATGAACCGACTGGGACAACGCGGCGAAACCTCGCTGGGCTGGAATGGAGCGGCCTACGCGGCTCGGCTTCGGGCCTTTGGTTGGCACACCATCGAGCTGGACGGACACGATCTCTCGGCCATCGACGCTGCTTATGCCGAAGCACTGGCTCGTAAGGATCAACCCACTTGTCTGATCGCCCGCACAGAAAAGGGTCACGGCGTTAGTCTGACCGCCAACAAGGAGGGCTGGCATGGCAAGGCCCTCAGCGCCGAGCAGGCCGCCCAGGCCATCGCCGAACTGGGCGGGGAACGACAAGTTTTGATTAACACTCTTCGCCCTGAGCCGCGACAAGGACCTATTCCAACTATTAAAGAGCTGAAATTGCCGGAATATCTGGTCGGCTCTCGCGAAGCGGTTCGCAAGGCTTATGGCGACGCGCTGGCAGCGCTGGGCCATGCCCGTTCGGACGTGGTCGCTGTCGATGCGGAAGTGTCGAATTCTACCCATGCCGAGGAGTTCAAGAAGGCTCATCCCGAGCGGTTTTTCGAGATGTTCATTGCCGAGCAACAGATGATCGCGACGGCGGTGGGAATGGCAGTGCTGGGCAAGCGCGTCTTCGCCTCGACTTTTGCCGCTTTTCTCACCCGAGCCTACGACCAAATCCGCATGGCGGCCATTTCCAACGCGACGATCCATCTTTCCGGCTCGCATGCCGGGGTCTCGATCGGTGAGGACGGTCCCTCGCAGATGGCCCTGGAAGATCTGGCGATGATGCGTGCGGTTTACGGCAGCACCGTGCTGTATCCCTGCGACGCTAACCAGACGGCCCAACTCGTGGCCCAGATGGTCGAGTTGAAGGGGATTTCATTTCTGCGAACGACTCGCGAAAAGACGCCGGTTCTGTACTCGCCCGGTGAGCCGTTTCCTATTGGCAAGTGCAAGGTGCTGAAGTCGTCGAACAATGATCGCGTTGCCGTCGTTGCTGCTGGCATTACCCTGCACGAGGCGTTGAAAGCACACTTCAGCTTGCAAGGTGAAGGAATCGAGATTCGAGTGATCGACGCTTACTCGGTCAAGCCGATCGATCGCGAGGCGCTGCACCAAGCGTCCCAGGCGACCGGCGGTCGGATCGTCGTGGTCGAGGATCACTGGCCCGAAGGCGGATTGGGCGATGCCGTCCTGGAGGCCTTTACGGGAACCCAAGTACCGTTGCCGCGTGTGGTCAAACTCGCCGTCCGCGCTATGCCGGGATCAGGCACGCCTGCGGAGTTGCTCGACGCTGCTGGCATCAGCGCCGAGCACATCATTCAGGCGGTGCGGTCCTTGCTGTAAGCCTTGCCTTTCAGCTTCGCAGCAAGTGGGCGAACTTTTGCTGGGTTTTTAATACCTTGGGAGCGACCACAGCCTGACAGTAGCCCTGGTAGGGGTTGTTGCGGAAGTAGCCTTGGTGGTATTCCTCGGCTTTCCAGAAGCGGTCGAAAGGAACCACCTCGGTGACAATCGGAGAGGGCCAGACCGCAGCGCGGGTCAACTCGGCGATGAGTTCCCGCGCGAGTTGTTCCTGCTGCGGCGAATGGAAGAAGATCACCGAGCGATACTGTGTACCAATGTCGGCTCCTTGACGATTAAGTGTTGTCGGATCGTGAATGGAGAAAAATACCTCCAACAGTTGCCGATAACTGATGACGTTGGGATCGAAGGTGATTTGTACAACCTCGGCGTGGCCTGTCTTGCCGGTGCAGACGGCTTTGTAGGTCGGTTGCTCGACGGATCCACCGCAATACCCCGACTCAACTTTCTCCACGCCGCGGAGTTGCTCGAACGCCGCCTCCAAACACCAGAAACAACCGCCGCCCAGGGTGGCCTGTTCCATAACGGTTCCTCGCGAGATGAAGGGTTACTCTCACCATCAGGCATGATAGGCAGCTCAGGGATACAGCCCGCGACGTTCTTTTTCGCGTGCGACCTTGAGGACGCCGAGACTCAACGCCGCGGTACGCATGGTCAAGCGTCGTTGCCGCGCCAGATCGAGTACTCGATGAAACGCTCGGAGCATCAGTTCCGAGAGTTTCTGATTGACCATGTCCTCGCTCCACATGAGCTGTTGAATGTCCTGGACCCACTCGAAGTAGGAAACCGTGACTCCGCCAGCGTTGCACAACACATCGGGGATAATAAAGATGTCGCTTCGCTGTAGAATCTCGTCGGCTTCGACCGTCGTCGGTCCATTGGCTCCTTCAGCGAGAATCCGGCAGCGAAGTTTGTTGGCATTGCCGCCGTGGATCACTCGTTCCAGAGCGGCGGGCAACAGCACGGTGCAAGGGATGGTCAGCAATTCCGACGAGTCGATCGGTTCTGCTTCGGGGAATTCATGGAGGAGCTTCCCCTTGGCGACGTGAGCGAGCAAGGCAGGAATGTTAATCCCTCGATCATTGCGAATCGCCCCAAACCGATCTCCAATGGCGATAATCTTCACGCCACGTTGGGCCAATTCCTGACAGGCGACACTGCCGACGTTGCCGAACCCCTGAACCACAGCGGTCGATTCTTCAGGCTGATAGTCGAGCACCTTCATCGCTTCGAGGATGCAGTAGGTGACGCCGCGACCCGTGGCTTCGCGACGACCGATGCAGCCCCCCAATTCGACTGGTTTGCCAGTAACAATCTCTGGACAGGCGTAGCCGACTTTCATGCTGTAGGTGTCATAGATCCAGGCCATCGTCTGTTCGTCCGTGCCCATGTCAGGAGCCATGACGTCCTGGCGCGGCCCGATGATGGCCAGAACCTCCTCGGTAAAGCGGCGGGTCAAGCGTTCTTTCTCGCCGAAGGAGAGTTGCGACGGATCACAGCTGATTCCGCCCTTGGCTCCACCGAACGGTAGGTTCATGATGCCGCACTTCCACGACATCCACATCGCCAGGGCCGCGACCTCGCCTAGGTCAACGTCCGGATGATAGCGAAGTCCGCCTTTAGAAGGACCACTGGTCAAGCTGTGTTGCACGCGATAGCCGGAGAATACCTCGATTTCACCGTTGTCCATGCGGACCGGCACGGATACGACCATCGCCCGTTTGGGCACACTGAGTCGATCGAGAATGCCTTCATCGACATTGAGGACTTCACCCACTGAGTGAAGCTGTCGACGGGCCATTTGAAACGTGGGCGAACTGTCGTACATGGTGAAGGAATCGTGCGGTTTGCCGTTCGTTGAAGGAACAACCGTGGCCGTGGCGGACATGACGTCTCCTGATGGCTCGGAAGGGAGAGAAGCAGCCTCACGACGGACACTCCCTGGTCCGTATCGCTCTGCCTAATGTTATCCTACGCACGCCGTTGGCCAAGGCGAGACGGGCAACCGATGGGGAAGGCTAGAAAATCTGGAGAATCGCCAGTTGCTCGATCGCAGACCGAGGCTGGTTTAGTGGTAGCGGTGGGAGTCGAACCCACAACTCCTAACGGACTGCTCGCTTTCGAGACGAGGTGGAGTAGCCACTCTCCGTCACTACCGGTCAGCGGAAACCGTGGGAGTTGAACCTACCCCGAGCCTGGCTCGGCCAGCTTAGCACGCTGGTGTGACAAGCCGATAGTCACCTGGCTTCCTTAAGAGATCGTTCAAGTGAATAACTTTTTCACTAATTAATTAACTAGACAACGAGCGAAAGTTCGAGGTTCGCGGGACAGCAATCGCTTGGGAATTTCTAATTCCCCCTCTTGCGAAAACGCGGATCAGCTGTAAGATGACCCTCAGAGAAAGCAATTTCTCATTCGCCTTTTTCTACCTTCAAGATACCTGATAATTTCGGGGATTTTGAAAGTATCTCAATTACTGTTTGGGGATGGAGACCCAATCATGTTAGTGCTTTCACGCCGAATTCACGAAGAAATCCATTTCCCAGCTCAGAACATTCGTGTTCGTATCTTGGGGCAGAACAGCAACTCGGTTCGTATTGGCATCGATGCTCCGCGCGATGTATTGGTGGTGCGTGCCGAACTAGTGGATACAACTCAGGCCCACTTGTTGCTGAACAAACCCGACACTCGCACTCACGCCCTCCGTAATCAGCTGAACAAGATGGCTCTTCATCTGCACACGTTTCATCAGCTCTGGCGTTCCGGTCAACTCAGTGAGGCTGACGCCGTCCTCGAGCGTGTTTTTTCGGCGTTCGAGTCGATCGAGGAAACCTGCTTGCAGAACGATCCAGTAACGAAAGAGAAGCAAAGCAGTACGCCAACACGTCGTTGTCGCTCGCTGCTCGTGGAAGATGATGTCAATGAACGAGAACTGCTCGCGGGGTTGCTAAATCTGAGTGGCTGTGAATGCGACACTGTCTCGGATGGACAAGAAGCATTGGAGTATCTTTCTTCACATGAGCCACCGGATTTCGTGCTGCTAGACATGGGATTGCCGCAGCTCAGCGGTCCGCAGATGCTGGGCAAGCTACGAAATGATCCTCGGTGGTCGAAGATCAAAGTGTTTGCGGTGAGTGGTTCAACCCCAACTGAGCTAGGCATTTCTATTGGAAATGGTGGAGTAGATGCCTGGTTCCATAAACCATTGCATTCCTGCCATCTTAGTGAGTTAATTCGCCGAGGAATGGAAACAATCTCCGGTAAGAATTAACTACTCACATTTATTGGCGGTATGGTACATACACTGACTCGATAGATTATCTGAGATTACAAAGTAGATAAGATGACGCGGCAATAATCATAAAACCACAAGAGTAGAATCATTTGCTCGATAGTAAAGGATCAAGGCGAATCCCCGAAGGGAAACAGATTAGCAATAGTTTGATAGAGATCCGCTGGTTTTAATGGCTTGGTCAAGTGGGCGTCAAAGCCGGCCTCGCGAGTAGCCTGTCGGTCGGAAGCTTGCCCGTAACCAGTGAGAGCAATGAGTCGCACCCGATCTGAACCAGGGAGTTGACGAATCGCGCGCGCCAGTTCGTATCCGCTTATGCCTGGTAAACCCAGATCAATGAGAGCGAGGTCGGGCAACCTTTCCTGAAACGACGAAAGGGCGGTCTCACCGTTCTCAGCGGTTCGCACGCGCAGGCCATCGAATTCGAGTATGTTTTGCAAGGGCTGGCGAATGTCTAAATCATCTTCCACAACCAGCACTTCTTTACCCACTATGTGAGAAGCCAACTTAAATAGCTTTCTAGAGCTGGTTGATTGAGTGGGAGCAGGTTCGAGGGGTTGGCTCTTGGCTAGCGGCAAGCGAACAATAAACTCACTGCCCTGATTGATGCCATCACTGAACGCCTTCACTGTTCCGCCGTGTAATTCGACGATCGACTTGACCATAGTGAGACCAACTCCAATTCCGCCTTCACCATGCTTGGGTGGATAATCTACCTGAACAAAAAGATCGAAGATACGGTCGAGCATTTCAGAGGGAATACCAACCCCATCGTCGCGAACACGAATCACAGCCATTCCTTCTTCACGCTGCATGGTAAACCAAATTCTTCCTCCTTCGGGAGTATACTTCGCGGCATTTCGTAATAGATTGACCTGGATTTGCTGCAATCGAGCTGGATCGCCCTCTACAAGCAGTGGGCTATTCGGTTGAGTCACGGTCAAATGAATGTTTCGATTTTGCACCCAGGACTGCACTTCCTCAATAACATCGCTAACGATTGAAGCAAGATCAAAGACACGTTTGCGGATCTCAATTTTGTTTTGTGTCAGTCGAGCTACATCGAGTAGGTCATCGAGTAAACGTGCCATATGGCGAGCTCGACGATCAATAACCGAGAGCCACTCTGAGGAACTAGCTATCTCGGCGCGTTCCGCGGCGCTGGTGCAGTTTACGATAGCGGCCAATGGGTTGCGCAATTCATGCGACAGCATCGCCAGGAATCGATCGCGTTGAGTGACTGCCTCAAGAGCGCGGCTCTCGGCAACTTTGAGCAGCGTGACATCAGTCATGATGTTACCGACACCATTGACTCGGCCTTGCTCATCGCGAAGTGGGAACAGTATGGCGAGATAGTTGTGTAATCTGTCTCCGTGAACGATCTCGATTTCCGATTGCACACTTTTGCCCTCGGCGATTACTCGCTCGGATTGGGCAGAGAGAACTTTGGCAGTCTCGGCTGGGAAGATCTCCCAAACTGTTTTGCCAATCGGATCGCAACCAGCCACTTCGCGGAACGAGGTATCAGAGACGATATATCGACCATCGGTGTTCGTGATGGAGATTGGATTTGGCGAATTCTCCAAAATACCCTCTAGTTGCTGATCCTTTCGCCTTGCGTCGGCTTCCAATCGTTTCAGTGTTCCTATATCAATGAGAGTCAGTACCACGCCTTCCACACTGATGCCAATACGGTAGGGTAGGATTCGCAATAGATACCAGTTGCCTCGATGATCGCGAACTTGTTTTTCCTCCATTTTCGCTGTGCGAAGCACCAATTCTAGATCCTGTAGCAAGGTGGGATGATCGATGTTGTGTGTGAAGCTGTCTATTCTTCGGCCAATGTCTTGTGAAAGAAAGTTAAACGTCTCTGCAATTTTTGGTGTGAATTTTCGGATGCACAGATTGCGATCGAGAAAGACTGTATGCACTTCTGTACTGGCAAGAAGGTTTTCGACGTCTGTTGTCAATTCTGTCAATTGCGAGATTTTATTCTGATACTCAGCATTGACGGTGTAGAGTTCTTCATTAACCGAATGTAACTCTTCATTGGTGCTTTGTAACTCTTCATTGGCGGCAACTAATTCTTCATTCGTTGCTTGCAATTCTTCATTGCTGGTTTCTAATTCTTCGATGGTTGCTTGAAGATTTTCTCGCGTGAAACGCAATTCCGTTTCTAGAGCGAGTAATTGTTCATATGAGGCTTGTTCAAGATCGAGTTCTTGCTTTTGTACTGGCTCTTGAATGGTTAATTTCCCAGCTTCTTCCAGAGTGATCAGTGCGTAGCAATCACCCGTGCGCGCTAGTGGTACAGGCTCCACGCTAACATTCAGTAGTGTCTGTCCATCCTGACCAGCAGTGCGAATGGCCTTGTACGTTACCGCTTTTCGATCGGTAAGCACTCGTTGCAGTGCTCCAGTCAATGCACTTTTCAGATCAGCGTCTACCATGTCCAACACATCGGAAGAGTACAGACCTTCTTTGTGTAACAAGTATCGATTGGCACCAGCGAACGACTGTACTAGTTCGCGATTACCGTTCACTAGTAGGCTCGGCGGCATACAACGACTAAGAAGATAGTTGTAGGCCGTGAAGAGATTACCTTCCAGAATTCCAGATGCATTTGCTGGTCCAGTCGTTCGGATATGACTGGCTCGCATAGGAGAAGTAATGCGAATCTCCGGCGAGAGTCGAATGTCGCGTCGTTTGCGTAGAATTTTCCAGCGGCTGTCGACCAAATCGAATTCCTCGGCTAGCTCACCACCGCTTTCACTAGGACCGAGAAACAGGATGCCTCCGGTTTTTAATCCAAAGTGAAACAGAGAAAGGATTTTCTTCTGGGCGTTGGGCTTCAAATAGATGAGTAGATTTCGGCAACTCACTAAGTCGAGTTTCGTGAACGGGGCATCTTTGATTAGGTTATGTTGAGCAAAGACAATCATCTTGCGCAGCGTGGGAGAGACCTGAATAGTGTCACCCTTGCGAACAAAATAGCGTGCCATTCGTTCGGGACTCATCTCTGCCAGACTCGTTTCGGAATAGACTGCGTTGCTGGCGAATTCTAATGAGGCGCGATGGACATCTGTGGCAAAAATTTTGACGGGAAGGTCTAGATCGAGAGCTTGCAAGGCTTCGTGAATCAGAATGGCTAGAGAATATGCCTCTTCACCGGTGGCACAACCAGCCACCCAGACCCGAAATTCTTCCTTCTTTTCAGCAGCCTGTTCGATTAACTGCGGTAATATGGAAGCGAGTTTATTAAACGCTTCCCCATCGCGCATGAATTTCGTTACGCCAATAAGTAGATCCTTATACAGCGCGTTGATCTCGTTCGGGTCCGCAGCCAATTGATGAGCGTAATCGGATAAGGAAATGGCACCATTCATATGCAGGCGACGTTCGATCCGACGCTCTACTGTGGCAGGTCGATAATGTGAAAAATCAATCCCATAAGCATCACGTAGAATTCGAAACAGCGATTCCATGCCATGATCGCGCGATGTCTCCATGGGCTTAGCTCCGGACTTCATGTCGCTTTTCTCTTGTCGTTGTGAGTAGCGAACCAGCGCATCGGGCATCTCTTCGGGAGCTAAAAACGCATCGACGACGCCGGTCTTTTCCGCGCTGTTGGGCATGCCATCAAACTTGGCAGTCTCGGGTTTCTGCACGAGAACCAATCCACCCGCGTCATGAATTTCGCGAATGCCGCGAGAACCATCGCTCCCAGTACCCGATAAAATGATTCCGATCGAACGATCTCCGGCTTCTTGAGCCACGGAGCGGAAAAAGTGATCGATCGGCATGGTCACCAACTGAGTCGGATCCTTGTCGGTCAGAAGCAACTTTCCGTTGGAAATAATCATGTCCATACGTGGGGGAATCAGATAAATCGCATCCGCGAAGACCTCCATCCCATTTTCCACACAGCGGATAGGCATAGATGTTTTTCTGGCCAATAACACGTTGGTTAGGCTTTTGAAGTCGGGCGAGAGGTGCTGCACTACTACGAAGGCCAAGCCCGTGCGTGTTGGCATTTTCTCGAACAACTGTTCCAACGCCTCCAGCCCACCTGCGGAAGCGCCGATCCCCACGATGTACTTTGGCGGGATCTGCTGTTGAACCACGACGGGATCGTTGACAACTGGGTCTTGGTTCATGGCCTCGCTTCCTGATAATTGAAGTGCCCAAATTCAGTATAGGGTAGGGAGGTTCAGATTCTCACCATCTTAGCTGTGAGATGGTGCAGAACCTGCTCTGAATGATTGTGGCTTGTTGGGCAGAGCAACTTAACTTAGCGAGGGTGGCTCCAGGCGGCTCCACGGAAAAGCTTCTTTAGCCAAGTGGGCTTTCCAGGGAAGAAATTGTTCTTCCATCCCTACTTCTTCAGTGCTTTCCAGCGAGAAAATAATCTGGTCGTCAATCACTTGCAGCACTGTGAGGGTAATTCGGTTGTCCAAACGAATGCGTTCGCGTGGTTTCATGTCCACTAACATGCGATACTCCTCCATGATTGTTTTGTGGAAAACAGGAAAAATCAGGCCGCAAACTAAGTGCCAACAGACGAAGATTTGTTTCCAGAATCGAGCGGGTTCCCTATTTTTGGCCCCGTGTGCAGCAGAAATACCTCTTGTGAAATTGCTGACTGAGACGATTCCGCACACCCGCTGTGCTTTATCGCGCATCGCCAACAATACCGAGGCTACTAGGATATAATGTGAGCAACTTCAACTTTCTTGGCATTGATGCCTCACCCAAGTGAGACTTGTCATGGACAGCGGGCCAGATTCGGCCAGGTCGATCTTCTACATCGCGCATGAGATCACGGACCTCGCGGAGCGGAACGCTTATCTGGATCGTGTCTGCGCCCTACAGCCACAGCTTCGAGATGAAGTAGAGGCAATACTCAAGGCTCACGAGGCAGCCGGTGACTTCATGAAGCAACCTGCCGCTTACCAATTGCCTCTCTCGGCAGATGGTGATTCACCAATCGACCCTGCCGGCACCATCGACGAAGTGCCAGATGGTGAGTCGATCCAACTCGATCTCAAGCCAGGTGCGATGATCGGTGAATTTCGCCTGGTTCGTCGCGTTGGCAAGGGGGGCATGGGCATCGTGTTTGAAGCCGAGCAACTCCAGCCGTTGAATCGTCGAGTGGCTTTGAAGATCATCAATCTCAATCGGATCAGCAAGCACCATTTAGATCGATTCCGAATCGAACAACAAGCACTGACCCGAATGCAGCATCTTAATGTAGCCTCAGTGTATGAGGCCGGACAGACACGCGAAGGCGTTCCCTTTTTCGCGATGGAACTGGTGCCAGGCACCCCTTGTTTAAAATTCTGCGATGAGCGGCGGATGCCTCTTCGCCAGCGATTGCTTTTATTCCTCGCCAGGGAGTTCAGCACGCCCATCAGAAGCGAATCGTCCATCGAGATCTGAAACCCGAAAATGTGCTGGTCCTTGAGCAGGAAGGGAAGTTTATTCCCAAGGTGATAGATTTCGATCTAGCCAAGGAGATCGTTGAGCGAAGCTCAAGACAGGTCAATATCACGTTGGCAGGATCCATTCTAGGAACGCCGGAGTACATGAGTCCCGAACAGGCGAAACAAGGCTCTTCGGACGAAATTGATACTAGCACTGACGTTTACGGTCTTGGCGTTGTCTTATACGAGATGCTGACCGGAACGATTCCCTTGGATCGTGAGGGGTGTAAACGGAAAAGCATCTTTGAGACGTTTCGACGTCTCCTTGAAGAGGATCCACCTGCTCCCAGCGAGCGGATCAAGCAATTGGGCGATCACGCCAAGTCGTATGCGCAAGTGCGACAACTCGAACCAACTCAACTGCGACGCGAACTACAAGGCGATCTCGACCAGATTACGCTCAAGGCTCTTCAGCGGGACGCCCGAGAACGCTATGCCTCCGTCTATGAACTCGCGCGAGACATTCAACGCTATCTCAACGATGAGCCAATTGAGCTAACGACACCTTCTCGACTGTATCTGTGGAAAAAGTTTGCCCGTAAATATCGTCGTTTCTTGGCGACAGCCGCGGCATTCGTGGTCGTGCTAGTGCTAGGCATCGCCGGACTAACTGTAGGCATTGTAGTTGCCAAAAACCAACAATATCGAGCGGAAAAGGCAGAAAAAGAAGCCACGGAAGGGTATCTCTTGGCCCATGCCGCAGTCGAGGCAACTGGACGGAAGAAGGTTACGTTCGACGGCTCCGAGGCAAAGTTGCTCCAGCAAGCTATTGATCGCCACCAAGGTTCACTACAGGTAGAGGAAGACACGGAACCTGCACTTCGTGTCGTAGCGGATCGACAGTTTCTACTTGGCGATCTTCAGCAACTATTAAACGACCTTAATAAGGCGCTTTCCCATTATGGAGCGGCTGCAAAGTTGTACGAAGAATTGGCCCAGCGCTTCCCCGAGGTACCACTTTACCGTAAGAATTGGGCACGATGCCTGAATCAGATCGCCCCATCACCACTACACGAAACGGGACTGGGCACGAGCCGAACTGACATACCAGCAGGTGATCGAACAGTTGCGTCCATTGATGGAGACTCATCCCGAGGTTGGGCACTTGCTCGATCTGGTTGACGCCTACAACGATCTTGGGGTGATCTGGATCGAACAGCGAAAATATCCACAAGCTGAGAAGATGTTGCAGGAGGCAATTCGTCTCGCCGAGTTGCTGGAGCTGGATCCGGAGCGACGCATCCAAATCGCAGCCAGCTACCACAATTTAGGCAATGCCCAGCGGGATGGTGGCAATCCTAGAGTCTCGATTTCCAGTTACAATCGATCGATAGAACTCCTCACGGCTCATCCTCAGCCTCACCGTGTGCAACAAGATCTGGCGCTGTCCTACTGGGATAGAGCCAATGCTTTCGGACAACTGAAGCAGCACCATCGAGCAGTGGTCGACTGGAAGAGCTCGTTAGTACGTATTAAGGACAACAATCAAAAATCACATCTGCAACAGTTTCTGGATGCGGAACTGATCGAGCTGAAACTGGCAGAGCAAATCCAACAAAACAGCAAGATACTCATCGAGGCCGCGAGTAGAGTCGCCGTCGCTGCACATGCTGCTGGTGAGGAGAATGAGTTGGTTCTTCAGGAACGATACCAACAACGCTGTTTGGAGCTGTTAGAGATAGCTCGAAAAGCGGGTTATTTTCAAGATGCGACTGCTCGGCAAAAACTGCTCAACGATTCCACGTTCACCTCACTACCTCGCTCTCGCTGGGAAGCGTTTCTCAACTCCTTGAAGCCCTAATCGGGCAAACGCTTGCCTAGGCAGGAATTCTCAAAAAGAAGAAAAATCAAAAAACTGTGGCAGAAATCGAACGGGAAAATCGCATTGTGTTAAGATGCGACATTCGTTTGCATTCGATGGGATTCTGTCCTGTCTGCCGACAGGCAGGCCAGCGAATGCCGACGTACACACAGGGACATCTCCTCATGCCATTGTTTAACGGGTATCGCGGCTGGCAGAATCGCTCCACTCGCCAGATGAATCAACTCCGTGGATCTCAGCGAACTACTAGTCCGCCGATTCGGTTGAAATTGGAGGAACTCGAAGTTCGAGCTGCACCAGCTGTATTTACCTGGGCGAATTCCAGCGGTGGCAATTGGGGAGTGGCGACAAACTGGTCGCCGCAGGGTATCCCGGGTGCGAATGACGATGTGATCATTCCGGCCTTGGCGAGCAACCTTACTGTCACTCACAACACCGGCACCAACACAATTCGCAGTGTACTCATTGAAGCTAACACCACCGGATCGACCAATTTACTGTTGACCGGGGGCACTCTCACGATCACTAGCGAGGTTCAGGGCCAATTGAACACACAAGTGACCATGAAGGGAGGCACGCTAGCTCAGGCGACACTCGCCAGCGGCACTCGTTTGGTTCCATCTGGCAATGGGGGGACTTTATCTCAGATCACCGTGGCAAGCGGAGCAGTGATCGATGGGTCGCAGCAGTACAATTTCGGCCCCGGGGTGTTGACCATTCTGAACGGCTTGACTTTGAATGGTTCTATGCTGCTCGGATCTCCCACGTCCACTTCCTATCCAGTTCAAGTGACGTTCCGCGAGACCCAAACCATTTCAGGAACTGGTTTAATTACCTTTGGAAAATCCAAAAACAATGCCATAATCTTTCGTGCTACCACGAATGGAGTGTTGACGGTCGGTTCGGGAATCACAATTTAGGGTGAGGCCGGATCTATCAATGAATCTGGCTCATTATCCGCAACTGAATCTATTCAGCTTAAAGGTGCAATTCAATTCACAGACGGTGGTGATCTCGAAATTGGTGGTGACAATTGGGTGAATCAAGGCGTTGTCACGCTCAAGAATGGAACAGTGCGGTTAGGAGGTACGTTTAACGCTGCTAGTCTCGGTAACTTCGATGCCACGGGTAGCTTCGTGTTTATCAAGGGAACACTGAATAATGTCGGGCAGGTGTTGGAACTGAGTCCAACGCGAGGTAAGTGGCATTTACAAGGCGGGACGATCCAGGGTGGGACGATTACTAGCAGTGGTGGAGCAAAATTGGGACTAACGAATGGTGGCGGTAAGTTAACAGGTGGGGTGACCATCGCCAGTGGAGTCGCAATCGATGGGACCCAACTAGTGGATTATAATCCAGGACAATTGACAGTGACAGGAGGTCTAACTCTACATGGAGAAATGTTCGTTGGATCGCAAACCAGTACAACTAATCGGGCCACAGTTACATTTCTTGATACACAAACCTTGAGTGGTACTGGGACAATCTTCTTAGGACAATCTCAGAATAATTTTGTTTATTCGACGTCCAACGGATCGACCTCAGTCCTAACGATTGGCCCCGGGATTACGATGCGAGGTGGTAGCGGTTCAGTAAAAGGGCAACGCACATCAAACCAAACGAATGATTCCGTCGTTAATTTGGGAACCATTCTTGCCTCATCCGGGCATACCATCGAATTTGGCGGTAAGGCGTCGATCAATCAGGGGCTGATTGCCGCGGGGACTGGAACGATTAAACTCGTCGGGGTTTCGGTCACGAATAACGCGGGTGGTCTGATCACTGGGCGTTCGGCAAGCAACTTCGTCACGACAGGTGTCACGGTGATTAACAATGGCGGCATCATCGATCTGACCGCACCGAGCATCTACAACGTCCAGCTCAAGCCGACGAGAATTACCTTCACTTTTGATACTGCCAGTGGAATGAACGCATCCACGGTGACGAATCCGGCGAATTATGTACTCATCGGTAGTGGCGGAGACGGGCTGTTCGACAATGGAAATGACGAGAACTTTGGGCATCTCATCTCGCAGACTGACTACGATGCAAGCACGCGAACGGCGACATTGACGTTATCTAGTCCTTTGCCGACTGATTTCTTCCGAATTGGTATAAATGGTTCTGCGATTCTCGATACTGCTGGCAACCCGCTGTTGGCGGGTGCGAACGAAATCGTCAATCGCCAGTTAGTCGATCTGGTAACTCAGGTTACACTCAGTCTCGATGCAGCGAGTGACACCGGTGCGTCTAGTACCGACCGAATCACCAACGATACTACGCCGACATTTCGGGTGCAGGTCAATCAACCGGGCACCATCGGCATCGATTTCACTGGAAGCGGGACCAACACGGCAAGTCTCTTCGCACCAGAATCAGGCACCTATTCACTGACAGCGGTGGAATTGCCAGCAGGTGCTTACACGGCGGCGTTTGTGGCCTTTTCGCCACTGTCCGGAGAGTTAGGGCAGGCTTCCCTCAGTTACACCATCGACACAACGGGACCGCGCATCACGTCGATGTCGCCGAGTGGGAACCTCAGTCAGAGTGTCAATCACCTAACAGTCACGTTTAGTGAACCAATCCATGCGGCAACTTTTACGGCAGCGACGATCACTCTCGTTGGCCCAGGCGGCACGATTCCGGTCAATGCTCCGTTCCATCTTGGTGGAAATAGTTATCGCTTCAGTTTTGCCTCGCAGAGTCAAGCCGGCGAGTACACGCTAACCATCGCGAATACAGTGAAGGACATAGCCGGTAATCTGATGGACCAAAACCAGAACGGCGTGAATGGAGACCCCGGCGATGCGTTCGTCAGTTCGTTCAAACTGGATTATCCAGATTTAACCGTGACAACGGCGTCGGCACCCAGCGTCGGGCAACTCGGCGGAGCAGTTCCCATCAGTTGGGAAGTCAAGAATCTCAGCGAAACGGCCGCAACCAGTCAGGTCTGGCGAGATGGTGTCTATCTCAGCACGGATTCGGTTTTGGGAGCAGGAGACGTGCTGATTGCTGGTTGGTTTGCGGGAAGCACACCACTTCAGCCACTATCGAGCTACACAAAAAATCAGACGTTGAATTTGCCTAGCAATGTAACTTTAGGGAGTTATTTTCTCCTGTTTGTTGCCAATTATGATGCGGAGCAGATAGAAACGTCCACCTCGAACAATGTCTATGCAGTACCGATTACACTAACCGCACCAGATCTGGAGGTCACGGAAGTTGTTGGACCGACCGAAGGGTTCACCGGGCAGAAGGTGCTACTTCGCTGGACACTGAAGAATTCCGGCAATCAAACCGCGACTGGACCGTGGATCGATCGCATCTATGTTTCGTCGAACGCCGAGGGGACCGACCCAACCGCGATTGCCAGCTTTACATTCATCGGTTCGCTTGAGGCAGGAGTCACGGTCGAACGAATTCAAGAGATCGTGTTGCCGCCCCTGGCAGGAACGCTCTGGTTCGTGGTCAAGACCAACGCTTTTCAGGCCTTCGCGGAACCGAACACGGCCAACAACACGCTGGTCTCGGCACAGTCGATCGACGTACTCGCTGTGCCGTTGCCCGATCTGGTCACGACCGTGGTCACACCACCAGCGAACAATTCCTTAGCCGGCTCTTTGGTTCCAATTACCTACACGGTGCAGAACGTTGGGCCTGCACCGACCTCGGTGCCCAAGTGGACCGACTGGGTGATTCTGTCGCAGGATCCGACAATTGGCGACAGCTATTTAGGACAACTTAACTGGACTGGCCCGGAAGGCGATGAGATCCTGTCACGCCAGCCGGTGGTCGTCGGTTTCGAGAATCCTTCGTATCTGGCTCCGGGTGAGTCGTATCAGCAGACTGTCTACGTTCGTTTGCCTCGCGACGCTCAGGGCACCTGGTACGTCTATGTCGTGCCCAACGGAACTGGAGCGCGGCATCCATTCGCCATGCCCGAGGAGAGTCGAACCAATAATCTACGTCGCAGCTCCGGATTCAGCGTGATCCTCGGACCTGTGCCCGATCTGGAAGTGGTCGAGGTCCAGGCTCCCATCGCTCAGAACTATATGACCGGGCGTCCCATCCGCGTTCGCTGGACCGTGTCGAACCAGGGCACTGGAGCGACGGAGGTGAATTCTTGGGTCGATGCGGTGTACGCTTCCAAGAATGCAACGTTTGATGACAGCGCGATCTTGCTGGGTAAATTTGTCCGGAGTGGATCGTTGGAGGTAAACGCGAGTTATTCGCGCGATGTCAGCGTGCAGTTGCCACCTAACCTGCCGCTCGACGAGAACGGAACAGGGCTGTACTACTTCCACGTTCGTACCGATGTGAATCGGCGCGTGTTCGAGACTCTGAATAGTGGGGGAAGCGATTACTATCTCGGCACGGCGGCACGAGTGAATCCGCTGAGTTCGGGATCGAGTTACACCTTGACCGGCAGTTTTCCGCTTCCAGCAAGTCTGACTGCGGGCAATTACTATGTCTTCGTGGCGACCGACCGGCCGATCTCCATTCCAGGCCGACCATCGAACGATGGAACCAACCTGGTCTACGAGTCCAACGAAGGAAACAATGTGACCGTGACCAGCGTGACCACGTCGATTCCCGACCCACCGGCACGCGATCTAACGGTGTCGAACGTCACGATCCCAGCAACGGCCACCAGCGGCTGGGATGTCCCCGTTTCTTGGACCGTAACCAACACAGGCACTCCGACGGGCAATGTCTCCATTACTGATTCGATTTATCTTTCTTATGATCGCGTCTTTGATCCTCAGACCGACGTGCTGCTTGGTTCAGTGACACGTGGCGCGAATTTAAGTGACGGAGGAAGCTACAACGCAAATCATGATTTTACCCTCAAAGCAGGTCTCGCGGGCACGTTCTATGTGATCGTGCGGACGAATGCGAATCGGTTTGTTTTGGAGATAAACACGACCAATAATATCTTTATTTCTGCTCGACCCGTGATGATCGAACTTGCTCCGTTGACTGACCTGGTCGCCGGAGTCGTCACGATTCCCGAGAACGCGCTGGCCGGACAGGAGATCACCCTTACTTATCGGGTGACTAATCAAGGTGGCAACACCGCGACCGGAAGATGGATTGATTCGTTGTATCTCTCGCCAACGCCAACTTGGACCTACGGCGATCCGTTGCTGGGTCGAGTCGCTCAGAATCGCACGCTAACTGTCGGAAGCCATTACGAGGATACGCTGACCGCGCCCGTTCCAGGTATCGCGCCTGGTACTTACTACGTTGTGTTGCGAACCAATGTCCAAAACTCGGTGCCAGAACAGACTCGCTCGAACAACCTCAGCGCCTCGGTGACTCGAATCTCGATCGATGCTCAAACGCTTCTGCTTGATGAAGCAAAAACAGCACAACTGGCTCAGGGGCGATCTGCCTTCTACAAGGTTGCCGTGCCCGCGGGGGAGACGTTGCGAGTGACCCTGACCAGCAACACGCCAAGCGCGGACAACGAACTGTACGTCAGCTTTGGCACGATGCCAACGCGCGGCGACTACGAATACCGCTACTCCGCGCCGTTCCAGGCAAATCAGGAAATCGTCGTGCCGACCACACGGGAAGGGTACTACTACATTCAGATCTATGCGGATCAGGTTGCAATTGCCGGGCAACAGGTCACAATCGAAGCGAATCTGGTGCCGTTCTCCATTCGGTCGGTTTCGCCAGGCCAAGCAGGTGCGGGACCAGTCACGATTCAGTTCAATGGCGCTCGTTTCGACAATGGCACGGTATTTCATTTGCGACGTCCCGATGGCACCGTTCTCGATGCCACCCGGATTCTACTCCGCGATTCGGCCACGGCGTTCGCAACTTTTGATTTGACAGGTCAACCACTAATGAGCTACGACGCCTGGGCTATTCGCTCGAATGGCGCTAGCGCGGAACTGGCCTCAGCCGTGACGGTCGAGGCTGCGAAGCCGAACAGCATTCACGTCAATCTACTGGCATCCCGATGCGATCTTCGTGGGCCGTCCCGGCACTCTGACAGTGACTTACTCCAATCCGGGTAACACAGATTTACCTGCACCATTATTGATCCTCAAAGGCCAGAATGCACTATTTCAGGTTCCTGGACAGACAGGTTACACGCATCGCGTACTGAAACTGGTTGGGCACAATCCTTATGGTCCGTATGGTGCGTTGCCTCCTGGGTTCAAGGGTAGCGTGACAGTGTCGTTCCGGCCCGAGGAGGAAGGAGCGACATTGGCCAGTTCGTTTACACTGGAGTTAATCAATGGACCTAATCAGTTGTTCGACTGGGATGCCGTGGTGACCCAAAATGTGCCCTTGCATACTGCGCCGAGTCAGTGGGAAGCGATGGTACGACAGGCGGCACCGATCCTTGGTTCAACCTGGGGCGAAGTCATCCATTCACTGGGTGAACAGACGGTTCAACTCGTCATGGGATCGACGCTCAACAGTGATCCGGCCTTTGCCAACAGTCTTTACAACTTCAACGGGTTGCTCCAGTACGCAGTCGGCATCTACGGTACGACCCATGCCGCGCCGAGTACGCCTAGCTATCCGGAGTTCGCTTCACTCGGACAGATCAAACTGTTCAACGGCAATGTGGATGCTGCAGGGATTCCCAAACCGCTTGACGTTGCCTATCCGACAGTGGTGCTGATTCCGGGGTGGAAAGGCTATCGCGAAGACTTTGCGGCCCTGGCCGAGGCGATTGCTCATGCCACGGAATGTTTCCCGAATCGTCAAGTGAACGTGGTGATCGTAACCTGGGAAGGCGCTGCCGTCGGTCCGTTGTTCGATGGAGTCCAAGTTCCCTGGACGTCGGCGATGCAGCTCGAACAGGCGGGTTCTCAGTTAGGCGATCTTTTACTTCACCTGATGTGCGATGGCCTGATCTTGGGCAGCACAACTACAGTCATCGGCGAAGGACTAGGCAACTACGTCGGTGAACGCGCTGCTCGCATCGCTGGCGGTCTTGGCCAGGCGATCGTGTTGAATCCCAGTAGTGCCCTAGCTGGTTATTTGCCGCCTCGCTTTGAGAAATACTTTGCTCGATCGATTGCCTATCAGACTGCGTCGATTTTGGACACACAGCGAGTCATTACCCAGGCTTATCAAAATTTGCCATTAGGCGATCTGAATAATCCATTTTTCAGCACACGCTCGGAATCCGCTGGCTGACCCACCGCATTTTGGGAGGCGAGTGTAACATCCTGCGACCCGATTACGAGGCGGGGCCAGACGAACTGCCAGACGCGAACAATCCTCGGTGTGCGTCGCATCCCGAGTCGATCGTGATCACCAGTGCGGTAGTGGTTCAAGTAGCGGCGATTGATCCGAACAAGATTTCCGGTACCAAGGGAAATGGCGCGAATCAAGTGGTTCCGGTCAATCAGAAACTCGATTACCTCATCGAGTTCGCGAATGATCCCAACGCACAAGCTCCGGCACAGACCATCACCATCACCTTGTATCTTGATCCTTGGCTCGACTGGTCCACATTCCGGGTCGGCGACTATGGCTTCTCGGATATGGCCTTTTCCGTATCGACGAATTCTTCCTTCATGACCGCGTCCATTCCTCTCGCAGGGCAACCGGATTATGAAGTGATCTATACCGTTCGCGTGAATCAAGTCACGGGACTGATCGCCTGGACGTTCTTCACCATCGACAAGGATACCGAAGACACACCAAACAATCCGACGATCGGACTGTTGCCCCCAGATGATGGAACTGGAATTGGCGTGGGATTCGTGCGCTATTCAGTCCGGCCGCGCGAAGACGCCCCCACCGGAACCGTGGTGAATGCGATGGCGACCATTGTGTTCGATCAGGAACCGCCGCTCAACACCAACACGCACTTCAACACCCTCGATTCTGGCGAAGGCTTGACCAGCTCGATCGAAACCGTGGATGAAGTCGTCTCTAGTGAAGAGTTCGTCGTCTCTTGGTCTGGTGAAACGGCTGAGAACGGTTCGGGTATTCGTGACTACACCGTGTATGTCTCGACGAACGATGGCCCCTACGAAATGTGGTTGTTACCCACGACTCTGACATCTGCTCCGTTTGTTGGCTCGGATGGAAATCACTACACCTTCGTGGTAGTTGCCACGGACAACGCGGGCAATGTGCAGCAGCAGTTCCAGGCTGGGCAGACGGTTCTGGTGGATATTTCTTCACCGACTAGTCGCGTGACTGCATTGCCAGCCGCGATCAACACGACGAGTTTCCCGGTCAGCTGGACGGGGGAGGACGGTGGATCGGGCATTGCCAGTTATACGGTGTATGTTTCGGTGAATGGAGGAGCCTACTCGGTGTGGTTGGCAGACACCTCAGCGACTTCAGCGACCTTTGAAGGGGTTCATGGAAACATCTACCGCTTCTATACCTTGGCCAAGGATCAAGCCGGCAATGTACAGCTCGGGCCCGAGGCACCAGCGGTGATTCAAGTCGACACAGTTGCACCGACAAGCCGAGTTCCATCTTTGACGACTTACTCGACCGCGAATATCGCTATTTCTTGGACGGGTGAGGATACCGATTCCGGCATTGCTAGTTACACGGTCTATGTCTCGGTGAACGGCGGAGCATTCGTGCCTTGGTTAACCAACACGACAACGACCTCGGCGATCTATCCAGGTGAAGAGGGCAAGAGCTATCGGTTCTACACTCTAGCGAAGGATCAAGCTGGAAACGTCCAGGGGCAACCAGAATCGATTGCAACTACTTTGGTGGATACAATCGCACCGACGAGTCGCGTCTCCTTGTTGCCCGTATATCAGACCACAACGAACTTCACCGTGAGCTGGACCGGTGAGGATTCTGTTTCGGGAGTGGCCAGTTACTCGGTGTTCGTCTCCATGGACGGCGGCGACTATCAAATCTGGCTTACCAACACCACGGCAACCTCAGCGATCTATCCAGGCATCGATGGACGTGTTTATCGGTTTTACTCACTTGCGAAGGATCAAGCCGGTAACGAGCAGACGCAGCCCGAAGCGGTACAGACGGTGCAGGTGGATACCAGCGCTCCGACAAGTCGAGTACACTCCTTGCCCAACTTCTCGACCGAAACAATCCATGTGGCTTGGTCGGGCGAGGACGGCGGCTCGGGAATTGCTAACTATTCGATCTATGTCTCGGCAAATGGTCAACCGTTTGAACCGTGGCTACAGCATACAACAGCTACTTCCGCGATCTTTGAAGGCGTCGATGGAGTGTCCTATCGCTTCTATTCGCTTGCCCAGGATCGGGCCGGAAACTCGCAAACCACGCCAGAGGAAGCAGTGTCTACCCTAGTGGACGTTACCCCTCCGACTAGTCGGATATTGCCTTTACCCAGCTTCGTGACAGAACCCTCTTTTGTGGTCCAGTGGACCGGTGAAGATCAAGGGGCAGGCCTGGCTCGGTATACGGTGTTGGTCTCGATTGAGGGTGGTGACTTCACTGCGTGGCTAGAAGAGACCGAATCGACCTCAGCGATCTATCAGGGGACAGAGGGCAAAACGTATAGTTTCATCGTCCTCGCCATCGACCGGGCGGGCAATTGGCAAACAGTGCCTGCGCCAGCACAGACAACAACTGTTGACAGCACCTCTCCGATTAGCTCGGTCACCGTGAACGCATCTGTGACGATGAATCCCAACTTCACCGTTTCTTGGCACGGCAGCGATGTAGGCACCAGGATCACGACCTTTCAGATCTATGTCTCGATCGATGGCGGCGACTATGCTCTTTGGCACACAGCCCAGTCGGCAGGACAGAAACCATTCAAGGAAGAAATTCTCCGCAATTACTCCTTCTATAGCATCGCCATTGATGGTGCGAATAACAGTGAACAACCACCGACCACAGCCGATGCCACGGTCTTTGTGCTTTCCTCGAACGTGGGGCTACGAAGAGTGGATGAGAATATCGAACTAATCGACACGCAAAGTGGACAAATCCTGTTGACTCGCAGGCTCGACGATCCGACTCCGCTGGTCATCGAGGGTAGTGATGATCTACCCGCCCTCGTGACGTTGAATTTCGCTTCGGGCGGGGAGTTTGGCTTCCTCGGTGGATTCCGCTTCGATGCCGGTTCAGGACCGGGGGATCGTCTCGTTGTCCTAGGACATGCCGACACGCAACTTGTAATGCAAGCCGGAACGGTGATGAATTTCACGGTCAACGCGAGACATTTCCAATTCACAGGAATGGAAGTTCAAGAGATTGACCAAGTGCGGCATTAGACGATTCGCACTTCCGGAGGTGACGACCTGCTCACCGTCAATCCGTCGACGATTCCTGGTAGCAACGTCATTACCGGCTCAGATCTGGTCCCGTCGCACTTCACAAAGGTAAGCAATTTGGTCGTCGATCTAGGTTGGAACGATGTACTGACTGCAGTCAATTTGCTCGTTGTGAATGGTGGTTGGCTCGCATCGGAACTGACCACGGTCACGGTGTTGGGCGGCCCCGGTCGCGATACTTTGCTGCACAACGGGCCATCGCTACTGTTGCCCGGACGAGGGAGCTACTCGTTCCAGGGGGCCGGCGGGATCGACATGGTGCATGTCGTTGGCAACGTCAACTGGACCTTGAATAACGCTCTGGTCCGAAGTTCGATCGGCGGCCAGATTCTGCTTTCGAGCATCGAACAGGGCACCCTGGTCGGAGGAGCGGGCAATAATCTGCTCAACGCGACCAACTTCACCGGGACGACGTTTCTCACCGGCGGGCGCGGCAACGATGACATCCGCGGGGGACGAGGGTTCAACTGGTTGGTGGAAACCAGCAACGTGAACTTCGTGCTGACCAATGCTCGGTTGACGGGCTTGGGAACCGATCGATTGATCCGCATTCAGAGCGCGCGCCTAATAGGCGGGCCCAGCAACAACAATATCAACGCCCAGGCCTTCTCAGGGCGCACCTATCTTTCTGGTGGGGCAGGCAACGATGTGCTGCGTGCCGGAGCAGGCCCCTCGATTCTGATGGGCGGACCGGGCAATGATACGCTATTTGGCGGTCGTAGTCGTGACCTACTCATTGGCGGCCTGGGGGCGGACTCGCTCAACGGCGGCGGCGGGGACGACCTCCTCATCGGCGGAACCACCATACACGATGCCTCCTGGGATGCGCTGGAGATTGTACTCAATGAGTGGAATCGAGGGGCCACCTATCTGTAACGCATCAACGCCATTCGCGCGGGAATAAACGGTGTCGCACTGAATGCTCTCACCGTGTTCGGCGATCGGATGACCGGTGGCCCTGGAACAGATTGGTTCTGGTCCGAGCCGGTGGATCTTTTGCTCGATCGACTATCCAACGAATGGAATAAATAAGCGATCGATTTTTTCCTAAAATGGTTGGCCAGGGAAGCCATCCCATGAGAGACCTCAGTCGGATCCTCAGAGCCATTGATGCCGGAGATCAACAAGCGGCCAGCCAGTTGTTTCTCTTGGTGTACGATGAACTGCGACAACTAGCGGCGATACGATTGGCTGAGGAGCATGCCGAACAATCATTGGAGCCAACAGCGTTGGTACACGAAGTTTATCTGAGAGTGATTGCGGCAGATCCGGATTATACTTGGGAGGGGAAAACTCATTTCTTCATGGCAGCTGCCGAGGCCATGCGCCGTATCCTGATCGAACGGGCAAGGAGACGAAAGCGAGTCAAGCACGGAGGCAAACAAACTCGCGTGCCCGTCGATTTAGATCAGCTTCCCTATGACGAGGCGGATCATCTGTTGGGGATCGATGACGCGCTGGAGCAGTTGGCGAAGCAGGATCCCCGAGTAGTCGAATTGGTCAAACTTCGTTTCTATGGCGGGATGACCATGCGTGAGGTGGCAAACGCCTTGGCGATCTCGGAGCGGCAAGCGAGCCGCATGTGGGCCTATGCCCGAGCCTGGTTATATCAGCATCTCAATCCTTGAATTGCACCGATCTTCCAACCGATCACAGTCACGGATCGCGAGTCTCTTGCAACTCGGGAAAGACGTCGGCGGAGAGGCCGGCGGCGCGGATCAACTCCGACAGTTTCTTTACCGCCGCGAAGCGGTAGTTAGCCACCTGTTGCTCGGTAATCCCCAACTGAGCGGCCACGTCTCGGTTTGCCATGCCTTTGACCCAAAGTAGTTCCAGGACCTTCAGTCGGACATAATCCCGCTTTTCCTGCCAGGTCCGTAGAATCTGTCCCAAGCAACGAGTCAGAGCAACTCGTTCGAGTTCCTCTCGTTCATCCGAGCGAACCCGACTTGATGCGGTTGGTCCGCTGTCGAATTGTTGGTCCAGCAAGTCTTCTGTTCCCTCGGGCAAAGCTCGCAACGGATGTCGCCCAATCTTCCGCAAATGATCAGTCAGTTTGTACGACGCGATCGTGAATAGATAGGTTTGCAGTTCGCGGCGTTCGTCAAAGTTGGGTAGACTGTTCAGAAAGCCAACGAAGGTTTCCTGTACGACATCCTCGCTGGTCGAGCGATCACGAAGCCGGCGCTGAACATAAGCGAGCAAACGACCCTCATAGCGACCAATCAGGGTTTGCCAAGCGGTCGAATCGCCCTGACGGATTTGCTGAATGAGCAGACGGTCGCTGTCAGACGCCATAATTCATACCTGGAACAACTCAGCGGATTAACCACAGACCAGCACCGACCAGAGCGAGAACAACTATGGCTGTAAGGCGGAGTAACTTAGTCGCGTAACCACGTGTGGACTCCTCCAGTCGAAGATAACCAGCGGTGACAAGCACTACTGCTACTATACCACCTAGCACCCGTGCCAGGATAGCATGTCTATGCTCGATCTTCTCACGTCGAGCTACAGATTGGATCGTCTCCAGATAATTTTGCGTTAATTGGACACTAAAACGAGAGACAAAGAGTTTTTCTTCCTGAAACTGAGTTGGAGTGGGCGGCCCCTCTTCGCGAATCACCTCCTTGCGGACAAGCAATTCGGGATCGAGCAGGTATTCCGAAGGGTTCCAACCGGTCCCAAGCAGATGTTGAGTTAGCAACTCCTCGACTCGTTCGCGGGCGCTTTCGATGGCGCGTTCACGGGCTTTGTCGGGAGTGAGACCGTAACCTTCGACAAACTCGTTGATCTGCTTGACCTGGATCGGTACGGCAGGAGATCTCGCTGCTTTCCCTTTGCGCTTGGGAGACTCAACTCCAAGGGAAGGGGAGACAATCGCGAGACTGGCCACGATCACGAGAGCCAGCCATTTGTTTAAGAACATGGATGAATCCTCCCGTGAACGGTGTCAAGCATAACGCAAACGAACTCGACGTTGCTGAACCGTGGCTGGAGCCGTCTCCCAGGGGCTGACGAGTTGGACGATAGCCGCTGCCATGACGAGCACCAGGGCGGCTAGACCAGGCCAGGGCTGATGCGGCGGCTTGATGAGCAACAACAGCACCGCAGCCCAGAACCCAGCTCCGAGAATCGGCGCGAAGCTAAAGCGATGCGTGCGTCGACGAGCGGTCATGCGCCACCAGCGTAGCACGAAAAAGGCCAGAGCATAGTAACAGATGTAGCTGGCCTCGGTCGCGACATCGTGCGGGAACAGGCGGAAGACCATATCGCCATGAGCGACGGTGATCTGTTGCGAGGCCCCTAGTGCCCAGCCATCAAGCCAGCAGGCCAGCAGGCCGACCAAGCCGCCCAGGCACAGCATGACCATTCGCCGGGTCCAACCATCGCCGCGCCGATCGGTCCAGAACTTGGCGGGAATCAAGATACTCCAGGCTGCACCGATAGTGAGGAAGAACAGGGTCGAAAGTTGCGTCCAGTCTTGATCGCGGTAGGTTTCCGGACGCAAGGCCGCCCATAGCGCCGTGGCTAAGCCAGCAAAGGCGACAGTGACTGCCATCGACCAACACAGTTCAAGAATTTGTTGACGGGTGCTGATGGCCGGCAGAGCGTCACGTACCGAAGCGGGCAAAACAGACGGAGGAAGCGGCACAGAGCGCTGCGGTCGCGGAAGGGGCAGCGGCGGAACAGGGGGCGGAGTCGGACTGCCAGTAGGACCCACTGCTTCGACGTCGCGGATCATTTCGGCCATGCTGATGTAACGTTGTGACGGGTTCTTCGAGAGTGCCCGGGCGATGATCGCGACCCACTCCTTGGGCACTCGGCTAAGGTCCGGAGCGCTGGTCAAATGCTTCATCAGAATTTCACCGGCGCTTTCTCCATCGAACGGAACTCGACCAGTCACCATTTCATAGAGGATAACGCCGAGGGCATAAATATCAATTTGACGATTATAGTTGCCCGTGCTGATCTCGGGAGCCATGTAGTGGACGGTGCCGATCGACATGGTTTGCGGCGTGCCTTGCGAGGTGCTGATCGACTTGGACAGCCCATAGTCGCCCACCTTGACCACGCCGTTTTCGAGGAAGACATTGGCGGGCTTCAGATCACGATGCACGATGCCATGATCGTGCAGATAGGCGATGGCGCGAGCGATACCGAGGAACCACTCACGCACCAATTCGCGTGGCAAGCCGCCAGGATGTCGAGTGATGACGGCGTTGAGTCCTTCGCCGGCAACGTACTCCATGATGACCCAGTGATCGCCGAGTTGATCCTTACGGAGATCATAAAGAGCAACCAGGTTGGGATGCTTCAGATTCAAGCAATGGGCCACGCCGCGCAGTTCCACGAGATGATCCCCGCGAACGAGCTTGAGGGCCACTTCCTTACCGCCGTCGCTGATGGCGAAATAAACTTCGCCGAAACCGCCACGCCCGATGCCGCGCTTGATGGTAAAGCCGTCGAGCGGGCGTTGGCCGGAACTGTAGGTGAATTTCATCTGCTGATCCTCCCCCTCACAAGGCCGACTCGATCGCGAAGCTGACTTCGTCACTCTGAATTGTCGCATTAGGCGGCAGCAAGGTGCGTCCGGTGATTTCTTGTCCGTTGAGCCGCATTGGTTTGCCGTGTCGTACCCCTAGTCCGTCGCGATGCTTGAACAGGATAATCGGTTGACTCAATTCGGGCACTTCCACATGAGCCTGAGATCCCGCGGCGAGTACCAAGGTCTCGGCCATCAGCAGCACCCCCTCGACCGAGATGGGGAGGCGATGTCCACTGACCAGATCGAGCCGAGCCGTCATACTGCCCGGCACCGGCAAGCGAAACTGAAACTGACAAGAGGAGCCGATCGTGACCCGGTCGTTGGATTGCAACAAAGTTTTGGTCACGGAAGTTCCATTGACCTGCACGGGACGAACCGCTTCCAGGATGTATCCCTCGCCGTCTCGCGTTAAGGTGGCGTGCAGACGAGACACGTCGGCTACGAGGGGAACATCGACGCGCGCTTCGGGTAAGGCCTGTCCGAAAGTCAGTCGCGTGCCCAAACAGACGAGATAGCCACCAACTCCATCGATCCACAGATAAAAGCGCGGCGGTAACGGCTCGACGTGAGCCGGTTCGGCCTCGTCTTCGGGCGTGGGCGCTCGCGAGATGGTCACGGGTTCCAAAGCTCGCCAGGCTTTCTTTCGCAACAGCCGAGCTTGTTCGTGTTCGGGAGAGACGTTCAAAATTAGCTCGGCCAGTTCGACCACTTCGCACCAACGCTCCTGGTGAGTGGCCTCGTGTAAGCGTGCCAGCAACTCGGGCAACTTTCGTCCTTGTTCGAGCAGATCGGCATGGAACGCTTCCAAGTGCGGATTGACGCCCAGCAACCGTCCCGCTTGAGCGATCGCTTCGAGGGCCAGGCCGAATTCGGCCCGTTTGGCAAGTTCTCTGGCACGCAACCATCCGCGTAACCCCTCTTCCAGAACTCCCAGCTCGGGAGCCGTGGCACTTCGCTGTCGAAGCTTAATGACTGCTTCTTCTGCCCGGTTGATGTCCCCGCTACCAATTAACGCTCGTAATTCTGCCAGCCCCAGACGAGTCAGATTTTGTCGAAGGCGATCGCTTATTCTGGGGGTTACTCCCAAAGCTTCGGCTTGCAAGAGATCGGCCCAGGCTGAGTCGACGTCATCTCGTTTGAGATCCTGTTCCCCTCGTTCGACGAACCCCTTGGCTATTTTACTGATCAGTTCAACGGCCCGACGGTGAGTTCTCACCGCGGGAAGCTCGACCAGACGAAGCGCCTCTTCGAGCCGTCCGGTACGCAAGGCCACTTGGGCCTGTCGAACTGTTAACCAAGCGAACCCGAACATCTATCCCGACACCGTGAGACTCGGTTGTTGGCAGCAGACAGCCTCCCGAGAAGACGAGTATCGTCCTCGCGGGAGGCCTGTGCGATGGACGAACAGTTACTCGCCGTCGTTGCCTTCGACCGGGGGCTTACCATTGCCAAATCGCTCCTGCAGGAACTTATCGGCAGTGGTGTCCCGCTCTTGCGCCTGCTCGTTCTTGAGATCGAGGTCGAACTGACCACGCAACTCACGAGATTTTTTCATCACCTCGATGGCGGTTTCCAGCTGATCCATTTCTTTGTTGAGACGACGATACTCGGCGTCATCGATGGACGATTCGCGCTCGGCTTGAGCATGCCGCTCAACGGCCAGACGAGTCTTCAGGTTCTGAAGCTTGGTCAGCATTTGCTGCCGCGTGCTGCGTAGTTTGCTCAACTTGATGTTTTCCAGATCGAGCTGCTTCTGTTTGGCAGCGAGGGTCTCTTCCATGCTCTTAAGATTTTCCTCTGCGGCCTTGAACGCCAGGGCCTCAGAACGCAAATCGTCGCGAGTGTAGCGGCGATCGCCGAAGGTAACGAAAGTGCGATTGCCGGCGAATTCATCGTAGAGCTTGCTCAGACGAGCTTCCTTCTTGGCCAGGTTCTTGCGAATGGTCTCGATTTCCTCGCGGAATTTCTTGACCTCGACATCGAGCTTGGCGACGTAGTCGATGTGTTTCTCGTCATCTTTGACCAAGTCGTTAATTTTCCGCTCCAGACGGCGAATTTCTCGCTCGGGCGAGATTTTTCCTTTGGCCGAGTTTAGCAGTTGCTCGGCTTCCATCCTGGCATGGCTGAACCACCAGCGGCCTGGGCCACGAACCACGAAGAGAGCCAAAGTCACGGCCACCGCCGCGAACACGAGTTTCTTGTACATCCTTAAGACCCCCTACCTAGATAGTGCGGTGAAAAGGCGGAGGGGACCAACGACCAGCTCCGCTCATATTAAGTTATTCGTCGTCGGTGTTCGGGCATTTACAGATTCCGCACGTTGCGGTTCGCATCGACGCTCGAATGGGAATTTGCCTATAATGGCAAGGCGGCAGGCCCGATTCGCGTCAGGAGATCTCATGACCGCTCCCGTGAAGTCTAGCGGAACCAACTTCAGTGGCGTCAGCGAGTTACGACCAGTAACCGTTCCTGATTTTCTGAACGCTCGTTCACGTCAACAACGGCTGACGATGCTGACGGCTTACGACTGCACGATGGCACGCATTCTTGATGCCGCTGGGGTGGATAGCCTACTCGTCGGAGATTCGCTGGGCATGGTCGTGCAGGGACAGCCCGATTCGCTGGCGGTCACGCTGGACGAGATGATCTACCATACTCGGCTGGTGATGCGAGGCGTGCGTCGCGCCCTGGTCGTCGCCGATCTGCCGTTCATGTCGTATCAGATCAGTCCGCAACAGGCTCTGGAAAGTGCAGGGCGACTCATCAAAGAAGGCGGAGCCCATGCGGTCAAACTCGAAGGTGGTGTTCGCTCGGCTGCCGCAGTTGAGGCGATCACTCAGGCCGACATTGCCTTGATGGGGCACATCGGACTGACGCCGCAATCAGTGCGTCGGCTGGGCGGATTCAAGGTGCAACGCGATGCCCAGAAAGTGCTTGATGATGCCCTGGCGATCGAGGCTGCCGGTGCGTTTGCTCTGGTGATCGAGTGCGTGCCCGCTGACCTGGCTGCTCGTGTTACCGAGGCAGTGAAGATCCCCACCATTGGCATTGGAGCCGGTCCTCACTGCGATGGGCAAGTGCTGGTTACTCCCGACATCCTAGGATTATTTGAGGATTTTCGCCCTCGGTTTGTCAAGCAATATGCCGACGTAGGACGAGCAATTCAATCGGCAGTCGAACATTACTGTCGAGAAGTTCGCGAAGGCAGTTTCCCCGGTCCCGAGCAAAGTTTCCGCTGATCGTCGAGCAAAGGCCAAGTTACGCCGCCCACAAGCAACGACAAAGCCAGCCAGACAACGTCCTCAGAAGAGAACATGCTCTGGAGATTGTCTAAAAGTGGGATCACCAAACTCGGCACTTCTTCAGGGAGATCGTCGGCCTGATGACGAAGCAGCAGTGGATCGAGAAATTGGTTGGAGAAAGTGGAACGCTCTTCTGGGCGAGCTTCGCCCTCGGCCTCGGTGCCGGGAATTGCTGCGGCGATGAGACCGCCTTGTGTCCCGCCTTGCGGCAGCAACGTTGTCCGACCACGACGAGTTAACAACATCTCTTGGACTAGATCTCGTGAACTAAAAAGATCTTCTTCGGCGGGTAATTCTAGCTCAGGCGGAAGCAACATCGCTTGAAGCTCTTGTGCGAGTTGTTCCGTAGATCCCGACGACTCCATGCCGCGTCCCGAAGCCACCCGGTCGATGCTGGAAACGAGTGGCTGGCTCCGCGCCGCTACCAGCGCGTCGCCAGACCCTAGGAGGGTATAGACTCGCAACTGGCTGCCGTTGTCGACGGTCGACGCGAACAACGCTCCGGCGGTATCGAGGTTGGTTGCGTTCTCGTTAGCCAACAGAATCCCCGTAGCACTGCTAGCAAGAACTTCGGCGAGTAGATCCCCGCTGTTGATGGGGGAGAGATTGTCCCCAAAGGGATTCACGTTGTAGATTTGCGAGTTTCGCGAGGCGATCACTTCAGCAATTCGATCTTCGGGCACAAAAGCGAGAATAGCGATCGAGGTTGTGCGCACTTGCTGAATCAGAGTCACGTCAGCGAACGGTTGACGGTCAAAATTGGCAAACCGTCCCTGAAGCACGCCTGCTTGCAGGATGGGATAGCGATTGTTGATCCCCAGATCGGGCGGAAGGATCAACAACTCCAGCGCTCCGCGAATCGTTGCCAGGCCACGAACGATCAGCTGATCGAACCGCCCGGCTCGCGCGGGACCAGAGAGGCTCACTTCTAGAACAGCCTGTTCTCCGTGTAGGTAATCGCCGGTAATTTCCAGAGTAGCGCCGCCCAGTGCGAAGCGAGCGCCAAGATTGAGTACCGAGCCATCGATCCGCCCGCTGCCCAGCAAAGTGCCACGAAACAGGGTGGCGGTGAGAGCGGTGTACAATCCACCGCCGAGAAGCCACAGACTGCCATCATATTGTTCAAATGTCGTGACTCGGAGCTGCCCGCGAGCCAGGGTGAGATGGCCATAGTTCTCAAATCTCGGCAGGGTGATGAGCGTGGACGATTCAAAGACCCACCGTCCATAGTTCAGGCCATCGAGCCGGAATTGCAGACCACCCTCGAAGCGGCAGATACTTCCAGGCTTATTGACAAAGACGGTCTCCTCACGATCACGGATCTCGCCCTGACTCCATAACCAGAAGCCAAAGTTGTTCACCGTGGGCGTATCGAACGTTTTTAAGAGGCTGCTGCGCGCGGTGGTCATGCCGAAGAAATCAATGGAGTGGGCGGCGGAAAGAGTGCCTCCCAACCACTGCACCTCGCCGGTGAAGGACAGGGACGCATTTGAGGCCAGAGTCCCATTAAGTAGAGTGAGCTGATGGATGGAAGCAGTCGAGGCAACCGAGATAGTCCCGTTCGTAATCACCATCCTCTCGGTACAAATTAGACTATTTAGCTCGATGTTGTCTGTTTCACCTCGTTCCGCGAGTGGTGAGAAGCGAACAACAGCCCCGGGCTGCGTGATGACGACATCATCGCCGGGACCAGGAATGCGGCCATCGCGCCAGTTGCTGCCCTGAAACCAGCTACCCTCGCCAGGCGTGATCCAGACAGCGATCGCCAACAGACAGCGATCTTCCAGGGCTTCTAGTCGCAAGCGATTGAGCCGCATGCTTGGCATGAAGGCACGTCCTTCTCATGGGCGTTCGCGTGAGGGTGAATAGCGGCGCTGAAGTGCGGCAAACTGAGGCCGCTCCCGCAGCGGACGCAGAGACGGTTCATTAGTGACGACATCCTGCCAGAAGGTAGCTCGCTGTTCCGTAGAGCGAGCTTGGAGAGACTGTTCAAGCAAGGTCACGGCACGATCGAAAAGCTGATCTCGTTGTCGTCGCAACGAGGAATCGAACTTAGCAGCAGCTTGCGTCAACAGAATCGCGCAGGCATACAGAGACTTGGCCTCGCCGGCAGCGAGCTTAGCCGCCTTCTCGGCATCGCGAGCTGCTTCGCGAAACTGATTCAGCTGCAACATCGCTTGACCGTGCCCCAGAGTGGCGTCGAACGAAGTCCGAATCGCCAGGGCAGCCTCGAAATCCTTGCGGGCTAAGTCCCAGGCTTTACAGGCTAAGTAGGCTCGACCTCGCTGCGTTAACAATTGACTGTCCTGAGGCGTCAACTCCAGGGCCTGAGTGTACGCCAGAGCCGCTCGATCGAACTGCTTCATTTCCATCAGCGACAAAGCTCGCAGACGCAGGACAGTTTGGTCGCGTTTGCCACCGAGTTCGAGATAACGGTCATACGCAGCCACGGCCTGCTCGTGCTTGCCTTGACGCAGCAGCACATCGCCACGCCAACGATGAACGTCAGCGTGCGTTTTGTCGAGTTTGGCTGCCTCGTCATAGCTGGCCAGAGCCTTGTCCAACTCGTTGGCTCGAACGTAGGCATGACCGCGATCACGCAATAAGCGTGCCTGCTTCGTCTCGCTGATGCCTTTCAGTCCCAGGGCAATGATGCGGTCGAGATCGGCGATGGCAGCGGCACGATTCTTGGCCTTGGCGTGCATCCAGTAGCGAGCCTGATACAGTTGTGACAGCGTCACGTCAGTGACCAGGTTTCGCTGACGCATGGCCAGTGCCCGATCGATGGCGGCATCAAGGGAGGCAAGAGCGTCGCTAGAACGTGACTGCTTCTCCAGCACTTCGGCACGAGTGACGTAGGCGTGATACCCTTCGGGATATAGTTGAATCGCTTGATCGAGATCGACCAGTGCCTCGGCGTAACGTTTCTGCGCCAGGCGAGTGACGGCACGATAGTTGAGCAGGGCGTATAGCTCATTGGGATCCTTTTTGTCGGTTAACAGGCGGATCGCCTGATCGAAATCCTCTTCGGCTTGCTGATACATCTGCATCTGTCCTAGCACGAAGCCACGCATCAGCAACATGCGGACCTCGTTGGGCTTCTGTCCTAGGCAGGTGGTCAGATTATTCCGCGCCGCCGTCAATTCGCCCTGATGGATATGGCACACCGCGAGGAAGTAAGTAGCCCAAAAATGCGAGGGATTCAGTCGTAACGCAGCGTTGAAGGCGAGCTCGGCATCATTGAGTCGATCTTCTCTCAAAAGATATTCCAGACCGAGTAAGTAGTAATCTAGATCGTTTTGTGGCTTGAGGGCGTTGGCAAATTCTCTCTCTTGGGTAGACTCGGCCTCTCGACCAGCGAGCTTTAATAGGCGAGCACGCTGTAGATGGAAAGCCGGCGTATTGAAGCCGAGTTTCTTGGCCGTGTCGAGTACCCCCAACGCTTCCAGAAGGTTGGCCTTGGGCGGCGTGGGATGATCGACGGAAACACGAGCGAGACTATCGGCGAACAGCAGCAGCAGTTCGTAGCACCCACGGCGAATTTCCGCCTTTTCCTCGTCGGTATAGGCGCTTTCCAGGTCGGGCGGCGACGTGGGTGAAGCCCCTACTGTGGCCAGGGCACTGCGAAGCGTGTCGCGAATCTCCTTCAGCCGTTCGCGGGTCGGAGCCGCTGTCTCTTGCGACGCCCGGAACACCGCCTCGGTCCGCAACCGCGTGAAGGCCTCGAACGTCTTTCGGGCATGAAGGTGTTGCAGGGAGATTCGATTCAACTCGGCAATCGGCTCGTTCAGATCGCTCAGGGACGGTTCCTCTTCGAGCAGCTTGCGTGGTGCTTCCAACAATGCCGGGATCGCTTCCCATTCGTTGGCTTCCGCCTTTTGGCGTGCACGCAGCAGGGCAGCTTCGATCTTCTGTCGCAGATCGGCTTTGCGATGCCGCTCCAGCTGAACGTAGACGGCCATCGTGACTAACAAACTAACGACAGCCAAAGAGGCTACGGCGATCAATCCTGCTATTGCTGGTCGCCGTCGCACCCAACGCCAGAGCCGTTCCAGCGGTCGGACGGGGCGGGCCAAGATCGGCTCATGGGCCAGGAAACGTCGCAGATCCTCGGCGAGATCCTGAGCCGACCGATAGCGACGAGTCTGCTCCTTTTCCAGGCATTTGAGGATGATCGTTTCCAGGTCGCGCGGCAGTCGGGGCACATAGCGACTCGGTGGGGGCGGCTCCTCCTGGGCGACGCGAATCATCACTTCCATCGCCGTTTCCCCAATGAAGGGAAGTCGACCGGTGACGAGTTGATAGAGAATTACGCCGAGGGAAAAAATATCCGTCGCTGGGCCGATGCTGCCCCCTTGGGTGGCCTGCTCGGGAGCCATGTAAGACGGCGTTCCAACGACCATTCCAGATCGCGTATGGTGAATTTCTTCATCCAGCTTTTTGGCTAGACCGAAGTCGGTGATCTTGGGCACAAACCGCGGCGAGACCAGCGCAGAACTGCTCATCTTTTTGGAGCCGCTGGTCTCCGAACTGTTCTTTGAGAGCTTCATGCTGCTCTCTTCACGTTGCAGCAAAATGTTAGCCGGCTTCAGATCGCGATGCACGACGCCATGTTCGTGGGCGAAATGGATAGCCGCCGCGATCGTCTGCACAAGTTGGGCCGACTCGTTGAACCCGAGCGGATCGCCTTTGAGTCGGTCGGCGAGACTGCCACCATCGACATACTCCAGGGAGAACCACGGGCTTCCCTCGTGTTCGCCGATCTCGAACACCTGGACGATGTTGGGATGCTGCAGCCGAGCAATCGCCTCGCCTTCGGTGCGGAACCGGCTGCGTTCACGCTCGTCGGCATTGCTGCCGGTGAGGATCATCTTGATCGCCACGAGCCGGTTCAGCCCTGTTTGGCGGGCTTTGTACACCACGCCCATCCCACCACGCCCCAGTTCGCTGAGAATCTCGTAGCCAGGGATGTTTGGCTTCGCTTGCGTGGGGCGGCGATTAGATCCCGGCTTAGTAGCGGAAGCCTCTGCACTGGGTTGTTTTCGCGGGAGAACGAAAGGTGGCTCAACCGAGGGATCAGCAAGCGGTACGAACGCGGGCGAGGGACGAATCTCGGTCGCTTCGGGATCGTCTACGGGAGGTTGAACCGTGGTCGGTTGGTCGGCAACGACAGCAACGGGGTAGGCTTCGGTGGCCTGTGCGTGATCCCGATCTGGATGACAGGCAAACGAAGGCCGGCCGCATTCCGGACAAGGAATCTCCCCATCGGCGATACTGATATCGTCGAATTCGTCTTGCCAGTGGTGACCCTGGACGCATCGAAAAAGCGTCGCCATTCACCGTCTCCGACCGTTCCACGTACACTTGAACTGCCATGCTCCAGTATAGCTAACTCATCCTGCGTTGCTCCAGTATAGCTTAACTCATCTTGAATATGGGCAAAGATCATTCAATCTCGCGCATTCCTCTTCTGATGTAGGTCTGGACGTTGTGAAACGAGGGATAAACTTCCTTGGCCACGTCGGCGTCAATACCCGTTATAATTGGTGCAACTTGATCAGCCTGCGAATTTGTTTCAGAGCGCAGGCTAAAGCCTGCGACTACCAGTTCGGAGGAATCGGTAGCCGCAGGCTTCAGCCTGCGGAAAAACTTTATCCCCCGCTACCGCTACACCATCTTGAGGATCGCTCTAATGATTTATTGCAGCTGAACTGTAGGAAGATTCGCGTCTTCGAGCTTCCGAGCGTGGTGCGAAGCACTTCCGAGCGGAGGACATCAGTCCTCCGTGGAGGTGACGAAGCAAGGAGGGCTAATGCCCTCCGTTCAGAGCAGAAGAGTCATATCTAGCCACCCCACAATGCAGCTGCAATCAATCACTAGTGCCCAAGCTTCTCGACAAAAGAGAGGGGATTGCTCCGCGTTAGTTGCTTGGCCATCAGTCTGGCCTCCTCACGGTCGAATTCCGCTAGGCGCCACGCTGGACGAGTTAGGTGGGACGGGCGGTTTCACGGAGCCGATCACCGTCTCGGGCGCGCGTTGCTTCTTCCACTCAACAACTTCAACTTGTAGCGTTTGCACGGCGCGAGCCAACTGGGCATCGTCTCCTTTGGCAAGCTGATCGGGATGGTTTTCCACCAGAATGTCCGGTTGCACGCCTTGCTTTTCCATGTTCACGCCTTTAGTGGTCCAAACGCCAATGCGGGGAATGCGGAAGATTGAGCCATCGATGAGAGGCACAACAGAAGTGCCGATCACGAAACCGCCCGTCGGTTCGCCGACCAGTTTGCCTAGTCCCAGAGTCTTGAAAGCATTGGGGAAAATCTCCGCGTCGCTGTAGCTGCGGTTATTGATGAGCAGCACAACGGGCTTGTGCCATTTCCGATCCCAAGCACGAAGCACTGATCCCTGACCACCGTCGCGATTGCGGAAGATGGTATGCTCTTTGCTGCCCAGATAGTTCAGCACCTGGTCATGGGTGAAGCCGCCGCCGTTGTAGCGTACGTCCAGCACGATCGCTTCCTTATCGAAGTTATCGGAGTAAAGCGACCTTACAAAGGCGTCAAGGCCGTTCTCGTCCATACTAGGGATGTGGATGTAGCCGAGTTTGCCGCCCGAGAGTTCGGCGACCTTGGCGGCGTTTTTCGCGACCCAGCGATCGTACATCAGGTCCGCGACGCCGAGCGGCTGGTTCGGTCCCGAGAAACGCGGCATCCCCTGTAATTCGACACGTCGCCATCGCTCCTTCGGCGCGTCCGGAGCCGTGGCGATGGAGAGGAAGACGGCTTCCCCAACCTTGCCATTGAGCAGTCGCGACAGATTGGTTTGCTCGGTTAACTCGACGCCGTCGATGGCCACCACATACTCGCCAGGTTTGAGCTGGATCCCTTTGCGATCTGCTGGACCCCGTTTAAGGATCTCGGCAATCTTTAGTCCTTTACCTTTGTGAGCCTGATCCCACAGCAAGCCTAACTCTGCCGTGTCTTCTTCTGGCCCTGTGATGAAGCCTGTCACTCCCAGATGGGAGGCGTTCAATTCGCCCATCATGAGATACAGCAGAGCGTATAAGTCCTCTTTCATGGCGACATGCTTCACCAACGGTCGATAACGCTGCCGGACTTCATCCCAGTTCCGGTCGTGGAAATTTTCATCGTAGAAGTGTTCGCTGAGGTAACGCCAGCTTTGATCGAACATCTCCGTGAACAATTCGTCCTGACGGATGCTCATGCGAATCTTGAACGGCATGGTCAACAAGCGCTCAGTGGGGGGCGTTGCTGGTCGCGGCTCGCCAGGGGGGGATGGAGTGTTGAGGTTGCTGCTGGCATTGCACAGGCGGAAGTTCCCCTGACCATCGAGGAAATACAGCAGTTCGATGGTTGCACCAAGGACGTTTTTCCGCCGCGACCACTGAATCTGACGGGGATTCAGGCCGCCGGTCGTGAGCCGAGTCACGGAACTGCCGTTACTACTGGCCACCCAAAGATCTCGACTATTCGTATCGCGAAAAGCGACTTTAGATCCATCCGGAGAGATCACCGCTTCATCGACGAGACCGCGTACCACGGGTTGAGCGCGTAAATGGATGTCGTCCCAGTCGATGGACAAGGGGGGACGCGAGCCCCATAGCCCAACTGGAGACGGAGGAGTAGGCGGTTTGTTCGCCGAGGCACTCGATTCCGCCTGGGGTTTTTCCAACGACAGCACATGCAGATTCGCTGCTCCTCGTCGCTCGCTCAGAAAGGCCAGCTTCTTGCCATCAGCACTCCAAGTCACTCCGGCATTGAAGGTGGCGTAGCGAGTGATGTTGCGAATCGGATCTACTGCCGTCGGGCCAGTGGAAGGAACGATGTACAGTTCGCTGGCGAACGAACCGTCGCGTCGAGCAAAAACGAACCAGCGGCCATCGGGCGACCAATCGTAATCAAAGACAGCAACTTGATCGACGATAGTTTTCAGATCCTTGCCGTCGGGTGTCATCGTGTGCAACTTCCCACCGCTGAGAAAGGCGACGCGCTTGCCATCGGGCGAGAAACTCACGCCGGACTCTGCCTCGCGCGTGTGAGTTAAGCGAGTGATTTTGAACCGATAGGCATCGGTTAATTTCGGATGATCGGGATCGTCTTGCTCCAGTAAGTAAATATCTTCCTGGCCATCGCGATCGGACAGAAACAGTAACTTGGAACCATCGGGCGACCAGATCGCGCCGTGATCGTTAGAAGGACCATGCGTCAGCTGCACGGCGCGAGCGTTAGGATTGACTGCCAAGCGGAAGAGCTTGCCCTGCACGGCGAAGACAACGAATTTTTCGTCCGGTGACAGAGCATACTGCGTTACGCCGCGTGTGAAGGTCAGGACTCGCTCGTTATTGCTTTTATCGTCGGCATTGACCTCAATGGCGACCTTGCGCGGCTGAGAATTTTCTTTCGTCGAGACGACCCAGAGATCTGGACCACACTCGTAGACGATCCACTCGCCATTGCGACTGAGGCGTGCCCGTCGAACGCTTTCGTCCGTGTGCTGGGTCAGCGCGGTCGGTTTGGCCGAGGGGGGCAGCATGGTCGGTGCTTGCTTGACGATGTTGGCCACGCCATGAATTTCGCTGACGTAGTAGATCGTCTGCCCGTCTGGACTCCACATCGGCGAGTGGTCCTGTCCCTGAAAGGTCGTAATTCGGCGATTGTGGGTTCCATCGGCGTTGCATAGCCAGAGATCGTCGTTGGACGAGCCGCGATAGCCCTTGCGATACCACATGCCGGGACCGCGAACGTAGAGCAGCTGATCACCGCTTGGGGAGTAGACTCCTTCCTTGCCCTCGGCGACGGTCACCCGAGTGACGCGACCCCCGGTGATCGGGACAAGGTATAGCTCCAAGGAAGGCGGGAACTCCATCGAACGCGACGAGGCAAACAGAATGTTTTTGCCATCTGGGGTCCAGCCACAGACCATGTCGGCGGCAGAATCGAAGGTTAAGCGAGTGGGTTTGCCGCCCCGTGCAGATACGACGAACACGTCGTAACTGCCATGTCGGTTGGAACTGAACGCCAGGTGTTGACCGTCTGGACTGAAGACGGGATTGATCTCGTGAGCGGGATGCGTGGTGATGGCTCGGGCCGTCCCGCCGATGGTTTCGACGGTGAAAATATCGCCCAGATAGCTAAAAGCGATGAGTTTGCCATCAGGCGAAATGTCGGGAGTCCGGGCAAAGCGGATCGGCTCCTGAGCGGCGACCGGGAGAGTCGTCAGACTGATGGCGACGACACAGAGCAGGACACGCAGCATGACGGCGGTTCTCATTGAGGTAGGTACAATCTAGGGTTTTCGACCCAAAGGCCAGAGGAGAGGACGAACGGCCCTCACGAAAACCACACCAAGCACTCTTCCAGATTACCAGGATCGCCTCGTTCCTGTAAAGCACGGGCACTGGGAAAGCGGCGTAGGAGTGCCGATTGCACTAGGAATGCCTGGAACTCTGTGCGGACAATTGGTATGGGGGCGGTTGAGCCGGGAGTTGTTTGAACGCTTCTGGTGGTGGAAGGGAATGCGATCATGGCCGACGCCTCGCACTGTCCGCGTTGCTTGACATTGTGTCTACCTGGGGAAGAATGCCCGAGTTGTTCGCTGGGCGTGCCGCAGCTTGCTCCGCGCTTTGTGCCGCTGTCCCGAGAAGTAGCGACGCCTCATTCGGCTCAGGTGACGGCGAAATCCATCGAGCCACCTGCGAACCAACCTGCTCCGTTGGCCCTGCTGGCCATTCTGTTTGGCTTGCTCGCCTTTGGCATGGCCTGGCTGCCGAGTCTGCGGCCCCTCGCGGCAATACTGGCGGGCCTGGGCTTGCTTGTCGGAGTGTCTCTACTGCCCACGGCGCTGAATCGAGGTTTGCAGGCCTGTGGCCTGTCCCTAGCAGGAACCCTCGTCAGTCTGCAAGGGCTGATCTTAGCGGTGGCGATGCTGCACAACTGGGTCGGAGTGGTCGAGGAACCGACTCGCCAGGAATCGCCGCCTTCCGCTGTGGCTACCATTCCCGGACCGGGATCAGGGTCAAGTCCCGCCAAGCCTGAACTCAGCCCTAATGTCGCACCGACGGACAGGCAGGCCAACGCCACGGCACTTCGAGAACTGCTTGAGGCTTATGAACTGTGGAAACAGGCTCCGAAGAAAGAATTGATTCTGACCTTCTGCATGCCGCAACTGCTCCACGCTAACGCCGAGGTGCGACAGACAGCGGAAGAATGGCTGCGAACAGTGGGCAGGGCCATCGTGCCAGAGTTAGTGGCCCTGCTCCGTCAGCCAGAACGCGAAACCAGGCGAACGGCCAGTCGCGCTCTGGCCACGTTGGGGGCCGAGGCCAAGAATGAGTTGAAAGCGCTGCTCATTGCGATGGGCGACCCCGATGCTTTCGTCCGCCTGCAGGCGGCCCGAGCGGTGTACTCGATCACCTTCCAGAAGCACCTGGTCATTCCCGTGCTGCGACGCTGTCTGGAAGACGAGAGTGAGGCGATCCGTCGCGAGGCAGCCGACCTACTCCGCACCATCGAAGAAGGGTAGTTCGACAACATGAGAGGCTGCATCTGGGTGCTGTCGCTGCTGGCTGGATCTACTCCGGCAGTGGCCTCAGAGATCGTCGTCAGTGTATCGTCGGCAGCGAATGAGATAGGGAGAAAAACGCTCGCCAAAGGTGGAAATGCGGTCGATGCGGCGGTGGCGACCGGCTTCGCTCTGGCCGTGGCTTGGCCCGAGGCGGGCAACATCGGCGGCGGGGGCTTCATGGTGATCCGGCCCGCGGATGGCAAATCGCCTCCCGTCGTGATCGACTACCGCGAAAAGGCTCCCGCTAGTGCCACGGCGGATCTGTTCGTCAAGCAGCCACGTTCTTCCCATCTGACCGTGGGGGTGCCCGGCAGTGTGGCCGGCTTGGCTCTGGCTCACGAACGCTTCGGCAAGCTTCCCTGGAAATCTCTGGTCGAACCAGCGGTTCAGCTGGCCCGCGAGGGAATCGTCGTCGATGCAGCATTGGCGGGTTCGTTGAACGCGGCACTACGGCGAGCCAAGGAGTTCCCCGAACTGCAGCGGGTCTTCGGCAAAAAGGAGGGCACCTGGAAGGTCGGCGATCGCCTGGTCCAACCCGAGTTGGCCGACACCTTGCAGCGTATCGCCGAGCTGGGGCCAGCTGGGTTCTATCAGGGCAAGACGGCGGAATTGCTCGTCGAGGAGATGCGACGCGGTGGCGGCCTCATCACCGAAAAAGATCTGGCCGCCTACCGTGCCGTCGTTCGTCAACCCCTGCGGGGCAGCTACCGCGGCTACGAAATTCTGGTTCCGCCTCCGCCGTCCTCGGGCGGCATCTGCCTGATCGAGATGCTCAACATGTTGGAGAATTTCGATCTGCAAAAGCATCCTCGTTATTCTGCCGAGACTCTGCATTTGCTTACCGAGGTGATGCGTCGCGCGTATCGTGATCGAGCGGCCTATCTTGGCGATGCCGACTTTGTCCAAATCCCCGCGCATCTGACCACTAAGGAGTATGCCAAGAAACTCGCTCAGAGCATCGATCTTCGCCGAGCCACTCTTAGTGAGGCCATCGCTGGCGAAATCAAACTCGCCGACGAAAAGGAGCATACGACGCACTATTCCATTCTCGATGCGTCGGGCCTTGCCGTCAGTACAACGACAACGTTGGAAGATTCTTTCGGCAGTAAGGTCGTTGTTCGCGGAGCCGGTTTTTTGCTCAATAATCAGATGACCGACTTCAACCCACGTCCGGGAGTGACGACGCGCACCGGCCAGATCGGCACCGAGGCCAACCTGATCGCTCCCGGTAAGCGGATGTTGTCGAGCATGACACCGACGATTGTCGTTAAGGACGGACGCGCCGTTCTCATCACGGGCAGTCCTGGCGGACGAACCATCATCAACACGACCTTGAACGTGCTTCTGAACGTGATTGACTTCGAGATGCCGCTTCGTCAGGCAGTGGACGCACCGCGTATGCACCATCAGTGGTTCCCCGATCGCGTACAGCTGGAGGCGGCGACGTGGGACAAACACGGCGAAGCGGTGGCCAAGCTCGAAGCGATGGGGCATCGCCTACTCAAGGTCCGCGCTCAGGGCGATGCTCACTCGATTTGGTATAACCATAAAATGGGCAAGTATGAAGGGGTGCAGGACTATCGCCGCGCCGGGCGACCAGCAAACTACCGAGACTGATCGATGCCCCAGCAGCCGCGGATCCGACTGTATGGATTCATTCCGATGACGCGCGGCCGATACGTGCGGCAACTCGTGGTCGCGCTAGTATTGGCCATCGGCGGTTTGTCTCTGTGGTGGTGGAAGTGGCCGGCCTTCCGTGACGAGTTGGTCAGCGCCTCGCCACTGCTCGATCGCTTTATCACTTTGATGAATCTCTTGCCGTGGCTCATTCTGGCAACGGTGGTTCTACAATTGCTCGAAGCTTACGTGGTGTTCCGACTTTTTCGACGAAAACAGACCGCGGTTGAATCCGACACTTCGGGAGTCCGAATCGATGGCGATGCCACACAGTCCCCGCTTCCTCAAACTGGTGCAGGATGCCAAGTCACGCATCAAGGAGACCACAGTTGACGAGGTGAAACAGCGACTCGATCGGGGGGAACGGCTCAACCTCATCGATGTGCGCGAAGAGAGCGAGTTTGCCCGCGATCACATCCCCGGCGCGATCTGGATGGGGCGGGGCATTCTCGAACGAGATATTGAGCAAAAGTTTCCCGACCCCAACGCGGAACTGATCCTCTACTGTGGTGGAGGATTTCGCTCAGCGTTGGCGGCGGACAATCTTCAGAAAATGGGCTACACCAACGTCATCTCGATGGATGGCGGCATTCGCGACTGGAGGAATCGCAGCTATCCGTTGACGTCGTAACTCCCAGGGTGGATAGCCGGTTACGATCCGGCACCGCGACGGTCACAGGGTCGCATGCAGAGCCACTACACCATATCCACCAGCGTGGAACGTGGCCGCTTGCCGCGCTCCGACAGACGGACACAGCTCATCGAACTGCGGTTCGTGGCACGGCGCGAAAATCTGAACGATCGGATCTGGTCAAGAACGGCTCCGACTGCTATTCTTCCTTTTTCGAGGAGATGAATACCACTATGTACGCGATCATTGAAGATGGAACGCGGCAGTACCGCGTCAGTGAGGGCGAAGTCGTCAAGGTCGATTTCCGCCGAGATCCCAACAGTGAAGAACTCCAGGGCGCACCGGTGGGCACCCCGGTCGAGTTTTCCCGCGTGCTGCTGTATCGCCATGCCGAGGAGTTGAAGATCGGCCAACCGATCATCGAGGGAATGCGGGTAGTCGGCGAAATCGTCGATCATCCCTCGACCAAGACCTACGTTCAGAAGTTCCGCCGTCGCAAGAACTATCGTCGCCTTCGTGGGCATCGACAGCACTATACGGCGGTTCGTGTGAAGCATATCCTATTGCCCGGACAGCAGCCCAGCGCTGCCCCTGCTCCGCAACCGGCGACACCGCCAGAATCGTCTACTCCGTTAGAGCCGTCGACTCCAACCGCGTGAGGTTGGGCCGTTCAATGACGAGGCGATCCTTGCCCGTGCTTCTGTTGGCCGGTCTGTTCGCCATGCTTTGTGCTGACGAACAGGCTGGCAAGTCATTCAGTAATGTCGGAGAGTTGTACGCCGACATCGCCGTACTTAATGTCTTGCACATCCTCCAGCCGACTCCGGCTCAGCTTCAGGCGCTGCGTGCAGCGGCTCCGAAGACGATGCAGAAGCCGCCGCCAAAGAAGCTCCTTAAAGTCTCCGAAAAGCTTCGCGTGACCATGCTCGCTCTCCGCGAGGCCCTCGTCGCCGACGACGAGCAGAAGATCGACGAGCAGTTTACTCGGTACGACGAGTTGCGCGAGAAGGAGCAGATCGATTTCGACGAGGTCGAGATCAGCGACGCGGCTCGGGAGTTAGCTCCGGAGTTGGTCCGCACCCTCTCGGCGCGACAGTTGGCCCTGTACTCGGCCAGCGCTGCGGAATTTCTCGATCCCGTTGGGCTGATTCTGCAAACCCTCGAGGAAGGGCGTAAACTCCGAGGCCGACGCTGGCAGCAACTGCGCGAAGACACAGCCTATCAGGTCGGCTATCTGCTCGCGGGATTGGACACGCAGGCCGAGGAAAAGATGCGGCAACGAGTCGAGACGCTTTTGAACCAGGCCCATAAACTCAACAACCGTGAATATGCTCGGCAGAAGGACGATCTAGAGAACCAGGCTCGGGCACTTCTGGGCAAACTCGGTCCTGCCGACGTGCTGCGCCACTTCATGGAACGCACCATCGCCGAACTGCTGTCCAGTCATCGCTTGGAAGCCGCACTGGAGCTTCGCGCTCGCCGCAAGTAGTCCCTACTTCACCTTAGGAAGTGTCGGAGTCGGCAACGGCGTTCGATCCTCCTTGGTTAGGGGAATCACCTGATCCAGCGACCAGATTTCCAGGCGGTTTCCTGCCGTGATAACTAACTTCCCGTCTTGGGTGAACGCTAGCCCTGTGATCTCATCACGAGTCAGCGGGGTGCCTTGGTTGACGCGAAGGATCCCACGTGCCTTCCCGGTGAGGGTCTCGAACACCGACACCCGACCCTCAGCTGTGCCGAGGGCGAACAGTCGGCCACTGGGGAAGAGAGCCAGACTGCGTGGTTCGGATTCGACTTGAACCTGGAAGCGCGATTTTTGCGGGTTCATCTCCCAGCCACGAATCCAACGATCGCTGCCGGCGGAGACTAACGAGTTGCCGTCACGAGTCAGACCGACAGCACGCAGGGAATATTCGGACAAACCCAGTCCGGTATCGTGAGCCTTGAGCGTGGTCTGAATCCAACCGTTGAGCAGATCGACTCCGCGAATGGTGCCGCCAGCATCGCCACTGAGGACGAGGTAGGCACTCGGCCAGATCAGCGATTGCACGGGACGATCGCCGAGCGTGATCGCCCGCACCTCGGACTTGCTTTCCAGATCCCACAACAAAACGCTGGCATCGCTGCGTCCAATGGCTAGTTGCTTGCCGGTGCTGGAGTAGGTGACGGCAGTGAGAGCCACATCTTCATCGGCTAGTTTCAAGACCTCTTTTATTCGTCGAGTAGCCAGATCGACCAAGGTCAAGTTGCCGTTGCTTCCCGGAATGGCCAGCGTGTGCCCGTCGGGAGAGAGGGCAGCAGTCAAGCCAGCCTTGATCCCGCTGACGTAGAGTTGTCCCTTATCCAGTTCTTCGATCAAGTCGAAGAAGAGCAGGGCGTTTCCCTCAGCCAGAGCAAAGCCTCGCTTGCCGTCCGGGGGCACACCGACCCAGAGCAGCGGTTTGGCGTGCTGATAAATCAGCTTCCCGCCAACTCTAAGTGGCTGGGGATATTTAGGCTTTTCGGTCGGCATCGGGACCGGGCGGACGGGCAATTTCGTCCCCTCTGGAGAGACTTTGCTCGGCCAACCCGTGGTCGGATCCAAGGCGAACGAGTCGAAGAATCGGCGGACGTGCGGCCCATCAAGCGGATAGCCTCGGCTAAGGAAGGCGACGAAGAAAAATCTGCCGTGAGAGTGGTAAATGCGTCCAAGGAGTTTTGCCTTCTGTTTTGTCTTAAGCTCGAACTCCAACCCGTTGACATCGCCCAGCAGCTGTGGCTCGGTGCGGAGCAGTTCGCCATCGTTGGCCTTGCGAACGCGTTGCACGAGATCGGCTAATCGGCGGAGTTGCTCGTCGCCAGCGATGGGACCAACCTCTGCGAAAGCGGCCACGAACGCCGTCTGGCTTTTCTCTACAGTTACGGAGTAAACATCTCCAAATTGTGGGGTTAAGTGGAGCAGGGAACTCGCTTTTTGTTCCGGCGGTGCGGGAAACTCAACGCGAAAGCCGCTGTTTTCTGGTGCTAATAGGGTCCACTGCTTGGGCAAAACGGGGATCGGTTCCGTGGTCAGCCAGCCCACTAAAACAACCAGGAGCAACCCGGTGAGGGAAATCAACGAGGCCATCGCACCGCGGCGAAGTGCCGTCAGTTGTCGTCGCGTTACCACAAAGAGCAGAAGCGACAGTAAAAACAGCGACACAACTCCCCAAACAATCGCACCAACGATTTCTCGAAGTGCGCCACCGAAGAAATAGCCGACAATTGGCATCAACAAAGGTAGAAAAGCCAGTGCCACGACCGGACCTAGCGACCGTCTCGGCATCTTGGGGACTTCTTTTCGTTCTCGCAAAAAGTCAGCGAGTTCTTCGGCCAATTCACGGTTCAGTCCGTCCGGATGCAAGGTCGAAAGTTCGATACGACTGCCCTCGACGCGTACTAGTAATCGCCCTTGGTTAGTCACTTCACAAGAGGTACCGACGTGAATGTCGACCGTTCGGCCTCGACCACGCCAGAAGTGAATGCCCGACTTCGTCGCGATCGCTTCAAACAGCCCATGGAAGCGCTCCTCGGGGTCGTGATGCACTTCGATGGCGAATCGCAACAAAACGGCCTTGCCACGCGAGCGATTCTCGGTTTCTTCCTCGTCTAATTCCTCCGAAGCATAAGCATTAGGTCGTCGAGTTGACGGCGACGAATCAGCTACGGAGGAGTTCTCTGACTCGGAGACTGAATCCAGAGTTAAGAGATCTGAAATAGGGTGATTAGCTTGAGGCGGAGCGTCCACGGCTTCGGCGCGATCGTTCCCAGTCGCGCGGGTGGCAAACACCGACTTGCACAGTGAGCAGACCACGGCTTTACCGATTGCCTCGCTGGGTAAACGCAGCAGGCGTGAGCAGTTTCGACAGGTGACGGTGAACGCCATGACTTCCCTCCCGCGCCTCTGGGCCAGAGCGATCTAGCCTCATAATAACGCGGGGATTAAGGAGAGGCAAAACAAGGAGTTAGCGGACTCCCAGAGCCAAGCCATCCAGCAGGGGTAGCACCAGAACGTAGGCCAGAATCGCTGCTCCGCCAGCCAGCGCCACCAGGCACAGCAACCAGCCCATCAAAACGGAGAACGGCGAGGACTTGCTCTGACGCGAGCCGAAGTAGGATCGGGCGGCCATCGGTAGTTCGACGGGTTGTTGCAGCTGCCCCCAGTACATGCGTGGAACGTCGTGTCGGCCCGTGAAGATGTCGCGAAGTTGATAGATCGCCTGGCAATGCCCACAAGTTCGCGTACCGACTAGCATCAGATCGGAGCGATTCTGAAACTGTTGAATCTTATTTTGCAGATCTTCTTTCTCGAAGACTGCCTTGCAGCGCGAACACCACCAAAAGCGACAGCGCGAGACTTGCATGGGTACGTTCCTCCTCGTGGCGGGAATCCTTCCGACGCCAGGCTCGACCTGGAGCGTCCCCGAAGAGTGAGCCAGAATACCTTCTTTACTCGAACCCAACCAAGACCGTGCCGAACGAAGATTACTCAAGTGGGGACGATCACTGTCCGGCAGCCCTGTCATAATCCACAAATTCAGAAAAGTCGATGCGAGTTGACTTTGTCTAAGCTGCCTGGCTTGGCTTAGTAGCGCAGACCGTTTTTTCGCACATGGACGTAGGGTTTTGCCTCGGTCAATTGAAGGCGACCGCCTTCGATCTGGCCGACCAACAATTCGTGATCGCCGGTGGCAATCCTCGTGGTGATCCGACCGAAGAGATAACCTAGCGAATCGCTGAGAATGGGAGGAAAACCATCGTGGCGTTCGACTCGCAACCCCTCGAAGGCGGGTTGATCGAGAGCAAAGCCCTTGCCGAAATGACTGAGCAGAGTGGACTGTCCCTCGGCAAGGAGATTGAGCGTGAACGGCGAGCCGAGATTTAGCCAAGCCAACACGTCGCGGCCTTTGCGGACAGCGACCGTGACCAGTGGCGGTTCAAAGGAACATTGCTGGACCCAAGAAGCGAGCATGCCCGTCTCACGTTCACCGTGACGGGCTGTCAGAATGAACAGCCCCGACGGAACCCTTCCCAGCACCGGAGCCATTTCTTGCAACATGTCGTGGTTCATTTCTTCATCAGTTCCGCAACGGTTTGTTCGATCACGTCGTAATCGACCTCTTCCAGTTCCTTGCCCTTGTCATCAACAACAGGCAGTTTTTTGACATACTGATTCTCTCGATTAAATACATAGACGCCTGGATAGCCGTAGAAGCCGAGTTTCTTTTGCCAGAATTCGACGGTGGGAAAGTCCATAAATACCATCTCGAAAGGAGGCTTTACGCGGTCGAGATACTTCTGGCCCGAGCTAAGCAGAGCAGTATCCTTGCGATCGTCGAGCAAGACCCCGAGGATGACGAGGCCATCTTTGGCGTACTTCTCATGCAGTTTGATAAGGGTGGGAACGCCCTTCTGTTTGCAGGGAGTGCAAGTGAAACTCCAGAAGTAGACGACGACGACCTTGCCCTTGAGATCGCGCACCTTCTGGCCTAGTTCGTTGTAACTGAGAGTCTTCAAGCCTGACTTAGCCGACTGCGGCGTGGCAGGATGGGCCAAGAGCAACAATCCCACAAGCGACACCGTGAACGTCCAGCGTGACATGGTTCAACCTCCTTGCTGCACATCCTAGCCGGACGCTTCAAACCGGCCAAGACAAGAGTGAAACGATCACCCCTTTCGCGATGTGCCCTTTTGTTCACGCAGGAAAGCCACCGTTTGCTTGCGGTCGCGCAACCAGGCTTCCACTGGATCGCGAGTCGGAAAACGCAACAGCATGCCAAGGATGGCGGCAAGACTGACGCCTACTGCTAGGAATTGCCCTTCGGTGAGATAGGCCACGGAACCGAAAACCGAAGCTCCTTCGAACAGGGCTAACCCAAAGATCATTTTCGTCAAATAGGTACGCAGCAAGAATTCTTCATCGGTTCGAGGACCGGAAATGAATTTCTCTCTGGGACCGCCAACAAACTGATCCGGTGCGACCGCGAAAAGACGATTGAGCAAACTACGTTCGATGAGTTCGGGAAGGAAAAGGCTAACAACAATCTGAATGATCAGAAAAGCGAGAGCAACCCGAGTTATTATCGGCAGCGGATTGGCAGCATCGATGGAAATGCTTGGACCGTTCTGTTGCACCAGAAATGCCATCACCAACAAAATGGTCATCGCTCCCGCTAGCAGAGCGCCTGCGATAAGTTGCATGGTAAACAGATGCTTACTGACTGGAGAGGAGTTGTTTTCTGTCATGAAAGCACCTTCAAAGGGAGACGATGAACCTGTCATGTCGTATTCTAGAACTTCAGTCCGTGGGATCCTGAAAAAAACGATTGGCAAAAAAACGAACGGCTCGGACGAGTAGGGGCGAGTCGGAGTAGATGTTGTTGGAAGAGGTTTCCACTTGGAGCGAACAGAACATTCATCGATGCCGCCGCTTGCGATCATCGGTGCCGGCTGTCTGTTTCCCGGCTCGAGCGACTTGGCCGGCTTCTGGGCGCGGATCTGTGGCCGACACGATGCCATTCGAGAGGTTCCACCGACGCACTGGAACCCTGCTGATTACGTTGATCCCGATCCCAAGGCTCCCGATCGCGTCTACGCGGCCCGGGGCGGCTTTCTCGACCCGGTGCCGTTCCAGCCCCAAGCGTTCGGCATTCCGCCTAGCAATCTCGAAGCCACCGATGCCAGCCAACTACTAGGGCTGCTCGTCGCTCAGCAAGCCCTCGATGATTGTGGATATGTCCTCTCTGCAGAGTCCGCAACTAGCTCGCGGAAACTGATCGATCGTTCGCGCGTCAGTGTGATTCTGGGAGTGACGGGGACGCTGCAACTGGTGATTCCACTGGGGGCGCGGCTGGGGCATCCGCTGTGGCGGCGCGCGTTGCAGGAAGCCGGCGTGCCCGACGACGTGGCCGAGGACGTGGTCCAACGCATTGCCGACGGCTACGTTCCCTGGCAGGAGAACTCGTTTCCGGGGTTGCTGGGCAATGTCGTTGCGGGGCGCATCGCCAATAAATTTGACTTCGGCGGCACTAACTGTGTCGTCGATGCCGCCTGTGCCAGTTCTCTCAGTGCCATCCATCTGGCCGCGTTGGAACTGGCTACAGGACGCGCCGACCTGGTGTTGACCGGCGGCGTGGACACCTTCAACGACATCTTCATGTTCACTTGCTTCAGCAAGACGCCCGCCCTCTCGCCGACCGGCAATGCTCGACCGTTCGACGCTAACGGCGACGGCACGATCTTGGGCGAAGGCTTGGGCATGGTCGTTCTGAAGCGGTTGGACGATGCTCGCCGTGATGGCGACCGAATCTATGCCGTGTTCAAAGGTGTGGGCAGTTCCAGCGATGGCAGGGGCGGAGCGATCTACGCTCCACGCAAGGAAGGGCAGATCGAGGCTCTGCAAAACGCCTACCGAGTCAGTGGTGTGTCGCCGGAGACGATCGAACTGGTCGAGGCGCACGGCACGGGTACACGGGTCGGCGACGCCACTGAGATCAGCGCCCTGACGGAGGTCTATGCACGGAGCCAACGCAAGCGGCCCTGGTGTGCGGTCGGCTCGATCAAGTCGCAGATTGGTCACACGAAAGCGGCAGCCGGCGTGGCGGGTCTGCTCAAGGTGACGGCAGCGCTCTATCACAAGGTGCTACCGCCGACCATTAAGGTGGAAACGCCTTTGGAGGTGCTTCGGGATCCAGAATGTCCGCTTTATGTCAACACTGTGGAACGGCCCTGGATGCCCTCTGCCGAACATCCCCGACGAGCCGCCGTCAGTGCTTTCGGCTTTGGTGGCAGTAACTTCCATGCGGTCCTCGAAGAGGCCGACCCGAATAAGCCAGGCATCGACTGGACCGGCAACGTGCAGTTAGTCGCTTTTGCCGCAGCGACCGCCGACGCTTTGCGCGAACAACTTCAGGCTTGGCCGGCTTCGCTTCGCTGGCAAGAGTTCTGGCATCGTGCCGACCAGAGCCGACGCGACTGGGACCCTGCATTACCTTGGCGGCTGATCCTCGTCGTCGATCGCGAACGATTCGATTGGTCTGCGCTCGTCGCTCGCGTGTTGCCACTGCTTCAGCGCGATCCGGTCGTGGGGCTACCGTTGGAGGGGATTCATCTCAGCAACACCAGCGAACGAGGCAGACTGGGCGTCCTCTTTCCCGGTCAGGGATCGCAGTACGTCGGCATGCTCCGCGAGCTTGTGTGCCATTTTCCCCAGGCTTTTGAGGCCTTTGTTGCTGCGGGGAAAGAGCTGGCTGACATCGTTTATCCGCCGCCAGCCTTCACCGCTGAGGGCAAGTCGGCTCAGGAAGCCGCCCTTCGCGCCACCGATCGGGCACAGCCGGCTCTGGGAGCGGTCAGTCTCGGAGCCTGGCGCGTGCTGGAAGGGTTCGGCGTGCATGGCGAGGCCTTCGCTGGTCACAGCTTCGGCGAACTGACGGCCTTGTGTGCCGCGGGTTGGCTGCCAACCGACGATTTCTTCCGCCTGGCTCGGTTACGCGGACAGTTGATGGCCCAGGCTGGCTCTGGCGCGATGCTCGCCGTCAAGACCGACGCAAGCACTTTGGCCCAACTGTTAGGCGAGGCCAACCTTGAGCTAGTGCTGGCCAACAAGAACTCCCCGACGCAAACCGTTCTCTCGGGGGAGGCGACGGCGATTGAGCGGGCCAGCGTCCTCCTCGCGGCACGACAGATTCCTTCCGTGCGACTAGCGGTGGCGGCAGCGTTTCATTCGCCCCTGGTCGCCGCCGCACGCGAGCCGTTTGCCCAAGCTTTGCGATCCGTGCCGTTCACTGCCGGGACAACGGTATTCGCCAACTCCACGGCAGAACCTTATCCACACGATGCCTCAGCTGCACGGGAACTGCTTGCCGGTCAGTTGGCCCGGCCCGTCGAGTGGGTTCGACTGATCGAAGCCATGTACGACTCAGGGATTCGCCAGTTCATCGAGGTCGGTCCAGCGGGGAAGTTGGCTGGTCTTGTCGAGAGCATACTTGCTGACCGCCCAGCCTCGATCCTCACGCTCGATCCCACAGCAGGCAAGCGTTCAGGCTGGCTCGACTTGGCCAACACTCTGGCGGCTTTGGCCGTGCGTCGGCATCCGATCGATTTGGCCCTCTGGGATCCTGTGACTGTGTCGAACGTCGTGGCGAACAAGCCGGGCCTGACTGTGGAACTTAACGGAGCCAATTACGTCAAACCGCGTCCTCCTCGTCCCGCCAACCGAACTCAGCCCCAGATGTCATCGCATTCCGACCGCAACGGTAGCCCCAAATACGAGCGACCCGTGCCGACTCCGACTCCAACACCAGCACCCAGTTCACCATCGGCTTCGTCCGTTCGCTCGGCCACGCCGTCGGCGAGTACGATCGAACCGAACGCCTTGCAGCGTGCCCTGGAGCTGACGCGCGAGAGCCTAGCCTCGTTGCAACAAATGCAAGAGCAGACGGCCAAGCTGCACCGTCAGTTTCTCGAAGGTCAGGAACAAGCACAACGCACTGTGCATCTGTTGGTGGAACAGCAGCAGCGATTAATTCACGCTTCGCTTGGTTTACCACAAGCTCCAGTGCCGTTGCCTACTCCAGCTTCGACTTCGGCTCCTCTTGTGGTGTCCCCGCCAGCACCCCAATTACCCGCTGTGTCGCCGACCCCCTCGGGTGTCCCAACTCTCGCGCGGCCGACAACTCTACAGAGCGACGCTACCACTTCGCCGACCCCACCACCGATGGCCCCCTCCTCGCCGACTCAGGCCAAGCCCTCACCCGTAGAAACCGGTGTCGAGTCGATTTTGCTGGAGGTGATCGCGGAGAAGACGGGATACCCGGTGGAGATGCTGGAACTGACGATGTCGCTGGATACGGATCTGGGCATCGACTCGATCAAGCGGGTCGAGATTCTCTCGGCGTTGCAGGAGCGTTTGCCGGACGCTCCAGCGGTCAAGCCCGAGCATCTCGGCACTCTACACACACTCGGCGACATCTCGCAATTTTTGAGTCATCAGGGATCGCTGAACGGGCAAAAGTCCGGCCCAGTCGCCGAGCTGTCTGGGCAAAAGCCCGACCGGGTTACAGAACTGCCTCGTGTCCCGGTGGAACCAGTCAAGGTGACGCCGTCTGCTGCCGCACTGCAACGCAGTGTGGTTCAAGTGACGGAGTTAATCGATCGCTTACGTCCGCAAATTGAGTTGTCCGGTGATAGCGAACTGTGGCTCAGCGACGATGGTTCGGTGCTGGCGAACGAGTTGGTCGAAGCGTTCCAGTCGCGAGGCTTTCGTGTTCGTCGGGTGGCTCTGACTGCCTTGCCCACGGATTCGACGCCGAAAGGGTTGATCTTGCTCGCGCCGGAGACCGCCTTGACCGACATCTGGTTGTGCCATGCCTTGTTAGCGGTGCAGCGTTGCGGCTCGAGTTTGCGGCAGCGGGGATTATTGGCGACGATCTCCCGGCTCGATGGAGCTTTCGGGCTGGGTGGCGGTTCTCCCTGGCGGGAGCCAATCGATGGCGGCTTGGCTGGGCTGGCCAAAACAGTTCAGCGCGAGTGGCCCGAGGTGTACGTCAAAGCGCTCGACGTGGCCCCGAACGTAGCCGCGGCTCGCATTGTCGAGGAACTCCTGCTAGCTGGCCCCGTGGAAGTTGGCCTGACCGCTTCAACGGTGGTCACCCTGACCGAAGTCCTGACACCTGCAACGGGTGGGGCATATACGCCGATTCAGTCCGGGGAAGTTGTGGTGATCTCCGGCGGCGCTCGCGGGGTGACGGCTGAAGTAGCCGTTGCTCTCGCCGAGGCGTTTCGTCCCACGCTGGTGCTGCTGGGACGCTCTCCCATGCCCGAAGACGAACCTGCCGAGTTGGCTGGAATCACCGACGAGGCGGAACTGCGGCGCGAGTTAAGTCGGCGTCGGCCCGGCTCCTCACCGCGTGCCTTAGCCGAGCAGGCACGGGCCATCCTCGCTGCCCGAGAAATTCGTCAGACCCTTCGTCGCATCGGCCAGACTGGCACAAAAGCGATTTATCAGAGCGTTGATGTGCGCGATCCTGAGGCAGTGTCTGCTGCTCTGTCGCGCGTTCGCCAACAGCACGGCCCAATCCGCGGTATCATCCACGGCGCAGGCGTGCTGGCCGACGCCCGCATCGAGGACAAGACAGTAGACCAGTTTGACGATGTCTATCAAACCAAGGTGGCTGGGGTGCGTGCCTTGCTCGCCGGTGCCGCCGCCGACGACCTACGTCTACTCGTGTTGTTCTCCTCCTCGACGGCTCGCTTCGGTCGAGTCGGTCAGGTGGACTACGCCATCGCCAACGAGGTGTTGAACAAGCTGGCTTGGTACGAAGCAGCCCGTCGTCCCGGTTGTCAAGTCGTCTCCATGAATTGGGGACCGTGGGATGGAGGAATGGTTCACGCTGGGCTGAAACAGTTGTTCGCCAAGGAGGGAGTCGGGGTGATTCCACTCGCCGACGGCGCGAAACTGCTCGTCGATGAACTCCGCGCTGGCCCGACTGGTCCGCGCGAGATTGTCGTACTTGCTGGCGCGTCCGCCAAGCCCTCGCCGCTACCGCCAGCTCTGCCGCTGGCCTTTGAGCGAGTTCTACACTTGGCCGAATATCCAGTTCTGAAAGCCCACATTCTCGATGGTCGGCCTGTGTTGCCTGCGGCGTTGATGCTGGAATGGCTCGCCCATGCCGCCTTGGTGCAGAACCCAGGACTGGCGTTCCACGGCTGCAATGACCTGCGCGTTTTGCAGGGAGTGATCCTGGAGGGGGACGCCCCAACGCTGCGTGTCGGGGCTGACAAGGCGACTCGCAGCGACGGACTATTCTTCGTGACCACGGAGTTGCGTTCGGTTCGCTCGGATGGCAAAGAAACGCTGCACGCTCGTGCCGAGATTGTGCTGACCACTGCACTGCCTGCCGCTCCAGAGGCTCAGGATCCGCCTCTCTTACCGGAGTTTTCGCATCCCTGTAGGAGTGTTTACGAACGCGGTATTCTGTTCCATGGGGCGGCTCTGCAAGGCCTAACACAGATCGAAGGCAGCGGCGAACCGGGCATTCTCGGTTTGGTTCGAGCCGCTCCTGTCGCCACGGAGTGGATGCGTCAGCCGCTTCGAAAGGATTGGCTCGCCGATCCGCTTGTCCTCGATGGAGCGTTTCAGTTGGCTATCGTCTGGTCAAACGAACATCGCGGAGCTGGCAGCCTGCCGGTACGACTAACTCGCTATCGCCAGTATCGCCGAAACTTCCCCAGTGAAACGCGGGTGCTACTCTCGGCGCAGCGCGTAACCGAACTACAAGCCACCTTCAATGTGGAATTTATCGATCCGGAAGGACGCTTAATCGCTCGTCTGGAAGGCTACGAGTGTGTCATCGATCCGAACCTCTCCCGAGCGTTTCGGCGAAACGCTCGGGCCTTGGCCTGATCCTGCGTTTCGAGTGGCAGCACGATGAGTCAAAATTCGCGTATCGCCATCGTCGGCGTGGGAGGATTATTTCCCGCAGCCGCGACGCTGGAGCAATTCTGGCAAAACATCCTCCAGAGAGTTGACCCCGCACGTGAGCCGCCCCCAGGCCGGTGGCTCTTTCCTTCCCAGGCGATTCACTCTCCGGGCGAAATTCGTCCGGATCGAGTGATTTCATGCAAAGCCTATTTTCTCGATCCGTTTACTCTTCAACTGGATGGGCTGAATCTTGATCCGGAACTGGTCCGTCAACTCGATCCGGTCTTTCAGCTCGCACTGGAAGCCAGCCGGCGTGCCTGGCAATCGGCGGTGACGCACACACTCGACCGACGCCGAGTCGGGGTGATTCTCGGAGCCATTGCCTTACCCACGGAGTCGGCTTCGGCTTGGTCGCGAACTGTGCGGGGCAAGCAAATCTACGATCAATCATCTCGACATTATCCTTTTTCTGAGTCGATCCCGCATCGACTCAATCTGCAACCCACTGGTCTTCCCGCGGGGCTGGTGGCCCATGCTCTGAACCTCGGCGGGTGTGCCTTCACACTCGATGCCGCTTGTGCCTCATCGCTTTATGCCCTGAAACTTGCAGTCGATGAGTTAATCTCAGGGCGAGCCGATGCCATGTTGGCTGGTGGGGTGTCACGGCCCGACAGCCTCTATACACAGATGGGCTTCACCCAGTTGCACGCTCTATCGCCCAGCGGCCGATGCTCGCCGTTTGACGTCCGAGGAGATGGCCTAGTGGTCGGTGAAGGGGCTGGGGTGTTCGTGTTGAAGCGACTCGAAGACGCCCAACGAGACGGTGACCACATCTTCGGGGTGATCGTGGGGATCGGCTTGTCCAACGACATCGAGGGGGGACTACTTGCCCCAGCCAGTGAGGGCCAACTGCGGGCGATGCAAGCGGCCTACCAGGCGGCTGGCTGGTCGCCCGATGAGGTCGATCTGATCGAGTGTCACGCCACTGGTACACCAATTGGCGATAGAATAGAGCTGGAAAGTCTGAAAAAGTTGTGGCAGGGGTTAACCGCCCAACCTGGGCAGTGTGTGCTAAGTGCGGTTAAATCCAGCGTAGGGCACCTGTTGACGGCGGCGGGAGCGGCAGCCCTGACCAAGGTGCTGCTCGCCTTACGCGAAGAAACTCTGCCCCCGACGGCGAACTTTGATAGCCCCGCTCCAGGTTTGGGATTGGAAGCCTCTCCGTTTCGCCTGCTGCGTTCACCGCAACCGTGGCGGCGACCAGCGGACCGACCGCGGCGAGCGGCGATCAGCGGCTTCGGCTTCGGCGGCATCAATGCTCATCTGTTGTTGGAAGAAGCACCTGAATCAAGTCAATTATCTACCTCAGCTATCTCATTTTCAGTATGTCCAATATCACCGATCTCCATAGTCGCTTTATCTTATCACCTTGGTGCTTGGAGCGATGCCGACTTGCTCGGGCTGCCTGGCGAGCGTCCTACAAGCCGAATCGATTCGATCACTTTGGCTGCCGAGCGTTTTCGCATTCCCCCGCGCGAGGTGGAGGAGATGCTCCCGCAACAGTCGCTCATTCTCGCAGTGGCTGCCCGTGCTTTAGAGCAAGAGTTCCTCACTGACTCGGAACGACTCCGAGCCGGCGTGTTTCTCGGCGTAAGTTTGGATCCCAATACAGCCAATTTCCATCTGCGATGGTCAATTTTGCGACATGATCCGGATTTCATCGAGGCAGCTGGTCCACCGCTTTCGGCGAACCGTACGATGGGAGCGCTGGCCAGCATCGCGGCAAGTCGCATTGCTCGTACCTTTCGACTCGGTGGGCCTTCATTCACCGTCTCCAGTACGGAAACCTCGGGGCTAACCGCGCTGCATCTGGCTGTGGAAGCATTACGTCGCGGCGAGTTGGAAGTCGCCCTGGTTGGAGCTGTCGATCTCGTTCACGATCCGCGCGTTGAGCAGGCTCTGGGCGAAGCGGTCCCTCGTTGCGATGCCGCTGTTGCCCTCATACTGCGTCGTGGCTCCGAAGGAGTCGCTCGCCTCGATTCGATCACCCTCGATCACACGGGGCATGTTTCGTCGGTCTATGGTAAGTCAGATCCTCTTGTCGGACATTGCGGAGCCGCTACGGGGTTGGTGTCACTCCTGCGGCATTGTCTGAGTCTGAAGTACGATCTCTGTCTCGGTTCGCGTGGCCCACGTTACTGGTTTGCTAGTGAGCCACGCTCTCTGACCGTGGTCAGTACAGGCACGGATGGTTCACGCGGTAAGGTCACACTGTGCCAAGGGAGCGGGAGAGCCTTGCTTGCCAAACCGCGACGGCTGGGCTTCTTCGCTGTTGAGGGCGCGACTCCGACAGAACTGCTCGCTCGCTTGACCGAGTTGCAACGCTGGCTGGCCTCACGTTCCGAACCCACGATCGACGCACTAACTCGCGCTTGGTTGAGCGACGATTGGCGACCGACTTGGTCTGGCCTGGCTCTGGTGCTGACACCACGAGACCGCGCCGAGTTCGACGAACTGTTTCGCCGAGGCCGCGAACATCTGCATCAATCACCTGGCCAACCCTTAGCTCTGGAACATCTCTACTACACGCCGATGCCGCTGGGGCTCGCGGCTCAGGTAGCGTTGGTCTATCCTGGCTCAGGCAGCGACTTCCCCGACATGGGGCGTGAAATAGGGCTGTATTGGCCCGAGTTATTGCAACGTCAAGAAACCGAGAATCACCATCTCGAACAGCAGTATTTACCCCAACTACTCTGGGAGCAGGGACAGCGCGAACTGACGGTCGAAGAGCGGATCTTCTGTCAAGTTGCTGTTGGAACGCTGATTACTGACCTGCTCACTGGACCGCTAGGACTACAGCCTCAGGCCGCCCTCGGCTACAGTTTGGGTGAGTCGTCGATGCTGTTCGGCCTGCGTGTCTGGCGTGATCGTGACGGGATGTTGCAGCGAATACGCGAGTCGGGGCTGTTTCGTACTAGTCTGGCCGGACCTTGTGACGCGGTCCGAACTGTCTGGGGACTGTCTGCCGGGGAACTGGTCGACTGGCGAACCTGTGTGGTGGCCCGGTCTGCCGACCAGGTGCGTGCCGCGCTAACTGGATTGTCGCGGGTTTATCTACAGATCATCAACAGTCCTAACGAGTGCGTAGTCGGTGGCGAGCGGTCCGCGGTCGAGGAACTGGCTCGACGCCTCGGTGTGGCACCCGTTCCCGTACCGGAAACCACCACGATGCATTGTGAGGTAGTTCATCCAGTTGCTCGACCATATCGTGAGCTTCATCGACTGACGACTTTTCCACTCGATAAAGTACAATTTTATTCTGCCGGGTTGGGGCGAGTGATGGCTTTGGATTCGGAAAGCATTGCCGACGCCATTCTTCATCAGGCGTTGCATACGATCGACTTCCCCACTGTCGTCGAGTCAGCTTATCAAGACGGGGTGCGGATCTTTGTCGAGGTTGGTCCAGGAGGATCATGTTCGCGTTTAATCGACGCGATCCTCGGCGAGCGGCCACACCTGGCCAGATCGGCTTGCTTGCCCAGCTCCGACAGTTTAGCCGCGTTGTGGCGATTGATGGCTCAGTTGGTGGTTGAGCGCGTACCAGTCTCTCTCCACGGATTGTATGGCCTACAAACTCCGCCCATGCCGCTAGCCATTCCCGCAGCCTCTCTTGTCCGAACTGCTTCCTTGCCATGCAGCAACACCTCGTCGCTGGAGCCGCAGCTCGCTCGTGCTGTCGCGATTCAATCGGCTCAGTCGGAGGCACACGCCGCCTATCTGCGATTCGATCAATCGTTGCAGCGGACCTTCACCGAGGTGATCGGTTTTCAGAGTCGATTGGTGGAGTTAATCTTGCAGGGGGCCAAGCTGACGGAGACCGTGCCAGCGGCAGCCGTGAGTTCGCCTGTACCTGTGGTTCTGGATCGCCGGCAGTGCCTTGAATTTGCCACGGGAAAGATCGCTAATGTCCTCGGAGCTGATTTCGCCGAAGTGGACACTTTTCCAACACGAGTTCGCCTGCCCGATGAGCCACTCATGCTCGTCGATCGCATTCTCACTATCGAGGGGGAACCCCGCTCGCTGACTCGCGGTCGAGTCGTGACCGAACACGACGTGCTGCCCGGAGCGTGGTATCTGGACAACAACCGCATCCCGACCTGTCTGGCTGTTGAGTCCGGCCAAGCCGATCTGTTTCTCTCAGGGTATCTCGGCATCGATTTCCGCACACGCGGGCTGGCGGTATATCGCTTACTCGATGCCGTCGTTACGTTCCATCGTGGCTTGCCCACCCCTGGCGAGACGATCCGCTACGACATTCACATCGACCGCTTCTTCCGACAAGGCGAGACATATCTGTTCCGCTTCCGCTTTGTCGGCACAGTCAATGGTGAACCGCTCCTGACTATGACGGATGGTATTGCCGGCTTTTTCAGCGAACAGGAGTTGGCCTCGGGAAAGGGAGTCGTGCAAACAGAGCTACAACTAAGACCGCGACCCGGCATCGAACCGCAAGCCGAACCGTTTCTGCCACCGATGCAGGTCGAGAGCTACAGCGACGAGCAAGTCGATGCGCTGCGACGTGGTGAGTACGCGGCTTGCTTCGGTCCACGCTTCGCGCGACTATCGCTTCGGGAACCGGCTCGGCTACCCTCGGGACGCATGCGTTTAGTGCATCGAGTTCCAGTGCTGGAGCCGCGCGGTGGACGATTTGGGATCGGACGCATTGTCGGAGAAGCCGACATCCATCCTGACGATTGGTTTTTAACCTGTCATTTCGTCGATGATCAGGTGATGCCTGGTACCCTGATGTATGAATGCTGTTTGCATACTTTGCGGATCTTTCTTATGCGTCTAGGGTGGGTTGGCGAACACAGCGAGGTCGTCTGTGAGCCGGTGTCTGGAGTGGCCAGTCGCTTGAAGTGTCGCGGGCAGGTCACCGCAGCAACAAGCAAAGTGACTTATGAAGTCATCTTGAAAGAACGCGGCTATCGGCCTGAACCATTCGTCATCTGCGATGCGCTGATGTACGCCGACGGCAAAGCGATCGTCGAAATCACCGACATGAGTTTGCGATTGAGCGGGCTGAGTCGAGAGCGTCTCGCCGAGTTGTGGACCGCCGCTCACGAGCAATCCGTGGCGCTGTTCGAGCGGCACCATATCTTGGCGTTTGCTCGGGGCAACCCCTCCGAGGCGTTCGGCGACCGCTACCTGCCATTCGACGACAAGTTCATCGCACGCTTGCCAGGGCCTCCCTACTGCTTTCTCGATCGCATTGTTCGCCTCAATGCTCCGCCGTGGATCATGCAGCCTGGTGGTACCGTCGAGGCGGAATACGACGTTCCCACTGAGGAGTGGTACTTCACGCAAGAGCGGGTTGGGATCATGCCGTTCGCCGTGCTGCTGGAGATTCCTCTGCAAGTGTGTGGCTGGATGTCGGCCTACATGGGGTCGGCTCTGACCAGTGAGCAGGCACTGCATTATCGCAACCTCGGCGGAGATGCCACCCTTCTTCGCGTCGTCACGCCGGAGACAGGAACGCTGACTTCGGCCATTCGCTGTACACGGGTGGCTTCGTCGGGCGGCATGATTATTCAGGATTTCGAGTTTCAGGTCCGAGATCGGTTTGACGTGCTTTACCAGGGTTCGACGACGTTTGGCTTCTTCTCGCGCCAGGCGCTGGCTCAGCAGATCGGCCTTCGCGAAGCCACGCCGTTCGTGCCGAGTGAATCTGGGCCATCTTTCGACTACCCAACAGATCCGCCTTATCCGGATTCGATGCTGCGCATGCTGGATCGCATCGATTGCCTGCTTCTGGAGGGCGGTCCGCATGGTCTGGGCTTTATCGAAGGAAGCAAGCAGGTTTGTCCCGAGGAATGGTTCTTCGAGGCCCATTTTTATCAAGATCCTGTCATGCCCGGTTCGTTGGGGTTAGAGGCTTTGCTTCAGTTGCTCAAAGTGTTTGCCGTCACTCGGTGGGGCAAGTGTGCAGCGTTCTCGACCAATCTCGGACGACATCGGTGGATCTATCGTGGCCAAGTGATTCCTTCCAATCAGCGACTCCGAGTGCAGGCCAGCATCACTCAGCGAGACGACGCGCAACGACGTTTGGTCGCCGACGGTTACCTCGCCGTGGACGGACTGGTCATTTATGGCATGACGGATTTTTCGCTGGCGATGCACGGCTGAGCAAGCCGAGACATCGAGCCAAGACAGGGCGACTACAATGAATTAAGAGGAATCTCCTCACCCTCGCGGATCGGAGCTGTGCTATGCCGGAGTCGAGTCAGGAAATGTTTTGCAGCATCGAAGAGGCTTTGGAAGAACTGCGCCAAGGCCGAATGATTATTCTTGTTGATGATGAGAACCGCGAGAACGAGGGCGACTTGGTCATCGCCGCGGAGAAGGTCACTCCCGAAGCGATCAACTTCATGATGCGCAATGCCTGCGGTATGGTTTGTCTGGCTATGTCTGCGGATATTTGCGATCGCTTTCATCTGGAACCAATGGCCAACAGCATTTCCGACATGGCGATGACGCCGTTGACCCAGAAGTTCGATGCCCGTGTGGGGATCACCACGGGAATCTCCGCCTACGATCGCGCTCGCACTGTACAAGTGGTCATGGATGATCGCTCGACGGCAGCGGACTTGGTCCGCGGGCATGGCCATATGGATGGACTGCGTGCCCGTGAGGGCGGAGTGCTGGTCCGTGCCGGCCACACCGAAGGCAGTGTCGATCTGGCTCGACTGGCTGGGCTGAAACACGCCAGCGTCATTTGCGAGATCGTCAATCCCGATGGCACCATGGCCCGCTTGCCCGATTTGCAAGCCTTCGCCCGTCAGCATGGGCTGAAAATTTGCTCCATCGAGCAGCTCATTAAGTATCGCCGTCAGCGCGAGAAGTTGATTCGTCGCGAAGTGTCGCTGAAGCTGCCGACGCCGCTGGGAGAGTTTGATCTGATCGTCTATACCTCGACGGTAGATCCCGAGCCGCACCTGGCACTAACCATGGGAGGAGTTGGCGTCGAAGGAGCTGGGGGCGTGGTCCCGCCACAAGAGGAACCAATTCTCGTACGCATTCACAGCCAATGTCTCACGGGAGATTTGCTCGACAGCATGCTGTGCGATTGTGGTTCGCAACTGCAGCGAGCCATGATGCAGGTCGCCGATGTGGGCAAAGGGGTAATTCTCTACATGCGTCAAGAGGGACGGGGCATCGGCTTGCTGCACAAACTCAAGGCTTATCAGTTGCAACAGCAAGCCGGACTAGACACGGTCGAAGCGAATCAGGCGCTTGGATTCGGTGCGGACCTGCGTCACTATGGAATCGGGGCCCAGATCCTGCTTGATCTGGGCGTCCAGCAGATTCGCTTGTTGACCAACAATCCCAAGAAAGTTGTTGGTCTGGAAGGATACGGCCTTCGTATCGTGGAACGAGTCGCAATCCAGGTTCCCGCCAACGAACGCAATCGTCGCTACCTGCAAACCAAACGGGAAAAACTGGGCCACTTGCTCCAGCAACCGTGAGGTTACGGAGCTTCCCCGAGCCGTTCCGTCGGCGTGAACTGTCCGCGGAACAGACGTAGTTTGCCGATGCGATACACCCCCTTGGCCGCGCGATCGGGCGGCGGACCAATGACCTGTAGGTCAGCCTCGACGGTGTATCCCGCTTTACCGGGAATCGGAGAGGGCACCTTGATCGACATGGGAATGTAATACACTCCCGGTTCCTTGTTACTGTAACGAGGGAACTGGTTACTCGCTGTGGTCACCTGGACATTCAGCGGGGGTTCTCCGGAGTAGTAGCGAGTTAGTCCGTCTAGAATCGCCTTGCGATGTACGTCTTTACCCGTGTTGTCATCCGGAGCGACGAAGAATGGATAGGTATCTACGTCGATCAATTTTCCGGAGCGATAAGCGGCGAGTTGTTCCTCGAAATCCTTTTGACTGGCTTCGTTCAACCGTTGCAGAACGGCGATGCTGGGGCCGCCGAGCAAAGGTAATCCAGCCTCGGAGGAGAGCAGATTGCCGACAAAACGGATCCGATCTGTCTCCGGTAATGTAAAGAGAAAAGCCCCTTTGGCATTACCGGCTTCGGCCTGCCGAGTCCAGTTGACGATAGCGATGTTGGCATAGCCGCTACCTTCACGAACGATATTGCCAAAGTCGTTGTATTTGGACTCTTCCAAACGAGTGGCCTGAGGGGTGATTTGCCAACGGCGACTGGTTCCAGTGGCATCGGTAACTTCTTCGCCTCGGGTGGCGACGTGGATCAGGAAGGTGCCTAATGGGCCGACCGCGCGATAGTACAAGCCTACATCATAGGCCCCACGCTCGAATTTGGAGATTCCAACACGTTCAAATGAGAGTTGCAGGTCGCCTGTCTGCAAGATTTTCACATATTCGGTGGCTCGAAACTGTGAAAATGGTCCGCCGGGAGTACGTCCGGTTGGATCTTGCGAGAGGTTGAATTCCATCTCGATTCGCCGACGCAGGTTGCCTTCTGCTTCGGAAGGACGCGAACGGACCGGCAACATTAGCAGAAACGCCTTTTCGGTAGATTCCTGAGTGCCTTCGGTAATTAGTCGGAGGAACTGCTCGGCCACTTGCCGCGCTTGTCCACGAATGGCGAAGGTGTTGGAGGCCAGGTAGGCTCCGTAGATCAACGCAGAAATCAAGGACAGGGTAAGGCCGAAGCTAGCCAACCATGCTCCGTCCAAAGTGCCTTCTGAGGTCTGGATGATGCGACTGGCCAACCAGCAGCAAGCGATGGCCGCCATCACCAAAAACCAACCTGGACCATCCAGAATCAACCAGGGATTCGTGCCGGCGTAGGCAAGCAGACCGTACAGGCCAACAACGACCAGGACCAGTCCCAGGCCGATGCCGAGAGCCTTGAGCATGCGAGGTAGCGTTCGTTGCTTACTGAGCAACACAATCTGCAAACCGATCAACGGGCCGGCGCAGAGCAACAAGGCGAACACACGCGGATAGCGTGCTAGGACAGGAACCAGACCGCCCAATAGCACCAAGAAGGCGTATAGCACGGCCAGAGAGAATCCTGCGATGGCGAGCAGCGAAAGTGGGCGATACGGCTCATCGCGCGGGGAATCCGTGATGGGCAAGGCGTCTGCGTCAGGAATCGCCGTCGATTGAATCGGTCGCTCAGTAATGTCGCTCATGGCACACCTCGGGGAGGTCAACTCCAACTAGGCGCTTCCCTGCAGACGGATCATTCCGGGTCAATCATCCGAAGAGCTAAGATGGCCCGAGACATCGCCCATCATCGCCCGTCGGGCCATGTCCTGCGCGGACAGGCCACGCGATTGCACTTCGTTGGAACTATCGAGATAGATTTTATCTTGCAAGATTTCCTGAATGACGATGGCCATCTTGTCGGAATTTCGGGTTTCAACCAGTGGTTTGGCCCCCGTGTTGAGCATGATGAGTCGTTTTTGAATCAGCGTCGAAAGTTTGAATCGACCACCAATCTTGTTGACAATACCTTCTTCTTTCAAATCGTCGTGCATCTCGGTCTCCAAATTCAACAGCGGTCAGAATGATACTTGGTCAAGATCTCGCGGAATTGAATCACTGCCTGTTCTAGATTATCGTTGAGAACAACGTGATCATACTCACCTTGCCGTTCGAGTTCGAGTCGCGCGGTTTGCAACCGGCGTGCAATGGAGTCTGGGGTTTCCGTGGCTCGTTGTCGCAACCGTTGCTCGTACATCTCCCAGCGCGACAAAGCCACGAAGATAGATAAATGCTGCGGATAGATTTTGCGAACCTGGGCGGCTCCCTGAACGTCGATGTCCAGAATGACCCCTTGTCCCTGTTGAAGAAACGGATCGACCTCGCTTCGGGGAGTTCCATAGTAATGCTGCTGATGTACCTGGGCATATTCCAAAAAAGCGCCTGCGGCCAGCTCACGCTGAAACCGTTCCAGACTCCAGAAGTGATACTGTTGACCGTCGACTTCTCCAGGCCTGGCTGGTCGGGTCGTGGCCGAGACCGCCAGACGAAGAGGAAACGGTGGTTGTTCTAGCACGCGCCGAATCAGAGTGGATTTGCCACTACCCGACGGTCCCGAGACAAGAATCAATGGTCCTAGCGTCATGCTCGGTTACTCCACGTTCTGGACCAGTTCGCGGATTTTCTCCAGTGTTCCTTTGATCTCCACCACATGACGCGAGATTTCCACATCGCTGGCCTTGGAGCCGATCGTATTGGTTTCTCGGAACATTTCCTGAGTGAGAAACTCTAATTTTCTCCCCGCACTCTCCGGTTCGTTGACGATCTCCTGAAACTGTACCAGATGACTGGAGAGGCGAACCACTTCCTCGCTGATGTCAGCACGCTCGGCGAAAATCGCTACTTCCCTGATAAGATCCTTACGGTCAATCTCCAGATCCAGTTCGCTTAGGACGTGACGCACGCGCTCCAACATCCGCTCGCAATACCCTTCGGTCACTTGTGGTATTCGACTGCGAATGGCTTGGAGTTGGCCGCCTATGTGGTCCCGAAGTTGCAGCAACTCGGCGGCCATAGCGCGGCCCTCTTCTTGCCGCATCTGCTGGAGCCGAGCCAGCGCCTCTTCCAGCACTCGTTCGAGAATGGGCCATTCCGCGTCCAGATCTAGAGCCACAGTGGCCGGTTCCGGCACCACACCTGGCAGGGCGAGTACCTGAGCCAGCAACGTCGGCCCTTCGGGTAACTTCAGTTCCCCAGCGAGCGCTTGTAACTGCGAGAGGTAGCTTCGCAGGGCCACCGCGTTGATCTGAAAATCGTTCGAGGCATACTGACGTTGACAACGTAGTTGCACTTGGATCGTGCCGCGTTTGAGCGTGCGGCGGACGACTTTTTCGACCTCGGGTTCAAGCAAGTTGTACGGCTCGCTGGCACGGAAGGAGACTTTGAGGTAGCGATTGTTCACTGCTCGAAGTTCCACCGTGATGTGTAACGAATCACTGCTGTAGCTGGCTTCGCCGTAGCCTGTCATGCTGTACAGCACGACCACCTCACTTCTGGGAGAAATCGATTCTAAAGAGTGGGCAAAATACGACGAGCCGGAGGGAAGAGCGCCTCCGGCTCAGTAGCAGGATTTACAGTCGTTACTGGTCGGGATTCTGAATCGTTTGAACATCCTTAAGTTCTTCAGTCGGTTGAGTGCCCTTAATGATGAACATGATTAACAGAATCCAAATGGCCGCAGTGTAAATCGTGATGCGTGTGAACGTGTCTCCTGCACGCGAGCCGAAGGCACTGGAGCCGCCCGTACCGCCAAAAGCTCCCGCTAACCCTCCGCCTTTGCCCCGTTGGATCAGCACCAAAATAATCAGAAATACCCCCGCGAGGCCCAAAATAATGTTCAATACAAATGGCACCCAGGCTGGCCAGGCTGCCCAAATTGGCATCATCGCGCTCGACATCAGTTGATCCTTTCCGCGTCCACTTGGCGGAGCTTTGACTCTCGATCATTTCCGGGAGAGTATAAAACGGCATTATACGCCGATCAGTGAAATTGAGAAGACATCTTTAGTTAGCCGCTGGCTCAGTCACGCTAGGAAAAACTCCTCCATACCGCTACAATTCGCGACGAGCAAGCGTCGATGCTGCAACAGCTCGACGCGCTACGGACGAGCGGGAGGTGTGCATGTCGAGGACGTCTCGCCTGGACTTGGTCGGGGTGATTCTTCTGTTTGGTAGTTCGGTTCTTGCTGGGAGTTGCAACGAATCGGAGCCGGCTGTTCCTCTGGTGCCTCGGCGTCCGTTCACGTCTCACGAAAACAATCGACGCCAGGCTCAGAAACTTTATGGTCTGGCCGTGCTTCACGAGAGAGCCAATCGCCTGGTTGAGGCCATGCGCGTCTACGAAAAAGCAGAGAAACTCGATCCTGATAGTGCGGCTATTCCTCGCGCTCTGTTTGGACTTTATCTGGCTCTGGATCGCACTGAAGATGCTCTGAACGCTTGCCGTCAGGTGTTGAAGCTGGATCCAGACGATTGTCAGACGGCGTATCTATATGCTCGACAGCTTCGCGGACTGGATCGCAAAGCCGAGGCAATTCGAGCACTCGAACTGGCCGTGAAATCCCCACGTCTGAAGGAGCGGGGCGATCTTGCTGCTCAGATTTGGTTCGATCTTGGCGTACTCTACGAAGATGCCACGCAGTGGATCCAAGCCGAGCGAGCCTTCCGCGAAGTGGTCGCCTTGTTGGAGCAACCCAAAGGAGTGTTGGACAGCGGTAAGTACTCGCGTGAGGAAATTGTCTCTCAGTGTGCGGAAACCCTTGAACGGATCGGCAAACTTTGTCTGAAGGCAAAAAAGATCCCTGAAGCGATTCGAGCGTTCGAGCAAGCCAAGGCCAAAGATCCCCTGCGTGCGTCTCGCCTTGCCCTACATCTTGCCGAGGTCTACCGCGATCAGAAGAAGTACGACAAAGCTCTGGAGCAGGTGGAAATTTACCTGACTGGGTTGCCGCAGGGTACGGAAGCCTACGAGATGCGCATCGCCCTACAGCGCGAGCTGGGCCGTGAACCCGAGATTCTCAACCGCCTGGAAACCGCCACCGGACGCGATCCCAACAACGTGCAGTTGAAGTTGCTCTACGCCCGAGAGTTGCGGAGGGCTCGACGCACAAATGAGGCTTTACGGATCTACAATACCCTTCTTGAGTTCCACGTCACGGCAGATGTCTATCGTGGCTTGTTCGACTTGCTCCGCGACCGTGGCGCGGTCGGCATTGAGGCGATTATCGATCAACTCGACACGGCCATGACCAAGGCAGCGGGCGACGAGGAACGCAACATTGAAGCGAGCAGTTCGGATGCCCGACGAGTGCGTGCCATGCTTCAGGTGTTACGCGACGATGCTGGACTGGTACGACAAATTTTGCCCGCTGCCGTCATTCGTGCTGGGCGGAAACGGCTGCACTATACCACCCGAGGCATCTTGGCGACGCTGGCGGCGCGGACCAAACAACTCGAACAAGCGGAGATGCTCTATCGTTCCTGTCTCGATCGCCCCGGCGGACTAGGCACCACCGAAGCGGAGGTCTACTTCGGGCTGCTGCGTGTGCTACGGTTGCAGCGTAAACATGCCGACACCGTGCAACTGTGTAACGAGGGGCTTCGTGTGGCTCAGCGGACCAACCGCATCCTGTTTCACACGGAGTTGGTCACGGCGCATCTGGCCCTGGGCAACTTTAAGGAGGCGCTGCAGGCCGCCGATGACGCGGTCACCGATGCCAGTAAGACGCAGTTATTGATGTGCAAGCGGATTCGCATTGATGCTCTGTTACAGGCTGGAGAGAAGCAGAAGGCTCTCGCGGAGTGTCTAGAGTTGCTCAAGGAGTATAATTCTGGCAGCGATCTACGCGACGTGCGCTACACCCTCTCGAATGTGTATCACTCGATGCACAGGCACGAGGAGGCCGAGGAACAGTTGCAGTTGATTCTTCAGGTCGATCCGAATGACGCGACGGCCAACAACGATCTGGGCTACTTCTGGGCCGATCGCAATAAAAATCTCGATGAAGCCGAGCGCATGATTCGCAAGGCGATCGAACTGGATCGACAACAACGCAACAGCGGAAGTTCGACCGATCCCGATGCGGACAAGGAGAACGCGGCCTACGTCGATAGCCTGGGCTGGGTGTTATTCCGGAAGGGCAAGCTCGATGAGGCGCGGCTAGCTTTGGAGCGAGCCTCCACCTTGCCGCACGGCGAGGATGATCCGGTAGTTTGGGATCATCTAGGCGATGTCTACTATAAACTGAAGGAGACCTCCCGAGCGGTCGAGGCCTGGAAGAAAGCGATCCGCTTGTATGAGCAGGGCGTCCGTCGCAAGAGCGATAGGCGGTATCAAGAGATTCAAGAGAAAGTGCGTCGAGTGACGACGCGGTGACATCAGAGGAGCAACCATGTCGGGCCATTCCCATTGGGCGACGATCAAGCACAAGAAAGGGGCGATCGACGCCAAACGCGGTAAGCTGTGGAGCAAGTTGAGTCGAGCCATCATCGTCGCGGCTAAGAACGGCGGTGGCGATCCGACGATGAACCTGAAGCTGCGTTATGCCATCGACAAGGCTCGTCAGGTCTCCATGCCCAAGGACAATATTGAACGAGCGATTAAGCGTGGCACCGGCGAATTGGCCGGCGACGTACTCGAGGAGATCATGTACGAAGGGTTTGGCCCTGGCGGCATCGCTATCCTGGTCGAAGTCTTGACCGACAATCGCAACCGAACCGGAGGTGAGGTTCGCAAGATCTTCGAGAAGGGCGGCGGCAACATGGGCTCGGCTGGCTGTGTCGGCTATCTGTTCGAGCGAAAAGGCGTCATCACGGTCAGCGCGGCCGGCACCGATGAGGATACCCTCATGGCCATCGCTCTAGAGGCTGGGGCTGAGGACATGAAACGTGAGGGCGAGCTGTTCGAGATCCTCTGCGAACCGACCCAGTTTAGCAAGGTGCAAGAAACGCTGACCGCCAACAAAATTTTGATCACCTCTTCGGAACTTCCGATGCTCGCCAAGGTCCACGTCGACGCGCCTGATGTGGAAACGGCCATGAAGACCTGCAAGCTCATCGAGGCGCTCGACGATCATGACGACGTGCAGAATGTTTACTCCAATCTGAACATGAGTAGCGAGATCCTGGCGGAACTGTCAAAGTAGTTCGCCGCTGCTACTAGACCGGGAAGTTGATGAGAATAACCGTCGGCAGCAGGATGCCCTCTCCCTGAATGAAGGTGTTGTTGCCGCCGCTGCCTGCTACTGTGCCATTCAAGACCAACCCCACACGGTCAATGTCGAAGGTGTTGGCTCCCGTGCCGAAACTGGCGTCGACGTTGTAGGTGCCGACTCCTCGCAGACGGAGAATATCAGTGCCATTGCCTCCGCGAAATCGCAGGGAGCCTGCCGGAACCTTGGTCACCGTCACTGTATTTGTTCCGTTACCGACGAACAGGTTCAAATTGCCATCGATCACGCCATTAATGGAGAGAGTAGTAGTGTCGTTGCCACCGAACAGGCGAAGATCTCCCGAGTAGCTGGTACTACCGCCGTCCACGAATCCGTTAGTGCCGTTGCCCAGATCGAGAATGGTATCGCCAGCGATGGCAGCGTTAATGCCAAACACGACGGAATCAGCTCCGGTTCCACCCGTGTAAAAGAGGGTGCCATTCACTCCCGTTCCCCCTGCGGCAGGAGTGAGGTTGAAGGTGTTGTTACTCGTGCCACGTTGGCTGAGAAAGAAATTCCCGCCTACGCTAAGTTTCGAACTGATGCCAACGAAATTGGCCGTGGTGCCACCAGTGATCGAAAACGTTCCGCCGATTTCGACGGACTGGCCGTTGAGTGCTAACGTCAGGAACGTCGAACCGCGTTGCAACGCTGTGATCGTGGCGAAGCGACCGACACGCAACGTATTGTTCAGCCCCATGCCAATGGAGGAGAACCCAAACACGGTCAGATCTTGTCCCACGATCCAGTCGCGACAGTTCATGTTCCAGGTGTTGTTGCCCCCCACATCGGCCATCGTGAAGACTCCACCGATGCGAACATGGTTGTTAGTGGCGACCACGGAATCGTTGCCCAGACCAGTCACGAGCGTCACATTGCCGCGGAAATTGCCTCCCAAATCGACGGTGTCATTGCCGTTCAACGTGGAAATGACCACTGTGCCAGGAAATGCCACGACGTTAGCACGCAGGGATATGGAATCCGCGAGATTGGTTCCCTGAATGCTAATAAGATTGCTAATACCGTTAAATACTGCATTGGTGGCATTATCGGTGACTCGCACTGTGCCGGGAGCGATTACCTCCACGGAGAGCGGCCCGACCGGCGCGCTAACCAACAAATTGCCCGCCACTGCGCGAACCGTGGCTGGAGTGCAGCGTTCCTCTAACCGTTCCAATTGTGGACGAGTGGACATGATAGCAATCTCCGTGAGTGTTCCGTTTAAGAAGCGATGCTGTTGAATGAGGTTAAGAAATTCAAACCCTATAATCAATACAAACCCTGCAATCAACGCAAATGATGTAATCAAAAAAAACAATAAAATCGTTAAAATCGTTATAATCGGAATTAAGTGATCGTCTTGCAAGAATAAGGCAATAAAAAAACGAAGCTCGTGACCCTAATGATTAGGGTTACGAACTTCGCTTGAAGGGATTATTAGTATCGAACTGAAATCAATTCAGCTTACGGGAAATTAATGAATGTGATAGGAGCGACAAGCACTCCAGCACCTTGAATGAAGGTGTTACTGCCGCCTGAGCCTTCAACCACGCCAGACATAGTCAATCCGGCGACGTTGATGTCCAGCACATTCGTTCCCGTGCCGAACAGAAAATCAACGAGGTAAGCCCCAACTCCAGTCAGATTGAGCGTGTCGGAACTGTTGCCGCCTCGGTAGGTCGTAGTGCCAGCTGGCACGGCAGAGACAGTCGTGACGTTGGTCCCATTGCCGAGATTGACCAACAGATTCCCCGCGATTAAACCGCCAATCGTGTTGGTGTTGCCGCCATTGCCACCGTACACATAGAGATGGCCAGCCAAGGTGGCGTCGGTGGTGAAGATATTCGCGCCTTGGTCGAGGAAGAACGACGATGTACCTCCCACCGTGAGTAGAGCGCCCAGTGTGACGGTATCAATGCCAACGCCACCTTGATACTGGAGGTTGCCATTCAACCCAGTGCCAGCGGTCGGGGTCAGCGTGAAGGTGTTATCGCCATCACGCAGATTGACAAAGGTGTTGCCTCCCACGGTCAGAGAATCGGAAACAACCACACTGTCGTTCAGCACTCCGCCGGTAATTGTGAGAATCTTGCCAATTTCGACTGCGCCGTTGAGGGTCATCGTCAAGGCGTTGGCAGTGGTCTGCGTGGCGGTGAAAGTGGCATTGTTACCCACCTTCAGAGTGTTGCCCGGACCACCCATCAACACCGGGCCAACACCCGTCATCTGCAAATCTTTGCCGATCGTGAAGTTTCGGTTGTTCATGTTGAACGTGTTGCTGCCGAAACTATCCGAGAAGGTTAGACTGCCGCCGATCTTCACGTTCTCACTGGTGGCTTGAATCGTGTCGTTGCCAAGACCCGAAGTCAGGGTGACGTTGCCGCCGATCTGGCCGCTGAGGTCGATGACGTCGCCGCCATTGCCACTGTTGATGATGAGGTTGCCTGGGAAAGCTTTATTGCCACTGCCGACATTCGCCTTGAAAACAATGGTGTTGGCGGCATTAGTGCCAGTAATCGAAATCAATCCACCGACGCCGTTGAACGTCAGGGTGGATCCATCAGTCACCTTGATCTGGCCGGCCACTGAGGTGGTCTCGACCGTCAGGGTGGCATTCACCTGATTGCTGATGTACAGGTTGCCGGCCACCAGCTTAATAGTAGCGGGCACCCAGCGTTGCTCAAGCGTTTCTAGAGTGGGTCGACATCGTGGCTTGTGCTGAAACATGAGAACCTCACACTGCTCCGGGAATCTGACAACTGGGAGAGAATCGATACCCCGATCACGAATCGCCAGGCGGCGCTACAACCTAGGATGAATCGCGATCACTAAACCCCCTGGGTGCCAGAATCCACGTCGATTCCGCGCCTGCGAGAAATTGGAGTACTTCAGTGGAAATACCATCCCCACTTACACCGTCCCTCGCGCGAGTCGTGGGACAGAAAGCCTGTTAGGATTCAACCATTCGTTTCGATTAACAAATGTCGAAAACAAACAACCTTTCCTTGAGGGGATTAGAAATAGGGCAGTCATAACGAGCAATAGGGAAGGGAGAACCCTTCTCTGTGTTCCGATACGAAACCCGTTATTTATCTTGTCGCGAACAAGACGCGACGGAGAGACCGTCCCGAGAGCATTGTCGCAAATCAGGCAGACAAGTCAAGTATATCCTAGTTCACTTTTTTGACATTTTCGGCATTGCTGGCTGACCTGGGATGGCCTGGCGGAAGAAGTCTTGCTGAAAGAGGTTTCTTCTGGTCAGCCGTTTGCCGAGTGGCCGATGCAACAGCAAGCAACAGGAACCTTCCGCTTGATGAGATCATTTGCCATGCCGTCCGTCCTTGCCTTGGTGCTGCTGTGCGGAACCATGCCGACAATGTCAGCACCGCCGCCGGCGGCAGCGACGGTGGGAACCCTGTGGAATCGGGAGACGGACTGGTATCCAGGGGGAGGGCAGCCGTATCGACCCGAAGAAGGCGATATGATTTTCTTCAGTTCGATCTCGTGTTTATTCAGCGTAGTGTTCAAGATAGCCGGTAGCGGTCATCCTTGGCACGTCGGGATTATTGTTCGCAACTCCGCTGGCGAATTGTGTGTGTTGGAATCCGGCGGCTATAAAATGCAAGTGGCGCTGGTTCCCGTGGGAGACCGGTTGCCGGAATATCTGGAAAAGCGCAAGCATCGCCGCATCTGGGTGCGTCGCATCAAGACTCCTCTAACCGAGGCACAGTCACGCTGTCTGACCAGCTTCGCCGAGGCTCAGGATGGGAAGCGATACGCGGGTTACCTGCGGATCTGCATGCTTGGCATGCCGAGTCGTCCCCTCAAACCGACCGAGCCGAATCAGTCCCGCTGGTTCTGCGCGGAGTTGGTGTGCGAATGTTTGCGGGTCTGTGGGTTGTGTCCTGCCTGTTGGATGGTTCCGGAGAAAACCACTCCTCAAGATCTCTTTAATGATAAACGTGATGTACGCTGTGGCTGGTGGCCTCCGGAAACCTGGAGTCCCGATTGCCAGCCGCCTCCTCCAGGTCCCTTGTGTGCGCCGCGGTGAGGGGATCCATTGGCTTGACCTCGGCTGAGACTAAATGGTATGTTTCCTCCCGCGGGGAGGTTGATGTCATGCGCTGTCCGTCTTGTTCCGCTGAGAATCCACCTACGGCGACGAGTTGTTTAGCCTGCCAGGTTACGATTACTCCACGCAGGCGACGACGGTCCGATCCTGTGGTTGACTCGCCACAAACAGAGATCTACAATGTGCAAATTCGGAAAATTTTTCAGCTCTGTCTTTGGTCGGCCATTCCGTTGGTCGGCTTAATCCTAGGGCCAATCGGCGCACGTCGTGCCTATCGGTTTTGGCAAGAGTCCAGCTCCGACCCTGCTTTTCAGGCTGGTTCCGCAGCTCGGGTAGCGCTGTATCTGGGGACGCTTACAGGCGTGACGAATTGGCTCGGGCTGGTGTTGATCCTGTTGGGGTGGTGCCTGTCATGAGTCGGCTTTGGGCTTGCTGACAGACACGAGCGGCCACAGCCACCTTCAATAGATGGATCCCTCCGCGAAAGACAAAAATGCCGACCACGGCGAGGATGCCAGCCTCGAAGATGTAACGCTTCTCGCAGAAATCCACGACCGACAAAAAGATCAGCAAGCCGATACCGACGAGTAGCCAACCGGCGACTTCTCGGATCCAGTACATCATTTTTGCTCGTTCTCCTTTTCGCGACGTAATTCGACCCAAGCGGTCCAACTGTGGATCCGCCGTTGTTCTCCGCGCGTCGCACTCCAGAGCTGATCCTGCAAATACAAAAGGCTTTGCTCTCGGCTAGCCAATGCCTGTCTGAGGTAGGCCAGCACAGTGTACAGCAATAGTAAGACGATTGCCGCACTCCAGATAAGCACCACGATTCGCCACAAAATCGGTGGAAATATTGGATTTCCATGTCGTTCCAATACTACGTTTAACCAGATGAGGAAAGCGAAGAGAACGAAGACGGGCACGGTGACCAGCAATCGAACAATTTCACCAGAAGGCAACAGGCCGGGACGCTTGGCTGCGGTCATCGGTAACAACCATCGGCGTCGGGCACGTTCGGCTTTGGGACTCAGTTCTCGACGGGGATCAGGGGGGACAGCAAAGCGGCGGATGGTCAGCAACCGTGTGTGTCCAGCGACGTAGCCCAACACGGCAGCTGCCATGATCAGAACGAGAGGCCAAGCCGGCTCTGTATCCCACCCAAACCAGACCCCGACAATCCACGGCTGTAACGAGATCAAAAACAGGATCCCCAGCAGCACGAACGGCACACTGATCGAGCCAGGAATTAGCACGCCGATGGCCCCCATGACCAGCGGTATCGCCGACCACAGGCCGAGCCCTTGTTCGACGAGAACCACCACAATCACCAATAGACTAGCCAGAGACAAGAGCAGGTAGTCTCGTTCGCCATTGGGGTTGCTCATGGCCGTACTCCTGCCGAAATTCTTGCACTACGCAACCGCTCCATTCGTTCCAAGACCAAAGACAACGATTCCTCTGCTTGGGCACAGAGTACCGTGACGCCCAAGCGTGCAAAGGCGCGCCGAATCCGCTGATAGGCGACGTGCAATCGCTGCTGCGACAGCGAATGCACCATGTCCGAGACGTTAGCTTCTTTGGAGGTTCGTCGCGGTTGATCGGGATGGGGTAAAGGGACGTCATACGGCCAGGGGCAGAGGAGCATTACTTGATGATGTCGTCCCAGGGCCACACGGACGGCCTGTAAGAGAGGATCCAACTGCTCGTCCAATTCCAGCAGATCAGCAAGCAAGACAAACAACTCGTTGTCTCGGCCACGATGCACTGCCTGCAACAAAGCTCGCGAGAGAACGTCGATCTTTTCCGGCACGGCGAAAAGATACCTGCCGCGTTCGTCGTATAACGGCACAGCGCAGGGAACTTGATGCTCGGCGAGGAACCGCTGCACCTGCATCGAAAACAAATCATCGTGTTCCAACAGCAGATCCAGGGCACCGTGAAAACCCACTGCGACCGTCGTCGGAAGCGGCTTGCTCGGCGGAAGCACGCAGAACAGAGCCGCCAACTGTTTCCGCCAGCGAGCCAGTCGGCGCTGCCGAGGCGAGAAGAGCAGGCTGACAAGGAATAATAGCCAGGCTCCGAAAATCACTAGCGGACCACCGAGAAACAACAGCGAGCCAAGGAACGAACGCGCCCATTCTGGGACATCGCCGAACAACGCCGCCAGAACATTGACGACAAATAATCCCAGGGGAATCAATGCAGTACCCCAGAGCAAAATCGTTCGCTTCGAGCGATGCAAAGCCGCAAACAGACTACGTCGATGCCGAGTGTAACGGGGTATACCGACCAGCCAGTTCAGCCAAATCGGCATCGAGTTGACTTCGGGACGCAGCAGGTCAGGATAGACTTCCTGAGCAAAGGAATAGGCCAAGGGGAGCATCGGTTCGACGTCGGCTCGTGGAGCCACCGGCCCCAGGGCCGCTGCCTCGCTGAGCAGTTGCATCAACTCGTTGACGTGATGCGGGCCGCGATTCGGCCGAACGATGCGCACCTTCTCTTCGTCAAAAAGTATAACCCCTGTGAGATCGCGTAAGGAGGAATTGGTGCGAATGATTCCAGCGGCTAACTCGATGATGCGGTCCAACGGTGTGAAATAGACTGGCTCCGAAAGAGTATCTCCCAACGCGGGAGAGGCAATGCGTACTGAACTCGACGTATCGATCAGCAGCGTGCAACGGATCGGCACCTCGCTCTCGAACTCCTTGGTCACCAGTTTGTCGCGACGTGCCGTCACTTTCCAGGCGATGGTTCGCGGCGGATCGCCGGGGATGTAGTCGCGAAGATCGAGTAGTTCGCTGCCGGAGCCTGGTTGCTTGAGGCGATGAATCCCCGGGGGCAACAGTTCGTTGTGCCGCTTCGTCGTCGCTCCGCCCGCGCGATGCAGAAGCACGCCTGGAAGGATGCGTAGCTCCAGAGGCGCTCGCACGAAGCCGATGTAAGAAAAGAACCCCTGCAAGTCCGAAATTTCAACTCGTAAGCCCTCAAAACGTGCTACTCCCGGCAAGGGACAGGTGATTTGATAGTGAACGGATCGAGATTGCTCGCGGCTCAATTCCCCCTCATCGACGGTCAGGCCGCTCTTGTGACGGACACCAAAGGGAACAGGGTCGGCGATGGCTAGGAAGGGAAATCGTCCAGTGTAGTCCAGATGCAAGGTAGCGATCACTTCGTAGTCGCGTGTTTGCCAGAGCGTCGTAACTGGCCCACGAGGGTCGCGGATCTGTCGTTCAACGCGCAGATGCGGCCACAGCCAGCGCAGCCGCAACGAGAAATAGAACCATTCCCAGGCCAGCCAGAGCAACAGGGTCAACCCAGAGACGGCAAGCAAAGTTTGGGACCGCCAAGTGCCGACCAACGTCAGAGTCGCAAAAGCGACGAGACACCACCAGCCACGACTGGTCATTCTTGCAGCACCACCACCGTATCCAGAAGTTCACGGATAATGTCGCGCGAGGATTTTCCTTCCACTTCAGCCTCGGGGCGGATAATCAGGCGATGGCCCAAGACGGGCAGTGCGACTGCTTGCACATCCTCATGGGTGAAGTAATGCCGACCGTCTAGCAGTGCTCGTGCCCGGGCACAGCGGAGCAAGCAGAGCGAGGCTCGCGGGCTGGCACCTAGGGCCACGTCGGGATGTTTGCGGCTGGTCTCGGCTAGATCGACGATGTATTCCATCAACGTGTTCGAGCCATACACTTCCGTTAATCGCCATTGGATATCTAAAATATCGTCTGCATTGAAGAGTTGATCGATCGCCGGGGTTATGGCACTGTGGGTGCGTAAGAGATCGATCTCGCTTTTGCGGCCTGGGTAGCCCATGTGGACGCGGAGCAGGAAGCGATCGAGCTGGGCCTCGGGCAGTCGGTAGACTCCTTCTTGCTCGATGGGGTTTTGCGTGGCCAGTACCATAAACGGTTTCGGCAAGGGTAGGGTGGTTCCCTCGATCGTCACTTGGTTTTCCTGCATGGCTTCCAGCAGGGCCGACTGCGTTTTCGCCGGGGCACGGTTGACCTCGTCGGCCAGTAACACCTGACAGAAGATCGGTCCTTTTCGCAGCACAAACTCATTTTGCTTGCGATCGAAGACGTAGGTTCCGGTTACGTCGGACGGCAAGAGATCAGGCGTGAACTGAATGCGTTGATACTGTACTCCCAGCACGCGAGCGAAGGTTTTGGACAACGTCGTTTTGGCCACCCCTGGCACGCCTTCGAGGAGGACATGACCGCCGGCAACCAGCGCGATCAGAAACTGCGTCGTCACCTTTTCCATACCGACGACGACTCGGCCCACCTCGGCGACAACGCGATCGCGAAGCCCTCGCATGCGACGAGCCAGTTCCCGGATGGAGTTGGGCGCGTCCACGGAAACCGCTTCGCCGCGAGAGGGGACCGAGGGATCATTGCGCATGGCGCTCATCGTCGAAACATCCTCATTGTTGGAGTGCTGTTGCTGTCAGGGCAGAGAGAGTCGAGGAATTCCATCGCCATTGGCCGCGCTGCAATTGAACCGTCCAGTCGTCTAGCTCGCGTTGTAGTCGCCACAGTTCTGCCGGTTTTAGCCTCCGACGAGTCCGCCCTTGAGCGAGATCCCACAACCGTTGCAATCGTCGTCGCCACCGCAGACGAGTCCACCAGTTCCCCTCGGCGTGAAACTCCGGAGCAGGGCCGCTTGGATCGATTCCCAGCCGCGAGAACCAGCGCCGTACCAACACAGCCGCCGCTTCGCGAACGTCCTTGCGGGTCATCATTTCGTCCTGGCGTTGGACGACGAGTGGATCGCGCGGCAGCATCCGACCGACCTCGTTGGCCAGCACGGGTACTTTTTTATCGTATTTGAAGCGTGCCAAGATCCCCAGACGCAGCAGCAACAGCAGCAAGAGAACTATGGTGCTTACCAGCAGCAGCAACAATTGCAAGCGATCGCTACCAAAGCGATCGATCAAGTCGCTGAGCTTGCCGTTGAAGAAGTTCCGATCTTCGAGTTCGGCCAGCTTGTGTTCGGCTTCTTGGAGCAGCTCATTTCGCTTGGCAAACAGGAATTTCAAGGCCTCTTCCGGCGGAATAGCCACACTCTTCAGCGGAATGTCGAAATTGGTCTGAACCGAGCCATCCTCGATTAGCAAAGCACGATCACGACTGGCGGGCTGTCCCTGAAGCCAGCGAATCAGATTGTAGGTGAACTCGACATTGTTGGTGTCACGCGGAAGCATCATCTGATTGATGAAGACGCTATGGTCGGCCAGGACCAGGACACGTCTTTCTCCTAGTGTTCCACCGACCGCGAATAATGGCGTTCGCGCTGGATCGTTGACCATAGCTCCGCGTCCGACTTCGATCATCGTCCCTGGCGCGAAGACGGCGACGGGACGGACTCCGCCCGGGAAGTGACGGCGTTGTTGCAGTTTCGACGGCGCATTGGTGAAAACGCGAAACGGAACCTGACCGGGCTGAGCTGGGTCACCGAATAGCCCCAGACTGCCTCCGCTGACAGGCCAAACCTGCGGGCAATAGCTCAACCCTCGGTAGCAATTCCTGGGATTGTGCAGCGTCTCGTGTTGAATGGTCACTCCGGCGACGCTGAGTAATTGCTCTCGAGCAACCGGGTTGGTTACCGGGCGATCGCTAGCCAGCAAGACCGCGCCGCCAGCTCGTACATAGGTTTCGAGGCCGCCGGGCAATAGATTCGAGAGTTCGGCCAACTTGTCGAGATCCCCCAACACGATCAGGATCGATCGCTCGGGATGCTCGACCAGATCCTCGAACCGTGCCAACGGAGTCAGGTCATGATCGTGGAGAATCCGGCGAAAAACGTGTGTCCCCAAAAGTAACTGGCGCTGACGCTCTTCACGACTTTCTTGCTGGGCACTGGCTGAAGGCAGCAAGGTCAGGCTCAGAAATAACAGGAGCGTGATCCGTCCTGCGCTCATGCAGCGGCGACTCCGGCAAGATAGCACAATTCCCGTCGCGCGCGGCGGATTTCCTCGTCGGACATTACCTCAGCTTCGGGACGATACCGGGCATATTCATACAGCGAGGCCAACGTTTGGACGGCATCGCGGCGGCGGTCGGGATCCAGACAGGGCACCTCTCCGATTTGTTGGGCCAACTCTAGATGGTGTTGCGTTCGCGCTTTCTTACCCAGTACGAGCAGGGCGAGATACTCGAAGGCGCGAATCAGCTCCCCACGAGTGCGAACCTGCTCGGGCCGTACTGGCCAAGGACCAAGCCGCCACTCGTCGCCACCAGACTGGCGGAGTTGCTCAATCCAGCCTCCTTTGCGGAACAGCAAGAAGGCCAGTAGCCCCAACACCGCCAGGAGCAACAGTAATTTACCGCCGTGCGTCAGGGCTGCGACTCCGCCGCTGCCCGCGCCGCCGATTGAAGGCATCCCAAGACGCGATGGCAACGGAAGACGAGGCAGATTCGGAAGAGCGTTGAGACGTGGACGAGGTACGATATTTGACAAACGCGGTAGATATTTGGAGACGCCGCCCACTTGGCGAAATAGATTGGGAGCAGCCTGGCGATTCGACTCGTAGCGACGAGAAAAGTCATTCAGGAGGTTACGCCAGCGGTCGCTCTCCGAGTTGCTGACCCACTTTTCCAAGTCGTTAGCCCAGCGATCAAGATGGCGTTTGAGCCAATCTTCCGTCTTGGGATCGAGCTTCCAGGTGTTGGAGTCAGAGGAGTTGGGCGACGTTGTCGGCAGAGTCATCTTAGTAGGCGGGGGTTGGGGACGCGGCTCGGTGGAGTTCGGCTCGGTAGCTTTCGGTTGACGATCCGGCGGAGTATCGTCCACTCCCTGTTGACGTAGCTTGTCGCGCCAACCTTGGAGGATTTCTGTCTGAGAGCGGCTCAGGTGATTGCTATTCTGCAGTTCGCGGAGCATCTGAGCCAGCTTCGGGTCGTTGCCGATTCCTTCGCCCCGTCTCACCTCGCCGAGCAGCTTGTTGATCTCGTTACGGTCAAACTTGTCCTTGAGCGACTCCAGCAATTTCTCATCTTGCATTAAGCGTCTAGCGAGATCGCGAATATCGCTTTGGAACTTTTCATCGAGTTGGGCGTCGCGAGTAAGTTTGTCCAACCGGGCCTTGCTCAGGCGAGCTTTCAACGCTTCCTCGGGACGTAGATTCTCGTCCAGATCGGTGTAGATGATTCGATGCGAGGGTCTGTCTTCTTCTTCACCGGCGAAGACAGCGGCCTCCCCTGGATTGTTGCCGACCACGATGTTCGGCAGGCGGCGGTCTCGGCGTCCGGACTGTGCCAGCAGAACCGTTGGCAGTAAGAGGCACAGCACCAAGATTCCGCTCCAGGTTCGTAGGCTCATGTTCCCCATACCCCAAGCAAAACCACGACTGGAACCGTTGCATTTTAGGTTGACAACTAACGCATTGCAAGAAGCTGCTCTTGTCAGGGATTACTCGGCATCGCGCTCGTTCGGATCGGCCTCGGGTCCGACACGCACTGGAACCCGGAAGGTTTGGTGACAACGGTTACAACTGAGCGTCACTGCTTCCAGAGCTGTTCGACAACGCGCGAAATCCCGATTGCCCGCTGCTTTGGCCAATGCCGTCGCCTTGTCGCGTAGATCCATCCCGAGTTTCATCCAGGTATCGCGGCCATCGTTGCGCGGTGGTCGAAGCAAGAGCAGATTGCCGGACTCGGCGATGAGAATGGCCTGACCACGAATAAAGGCCCAGGTTTCGTTGTCGGTTGGACGATCCTTCAACAGACGATGCACACTGCGATAGTTGGCGTTCGTCAGCCCCTCCATGAGGAACCTGGTTTCGGCAATAGCCTCAAACCGAGGTGTGAACGTCGACGTGGTCGTGGTCGCTGGGCGACGTACCTGAGCTGATCCAGGTGTGGTGAGCAACAGCGGCGTCAGCAACAATCCCAGAGTCAACTGCCCCACGAAACGGGTCATGATGCGTTCTCCGGTTCGGGAGAGACTTGCACTTCTTCGCCAACGATCTGCACGGGGTAGCAGGCCACTTTCACGCGCGGCGAAGAGAGCCAGCTGCCATCGGCCAGGCGAAACCGCCAGGCATGTAACGGACAGGTCACGATGCCATCCTCGACCGCGCCGCCGGCCAGTGAAAAGCCCATGTGTGGGCAAGCATCGTCGATGGCGCGAACCTGATCGCCTTCACGAAACAAGGCAATGATCTTGCCAGCGACCACCACGCATTTTCCTTCGCCTTCTTTCAGTTCGCTCAACTGACAGACGGTCTTGAACTCAGCCATCGACGGCCCCGTAACGACTGGTAGAAAGAACAACAGGCTATACAGGTATTCTACCCATCTGATCGACGATCTCCACTCAGGAATCCACGATGGCTGAGATCGAACAGAAGTTTCGTGAGGTGAATCATGTGGAACTGAAGGCTCGACTGCTGGCTGTGGGAGTCGGCGAGCCTACGGTTCACGAGGAAATCGATCACTACTTTAACGCACCGGATCGTGACTTTGCACGTACTGGAGAGGCGTTTCGACTTCGGCGTGTCGGCAAGCAGAATTACTTCACCTTCAAGGGGCCTAAACAACCGGGAGCGGTCAAGATTCGCTCCGAACTGGAATTTCCGCTGGGGGAAGGCGACGAGGTCGCGGGTTGGCACTTAGAGTTATTGCGCTTACTGGGCTATCGTGAGGTGGCCCAGGTACGCAAAATTCGCACCAGCTATCGACTGGCGCGAGAGCCTTTCGAGGTTCACATTTGTCTGGATGAAGTGGAAGAACTCGGAGCGTTCGCTGAGGTTGAGGTACTAGCGCCGCAAGAGCAAGCCGCCAAGGCCGCCGAAGTGCTGGGCGAGGTGGCCGAACAACTTGGCCTACAACAGGTCGAGCCACGCTCCTACCTGAGCCTGCTGCTGGCGGCCCGCGCTCAGTCGCATCTCTCAACGCCTAAAGTGGTGACGACAGTCCGCGAGTTACGCCAGGCTCTCGATGAGGTCCGACGCCAGCATCTAACCATCGGTTTTGTGCCGACGATGGGAGCCTTACACGAGGGGCACGCCAGCCTAATGCAGGCCGCTCGAAGTCGCAACGATTTTGTTGTGGTGTCGATTTTCGTCAATCCCACGCAATTCGGTCCTAATGAGGATCTGGCCCGGTATCCACGACCATTCGAGGCAGATGTTCGGGTGTGCGCGGAACGTGGGGTGGATCTCATCTTTCATCCATCTCCAGAGGAAATGTATCCGCCTGGGTTTCGAACCTATGTAGAAGTGACGGGAATACAGGACCGCTTCGAGGGAGCATCTCGTCCAGGGCATTTTCGTGGTGTGGCTACAGTGGTGCTGAAACTGTTTCATCAGGTGCGTCCGGATCGGGCCTACTTTGGGCAGAAAGACGCTCAGCAAGTGCGCGTGATTCAGCAAATGGTGCGTGATCTGGACGTACCAATCGAGATCGTCGTGTGCCCTACAGTTCGCGAGGCGGACGGACTAGCCCTGAGTTCGCGGAACCGCTATCTTGATGCCGGTCAGCGAGCGAATAGCGTAGCCCTGTTTCGCGCGTTGCAAACCGCTCAAAAGATGTACCATCAGGGAGAGCGGGATCCCGAAGTGCTGAAGCGCGTGATGGAACAAGTAATCGCCGGCACCGATGAAGCTCAACTCGACTATGCCGCGGTGATTGAGGTCGACTCGTTCGAGCCAGCTGCCGATCTGTCTCGACCCGTGTTGCTGGCGCTGGCGGTGCGCTTCGGCGAAACGCGGTTAATTGATAACCTTCTGCTGGGGTAAGCGATGGCCGATCCTCTGTTCACCCCGGAAGCAAAATTGATGCTGGAAAAGAACGACCGGCTGGCTATGGAGACGTTTTGCGAAACGCTTCACCCCGCGACGGTCGCCGAAACTCTCACCGACTCGTTTTCTCCAGAGGAGATCTGGTACTTTCTCTCCTCGACGAGTATCGAGCATCAGGCGGACATTTTTCCGTATTTCCCCGTTGAACTCCAACTCGAATTGGTAACTAGCGGCACTGGGCGCGAACACATCGCCAAGTTAATCGAGGAGATGTCCTCCGACGATCGCGCCGATCTGTTGCAGCGACTCCCGCCGCCAGTAACGGAAAACCTTCTCCGTTTGGTCGATGAGGCCGATCGCAAAGACATCGCCAAACTGATTCAGTACCCCAAAAACACCGCTGGGGCACTGATGACCACTGACTACGCCTGGTTGCCGGCCAACATCACCGTCGACGAGGCGCTGGATCGATTACGGCTTCAGGCTCCCGATAAAGAAACGATTTATTACGTCTACATCGTCGATGAGCAACGACGCTTGCTCGGAGTGGTTTCTCTGCGTGATTTGATCCTCGCGTCGCGACGGGCCATTGTCAGCGATTTGATGGAAACCCACGTTTTTTACGTTCGTGATACCGATGACCGCGAGCAGGTGGCTCGGGAGTTCGGCGAGTTCGATTTCATCGCCATGCCCGTCGTCGACGCCGACAACCGCCTAGTGGGGATCATCACTTCAGATGATGTCATCGATGTGGTGGTCGAGGAGGCCACTGCCGATGCTCACCGCATGGGCGGTGTGACTCCTGTCGATGAGAACTATCTAGAAGCCAGCTTCGCGTTAATCTGGCGCAAACGAGCCGTCTGGCTGGTGTTGCTTTTCGTCGCCGAGATGTCCACCTTCACGGCGATGGCCCATTTTGATGACGCGATGAAATCGATCACCGTGTTAGCTCTTTTTGTGCCTTTGTGTATCTCGATTGGTGGTAATTCGGGGTCTCAGGCTTCCACCCTGATTACACGAGCGTTGGCTCTGGGGCAGGTCACGGTCTCCGACTGGTTCCGGGCCTTTCGCCATGAATTACTCATGGGGGCGGCTTTAGGAGCCACTCTCGGACTGATCGGCGCGGCCCGCACCTATTTCATGACCCCCGGTCACGTCCTCAATAATCCCGGCGGGGCACCAGATACGGACATAACTAAACTCACTATGGTTATCGGGTTGGCGGTGTCGGCAATCTGTCTTTATGGCACGCTGATCGGCTCGATGTTACCGTTGCTCTTCCGACGCATTGGCATTGATCCGGGGGTCGCTTCCGGGCCGTTCGTCGCTACCTTCGTCGACGTGACCGGTATCGTGATCTATTTCAGCATCGCTAAACTTATCTTCGGACCTGCTATTGGACCGTTAGAGTGACTGTGCGATCGGCGAAAACACCACACCGGTAGCACTCCCAGAGAGGGAGGCCACCGGCCTAATTTGTTACTGCCGTAGAGTGCTAGCTCAAAACGCATCAAGCCAAAAGTGGAAGCCACGGTAGTAGCTCATCCGTTCGTGCAGTTCATAGCGCCAGTGGGGTTCATGGAAGGGAGGATAGGCCATGTAAGCAGGTGGCCTGCGGTACATTTCGCCGGGACGCTCTGGCCAGACGGGTTGGTTGGTCGGCCAGTAGTTGTGGGGATAAAAATAATAAGGATAGTAGAAGTAGTTGTTCATGTTCCAGTCCTGCGCCCGGGCCGGAGCTGCCTGGAACAACCAGATACCGACGAACAACATTCCCGCCACAAACAAACGCCGCATCCTTCTCGGCATGGTGAAACCCTCCGTGAACATCCAGGGGAGCAACTCGCTCCGTGGAATCTCCATGCAACCATACCCCACATTTTCGCCGTTGCAGCGACAAGGCACGAATTCGCTGCTAAAAAATCTCTTCGTCCTGAGAAAGTGAAGCAAACGTACCGACTGTGCCGGAGTCGAGCATGGATCCTCACGACGTTTACGACAACCCACTAGTGACGCGCTATGCCAGTCGAGAGATGGCCCAACTGTGGAGTCCCCGTCGTAAGTTCGGTACCTGGCGGCGCTTGTGGGTGGCCTTGGCCGAGGCCCAGCAAGAACTGGGGCTGCTCGCCGCCGATGGGGTTTCACCGCGCATCCGTCCCTCTCAGATTCAGCAGATGCGCGAACATGTCGACGACATCGATTTTGCCGCTGCCGACCGCTACGAACGCGAATTCCGTCATGATGTCATGGCCCACATCCATGCGTTCGGCGACGTGGCTCCAGAGGCCCGCGAAATCATTCATCTGGGAGCCACCAGTTGCTTCGTCACCGACAATACCGATCTAATTCTGATGCGCGAAGGCTTGACGTTGCTCCGCGACCGACTAGTGGGCGTCCTCGATGCCTTGGCGCGTTTCGCCCAACAGTGGAAGTCGCAACCGACGCTCGGCTTCACGCACTTTCAGCCAGCTCAGCCTACAACAGTAGGTAAGCGGGCTACTTTATGGTGTCAGGATCTGCTGCTGGACTTGGAGGAGGTCGAGCATCGGCTAGCCACGCTGCGATTTCGCGGTGTCAAGGGCACCACCGGTACCCAGGCCAGTTTCCTCGCGTTGTTTCGGGGGAACCACGAATTGGTTCGTCGACTGGATGAACTGGTCGCCCGGAAAATGAACTTCGAGCGCGTCTACTCTGTGACCGGACAAACGTACAGTCGCAAAGTGGACAGCCAAGTACTTGATACACTTGCGGGAATTGGTCAGTCGATTCATAAACTTGGTACGGATTTGCGGTTGCTGGCCCATCGACAGGAAATCGACGAACCTAGTGAAGCGACGCAGGTAGGCTCATCGGCCATGCCCTATAAACGCAACCCGATGCGTAGCGAGCGCATGTGTGGATTAGCTCGCTTTTTGTCTAGTTTGACGGTGAGTGCGGCCCAGACGGCCGCGACGCAGTGGCTCGAACGAACTCTGGATGACAGCGTGAACCGCCGGCTGACATTGCCGCAAGCCTTCCTCACCGCCGACGCGATGTTACGCCTCGCCTTGAATGTGGTGGGAGGACTTAAGGTATTTCCTGCTATCGTCTTGCGGAATTTGAACGAAGTCATCCCCTTCATGCTTTCCGAGAATCTGTTGATGGCGGCGGTGGCTGCCGGAGTCGACCGTCAAGAAGCACACGAAGTGATCCGTCGTCACAGCCGGGCTGTGAGTGATGCTCTGCGAGACGGAGCGCCGCGTAATGACTTACTCGAACGCCTGCAACAAGAGGCGTTGTTTACCAACGTGAATTTCGCCGATGCCTTCGCGCCGGAGAAACTCGTCGGCCGCGCTCCTCAGCAGGTTGAAGAATTTATTCTATCCGAAATAGATCCTATTCGAGAAAAGTATCCTGATCAGCTTAGACAACAAAGCGAGATTGATCGATAAGAATAGTGAACTTCTTAGCACTTGTTCGCTTGAATTCAGGCCATAATTCAAATGAGTAGAAAGAGCCGATTTTGGCAGTCTGGGAAAGATAAATAAAATTTTTAATTAACGTAAATTGAATTGCACAGGTAAAATACATTGATAGGGTAAAATTTAAGGTTGTCGATTACCGTGTCTTCCCTACAACGATGCCCCATGTCAGGTACATCGGCGTTTCCTGGCATTTTGTTCAGAGGTGTCAATTGTAGAGGAGGACATCCGGATGCACACCTCAGTGTTGCTTGTCGCTCTCCTAGGCCCGGGTGCGGCGCCGCACATGGCGTCGGAAGCTTTGGAGTGGCAAACAAGCTACCAGGCGGCTTTGGTGAAAGCTCGTGAGACAGGCAAGCCGGTGGCGATCCTCGTGGGAGCTGGCCTCAAGGGCTGGCAGAATGTGACCACGGAGGAGTTGTCGGCGGAAGCGCGAAAGCTGCTAACCTCGGAGTACATTTGTGTGTACCTCGACGTTAGCCAACCGAAGGGGCGAGCGCTGGCAAACGCTCTGGAGATCAACACCGACAAAGGTTTGGTGTTGAGTACCAAAGACGCGAAGAGCCAGGCGTTCTGGCATAACGGCTCGCTGACCAACTTCGAGCTAGCGCGTTGTCTGCAGCGGTACGCCGTCACAGGGGCAGTGACGCGAACCGAAGTTCTGTCTGAGACCCGATTGGCTTCTGCTCCGGTGACGGAGAGTGTGGTTCCTCCCACAACAACTGTGACGGCAATCGCGTCGGGCAGTGTCGTTCCGTCTACCATCATTTCCTCGACCATTGCCCCGACGACGACCATCCCAGCCACTACCGCGACCGTAATGACTGCTCCGTCGATTGGTTCGATACCGTATGCCACGATTCCCGCGACGACTAGCTATGTGCCCTACTCGGGTCATGTTGCTCCGGCGATGGTGGGGTCGGTGTATGCTCCCAACTACGGTACACCGATGATGGCTGCTCCATCTTACGTTGTTCCGAGCTATGCACCGATGTACGCGCCCAGCTTCGGCGGCGGCTGCGCCAACGGTCGGTGTGGGCGTTAACTCTAACCCTGATTCCATTCGCTCAAACGGAACAACGAGGGACGAGGTCTAAGACCTCATCCCTCGTTGTATAGGTGACAAAAGCGATCTTAATAGCGATATTCTAGTCCAGCGGTGATGCCCTGCACCCACAGATCGGTCGAGGTCAGTGGTGCGACAGGTCGAGTCGGCACTGCGGGCGGCAGTGGCGTGTTGCGGAAGTTCGGGATCAGATTCACGTCCAGAGCCGTGTCGATCTGATTGCCTGGCCGCATCACGTTCGACCAATACAGCACGTTGTAGCCGAACGTGGCTCGTAGCCGTTCCGTGAGATAGTAACCCACGGAGACGCTGATCTCGGGCACAAAAGAGAACCGCTCTTTCTCATAGTGGCCAATGTTCGAGTTAGGTAGGGCCAGCAAACCTCCCTGATACGTCTCGATTCCGCCGTTATTGGGCAACCGTCGGATCTGGAAGCCGTTGATGTCCAGCGTTTGCTGCGTGACGCCGACTGCCAATTTCGCTCGACCATCGACCGTGAAACGATCGCGTTGCCATCGTCCTTCCACGCCTAGCTGCGCCCCGTAGAACTGATTGCTGGTGGCGAAGCGGTCCGAGGCGAAGAACTGATTGTTGGCCAACGGTCGTCCCTGAGCATCGACGCCATCGAAGCTGCCATCGAAAATCACGTCTTCTTCGATCGAAATACTCTCACGAAGATTCAGGTAGCGGAAGCCGCCGAGTAGATCGACGCGATAGTTGCAGTCACAGCAGTATTTGCAGAGAAAGTTCGGCTCGACGCCCCAGAGTTGGCTGGGAGCCTTGATGCGAACTTCGCCGCACTGGTCACCGGGGAAACTCACTCGCTGGGCATTCGGAATCGGCGGCGGATTCACTTGGAGGAATGGCCGCGTCAGCACCGAGTTTTGGAACGAATTACTGCGAAAACCATCCGAGCGCTGGCCCAATATAAAGCCGCTAATCTCAATCGCTTTTTCGCCGCAGTCATCGAGATAGTAGCCGAAACCCGCTCGAGCACCTGAGAACGGATTGCGATTGAGATCGCCTCCGCCGAAGAGCACCACAGTTGCTGGACTGCCGATCGTGCCGATCGTTTCATCGTCTCGATCGGGATTGGGAATGCTCGTTGTCGTGACCAACGGCGGAACGCGGTCGTTTTTCATCCACCAGAGCAGATACTCGCCGCGAAGGTACCACTTGGTGGGCGGCAGCTCGTCGCTGAAGACAAGATCCCCAAGCGGCTCCGTCATCCCCGGAAGCGTGCTAGAGACCGTGTTTTGCCAGTTTCCAAACTTTTCCGAAAGGGAGGATGGATTCGGCTTAAGGGGGGTCTCTGGGACAGGAAGCGACGGAAGCGGCGGAGTTGGCAACATCGTTGGCTGAGCCACTCGAGAGACCGGCGGTTCGACCCGATCCATTGCGAAGAGATCCCCGACATAAGGGGGTTCATGGTACTCTTCTGTAACGGGGCCAGACGTTGGCGCGACCGGCTCAATGGGGCGGCTTGGAGAACTGACAGCAATGACCGCGCCGGGGGCCGGCACCGTGGCGATGGGCTGTATCCCTCCGTAATGAAACCGGATAGGAGCGGCTTCCTGACGGTAAACCTCTGGAAAGAGGCGGGGTTCCGCCGAGGCCCCGCGAGTGATCGGTACAGGACGGCCTAGCGAGGCACTGGGGGCAGCACCTGACACCGCGCGCACCTTCGGCGGAGGAGTCGAAGCAGTAGCAGTTCGCCAGGTTGTTTCCTGACCGCGCAGATTCGAGAGGCTCCAGCCTAGCCCCACGGCCAGGGCGGCCATCCATATGCGTCGCTTCATCTGCCGCACTCCCCGATCGTGACGACACTATCCCTCTACGGACGTATCCTCACCGCTATCGGAATAAGTCGGCTAACCGATGCAAAACATATAGGCAAAAGAACCAATATAGCCGGTAAGGTCACTCGAAACGGCAACCTAGATTCACCACCTTTTCGAGATTGAACTAAGCCTCCCTCTTGACGCGACTAAGCAAGGATTTCATAGATCGGTTTACCGAAGTCGATTTCCAGACGTTTGCGTCCTGGCACTTCCAGTCGCCGTGGATCCAGGCCGAGTTGGTGCAACACCGTGGCATGGATGTCGGTGACATAGTGACGATTCTCCACAGCATGGAAGCCGATCTCGTCCGTTGCTCCATGCACCACGCCCCCCTTGATTCCGCCACCGGCCAGCCAGGCACAGAACCCCTGCGGATGATGATCGCGTCCATCGCCCTGGGCACCCGGAGATCGTCCAAACTCCGTCCCCCAAACGACGAGCGTATCCTGCAACATGCCTCGTTGTTTCAAATCTTTGAGTAGCCCCGCGATGGGTAAGTCAGTTTGCGCCGAGAGCGTGCCATGATTAGCCTTGATCCCCGAGTGGGCATCCCAGGCCCCGCCGCCTCCTCCGCCATGGAACACCTGCACGAAGCGGACGCCTTTCTCCACTAGGCGTCGTGCCGCTAAGCACAGTTGTCCGAACGGACGAGTACTCGGGTTGTCCATGCCGTAGAGCCGTTGCGTGGCCCGACTTTCCCGCGATAGATTCAGAGTTTCTGGCACCGCGGTTTGCATGCCAAAAGCTAGCTCATAACTCTTAATTCGGGCACGCAAGTCGGCATCCTCCGGATAGTCGATACCGGACAAGGTGTTGAGTTTGCCTAGCAGGCTAAGGTTGGCCAGTTGCTCTTCTTGGCTGATCCCTGCCGGCGGACGGACAAATGGTAGCGGTTGATCCGTGCCGACGTTCAGCCGAACCCCTGCATGTTCTGGACCGAGATACCCCGCGCCGTGCGTCCACGCTCCACCGCAGCAATCGCCGGTCGGTGTACCCAGTACGCAATACTCGGGCAGATTCTGATTCAGCGTTCCCAGCCCATAGCTGACCCACGAACCGATCGTCGGAAACGCTCCCTCGCGAACGTGTCGTCCGGTGTGCCACTGTAGCTGGGCCCCGTGGTCGTTGTCTGTGGTCCACAACGACCGCACTACGGCGAGCTCGTCGGCACATTCGCCAATGTGCTTCCACCAGTCGGCCACGACCAACCCACATTTTCCATACTTTTTGTAGCCGGTATTCAGGCCCATCAGTACACGCCGACCACCGTGTCCAGGATTTCCCGAGACGATGTCCTTGATGCGCGGATCGTCAAAGACGCCTTTGTACGGTGTGGTCTCGATGGATTTGCCGTGATACTTCGTCAGTTCCGGTTTGACGTCGAAACTCTCGACATGGCTAACACCACCACAGAGGAAGATCCAGATGACCGATTTGGCCTTCGGCGGATGATGAGGCTTGCCATCTGTTGTCGTTCCTCTCGCCTGGCCATCCCGATAGAGCATCGCCGCCAAGGCTAAGCCTGTGAAGCCCATCCCTGTGTCGACCAGGAAGGAACGACGAGTAACACCAGGACAGCGTGAGGATTGGGTCATGGTGGATCTCCAAAAGCTTGAATCGAACAGCGACTTCACAAGGTTAGTAGATCACCGCAATAATCGAATTCACGACTCCGCGTCAGCCTCATCGCAGGGTCGCGAATTCGTGATGATTGTACAGGACATGGACGAGGTTCTCTCGGCCACGTTCGCCGCGGGCCCGCAGGAACTCTAAACAAGTGGTCTGTTCTTCCGGCGAGGGAGTACGGCTCAACACCCGCAGGAACGCTGCCTCGATGAAGGCGGGATCGTCGCCGCCGAGTTGCCGCGCTACTTCTTTCGACCGACTTAGCACTAGGTCACTGTTGACCAGAGCCAACGCCTGTTGCGGCAAAATCGCCTGGCGACGAACGTAGCACTCGGTGACACTGGCGACATCGAAGATCTGCAAAAACTCCATTTGCTTTTCTTGGGCGTGCTGGAAGTAGATGCTCCGTCGAGGCACGCTCAAACCTTTTGCATGGGGAATATCCGGTCCGAACATCGATCGATCCAGTGCGCCGGCTACATGAAAGATCGCATCACGCACGGTCTCGGCTTCCAGTCGTCGTGGAGTAAACCTCCAGAGATAGACATTGTCCGGATCTCGGGCAAGGTTCTCTGGAGTCGGTGTTGAGGCCTGACGATAGGTTGCGCTGGTCACGATCAAGCGATGCACGTGCTTCATGCTCCAACCGCTGTCCATCAACTCGACGGCTAACCAGTCGAGCAGTGCCGGATGCGACGGCGGCTGACCGTTTTTGCCGAAATCGAACATCCCCGGTACAATGCCGCGACCAAAGTGGCGTTGCCAAATGTGATTGACTGCCACCCGTGCCGCCAACGGATTGTCGCGATCCGTGATCCATCGAGCAAAGGCCAGCCGCCTCCCAGTGCTAGTCGTCGGATAGACTTTCACATCGCGCGGTTTGAAGTTTACCGAATCTGCTGCTTGTGCCTCCTTCTCGGCTTGAGCGAGTGAAGTCAAAGCCTTGGCCCGCTGATCCTTTTTCGCCAACCAAGCGGTCTTCCGCGCTTCCAACAGTGCTACTTGTCGCTGGGTTCGAGTTGCCGCTTTGGCCAGCGTCTCCCACTCCGGCGAGGATTTTTCTGTTTGCTCTACAGCAATTGTGGCCTGCAATGAACGATATTTCGCCTCTGCTAACTCGTAATCCAGGGCTGCCAACCACCAAGTAGCGTTCCGCTGGCGTTCCACTGCTGTGCTGACGATCTGCGAGAGCGGTTGGGGTGACAGCAGTAGGCTCCATTGGACCTTGCGGAACTCCTCGTCGCGCTTCCCTCGGGCCGTTGCCACTGCTCGTTCGCTCGCGGCCAATTCCTCGCGAAGAACAAAGTCTCGCCGATCCGGATCGTAGGCCTCGCGTGGCAACTGGATCGGCTGGATGAGCAATTTCCCTCCTAGTGACTCAGGCACTGCTGGTTCGAGAGGTTCCTTCTCCGGCAGACGATCATCACCCCGCGTGAAGACGAACGTCTTGGCATTCAGATCTTGATCGAACACTCGTGGAATGCCATTTTGCCGCGTGTCCAGCACGCCTGGGATTCGATCGGTTCGCACATGGTGCGGCGTGAAGATGGCGCGAACTTGGTAGTATTCTCGCTGCGTGATGGGGTCGTACATGTGGTCGTGGCACTTGGCACATCCCAGCGTTACGCCAAGAAACGCCATCGCCGTGTGATCGACGGTGTCCTGCATCCACTTTTCGCGGCTGAGCAGCTTGTAGTTTCGCACCAGATAGCCGGTCGCCCGTAGTGCTTTGGGATCGCTCGGACTCAGTTCATCGGCGGCGAGCATTTCCTGCACCATGCGATCATAGGGGCGATCCTCATTGAGTGATTCGATGATCCAATCGCGCCAGTGCCAGATGTGCGGCTGACTATCGCGCACCTGTTCGCCCCAGCCGGCCCAGTCCGAATACCGCCAAACGTCCATCCAATGTCGCCCCCAGCGCTCGCCATAATGCGGCGAGGAGAGTAGGCGGTCTACCGTCTTTTCGTAGGCCAGTGGCGAAGCATCTTCGATGAAGGCTTTCACTTCGTCCGGTGTGGGTGGAACGCCCAGCAGGTCGAGATAGAGCCGTCGCAACAGCATCACCCGAGAGGCTTCCGGGCGAGGCACCAGTTGACGGCTTTCCTGCTCTGCGGCAACGAACTGATCGATGGGGTTACGCACCCAGTCCCGACGCGCCACCAAGGGCAGAGCAGGGCGTTCGACTCGGTCGAACGGTCGCCACTGATAGCCCGTCAGCGAAGCCAGCAATTCGGTCTGTTTCTGTCTGGCCTGCTCGATGGCTTCCTGATTCGGCCGGTCGGTTGCGTCGCTCGGAAAATGTCCGGCGAGCAACTCCAACAGGTTCGACACTCCGTCTTTGTCGGTGTCCTCGTCAGCGATGGCCAGCAGTCGTGCAGTGATATCAAACGATTTGCCGGCCTTTTTCAGTTCGGCTCGCACCTTTTTCAGCCGCTCGCCGAATGCATTATGCGGTCGGTCCTCGTCGGTTCCCGGCAAGTGACAAGTGCGGCAATCATTCAGCCGCGACGCTGTCGGCAGGTGGAGCAAATCGGCGAGCGCTTTCTTGAACGGCGGCCGAGCCGATAGTGTCGGGACGAGAACCACGAGACCGAGAGTTGCGAGAAGTTGTTTCATGGCACGCCAGGCAGGTGAGAGTACAGGCGGGAATGTACCTTCAGTGTGCAGCGCCACCGGGGGGGATGTCAAGAGTCTGCTGAAGATTGTCGCTGAACCAAAACAGCAGGGCGGCTCGTTGGGAAGAGCCGCCCTGCCAAGATGAAAGTCGTGAGGCGTAGTTATTTGCCGGCACCAATCAGTTCGCCCTGATCGGTGGTCACCGCTTCAAAGGCTAACCGCTTCTCGCCGTTCTCGTCTTCGCGAACGATAACATTGATCTGATCCTTACCAGCGAAGTTGCCACGGAGCAGATCTTCGGAAAGCGGATCTTCGAGATTTTGCTCGATGGCTCGGCGAAGCGGACGGGCCCCGTATTCGCGATTGCTGCCCTTCTCGATGAGCAGTTGCTTGGCTTCTTCGGTCAGAACCAACTTGAGGTTCTTCTCGGCCAACCGCTTCGAGACCTTGGCCAACTCGATGTCGATGATTCGCTTCAGATCCTCGTTAGTCAAGCCACGGAAGACGATGATGTCGTCTAGACGGTTGAGGAATTCTGGTCGGAACGCCTTTTCCATCTCGGCCTTAAGATTCGTCTTCATCTCGGCGTAGGTCGCCTCGTGGTTCTGTTGGCGACCGCCCCCCAGACCAAACGGTCGGCTAGTGATGATCTCACCGGCACCGATGTTCGTGGTCATGATGAGGATAGTGTTCTTGAAGTCGATCACCCGTCCGACGTTGTCGGTCAATCGGCCTTCTTCCATGATCTGCAGCAGCATGTTCCAGACGTCGGGATGGGCCTTCTCGATTTCGTCCAGAAGCACCACACTATAGGGCCGGCGACGGATTTTCTCCGTTAGTTGGCCGCCTTCTTCGTAGCCGACATACCCCGGAGGGGCACCAACGAGTCGACTGACGTTGTGCTTCTCCATGTACTCGGACATGTCGAGTTGCACCAGGGCGTTCTCGTCGCCGAACATGAACTCGGCCAGCTTCTTGGCCAACAGGGTCTTTCCGACACCAGTCGGACCAGCGAAGATGAACGACCCGATGGGACGCTTCGGATCCTTCAGCCCAGCTCGACTCTTGCGCACCGCTTTGGCGATGGCGGAGATGGCCTCGCTCTGGCTGATGACCTTCTTGTGCATCTCCTCTTCCATCTTGAGTAGACGCTGCGTCTCGTTGTCCTCGATTCGAGTCAACGGTACACCGGTCATCTTCGAGACTACTTCGCGAACGACTTCCTCGTCCACGACGCCGTCGATCTCTTTGGACTTTTCACGCCATTCGCGAGTGATGGTTTCCTTCTTCTTCTTGAGCTTGTCGGCCTGGTCACGCAAGTGAGCCGCCTTCTCGAAGTCCTGTTCAGCGACGGCGGCTTCCTTCTCTTGATTAAGCTGCTCGATCTGGGCGTCGAGATCCTTCAGGTCCGGCGGACGGGTCATGGCTCGCAGGCGCACGCGGGCACCCGCCTCATCGATCACGTCGATGGCTTTGTCCGGCAAGCATCGAGCGCTGATGTAACGATCCGACAACTCAACCGCTTCCTGAAGCGCTTCGTCCTTGATCTGCACGCGATGATGCGCCTCGTAGCGATCTCGCAGACCTTTGAGGATCTCGATGGTCTCGTCCTTGGAGGGCGGATTGACGATAATCTGTTGGAAGCGTCGCTCTAGCGCGCCGTCCTTTTCGATGTATTTACGGTATTCATCGAGCGTGGTCGCACCGATGCACTGGATTTCACCTCGTGCCAAAGCCGGCTTGAGTACATTGGAGGCGTCAATAGCTCCTTCGGCACCACCTGCACCGACCAGCGTATGCAACTCGTCGATGAACAAAATAGTATTTTTAGCTCGGCGAACCTCGTTCATGACGGCTTTGATACGTTCCTCGAACTGGCCGCGGTACTTGGTACCAGCCACCATCATGGCCAGATCAAGGACAACAATTCGTTTGTCGCGTAGTAATTCGGGCACACTGCTATCGACGATCAGCTGAGCCAGTCCCTCGACAATCGCGGTTTTGCCGACTCCCGCTTCCCCGAGCAGCACTGGATTGTTTTTGGTACGCCGCGACAAAACCTGTATCACACGCTCGATTTCATTGGCCCGGCCAATTACAGGATCCAGTTTGCCCTGACGAGCGAGTTCGGTGAGGTCGCGGCCGAAGCTATCTAGGGCAGGCGTTTTGGACTTGCCCTGTTTGGCTTGGCGTTCGCCCCCTTGGGCTCCGCCGCCTTCTTCCGTCGCCATGTTATGCCCCAATAAGTTCAGGACTTCTTCACGCACATCTTCCAGTTTCAATCCCAGATTTTGCAGAACCTGGGCGGCTACTCCCTCCTGCTCACGGAGCAGCCCGAGTAAGAGGTGTTCCGTTCCGACGTAGTTATGGCCAAGATTTCGCGCTTCCTCAATGGAGTATTCAATCACTTTCTTTGCACGGGGGGTCTGGGGCAGCTTCCCCATCGTCACCATGTCCGGCCCGGATTGAACGATCTTTTCCACTTCCAACCGAATCTTACGCAGATCGATGTCCAGGTTCTTCAGCACGTTGGCTGCTACGCCAGATCCTTCTTTCACCAAGCCGAGCAAAATGTGTTCGGTGCCAATGTATTCATGGTTAAAGCGCTGCGCCTCCTGGTTGGCGAGCTGCATCACCTTGCGGGCCCGATCGGTAAACCGTTCATACATCTGAGCCGTCTCCGTTGTCTCCACCCCCGCGAGAGGTCATCCTCGCTACAAGGGGAGGTTCCCAGGTGTTGTCACGCCTTCAGTGCGCAAAACTATATGACGACAGGTACCGTCGTATACCCCTGAAGAGAGAGGGTGCGTGCGAAGGTGGTAACCCCTGGTCCTTTGTGATTGTAGTGTGAGGGGATGAGCGAATCAAGCCAGGGCAGCTTCTCTCCTCGCTCGATCCGTGGTAATCATTAAACTAACGACAAACTCCCCTGATTTACCTGATTTCTAACGAAAGGTTACATGGTCGACCAACCGCTTCGAGTTCTGCACATCAACGCCGGCAACCTGTACGGTGGCATCGAGACCTTGCTGGTCACGTTGGCAAGGGAGCGAGCCAACTGTCCGGGGATTGAACAGCATTTCGCTCTCTTCTTTGAAGGCCGTTTGAGCGAGGAATTACGACGATTTGGTGTCCCTGTTCATTTGTTGAATCCAGTGAGAGTGAGTCGTCCGTGGACGGTGCTCTCCGCCCGGCAAAAGTTGAAAATGTTACTAAAAGCCATCGACGCGGATATCGTTCTGACGCACGGATGTTGGAACCACGCCATCGCCGCTCCGGTGGCTCGCCGATTGCAACGAAAGGTCGTCTTTTGGGGCCACATGCTCGAATCGGGCAAGGGGTGGCTGGCCCGCTGGGCGCGGCGTTCTCCCCCTGACGTGGTGTTAGCCAATAGCTATGCGACCGCGAAGGCCGTGAGTGAAAATCTATTCCCAAGCGTTCCAAGCGAAGTGCTGTATTTACCCGTCAGCCCACCACCGAAGCTGGATCGCGAGGCTATCCGACGCGAGATTCGCCGTCAGCTTGGCACTACCGAAGACACCGTGGTCATCATCATGGCCAGCCGGATGGAATCTTTGAAGGGACACCACAATCTAATTTTGGCCCTTAAAGAGCTAGATAATTTGCATCACTGGGAGTGCTGGATCGCTGGAGACGCTCAACGAGAGAAGGAAAAAGAATATCTCAGAAGTGTTCAGAAGTTGATCGAGCAACAACATCTGATAACGCAAGTTCGATTAATTGGACATCGAAACGATCTCTGCAAAATCCTCAGTGCCGCAGACATTTATTGTCAACCAAACGACTATCCAGAATCATTTGGAGTATCTTTTGTCGAGGCGCTCTATGCGGGACTGCCGGTGATCACATTCGCGTTCGGAGGTGCGGTTGAGATCGTGACTCCAAGTTGTGGTGTGCTGATTGATCCGCCGGGAGACGTGTCGGGGTTAGCAATAGGATTGAAAAAGCTGATCGAAGATAGATTATTGAGAGAGAGGATGGCGACAGCGGGACCGGTGAGAGCGATTTCACTGTGTGATCCGATCCAGCAAGGAAGGCGATTTAGCCAAATCCTCAAAGAGATAAAGAGAAGGTAGTTTGAGCAAACATTAAAATGTAAACTATCTCCGAGTGCGAGATAGTTCACTCCCTCTTGCCCAGTAGCGAAAGAAACAGCCATGGCGTATTTCATCTGTGCCGCGAGTTTTCTGGCTGCATTCTTACTAAATACGCGATCGTTGGCTTGGGGGATCAACACGGTTTTAACGGTTGGTTATCTATACGGGATTACACGAGCAAATTATCCGCAGACTGCTTCCCATTTCATTTTCGATGCCGCAGTAATTGGCTTTTTTTTAAGAGTAATAATCAATCCTAACAACGGATTAGATTGGCGTAGTGTCCAACCTGTTAAAGAATGGGTGATGTGGCTAATCGGCTGGTCGGTAATTATGTTTCTTGTGCCATTTCAGCATCCATTAATTCAGCTCGTCGGCCTACGTGCAAACACCTTTTTTGTTCCATTCATCTTAATTGGAGCTGCTATCATTTTTTCAGAGTATATGAAAGTAGTTTACTGGTTAGCCGTGCTGAATTTGATGGCATTCGGACTTGCTCTGGCAGAGTTCTGGTATGGAATTGAGCCATTTTATCCAGAGAGCACTGTTACGGAAATCATCTACAAAAGTAAAGATCTTGCCGGTGGTACAGCCTATAGAATTCCAGCATGCTTTTCCCACGCGCATCCGTATGCAAGCATGATGAATGCAACATTGCCATTTTTAGCTGGAGCCATCATATTGCAAGGACAAACTTTGCGGCAACGATTACTGCTTGGATCGGGAATTGTTGCTGCTATTATGGGAGTGTTTTTCACAGCAACACGTAGCTCATTTATTGTGCTTGCTGCGTTATTGTTAGTCACGGTTTTTTCTAAGCAGTGGAAAAACGGCTGGATTGGGTGGGTACTTCTCCTTGGCGGAATTGGCTACATCGTATCCAAAGAAGAGCGATTGCAACGATTTACTACTTTGCAAGACACGGATGCGGTGATTTCAAGAATTGAAGGTAGCCTCAACTTGAATTTTATTGAGATTCTTTTGAAGTACCCATTAGGAAATGGCATGGGAGCTGGAGGAACAAGTATTCCTTATTTTTTGCAAGGTTTGATTCGAGATCCGGTCGGTATGGAGAATGAGTACAGTAGAATCCTACTAGAGACGGGTATTATTGGCCTCTTATTATGGATCACCTTTTTTATCTGGGTGCTGCAGCGGAATCCCATACCTACAACACATCCATTCTATTTTACATGGCGGTTGATGTGGTATTGGTGCTTCGTTTCAGTGGCCACCGCGTGGTTGGGAACTGGATTAATGATAGCGATTCCATCGTCCGTGATATTCTTTCTAACACTCGGAATAGTAGTCAACCCACCACGAAATGTTACTACTAGAGCCGCGTTGGTCGAGGTGCAAAATTATGAATCTATCGCGAGAGATCGGTCTCCAGTAACTTGATATTTTAGTGAGGATACTTAATACTTTCGTTGCCTCTGGATCAAATATTCCAGCAATGCTTTATCGAATGTCACACTGGTGTCAATGGGGACGTAATCGACTCCTGACTTGCCACACTCTGTCCGATAAAGCTCGGTAAATTCTTGCAATGCTAGAAGATAATCCTCGCGAATCCCTTGGGCATCGACGGTCAGTCGATCGGTACTCTCGACATCCTCAAATTCGATCGTTCCTTGAAAGGGAAAATGAACTTCTGCTTCGTCGAGGATGTGGAAGAGGATCACCTCGTTACCGCGATGCCGATGATGATGCAGTGCTTCTAGCACTGGTTCCGGTTCGGTTAATAGATCACTAAAGACGATGACCAGGCTTTTCGATTTTGCCATTGTGGCCACGCGATGCAAACAGGCAGCAACATCAGTCGTACCACTCGGTTGGAGTCCAGCCAGGATTGACAAGATTACGCCGAGTTGCGATCGTTTACTCTTAGGCGGCAAAGCGGCGCGAATTTCCGTATCGAAGGTAATCAAGCCAACGGGATCTTGTTGCCGGATCATCAAATATCCCAGAGCTGCCGCCAAACAGATGGCATACTCAAATTTGCTCATCTCTTGACGATAGGTGTACGCCATCGACGCAGAGAGATCCATTACTAGATAACCTTGGACGTTAGTCTCTGCTTGATATTTCTTGACGTAGTAGCGTTCGGTTTTCGCATAAACCTGCCAATCAAGATCTTTAATATCTTCTCCAGGGGTGTACTTTCGATGTTCCGAGAACTCGACACTAAACCCATGAAATGGGCTGGCATGCAGGCCTGAGAGGAATCCTTCGACAATAAACTTCGCTCGTAAATCGAGCCGACTTACGGTGCGAACAACTTCTGGTCGAAGGTACTTCTCCGGACTGCTCATGTCCGCTGGTTCCTGTGATCCTGAATGACTCTTGGCTTCATTTTAGCAACAGCAGCATCAGGACATGGAAAATTCTCTACAGCAAGCAGAAGCGAAATAGGTGGGCTGTCTAACCTGATGGGAGCCGTGAGCAACCGCTGATTGTCGTTAATTGAGTTAGTGGACCGGACCCACTGGGAGTTGAACCCGGATTTCCGGCACACTAGGCTGGTGTCTTCCCGTTTAGACGAGCGGCTCGGAGTTGTTCCAAGGAGAAGAGCATCCCCGTAAGCAGGATTCTGTTCTATGCCATCATTTCTCTAGGCACCTACCAGGCCATCGACGTGCTGCTCACCCACTCCGGCCTATTTGGCTTGCACCCTCCAAGGTCGTGCGATACTGAGCCGATCTCGGCTGTTCTCTGCCTTGTTCAGCAGTGGTGTCCTGACTTTCCTCTAGAATGGTTGCCCATTCCAGCGATGGCTCGGAATGCTCATCTCCTTGAAGAACAAGGTAGGCATTTTCCAAAAACTAGTCCCTCGGTGCAATCTCAGGGTAGTGGCTTGCAACCCCGGACCAGAAGGTTTCTTCCCATCTTCATAAACAACAGAAGGGCAGTGTCGTAACAACAATTCCCTCACTCTTCATGAATTTAGACGCCGCTCTCACAAAGCAGGTTCGTGGAAAAACTTCGGCGTCTATCTTCGAGAATAAATCGTGGTCAGTTCACCGAGCCGGTCGATGATCGCAGGAGTGACCTGTCCGCTGAGGAAGCGCCAAGTCCAGTTTTTCTCGGCGCGACCCGGATAGTTCATCCGCGCTTCGGTATCAAGGCTCAAGATATCCTGTAAAGGAACGATGGCGTAGTCGGCCACACTGCTGAACCCCAGGCGGATCAGTTCCCAGGCGATCTCGCGGCCCGCACCGGGAAGGTACCGGTGCAGAAACTCCCGTTCGCTGTTGTGGAGCGAATTGTACCAACCAACTGTGGTATCGTTGTCGTGGGTGCCAGTGTACACCACGGTGTTGCGCTCGAAGTGATGCGGGAGAAAGCGATTATTCGGATCGGAAAAGGCGAACTGAAGGATTCGCATACCGGGAAGCTGAAAATGATCGCGGAGCTGTTCGACCTCGGGAGTGATTAGTCCGAGATCCTCGGCGATGATGGGTAGGCTGCCCAGGGCATAACGTAGGGTGTTGAGCAAATCGTACCCTGGAGCTTTGACCCATCGTCCAACCTCGGCGGTGAGCTGCCCGGCGGGAACTTCCCAATAGGCCTCGAAGCCGCGGAAATGATCAAGTCGGATGAGATCGACCTGTTCCAGCGCTTTACGAAGTCGGGCGACCCACCAAGAAAAGCCAGAGGATCGCATCACCTCCCAGTTGTAGTGCGGGTTGCCCCAAAGCTGCCCAGTGGGTGAGAAATAGTCGGGCGGCACGCCGGCTACCACCGTGGGCATTCGCTTGGCGTCGAGCAGGAACTGATCCGGATTGGCCCAAACGTCGGCAGAATCGGCAGAGACAAAGATCGGGGCATCTCCAATCAACCCGATACCTTTGCTGGCCGCATAGGATTTCAAAGCGGACCATTGACGAGCGAAGAGGAATTGGCCAAGCTTGTGCCGACCAACGCCACTAGCCAACAACCGCCGTGCCCGTTCCAGCGCGGCAGGACGGCGAAGAACAAGATCGTCACTCCAAGTCTGCCAACTTGCGCCTTGGTGGAAATCCTTCAAAGCCATGAACAGAGCGTAATCTTCCAGCCAGAACGCTTCTTTGGCACAGAACTCCTCGAAGGCACTGCGAAGCGGACGAGCAGTTCCTCCGGAGAAATTCTCCCAAACGCGCGTCAGCATGCTCTGCTTAAATTTGATGACCGGACCATACTCGACGTGGTCGGCGGCAAATCGGGTCAATGGCATGTCGACGGCACGCAGTAATCCGTCTTTGGCCAATAATTCCGGACTAAGCAGATAGGGATTACCTGCGAAGGCGGAGAAACACTGGTAGGGGGAATCGCCAAAGCCCGTTGGCCCCAACGGCAAGATTTGCCACCAAGTCTGGCCAGCCTTGGCCAATACGTCCACCCACTCATAAGCAATCGGACCGAGATCACCGATACCATAGGGGCCGGGTAATGAGGTGGGGTGAAGAAGAACGCCCGCACTGCGGCGGGGGCGCGGGGATGTCATGGTCAAGGATCGTCTCCCAGGCAGTTAACAGGGAGTTATTATATCATTTAGTCAAGCGTTTCATCTCTGGATCTTATATAGAATCGAGGGATTCTACGGCACCTACTCTTCGGTGAAGCAACAGACGACCGACTCTTGGCGCACTATGACAGTAATCAGTTCTTCGTAACCGCTTCACTCGACTCCAGGGAGATGAACCATGCGAGCGATGGTCTGTTTATTGGGACTCTCACTACTGGGGATCTGCGGCAGTCTGTTGGCCGAAGACAAAGCCGCTCCCAAGCGAGGGGTCGTCAAATCATCGTATGGCAAAACAAACGAGGGCGATGTGGTGAATCAATACAGCCTGACCAACAGTAAAGGAGTGACGGTCAAGATAATCAATTATGGAGGAGCAATTACCGAAATCTGGGTGCCGGATCGGAACGGCAAGTTAGCAGATGTAAACCTCGGCTTCGAGGACATCAAAGGCTGGCAGAGCAAAAACAACCCCTTCTTCGGGTGTCTGGTCGGTCGCTATGCCAATCGCATCGCAGGAGGCAAGTTCACCCTCGACGGCAAGGAGTACAAGCTGGCGAAGAACAACGGTCCCAACTCGCTGCATGGTGGCAATAAGGGCTTCGATAAAGTCGTCTGGCAGGAGGTGTTAATTGGAACAAACTCGATCTCTTTACGCCACATTAGCCCCGACGGTGATGAAGGGTATCCTGGTGAGTTGACGGCGGAGGTGACCTATACCTTGACCGACAACAACGAACTGAAGATCGACTATAAAGCCACTTGTGACAAAGCGACCGTGATCAATCTGACCAACCACGCCTATTTCAATCTCGCTGGGCACGACGCCGGATCCATTCTCGATCATGAATTGATGATCAAGGCTGCCAATGTCACTCCGACGGATGAAACGCTCATCCCCACGGGTAAGATTGAGCCGGTCAAAGGCACGCCCTACGATTTCACGACGGCGAAGAAAATCGGAGCCGACATTAGCAAGATCAAAGCCGATCCGGTGGGCTACGACATCAACTACGTTTTGGATGCAGGCAAAACGGACAAGCCGGCTCTCGGGGCGGTGGTCTACGAACCAAAATCTGGCCGCCTGCTGGAAATGTGGACGACCGAACCGGGCGTGCAATTGTATACGGGCAACTTCCTCGATGGCACCATCAAGGGCAAGGGCGGGGCGGTCTACAAACAATACGCCGGCTTCTGCTTGGAAGCACAGCATTTTCCTGACTCGCCCAATCAACCGAGCTTCCCCAGCGTCGTGCTGCGACCGGGACAAACCTATAAGCAAACGACCATCTACAAGTTCCTGACCAAATAAGGAGAAGAGTCGAACACGGATCATACACGGGCTTGAAACATGGATTAGCAGGGATCGACGGCTCCTCGAAAGGATCGATCTGTGCTGATCCGTGTTTGTGTCTGCCCGATCCCAAATAAATTAACCCGACGGTCGAGAGCGACCGTCGGATCACTTGGTATTCGCCATGACATTACTTGATCGGACGAACCTTCAGCTTCGACTTCGACGTAGAATTCGTCGTGACCTTGGACTTGGCTTTGGAACTATAGGGACTACTCGTCGCTATGGTATACGGTGCAACGGGGTCGTACTCGACGACATCACAGTTGATGCCGAGTTTGTTCATCCGCGGATAAGCAGTCAGGTAGACGGTCTCCCCATCACGGTGATTGATTACCTCCATATGCGCGTTGCCTGCCGTGGCGGCCAGCGCCTGTTGTAGATGAGTGATGCTGGTGATCTTCGTTCCGTTGATTGAGACAATCAGATCCTCCGCTTCCAGCCCAGCTTCCTCGGCCGCGCTGTGCGGCACAACGTAGGTAATTCGGACCGCTCGGTTGGAGACATAACGGTTCTTGGTCTTGGCTGGTGCAACCGCCTCAGCAGTGGAATGCGTGAGGGCCAGTAGGGTCAACGTCATAACTCCCACCGTCAGCGATCGGAACATGAGCGGTTTCATAGTAGTTATCCCTCTTTGTTGTTTGGTGTCGTTGGCAGGTATTCCTGATCCTGTCACAAGCAATTACTGGGGACGAGGCCCGTTGTGACATGCGAGGCCGGAAAAAGTCGGTCTCGAACTATTCCGTCAAAAGCGCGGAATTTAACAGGGCTGGTCGAAACTTGAGGGCAGGGAGACACTTCAACGAAACAGAGGCGGGGGGAAGTTGGTACAATCAGTACGAACTGGACATCGTGGTACGATCGCCGAGGAATTGTCATGCGTCGCACGCTGGTAGTTGCGTTCCTGGCCGCCCTTTGCATCGGGGCCTTCTGGTTGACCGCGCCCAGCCAGGCGGAAAAACCCGAAGATGTGGACAAGCTCAACAAAAAAATTGACTCTTTTACGCTGGAAGCCAACGGCAAACCCTGGTCGTTGGCCGCACAGACCGATCGAAAAGTCGTTGTGGTGGTGTTTCTCTCATTTGACTGCCCCGTCTCGAACAGTTATGCTCCGACGTTGATCGAGCTGCAGAAGAAGTATCAAGAGAAATCGGTCGCCTTTGTGGCGGTCAATTCCAGCGACGATCTCACTGCCGCCGAGTTGGAACAACTCACCAAGGAATATCGGCTACCATTCCCAGTGCTGAAAGATGACCAGTTCAAGGTGGCCGACCTCTTCAAGGCCAAGATCGCTCCCGAGGCGTTTGTATTGGATCATAATCGCGTGCTTCGCTATCGAGGACGGATCGACAATGCCTACTCGGCTCGTCTGAAAAAGAACCCCCGGGTCACGTCGCACGATCTGGACGCGGCTATCGCTGACCTGCTTGCTGGGCGTGACGTGCAGACTCCGGCGACCAAGGCCATCGGTTGTCCGATTGTTCGAGAGCGAGTGGCGAAAACCGACGGTCCGGTAACCTATCATCGCGACGTCTTGCCCATTCTGCAAAAGCATTGTCAGCAGTGCCATCGGCCTGGTGAAGTTGGTCCGTTCTCGCTGATGACCTATAAACAAGCAGTCAACTGGGCACAGGATATCAAGGACTACACGCAGGATCGGCGCATGCCGCCTTGGAAAGTGGTTCAGGGCGGGCCGTTTCACAACGAACGCAAACTAAGCGACGAGGAGCTGAAGACGCTGGCCGCTTGGGTCGAGGGGGGCACTCCAGAAGGCGATCCAAAGGATGCGCCAAAGCCGGTCACTTTTACGGAGGGCTGGCAGTTGGGCACGCCCGATCTGATTCTGACCATGCCCGAAGAAATGACGATCGGCCCAGCCGGCAGAGATGTCTTTCGTGTTATGGTGTTGCCCACTGGATTGACCGAGGACAAGTTCGTTATCGGCGTGGAGGTGCGTCCCGGCAATAACCGCATCCTGCACCACACCCTTCACTTCTTCGACACCACCGGACAGGCCCGCGCTCTAGAGCAGAAGGAACGCGAGCGAAAGAAAAAGCCCAACGAACAGGACTACGGCCCCGGCTACTCGTCGAGTATGGGCGTGGGCATCGGCCTGGGAGGCGGTCCGGGCAAGGTCGGCGGAGTGGGCGGCTGGGCACCGGGACAACAGCCGCGTTTTCTCCCCAAGGGATATGGCTATCCGCTACCCAAAGGCAGCGACCTCGTTGTGCAGATGCACTATCACCGCAACGGCAAAGTCGAGAAGGATCGAACCTCCATCGGCCTGTATTTTGCCAAGGAGACGAATCTCAAGCGGTTTAAGTCCGGCATCATCCCCGGACGGTTTGTGGTCATTCCACCGGGAAACGACAATTTCAAAGTGAACGGCTCGATCGAAGCCCTTGAAGACGGAGAATTGCACTCGGTAATGCATCATATGCACATGCTGGGCAAGGCAGCTCGCGTGACCATGACCCCACCCGGTGAGCCGCCGCGCACTCTGCTTCGCATTGATGATTGGGATTACAACTGGCAGGAGACCTACTTCTTCAAGGAACCGATTCCCTTTAAGGCCGGAACCAAGTTCGCTGTCGAGGCAACCTACGACAACAGCGACAAGAACCCGAACAATCCGTTCTTTCCACCCACTTGGGTGCGGTTTGGCGATCAGACCGACAATGAGATGTGCTTCGTCTTTCTGGGCGTAACCAATGACGACAAGCCCGGTGGGTTCAAGTTCAAAGGCGACATTCGCCAACTCTTGCGTCGCTAAGCGAACCTTGCGCGTCCGGGGAAGAGCCAACCCGGGCGCGCCTGCCTGCTGAAATTTCGCCCAGTAAACCTGTGCAGAGGCCAGCTTGGCTGGCTATCATGGAGGCGTCGCCTCTTTCTCTTTTTGCCTCTCTTGTGGAGTTGTTTCCATGCGCTACTTGCGCCTGTTGCCGTTTCTGGGGCTGCTTGCTCTGGTGCCGGTGAGTGCCAGCGACGAGGCCACCCAACCCAAAGAGTCTCGGGTTCATCACATCCCGTACAAGCTGACGATTCCCAAACACATTGTTGTTCGAGGGAAGATCAACGGAAAAGGACCGTTCAATCTCGTACTCGACACCGGCGCACCAGCCTTGATTCTAGCGACAAATGCCGCCAAGAAAGCCGGAGTCGAACCTACGAAACGTGGCTGGGCGACCTTGGAACGCTTTGAGATCGAAGGCGGTTTGAAGATGCCCAAGACTCCCGCTCGCATTGAGACGCCATTCCAGCTCGAAGGGATGAACGGCATGGGACTGGCGGGCATGGAAATTCATGGCTTGCTGGGCTACCAGGCAGTGGCCAAGTTTCGCATGGAGATCGATTTCACCAAGGACAAGATGGTTTGGACCGAGATCGACAACTACGAACCGGTCGCTCCCAAGGGGTTGGGCGGTAAAGGCGGCAGCGGCGCAGGCGGGCTGGAAATGATGGGATCGATGATGAAGCTGATGGGTGGTTTCCTCGGTCGGCGAGCCACGCCAGAAGTTACGCTACGCGGCTTCCACGGGATGTCGCTCGTCGATGCCGGCGACCATCCCAAGGTCGAGGCGGTGTTGCAGGATGGTCCCGCCGCCAAGGCCGGACTTCAGGCTGGTGATGTGGTGAAAAAGATCAACGGTCGCACCGTGACCGATACCGGCGACGTGCTGCGGCTGGCCCGTTCGGTGGCCGCGGGCAGACCGGTCAAGTTCACGATCGAACGCAACAACAACGAGCAAGAGATCACCGTCACGACTGGGGAGGGCATCTGAACATGAAACGATTCCTTATGACTTTCTGCCTACTGGCCCTGGTCTGCTTCACTGGCTCAACTGACACCCGGGCAGCAGCAGAGAAGGCCGTCACCGTTCCGTTTGAGCTGCTCAAATCCGGACATATGGCGGTTGAAGTTAAGGTCAATGGCAAAGGGCCGTACCTACTGATCTTCGATACCGGAGCGCCGATGTCGTTATTGACCAATCGGCTGGCCAAAGACGCCAAGCTCTCCGCGGGCAAGAACGCCTCAGCGTTTCCTGGTCTGGGCCGTATCGGCGAGACCAAGATCGACCTGCTGGAAGTGGGGGAACAAAAAGCCGAAGGGATCAACGCCATCATCATGGATCATCCCACAGTCGAGGCGTTGGGCCGCGCTCTGGGCAAAAAACTCGATGGCATCGTCGGCTTTCCCTTTTTTGCCCGGTTCAAAATGACCCTAGACTACCAGAAGCAAACCATGACCCTGGTGCCGTCAGGCTACAAGCCCAGTGACTCTATGAACGCCATGACGAACCTCATGTTGGCCGGACCAAGCAAGAAAACGTTGGCCCCGGCGGCTCAGTGGGGCTTGTTGGCCTCCAAAGAAGTTGGCGATGAGGAAGACGGCGTGGACGTCAAGTCGGTCGTTCCGGGCAGCGCTGCTGAAGCTGCGGGGTTGAAACGCGGCGATCGGTTGCTGACCTTGGATGGTCGCTGGACCGACTCGTTAGCCGATCTGTACGAGGCGGCCTCCTTTGTGCAGCCGGGTTCCACCGTGCCGATCCGCATTAAGCGCGGTGACAAAGAATTGACCTTGAAAGTCACGCCGAAGAAAGGGCTATGAGCCACACAAGGGATCCACACAAGGAGATTGGGCCGATGAACCTTCGCTACGCGGTGTTGCTCTTGCTTGCGGTCGTGCTGGGTGGCCTGCTGTTGACACGCGGCTGGGCGGAACCTTCCCGAAAAATAGATGCTTTCCAACTCACCGATCCACGCGAGAATCAAGTGGTGGATACGGCGAAATGGAAAGAGAGTAAAGCGATCGTTGTTCTCTTCCTTGGCACAGAATGCCCGATCAATAACGACTATCTACCGGAACTGACCCGGCTGTATGAGACCTACTCGGGCAAGGGCGTCAAGTTTTTGGGCATCAATGCCAACCGTCAGGACAGCGCCGAACGCGTCGCCGAACATGCTCGTCGCCACGCCATCCCGTTTCCGGTGGTCAAGGATCAGGATAACCGGATTGCCGACCGATTTGGGGCCAAGCGAACTCCCGAGGCGTTTCTGCTCGATGGTTCGGGAGTCGTGCGGTATCAGGGACGCATCGACGATCAGTTCGGCATCAACTACCGAAGACCCGGCAAACCGACCCGTCGTGATCTGGCCGAAGCCATCGACGAGGTTCTAGCAGGCAAGGCCGTCTCGACACCGAAAACCGAGGTCGCCGGCTGCTTCATCGGCCGCATCAAGGAACTTCGCGACGACGGCAAGATCACCTTCACCAAGCACATTGTGCCCATTTTGCAGAAGAATTGTCAGGAATGCCATCGTGCCGGACAGATTGGCCCGATGGAACTGTTCGACTACGAGTCTGTTGTCTCCTGGGCCGATACCATTCGCGAGGTGATCGAAGAAAAGCGTATGCCGCCGTGGTACGCCGATCCCAAACACGGCGAATGGGCTAATGATCGCAGTCTCAGCGAAGAGGAGCGAAAAACGCTGTTGACTTGGATCGACTCGGGAATGTCTAAAGGCGATCCGAAGGATCAGCCGTCGCCCCGGAAGTTTCCCGAAGGCTGGCAGATCGGCACTCCGGATCTGGTGCTGAGCATGCCGCGTGAGTTCGAGGTTCCTGCCGAAACTCCCAAAGGCGGCGTGCCCTATCAGTACTTCACGGTGGAGACCAACTTCCAGGAAGATCGCTGGGTGGTCGCCGCCGAAGCCCGGCCCGGTGCCCCTGAAGTGGTGCATCACATTATCATTTTCATCGTCCCCAAGGGGGAGCGGTTCCGTCCCGATGGCCCCAGCAACGTGCTGTGTGGCCAGGCTCCCGGTGACATGCCACTAATGCTCGAACCGGGGTTAGCTAAGAAGGTGCCTGCGGGAGCTAGACTAGTCTTCCAGATGCACTACACGCCGAACGGCAAAGCCCAGAAAGACCGCTCTTCTGTCGGGATGATTTTTGCCAAGGAACCGCCGAGATACCGTGTCTTGACCAAACCGGTTCTGGATCAACGCTTTGTCACCCGGCTAAGGTCAATCCCGCCTGGCGCGGAGAATCATCCGCTGGAAGCTAGTCACACGTTCAAGGAAGACGTTCACCTGATCGCCTTTATGCCGCACATGCACCTGCGCGGCAAAGATTTCCGCTACGACGCCATCGATCCCGACGGAAGTCGACGAACGCTGCTCTGGATCCCGCGCTACAACTTCAACTGGCAAAGCGTCTATCGTGCGAAGAAGCCGATCCCCATGCCCAAGGGATCGACGCTGCATTGCCTGGCCCACTTTGACAATTCGGGGAAGAATCCCAACAACCCTGATCCGACCAAGCGAGTCTATTGGGGCGATCAGACCTGGGAAGAGATGATGATTGGCTGGATCGACTACTATATCGATGCAGAAAATCCACAAAAGGGATCCTAGACTCTCGCCCACGGCCTGAACTCGGAGTTGTGAGATGTGGCGTTTCGGTTTTCTCGCCCTCGTAGCAATGTACGCGCATGGTCTGGCTACAAGGGAGGACGAGCCGCCGCCCTCCAAGCGAGAGTTGGTCAACTACTCCGGCAAGGATGCCCGGCTGACGGGATACCGTGTGCCTTTTGGCGTGAAGGTCGAGATTGTCGCCAGCGAACCGACCATTGTGAATCCAGTCGGTCTCACTTTCCTCGACGATGGCACACCGCTACTTCTCGAACGTCGACAGGGAAAAGCGATTGTCGAGAGTCAGAAGGTGAAGTTCCCAGATGGCACAGTAAAACTCGTTCAACGCTGGAAAAGATCCGAAAAGGATCAGATTAAGGCACTGGCTGCTTCGAGTGAAAATGGTGTCTGGGATCGTGCTCGCGTGGTGTTCGAGGCACCTTGGATCAGCTCGATGCAGACCATCGAGGGGCGGCTCTACTTCGCCGGAAACGGCGAAATAAGTCGCGTCTCCCTCCCCAAGGAGGGCGAGCCGCCCGCACCGATCGAACGGCTACTGCACGGAGTGATTCATCAACCCGACTCAGTACGGCTGCGTCTAGGGCCGGATGGCTGGCTCTATCTCAGCGATTCTGGAATCGCTCACCGCTGGTACGGAGCAGACGGCTCTTCGACAACTTGGCTCGGGGGTAGTACCTTGGTTCGGTGCCGACCCGATGGTTCTCAACTACGTCTTTATGCCCGGGGGCAGAACGCGCTGTCGGCTTCGGCGTTTGATGCTGAGGGACGGGTGTACTTGATCGCCGGTGAGCCTCGTCGAGGTGTGCTTCTGCATGTCTCCGACGAGGCTTACCTACCGGGATTGACCGGTATCTCGCTGAGCCAAGGAGATTTGACCGACCCTCTGGGTTATCAGGGCGTTCATTTTCCGGAGGAATTCCGCAACTCTGTACTCGTCGCTGATCCGATCCGTCGTCGTATTCAGGTCTATCGCTTCGTTCCGTCTGGCTCCACGGTCGAACTTGAGGAACAGTTCACGCTCCTGTCGGCTGCGGCAGATCCACCATTCACGCCGACCCAGTTACTCACCGGACCCGATGGCGCGATTTATGTCGTGGATCGTCGGAAAGGAATCGCTCAGGGCCGGGTGTTGCGCCTGAGCATGGACGGCCAGACTCTTTTTCCACTGGATCGGTGGAAGAATCTCTCGACGCGGAAGGAGGAAGAGTTAGTTCGCTTGTGTGCGAGCGAGGATGGCGAGGAGCGCGAACAAGCTAGGCGAGAACTAGTACGCCGCGGCTCGAAGATTCGGCCCGCCTTGTTGCACTTGCTCCAGCAAGAGGACAGCTCGATCGTGGCCCGACTCACGGCACTGCGAGCGCTAACGAGCATGCTTGATGCCGACGTTCAAGCCGCGTTGATTCAGGCACTGGAAGAGCAGGAACCTCCCGTGGCTCGGTTGGTGGCCGAGGCTTTGGGGTTGCACGCCAAGCCGCAGGATCGCTCCGTTAGCGCCGCTTTGGTCAAGGCGTTGGCTAATGAGGATCGTGCGGTTCGCCGAACTGTCGCTCTAGCGTTGGCTCGGCTGGGGGGGGCTGGAGCTGCTGAGAATCTTACTGCCGCGCTCGCGTTCGATCGCTCCGAAGATGCGGTCTACCGACAAGGACTGAGTCGCGGATTGGAGTTGCTCGGCAAATCGGGGATGGACGCTTTGTTGACGATGGCGAATTCGGGAGTGCAGAAGGATAGCGATCGGGTCGTTGAAGTGTTTTTGTCCTTCCGGTCGGCCGCTGCGTTGGAGGCGATCCCGAAGCTGCTACTCAACCCGCATCTGAGCGAGACACAGCGTGTGGCGTTGATCCGCTCGACTAGGGAGTATCGGCTAGATCCACCAGCCTCGCTAGATCCGCTGGTGTCGTATGTGCTAGGGTTGGAAAAAGCGAGCGAGGACCTCACCCAGGCCATGCTAGATGCTCTGGCTATATTAAAGATCTCGCATGGGGAAAAGGCGGAGCAATTGGCACGAAGTGTGGTCATGAGCAAGGAAGCTAGCGACGAGTTAAAAACCGCAGCCATTCCCGTGTTAGCACGAAGTTCGCGTGGCGCTAAACTGCTCGGGGAACAGTTTCTCGCTGGGAAGATTCCAGCCGGCTTGCGTCGAGAGGTGGAACAAGCCCTCCGACCGTACGTCGCCACGGATGACCAAGTGAAGCATTATCTGGAACAGATTCAGAAATGAAATCAAGGAACAGCGTGCGTGAAGAATCCCCCCTCCTCACGCACGCTGCGGAGTTTTGCTACCTACCTGGCCGACTCCTCCGCTTTCTGATCCCACTTCCCACCGAAGAGGAACTTGGCATCGGCCGAAGCCTCTTCCATGACTGAAGGTAGTGAGTGACACCCGGCGCTGAAGGCGACAACGAAGGCCAGCATCCAGACCAGTCGCATTACTGGATACCTCCGTGAACGCGCTCAGGCGTCAGGTGAGACGGTTGGTCCTTGAACCAGATTCGCTCCCACTCCAGTTCGATCTGTCGGAGGTCTTCCGACACATTGAGCAACTCCGTCATGCGACGATTGGGGTTGCTGGAGTAGGTATTGATGAAGCACCCAGCGTTGCAAAGAAAACCAACGGCAACGAGGTACAGCAGCACACGCCGCATGGTCCACCTCCCGGACGGCTAACTAGTCCGGGGTGCGTCCGAGCATCTCGGCAGCATCGACGGAAGCCCCGGATAGAAGGATTCCAGGGGTTGTATCGACAAACAGCAAGCGAGGACTTAAACACGATCGAACAATTGTGCTGATCAGGGAGCTTGTGGCGATCGAACGTGCGGCCGTGCTGGTTCGGAACCACGATCGGCCCCATTGCTCACCTGGGTCTGGCTGGTCTCCTCTAGATCGTCCTCGTCGTCCTCTTCGAGAGTGGCCAGGTTGGGCAGATGGGTGAGTTGCCGTACACGCTCTTCCATCTCCTTGCCTGGCTTGAAAGTGACCACATTTTTGGGCGGAACGTCCACCTTGTCTCCGGTGCGCGGATTGCGTGCCTTACGGGCTTTACGTTGCTTGACCTCGAAGACCCCGAAGTTGCGTAGTTCGATCCGCCCCGATTCGAGTAGCGTCTCGACGATGGCATCGAACGTCTGTTGCACGATTTCCTTGGTCTTGAGCTGGGTCAGACCGATCCGCTCGGAAATCTGCTTGACGATCTCTTTCTTGGTCACGGGTGCGTTCTCCTCGTGATCGCGCGGCAGGTCGCCCTGAATCCTTGTGAAGTGCTTCAACATTAAAGAGGGCAACGACTAGTGTCAAGGTAAAAGGTAGAGCTTCGCGCGACTAGAAGGGAAGAGAAAAGTTTCGAGGTTGTCGCACGCCGACCTCGGGTGTTACCATGCCGCCAACGCCCGCTACTTGATACAAACCACCATGCAGCTAGGATGGCCTTCTTCGGAAGAACGCGCTTTGGTCACGGGAGCAACCGGATTTGTTGGCGGTTGGCTCACGCAAGCCCTCGTCGACCGTGGGGCCACGGTTCTTGGGCTGAATCGTCGGGCGACCTGGCCGACTCACTGGGCGCATCTAGCGAAATCAGTCTCTCTCCAGATGTGTGATCTGCTCGATGGAGGCGCTATTGAACGCATCTGTCGTGAATTTCAACCCAGCCACATTTACCATCTAGCCGGTTTTGCCGCCGTAGGAGCTTCCTTCCGCGATCCTGAGGCAGCTTGGCAGGGTAACTTGACCGCGACCCGTCAGCTGTGCGAAGCGGTTATTCGCTGGGGGGGCAAGCCGCGCATTCTCTTCGTGGGCAGTGGGATGGTGTATGGCACGCCTGCCCAGGCAGATGCCCTGCTGACTGAGGAAACTCCGCTACGTCCCGACACGCCGTATGCTGCCAGCAAAGCCGCCGCCGACTTGGCTTGTTTTCAGTATACTTGCTCTCCAGGGTTGGACATCATCCGTGCTCGTCCCTTCAACCACATCGGACCGTTCCAGAGTGCCGAGTTCGCTATTCCCAATTTCGCCCGCCAATTAGTCGCCATTGAACGGGGGCAGCAACCGCCGATTTTGGAAACGGGCGACCTATCCGCACAGCGCGACCTGAGCGATGTGCGTGACATTGTGGCGGCTTATCAGGGGTTGATGCAGCGAGGACGCACCGGCGAATGTTATAACATAGGAACGGGTCACTGTTGGTCGATGCGGCAAGTTCTCGACCGCATGCTGGCATTAACCGGTTTGCAGGTCGAGGTTCGCACGCGAACCGATCTGTTGCGTCCCAAGGAACCGGCAGTGACGCGGATCGACGCTAGCAAAATCCGTCGAGAGATCGGCTGGGAGCCGCGTTACTCCCTTGATCAAACCCTGAGCGATACACTCGACGCCTGGCGACGCTTGAACGCGCTGAGTTAACCCCCTTGGAGAGAACCTCGCGATGAAAATCGCCGTCATCGGTACGGGATATGTCGGTCTCGTTACAGGTACTTGTTTTGCGGAATGTGGCAACGAGGTCTTCTGTATCGACAAAGATGAACGAAAGATCGCCTTGTTGAAGTCGGGCGGAATCCCGATCTACGAACCGGGTCTCTCGGAACTGGTCAAGCAGAATGTCGCTGCAGGGCGATTGAGCTTCACAACCAACCTCGCCGAAGGGATTGCTCCGGCTCAGTTGATTTTCATCGCCGTGGGCACTCCTCAGCGCGAAGATGGAGCTGCTGATCTTAGCACCGTCTTCGCCGTTGCCGACCAGATTGGCGAGCAGCTCAACGGTCCCAAGATTGTGGTCATCAAAAGCACTGTGCCGGTCGGTACCAATCGTGCTGTCGCTGAGCGCATCGCCGCCAAGGCCAAATTTCCCGTCGACGTGGCGAGCAATCCGGAGTTTCTCAAGGAAGGAGCTGCGATCGAGGACTGTCAAAAACCGGATCGTGTGGTGGTCGGCGTTCGTCGCGACGAGGTCGCCAAGGTGCTTCGGGAACTGTACGCCCCATTTCTGCGAACCGAGCGACCGTTCGTGGTGATGTCGCCCGAGTCGGCGGAAATGACCAAGTACGCGGCCAATGCGATGCTCGCCACGAAGATCAGTTTCATCAACGAAATGGCCAACCTCTGCGAGCGTGTCGGAGCCGACATCAATGATGTCCGCAAGGGGATTGGCCACGATCAACGCATTGGCTTTCAGTTCCTCTTTCCGGGAGTCGGCTACGGGGGGAGCTGTTTTCCCAAGGACATTCGCGCGCTGATCTATCTCGCTGGCCAAAAAGACACCCCCACACGTCTGATGGTCTCCGTGGATGAGGTCAACGAGGCCCAGAAGAAGGTGTTGATTCAGAAGATTCGAGGACATTATGGGTCCTTATTGGGAGGAAAGACGATCGCGGTCTGGGGCTTGGCGTTCAAACCGCGCACCGATGACATTCGTGAAGCTCCTTCCTTGGTGCTGATCGATGCCTTGCTCGCCGAGGAGGTGAAGATCCGCGTGCATGATCCTGAGGCGATGGCCAACGTTCGCGCTCAATACGGTGATCGCCTAGTCTACTGTGACAAACCTTATGGGGCCTTGGAAGGAGCCGACGGCCTGGCCATCGTGACGGAATGGCAACAGTTTCGGCATCCCGATTTTGAATTGATGCGCCGATTGATGAATGAGCCGACCATTTTCGATGGACGCAATCTCTACGACGCCGCTACCGTGGCGAACAGCGGCTTTCACTACTACTCCATCGGTCGAGCAACCGTTCACCCCCAAAAGCGTTAGTAGGATTTCCAAACTAGTCCCAGGGCGGTCAAGCGCTCGCGTTTGGCCAGCACTTCCCAGGGGGTCTGGGGATGTGCCTTGGCTAGATCGGAGTACAGTTTGCGGGCGGCCCGCTCCAGCTTCTTGCCAGCGGTATCAGTGGCCTTCTCGGACGAGGCCAAGCGAAACTCGGTGTGAATCTCGGGATCATGCTCCGGCAGATCTCGCCGTAGTTGGCCCAGCTGTCCCTGATAATCCTCCATGTAGGCCAGTGAGGCCTGACAGCGAGCGAGGATGAAATCGTAGTTGGCCTGCCAACGCTTCGGAGCTTCTTCGCGTTCGTCGGCAACGGCTTTGAGTTCGTCGATGACGTCCTCCATCCGTTTGATGATCCGCGCCATCGGTTCCAGATCGCTGAGGATACTGGCCTTGAACCGTTCGACATCCGAAGGCGGTGGAATGCCATAGCGGTCGCGCATGATCGACAGATCGAATCGCATCGCAGCTCGCATCTGTTTCACTTCGTCCTGCAGTGAACTCGGTGGTTTGGCAGTGGAGGCGGCCCACAGAGCGGCCCGAGCTTTGGCGACTGCTTGCCGAAGTTTGGAATCTGCTGGTAGATCTGTGCCGAAATACTGTTTCATCACCGATTCCGGAAACGGCGGCAATAGCTCGAACGAGACATCGTCGCTGGCCGTTTCGCCGCCTTTGAGCGGGGGTACGCTGATTTCGTTGAGGATCGCCTTGACCAACGACAGATCGCCCGCTTGAACATTCGGCAGAGCCGGAATCGGAGCCGGCGGTTCGGTGCGGTCGAACGCCGCACCCTCCTGTGGAGCCTGGCCCGCGAGAAGGACGACTTGGTTGCCTGTCTTACGGCGAGTGCTGACCGCTTCGACACGCTCTTTCACGAACGTCTGTAGCTGTTCCAGAGGTAAAAGATCGTCATAGCTCTGAATTTTGCCGTCCAGTGCGCCCTTAGCTCCCTTTTCGGGAGTCAGGCCAACGCGAAGGCTGTCGAGAAACAGTCCCAGAGCGGAATCGGATAATTCGATCGACTGTTGCCCTGCGCTACAGGCCGACCAGACCTGGACGCCGGCAGGTGGTGACTTTAAGGTCGCCTCGAACTTTTCCCCCATCGGACCAGAGGCCGGACGTTCCTCACCTTGGCCGGGGTTGGTGCGATTGCCATCTAGCACTAGCACCTTTTGGCGAGCTGGGCACTGCTGCAATTGCTCGAACACCCATTTCAACGGAATTAGCGTGTCCTTGTTGTCCAACTCGCCCTCCAGAGGTACGAGATACGCTTCGTCGTCGATCTCTTTGGTGTGACCGATGAAAAAGACCATGATTCGATCTTGTTTCCGAGTGGTGGCAAGGAAGTTCTTCAGTCCCTGCTCGATGACGGACTTCAGCGGAGGACGTGGATCCTTTTTTGCCGCGTCCGACAGGTGGATGATCTGATTCAGTGGGATGCGTAAGCCACGATTCAGCGACGAGCGGAGGCGTTCGATGTTCGGCGTGTCGTTATCGCCCACGGAGATCGGATTGGCATACAGGTAGTTATGCACGCTGATAATCAGAGCGCGACGAGGAAAGACTGCTGGGCCGTCTCCAGCGTTGTTCTTGCCGGTTTTTTGCCTTGCTGTTCCGCTAGCCTCTTCCTCACTCTGCACAACCTCTTCCTGCCGCGGTTTGATGACCTGTGTGTAGACCAGATAACACGCCCCTGCGGTCATCCCAAGGATGAGCATTGCCGCGACGATGGCGATCCAGTTCCCCGAGCCTTTTTTTCGCCGCGATCGACCACGACGAGGAGTTGGGGCGGTGATTTCCTCGTCGGTGTCAAAGGCGAAGGGAGATGCATTCTCCAATCTTGCGTGGGGCTGGCCAGAGGTAGCTGGCCGAACCGGAGCGGCTGGCCGAACCTGCGACGGTGGTGGCGGAGGCGCGGATCCTCGTTTGGCAGCGCTCTTCGGCGGAACCACTGCCGCTGGAGGAGCCTTGGCTTGCATCGTCGCGCCGCAGTTCTTGCAGCGGATCGGCTGTCCCAACCAGTCGACAGGGATGCGAAGCACCGAATTACAGCCGGGGCAGGCTGCTTGAACGACCTGGGACATCGCCGAGTTCCTCATTTACAATGTTGCTCGTTCACTGAGGCATCTGGAGCGTTCTCAGGATGGTGAAGCGGATCTTAGGCTAAAGTATGCGGCTACCTACCGGTAGTCTCAGGCTTTAGCCTGAGAACGAGCTTCCTACCCCGCGCTGCTTCTACACCCACTTGAGGAGCGCTCCAATCATCGTAACACGCTGTCAGGGCGGGCATCAATAAGCCGAAACTATTTGTGTTTTAAATGGCTGAGCCAACACTCTGGCATTGCAGATGTAATCGCACCAGATTCAAGGCTGACCGAGCGGTTCGCGAGCGAACCTCTTGACGAGTGCCGAACCAATGCACCCGCGACGAGGAGACACCATTTGGCCAGGCCAGCGCAACGTAAGCCAACCCTGCGGGCAAATCGGGGCCTAGGTCTTCTGGTCCGGCTACTCCCGTTGCACTGATCGCCAGATCGGTGCCCAGCCGCGCTCGACAACCCTGAGCCATCGCCTCGGCGACCTCGGCACAAACAGGGCCTCTGCTATCCAGCAGTTCGCGGGGTACGTTCAACAGCGACGCTTTGACGTCGTTATGATAGGCGATGATGCCGCCACGAAACCACGCGCTTGCACCTGGAACAGTTGCTAGCCGATCGCCGATCAAGCCCGCAGTCAGGCTCTCCGCCACCGCCAACGTCTGCCGCTTCTCGTCGAGCAGCCGCAACACTGCATGTTGTAGATCCTCATCATCCACGCCGAAAATCAGGTCGCCAAGTCGTTCGCGGATCGTCGTTTCGACGGGATCGATGAGTGCCTGGGCCGCTTCTCGCGTTGCCGCCGCTGCAATGATACGCAGCGAGATGACCGCATCCGACGCGGTGATACCAACCTCAGGCACATGACCACGACGAGTCAGGTCGAAGAGTTTCTCCTCGATTTGCGATTCGCCCATGCCGAAGGTGTTAATCTTGCGATGCAGCAACACGCCGCCGCCCAGCCCCAGAGTGAGGACACGGGGCAGGACACGATCCTGAAACATCGCCTTCATTTCCGAGGGTACTCCCGGCATGGCTGCGACATACGCTTCGCCCAGCCGCATCCAAATTCCTGGTGCCGTGCCACGGTCATTCTTGATTGCTTCTGCTCCAGCGGGAAAGTAGGCCTGCACTTTGTTACGCTCGGGCATGGTCCGCTTTCGCTGGGTGAAGAGCGATTCAATGTATTCCAGCGTGGCCGGATCGAACACCAGCTCGACACCCGCGGCACGGGCCAGGGCTTCTCGCGTCAGATCGTCCTGCGTCGGTCCTAGTCCGCCTGTGATCAGTACCAGTTTGGCCCGGCGAGTAGCGATGTGTAATGCTTGAACGTTGTCTTCCAAATCATCCGCTAGCGTGGTGTGCCAGCCTACGGCAATACCTACCTCGGCCAAGCGTTGGCTCAACCATTGACTGTTGGTGTCTAAATTTTGACCATTGGTTAATTCACTGCCTACCGAGATAATCTCACATTTCATGACGACGACTCCGAGGCGAGGGCTATCCAACATTGTAGAATCCGGCCAGGGGAGAACCTTTCCGCCGCTTACATTGTCTTGGTTGCGACTGTAGTGGTTCATTACAGTTGAACTGTAGGGTGGCTCAGAAACGACTCCTCTGAGCGGAGGGCGTCAGCCTTCCGTGGGGTTCATTCCTCGAAGACTCGAAGCTACCCTACAATTCAGCTGCAATGAACCCCTGTATTTCCCGAGGAAGCCGCTCATGGCCGTTGTGCATCATCTCTCGGTCGTTGCTGTTCGCACGTTGTTCGAGGGGTTCTGTCGCTCCATCGGTTTCGAGGCGGGCGCGGCAGCTTCCGAGGCCGCAATTAAGTTTCTGGGTAGTCGCTTTACCGACCATAGCGTCAAGCTGACTCAGGCACTGGATCGCTCCTCCTCGAATGCCTGGCGCGCTCTGGAACTGTCGCTGGCCGGCGATTCCTGGTGGGACAAGATCAAGGTGACGCTGGCTCGCAAGGAGGATCAGGCCTTTCGTGAGCAGGTCAGTGCGTTTCTGCGCCTCACCCCGTTGGCCGGCTTGCCGTCGCATCCGCCGGAGTTTCGTCATCAGGCGCTGCGTGATCTACGCGCCGCTCGCAAAGCCGGTGTGCTGAGCGGTAAGCCCGATCCCCAGGCGTTGGCTCGTGATGCGGGATTGTTCGCTCGTTTCAGCGATCCCCAGGCCTTGCTCGATACCGAGTGGGCCGTGCTGGAACAACTCATCGAGGAGGTTCGGCAGGCAGGATATCCAGCTCTGGCTCATTTTCTAGCTCTACGTCCGCGGCAGCAGACGCCACTTTTGGCCGTGGCCGTTCGCTACTTCTTCCGTCGCGAGATCGAGAACGACAACGCATTGGCCGCCGCCTTGACGTTTGCTCAACTAGAACGACTTCAGCAAGTGCAGGAGAATGGCTTTGACGCTCTGCATGCTGTGCTGACTAAACAGGCCAACCGCTTCGAGGAGTTGATCGACGGTGCGGTGGCCGTGTTGGAACGCATGCATGTGGTCGTGACGGAGACGCACAGTGACGTTAAAGAACTGAAGTCGACGCTCAATGCAGTCGGTCAGGCGGTTTTTCGTGCATTAGCGACGCAAGGCGGACCCGGTGGAGAACCCCTCCGCAAGGAAGAGGACATCCGTTTGGAGGTACTCAACACCTTGCTGACGACACCGCACCGCCAACTGATGCCGCTGTGGCCGATCCATCAGCAACTTTGTGCCAAGGATCCGCGCTTCTATGTTCGACTGGCGGCCTGGTACTTCGACAAAGGCGAGGTTCGCGATCACAAGGAGATGTTTCTGATCACTTTGGCCTTGTCGAAGTTCGAGGGACACCGCGACGTTGGTCTGGCTCTGCTACGCAAACTGCCACCGTTTCAGGTCGCTCGGGTTGTCGATTTTATTCACGGTCGCAAAGAGACTAAACGGAAGACGATCCATGAACCGGTCGATCCCAGCAAGCCCAACCAGAGGCCGCGCGGCCCGGGCCGACACAGTGACCCGGACAAGGCACCGCCAGCACGAAAGAAGAAAAAAGTTCGTGAAGTCGTTGGCGAGTTCGGCCTGTTTCGTTCGGTGCCACGATCTCTACGCACCGAAGTAATGCACTATCTGGCTGAACGCGAGGCCAATCCGGAGTGGTTCGACTCGACGGTACTCATTGCTCGCAAGTCGTTGAAGCGTCTCTACACGATCTTGCACATTAAGCCCGGTGAGCGAGCGCAAAAGGTGCTTTTTGAGGATCAGCCGCCCGAGGACAGCCGACTGGCCACCCTCAAGCGCATCGTTCAGCTGAACGATGCAAAGGAGCAGGCACGGCTCATTCAAGAGGCGCTTATTCCATTTCGTGTGGCCTTATCGCTGGTGTCGGAGATGAGTCCCGCCGTGCTGGAAGCGCTGATCGACCGCATGACCCCACAGGAGGTCATTAACAGTCTTGGCATGCTGCGTCGCCACGGAGCGCTGGCCAATCCCGAATTGAAGCTATTGGTCGATCTAAAGCTGGAGCGGGCCCGGATCTCAAAGAAGGTCAGCACCTTCAAAACTGAGGTTGCCATTCAGGCAATCGAAGGGGAAGTCAAGCTGCGCGCCAAGCTGGAGCAGGTGGCCGACGAGCAGATCAAGGCACGTGGCTGCATCCGCCGCCCCACGGCCCTGCTGGTCGACAAGAGCGGCTCGATGGATTTGGCCATCGACGTCGGCAAGCGAATCGCCGCCATGATTTCGGCCATCTGCGAGAAGGAACTGTACGTCTATGCATTTGACACAATGGCCTACACTCTGGAGGCCCAAGGACGTGATTGGGCGTCGTGGAAAAAAGCGTTCGAGGGGATCAACGCCGGTGGAGAAACCTCGGTGGGAGTCTCGCTGGAATTGATGCGCCGTCGTAAGCAGCGCGTCGAGCAGGTCATTATCGTCACTGACGAAGAAGAGTACAACCCACCATTTTTCGTCGAAAGCTATCTCAAATATCGTCAAGAGATGGGCGTCGATCCGTTGATCTGTTTTGTCAAAGTGCCCGACAGCACGACCCGACTCGAGGAGCAGTGCAAGCGAGCTGGCTTGACCTATAGCGTCTTCGAGTTTAACGGCGACTACTACTCGTTGCCGAACTTGGTGACGTTGCTAGAGCCGCCCTCCCAACTCGATCTGTTGCTGGAAATCATGGATTATCCACTTCCGCAGCGGACCTAAGTTAGCGAGGAAGTCGGCATCTACTGACCGCTTGGACGGCTGGTTATGTTTGAATGCCCAGTTCAGCGATGCGGCGATACAGCGAACTCAAGCCCATGTCCAGGCGTCGGGCGGCCTCCTTTTTGTCCGGCGTCTGGCGCAAAATCCGTTCCAGGTGTTGCTTTTCAAATCGCCGCACAGCCTCGGCTAGATTATCTACCAAGGAAGGATCGTTTTCTGTCGGGGCCAGGTCGGGCGGTAAATCGGCGGGTGTAATCATGGGGCCTTCGCCGAGGATGACGGCGCGTTGCAAGGCGTTGTCCAACTCGCGCACGTTACCACGCCAGCGGCAGGCCAAGAGAATTTGCATTGCCTCGTGGCTGACTCCACGAATTTTCTTTCCCAAGCTCTCCGCGTGCCGGGCCAGAAGGTGTTCCACCAGCGCCGGGATGTCCTCTCGCCGATCGCGTAACGGGGGAATGCGGATGCAGACGACATTCAGCCGATAGTACAGATCCTCGCGAAATCTTCCGGCTTCGACCTCGGCGAGCAGATCCTTGTTTGTGGCGGCCAGTACACGAGCTTCGACCCGAATCGGTTCGTTGGCCCCGACGGGTAACACCTCCTTCTGCTCAATGGCGCGTAACAGTTTCGCTTGCGTGGCCAGCGGCATCTCACCGATTTCATCGAGAAAGACTGTGCCCGCTCCAGCATGGACAAACACTCCGGCCTGATCGCGATCTGCTCCAGTAAAAGACCCCTTTCGATGTCCGAATAGTTGGTTTTCGAGCAACTCATGCGGGATCGCCGCGCAGTTCACCGCGATGAATCGTGCTGGTTGGCCCTCTCGCTTGGGAGTTTGATCGTGAATTGCTCGGGCGACCAATTCCTTGCCGGTCCCCGACTCACCAATAATCAGCACCGTCGATCGCGTCGGCGCAACCTTGCGAATCATCTCGAACACCGTGGCCATGGCCGCGCTCGATCCAACGATCTGAGCCGGCGGACAGGCTCGATTGAGTTCGCGTCGCAGCCACTGATTCTCGCTTGCCAATTCCCGCATCGCCAACAGACGACGAATCTTTCCTAGCACTTCTTCCAGCAAGATCGGCTTCATCAAGTAATCGTGTGCTCCTCGCTGAAATGCTTCGACCGCGTTTTCGACGGTCGCGAACGCCGTAATCAACAGCACACTAGTTTCCGGAGAGAGTTGCTGCAAGCGCTCCAGCGTCTCCATTCCGTCGATGCCTGGCAGCTGCATGTCGCACAGCGCGATGGCATAAGGGTGTTTCTTGGCCTGTTCTAGCCCTTCTTCCCCCGAGGCGCAGGCGGTCACCGAATAACCTTCCTGAGCTAGATATTCGGCAAGAGTGTCACGGATCAATTCTTCATCGTCGATAATCAGCAGACGCACGGCCTGACGATCTGGCGCGTTGCGTGCGGAAGTTCGACGGCTACGAGCCTCTACCATGTCACAACCTCTTGGGCGGGGGCGACTGGGCGGGGCGACTCTTTCAGGGGCAAGCGAACGTGGAAGGCGGTTCCGCCCTCTGGCCGCGCCTCAAAGCGGATCGATCCGCCATGATCATGAACGAGTCGTTGTGTGACGAACAATCCCAGTCCAGTGCCGTGCTTCTTAGTGGTGAAGTACGGTTGAAACAGCCGACTCGCTTCTTCAGGTTTGATGCCACAGCCGTTGTCGCTGACGGTGATTTCGACGAAGTTGTCCTGCCGCTGCACACTCAGTTCTACCTTGCCGTCTCGATCCACCGCATCGAGAGCGTTGAGGATGAGATTGAGAAACACCTGAACCAGCTGATCCCTCACACCGTAGAGCGGCGGCAGATCAGAAGGGATGACCGGTGAAGCAAGTCGGCCTCGCGTGCGCTTGTAGTATTTGGCAATGTTCAGCGCTTCGTCGAGAATCTCGGCTAAGGCAAAGCGGGTTTTGGCGTTCGAGGCAGGACGAGAGAATTCGATCAACTCGCGCAATGTCGTTTGAATCCGTTTGAGTTGCCCCGACACAAGAGAGAGTTTGTGGAGGGTATAAGGGTCTGTTTCGCTCTTTTGCAGCATCTGCACGATCGAACTGATCGACGTCAACGGATTGCCGACTTCGTGTGCGATGCCGGCAGCGAGCAGGCCGAACGCCGCCATTTTCTCTTGTTGTAATACATGGGCTTGCGACTCTTGCAGTTGGGCGGTCCGCTCGGCGATGCGTACCTCCAATTCCGCCTGATGACGCTGCAACTTCAGGTTCAATCGTCCCAGGTACTCGCCGACACTCTTCAGCAGCGAGGCCAGGGCATTGCTCGCCCAGGTCACCCAGCCAAGCATCACCAGGGTCAACATGAGAGTCGGCAGAGCGCGTTGCTCCAGTGGCAGGGCAAGATACAGCACGCCGAAGCTGATGCAGTGCAGGGCACAAGTGCCATAGGTTACTGGAGAAGAGTGCCGCACGGCACAGCAGAGTAGCGACAAAAAATAGTAATAGCGAAAAGGGCTATCTAGTCCGGCGTCATAATAGCACAACAGGGCGATGAACAGTGCTTCCATGACCGAGATCACCAACGGCGATCGACCTAGGAAGACTTTGCCGCGAAAGCTGAAGATCGTGTCAGTCAAGGTGTATAGTGCGCCGAGTGCGAGAATGGCGTTGAGAACCGCCAAGCGGTCGGGGTCGTGATAGCTGAGGTTGACCACGACGTAACCGATCAGCAGTCCGAACCAGCGGATCTTAACGGCGATGGTTTCGGCAGCTAATTCCCAGGGGGAAGGCGCATTGGTCCGTGCCTCCATCGACAACGCCTCGCTCATTCTCCCGCCCTAGCTCGCTCACACGACGGATCTAAAGTTATTATAGAACCGCGAGTGGAACGAACCCGATGCCTCGCGATCGAGAACTACCATTTTCGTCAGCTCTCGTTGTCGTCGGTGTCCTCTTCTCCCAAGAGATCACACAGACAGCCGCGTAGACGTTTCCACGACACGGGGCGGACCAAGACCTTGATGTTGGGGCGCTTGGCCACTCGTCGGGCCAACTCGGTCTGTTCCGCGCCCAGTACGACGATGCCGACGCAGGGATACTGCTTATCTCGTGCTTCGTTCATCACCTGATCGAAGGCCAGCAAGCCATCTTCGCCAGCATTTTCCACATCGACGATCAACACCTCATAGGGCTGTTGGCGAAACCGATCCACAGCGCGGATCGGATCGGCGGCGATGAGGACACGGAAGCCTTTGCTCTTGAACTTGGCTCGTAAGGACTCTTGTAAGCCGTGATGGCTCTCGACAAGAAACAGCGTGCGGCCTGCGGCGCGGAGGGCCAGATTCGGTTTACCGCCGGCGGCAATTTCCGCTTCGGTCTCAACATCTCGGCGAGCCTTGCGAATAGCATCAAGCAGCTGACCCGGGGTTTGAAAGCGGCGTTTGGGATCAAAGGCGAGCATGGAATCGACCAGACCGTAGACCGACCCGGGAACCTGAATCTCTCCCGGACGCAACCGTTTCACCTCCTCGAAGCGACGGCGATTCATACGCGCATGCCGGTCTTTGGACATCTCCAAAGGAGGCTTTCCGGTCAGCATTTCGTACAACACGCAGCCCAGAAAGAAAATGTCGCTACGGATGTCGCCGGCCTTGACTCCGGTGGCTTTTTCCAAGCCGGCATAGTCGACCGTTCGATCGACTTGCTCTTCTTCCCGTCCGATCGTGGCGAACATTTGGGCCAAGCCAAAATCCACTAACTTGGCTTCTTTCTTGCTAGAAATCAGAATGTTGGTCAGCTTGATGTCACGATGGGTCAGGCCCTTGCTGTAAGCATAGGCCAGTCCTTGGGTACAATCCTCGATCAGTTTGAGAGACTCGGCGACGCCCAGCCCGCGAGCATCTCCCTCGCTTCGTGCGCGAGCTTGCATGAATTCTCGGACATTGCCGCCCTCGACGAACTCCATCGCGATGTAGTATTGCTGCGTTTGCGGATCTTGATTGATCGCCATGACTTCGACGATGTTCGGATGCTTGAGCGTCAGTCCGACCTTGCCTTCGCGAATGAATAGATCGATTTTCTGTTGATCTTCACTCCAGCGGCGGCGAAGCACTTTGACGGCCACGTCGCGTTCTGTTCGTGGATCGTAAGCACGATAGACGCGACCGAAACTTCCCGACGAGATCTTGTATTGAATCCGATAGCCGCCCAGGAAATAGCCATCGGTTTCGCCCTTCATCAACTTGCTGGATTGCAGGCTGGTGACGAGATTTTTACGCTCCAGATACGTCCGCATGTGGATCAGATCGACATCCTGAACGCCTGTTTCTAGGCGGACGGCTTCGAGAGCATCTTTGAACTGCTGCTGCGAGATGAGGCCAACCTTGACCGCCATCAATCCGAACGTCATTGCGTCGTTGATTTCCATGGTGCGCACACATCTTGATTGTGCCTTCCCTGGTCCCGGAACCATCCAGAACCTTCAATTTACCTGATTGAGAACCGAGACGCTAGTCAGTCAACCCCGCGGTTTGATCGTGAGGTGATAGACAATCGCGACAATCAGTACGACCTGAAGCACCGTGATGAACCAAAAGACAAAGCGGAACGAAGATTTAAGCGTTTTATGACGAAACAGTCGCATGCCTAGATAAGCCCCAAGCGAACCTCCGCAGACGGCGAGTCCGTGCAACACTACCTCGGGGACGCGACGACCTCCGTTCTGGGCACGAGATTTGTCGAACCCGTAGTAAGCCAAGGTGACCAAGTTGACCGCGAGAACCCACCAGGCCAGCAATCGGACCAACGACAAGGTGAAATGCGTTAACGCTAGTAGGCACAGTACCAGTGACCAACAGAGTACGAACGCCAACAAACCATGAAACAGTTCAGGGCGTAGGAGTCGGGCCATGGTGGCGTTCTCCGTTGTAGAGAATTTTTGCTCTTGTAGGGACGACTCGTCGAAGATATAGCACCGTCTCACTGGATCAACCAGAGCGAGCCAATCACGTCCCCTTGTTCCATTGAGGTGCCCATCGGGGCAGGGAGCGGGGTTCGGGGTATGTAAAAGGGGGAGGACGGCGGTGACGCGACAAGACACCACTTGTCTGGCCTGTCGGTTGGGGAGCGGCTTGACACTAGCCCTGCTGCTACTGGCGTTCTCCACCCTGGTCGGCTGCCGCAACCTCGACGACTTCCACTGGAAGAAAATGAATTTTGAGGTGTTTCAAGATCCAGAAAATCCCTTAGAGGTGATTCGCACCAGCCAGGATGGCAATCTCCGGGCACGAGCCTTGCGCTGCTTGAAAGAACCATTACAGCATGGAGGCACGCAACAGGAACAGGATCAGGTTATCGCCGTACTCAATTACAGCGCCAGTCACGAGGCTCAGATGTGGTGCCGACTGGCTGCTATCGACTCGCTGCGGAAGTTCAAAGATCCTCGCGCGGTGGAAGGACTGAAGGAAGCCTACTACCGGGCTGGTAACTTTACCGCCGAACAAGCGACGGTGCTACGCTGCCAGGCATTAGCCGCACTTGGTGAAACGCGACAGCCTGCTGCTGCTGAGATGCTTATTCGGGTGTTACGCGAACCGCCCGTCGAGGGACCGGATCAGGACCGCGAGCTGAAACTCCGCGAACGAATCACTGCCGCCAAAGCCCTGCGCTATTATCCCGATCCAAAGGCGACCGCGGCACTCGTCGAGGTGCTGCAGAAGGATCTTGACGATGCGCTGCGGAACAACGCCCACGAATCGTTGATCGCCACTACAGGGAAGCGACTGCCTCCCGATGGCCAGATCTGGGCCGACTATTTCGAGAATCCGGTGAAAGTCGATCCCAATATGTTTCAGCAGCCAAACCTTGGCGAACGAATCCTCGAACTGGTCGGCTTTTGACCGCGGCGGCGAGAACCAGTAACGAACCAGGCAAGCAGGGCAGGGTTGCTGCCCTACTTGCCTGAAGTGGGTTTGCTTGGAGCGGTTGCTCTGGGCGAACCGGCGGACAGAATCGCCGTCGCAGGGGCAGTCGCGGGGAACGTCAAAACGTGGGAATGACCACTCGTTCGCCGCCCTTCATCGCGGATTCATGGGCGCAAATGCCGACCATGGTCCAGTTGGCGCTCGTTGGAGCATCTGGAAAGGCAGGTTGTTCGCCTAGACAGGCCATGAGGAAATTATGGGCCAGGTGCGGATGGCTGCCGCCGTGCCCGCCACCTTGCAGGAAGGACAAATGTTCCGCGTCCTGAATGGCCGCCGGCATCGTGAAGCGACGGATCGGTTCTGGCAAGAGGTGGGCGTAATCTGGCACCTTGACCCGCTGAGGAATCTGATCTTCGCGAAGAGGCTTTTTCGGAGTGCTTTTGGTGTGAATGACCGGGTCTTCGTTCTCGATCTGTTGCCACTCAAATGACTTCTTCGACCCGGTCACATCGAAGCTCTCCCGGTACTGACGAGCCACATCAAACAACGACCGCGTGACCTCGGCCACGACGTCTGAATTCTTGATCTTAAATGTCGCAGTTTCGACGGCAAATGGGCTATTGTAACGTGAGATCAACTCCTCACGAATCCGTCCCGAGCCGTGACAAACTACGCTTTCCGCATGGGCAGGTTGGCCTGGTTTGGAGAGGATCGCCAGGCACGGGCTGACGCAGTGAGTCGCGTAGTGCATCGGAGGCAGGCCGGGCCAGTAGTCGGGCCAACCGTCCATGTCTTGCTGGTGAGAGCCTCGGAGAAATTGAATTCGGCCCAGTTCGCCCTTTTCGTACAGCTCCCGCGCGAAGAGATACTCGCGTGCGTAGACGACGGTCTCCATCATCATGTAAACCTTGCCCGTCTGACGCTGCAGTTCGACGATCTGTTTGCATTCGTCAATGGTCGTGGCCATCGGCACGGTGCAGGCGACGTGCTTGCCGGCCTTCAGCGCGGCGATCGACTGCGGCGCATGGTCGGGAATGGGGGAGTTAATGTGAACCGCGTCGATGTTGGGATCCTTCAGCAGTTCGTTGTAGTCGGTGTAGCGAACCTTGATGCCATACTTGTCCCCCACTTTGTCGAGTTCAGTCTTGTTGCGGCGACAAATCGCGTACATTTCGGCGTTGGGATGGGCCTGAAAAATGGGAATGAATTCTGCCCCAAAGCCCAGGCCGATGATCGCGACGCGAATTTTCTTGTCAGATGGCATGGAGAGACTCCCTCACAACCGGAAAAGGATCGGATGTGAGGGGGAAGATAGGTACGAACCTAGTCTCTGGCAAGCAAAACAGTGGGAAGGAGCCGCGTTTTTAGCGCACCTCCTTCCCACTGCACGAACTGCTCATCGGCGTTCAGGCAGGTTGAATGCCTGCACCACGCTTGCCCTTTAACTTTGTCTTCGCAGCAGAATCCAAGGCGGTCTCCGTGACCAGCGGCGTATAACTTCGCCAGGCTTGGACGGGCAGGGCAGCGAAGGCGATTACCACTAACTGGCTAACCCAGAACCAGCGGCACAGCAGCACGAGTTCATTGTTAAATCCATAGGCATGCAAGCCGATGCCCAGCTGATTGGTGCCGAACCACGACCACATGGTAATCATGTTACCTACGATGGTTAGCACTGCCATGCCACGGTCGCGGATCATGCCGCCCCAACGAGCATGCAAAATCAGCGCGTTGATGAGAACGATGAGCAAGGCCCCATTCTCCTTGGGATCCCAACCCCAGAAGCGACCCCACGATTGATCGGCCCAGATGCCGCCCAGTACTGTACCCACGAAACTGAACAGCATGGCGAAACAGACGGTGCCATACATCATCCAGGTCAGAACTTTTCGCGACTGGTCCGTAAACGTCAACCGTTCGAGGAATCCGCTACCAGCGGGCAGCTGCTTCGGCGCACCATCTCGCAGGGAAAGTCGTTGCACAAGCAGGTAGATCGCAAAACCAACGCTGGACAGGGCGATAATCCCGCCTGTCGTCAGCGCCAGCGTCGGGCTAATCGTGGCATCGCGGGTGGCTCGGTAACGTAAGCCGAACAGTACAGCAGCGGACAGCGTCAGCGACACCATCGTCGCGACGAGGGTAGCGAGGAAGAAAACTACCGCGCCGCCCAGGGAGATGGCTCCACCGTTCTTCAGCGAATTCATCACACTGGTGGAGAGCATCATCACTAGGAAGATCAAACCGAACATGCCGGCGACGAAGGTAGCCGAGTAGCCGATCGTGATTGTCGTGACGTGCGTGGCCAGCCAGAAATTGGTGTCCAAGACGGCCTGCATCATCTCTAGTGTGTCGCCGGATCCGCCCAGGAAGTGCGCGATCAGCAGGGTGGCGAAGCCGGTTAAGCCGGCAACAGCTGTGGCCAGTCCGTTACGAAACTTCCATTCGAGAAAGACACAGAGGACCACGCATGCCCAGCCGATAAAAACTGCCGAGGAATAAAGATTGGTCACTGGAGGGCGGCCCTGGATCCACATACGCTGGCCCAGCGCCCAGGTGTGTAGGCACAAGGTCAGTACCATCAACCAGAAGGCAAAGCGATTGATGACCACATCGGGCCACAGCCACCAGACCACCGCCACCACGAAGATGATGACGTACAAAATGGAACACCGATAGAACGGAGCAAAGGCGTTGAAACTGGCCTCGGTCGAAGCGGTATTCGTCTCCACCGGCAACACCTCGGCCAGCAGTTTGTGATACCGCTGGACGACCTGATTGAACTCCTTTGGTTCGTTGCGTGCGTAGGTAAACAGCATGGCCTCGAAGGCGATCATCGGAGTGTGCGCTGCTAAGACCGTTTTGTCTTCGCGGTTGGCACTCTGTAACGCCATGCGAGCGGCAGGGAGTGTCTTCCATTCATCTGACTTGCTAGATGGGGCAATCAGATGCAGCGTATCCGCAGTGCCACGAGCCAGGCCAATGTACAACTCGACGTGACGGAAGGTCTCGCGGACCTTGTGATCATAAACCGAGGCGGAGCGATCTTTGTTGCGAATGAGAGCATCGGCGCGGCGTGCTTCGCGCTCCAGGTCTGCCAAACGGGGAAGGAACTCGTCAAACCCGTAGCGAAATCCTTCGCGAGCTTTCAGCCCCAACAGTCCAAGCACTTCCTCGTTGTCTATACGAAAGACGCGATGTGAGGTCTCGAATTGGGAGAATTGCAAGTGGACTCGCAACTGCGTTGCGAAGTCTAATATCGCCAACTCTTCTTTCTGCAGACTGTCTCGATCCATTGTATGCAAGCGTTCTTCTTCCTGAATCAACCGCTGAATTCCTTCTCGTCCGGCTTTGTCGTAAATTTCTTGGAAACTGAATAATTCCCCTGGCGCGTCTTCCATGCCGAGAAGCTGACGTACCAAAGGTTGGTCCAGGCGATAGGCTTTCACCAGACGTGAATCGCCGCCGATGGGAGTTTGATTGGTCTGCTTTTCGCTGTTGCGGTTCGACGCGGTCATCACGTCGAGCAGCCATTGTGTAGCAGGACGATCCTTCTTCTGGGAATCGGTGTATTCCTGACGGCCACTGAGAATCATCAGGCTGACACGGGCCAGGGTGTCGATCGGCTTGACCCGGCCATGATCCAGTACAGGAATACGACCAAACTCGTCGAGATTAAACTCCGAATCTGGTCTCTTGCCCACCAAACTGAGCATCAGGTAGACAAAAACACCCAGTCCGGTGATGGCAACGAAGGACCAGGCAAAGGTTCGCGAAGTCTTATTCATAGCGTGGCCCTCCGGTTGAGGAAGGTAACCAGGTTCAAGCCAAAGTGAATCAACAGTCCCAAGGTGACCATCGTGCAAGACAGATAGGGCATCAGCCAAGCCGGATTGCGAACCACCTGCAGGATGGTGCCCGAGTTATCGGGAAAGTATCCCGACTGGTAGAACGTCTCGCCGCCGTAGCGCATGGGGTTGTTCATGTAGATCTTGACCTCGCGGCGTTGGCCATCGGGGTCGATGAAGTCGATCAAGCTCTGAAAGTTCTTCGCCGTGGAAGTGCCTTGAAACTTCTCGTGCGTGAACTCCTTGAGTTTGATCGCATAGTCCTTGTACTCGCGCTTGGGCCGCAGTTCGACTTCGTAGGTTTTCGTCCCATCGCTAACGGTCTGCGGATCGAACTCCAACAGTCGATTGACGGCATTAGGGTAATACCAAAACGAGAGGAACAACTGTTTGACCAATTTGTCGGTACCCTTCTGATAGAACGAAACACGAGCGGCCGCCATGTCGGCACGGGCCTCGGGATCGACTCCCGCAGTTTCGGAGATCATTACGACCCCATATTCACGACCATCGGCGGCACGTCGCTGATTGGGAGCGGTCTTGCGCTCTGGGGTGATGTCCACCAGTGTAGAGTTGCGTGAGAACTCATCGATTTTGACATCGAACGGCAAGCGGTCATCCTGAATCAGCTTTCCGGGAGTTCGTACCAGAGAATCGGGAATGACTATGACATCGTCTTTCGAGGCGTCTTCCGAGTTGGGCGTAATGAGGGCGATTTCGACCTTGTCGCTGACGTCGGTGAAAATGGCGGTTTCGCCCTCGGCAATGGCCATGCGTGCTTCGACTGCGAACAACCCAGTCAGCAATTCGCCGAGCATCAGGATGATCAAGCCCAAATGGGTGATGAGAATACCTGAGCGTTTCCAGGTGAACTTAAAGCGCACCAGATGAGCCGCGATGAGGTTCAGCAGTAACAGCGTGCCCAGCGTCCAACCCCCAGGAAAGGGGAACGACCCGGTCAGGGTTTTATCATGCGGCAGCCCGAAAAAGACCTGGCCGAACTGCCAGAGTAGATTGACCGGCACCCAAACGTACCACCAGCGAAAGTAGTCTTTCATCACGGTGCCGATGCCGTTGTCGATCTGGGCCATTGTGCCGAAAAACACCAGCAACAGCGACAAAACGAAGAGAAAAACGGTCAATTTCAGCGAGGCCAGCGGTTGAAGCACCGAACGCACTAGCCACGGCACTCCTTGATAGGAAACGCTCGGTTCTCCCTCGAACTCTAGCGCGGGCCAGCTGCTGGGAGATTGTTGGATTGAAGTCTGACTCATCGACGGCACTCCGACTATGTTCGTCGCTTGGTACAAGCGGTCACCATCACTTGCGGAACGACACGGATTTCAGAAACGCTTCAAAGTTGGGTTGCTCCGGCTCAACCACTTCTTTGGGACCGCGCATTTTGAAGTACCAGGTACTCCCTTCTGCTTCTAACCAGACGACTAGGGATCGCTCCTTCTCGCCGATCAGATCGAGATACTTTCCCGTTTGCTTGCCGACTGAGATCTCGCGAAGGTTCAGTTTCGACAGCTGTGCGGAGGAAAGCGGGGGTAGGGCCACTTCACTTCTCCAACGGTTGATGTTTTCCAGCAAACCGCCCATCATTTTTCCTGGGATGGGGGTGACTAGAACCCGTGCCGACTTGCCCTGACGGGACACGTTGAAGATCGCCGCGGCAATGTTGTTACTGCCTCCATCGGTCCAACTGTCGGGTTTCTTGTAGTCGAACGATTTGTCACGATTGCCGCCAGCTGGTTGATCGGGCATCTTCGGCATCTTCGCAGCGGCCGGCCGAGCCACTCCAGGACCGCGCATATCCACCAACGTGACGGACAGGTCGCCGACTTTCTTCTCGGTCGTTACCTTAGAAATTAACCGGTTGCTGATCGGTCCGAGGCCCAAGTCGATGCGCCGCCAACGATCGAGGTTCGGCTTGAGGGGCTGCTTGCCGCCCAGTTTGGACACGGCGATTTCGAGACGATCGACTCCCTCGGGGCGAATTGTCGCTACCCGAGCTGGATTGTCGCGATCCTCTTTCCAGTTGACCGGCACCTTCCAGGTAAGCGTTTTGCCATCGAGTTTCAGCGAGCGAACCAGCTCCTGAAACGCCGGTTCGACCAGATCGACAATGTCGTGCCGACCCACGAGTTTGAAGAACCATGTGTCTTCACCCGTCGGAACAATGGCCACCAGAAGCCGAGTGTTGCCGGAACCGACTTCCTCGCTGCTACGCGGCACAGTGTAGGTTTGAATTTCGTCTCGTTCGCAACCGGTGACCACCAGCGCGATCAAGAGTAGGCTGAGTGAGAGTAGGTATGGTCGATTCATGCAGACAAACCTGTAAGGTTCGGGTGGCCGGCAGGGGGGCGGACAGGTGGGCGTTAAGGTAGGATCCTTACACTGTCTCAGACAGTTCGTCTCAAATCAAGAGGAAACCTCCTGATCGGTTCCCTCAGTTTTAGAAGGTAAACGGGGTGACGGCGGCGCGGGCTTCTCGGAGAAGTCGAAAGTCGGATCATATTCTCGGGGGCGACTCCCTTGGCGAGCGGAGCGTAGCCGTGCTTCATGTTGGATCCGCAACGACTCTTGCTCTCGTTGGTAGGCCCGTTGGGCATAAAAGCGAGCGAAGTTCCAAGCGGCGAAAAGGAGAAAAAGCCAGCCCGCGGAGATGTTCAGTCCGCGAATCGTCCAGGGCCATTCTCCGGTGACGAAGCCATAGCCGAAAATGGCGAGCGCACCAGCCAGCCAGAGTATTCCCAACACCAAATTGAACATCTCGCCCTCCCGTCTCCTTACTCTTATTGTAGGTAGAACTCCTGCGAAAAGGATCCTCTGATGCCGACAGTTTTGCCAAGTCTTCTCGACGAGTTACGCAAGTACGATACTCCGACGATCTGTAACGTCGTCGAGCTGTATGATTTGTATCCGCGCACCGCTGGCTACATGGATGCGCGGATCATTGCCTGTTACCCCAAACTGCCGCCGATGGTCGGCTTCGCAAGCACAGCAACCTTTCGTAGCGCCTCGCCGCCACGCTCGGGGAGTGCCTACGCCGGACTGGACGAACAAGTCGCTCGATTTAGGGAGTTACCCGGCCCTGCCGTGGTCGTTTTTCAAGATCTCGACAGTCCGCCCGCTGCCGCCACGTTCGGCGAAGTGATGTGTACCACCTACCAGGCATTTGGGGCGGTCGGTCTGATCACCTCAGGCGCAGGACGCGATCTGGATCAGGTGGAAGCCTTGAACTTTCCCTGTTTCACCAGTAGCACGATCTGTGCGCATGGCTACTGCCACATTCCCTCGATCCATGTTCCCGTCCACGTCGGCGGAGTGACGATTCATCCCGGCGACCTATTGCATGGCGACCGCAACGGAGTAACGACGATTCCTTTGGAAATCGCCTCGGAACTGCCCCAAGCCTGCGCGGAACTGGCCGCTGCCGAGGCCGTGGTACTCAATTATCTACGCCAAGGAAACGTCACTCCCAAGGGCTACGCGGAAGCACGCCAAGAGTGCAAACGGCAGATTGACGCCTTGGCCAAACGATTGAAGAGACAGTGATGCGTCGCCAACCCGAGGCTCTGAATCGCCAACGGTTCGACGTGGTCCTCCTCGGTGGAGGAATCACCGGAGCGGGCATTGCTCTGGATGCCGTGTTACGCGGTCTTCGGGTGGCCCTGATCGAAAAAGGAGATTTCGCCTCGGGAACGAGCAGTATTTCGTCCAAATTAATCCACGGCGGCATCCGTTATCTGGAGCAGGGGCAGTTCGGCTTAGTCTACGAGGCGCTCGCCGAACGCCGTCGACTGCTGCACAACGCTCCACATCTCGTCTGGCCGTTACGATTCCTGATCCCGTTCACCAACCACTCTCGGATTCCTTCTTGGAAATATCGTGCTGGCCTGCTTCTGTATGATCTGCTCGCCGGGCGAGACAATCTTCAGCCTAGCCGAGGTCGCTCCCTGCGTTGGATCGTCGAAACGCACCCCCAACTGAAGCACGAACAGTTGCTGGGCGGAGCCGAGTATTCTGACGCTCAGATGGACGATGCTCGGTTGTGTCTGGCGGTACTCGCCACCGCTGCCGAACGCGGGGCGATCGTCTGTAACTACGTCGAGGCCGAGCATGTCGAAGGCCAGACGATCCATGCTGTCGATCATCTGACCAACCAATCTCTGCGTCTGTACGGCGAAGTCATCGTCAACGCAACTGGTCCGTGGTCCGATCGTGTGCGTCAACGGGCGGGAGAGCAGGGGAGCACTCAACTAGCTCCCACCAAAGGAGTTCATCTGATATTGCCGGATCGTGGACTTTCCTATGCCTATCTGCTGTTGCATCCACGAGATGGTCGGGTCTTCTTTGTCATTCCCTGGTTAGGAAAAACTCTGCTGGGTACGACTGACACGGACTGCACCGACTCTCCTGATGAGCTAATAGTTACCAAAGAGGATCGGGATTATCTTCTAGAGGGGTTCAATCATCATTTCCGTGTAGGGGCCAATGAAAACGAGATTCTCGGTAGTACGGTCGGGGTTCGTCCGTTGATTCGCGCTCGGCCCGGAGCCCCATCGTCTCGTTCGCGAGAATGGAAACTCGTCGAGGGGCCAACTGGAATGCTTTCAGTTTTAGGGGGGAAGTATACTACCTACCGAGCGATGGCGCAATCCATCGTCGATCGAGTGATGCGGCGACTGGGACGTTGGAAACCTTGTCGCACTCGGATCTATCGACTTTTAGGAACCCCTTCGGGAGTCTGGGCCGATTTTGAACAACAAGCCATCCATCGAGCCAGCAGTCTTGTTCCTGTGGATACGGCTCGGCATTTGGTGCGACGCTATGGCCAACGAGTCGGCGAGCTACTCTGCTTGCTCCATCGAAACCCGGAATTGGCCCAACGGATTGTCGACAGTGAACCCGACATTCGCGCGGAAGTTGTCTTTCAACGCGAACAGGAGATGGCCTGTCGTGTTGAAGATTTCATATTGCGACGAACACGCCTGGGGCTGTTCCAGCCTCGGCTCCTGCAAACCCTGCCACAAACGCTCGTCAGTTCCCTCGAATTTCCTTGTGTGCCGACATCCGCAAGCGACGATTTAGCCCGCTGAGGCGACGATCTGCCGTGGGCTTGCCGTTCGTGTTCGGCACCGGTAGCGGTTGTTCGGAGACCACTTCTTCATCGGAACTACTGCCTACGTTTCGCATGACAAGCAGAACTGCGGCAGCGACGGCGATGCCTACGATCACTGGAATAACTCCCTCGGGTAGGTTGATCCGACTGAGAACAACCCCACCGATGATAGCCAAAGGGATCCCGATCAAGCCAATTCCGCCAGGGAGAGAACGGATCGTCTCTTGCGGCATCGCTGGCATTGGTGCGGGCGGCATGGCCACTGGAGGCGCGACGGACGGCATGGCCACTGGAGGCGCGACGGACGGCACGGTAGCGGCCACGGGCACGACCGGGACCGCCTGCACCGGGGTTCGTGTCCGTCGAACTGGAGGAAAGACTTCCTCAATGTCCGGAAAGGAAGGCGGTTTCGGCGTCTCCACCACGGGTCGCGGACCAGATTTGGTCGGCTTGGGTGGACTTGCAGCGGGAATCGCAATTTCGGCGCTACTCAGCGCTGCCGCTGGAGAGGCGGGCTTGGCCGACGCTACCCGATCAACTGGTTTACGAGCTACCGCGCTATTTTTCAACGAAGTCGAGGCCAACAACAAAGCGGAGGCCGCACTGGTTCGTTCGATCGTATCGCGTGCGTCTACCGCGAGTTTCAGGTGTTCGATTAGCCCATGATAGGCAGCAGCCACGGGAGATTCTCGATGCGAATGAGCCACGATCTGCCCGAAGAGAATCGCTTGGCCAATCGCCTCGTCGTAGGGGATCGCATGGGGCAAAATACGATTCCCGAAGCGGCCCCGCATTTCTCGTTCCCAACGGCCTCCTGGTGCTTCCCCATCCGCAAGGGTCAATAAAATCCCTTTCATCTGAATGGGATGAGTGGCACGCGAACGCTGGACCAGTTCAAGAAAGGCCGGCAACGTTCGTGAGGCCATTGGTTCTGCTCGCATAACGATGATGAATTCGTCGCACGTCGAGAGCAGTTGATGGGGATTGGCTCCTAAAAAGGGAGGAGTATCCACAATTAGGGCGGCGTAGCACTCTTGAAAGGCCGACGTCCCAAACAGTGAGAGCAACTGGTCGAGTTCCTCATCCGAGCAGCCGCCATCATCATACGGACTGAGAACGTCCATGCCGGGAATGACGTTACTGACCAAAACACCAGGTAGATCGACGCCTGCTTGGCGGAGGGATTGTCGCTGGGGATGCTGGGTCAGGTTGAGAGATGCAGAAATACTCGAAAGCGGATCGGCATCCAGCAACAACACACGCGCTCCGGCCATTGCCGTGGCAGCGGCCAGATTAATGGAAGTTGTGGTTTTCCCAACGCCGCCCTTTTGACTGGCTACCAGGAGCTTTCTCACGTTCTCCTCCGGGGAGCAATGCCGAACAACCGGGGGGGGCGGCTTCGGCATCTATCGAGGTTCGTTTCCGATGCGCAAATCTAGCACACGGACGCAGGTCAGGTCGGATTTTTCCTTACAAACCGCTCCAGAGGGGAAATTCACTTCTTCAGAAATTGTTCAATCAACCTACGATAATGATCCAGTCCATGAGCCGCGACCCGAGCCTGGATGCTCGACCAGATGTCTGCGATGAGAGTGAGATTTAGAAGGCCATCCACGGATTTTCCTGCGAACGCTTTGGCCAGGTCGAAGGCGGTCGTTTCGTCTCCCAGAGCAATCTCTTGATCGCAGTGGCCGTAGTCATTGGCAACCAAAGACACTGTTGGAAGTTTTGGAACCGGATCGGTCATGTTGACATAGCGAAACACTTTTCCCGGAAACGCTTGGTTGAAGGCTTCAGAAGCAACGGCATTCCCGATCATCGGCGCACCGTAGGTGTAAATCTGATGAACGTTAATGAAGCGTCGCTTAAACACCCAAGCGGCCAGCATGGCCAAAGCTCCACCAAGGCTGTGCCCGGTGATCCACAGAGGCCGCTCTTCCTTTTTCAACTCGGCATCGACGGCGGCATGAACGGGATCCCAGATGTCAGCCAAGGCATTCATGAAGCCCAGATGAAACCGTGCCTTCACTCCAGCGGCAGCGAAGTCAGTGCCGAGTCGACCCTCGGGCAAGACGAGCAGATTCATCGCATCGCTGAGCAACCAATCCTTTAATCCTTCGATGCTGGTCGGTGCCTCCGTGCCGCGGAAGGCGACCACCACATGATCGGCGTTGGTACCCACCCAGGCTTGCGTATTGCCGACACTGAAAAGCTTGGCCTCCAGACCGAGTTGCTCCTGAAATGGTCCGACCCCCTCGTCGTTCATATAGGCCAATTCGGAGGCGACGGCGAGAAAGACCGCGTTTCGTGGATCACCATACGCGTCTTCGATGAGTTCTAAGGCCATGTGACTACTCCTAGTGGGTACATCTAGTTTACGTAACGTCGTCCTTCACGGAGTTTGCGCCACTCCCGTAGCGTTTTTGACAGAACCCCCTTGGTGCCGGTCAAATCGAGGTTTAGCAAGGATTCTTTTTCGAGCAGGTACTTGCGGAACCCTTCGTCAGTAATTTTGGTATTCGACAGGCGCAACGACTCCAACGCCGGCAGTTTGGCCAGGATTGCCAATCCCTCGTCTGTGATACTAGTATTTTCCAGATCCAACTCACGGAGTTGCTCCAACCCCTGCAAATACTGTAGGGTTTCGTTGGTCACGTCGGGATTGGCCATTTGCAGCACCACTACGTCCGATCGCTCGACAAGCAGCGAATAATCAGACTTGTCCCATCCAGTAAGGGTGATATGTCGTTCCCCTTCTACGATGCGTTCTCGCTCGCCAAAGGTGCGGAAGCGTTGTTCGAGTTTGCTATAGACCATTGCGAACGAGATCACCACGCCTCCCAGCAACAGCAAACCGAGCGGCCCGCGTGCCTGTCGCAGACGAAACAACGAAAAGGGGAGGATGGTGAGCGGGACGAACATGCACCAGCCCCAGATGGGATCAGTCCGGAACGCGCGAATGAGGAACCACACATAGGCGATGAGGACCAGAGCGGCACCCACGCCCAAGATGTAATAGGCAATATCATCAATGTTTAGCGACATGGGGACTCCTTGCAGCTTTTCCTCACAGTTATAGGATCACTGTCAGACTCGCGTAGTCTTCCGACCAACCTTATATCACGAGTACAATCTGTGGTCCTCTTCGCATCCAATAGCTTTGCTCAGGTGCCGTCCTGGCTGCTCTTCCTCGAACTTGGCATTCTCGCCTTGGTGGCGGCCTATCTATTGCAGGGAATCTGTAACGCCACAGGGACGGACTTGCCTAGTTTTCGCAAAGGCCTGATGGTCACTGTGCTGGGTGCCGTCGTCGCTTTCTTTACCTTCGACCTGCTAGGCTACGGATTAGTTCGCGGCACTATGGACATAACCCATCTGATGTTGCCGCCTGAATATGGATATTTCGACTGGCTAAAGGAGCCAATGGCTCTGAAATGGCGGGCGATGGGGTTGGTGCCGATTTTGCGTTACCTCCCGATCGTGTTCGCGGTCTGTCTGGCGGGGATCATCTACATCCTTGGGCTAGGCGAGAACTGGCGTATAGTCGTCGTCATCCTTTCAGTGCAGTGGACACTTACGGCTCTGGCCTCGATGGTGCTTAGCTTTGCGATGTCGAACATTGTTTCGACGTTTGTTGCCAAACCCAAGGTCGAGGAGCAACAGGCGAAGGCGACTAGCCAAACCATACCGCGCTCGCCCACAGAATATCGCAACCAGGCGCGAAGGGCTTCGTCTCAGGCTCCGCAGGGCCAGCAACCTCAGCAGGCACAACCGCCTCTTGCAGCACCCGGACAGTTAAATCCTGACGAGGCTGAGCCGACTACCTTGAACGCTGCTTTGAGCAGTCACAACTGGCTAGGTGGCGGACAAATCGTGCAGTGGGGCCATGAACTCATCGATAAATTTCACGAGTTAGTTGATCCTCTTGTCAAACCGATGCAGGAGGAGGTCGAACCGTACCTGGACCATCTGCCCCCTGTTGTGCGTGAGTTTCTCGATGATGGTGGTTGGCTACTGGTACTGCTCGTGGTTGCGGTGCTAGGTCTGCTGTGGGTTCGCTCGATCTATCGACGCCTGACTCGCTCCAAACGGCGACGGAAGAACCGGAGTCGAGCAACGCCACAAAATCCGCTTCAGAAACTGGAAGTGGATCTGGAGCAGATCGGCATCGCGGTCAATGAACCGCACAAGCATCAGGTTACCGTCCGCGATTTTCCGGGGCGACTTCGGCTCGTTGTGATGGCCCCGGCGGCGAGCTACGTCGGCGACCTTCTCCCCGAAATGGCCGAGAGTCTGCTCGATTACATTCAACCCGGCCTCGGTGCAGTCTATGAAAACGACACGCCGCGCGTGCTTGTCTGGCCGCGGATGAGCAGTGAAGCGAAGTTCCTCGATCTTGTGCAGAAAGTCGTAAAAATTCCCGAGGAACGCGGTCGCAAAACTCCCTGGCTCGTGACTGCCGGCACCACCCAGCTGGGCCGACAACGCATTTATCTTTGCGTCGGAACCCACCTCGATCGGCCCAGCTACATGCGGGAAATCCGCGTTCCTCAGGGGAAGTGGAGCGAGATTCTGGGCATTGCTCCAGTCCAGGACGATTAGAGCGCTTCTCCATATGGGGTAGCGGCAACGAAGTAGGAAGCGTTTTCGCAGGCGGAAACTTGCTTTCGCAGACGAAAGCCTGCGGCTACCTGCCCATCCGAACGGTAGGCGCAGGCTAAAGCCGGCGCTCCGCTACACCATTTTGTAACGCATACTAACGGCACTGGCTCTGGTTAGCGGGGTTCGACTTCTCGAAATAGGGAGCCAGTTCCAGAGTTCGCAAGGGCAGGGTCGAGGAGGGCACCTTGCCATAGCTTAGGTGCAGCTTCAGCGGTTCCGGCTCAAAGACCATCGTCTGCAAAGTCAGGCTGCCCAGATTCACCGCGTCCAGTTGTTGGCGAAGATCGTCGGGGGTGAACAACTTCTTGGCGTGGCGGGTCTCCGCTAGCCGTTCAAACCGCTCGAAGGTTCGATCGATGTTGACCGTTTTGGCGGCCTTCTGCTCTACGGTACAGAAGTGGTTGGTCGTCACGCAGATGTCTTTCTCTGGATTTCGACGGACGACTCGCGCTGGAGAAACCTCCAGCACGGCGACTTCGTCTCGATCAGCAATGGCTATGTTGATCGTGGTGGTTCGCGGCAGCTTTTCCAGGATCGATTTAGCCTGGTCAATCGTGCGAGCCTCTTCCAGCAGTTGCCGCAGACACAGACCGTAAGGAATGCCTTTTTTGTCGAAGGGGATGCCATCCTTCGAGTCAAACACCTCCAGCACCCCTAGAGCAAGTCCGGCCTCGTTCATGCCAGAAAGAACGCCAACCAATCCGGGAAATCCGACTGAGACGAAGGCGAGTTTGTCCTTACCGCGATAGATTGTTACCAGAGTGTACTGATGGATGTATCCCAACGAGGGATAATCCAGATTGCGAGCGAGCATCGTTCCGCCAGTGGAGCTGCACGGCTTGCCAATCAAGATGGCCGAGCAGGCGAACACTTTCTTCAAGTCGAAGAAAGTGTTGCCACAGATCACTAGATCACGCTCGGCTTTCGCCCCTTTGGCAATCGCCTCCAACTCTTCGGAGCGAGACACCGGAAAGTTCTTGTACAACGACTTGCCCGCACCTTTGAAATAGGGCCACATCACATCTACATTTCGATGCTTCAAAAGATCACGCGGGTAGGTCAGAACTTTGGCAGCAGGGGCCAAGGCTAAAGTGCCGACCGCGCTGCCTATCTCCTGGGGTGTCCCGGCAACCCGGAGCAGGGGAATGTTCTCGACATACTTCAACTCAGCTTGGGCCCCGAGTTTTGCCTCGGGAAATCGAAACGACTTCGTCTCCTGAGCGGGTAGCATCAGCACGAGTGCCAACCAGGCGGTCATCGATGTCCTCCTTGCTCGATGGCTTGTCGAAATCCTTGTTCGAGAAGAGTCAGGCTCTCGCTGGTTTCTTGCTCAGTCATGACTAGAGGAGGGGAGATGCGCAGTACCTTCTTGGCCAGTGGTCCCAACAGATGCACCCCGGCATGATAGCAGGCCAGTACCGTTTGATTCGCGGTCTCGGCATCGCGCATCTCCACTCCCCAGACCATGCCTTCACGTTCGCCGCGAACATGGACCACACTCGGCAGTTCCTTCAGGCGAACTAAACCTGCTTCGATCTTGGCTGAGATTTTTCGCGAATGGGCCAGCACATCACGCGAGGCAAACTCGTCGAGGGTGGCTAGCACGCTGGCGCAGCACAACGGGTTAGCACTCCAGGTGTCGGAGCCTTCGCCGTAGTCCAGCGAGGCCATCAGGTCTCGTCGTCCCACGGCGGCGGAAACGGGAACCCCATTGCCCAAGCCTTTTCCAAGAACAACGAGGTCCGGTTCCAAGCCATAGGTTTCAAAAGCAAACAGATCGCGGGTACGTCCGAAGTTTGCTTGCACCTCGTCGAGGATAAAAACGAGATCGTTGTCTCGACAGAAGGATTGCAGACAATGCAGATATTCTTTAGGGGGGTGATATGACCCTCCACCGCCAAGGTAAGGCTCGGTGATGAGCGTCCCTAATCGACGACCGAACTGCTGCTTCAACGCTTCTAGTTCGTCGCGATACCGACTCACGTCGAACGGTTGATTGCGGAGCGAGACATCGGCGCATTCTTGCATGGGGAAACTGATGAACCGCACTCGGGGATCGCGTTCGCGGTCCTGTTCGCTGCCGGTCACTGCGCCGGCGAGACCTTTCTTGCCATGAAAGCCAAAGCGCGTGGCAAGGATCATGTCACGCGTGCGATCGCGAGCCAGGGCCATCCACAGCGCTTTTTGGATCGCCTCCGACCCAGACGCAGCCCACATCACTTGCTCCAGCCGTGTCCCGCCGGGACGTGCCTGTAACACCTCCACTAGTCGCCGTGACGCTTCGACCTCCAACGGAGTGACGGCGTTATAGGTCGTCATGGCCATGGCCTGAAAGAACTCACCGTGATCTTCGGCTCGACTCCAGCCCATGTAGTCGTTGAATCGCTTCATCCACGACCGCGGATTATGGCCGAGGTTGGCTACTAACACTCCGGAAGTGTAGTCGTACAATCGTTTGCCTTCCGGAGTCCAGTGAAAGACGCCGGCACTGCGAGCGATAACGGCCTGCGTTGGGGTATAAGTTCGCAAGGAGCGTGGCTCGAACTGAGCCGCACTTTCGCGAGTGGCGTTCGACTTCGGTTCTCTCGGATGGAGTAGGGGAGGTGTCATAGCGGTGTCACTCAGCAGTCATACTCGGCCAGAATAAAGAATGTCGTGACCGGCCTTCCCCGGAGTGTACAGGACAAGCCCGCCCACGTCATCGTTGACTTGCACCAAGCAGCCCGGTTGACCTGCGGCATGCCGCCCTAGAATCGCTTCGAGCGCTTGCACAGCAGCAACCACGTTCCGATCCGCCGAGGCATCGGCATAACTTAGCTGACGCATTTCTCGCAAGCGATGCGAACGATTCTCTGCAGACCCACCGAATTCGACGTAGGCCACCTCCTCGAAGAATCGCTGAATGATTTCGATGCCATAGCCGCGCTGACTGGTCACATTCCAGGGTTCGAGGAACGTACCGTTGTAATGATGGTTGGGAGTGTACTTGAACTCGCCAGGCGATCGGTTCTCGATCGTCACCTCGACCCCGCGTTTTCGTTGATGAGCGTTCCAGACGCCGTTATCGAAGCGAAACTGGACCTCTTGCTCGACGTAACCGGGGAAATTATCTGGGGTCACCCAACTAGTGTGGAGATCGAACGCGGCTTCACGACCATCGACGTAGCGGTAGATCACTTGCATCTGGACGCTGTCCCAGGTAGGGCCGTCACTGGGTCCGACCAGGCCACGTTGCCCAGTGGCGGTCACGCGAGCCAACGACCAGGGGATCGGCCCCGCCAGGCAGAAATCGATCAGCTTCAGATAATGCACCGCGACATAGGTTCCCGGATTGCGTCCGTGGATCCATTCCGCAAATTGTCCTTTGGAGATCGATTTTGGCTCTAACAGAGAGCAGTAACCATTGTTGACGTGAAACAGAACACTCCCAGCGACGTGAGTGCGAAGTTTCTTATGGTCGGGATCAGCAAGTTTGTGGTAGACCACGCGACAGAGTCGTTGTTGTTGCTCGGCCAACCGGCACAATTCGTCGAGTTGCTGCAATGCCAGCACCGAGGGTTTTTCAATCAAAACGTGCTTGCCGTGCTGCAGCCCTAGCCGGGCAGCGTCGAAATGGCGATCGTCTGGGGTCGCCACGCAAACCACGTCCAGATCCTGCTTCAGGAGTTGCTCCAGCGCTTGGGGACCGTGACAGTTGACCGCGCTACATCGCTCGGCATAAACCTTGGCGCGTTGTCCGGTACGACTAGCCAGCGCGCGGAGTTCGACCTCGACGGGGCCGGTGGCTCGGTGGTGCAACGGCTGATGAGCCACGTTGCGGAAAAACGGCCAGTAGGTTTCCTCAAAAATCATGCCCACGCCCACCATGCCAACGCGCAGGCATCTTGTCTGTGTGGTCATTTTCCACTTCCAGCCAGCTACGAATTTGGAGCCGATCCAGCCCACATTTTACTAGGTTGATACAACAGAAACTATTAGTCCAAACAGCTGTTCTGAGAGTGCTATTATGAGCGCTGCCGCGCCGCCGGTTCTGAGCGTCGTCATTCCGCTGTTGAATGAAGAAGACGTTCTGGAAACTACTTACTCGGAATTGAAACGACATCTGGATGGCATTAATGAGAGTTACGAGATTGTTTTTGTCGATGATGGTAGTACCGATCGTTCGCGGGCAATCCTAGCGGCGAAGTCCCTCGTCGATCCGACCGTTCGAGTGGTGGCTCTGTCGCGGAACTTTGGCCATGAGATGGCGACGACGGCTGGACTGCACCATGCTCGTGGACAGGCCGTGATCGTCATGGATGCCGACTTGCAGGATCCCCCGGACCTGATTCCGGAGTTTCTCAAGCGTTGGCGCGAAGGGTATCTCGTGGTCTATGGAGTCCGCGCCAAACGTGAACGAGAAAGCACCCTGAAGAAACTGACCTCGTTTCTCTTTTATCGCTTGATGGGTCGCATCGCCGACGTGCCCATTCCTCCCGACACGGGCGATTTCCGCCTGATGGACCGACGAGTTCTGGAGGTCTATGCGAAACTCAACGAAGATCCGCGCTTCTTTCGTGGACTGATCACCTGGATCGGCTTCAAGCAGATTGGCGTGCCGTTCATTCGCCGACCTCGTCTGGCTGGGGTCACCAAGTATCGCTATAGTCGCTTACTCAAACTGGCGCTCGACACGATAACCGCCTTTTCCACTCTTCCTTCTCTTCTGATTACCATTACCGCTCTCCTTATTTTCACGCTCAGCGTTGCTTTGACCGCGGGAGTGTTGTTACTCTGGTCTTTCGGAGAATTGGAACTTCCTGGTTGGGGCTGGGCCGCTTTGGGCTTTCTCGCGTTATGGAACATTCAGTTTCTCGCTCTAGCGATCCTGGGGGAGTATCTGGTTCGTACTCATCGGCACACCCAGCGTCGTCCGTTGTACATCGTTGAGTCGATCATCGAGAACGGCCAAGCAACAATACCATGAACTGGTCCTCCTTTCTAGCACGATGGCGTCCGAGCGTGGCTGACGTGTTGTTCTTGCTGATCGCTCTGGTCGTGTTTCGGGGCGTACAACACACCTTGCTCGATGATCCCGGGCTTGGCTGGCATCTGCGCAACATTGACGCCATGATCGAGCAGGGCGGTTGGCTGACCCACGATCCGTTCACCGATCCGCGCGGGGAAGCACCTCCTCGCTGGTATTCCAACCAGTGGTTGGGGGAACTGGCGTACTACCTCGGCTGGCGTTGGGCTGGTTTGGAGGGGATCGGCATGGTGAACGCGGTGATCCTCGCCACGCTAGCTGGGGTGCTTTACCGCATCCTCCTTGCCGATGGGCTGGCCTGGCCGGTCGCCGCAGTCTGGACCTCGATCGGTATGATGGGCACGTCCTGTTCCTGGAATGCACGCCCGAACGTCTTCACGTTACTATTCACGCTCCTTACCGCGCGAGCTTGTGTGCTACTTCACGAGTCGAGATTAACCCGACTTCAAGTCTTGGGATTGATCGCACTGTTCGCGATCTGGGCCAACACACACGGCGGCTTCCTTGCCGGATTGATCCTTCTGGTGGTGACTGTCGGAGTCGAACTCGGCACCTTGTCCTTCGAGCGTGCCATGCGCGTCGGGGCGATCACGATGACGGCTGCTGGTGCTACCTTGCTCAACCCTTATGGGATCGATCTCTATCGCTGGACGTTTCAACTTCTGGGCGATCCATTTTTCATGGGACTGCATCAAGAGTGGCGTTCGCCGGACTTCAATAGTGGCGGGGCGATGCGCTATGAACTACTGATTCTGTTGTTTCCGCTATTGCTAGGACTGACTTCGCGAAAGCCCAACTTGGTTGAGTTAGCGCTGGCTGTGGTCTGGTTGCATTTTGCTTTGACGGGATTTCGTTACGTCGCGCTCTGGGTCGTTGTGACAGTCCCGCTTCTGGCGCGTTGCAGTGTCGAGATCGAGTCACTGAATGCCTGGTTCGCTCACTGTGGACTGAATCGTGAGCCGGGCAGTCTGTTCTACACGCCTCCGGATCGACCGGCGTGGCGAGTGTCTCTTCTCCTCGCTGGAACGTTGCTCTTACTGGCCAAGCCGCTTGAGGGCCACTTTGCCGTCCACAAGCAAGCCATCATTGCCAGCGAAGCAATCGATCGTCTTATTGCCTTGGCAGACGAATGGAACGTCGAGCATGGACGACGACCAGTCATTTGCCACGACTATGACTGGGGCGGGTATCTGACTTGGAAGGGCTGGCCAAGGCTTCTGAATTGGATCGACGATCGCAATGAGGTTCAGGGAGAACGGCGGATCCGCGAGTATCGCTCCTTGATGCGAGCCGAGCCAGGTTGGCGCGAGCAACTCAAGGCCGTCGATTTCATTTGCATCAAGCCCGACACATTGCTGAGGGCCAGGCTCGACGACGACCCTCGATGGAGAAAGTTGGAATCTCTACCGCATGCGGTGATCTATCTTCGCCAGCCAGAGAATCGCTGAAAAACAGGGAAAAACAGCAGCTCGTCGCTTCTAAAGCGAGTTAAACATAAGATACATTATCGGACGTTGGTCATTGCCGACTGAGTCGTTCGATCATTTTAGATGGCCAACAACAACGTCCGATAATGAACGTTATGTTTAATTAGTTGTCCGCGAACGGAACCCTGGTGCCGCGTCGAAAGATGGTGAAATGGAGCACAGGCTTCAGCCAGCGGCTACCAGTGTTGATTGGCAGGTAGGCGCAGGCTGAAGCCTGCGAAAGAACTTCATCCCACGCTGCCGCTATACCATCTGCAGGAGTGCTTTAGGTCGCGGCAGTTTCAGTGAGAAAGACGCCCATTTTGCGGAACTTCTGGTAGCGACCTTCCAATAGCTCGTCGCTGTTGAGCTGACGAAGCTCGCGGATGCTACGAACCAGATAACTCTTCAAAGTGTTGGCCATCTCTCGGTGGTCGCGATGCGCTCCGCCGATCGGTTCCGGGATAATCTCGTCGATCACGCCAAGACTGAGTAAATGCTTGGCGGTGAGTTTGAGAGCTTCCGCGGCGAGCGGTTTGGTTTGCTCGTTGGCTTCCTTCCAGAGGATGCCGGCGCAGCCTTCAGGGCTGATGACCGAGTAGTACGCATGTTCGAGCATGCTGACACGATCGCCGACCCCGATGCCCAATGCCCCGCCGGACCCCCCTTCTCCGATGACCACGCACACAATTGGGGTGGGAGTGCGCGACATCTCTAAAAGATTGGTCGCGATCAGTTGGGCCTGGCCACGTTCCTCAGCCCCGATGCCGGGAAAGGCTCCTGGAGTATCGATGAGACAGATGACCGGCAGGCCAAACTTGGCCGCTAGCTTCATGCACCGCAGAGCCTTGCGGTAACCTTCCGGATGCGCGCAGCCATAGAAGCAAGCCGTTCGTTCTTGCAGGGTTCGGCCTTTCTCCTGGCCGACGAGCATCACTCGATAGTCACCCAGTCGAGCGAAGCCACAGCGGATCGCTCGGTCATCGCCGATGGCCCGGTCCCCGTGCAGTTCGACAAACTCTTCAAAAATCAGATTGATGTAGTCCAAGGTGTGCGGGCGGTCCGGATGTCGCGCTACCTGAATCGTTTGCCACGGGTCGAGTTTACTGTAGATGCTTTTCTTGAGTGAGACCAGTTCGCGTCGCATGGCGCGGATGGCATCGTCGGCTTGGCCCGGACTTTTGGCCTCCAACTCGGCCAAGGTCTCCTCCATCTGGTAGATCGACTTCTCGAACGGCAGTACCAGTTTCGCCACGATTTCCCTCCAATGCTTATCAGGCCCCTTGCCCTGGCTTGGCTTCGACGGATTTGAAGATCCGGATTGTCTTCAGGCGCATCAACACTTCATGGAAGTCCTTGGGGCGTTGTTCGCGCTTCTTCTGGAGCATGTGTAAGATCAACTCGGCGAACTCCTCGGTGACGTCGGGGTTATGCACCCGGGGAGAGGCCGGCTTTTCCGTGATGTGCTTGGTCAACAGATCCTGAGCACTGGAACCGGTGAACGGTGGGCGGTTGGTGACGAGTTCGTAACAGGTGGCTCCAAAGCTGTAAATGTCGGCTCGACCGTCGAGCGGTTCGCCGCGAATCTGCTCGGGAGACATGTAACTCCGGGTTCCCATCACCCGAGACTTGCGACGGAAGAACTTGCTCAAAAAACCCGGACGTTCCACTCGCTGAGCCAGAGCGAAATCGATGAGTCGCACATCTCCAGCGGAACTGACCAGGATGTTGTCCAGTTTGATGTCGCGATGCACCCAACCTTTGGCATTCATAAAAGCCAAGGCGGTGGCGGTTTGCTTGCAGATACTTAAGGCATGTTCGCGGATGAAGTCGTGTTGCTTACGCATCAGCCGCAGTCGCATACTACCGCCTGGGAAGAACTCCATGACGAAATAGGGATTTTTGGGATCGCTATGGACATTTACGATGCGAATAATGTTGGGATGCGCCAGTTGCTTGCCGACGTTGGCCTCGTGCAGCAACAACCTGCGATGCTCAGGAACGACAGCATGTTCGGGGAGCAACAGTTTCATCGCGAAATGACGGTGGCTCGACAATTCGACCACTTCCCAGACCTGACTGGTCTGGCCGGTCATCATGAGGTTCTGTAGTCGATACCCGCCGATAATTTCCTCAGCCACGTTCTCGCTCCGAAATTACCAGTATTCTTCGTAGTGGATGTTGCCGCGAATCTTCTTGGCCGGCTGATCGAGTTCAAATCCTCGCTGAAGGAGAAGTTCGATGACGCCCTGGGGTTGGGGAAACCGCATGGCTCCGGTAACGACGTCCTTCTCCGGGACGCCGATCATCTTGGGATTGCCACAAAGAAATACATGGGTAGATTTCGGATCCAAGGGTTGGCCGAGCGTCTTTTCCAGTTCTCCTGAGGTTATCAGATCTTGAATGTAGACTTTTCCCTTTCCAGGATTTTCTCGCGTGGTCAGCGGTACATAGGTGTAGTTTTTGTATCGCTGCATCAACTGTTCATGCGTGGCCAGATAGGCCAGATCCTTGCGATAGCGAACGCAGCAGGCCGACAGAATGCGTCCCGGATGCCCCTGGCGTAGTAACTCCCAGAGCATGTAGTTATGCGGGGCTTCGCCGGTGCCGGTGCCTAGAAAGATCACCGTGTCCGTCGGCTTCACTCCTTCGAGGGTGTAGTGGCCGGCAATTTTCTCTCCCAGATGTAGCCGATCGCCTTGTTGCAGCATGAATAAACGCGGGGTTAACACCGGCGCTTTCCTCTCGGCCTGGCGAACGAGGACAACGTAGAACTCTAGGGCGTCGAGTTGCTGATAGTCGAGCAGTTCGCCTTGCTCCGAGAGAATCGAGCAGCTGATCGAATACGAGCGGCGAGCGAGTTTGCTCTCCTCGACGGGGTCGAGGGCCTCTTCCTGGCACCCTGGGATGCGCGGTTCCCACAGTCCCAGACCTAGAGTGGTGTATTGCCCAGGGCGATGCGGCGGGCGAGCAGTATCGGGACGCACTCGCATGATGAGCAAGTCGCTGTGTACTTTGTGCAGGTACACCACGGTCGCGTTGTACTTCGATTTACGGAGTTCGACGATCTGATCAGGAGTCATTGTCCAACCTAATAGCCCGGAGAGAGGGCAGCCTCATCGACTGCCCTCACACACGAACATTGGGCAGTTCAGATCGTTTAGTGTAGTACAACTTAGCATTTCTTTCGAGAGCAGACCGCTTCAAGACGACGGTGCGGTCACCTCAGGCACATAAGGCCGGATTACGACATCATACACCGTTGCCCCGAACAGCCCGCCAAGTAATGGCCCAACGATGGGCACCAAGAACGTTCCATCGACGAACCCCGGATTCTTGAACCCAGCGACCAGAGTAAACAATCGAGGACCGAAGTCGCGTGCAGGGTTGATGGCGTAACCGTGCATGCCTCCCCAGGACATGCCGATCGCCACCACCACTAGACCGATCATCAGCGGCTGAAGACCTGGAGTAGTGAAAGGAGTTTTTGTCTCGGTGATGGCGAAAATCAAACCAACCAGCAGCGCGGTGCCAATAATTTGATCGAATAGTCCATACACCCACGAGGCCTCGGGAAAGGCGGGAGCTGTGCAGAACACAGTCACAGTTTTGCTACGTTCGGGGTCGAAATAATCGAACGCCGGCAGGTAGTTGAGATACACCAGAGCGGCTCCGCAGAACGCCCCGAAGATTTGAGCCGCCATATAGGGCAACACCTTGCTCCAGGGGAAGCCACGATGGCAGGCCAAGGCCAAGGTGACGGCTGGGTTGAGATGCGCGCCGCTGACTCGCCCTGCCACAGCTATGCCCATCAACACGCCTAAACCCCAGGCGAGGGTGATGTTGGTATATCCTCCCTTGATCACTTCACCTGGCTCGTTCTTGCCAAAAAGCACGACCATCGCCACCACGCCAACGCCGAAAGCGATCAGCACCAACGTGCCGAGAAACTCGGCGAGCAGTTCGCCCTTCAGCGAGGGTTTATCCGAGGACATACTTGCTACTCCCATAATTGACTTTGTAACTTAGCCCCTAGAAGTACACAACCTGGCCGGAGTTCAGACGTGCCGGATTCTACGTGGAATCAGCAGCAGCGACTATCCTGGTTGGTTCGACTTGGGATAACGATCAATCTCGGCTTGACCGTGGCTCTGGTGTTCCTGTGGAGTCAGCAAGCTCTTCGAGGGGAGTTTTGGCGATCGGACTTTAGCATGCTCTATACTGGAGGGACGATGGTATTGGAAGGCAATGCTTCGCGTTTGTACGAGCTGGACGCTCAATTGGAAACACAACGCCGCCTGCTTCCCCAGCTAGAACCGAACGCGGGATTGCTCCCGTTCAACTACCCACCAACGACGGCGGTGCCACTATGCTTGCTGGTGAAATTGTCCCGGAGTACGGCGTTCTACACCTGGTCGGCGCTGCAACTGGTGTTGCTCGGCCTTCTGGTCCGTCAATTTCTTCTCCTCAGCGAGTGTAAGTCGGCGGAGCAGTTTGTCTTGTTGCTAGCGACCCTGACTGCATTCCCTGCTGTATTCGTGAGTTTACAGATGGGGCAACTATCGATCCTGGTTCTGGTCGCGCTCGCCGGATGGGTTCTCGCAATGCAGGAGAACCGCGTTCGACTAACTGCGTTGTGTCTGGTGATGGCCACGATCAAACCGCAGCTTGCCATCACTGCCGTGGTCATCACGGTGGCGGATCGTCGCTGGCGTGTCTTGTTCTGGTCGACGCTACTGGGGCTGGCCTGGGTTGCCGTGGCCACGGTTTTCACAGACTGGCAGGCCTGGTGGAACTGGTTGTCCGTGCTGCGACGTAGCGCGGGCGAGGCGGGGCAACTGGGCATCTTTCCCGAGCGGATGTACTGTCTGAAGTGCATCCTCTTTGGGATTTTGGGCCGCGATCACATGGGGCTGGTCAACACCTTGAGTTTTGGATTGCTGGCCCTCACCCTCGTGATACTCTCGATGATGTGGATCGCAAACTGGTACGGCTTCCGACAGCGTCTCGCGCTGTCGCTTCTGCTGGGTACTCTGGTGATACCGCACCTGAACCCGGCGGATGCCGTGGTTTATGCCCTGCCCACGCTCCTAGGAGCTAAAGTGATTCGCGCGGCTTGGTTGTGGTCAGCTTTGGTGCTAATGCCAACGCTTTTTCTCATCGACTGCTACGGAGCTGTCAAGTGGTCATTTGGACTTAGGCCGTTCCTGGTCGCCATGATCGGTCTCACACTATTTCTGCTTCGGCCGGTGCGCGAAACTGTTGACACAGTTCCATCACCCCTGCCTTGACCCGCTGGTGCTTAGCGGTATCGTCAGGAGCACTTAACACCTCGCCGATCCAGGCCGCGATCTGTCGCATTTCAGTTTCTCGCATCCCGCGTGTGGTCAGCGCCGGCGTACCGATACGAATGCCAGATGGATCTAGTGGGGGGCGCGTGTCGAAGGGAATCCCGTTGCGATTGACCGTGATGCCAGCAGCATCGAGCGCCTTTTCGGCCTGCTTACCGGTCAAGCCGCGCGTGGTCACGTCGACGAGCAGCAGATGATTGTCCGTCCCACCGGAGACAATGCGGAACTGCCGCTGAGCCAATTCGTAGGCCAAGGTCCGCGCGTTGGCGATCGTCTGAGCAGCGTAGGCCTTAAACGAAGGTTGCAGAGCCTCGGCGAAAGAGATGGCCTTGGCCGCGATGACGTGCATCAGCGGACCGCCCTGCACGCCGGGAAACACCGACTGATTGACCTTGGCCGCCCAGTCTTTTTTGCAAAGAATCAATCCCGCACGGGGACCGCGCAAGGTTTTATGAGTCGTCGTGGTGACAAAGTCAGCCCACGGCACCGGACTAGGATGTTGCTCCCCGGCGACAAGGCCGGCGATGTGGGCCATGTCCACCATAAACAACATGTTCGTCTCACGGGCAATCTCGCCCAGTCGAGCGAAATCAATCACTCGTGAATAGGCACTGGCTCCGGCGACGAGCAACTTAGGCCGATGCTCTCGGGCTAACCGAGCAATTTCATCATAGTCGAGACGCTCGTTGTCGCGACGCACGCCATAAGGGACAACCTTGTATAGCTTGCCGGAAAAGTTCAAATGCATGCCGTGGGTCAGGTGCCCGCCGTGGGCCAGGTTCATCGCCAAGATGGTGTCTCCTGGCTCCAGGCAAGCAAAGTAGACCGCCATGTTGGCCTGTGCCCCGGAGTGAGGTTGGACGTTGGCATGTTCGGCTCCGAACAGCTTCAACGCTCGTTCGATGGCCAGCTTTTCGACTACATCGACATGCTCGCACCCGCCATAATAGCGCCTTCCCGGATAGCCTTCGGCGTATTTGTTGGTCAGCACCGACCCCTGCGCCGCCAGCACTGCGGGACTGGTGTAGTTTTCGGAGGCGATCATCTCCAGGCCGGTTTGTTGTCGTTGTCGCTCCGCCTGGATCGCTTCCCACACTGCCGGATCGTTCTGTGCTATGGGATTCATACTATCCTCTTCTCTGTTATGCCGGGAGTTGAACTCCTGCTGCGATGAGTTCGTTGGCTAAGTTTACGTCCTTATTGTAAATGATTCCCTTCCAGCCATGATCGCACGCTGCACGAATGTTCGACGCCAGATCATCGATGAAGACGAACTCGGCAGGTGCTCCACCCACTCGATCTGTGATGAACTGAAACAACTTCGGATCGGGCTTGCGCAGGCCGACTTCATGAGACACAAAGAGATGATCGAATCGGTCCAGCACATCGGCGAATTGTCGGCGAAACACGTTATAATGCATCTCGTTGGTGTTGCTCAGAAGCACCAGGCGATACTTGTTTTGCAGACTAGGAATCATTCGGCATACCGCTTCGTTGGCATGAAAGATGTCGCCGAACGCCTGACGGAGTTGCTCGTCGCTGCCGACCAAGTCGAACTCCTGGCGAAGCAGATTCAGCACTTCGCTTGAGGTTAACTGTCCCACCTCGTAGCGGGGTTCCAGCTCGGTGTAGAAGAGAAACTGAATGAGTCGTTCCAGAGGGACAGGACGACGAGCAAAGCGAAGAAGTTGCTCCGCGGCACGCTGGTGACTGAAAAAAGCGAGGACATTGCCAAAATCGAAAACCACGGACCGAATCGACATCCAGACCCCTCCGGATGATTGAGCGAACCTGCCAAGGATTGATCTATCATGACGACGAATTACCTTCCAGAGGAACGGGTCTTTAGAACAGCTTCGGCAGCGCGGTTGCCCTGATCGAACGCTTCTTCAAAGAGGGGCAACCCGCTGAGATCACTGTGAGCAAAGTAAATGTCGCGATACGGTTGCGAAGCCTGGCGACGAGCAGGCCCCCAGAGAAAACCCGGGGTGGGACGGATCATGGCGTGGCCCCAGCGCATCACGTCGAGTCGAGTCACCAAGGTACGCAACTCCGGATGTGCCCGTTCCAGATCGGCCAGGGCGATCTCGGCCCACTCCTCCCGACTCAGAGCCAGCAGGTGCTGTCGAGCTTCACCAGAAGTATTTACCGTCAAAGGATAGTAATAGGTGAAAATAGTCGGGCCATAGTCTAACCCCGCTTGATGCGTCGCGACCACGTAGCCCAAAGAGGGACTATCAAAGAGGACGTTATCCCAGGCTAGGTGACTCCCCTGCTCTCTTGGCCGGCTCGACAAATGCAGATTGGCCACCATCCACGAGCCATAGTCGAAGTCCGCCAGGTGCGCCGGCGACTCGTTCCGATAGGGGCGAAGGACGTACCGGGTCAAAAACTGTGGAGCTGCAAAGATCACTTGCTCGGCCCGCACCCCTAAAATCCTCCAAGGACGCTCCGAGATAGCGGTAATTTCAATTCGACGCGGCGCGACCGGATTGAGATCGGCCACGGCCCAGTTGAGTTGGAGTTGCTTTATCACCAAACTGGTCAGGTGCCGAATCAATCTGCCGTTGCCCTCGGGCCAGGTCAACAACGGTTGAGGCTCGGCCCCCGGAGCTTTGCGCCGCGAAGCAAAGTAAAATAGCCCCGCCCAGGCACTGGTATCTTCTGGTCGGGTGCCGTAGTCATCTCGACAAGCATAATCCACCAGCCAGAGTAAACGCCGCGATCGATAGCCGCGCTGCGACATCCATTCTGCCATCGATAGACGATCGAGGGCCGTCACTTCGGCATCGTCAGAACCAGTCGAGGCCGGCAGCGTGAATGCCCTGCGACCTCGTTCATCGCGCCAGGCTATCCACTGATCGATCTCGCCAAAAAATCGCCGATATTGTTCGAGATCTTCCTGCGTTGCTCCCGCCTGAAGGTAAAGTCCATCGTGCCACTCGCCGTAGGCAAAGAGCCGTTCGTGCGGATCTCGACAGAGCATCTCCTCGGCGAAAATCGGCTCACCCGTTTCGTCGGTTCCCTCGACGATCGACATCTCTTTCAGCAGAGTTATCAGCTCTGTATTAGTCGAGAGTGGAGCCGGTAGGTAATGGGCACCCCAGGGATGCGGCACAATTCCTGCGGTACCGTAGCGCGAGGTTCCGCCGGGTGCGGGTTCCAGTTCGAGAATGCGAAAGCGATCGAATCCTGACCGCAGAAGTCGCCGTGCTGCCGACAGCCCTGCCACGCCAGCTCCGACGATGACCACGGGAACTTCTTCCCAGGCCGTCGCCGTCGGCGGATTCCCACGCAGGCGATGACCTAGATCAACCGAGGCACCGACAAGCTCTCCCGGTGGCAGTGTCGCACTACGCTGGCAACCGACGACCAAGCCCCCCAGAAACGTCGCCAGCAATTCGCGACGACTTACTCGCGAGAGCATTCCTTCTCCTTCTAGTCGGTCTAACCACTCTGAAGACTTACTGGGACTGCTGGTTCAACTACTTCCTAGCGCGCTAGCCACAATCGCTCGTGCCTCGTCGAGAAGGGCTGCCAGATGTTGCTCGCCGCGAAAACTCTCGGCGTAGAGTTTGTAGACATTTTCTGTCCCAGAAGGGCGAGCCGCGAACCAGCCGTTCTCCGTCGTCACCTTCAGGCCACCGATGGCCGCTCCGTTGCCAGGAGCGTGAGACAACTTCGCGATAATCGGCTCTCCAGCCAGTTCCTTGGCTGTCACCTGCTCTGGCGACAGCGATTTCAGTTTTTTCTTCTCCTCGGGCGAGGCCGGCGCGTCAATCCGTGTGTAACACGGGGTTCCATACTGTCCGGCTAGTTCTTGATAATGTTCTCCGGGATCCTTCTCGGTGCGAGCTACAATCTCGGCGGCGAGCAGGCCCAGGATTGGACCATCCTTGTCGGTCGTCCACACGGTGCCGTTTTTGCGAAGGAAACTTGCTCCAGCACTTTCCTCGCCTCCGAAACAGAACGAACCATCAAACAATCCAGGCGTAAACCATTTGAAGCCGACTGGCACCTCAACCAGTTTTCTTCCCAAGCCGGCCACCACCCGATCGATCATACTCGAAGACACCAGCGTTTTGCCGACAGCAGAGGAACTCGGCCACTGTGGTCGATGGGTCAATAGATATCGGATGGCCACTGCCAGGTAATGATTGGGGTTCATCAATCCAGCTGACGGAGTGACAATGCCATGTCGGTCGGCATCCGGGTCGTTGCCGAACGCTACACGATATTGATCTTTCAGGCGGACTAGAGAGGCCATGGCGTAGGGACTGGAACAGTCCATGCGTATTTTGCCGTCATGGTCGACCGTCATGAAGCTGAACCGGCCATCCACCGTGGTGTTGACCACGGTCAAGTCCAGCCCATATCGCTCGGCAAGCGGCTGCCAGTATGCAATCGCCGATCCTCCCAGCGGATCCACACCGATTTTTACCTTCGCCGCCCGGATTGCCTCCAAATCAACCACTTCGATCAAATCACGGAGGTACGGTGTCATGAAATCGTGCAGGTGCGTTGACGAACTTTTCCGAGCGCTTTCATAGCTAATGCGGCGGACCCCAGCGTTCTTCTCGCGGAGTAACTGATTGGCACGATCCTGGATCCACGAAGTGACGTCTGTGTCTGCTGGTCCACCATTAGGCGGATTATACTTGAAGCCACCATCCGACGGGGGATTGTGCGACGGCGTAATGACCACGCCATCAGCATAACCCATCTCGCGTCCGTGATTGTAGGTCAAGATCGCGTGTGAGATGACGGGAGTCGGGGTGAAGCCATCAGTCAGGCACACCTCGACGCCATTGGCCGCCAACACTTCTAGGGCGGTCCGCTGGGCATAGGCCGAGACTGCGTGGGTATCCATGCCGAGAAAGAGCGGCCCAGTGTAGCCCTTGCTCGCGCGATATTCACAGATTGCCTGTGTGATGGCCAGAATGTGCGCTTCGGTGAAGGTACCGTCGAAGGGAGTGCCGCGGTGACCGCTTGTGCCGAAACTGACCAACTGATTGATATCAGCCACGTCAGGTCGACGATTCAGATAATCCTGTTCCAGGCGTGCTAGATCGATCAACGACTCAGCAGGAGCAGGTTTTCCGGCAAGTGGATGCAGACTCATGACGCGACTCCAGTTCGAGCAAAGGATTCGTTCAGTCAATGTACATCGAACCGGAAGAGATGGCCGGTCAGCAAGAGACAACCAAGTGAGTAGTTTGAAAGAAGAAGGTTCCAGGTTGCTTTTCGATGGTTTTCTGACGAGTAGCTCCTACTAATGCCCTGTAGCCGAAGGGAGTTTTCCGCATGGCCCAGGATCTGCTCGAACAATATACTCGGATTCGCCGACTGACCCGCCAACTCTGTCAGCCCCTAACGCCTGAAGATATGCAGGTGCAGTCGATGCCCTCTGCTAGTCCGGCCAAGTGGCATCTGGCACATACGACCTGGTTCTTCGAGACGTTCTTGTTGCAAGACATTCCAGACTATCGCCTGTTCGATTCGCGGTTTAACTATCTGTTTAACTCCTATTACAACGCCATTGGAGATCGCATTGCTCGACCTCAGCGCGGCCTGCTCTCTCGACCTACTGTGGAACAGGTGTTCCAGTATCGCGAATATGTCGATGCGGCGATGGTACATCGCGGATTCCAGAATCCAGATAAAATCGATCGAATAACTCTTGGATTGCACCACGAACAACAACATCAAGAGCTACTCTTAACCGACATCAAGCATGCCTTTGCAGGGAATCCGCTGCGGCCCGTGTATCAACAGCGCCAGGTTCGCATTACTGCAGTGCCTCAACCGCTGGAATGGCTGACACATCCCGGCGGACTCGTCGACCTGGGCCACGCGGGAGAGCCGTTCGCCTTCGACAATGAAACTCCTCGTCACATCGTTTACTTGCAACCGTTCCGCATCGCCAATCGTCTGGTGAACTGCGGTGACTGGTTGGCCTTCATGGAAGATGGCGGCTACGAACGAGCCGAACTGTGGCTGTCAGATGGCTGGGAAGCTTGTCGATCGCAGGGCTGGAAGGCTCCTCTGTATTGGGAAAAGCAACAAGGACAGTGGAAGCAATTTACGCTGCAAGGGATGCAGTCTGTAGCCGAGGAGGAACCGATCTGCCACATCAGCTATTTTGAAGCGGATGCTTATGCTCGTTGGGCCGGTGCCAGGCTACCCACAGAAGCGGAATGGGAAATTATGGCTTCTACCCTGCCCTGCTCTGGTACGTTCCTTGAAGCCTTTACTCTACATCCAACAGTTTCCAACAATCCCGGCGGGTGGTTCGGCGAGGTTTGGCAATGGACGGCCAGTCCCTATGTTGGCTATCCTGGCTTCCGTCCTGCTGCGGGAGCAATCGGAGAATATAACGGCAAATTCATGAATGGACAGTACGTTTTGCGAGGCGGTTCGTGTCTGACGCCACGCTCGCACTTTCGCATTACTTACCGTAACTTCTTTCCGCCAGATGCCCGCTGGCAGTTCACTGGCCTTCGCCTGGCAGCCCACGCATGACTACTCCTCGATCGCTGACTCGCTGTGTCGAACGTTCTTTTTTGAACGACGTGTTGACTGGTCTCTCCCAGCCCCAGAAACGGCTACCGTGCAAGTATTTTTATGATGAGCGAGGCTCGCAACTGTTTGATGAGATCTGTGAGCTGCCCGAGTATTATCCAACTCGCACCGAGCTGGCGATCCTGACCACATACGCCAAACATATTACGGAGTATTTTGGTCCCTGTTGTGGCCTTATTGAGTTTGGCGCAGGTTCGGGCCTGAAGACACGGTTATTGCTTCAGCATCTGAGCGGAAGCGTGTTTTACCCCGTGGACATTAGCCGCGAGCATCTACGCACCTCGGCTCAACAGTTGATGCGTGCGTTTCCGCAGGTCGAAATTCACCCTGTGGTCGCCGATTTCACCAAACCATTCCCACTACCGTCAGCTAGGAGAACGATTCATCAGCGTGTGGTTTATTTTTCCGGCTCAACGATTGGCAATTTCACTCCTAGGCAGGCTCAGCGGCTGTTATATAGGATCGCGACGCTTGTCGGTCCGGGAGGTGGCCTGCTCATTGGCGTCGATTTGAAAAAGGATTCTGCGATATTAGAACCAGCCTACAACGATGCCGCTGGGATCACTGCTGAGTTTAATTTGAACATTCTCCATCGGATTAATCGAGAACTAAACGCCGATTTCCATGTTCAAGCCTTTCGGCATCTCGCCTTTTTCGACCAACAGCATGGGCGCATCGAGATGCATCTGGTCAGCGAGTGCGTGCAAGTCGTGCGCATCGGGGATCGGAAGTTTTCCTTCTCCAAGGGAGAGACTATCCGAACCGAGTATTCGTACAAGTACGATCTCGATCAGTTCGCCCATCTAGCAAAAGCAGCAGGATTTTCGGTGCAGGAGGTGTGGACCGACTCACGGCGGCTATTCAGTGTACAGTATTTGAAGGTAAACTCAGGTTCCCGGAAATCAACCAGGCTTGGGCAGTAGATTTTCTGAGCCAGGAAACTGGTCCGCGGGTTTTGGCCTGGGCATAGCGGCGTTCCCTTTCGGTTCCGGTAGAGCTACAGGCTCTTCACATTCTTCGAGCAAATCATCGTCGAGAAACACTTGAGCTGACTTCGGCGTTGGTCGGGCAGGGGAAGCACCTGGTTTGCCTGAGTCACAGTGGTCTTGCCAGCTGACTCGATAGCGATGGTTGCCGATCGTCAGTTCATCGCCTGCTTGCAGCTTTCCTTCGACTACTCGTACCCCATTGATGCGAATGCCATTGGTGCTATCTAGATCACGAATCAACAGGTAATCATTCACTTGAGCAATACAACAGTGACGGCGAGAGATTTTTCGTGATTCGATCTGAATATCACACTCGGGATGCCGACCAATCAACAAAATGGGCTTATCGACGAGAATATTCGGGCCATCGTTGAGCGCGATCAACTGTGCTAGCATGTTAGGGCATCCTGGGCTGCAGCTGCTGGTTTTTTTCACTATAGCAGGAGTCGATCCACTGCAACAGAAGACTGCCCTCTTGTAACGCGATCTGTCTGCAGGTTCAAGAATTTAATCGTTAAAATAACACAGATTCGGTCAAAAATATCGATGGAGATTTACTCGGACGGATGCGGCAGACCAATCAAGTCGGCTACGACCGTCACGACGCGATGAAGTTTTCGCTCGAAATCCTGCTGATTATCGATGATAAAATGACTCGGGGCTCCGCGCCAGACTTCCCGCAGCCGAAGGTCCACTTCCCGCGCGCCTTGGAGTGGTTCATAACGAACCGAATTGGAGTCTGTGTTGTAGGCGTGTTCAGCACCAAACGCCGCCGTCACCAGATGAACCACGGCGGAGTAGCGGCATTGGCGAAGTTGGGTCTCGTCTAAGCCCTCTTCCTGAAGTAGCCGCTGCCACTCCGCGGGGGGCAAATACGCCGCTCCATCCATCACGCCTCGATCACAAAGTAGAACTGCTGGTTTTCCCACCGTTCGCGCGAACGCATCGAAGGCTTCTTCAACCGTTAATTGAACACGAACAATTCCTCTCTGGAAACTCATCATGTACGACAAGGGAGCATCCTTGACATACACCCCGCCTGTGAGAAGAAGTGTGGCGGCTTCGGGCACACAGTACACCTTCACCCCGTGGGCTTGGAGATAGCTGTGAATCCTTTTCATCGCCGTGCTTTTGCCTGCGCAGGGGCCGCCGGTCAGTACGATCCGATAAATGGACGGTGTGATCATGAGGCATCCACGGGGGGTGGGATTCTCTAGCGAGTCGTCCTACAACGATTGTACTATCTTGGAACCCTCAGAGGGAAAGAGCGAACATGGCGGCACGATCGTTTAAGCAAGAATTAGTCGGAGTGTTTGGTCAGCCCGTGGCGGAAAATCCGACTCAGGTGATGATCGAGGCCGCGTTCCGACAAATGGGACTGGATTGGCGCTACCTTACGTTGGAGGTGGCTCCGAAGGATCTTCCCGCGGCGATTGCCGGTATGCGAGCGATGGGCTTTCGCGGCATCAATTGCACCATCCCGCACAAAGTGGCCGTTGTTTCGTTGCTCGACGAACTCACTCCGGCAGCGCGAGCGATTGGGGCGGTCAACTGTGTCGCGCGACAAGGCGACAAACTGCTGGGCGAAAATACCGATGGCAAAGGATTCTTGCAGTCGGTGCAAGCGCAGGGCAGCGTCAAAGGCAAGTCGGCGGTGATCCTCGGAGCTGGCGGTGCGGCCCGCGCGATCGGCGTCGAGTTACTCCGCGCCGGGGCCGGTTCCCTCACGGTGGTCAACCGGAGTGAAGCTCGTGGACAAGAACTGCTCCAGGTGTTGGAAGCGGTTGCTCCTGGACGATCTACCTTTACTCGCTGGGTTGGTGATTATGTCGTACCCGAGGGAACGGATCTCGTGATTCAGGCCACTTCGATTGGTCTCTATCCGGACATAGAAGCTCGCGTTCCTCTGGATATCGACTCACTGCGTCCTAACATGATCGTTTGCGACGTGATTCCCAATCCGCCGCGAACGCGCTTGGTTCGCGAGGCAGAAGCTGCTGGATGCGTCGTTCTTGATGGCCTGGGCATGCTCGTCAATCAGGGGGTCATCGGCATTCAGTTGTGGACGGGACGTGATCCCGATCCCACCGTGATGCGACAAGCCCTGCTCGACGTGTTTGAGTGATTCCTCACTGGTTTGCCAATCCGTGTAAGGACGGCTCAGCATTCCAAATGAGTTTAGTTGAGGCGATCAGCCGATCATTCGGAGTTGGCTGAAACTCTCTAAGCGCTGCAGGTGGACGGAGCGATGCGTCCTTCCCAAGGGCTGGAAGCGGTAGCGTAGAGTTTTCGCGGAATCCGGCCTGCCAGATAAGCGAGACGACCGGCTTGGCAAGCGTGCCGCATCGCCCAAGCCATCCGCAGAGGATCACGAGCATGAGCGATGCCCGTGTTGAGTAGTACGCCATCGCACCCCAATTCCATCGCCACAGCGACATCGGAGGCGGTTCCTACGCCGGCATCCACGATCACGGGATAAGTCGGATCATTTTCTTTGAGATATTCGAGAATAATGCGGATGTTGTTGGGATTAAGGATCCCCTGCCCCGACCCGATCGGACTACCCGCGGGCATGACGCTGGTCGCGCCAGCGGCCTTGAGATGCTTGGCCAAAATCGGATCATCGCTGGAATAGACGAGTACAGTAAATCCTTCGCGGACGAGTTGCTCGGTGGCGCGGAGAGTGCCGATGGGGTCGGGCAATAGAGTTTTGGGATCGGCTAACACTTCGAGCTTGACCCAATCTGCACCAGGATTGCCCAGATTGGAGAGCAGCTCGCGGGCTAGTCGCGCATGACGAATAGCATCTTCGGCGCTGAAACAGCCTGCGGTATTGGGCAAAATAGTATATCTTTTTAGATCGAGATAGTCGAGAATATTGCGCCCTTCTTTGTCCATCAGGCGTTCGCGTCGGACGGCGACGGTGGTTACCTCGCAACCGCTGGCGGCAAGGCACTCACGCATTTGTTCGTAGCTGGCGAACTTTCCTGTTCCCGTGAAGAGCCGGCTATGAAAGCGAAAGTTGCCTAGTACTAGGGGGTGATCGAGTGGTTCGTCGGAACCACCGCCGACCAGGGTCACTACTTCCACCGCGTCTCCAGGTTGGAGTTGATGCTCGGCATGGCGGCGTGCGGGAATAACCTGCTGATTGACTTCGACGGCGACTCGCTTAGAATCATGCCCCAGCTCTTGAAGTAATGCCGCTACTGTTGTCGTCCCGGTTAATTGCCGGAGTTCGCCATTCAATCTGATCTCAAACACGGAGAGACTCCACATTCGCCAAGGGCCGATCGTTCACCGCTGTCATTCTAGCGAATTACCCAGACTTCACGAGAGCAGAACAGTTCCAAGTCGATGGGGGTATAATAGGTCAAGGAGTTAGTCCAACTTTGGAGTTGTTGGCACACTCAGAGAAGAGGAAGAAGATTTCGGATCGAAATCATACCGAACAGAAGGAGATCCGCTGGATGTCACAAGCCATGAAATGGACGCTGGCCGCACTCTTCGGATTGATGCCGATGAGTATGCTGCGAGCCGCCGACGCGACCACGGTGCTAAACGCCGAGAGTGCCTCGCTAGTTTCCCATGCCGGGCCGGTGCGTGGCGCACTACGGCTAGCGCGTCCAGCGGGGCGAGCAGCGGTAGCTGTCGGTCGCGCTGTCAAACCAGGACGTCGGGTCGCCTGGATGGCTCGTTCCGCTGCTCGCGGCGCGGGCATCGTGGCCAAGAATAAGGGCAAGCTCTGGAAGGCTGGTATAAAGGCTCGACCCTTCAAGAAGCGAGTCATCATTCCCTGATGGATGAAATGGTTCACTCCAGATGAAAGTTTGATGGGCGAGGGGATCACTCCTCGCCCGGACTCTTTCCAGTGCGATGTCCCATCGTAGGATAGCATTTGAACCCTACGCGAAGGATTTTTCTCCGATGTCGTCGCACTACGTTCCAAATACCAAAGTACCCACTCTTGTATTCCCAACTAGTAGTCAGGCCGCGCGTCATGTCGCACTGATGATCGAGAGCCTGATCCGTCAGAACAACTCCGCCGGGCGACCCACTGTTCTAGGCTTGCCTACCGGATCCACCCCTGTTGGGTTGTACCGCGAGTTGATTCGCCTGCATAAAGAGCAAGGCTTGGATTTCTCTCGTGTCATTACCTTCAATCTCGACGAATACTACCCGATGGATCCGAATGATCTGCACAGCTACCGTCGGTGGATGCAGGAAACGTTTTTTCAGCACGTCAACATTCTACCAAGCAACATTCATATTCCCGATGGGACCATCCAGCCTTCGGAAGTAGAAGACTGGTGCATGCGCTATGAGCAGAAAATCCGTCGAGCTGGCGGACTAGATCTGTTGGTGCTCGGTATCGGTCGCACCGGGCATGTGGGCTTTAACGAGCCGGGGTCGACCAAACACAGCCGCACACGTCTGATTACGCTCGATCCGGTGACTCGTCGCGACGCTGCTAGTTCTTTCTTCGGCGAGGAGAATGTTCCCCATCAAGCGATCACCATGGGAGTTGGCACGATCCTCGACGCCAAGAAAATCGTCCTGATGGCGTTCGGCGAACACAAGGCCCGCATCGTGCAACGCGCCGTCGAGGGACCGATCACTGACGCGGTTAGTGCCAGTTATCTGCAACAGCATACCGATGCCACGTTCCTGCTCGATGCGGCAGCGGCTAGTGAATTAGCCGCTTTCAAGCATCCCTGGACGATTGGTCCGGTTTCCTGGACTCCGCAGCTGATTCGCAAAGCCGTCATCTGGTTGAGTTTGAAACTGGAAAAGGGCCTGCTCAAACTTTCGGACGACGATTACCGAGAGAATGAACTGTGCGAGCTATTGCGCGAACACGGTCCGGCAAGCAGACTAGGAAGGCACGTCTTCAACGAGATGATGGGCACGATTTGTAACACGCCTGCTGGGACGACTCCCTCCACTGTGTTGATCTTCAGTCCGCATCCTGATGACGATGTCATTAGCATGGGTGGAACGCTGATCCGGCTCGTCGAGCAGGGCCACAAGGTCCACATCGCCTACCAAACGAGTGGCAACATCGCAGTCTTCGATCACGACGCTCGACGCTTTGCCGACTTCGTCGTGCAATTTAACGATCTGTTCGACATCGACCGAGAACAATCGGAACGAGTTCGCGATCGTGTACTCACTTTCCTGGATCAGAAACGTCCGGGCGAACCGGACTCGGAAGATCTGCTCAAGATCAAGGGACTGATTCGTAAGACAGAGGCCACGGCGGCTGCTCTGGCGTGTGGCGTTCCTCCAGAGCAACTCGAATTTATGGATCTGCGATTCTATCGCACCGGAACCATTGCCAAGGCTCCGCTGCATCCGGAAGACATTCAGGATACGGTGAAACTGCTGGAAAAACTCCAACCGTCGCAAATCTACGTTGCCGGCGAAATGTCCGATCCACACGGAACGCATCGGATGTGTGCCGAGGCTATTTTCGAGGCGGTTCGCATTGTTCGTTCCCGCGGACTGCATTTTGAAGTTTGGCTCTATCGCGGAGCCTGGGAAGAATGGGAGCCGCACGAGATCGAACGAGTAGTCCCTCTCAGTCCCGAGGACGTCGAGAAGAAGAAGCAGGCGATCTTCCGCCATCAATCCCAGAAGGATCGAGCGATGTTCCCAGGCGGGACAGATCAGCGCGAGTTCTGGCAACGAGCTGAAGATCGCAATCGCAAGACCGCCAAGACTTACGATTTACTCGGTTTACCGGAGTTTTACGCTCTGGAAGGTCTGGTACAATGGCGCGGCTGATCTTGTGGAATCGGCATCGAGGAAGGAAATCCTCTTTCCTCCGTTACTAACTACTAGGGTAAGTTGGTACGTTCGGAGGGGTTCTTTCTGCCTTCTCCTTCCCTGGTGGGGAGAAGGGCTGGGGATGAGGGGGAAACCCTAACCGCTCTCCCCACTGGGGCAGAGGAGAACCTAAGCTCACAGACGCTATCAACTGTGTAGCTGGTATGCTATTTTCGATGTGTACGACCAACGACGTCGGAACACTTGTCATTGATGGTCGTGTATGAGATACTGAGCAAGTCGCTGATCCAGTCCTATGGAGCCTGAATCATGTCCACTGCTCCCGCTCAACAGACGCCCAAGAAAAAGGATTCCGCGACCAAGTCGCCTCCCGAGGAGCGGTTCTGGAAGCGCTACTCCCCCCATGGAGAAGCTCCGCTCTCGGCAGCGGGGTCTATCATCTTGCATGCCCTGAGTATTGGTGGGTTGATTCTGATGGCGGTTTATTTCTCCGCGTTGTTCGTCAAACCTGCTCATGAACTGCCCGTCTCTCCAGTGCGACTCGACCTCAGCTCCGGCGGAGGCGGCGGCCCCAAGGATGGCGGTGGCACAGGAACCCGTGGCCTGGGCGGTCGCGTCGAAGACGTTGGCGAAAGTGCTGAGGTTCTCCCTCCTGAGCTACAAGAGGAGCCGCGACGTCCGGCGTTGAACCCGGTAGAGAAAGCCCAGATCGCCGAGACGTTCGACAATGAGGCCGCCCGGTTTATTCAAGAGAGCAACAGCGAATCGACCAAAGCTTTTGCCCGACTGACCGATGGCGTGCGCCGTAAGCTCAGCGACAATCTTAACCCCAGCCGTGGAAAAGGCGGCTCCGGCGGGGGCGGGGGCCAGGGCACCGGACAGGGAACCGGCGTTGGCTCGGGGCGCGGCGAAGGCAAAATGGCTCTGAGCAAACGCGAAAAGCGTATGCTTCGTTGGCACATGCGCTTCACGGCTGCCTCGGGCGAGGAGTACCTTAGCCAACTCCGCGGTCTGGGGGCTAAACTCGCTTTTCCTCTTGGCGATCGACGAAATCCCGACTTTTACGTCGTCGAGAAGCTCATCCCCGGTGAGCAGGCCGTGGTCAAGGATGTCGCTCAATTTAATGCGATTTACTGGATCGATGATAAGCCCAATTCCGTGAGAGACATCCTGGCGGCATTGCGGCTGCAATTGCCGGAAATTCCCAACGAGTTTGTGGCCTTCATGCCCAAAGCGATCGAGGATCGACTCTTTGAACTAGAGCGGAACTATGTTGTTGGCGTGCTGCGTAGGCCGTTCGATGAGGACAAGATCGAGGAAACGATCTTTCGTGTGGTTCCTAAGGGCGGGAAATATGTTCCCGAGTTAACCTCGGTATTAGTCCGAGACTAGCTCGCGTTACAAAAGGTGAAACGGATCGCAGGCTGAAGCCTGCGACTACCGGTTCCGATTAACAGGTAGCCGCAGGCTTCAGCCTGCGAAAGTGCTTCATTCCCCGCTGCCGCTTCACTATACTTGAGGGGCGCTCTAATACCTTCGACAAGTTATGAACCGAACGGCACACCCTCGTACTCAAAGGTGTGCGGATCCGCTCGACTGGACTGCTCTTCTCCACGCCAAAATCATCGACAACACTCGAAAAAATGGGGGGTTAGTCACCCTCTGTCGGCATTGGCATGGGGATTGCCATATCCACTCACAGCAAAACAGGTGAAAGAGGAAAGCACGATTCCAACTAGGTAGCCCTCCGAACCACTTCTTGGAGGATCGAGTCATGTTGTGTGCTTGTCGGAATGAGAATCTCTGGCTAAAGCTCATCATTCTGGCGCTGGCCGGAGTCTTGGCCCTCGCCTCTTTGAGTGCGGGGAAACCGGCAGTGGTTCCTCCGGTGATCGAGCAACAACTCGATCCGACCGGGCGCTCAGCGATCGAGAGTAACGCCATTCTCGTGCAGAAAGAACTGGCCCGAGGCGCTTTGGTTGTGGCCTTGGGTACCGAGATGGATCAGATGGAGCATCGCGGATTGGTCGAGGCCCTCAAAGCGCCGAATTGCGAAGCAGCCGAAGACCCTGCCCGTGAGGAGTTGATGGTCCTTCGAACCAGTCTTCGAGCAGAGCTACGGCGACATCATCCCGTCGAAGTCGCTCGGATTGATGAGGCGATCACGAATCAGAAGCTCCTGGAAGGGCTACAGCAAGCTGCTCAGACGGGAACACCAACCCGATTCAACGTCGAGGAGTTCACGGTCGAGGTAGGTTTTGTCACTTACTCTTACTGGCAGGTCATGGTCATGCCGCCCACTGGGACGCAACTCCTGCCCAAGGAATCTGAGCGGATGCGGATTTTGCCAGCCACGAAGCAAGCCTACCTCAAACTGAGTCCACGGCAGGTCAATCTGTTCGAGATGTGAACAAGCAATTCAAGGAGGTGCCAGCCAGGGTGCAGGATGAAGGCACCCTGGCTGATTTTGTTGACTCAGAAGTCAGGGCCGAGAACTTCGCCGCCTGCGGTGGTGGTTGCCGCTTTCAGCGTCTTGAACGAGATCGATTTCGAGACAGCTCGCACGGAACCGTCACACATCAGCACGTTAAAGATGCTAATGTTCGTCCGTGGTCCAGCTAGCCCGCCCGCGCCGCCGCAGTCCACGTCTGGGCGCGCATCGTTCACAGGCCGAGTGATAGTGATTGTCGAACTGAGGAATCGACCATCGAGCCAGGACGCGCCTCGTGTCCCAACAATGCTTTTGTCCTCCTCGAAGTCTTTTACCCCCGCGCTATCGACTAGCCCTTTCAGATCCTCTTTCTTAAGTAGGACGTGCTGACGTTGCACACTGCTGGCGTTCTTTGCTCCATCTCCGCGAAGCGACTCCAACAGGATCATCGTGTTGCTGGTTCCATCTGGAAAACTGGCGGGTAGGCGCAGCTTAGATTCCTTGAAGAAGGTGCCGTCGTTGTCCTTCAAGTCGTATTTGGTTCCTGCGATGAGGAAGTAGCTTGTCGGACCGGCGTTTGCGTCGGGGGCTGCTGCTTCATCCAGTGGGCTGAGAAATACTTTGATCCAAGTTTTCCGTACCTCTTTGTTGGCGGCATTGTCTGGCGAAGTGGTGAAATCGATCATCCGGTAGAGGTTGCCCTGCTCGATGTAGGGCAGCAGTTGAGCCAATCCTGAGAAACCGTTGGCATCGACGCCGGTGTTCATCAACCCATTGGTGTCGTGGTAGTTGTGTACGGCTAAACCGAGTTGTTTGAGGTTATTCTGCGACTGCAGCCGGTTCGCCGCTTCGCGAACGCGGAAGGTCGCCGGCATCATCATGCCGAGCAGCAACAGTAGAAACGCCAGAAGGACAAGCAGTTGAAATAGCGTGTATCCAGATCGTTTAAGTCTCATGGTGGTATTCTCTTGTGGACTTGTTAGGTCAATCCAGCGGAACTTGGAACTGCTCTAAAAGTCGAAGTTCACCACTTCACCGCCATCACGAGTAGCCAGCGCTTTCCAAGTGTCCAGATCGAGTGATTTGGTAGCAAAGCGGACCGAGCCGTCGGCGAAACCACAGGTAACACCGCCGCGCTCCGAGCGTGGGCCGGAATATCCGCCCGCGCCGCCGCAGTCCACATCGGGCCGCGAGTCGTTGGGCAATCGGTTGATGCTCATCGTGGAACTGAGGAACTTGCCGCAAAGCCAGGACATTCCGCGCTTTCCTGAGATGTTCTTGTCGTTGTTGAAGTCATCCACTCCAGCAGTGTCTAGCAAGCCCTTGAGAGCTTCTTTCTTCAACTCGACATGCTGCCGTGCCACGGTGACGGCCTTGGTTCCCCCATCACCGCGCAACGATTCGAGACACCAGATCGTGTAGCTCGTACCATCAGTGATTTGATTTAATGAAGACTTCGAACCGCTGAAAAAGATGCCGTTATTCCGTTCGAGATCAGTCTTGGCACCGGCAACGAGGAAGTAACTGGTTGGTCCGTGCTTCTCGCTGGGCAGAGCTGCTTCATCGAGCGGACTCATGTAGATTTTGATCATCGCCGTTCGAGCATCGTCATTGGCGGCATTTTCTGGTGAAGTTGTCAGATCGACTTTGCGCAACAATAGTTCCTGCTCGATGTAGGGCAGAATGGGGACGAGGCCTGAGAACCCGTTGGCATCGACTCCGGCGGGCAAGCCATTGTTTACGTCGTGATAGTTGTGCATGGCTAGCCCGATTTGCTTGAGATTGTTCTGGGACTGCATGCGAGCAGCGGCGATGCGAACCTGCAACGTCGCTGGTAACATCATGGCCATCAGCAGCAAGAGAAACGCCAGTAACACGAGTAGTTGAAACAGAGTGTACGCGGAGCGCGGCCGTCTCATGGGAGTTCTCCTTTCGAGATGGGTATATGCCTGCTGAGCGAGTATTGTTGAAGGAAATGCACTTAATCTAAAATCACGACCTCACCGCCAGCTCGCGTGGCCATCGCCTTCCAAGTGACGAAACTAACCGACTTGCCAACGAAGCGCACCGAGCTATCGGCCAGTCCCACCAACGTGCCGGGTTGCAGCGAACGAGGTGCCGCGAGTCCGCCCTTGCCGCCACAATCGACATCCGGCTTCGCGTCGTTTAGCGAACGAGTGACGTTGATGGTCGACGACAGGAATCGCCCCTCCATCCAAGAGGCACCGCGTGTGCCAACGATGCTTCGATTCTCGTCGAAATCCTTGACGCCGCTGTCCGTGGTCAACCCTTTGAGGTCTTCTTCCTTCAGTTGAACGTGCTGACGAGCTACCGTCACTGCTTTCTTTTGTCCATCGCCGCGCAACGATTCCAGCAGCATCATCGTATTGCTGGTACCATCCAGGATGTCACCGAAGCGGAGTTTTTTGTCGAGCAAAAAAATGCCGTCGTTGTCCTTTAAGGCGTAACCCGATCCAGCAACGAGGAAATAGCTAGTCGGTCCCGACTTGCTGTCAGATGGTTCGACTTCATCTTGTGGGCTTTCAAATATCTTGATTCTTGTCTCACGCGCTTTTGCATTGGCCATGTCGTCTGCCGAGAGATTAAAGTCGATCGCACGATAGACACGTTCCTGCTCCATATAGGGCAGTAAGTGAGCCAGACCAGAGAAGCCTTTTGCATCTTGGCCTTGAGGAAGATGACCGAAAGCGGATTCATGATTGTGAACGGCGATACCGAGCTGCTTGAGGTTGTTCATCGATTCAACGCGAGTAGCCGCGGCTCGAACCCGTAAGGTAGCGGGCATCATCATTCCTAGAAGCAACGCCAGAAAAGCCAGAAGCACAAGTAGCTGAAACAGAGTGTAAGCACGACGAACACGGTGCATGACTGGGAGCTCCCTAGCGCAGATCTGGGCGATCCGCAGGCCATTGTCGCCCAATGCGGTAGGTTGACAAGTCGAAAGTGAAGATTTTATTTCGCAAAATCGAAAAACTTCATCTGGCCGGAACTAGGGTCGGTGTAGTCGACTGCGGTACTGGTTGGAGGATTGCAGGAGTGGGAGGCGCTTTGAGAGGCTCTGTAGGAGCGGTGTAGGTGGTCGGTTGGTTCTCGTAACTGCCACAGCAGAGAGCCGGTTTTTCGCAAATACGATCAAACGGCGCGCAGAGTTCATCCCAAAGTGATTTAGCTGGAACGAAGATCCGATCACCTGCGCGGATCTGATAGTTCGTCGTGGTGTCGCCTTCTTGGATGATGGCCACCAAGTCGACGGGCAAGACGATCCGACAGGAGTTCGGCGGAGTGGGTCGAGTGAGAATGATTTTTTGTCGAGCTGCGCAACTGTTCGTCCCCCCAGCGGCAAGGATGGCGTCCAGCACCGTTTCGCGGCCACGCAGCGGGAACGCTCCGGGCGCGTTCACCTCCCCCAGAACGTAGAAGACCTTGCTATCGCGCGTGGCCAAGCGAACTAGAATGTGCCCCGCCTCCGGAATAGCTCGCCGGATCTGTTCGTTGACTTCCGACTCGATCTGCTCGACCGTCTTGCCAGCGACCTGAAGCCGACCGAAGCGGCCTAGTTGGATCGTTCCGTCTGGCAAAACTATCTGATCGCCGGGTAGCCGCACTGGTGATTCCAGCGAAGCTGGCTGTACAAGAAGTACATCGCCGGGTTCGACGAGATATGGCTCGGCCACGCGCTTATCCAACTCCCGACCGATCGACTCCGGCGCGGACGACTGTTTGCGCAGACACGCTGCTGGATGCGACAGCGCATTGCTGGATGGGAAGATGCTCAGTCCGCCCTTAGACGGGGAAGAACAACCACCGAGAAAAACCAGGCAACCCAGGTAGATCAAGTAGCGTATCATGATCCTTCCCCTGAGGACGAAGCGCGTCTCTCTGGGTTAGATCGGATGATCGGCGGGTGCGGATTGAATCGATCCTACCAGCGAAAACGTTCGCGAACCTCGGGATTGACGATTTTTTCCGCGGGCCATTCTCCGCGCGATAGAGAAACGATCGCCTCGGCTGCAGATCGAGTCATTTCCTCGCGGGAACGATAATCGACTCCAGCAGTGTGCGGCGTTACGACGACATTATCGAGTTCAAATAAGGGAGATGGTCCAGGCGGCTCCTGCTCGAAGACATCCAAGCCAGCTCCAGCAAGGCGTCGCTCTTTCAGTGCTTGATAAAGGTCGACCTCGTTGATCACCGCGCCGCGCGAGGTGTTGATCAGATAGGCCGTTGGTTTCATCAGCGCCAAAGTTTTGGCATTGATGAGATGCTTCGTCGAGGGCATCGCAGGCATGTGCATGCTGACAAAGTCCGACTGCCGTAGTAGTTCCTCGAACGATACCAGGGGAATGCCCTGCCCCTCGGCCCAGGCGGTATCGGGAAACGGATCGTGGGCGATCACGTTCATCTCGAAGGCTTTGGCTCGCGTTGCTACTGCTTTGCCGATACGTCCGAGTCCGGCAATCCCCAGGGTCAGGGTACGCAGTGGCACATTGACACTCCGTAGCCACTGGCCCTGTTTCAATCCGAGATGATGAGGGATCAAGTTCTTGGCCAGGGCGAGCATCAGTAAGAAAGTATGCTCGGCCACAGAGCCTTGATTGGTGCCCGGCACGATGGCGACGGCTACTCCCGCGCGGGTGGCCGCCTCCACATCGACGGCGTCGTAGCCTACCCCGACTCGGGCAATCACGCGAAGTTGAGGATGCGCCGCTAGGACACGCTGATTGTAAGGCTCGGATCCCGCGACCGAGGCTACCACGCCCTGCAAGGCTTCAAGCAACTCCGACTCGATTAGTTGCGTCGGTCGGGTGTTGTAGACGAGTTCAAACCCGGCTCGTTCGAGGATGTTGACAAACTCCATTTTTTGACCGACGAGTTTGGCCGGCGCGATCAGGACTTTCGGCATGGTTTTCAGGTCAGCTAGGCAACGGGTAAATTCAGGTAAGGGAACGCCTGCATTCGATCATCCTAGTGCGCCCGCGCTCAAACGCAACCGGGTCGTCCACTGACGCAAGCGTTTTTGCCGCTCTCGCCAGAGACCTTCCGCCTCTTGGAGAGTGACGTACTCAAACTCGACAGAATCTCCTGGGCGAAGCTGTCCAATCAGATCGAGGTCAGCGGCAATTACCTGGGCGATTTTGGGATAGCCGCCAATGGTCTGACCATCGACTCCGAGAATGATGCACTGCCCCTCGCGGGTAACCTGAATCACTCCAGGACAAACGGGTTCGGAAACCAGCTCCCGGGATGGAACCTTCAACGGCGCGCCGCGCAGCCGTAGTCCCATGCGATTACTTGCGGGAGTCACTTCGTATTGGCCCAAACGAGGATCATCAAACCAGTCCGCTTGCGGTCCGGGAAGCACTCGCAGTCGTCGACTTAGATTGAACTCCAGATCGGCTCGACGAGTTGTTGTTCGGCCTTCGCGTACCGTCAACAAGGTATCTGAAGTTAATGGCGATAAAGAAGATCTGCTATAAAGTAATTGAGGGGCGGCGATTCCGCCAGCAATGCACAGATAGGCTCGCATGCCGCGACTGCTCCCACCAATGCGGAGTAATTCTCCGGGTTCCAGGGTGAAAGTAGTTCCAGATCGCAAAACTCGTTTATTGGTGGCTAAGACGAACGGTGCCCCCCAGACCACGCAGGCCAAGGGTACATCGGCTCGCAGCGTTGGTCCAACCAGACAGCATTCCAGCGCCGTTGTCTCGGGTGGATTACCGACTAATGCATTGCCGATCGCCAGGGAAAATCGGTCAGCAGCTCCTCCAACTGGAACTCCGAGACTTCGCGTTCGTACCCGCCCTGCATCGACAAGGAGTGTTTGCATTCCGGGATTGAGAATGGTTAACGTACCCATGTTTAGGTAAGGTGGAACGGTCGGATGGAGCAGCCCGACCGCTGCAATCCTTCGCGAAGCGCTAGGACGAAGTCCACTGCCTGGGGATTGTCTCCGTGAACACAGAGCGTCTGCACGCCACATTCTCGAACCAGCCAGATCGCTTGCTTCACGGCCTCGGTGGGATTCTCGATCATCGCGTCAGGTTGAGAGCGTGGTACCAATGAGCCATCCGATTGGTAGCGTCGATCGGCAAATCCTTCGGCAATGTAAGTACACCGGCCTTGAGCGATGCGTGAAAGGATACAGTTGGGCAGCCCCATCAAGGCCAAATTGTGGTCTTCGACGGCATGAACCACCGCGCGAGCGACAACCACATCTCGGCAGGCTAGGTTGTACAACGCGCCATGTGGCTTAACATAGCGTAGTTTCACTTCGGCAAGATGAGCCAGGCCGACCAGCGCTGTGATCTGCGTCCAGCACTCCAGATAGATACGCTCCGGGGGCAAAGCCAATTCACGCCGACCAAAGTGCTCGCGGTCGAGAAATCCCGGATGTGCCCCGACTTGAACGCCATGTTTTCGAGCCAGTTCAAGCGTATTTAGAGCCGTAGCCAGATCGCCCGCGTGTCCTCCGCAAGCCACATTGGCGGAGGTGATGAGCGGCATCAGATCCGCATCGAACGGACACCCTTCACCGAGATCGCAATTCAAATCCACGTCCATGATCGCTGGCTCCGGACTTGTGCCTTCGTCATGCTGACTTCGGTCGGAAGGCTTTCACGATGGCTTCATTGGTGGTTAAGTACGGGCCTTCTAATAGATCGATGCAGTAGGGAATTGCTGGAAATACCGCTAGCAAACAGTCCCGAATGGCACTGGGCTTACCCGGTAGATTGACGATCAGAGATCGACCGCGTGTGCCAGCGATTTGCCGCGATAGAATCGCCGTTGGCACGACTTTCAGAGATACGGCGCGCATCAATTCTCCAAAGCCATCGAGAAGGCGCTCACAGACGGCCTCGGTGGCTTCTGGCGTCACGTCGCGACGCGCGGGGCCTGTTCCTCCTGTGGTGACGACTAAGCAACAACTTTCACGATCGCATAACTCTTTGAGAGTCTCTTCAATTCTCGTCTGCTCATCGGGAATGAGTCGAGAGACAGGTTCCCAAGGGCAAGTCAGAATCTCGTACAGACAATCACGAATGGCGGGCCCGCCCTTGTCCTCGTAGATGCCCTGACTAGCTCGATCGGAAATCGTAACGATGCCGATGCGAATGTTCATGTGTCCTTCCTTCTCGTCATCGAATGCGTCTGTTCGCATCATAACCAGGCACGAGTAACTTGTCTCAATCGCACCAGGAGTTGCCATGTACAATCCGACCGAACTGCCCGCTTGGAAGGCACTGCAGTCGCATTACACCCTGATCGCGCCATTGCATCTACGCGACCTCTTTCGTGATGATCCTCAACGATTTTCGACATTTTCGCTACGTTTTGACGATATTTTGCTCGATTATTCCAAAAATCGCATTACCAAAAAGACTATGGAGTTGCTCCTCGAACTGGCCAGACAAGCCGATCTGCCGAACATGATCGAACGGATGTTCCGCGGAGAGAAGATCAATACCACGGAACATCGAGCCGTTCTTCACACCGCTCTACGCAATCGCTCGAACCGGCCTGTTTACGTCGATGGCTGCGACGTCATGCCGGGAGTCAACGCGGTTCTACAGCAGATGCGCGACTTTACCGAACAAGTACGTTCGGGCAAATGGAAGGGGTACACCGGCCAACCGATTCGCGACGTGGTCAATATCGGCATCGGCGGTAGCGATCTCGGCCCAGTCATGGTGACGGAGGCTCTCAAGCCCTACAGTAAACGAGATTTAGGAGTGCATTTCGTTTCAAATATCGATGGAACTCATCTGGTCGAAACACTTCGCAGCCTGGATCCAGCGACGACACTCTTCATCATAGCTTCGAAAACTTTCACGACCCAAGAGACGCTGACCAACGCTCACAGTGCTCGTGACTGGTTTTTACGCTCGGCCAAAGACGAGCAATACATCGCTAAGCACTTCGTCGCTTTATCCACGAATGAGGCCGAGGTGAAAAGGTTTGGCATCGATCCAGCCAATATGTTTGTTTTCTGGGACTGGGTAGGGGGACGATATTCCTTGTGGTCCGCCATCGGTCTGTCCATCGCCTTATCGATTGGCATGGACCACTTCGAGGAGCTGCTGACGGGAGGCCATCTCATGGACGAGCATTTTCGTACCGCGCCGCTAGAACAAAATCTACCCGTTCATCTGGGAGTACTCGGCATTTGGTACAACAACTTCTTCGGTGCCCAGACGCATGCGATTCTAGCTTACGATCAGTACCTGCACCGCTTTGCCGCCTACTTCCAGCAAGGCGACATGGAATCGAACGGCAAAAGCGTGACCAAGGAAGGCCAACCCTGCACTTGGAGTACCGGACCGATCCTCTGGGGCGAACCAGGCACCAACGGACAGCATGCCTTTTATCAACTCATCCATCAGGGGACGAAATTGATTCCCTGCGACTTTCTGGCTCCGATCGAGACACACAATCCCCTAGGGCAGCATCATGACATTCTCTTGTCCAATTTTTTCGCCCAGACCGAGGCCCTGATGAAGGGCAAAACCGCCGATGAAGTGCGAGCTGAGCTTTCTGGATCTAAATTATCTTCTGAAGAGTTGGAAGCACTGATCCCACAAAAAGTCTTTGCTGGAAATAAACCAACTAATTCGATTCTCTTCCAGAAATTGACGCCTCGAACCCTGGGCATGTTGATTGCTTTGTATGAGCACAAAATCTTCACTCAAGGAGTGATTTGGGGGATCAATTCCTTCGATCAATGGGGCGTCGAACTGGGCAAACAACTGGCCAAGGCGATTCTACCGGAATTGACTCAGCTGCACGATGTCACATCGCACGATTGTTCCACGAATGGGCTGATTAATTACTATCGAGAGCGACGAACAGGAGCGTGAATCTCTCAAAAATCAGCTTCACAAACTGAACTGATCTTGTATCGGTTTCTAGTGCAGGGAATGTTAACGGAAGAAGGTTAATCACTGAATCATGGAGGTGTTAGCGTATGCTCGTCCCACTCTCTGCCTTTCCCTCCGGGACGATTTACTATCCCGAGAGCGACGGCAAGCCCATGGCAGATAACTCCAAACAGTTTGAGTGGATCACGATGCTAGCGGGCAATCTTCGTGCTTTGTACGACGATCGTCCGGATGTCTTTGTCTGTGGGGATCAGAACTGGTTTCCCGTCGAGGGGGATCCATCGATTGTCTGCGCTCCCGACGTATATGTCGTCTTTGGTCGGCCAAAAGGGTATCGAGGCTCTTACAAACAGTGGGAGGAAGACAACATTCCCATGACCGTGGTGTTCGAGGTACTCTCCCCCTCGAACTCGCCGATGGAAATGGCCGATAAACTGGTCTTTTACGAGGACTACGGGGTCGAAGAATATTATTTGATCGACCCGCTCAAAAACTCGCTGGCGATCTACCTCCGTCAGGGACAAATTCTGCGGCGCGAACGACGCGTAGATGGGTTTGTCAGTCCTCGGATGCAGATTCGCTTCCAACTGGGCGAGGAGCTACAAGTTTTCTATCCAGATGGAAGAAAATTTGTCAGTTTTGAGGAACTGGAACAGTTACGTCAGAAAGCGGAAGCTCGTGCGGAAACTGCCGAGCAGCGAGCGGAATCTTTGTTGCGACGAAGCCAACGGTTGATTGAACTAGGACGCAAAGTCCGCCTAGGACAGGCTAGCGCCGAGGAGCTTCGCGAGTTGGAGGAATTAGAGAGAACGCTTCTAGCGTGATCGGCCAAGCAATTTGGCGGCTCCTAAGTCCAGTAAACGTCGTGCGAGTTGTTCGCCGAGGTGCTCCGCTTCGCTGCTGAGACCGGTTTGGTCGGCTTGGAGGCGTTGGGAGCCGTCTACCGACAACACCACGCCGCGGAGATGGAGTTGTTGCGCGTCAACTTGCCCTAACGCGCCAATCGGCACCAGACAACCGCCGCCCAAGGAGCGTAACAAGGCCCGTTCGGCTAAGACTGCGGCATGCGTGGGTCGGTGAGTGATGGTCGCAAGTAGCTCGCGAAGCCGCAGGTCTTCTGTCCGACATTCGATGCCGAGCGCTCCCTGTCCCACGGCAGGTAGCATCCAGACCGGATCGAGAATTTCGCGGATGTGGTCTTGCAGCTTCAGACGAATCAGTCCGGCCTCGGCAAGAATGATGGCGTCGAGTTTCTCGTCGTGTAACTTGCGAATGCGAGTTTCGACATTGCCGCGGAGATCGAGAATTCGCAAATCAGGTCGATAATGAGCAATTTGCGATCTTCTTCGTAGACTACTCGTGGCCAGGGTGGCTCCAGTTGGTAACTCCTTGAGCCGAGCATAACGAAGCGACAGAAAGGCGTCGCCTGTGGGGCCGCGTGGGGGCACTGCTGCCAGCGTTAGACCGGGAACGACGGCTGTGGGAAGATCCTTGAGGCTGTGAACAGCCAGATCAGCGCGGCCATCGAGGACGGCGGCCTGAATCTCCTTGGTAAACAAACCATCGCCGCCAATCTGTGACAGTGGCCGATCACGAATGCGATCGCCTTGAGTTTCGATCTGTACCAACTCGGTAGGGTGTGGTTGAAGTAGTTCAGCAACGTGTCGGGCCTGCCACATGGCCAGGGGACTACTCCGCGTCGCGATCCGCAGAGGTATCATGATTCCTTGGCTCCCAGTTGGATCAGCGAGTCGCGAAGGCGAACGATTAGTTGGGATCGATTCGCCGAGATTGCCTGCAGAGCCGCGCGCTGACGTGGATCTCGCTCAGCAGCGTCAATCGCTAGCCAGACCGGTGAGCGTTTGCCTGGATCGTGATCATAGCGCGGAAACAAATGCCAGTGCAAATGAGGCACCTGGTTGCCCAGAAGCTCATAGTTCAACTTCACGGGCTGAAAGGCCTGATGAATCGCTCGGGCAAGGAGGGTCATTTCATCGAAATAATTTGTTCGAGTCACTGAATCCAGTTCAAATAATTCGCGTGCGTGAGTACGAGAAACAAGGACACAGTAGCCTTCAAAAAATTGCCACTCTCCCAACAAGGCGACACTGTGAGGAAAGTGCCAAACCAAGTTCTCGACAGGTAAAGTAGGAGTCGAGGCAATTATACTACAAAAACGACAGTTTTTATCGGTCATAGCTGATCACCCGCACGTTCCGAACCTGAATCGCTAATCGGATCCCTTTCCTCGGCGTGCGAGGGGGGGAGTGAAGCATAGCTAGGAGAGACCGGACGTTCGGATTGAAACAGGCGATCATTGATCCAGAATCCAGCGGGCACGCCGAGGATGCTGCCGAGCATGGCCGGCTGATAAATGGGGCGTCGATCCGGCAAACGAGAGCGGATGACTCTTAATACCACCCAGAAACCAACCAACCCCCCAGCGACAATCAAGGCGGGAATTGTTTCCAGCGGCGATTCTTGCGGCGGAGCCTGGACACGGCTCCAGTATTGATCGATGGCTTTGATCAACACGTCATCTGCGGAGTTTTTGTCAGAAATTTTAGCCAAGGCTCGTTGCAGTTCGCGGCGTTTGTACCAACTGGTTTCTCGTGGAGCAGCGGTCGAGAAATGGGCATCTCGATACCGCTTTGCTTCCTGTTCGTCCGGTGACGGCCAGCCTACGACGGTCACATGTTGCGGCTCGGTGGTGATCATCACATACAAGCCGTGAACTCCTAGTTCTTCGGCTCTTTTTTTTGCCGCCTCGATGCGTTGATTCTCAAACAGTCGATTCCGCATGCGACGAATCAGATCTGGAGCCATTCCCGGAGCTTGCGGTCGCGTCTCGATGCACAGATCCATCTTGTTTTGCTGACGCAGCTTTTCGCCGATTTCGGTGACTCGATTGACGGCACGAGGTGAAAACAGACCGGCTTGATCGAGAATAATCGGCGGGGACTCGGCCCCAGCAGTCGGCGTGAATACGAAGGTCAACACGAACATCCAGCGAAAGCACCACATGACTAGGCTCCCGAGAAGAAGGCCGCGCCGAGGTTCTGCTCCCCGGCGCGTCGAGGGGCACTAACTTACCAATCACCTCCTCCGTAGCCACCGCCGCCACCCCAGTCGCCGCCACCACCGGAGTCACCCCAGTCGCCACCGCCGGAGTCGCCGCCGCTAGAATCGCCCCAGTCGCCACCGCCGCCAGCGTCGCCGCTGGTGCCCCAGTCACCGCCTGCACCGCCACTTCCGGCGGAGTCGTCTGGCATGGGAGTGGTGGAACCACCATAAGCTGGTGAAGTCATGCCGCCACCGCTGAAGCCGCCACCGCCACTGCTTCCCCCTCGGAAGAACTGGTCATAGGCCCACATACCGGCAGCTCCGCCTAGCATTCCGCCAAGCAAGCTTCTGACGAATCCTCCGCCGCCTCCTGCCGTGCCCCCATATCCAGGAGGCGGAATATAGCCAGGCGGCGGCGCGCCAGGTCCATAATTACCCTGCGGGCGTCCACCTGGAGGCGGGTATTCGCGAGGTCCATATCCTCCCCGTGGTTGCCCGGCCCCGGTGAGAGCGCGAAAGAGTCCAACCACGATCCACAGCACCAGCAAGACACCTAATCCCAAGCAGATCCAGCCGAACATGCTATTGCCACCTCCTAAAACCGATTCGACATTTTGAGGTAGACTGGGAGTGTTCGCGGTTCCCTGCTTGTCATCCGGTAGCGGTGCAAGGGGATCATCCGCTTCGCTGAGTTTTCCTGTGGTGCTACGTTGGGGCGACTGGCCAGGGTTAGTTTTGAACGTGTCTCCCACATACTCGACCGCTCTGAGCAATCCTCGATCGAAGTCTTGTTTTTTAAATTCTTCCACGAGGATGTCTCGCGTTCTCTTGGCGTTTGCTGAGGTGAACGCCTTAGTTTCGGTTAGTTTACCTTCCTCGACGTACAAGTAGGTTGGATCTTTACAGATGAGGATGGAAACTCCGTGAACGCCGTTTTGGTTGTAGCGTTCTCGTGCCCAAGCGGCGAAGAACTTCTCTTTGCCCTTGTCTTTCTCGTTTTGAAGAAGAGATTGGTATTCCTTCTTGCGGTTGGCCGGTGGATGCACGAACGTTTCTACGAGCAGATCTTTCTTGAAATCGCGTTTGATTTCTGCAATCCGTTTCTGAGCCTGATCGATCGCCTGTGGCGAGAAAAACTTCCCTTCATCGCGGATGGGAAAACCGCTGGCCGGTGCCGTGGCTGACACAGTGGTCAAACAGAGCGAAGCGAACAACATAGCACCAATTAGATACCCACGTAGCGAGGTTAGCATGGTTGGGTGTCTCCTTCTAGTTGAGGGCGTTGTCATTTCTTGTCAGCGGAGTTGGCTTTGAAGGCGGCCTCGATGGCGTCCAATCCATCGAGCAAGCCCGCGTCAAACCGCTCCTCCCTGAATTGAGCGACGATTTTCTCGCCGAGAATTTTGCGATCGGCGACCGTGAACATCCTTTTTTGCGTCTCGGGGTCCATGTGAATCTGGTAGTGTTGTGGCTTTTTACTGAACAGGATGTAGACGCCATTCAAGCCCAGTTCCTTGGCGCGATCCTGCGTGCGTCTCCGGAAGTACTTCGCTTTTCCCTCCTCGTCCATTTGCTTGATTTGCTCAGCAGTGAGCGAACTGATCGTTTCGACGACCACGTCTTTTTTGTACTTGTCGTAGATGGCACGAATCTTTTTGTTGGCTTGCTCCGTAGCCTGCATAGAGAAAAACTTTCCAGCGTCTTGTACAGGCGGCGGATAGATCGCCCACACCGTGCCTGCCAGAATCAACAAACAGGTCAAAACCAACAGGTGTTTCAATCGGAACATAAGCGGAGATCTCCCAAAGTAAAACCTCCAGCGGGACTGTCACGCTAGTAGCGTGTACTGTCCTCCGTATTATTATCAACAGAGGAAGGTAAGCGAAAAAAAATGGAGAAATCGGTGGAGCAACTGCACGCCACAACCATTGTTGCTGTTCGCCATCAGGGGAAGGTGGCCTTGGCCGGTGACGGTCAGGTAACACTGGGGCAAGTGGTCTTCAAACACGATGCCCAGAAAATACGCCGACTTCACGGCGGTAAAGTGCTGACCGGGTTTGCTGGCTCTGCCGCTGATGCCTTCGCCCTAGTGGAGCGATTTGAGGCTCGTCTGAAGGATTTTCAGGGCAACGTCACACGTGCGGCCACGGAGTTGGCCAAGGACTGGCGAACAGATCGAGCCTTACGACGTTTGGAAGCTATGTTGATCGTTGCGGATCGTGATACCCTACTTATCCTCTCCGGAACGGGGGATATAATCGCGCCGACAGACGGATTGGCGGCGATTGGGTCGGGCGGCTCATTTGCTCTGGCGGCAGCTAAAGCCCTGGCGGCCCATTCGACGCTGTCTGCTCGTGACATTGCCCGCGTTTCCTTAGAGATCGCCGCCGATCTGTGCATTTTCACCAATCGAAACATTGTCGTCGAAGAGCTATAACCTGCTAAACCCGCGAGAGGAGGAGCATCGTGACGCCTCGTCAGATCGTCGAGGAATTGGATCGTTACATTGTCGGACAACTAGCTGCTAAGAAGGCGGTGGCGGTCGCTATCCGTAATCGTTGGCGACGGCAGCAGCTTCCTCCAGAGCTGCGCAAGGACGTCACCCCGAAGAACATCATCATGATCGGCCCGACTGGGGTCGGCAAAACTGAGATCGCTCGACGACTTGCTCAGTTGGTCGGCGCGCCGTTTCTCAAAGTCGAGGCGACCAAATACACCGAGGTTGGCTACGTCGGTCGAGACGTCGAGAGCATGATCCGTGATTTGGTCGAGATTGCTATCGGCCTGGTCAAGCAAGAGCAGCGCAAGAAGGTGGAAACCCAGGCCAAGGAGCGGGTCACGGAACGGTTGCTCGATCTGTTATTGCCTGGTTCGTCGGACTGGGATCCCGAGAACGCCGAGGAAAACGATCGCAACCAATCCACGCGGCAGAAATTCCGTGCCAAACTCGAAGCAGGGGAACTGGAGGAACGCAAGGTCGAATTGACGATCGATCAAAAAGCAGTTCCAGTGCAGATTTTCTCCAACCTCGGCATGGAACAGATGGATGTCGATTTTCAGAGCATGTTCGAGAAGTTCATGCCCCATCGCTCGCAGACCCGTGAAGTGACCATCCGAGAGGCTCGTCGCATTCTCATGGAACAGGAAAGCGAGGGGTTAATCGATCGCTCGGTTGTTGCTGAGAAAGCGATCGATCTGGTGGAAAATCACGGTATCATCTTTTTGGATGAGATCGACAAAGTATGTGGTCCCCAGGCGACGCACGGGCCGGACGTCTCTCGTCAGGGAGTGCAACGCGATTTGTTGCCGGTCGTTGAGGGAACAACGGTCAACACCAAACATGGTCAGGTGCGAACCGATCATATTCTGTTCATCGCGGCGGGGGCGTTTCACGTCAGTAAACCGTCGGACCTGATGCCGGAGTTGCAGGGTCGCTTTCCTATTCGAGTCGAACTGACCGATCTGGGCCGAGACGACTTCCTGCGGATTCTCACGGAACCCCAGCACGCCATTACCAAGCAATATGTTGAGCTGCTCCGCACCGAGGGAGTTCGACTTGAGTTCACCTCCGATGGCCTCGAAGCGATTGCCGACATCGCTTTTGAAGTGAATCGCACGACTCAGAACATCGGCGCGCGACGGCTGCATACGATTCTGGAACGAGTCGTCGAAGAAGTCAGCTTCGAGGCTCCTGATCTGCCTTCCAAGCAGGTGCGAATTGATGCGGCATATGTTCGACAGAGGCTCGAGGCGATATTGCAACAAGAAGACCTAAGCAAATTTATCCTATGACCTCGTGTGGAGCGAGCCATGCCGGAACCATCCACGTTTACCACTCGGCCTCTGTATCTGGGACGTAAAGGGGTTCTCGCTTCAGGGCATTATCTGGCGGCACGCGCTGGCCAGCGCATGTTCGACAAAGGCGGCAACGCCGTTGATGCCGCCGTCGCTTCTGGCTTCGCTCTGAATTTGCTAATGCCGCATCTGAACGGACTGGGCGGCGAGGTGCCAATTTTGATCTATTCTGCCTCCGAAAAGAAGGTGTTTTCTATCTCGGGGCAGGGGTTCAGCGGCAAGGCGGCAACCATCGACTATTTCCACAAGCTCGGGGTCAAACTGATCCCAGGAGATGGCTTTCTCCCGGCCACGGTTCCAGCGGCCTTTGGTTCGTGGGCTTTTGCCCTCAAACGCTTTGGCACACTCACCTTGGCCGACGTCTTGGAACCCTCGATCGATCTAGCGGCGAACGGGTTTCCGATGTACGCTACTTTGCGTCGATCGCTCAACGGACTAGTCAAACGGTTTCAGGGAGAATGGCCCACGTCGGCGGAACTGTATCTTCCTGAAGGGCGTGTCCCGCAGGTCGGCGAGTTGCACCGCAACGCTAGCTGGGCTGCGACAGTCAAGAAGGCGGTTGACGTCGAACTGGCTGCTCGAAAACACGGTCGAGAAGATGCCATCCAGGCGGCGATCGACTTCTGGTATAAAGGCGAGATCGCGGAAAAGATCGTTGACTTCATGAGCAAGACGGCGATTCGCGATGCCACCAAGCGGTCGCACCGAGGAATCCTGACCAAGGACGACTTTGCTGCCTGGAAGCCGACGATCGAGGAACCGGTTTTCGTCGATTATCGAGGAATCACGGTCTATAAGTGTGGTCCGTGGACTCAGGGGCCGGTCTTCCTGCAACAACTGCGTCTGCTCGAGGGGTTCGACCTGGCCAAAATGGGCCACAACTCGGCCAGCTACATTCATACCGTGGTCGAAGCGGCCAAACTGGCCTTTGCCGATCGAGAGAAATACTACGGCGATCCGGCCTTCGTGCAGGTTCCACTGGATCGCTTGCTCTCCAAAGAGTACGCCGACGAACGCCGTAAACTCATCGATCCCAAGAAAGCCTCGCTGGAGATGCGGCCCGGAGACGCGGCCAAAGAACCGCTCGTCGGCATGGACGAGCTGCTTGGCCTTGAAGATGACGGCGAGATTTACGACCACGATACTATCCATACCTGTTGCGTCGACGCACAGGGCAACTTGATGGCCGCGACCTGTTCCGGCGGGTGGATCCCGTCGTCACCAGTGGTGCCCGGAGTTGGCTTCCCGATGGGAACTCGTGGTCAGATGTTCGATCTCGACCCACATCGTCCTGGCGCCTTGGCTCCGCGAAAACGGCCACGCACCACACTCACTCCCTCGCTAGCTCTTAAGGCTGGCAAACCGTATCTAGCCTTCGGAACTCCAGGAGGCGATCAGCAGGATCAGTGGACCCTGTTGTTCTTTCTTAATGTGGTCGATTTCGGCATGAACCTGCAACAAGCGATCGATGCCGCTTCTTTCCACACTACCCATTTTCCCAGCTCGTTCTATCCGCGGAAGGCCAAGCCTGGCGAAGTGGTCGTGGAAGGCCGCATCCCAATGGAGACTCGTAAGGAGCTGACTGCCCGAGGGCACGAAGTGCGGGCTACTGGCGATTGGGCCAACGGAATGGTAATGGCCGTGCAAGTCGGACCGCAACCTGGGGTTCTCGCAGGCGGCGTGTCTCCGCGGGCACAGACGGGCTACGTTACCGGTGACTGAGAATTCATCTTGTCTCAACCCCGACTTCGAGCGTATGCTCGGTGTTCTCGGAGGAGACAAGGATGGCCAACCCTACTCCGCAACCGGAATCACTGGAGAGCGGCGAACTGCTGTTTCTTCCACAAGCTCCGTTTGCTTTGCCCACAGGCGACGATCATGCCTTCCTGCTGGAGCAGCAGCCCGGCGGGCTACGGCGGAAGCACATTTGTTACGACCCGACCAGGGATGAAGTCACGGGATTTGTCTGGCAAAGCTGGGAACAAGCGGAGCGGTTAAGACGGATTCTGGCTGAGTTTTCTCAGGCGGTGACCTGCTGGCTGAAGGATTCGCTTCCTCGCTATCAAAGAGGAATCACTCCGGATCTGGCGACGTTTCGTCCCGAAGAAGCCGCCACGCGCCGAGCGCGGCCGCATGCTCGGAATGACCTGTTGCACGTCGATGCTTTTCCAGGCCGGCCCGCTCGTGGCCGTCGGATTCTCCGGGTTTTTGCCAATATCCATCCCAGTGAGGTGCGTGTCTGGGCTACCTCGGAGCCGTTGTCGCGATTGCTCCACCGCTATGCCGACCGGGTGCGACAATCCAGCGCAGGTTGGTTCCACGAATGGGGAGCGCGTCTCACTCGTTTGTTGCGAGTGAATCGCCCCTGCCCTTCCGATGTCTTCATGTTGCGCTTGCATGATTATCTCAAGAGCGATTTCGATTTTCAGCAGCGCGGCTCGCGTCGACTGTGGCGGTTTCCGCCCGGTTCCGTCTGGCTGGCGATGACCGACGCTTGTAGCCATGCCGACCTGCGCGGGCAATTCGCACTAGAACACTCCTTTTTCATTTCTCCCGAGGTGCTGGCTTGTCCGGAGCTAGCTCCTGCCCATCTGTTGCGTGCTGGGTAATTCTCCTTGCTGAATCGTCTAGCCCGACCTCCCTTGGCGCGCATACGATAACACACAAGGGAGGCGATCATGAAGCTGATTCTGGCCATCATTCAGCCGGCAAAACTGGAAGCGGTCAAGGAAGCCCTCAACAAGGTTGAGGTTTTTCGTCTCACCGTGATCGATGTGCAAGGAGTAGGTCGGCAAAAGGGGCAATCCGAAGTCTACCGTGGCCACGAACTGACCGTCAATCTAGTTCGCAAGGTTCAACTCCAGATCGCGGTCAACGAAGACTTCGTTGAACCGACGGTCAATGCCATCATGGAGGCCGGACGCACTGGCCCCGAAGGACGGATCGGCGATGGCAAAATCTTCATCCTTCCGCTCGAGGATTGCATCCGCATCCGTACGGGCGAACGCGGTCCCGAGGCTATTTGAGATAAAAACGATCCTATGAAAATACTTCGTGTTCGCCAACTTACTCAGCAACGCTGGCTGAACCTGTTCGTCACCGACTATCAGCACAACGACCACGAGGGGCACTGGGTCTTTGCCTCGCGACATGCCGAGCCGTACAAGAGCACTCCCGAAGATGCCGTGGTTATCGTGCCCATCCTTCGCAATCCCGGACAGCCGCCACGGCTAGTTCTGATCAAGGAGTTCCGCGTTCCGATTGGCGATTACATCTACGGGCTGCCAGCGGGGTTGATCGACGAAGGAGAGTCGGTCGAATCGGCCATTCATCGCGAAATCAAGGAAGAAACCGGTTTTGACGTCGTCAAAATCCACCGTGTTACGCAACCGGTTTACTCGTCGAGCGGATTGACCGACGAAGCTACCGTGCTGGCATTCATCGACGTGGTCGGCGACGAACGTATTGCAAATCAGCCTGAGAAAAGCGAAGAAATCGAAGCGCATCTACTGGATTATGAAGGCATCTGTCGAATAGTGCGGGATCGGTCGCTTCGTATCGACGCCAAGGCTTGGCTCATTTTGCATCATTACGAACTTTTGGGCAAACTCGAATGAAGGCATCCGGAATTCTCTTGTGTGATGAGCTCATCTTTAGCAGCAAAGTCACAGGCACTGCCCAAGCGTTAGGTCTGACCGTGGCTATCGCTCGAACGGTGGACACGCTAGTCAAACTGGTGGAGCATCCCGAAATAAAATGTGTTATTCTCGATCTGCATTATCCTGATTTGAACCTGACGCAACTTCTTCCACGTCTCCGCGGCGAGCAGGCCCGACGCTTGCTGGTGGTGGGGTACGGCTCGCATGTAGACACGGTGACACTGAAAGCCGCTCGGGAGGCCGGCTGTGACCTCGTCTGGCCGCGGAGTAAGTTTGTCGAGGAACTACCTACTGCCCTGCCAGCGTGGTTGAAGGACGATCACAGTCGATCGCCTTTGCGAGATGGCGGAGTCTGAATGTCGCTTGATGGTCGAGGTAGACTTTCTGGGGTGCAAATGCCTTGAGCACGTTCACACTGATGACGCGCCTGTTGCTCTGACTTGGCGTGGCGAAGTTGCAGCTCTTTCAGTCGTCGTCGAGTTTGCCAGAGTAGTAAAATTTTCGTCCAGCTGTTTGAGGTTCCGGACTGTTCGAGTGTGTCGAGCCGAGCTTTTAACTTGGCAATCTCATCCTCGACAGTCGCATGTGTCTGAGCAGATTCCGGAAGGGTTAGGTCGGAACTGGACAAAAACTTGAACAAGATCGAGCCGGCCACCAGGAAGCCGAGTAGTACCGTCAGCGCCAGAACCCATCCCGCACACATGCTTTCATGTCTCGTGAGGCGTCCTCAGGAAAACAATCGACTCCAGCGTAGTTCTCGAACCTGGGGCCGTGGCTGTTGAGCCAGTCGGATGACCAAGTCGGCCATGTGCGTCACCGCCCATTCAAAATACTTGGGAGTCAGCGAGTTGATGTCCATGTCCGGCGCGGGGTTCATGAAGTCGATGGCATAGGGAATGCCGTCGCGGACCGCAAACTCGGCAGAACACATATCGTAGCCCAACGCTTGCATAAGCTTGATCGAATCCTCTTGCACGCGCTGTCCCAGAGCGGTCTGAAGATGGTCGGTGTCGGTGAGATATTTACGATTTTTTGGATCGTATTTCATGACTAATATATCTTCTTGCCCCAGACACAAACAACGGAAGTAGCCCTCGAAGTCAATGAACTCTTGCAGCACCATGGTCAGCAACCCGGACTGGTTATAGTGGAACATCAGCTCGTCGAACGAGCGACAGATGGCCACGTTGCGCCAGCCGCCTCCATGTGCGTCCTTCAGCACACAGGGTAACCCGATGTAGTCCAGCAGTGCTTCCCAATCGAGCGGAAAGACCAGATTCCGCAGACTTTCTTGATGAATGATGCCGGGAACGTAGTCCTTGTTGGGCAAGACCACGGTCTTAGGATGAGCGACACCGAGCTTCACCGCGAGGGCCGCCTCGAAAAACTTGTCGTCCGCTGTCCACATGAACGGATTGTTGACGACCGTGACTCCTTGAAGCATGGCATACTTGAGATAGCTGCGATAGTACGGCACCTCATGCGAGATACGATCGACAAGAACCGTATAGTCGATCGGCTCATCCATGCGTGTCCCGCCAAGTTGAACGTACTCGGCGACGACTCCCTGATTTCGACGGTTGACCTCTTCGAGAAACTTAGGAGGCCAGGACCATTCGCGACCGACTAACAAACCAACTTTACGAGGCATGAGAGTACACTTCATCTAGAGGGTTACGAGTCGTAGTAGCTGTTCGACAGGCTCTCCAGCCAATGAAAGGTATTTTCGATGATGCGCCGCCGTTCGGTTTTGAAGGCCGGTTTGGGTTTCAGTCGATCGATCCCTTGATCGAAGGCGGCGAGGTATTTCTCACGCCATTGCTTCACGGTAGCTGGTCGAGGTGGAGTGGCGTTGCAGCGTTCGCACAATAGCGCCAGGATCTCCACCGACGGCATCAAGAGACTTTCTCCATCTTCATCCGGGGCAATGCGGTCGTCATCGCCGATCACTTCACGGATGGTTGCCACGAGCTTCGCGGTCATCATGGCCAGATAGTCGCGAGCGCCGTCGTTGCCGAAATTGTCCACGGTCCATTCGCTCATCCGGGATCCTCTCAATCGTGGCCCCCGAGGTATAGAGGCAGCATGCGAGCCCAAACCGGCCAATCATGGGCGAAGCCATCCCAGATCCGTAACGCATGCCAAATGTTCTTCTGCCACAGGAGCGTCGAAAGATGCTGGTTTCCACCGAGCAAGGGATCCTCGCGACCTACGGCAAGAATGATGTCCAACCGTCGCATCGCTTCCAGCCTTCCGGGATCCTGTTCGTTGGCGAGGAAGTCCACGGGGTTGTTGAAGTAGACGTTCTCGTCATAGTATCCATCGGTGAAGCGTTTTATATCGTAAATCCCACTCATGCCTAGTACGCGGTTGACCAGATGGGGATGGCGGAGAGCAAAGTTGACGGCGTGATAGGCCCCAAAGCTCGGTCCAGTGACGATAAGAAATGGATGGGAGTTGATCGACTGAGTGAAGGGAATGACTTCCTCGCGAACGTACCGGTCATAGTGCGTTTGCCGTCGCGCTCGTTGAGCCGGATGCAGCCACCAGCCGTACCAACTTTCCAGATCCACTTGGTCGATACAAACGATCTGAAAATGTCCTTGTTCCAACGGCCAAGCCAACGAAGCAATCAGTCCACGGTTTTCCCAGTCATAAAAGGGATGTTTGGAAGGCGGAAAGGCAATGACTCTCGCTCCGGCATGACCGAAGACGAGCAACTCCATGTCACGCCCGAGCGAGGGACTGAACCAACGATGGTAACTGCGATGCATGGACGGCGAGCCAAGCTCTTGGGGTCAGTGACTCCTGTAAGCACCGGCAGCGTCGAGGAAATCCGTGAACAGACGCCGTTGTGACTGATGCGTCTCGGCTAGTTCTTCGGGGTGCCATTGCACCGCCACGAGATAATGGCCGTTGGCGCTCTCTAGTCCTTCGATCAACCCATCGGGAGCAAAGGCACTGGCCCGCAACCCCGGAGCGAGCTGTTTGATCCCTTGATGATGCATGCTATTGACGAGCAATTCGGCCTCGCCCAAGCTGCGGTGAAGCCGGGTGGTCGGCTTGACGGTGACCGAATGGGCCAGGTAGTCGCGCGCGGGAGATTCGGCGGTGGGAAAATAGTCGTGCTTGATCGAGTCGGGGTATTGCTCGGCAAGATGCTGATAAAGACTGCCGCCACAGGCCACGTTGATAATCTGAATGCCGCGACAAACCCCAAGGATCGGCTTCTTGTCCGCCAATGCCCAGCGAATCAGGGTCATCTCGGTCCAGTCTCGTGCGGGATCGGAACGGTCGCAGGAGGTGTGACGTGGTTCGCCATATTGGCTGGGATCGACATCGACGCCGCCGGTCAGAAACAGCGCGTCGAGAGACTCGTAAATCAATCGTAGGGTGGCCTCCTCTCCCTGAAGCAGCGGAATTAGCCAAGGAACCGCACCGATCGAGGTTAGTACACGAACGTAGCGTTGCCCCATGATCCAACACGGCGGCAATTTGCCGGGCACCGCCTCCAGAGTTTGAGTAGCGATGCCCACGATCGGTCGCGCGGACACAGATTCACCTCGAAGAAATGTGAAGAAATACTCAACTAAGCTAGGCAATTTGCAGCGGTGGTGTCAAGCCTTTGCCTGGATTGTCTATCGATTCTCGCTTACTTTGGGGTTGGCTCAGGTCTATTTGCGCTTCTGTATCAGAGAATCCGTGTCCTTTCATCCCCGAAGGGATCAACGGATCGACACGCGGGAGTAGTAATTACATATCTCCAGCATCTGTTGACTCGATCAGCAATTCACGACGTTCACTGCCAGTCCACCGAGCGATGTTTCCTTGTATTTTGCCTGCATGTCCAAGCCGGTCTGACGCATGGTTTCGATCACTCGATCCAGCGGCACATAATGCTTCCCATCACCATGCAAGACTGCCAGTCTCGCCGCATTGATGGCCTTGGTCGCTCCCATGGTGTTGCGTTCGATGCAGGGCACCTGCACCAAGCCAGCGATGGGGTCGCAGGTCAAGCCTAGGTTATGTTCCATGCCGATCTCGGCAGCGTTTTCGATCTGTTCGTTACTACCGCCCATGACGGCGGCCAGCCCCGCAGCTGCCATCGAACAAGCGACCCCGACCTCGCCCTGACAGCCCATTTCCGCCGCCGACAGCGAGGCGTTTCGCTTGTACAGCAGGCCGATCGCGCCGGCAGTCAACAGAAAGGTGCGTACTCCGGCGTCGTCGGCACCGGGCAGGAAGCGACGATAGTACGATAACACAGCAGGGATGACGCCGGCCGCGCCGTTCGTTGGAGCTGTGACCACACGGCCACCAGCGGCGTTCTCCTCGTTGACCGCCAGGGCGAACAGACTCACCCAGTCCATCAGCGTAAACGGATCTTCCGCGCAAGAGCGAGACTGCAACGAGCGATACACTTTGCTAGCGCGTCGGCAGACGTTCAGTCCGCCGGGCAGAAGGCCTTCGGTCCGACAGCCCCGCTCGATGCACTGTTGCATGACGTTCCAGATGCGATCTAATCCAGCATCGATCTCCGCATCACTTCGCCAGGTACGTTCGTTGGCTCGCATCATCTCGGCGATCGAAAGCCCGTTGACCTTTCCTATCGCCAAGAGTTCGGCTGCCGAGGTGAACGGATAGGGGATTTCTGCCAATTCCGCCTCTGTTTTGTCGGATTTTGTGTCTCCGGCTCGAACGACAAATCCTCCTCCGACAGAGAAGAACGTTTCCTTGGTGATCTGCTCTCCCGAAGCAGTGTAGGCTCGCAAGCGCATGCCGTTGGGATGCTCGGGCAAGGTGATTTCCCCGTGGAACAGCAGATCTGTGGATTCGTGGAACGGAATCGGCCAGCGGCTCTGGAGGTGCAGTTGATGGCTCTGACGAATGCGCTGAATGAGAGACGGTACGCACTCCGGATCGACCACATCGGGGCGTTCGCCTGAGAGTCCCAGCAGAACGGCAATGTCTGTCGCATGGCCACGACCCGTCAACGCCAGTGAGCCGAACAGTTCGCACTGCACCCGAGCAGTTCGGGCGATCAGTTTTCCTTGTTGCAACAGTTCGACAAAATCGAATGCGGCTCGCATCGGGCCTACGGTATGAGAGCTAGAAGGACCAATGCCGATCTTGAACAGATCAAAAACACTCAGGGCCATGACCACTACTTTGTTCGAGTGACTAGGGATATGAATGAAAGCGTCGCGCGACAGGATCATTGTATACCGTGCTACCAGGCATAGCCAAACCGAGTTCGGTTCGCTAGATCATACCCGGGGAGTAGAGACGAACCGCGGAGAACCTGTCGAAGATGTTTGAAGACCATCACATCGTCTTGTGGTTGCTGGGCCTACCTTTACTGTCCGCTGTGGTGGTCTGGTGTCTGGGACCGACTCGGGGACCGGCGATTCGTGCGGTCAGCTTTGCCAGTTCGGTGGTAGTTCTACTGCTCACCGCCATGCTCATCGTCCGCTTTCTGGCCATCAGCGGAGAACGCTCGCCGGTCACGGAAGATACAGTGCATCAGGAATCCAAAATCCACACCTTTAAGCCAGAATTCGTACCCGGAGCTTCGGCGGAGGATCGTCACAAGACCACCTGGAACATTCTGTCCTTTGGACGCGGCCAGATTCAGTTCTATCTGGGAGTGGATGGACTGAACATTTGGTTGATTGTCCTGACAGCTCTGCTGATGCTACCGTCCGTTCTGGTGTCGTTTCGGCAAATCACTGAGCGAGTCAATGAGTTTTACGCCTGGCTGCTGGCACTACAAACCTGCATGATCGGCGTCTTTCTCGCTTTCGATATCGTGCTGTTTTACGTCTTCTTCGAGGTCTCGTTGATTCCGCTGTTCTTCCTCATCGGCATCTGGGGAGGCTCTCGACGCCAGTACGCTGCCCGAAAGTTCTTCATTTACACGCTGGCAGGTAGCTTGATTACGTTGCTGGGTGTGATCGGCGTAGTGATCGCCTGTTCTCCCGATGCTTCGTCTAAGCTGACATTTTCGATCCCAGAACTAGTCCATGAAGTCCACAAGAATTTAGAGAACGAGGACACGCGAGGCTATTGGAGTGCAGTTCAGCTGTGGACGTTTCTGGCTTTGTCGCTGGGGTTCGCCATCAAGGTGCCGTTAATTCCCTTTCACACTTGGTTGCCGTTGGCCCACGTCGAAGCCCCGACTGCTGGCTCCGTGGACCTTGCCGGGGTGTTGCTCAAAATCGGTTCTTACGGTTTCTTGAGGCTCTGTATCCCGCTGGCTCCCGACTTCACTTTGGTTAATGGTCTGCCGATCATCACTTGGCTGGCGGCGATTGGTGTAGTCTATGGCGCGCTGTGTGCCTTTGCTCAAGACGACGTGAAGCGGTTGATCGCCTATAGTTCGGTGAGCCATCTCGGTCTATGTATGCTAGGCCTGTTCAGCCTCAACGCCATCGGCATTCAAGGCGGAATCATGCAGATGATCAATCATGGTCTATCGACGGCGGCGCTGTTCTTGCTCATCGGCATGCTCTACGAACGCTACCACACGCGCCAGCTGAAGGATTACTCCGGCATGGCCAGCAAGATGCCGCTCTTTGCTATCTGTCTGGTGTTTGCTTCGCTATCCAGCGTCGGACTACCTGGACTGAACGGCTTCATCGGCGAATTCTTGTGCCTAGCTGGTATCTATCAGTACGAGGTGATCGATCGGCAGCAGCGAATATTGCCGATCCTGACCGTGCTTGGAGCGAGTGGCCTGATTCTGGGAGCCTGGTATCTGTTCACCATGCTCCGCAAACTCTTGTTCGGTGAGTTGCGAGAACCTTCCCACGAAGGCGAACCGATCACCGACCTAACCGTTCGTGAATGGGGACTTCTCACACCGATCTTCATCCTTTGCGTGGTGATCGGTTTTTATCCGCGTCCGATCCTTCACACCACGGAACCCGATGTCGAGCGCATTGGACTGATCGTGAAACAAGCTCGCAAGCGTGCGGGCCTGTCGATTGATCCGCCTCCCTTAGTCACGGGCCGCGCTGACGTTCGGTAGCCGTCAGGCAGGGCCGAACTATGAAGCTGACACACCTCCCTGTAAAATACTTTCGTTTGTCAGGCTCAGCCAAACGGGATGGCTCTCTCAGAGCTAGGGTCGTTGTTTTCACCGACTCAGGGTTATGCCGTGAAATTCTCCGTTGTTCCTACGACCACGCGTTCTCCGTCGTCAGGATCGCGACCAGTTGGTTTGCCACGGGATGATTGCCATGAACCAGAATATCGATCCGAAAACATACCAAAGCTATCGAGGACTTCCGCCCTTGGCTGGGCTGACCACCTTCGAGCGTGCCGCTCAACCGGGGCTATCCGTCGAACAGTGCGTGGCTCGCCTCAAACGTCTGCACTATGCGTTGGTTCGACTGCACGAGATTTTTACGGCACGGATCACTAGCGAACCGATTTACGAACTGAAGAATGGCTATTCGCTGCATGCCTATCTCTGTGCCGAACACATCACAGCGATCCGCACCCGAGTCAGCGAGATGCGCGAACCACCACTGGGGCTGGAAGACGTTCCAAGTGAGCAATTGCAGATCTTTTTTGATGAAATTCTTGCCGCCAGTTCGACCCAAGAATTACTTCTTGGTCTGTACGAGAAAGCTCTACCGGCGTTCGATCGTGAACTAGAACGCTACCTCGCCGAGACGCATCCGCTGTGCGATGCTCCCTCCGTGCGTATCTGCCGATTTGCTCGGCTCGAAGTTGCCGACATGCTCTCTTTTGGCCAACAGTGTCTAGCTGCGTTGGTCGATGGCGAAACTCGCGCCAAATTGGCGGATTGGTTGACACTGCTCGACGCCTGTCTCGACGAAGCCGGTCCGCCGGTTCAACGGCAGCGTTCTGTGAAACCTTATGTCTATGATCCTGTTCCCAAACGCGATGAACGCTTTCAGGATCTGTGGAATCAAGGCGTCAACGCCGAGGCTTTTCTCTACGACGAGTCCTTCGATCCACGCTCGAAGACGTTGATGATGTTCTTCAAACGGCTACGCGAGATCGATGTTCCCGAAATGATGGCCAGCATCATCATCGAGACTCGGGGAAAACCCTGGAAATACTATCGCGACATGACCCGGCAATTGTGGGACGAGGCCCGTCATGCCATGATGGGAGAAGTTGGCTTCGTCGCCAACGGTATCGACTGGACCAAGGCTCGCATCACGCACAACTGGTCCACTCGCTTGAACACCGAATGCACTGCCCTGGAACGCCATGCCGTGTTGTTCTTCATCGAGCAAGGACTGATGACGCGGACCGGCAAACGTTATGAATGGGAGATTGGCGTGGCTTCCGGATCCCCCTTAGCCGGAGTCTTTCAAGATTTTGACTGGGCCGATGAAGTGCTGCACTCGCAAATTGGCCGAGAATGGTACGTCACCGAGATTGGCGATCTCAAAAAGGCGTTGGACTACGGCGATGCTTGCTGGTCGAAGATCCTTTCCAACTGGGCCGAAGTTCGTGAGCGTGGCTGGACGCAACATGAGAACTGGTGGCCGGCGATTTATCAGCAGGCTTGTCAGTCGTGGGGCATTACCCCTGATGCGAGAGTGTTGGCTTACTCGACCACTTACGAGGATCAACGTGCTGATCTGAAGAGCGTCAGTACCAGTGCTTGATCGAACTGGCGGCACTCGATGAGTACTCACTTACTTCGAGAAGGTTCCCCCGCATGTTGATGAAACTGACCTGGCGGATGCTACGTGAGACAGACAAGCGGTTGCTCTGGAAGCTCCTGTGGAACATGGGGCTGAAAGGGATGTTGTCAGTGCAGCGACATAAAGCGCGACTCAAACGCGGTGAGGTCTTTCCACCCTTTCTCTATATCTCGATTATTAATAGCTGTAATCTCCGCTGTCAGGGGTGTTGGGTCGATGTGGCCGCCAAGCAACAGACGATCTCTCCCGAGGCGTTCGATCAACTGCTCGGCGAAGCCAAGGCGATGGGGAATTCTTTCTTCGGCATCGTCGGCGGTGAGCCGTTCATGCATCCGCATTTATTGGACATGCTGGCCAGACATCCGGATGCCTACTTCCAAGTTTTCACCAATGGTCAGTTCATCACCGACGAGCGGGCCCGTCGCTTGCGACAGCTCGGTAACGTCACTCCGTTGATCTCGGTCGAAGGGAATGAGATCGTCAGTGACGAACGCCGAGGCCGAGCCAATGTTTTTTCCAAAACGATGGAGGGACTGCGCAACTGTCTGAAGCATCGGGTCATGACTGGAGTCTGCACCAGTGTTTGTAAGACCAACATCGATGATCTGCTCAACGAACGCTGGATCGATCGGCTGATCGACATGGGCGTGCTTTACACTTGGTTTCACGTCTACCGTCCGATGGGACCGGATGCTTGTCCTGAGCTGTGTCTGACACCCGAGCAACAGTTGCAGGTGCGCAAGTTCGTCGTGGAGATGCGCGCCAAGAAGCCGATTATCATTGTCGATGCCTACCACGATGGTGAAGGCAAGGCCCTTTGTCCCGCCGCTACGGGGATCACCCATCACATCAACCCCTGGGGCGATATTGAGCCGTGTCCCATCGTGCAGTTTTCCCGCGAATCGATCCACGCCAGCCAGAGCGATCCTCGACCGCTTCGCGAGAAGTTTCTCAAGTCGAAATTTTTGCGAGACTTTCGTCACTTAGCAGCTTCGACGACGCGCGGCTGCATCGTGCTAGAACGGCCTGATCTGCTCAAAGCATTGATTGAGAAACACGCGGCCAAGGATTCGACCGCGCGCCAGACTGCGAGGGAAGAGTTGCAGCGCATGCAGGTGCGCACCTCGCAATATAACCCCAACCAAGAAATCCCCGAGAAAAACTTGCTCTATCGCTTGGCCAAGCGATTCTGGTTCAACGATTTCGGAGTCTATCGCGGCCACGATCATCGACTTTCCTCAGCCCCAGGAATTCTATCGCGGCAGGGATCGGGGAGCCGCTGACTCGCCGCAATGAGGTTCGGCATCTATAATCCGGGTACAGACGTTAAACCCTAGCCGAGATGCCGCGCCATGGACGATTCTCTGACAAGCCAGCTTAAGCCCGCCTACAAGCGGGTGATTCTGAAACTCTCCGGCGAAGCGTTCGGGCAAGAAGGACGCGGCGGCGGCATCAGTATCGACGAGACGTTGAAGATCGCTCGGGTCGCGGCTCGAATTGCCCGTTCCGGGGTCGAGCTAGCGATCGTTGTGGGCGGCGGCAATATTCTGCGCGGAGCGCAGTTCTCCGCCGGCGGAGAGATCATCAAGGAAGCTACCGCCCATTATATGGGCATGCTTGCCACTATCATGAATGGACTGGCCTTGCAGCAGGCGCTGGAATCGCTGCAATGCGAAACCCGTTTGCAGACCGCGGTCCAGATGAACTCGATTTGTGAACCCTACATTCCGCGCCGCTGTCTTAGTCACCTGGAGAAAAAGCGGATCGTCATCCTGGCCGGCGGCACGGGTAATCCGTTTGTGACCACCGACACTGCCGCTGCTTTGCGTGCTCGCGAACTGGAAGTCGACATTCTTCTCAAAGCCACTCGCGTTGATGGCGTCTACAGCGAAGATCCGGAGATTAATCCGCACGCCATTCTTTACAATCGGCTGACCTATCAGGAGGTGTTGCAGCGTGATCTACGGGTCATGGACATGCAAGCGATTAGCACCTGTCAAGATGGCAAATTGCCGATTCTCGTTTTCAACTACACGCTGGAGGGAAACATCGAGCGGGCCATTGCTGGTCAGCCGATTGGCACTCTGGTGAAAGATTCCTTCTGAGTGAGAGAGCGATCATGACTGCCGACGAAATTCTGATGGATGTCGAGGAGCGAATGGAAAAGGCGGTCAATGTTTACCGCGAGGAACTCCGTGGTCTGCGAACCGGACGCGCCACACCAGGGTTGGTGGATTCGCTTCGTGTTGAATACTATGGTTCGCCAACACCGCTCAAGGCGATGGCGACGATCAGCACTCCTGATCCGCAATCGCTGGTCATTAAACCGTTCGATCCCGCCATGCTCAAAGAGATCGAGAAAGCCATTCGTTCCAGCGATTTGGGCATGGCTCCGAATAATGATGGCAAGATCATTCGACTAGTGGTTCCCACGATGTCGGGCGAGCAGCGCAAGAAACTCGTCACTGTCCTCAAGAAATCGGCTGAAGCGGCTAAAGTCGCTTGCCGCAACATTCGCCGTGATGGCAATAAGCACCTAGAGACTGCCGAGAAGGAAGGTGAGATCACCGAGGATGAGCTGGAGAAACTCAAAGAGCAGGTTCAGACACTTCTGAAGCAATATGAAGATAAGATTGTCGAACTAGAAGACAAGAAGACCAAGGAGATCATGGAAGCATAACGCTTTCGCCAAGCCAAGAGGAGCAAGCAGGATCGAAAGGCAAAGTGAGTGAACTGGCTCAACTCTGCCTTCGGTCCTCGCTCGCTCTATGTACCTTTAGCCCACTGTGGTTCCAGGTGACCTTCCCCATGCGTGCCCTCAACGAAGTCGTCCAGAATCCCTCCCATCTCGAAGATGGATTAAGTGCTGAGGCCGTCCTGGCAAGTCGCCAGCGATATGGTTCCAACGCCCTGACACCGCTGCCTCGCGAACCGCTGTGGCGGAAGTTTCTCGAAAAGTTCGACGAGCCGATCATCAAGATTTTGCTCGCCGCTGCTTTGTTGTCCATGTTTGTGGACATCTTCCGCGGCCATCCCGATCTGGAACCTCCACATCCGGGAAGTCCAATACTTGCCGCAGTTCTGCTTGCTCTCTTTGCACTGACGCTGACTGGCTTCTATATCGCCAAGCTTGGGCAGTGGACCCCCTCGGTGATGTTCATTACGGCAGTACTGGTCTTCTTCATCGGCGGATTATTCGGAGGCATCTGGTCGATTGAAGGTCTGGCGGTGATGATCGCCGTTATCCTGGCCACTGGAGTAGCCTTCTACAGTGAGCTAAAAAGCGATCGAGAGTTTGAAGCTCTTAATTCTCAGAAAGACTCGGTGCGCGTCAAGGTTTCTCGGGGAGGCGAATTTCACACTATTCCGCTCGAAGAAGTCGTTGTTGGCGATGTGATCGATCTGGAAACGGGCGATGAAGTGCCTGCCGATGGCCGGTTGGTCAAGGCGGTCGAATTGATGGTCGATCAATCGTTGATGACCGGCGAATCCGAACCGGTCAAGAAGCAGGCCAGCGCCAGCGACGACGCGACCAATGGTCTCGATCATCCCAGCTGTCTGTATCGGGGCACCCAGATTGTGGACGGAGCCGGGGTGATGGTCGTTACCGAGGTCGGGGATCGCACGCAATTGGGGCAGATTGCTCGACGGCTCTCCGGCGAAGAGACCGACGAAGAGGAGGCCGCGACCGAGAAAAACGAGGAGGCTCGTGTCAAGCAGAAACTGACCATCAGCAAGGCCCTAACTCCCTTGCAGGTCAAATTAAAGAACCTCGCCGATCTCATCAGCTATGTAGGCTATGCGGCTGCAGGGCTGATCTTTCTTGGACTTTTGGTACTGGGGTTTTTCAAGGGAGAGCTTAGTCCAGAGAAGATCGGCTGGATTGGCGTGATGGGCAATCTGCTCGATTACTTTGTCTACATGGTCATCATCATCGTTGTAGCCGTACCCGAAGGGTTGCCGATGAGCGTTACCGTATCGTTGGCGATGGCCATGCGGAAGATGACCCGGGCCAATTCCCTGGTGCGTCAGCTGGTCGCGTGTGAAACGATCGGCTCCGCTACCGTGATTTGCTCGGACAAGACCGGCACCTTGACGCAGAACAAAATGCAGGTGGTGCGGGTGTTCACAGGAGGCGCTAGCGCGGATCGCGGCTCGCCGGAATGGAAGCTACCTGAAAAAACCATGTTCCAACCGCGCACGCCTCTGGATTGGCTGGCGTTTAACTCTGCCGCCAACTCCACGGCCAATCTGGAGCAAAAGGAGGGCAAACTCGTCACTGTCGGCAACTCGACGGAAGGGGCGCTGTTGCAGTGGCTTCGTGAGGCCGGCATCGACTACGTCAAATTGCGTGCTACTCATCAGCCAATCTACCAGATTCATTTCTCCTCCGATCGCAAACGCAGTACGACAGTCGTGCAACTGGACGGTCGGCTCGTGGCTTTGATGAAAGGTGCTCCGGAGATTGTTCTGGAGCATTGCACGCACTATCTAGCCAACGATGGTTCGGCTCGTCCGTTGGACTCGGCCACTCGCGAAGCGATTCTGGCCTTTTTGCGCGATTCTGCTCGGCAGGCCATGCGAACACTGGCCTTTGCGCAGGCCGCGCTTCCGGAAGAACTGCCAGCGACCGAAGAAGGACTGCATGTCGTTCGCGAGGCCATCGAGGCTGACCTGACCTTTTGCGGAATTGTCGCCATTCGAGATCCGCTTCGTGAGGATGTCAAAGAGGCCATCGATAAATGTCGCAAGGCCGGTATCGAGGTGAAGATGATCACCGGCGACAATGTCGAGACAGCACGAGCCATCGCTTACAACATCGGTTTGATCGACAGTTTGGATGAACCGATCGACACGGAGAATGCTCGCATTTTCACCAGTCCGAAATTTAATACTGAGTTCGATCGACTCAAGGCTTTGAAGAGTCGCGATCATCTTTCCCCAGCTGAGCAAGCGGAAAAAGAGGCGATCACGTCACGGCTATTTCATCTCCGAGTGCTGGCCCGAGCCAGGCCGTTGGATAAGTACAAAATGGTCGAACTGCTCCAGGAACGCGATCAGGTCGTCGCGATGACTGGCGATGGCACCAATGACGCGCCATCCTTGAAACGCGCCGACGTCGGTCTGTCGATGGGTATTGCCGGAACCGAAGTAGCCAAAGAGGCGAGCAAGATTGTTCTGCTCGACGATGCTTTCAGTACCATCGTCAACGCAGTGAAGTGGGGACGCTCATTATATGAGAACATCCAACGCTTCGTACAGTTTCAGTTGACAATCAACGTCTCGGCTTTGACGATCGCCTTTCTCGGTCCCTTCTTTGGTGTCAAACCGCCGTTCACCGTACTGCAGCTGTTGTGGATCAACGTCATCATGGACACGTTTGCTAGTATCGCCTTGTGCAGCGAACCGCCTCGTGATGGGGTCATGGATCTACCGCCCAAGAAGAAAGACGAGAACATCCTGACTAAATCGATGCTTCAGACCATTTTTGGAACAGCTGGCTTTTTTGTCATCGTGATGATGACTTTGATTCTTGGGATGGAGTACGCTGGCTGGTTCGACGAAAACTGGAAACCGATGAGTCAGTGGGCCAGAAACGAGGAAGGTCAGCCGATCCGTCCTGACAATCATTCGTCGCAATTCCCCGAACTAACCGTGCGACAGGTGAGCATCTTCTTCGCCGTATATGTGTTCTTCCAGGTCTGGAATCAGATCAACTGTCGTTCGCTAGTCCCTGAGGTGAGTGGACTGGCTAATCTTACGAGCAACCCGACCTTCCTAATGATTGCCGGCACGATAGCCATCGGCCAGATCGCCCTAACCAGCATTCCACCACTGGCGGCGATTTTCAAAGTGGAGCCGCTCGGGCTTGTCGACTGGATCGTGATTATTTTGGCGACTTCGTCCGTGTTGATCTTTGCCGAGATCTGGCGTCGAATCCGTCGCTCCCAAGCCGGAGAAGCTGCACATGCCTGACAAGCTGTATGCTTTGCAACAAGCGGCTGAGAAGGTCGGGGTTGGCAAATACACGCGACATGTGTTGCTCTGCACTGGGCCGACCTGTTGCTCCAACCAGCAGGGACAAGCAGCCTGGGAAACCCTCAAACTCCAATTGAAGGAACGCGGGTTGACCAGCGGCGAGCAGCAGTGCTTCCGCAGCAAAGTGGGCTGTTTGCGCATCTGTGAAGACGGCCCCACGTTGGTGGTGTATCCCGATGGCACCTGGTATAGCGGGATGACCGCCGAGCGGATCCCGCGTCTCGTTCAGGAGCATCTCGTCGAGGGACGACCAATCCACGAGTGGATCTTCGCGCGGAATCCCCTGACCCATGAGGCAGATCAGCAGTAGACCTTGTTCAGGTCAGACAGGTTGCCTATAGATGCCGCTCGGCGGAATGGACCCAAAGTACCTGCCAAGGAGGGCATCCTTCATGACCTATCGACTGATGGTCGTTGGTGTATTGTCTGGCCTGTGTTCGCTGATCACTGCCAATCACGCTCAGGCTGCGTCGACGCAGAAACGCCAGATGGTTGGCCGTGTCTATCAAGTCGCGGATTTGATTATTCCGCGTGAATCGCCGATTTCCAAAGAGAGCAAAACGACGGAGCAGCAACTCATCCAGCTCATTCAGAGCATCGTGCAACCGCGCAGCTGGTCGACTGCTGGAGGGGAAGGAGATGTGGCTTACTTCCCACTCACGATGTCGCTGGTGGTGAGCCAGACTCCGGAAGTTCATGCAGAGATTCAAGATCTGTTAATGGGATTACGACGCAATCTGGACACCGAGGTGACAGTCGAGTTGCGCTTTGTCACGGCCTCGCTGGAGACGATGCAGCGACTAGGAATGTTCAACGACGGGCAACAAAAAGCTCCAGGCATGATTGTTGTGGATGATACCCAGTTGCAAATGCTCCTAGAAACTGTGCAACAGGATCGCAACGCCAACGTCATGCAGGCTCCGCGGTTGACGATGTTCAACGGTCAGAGATCGATGCTCGATCTGACCGAACAGCAACTGTACCTCGTGGGCGTGGATCACGAAACCAAGGACGGCAAACCGACGCCGAAACTGATCACCAAGAAAGTGAAGACCGGCTACGAAATTCAAGTGCTGCCCACCTTGGGAGTCAAGCCCGATGAGGTGATCTTGCACTTGAGCATTCAAGCGGGTCGGTTAGAACCTGTTGCGCCCGGTTGTTGCTCGGCGGAGCCACGCTACAACACGGTCAAATTGGAGAAGATTCTCAAACTGCCTCAAGGAGCGACGGCGGTTCTCACCGGTTGGACTCATCAGTCGGAAGTACGTCAAGAAGTGTCGATGCCAGTTCTGAGCAAAGCCCCTTATCTGAATCGGCTCTTCACTAACAGCACTTTCGGGCGCGAGATGGTTCACACCCTGGTTCTCGTGACGCCTAGGATCGTCGATACTCGCGAAGTGGAAGACGCTAATTCCGTTGAGGAAGAGCAGACCGAAGAGATCGAGAAGCACGAGCAATCGTCCGCCACAGACAATAAACTCTACATCAACAAGCCGACCTTCGACATGACCTACGAACTAGAGAACGTGGGGCCGTCCAAGGTGCAAAGTATTGAGGTCTGGGTGACGCGAGATGGCCGAACTTGGGAGCCTTACCCTCAACCTGTTCTGCCAATCGGTTCACTGCCAGTCACGGTTAAAGGAGAGGGAAAATATGGCTTTACGCTCGTTCCGCGCAGTGGCGTCGGTCTACAGGGACCGACGCCGAAGTCGGGCGACGAGCCGCAAGCCTGGGTAATTGTGGATATGACCAAACCTCACCTTGAACTGTATAAACCCCAATTCAAACAAGATGGACAGATTCAATTGAAATGGTTTGCCAGCGACAACGTCCAACTTGCGGACAACCCCGTGTCCCTATACTGGGCGGAGCATCCTCAAGGCCGTTGGAACCTGATTCAAGACAGGCTACCGGCAGAAGGCGAACTGAACTTCGATCAGAAGAAGCTGCCCCACTCTTGCTATCTGCGCGCGGAAGTGGTCGACGCGGCTGGCAATATTGCTCAGGCAACCACCAGCGAACCGATTCACCTCGATTCTCGCGTTCCGGTAATCCGCCATCTGAAGATCAAGCCACGCTAATCGACTGTTGAGCTGATCCACGGAACCGGGACAGGAACCTCCCCTGCCCCGGTTTTCGCCGGTTCAGATGGTCAACACGCGATCTCGACCCACGATGGGCCAAGTGCCGATTACTTTACCACCTTCCACGACATACGCCTGTTGATGCATCGCCACCGTCGGGCATATGTGGGTCGGAATGGCCAACCGTTCGTCTCCGGGTTGGAACGACTCCGCCGCCGGCGTTTCCACCACCAGATGCTCTTCGTTCTGAAGAATCGCTTCGTACTCCGGCACGTCGAGCAGCACTAGGCGCTTGCCTGCCGGCGGATCGCTGGCCACGGCTTTGTACCCCAGATCGAAGGTTACGCGCGTCTTGGTCGGTCGACTGATGACTCGCGTCAACAACAAAGCGGCAGGTACGAACGGCGAAAGATCGGGAAACTTGGAGCTATAGCTGTGGTCATGCAGAATCAAGGTGCCCGGCGAACATTCCAGTCCTGGAATGTCCATTCGAGCGAAGACGGGAAACGTCGGAGTGCCTCCCATGATGAGGCGGCGGATCGCCACTCCTTTTGCTTCAAGGGTTTCACGCAACCGAAGAACCGGCTCCATCAGGACCTGTACGGCCGCCTGTCGCTCCGCTAGGGTCGGCTGATGATTGTGGCCATCGTAAACGTGGAAGCCGACGGCCTTCAGGCCCGGAGCCGCCAGCATCTGTTCGTATAGCGACTCGGCCTCGGGACCGGGAGAGATTCCTGTGCGATGCTGGCCCACGTCGAGATCGAGCAAGGCGTCTACTTCTACATTTTCCAGCGACATTGTCTGGGATAGCGTTTTCAGTGAATGGGGATGATCAACAGTGACGGAAAATCGCGTGTTAGGATAGCGGCGAATCAGTTCGGCGAGTCGTCGTTGATTGGGGCCGACAATAGGATAAGCGATGAACACATCGGGCACCCCACAGGAAGCTAGCAGTTCGGCCTCGGCCAGCGTGGCGACTTTATGCTTGCGAATCCCTGCGGCCAGTTCCAGTTGCACGATCTCACGGGTCTTGTGCGTCTTGCAGTGCGGTCGTAGTCGATCTACCGATCCAGCGAGTTCGATGGTTCGGGCCAGATTCTGACGAATCAGATCTAAAAAGAAGACTAAACCCGGACTGTAGATCGTCGAGGTATTTTCGATGTGGTAAAGAGAGTGCGTCATACGAGAGGTCCAAGGGATAGCGTGACCAATTTTCTACCAGTATACTGGCGCGAGTCACGAACCGCATCGGGAGGTGTGTCATGCGTCACGGGGTTGCTCTGCTTTTACTTACGTCCTCACTTCAGGCGGCCGCTCCTCCTCTCGACTCGCCGACTGCTCACGGTGATCGCCTACGCGATGCCTACTTTCGTGCCCAGGCCAGGCAACTCGGTCAGGCGGCTCTGGCGGACATTCGTTCACGCGACGACTGGGAACGACGGGCACCTAGCATGCGACGACAATTTCTCGACATGATGGGGCTGGACCCGTTGCCACCGCGAACCGATTTGAAGGCGACGATTACCAGCAAGTTTGATGCAGGCACATTTACGGTCGAGAATATCCATTTTCAATCCTTGCCTGGCTTGTACGTGACGGGAAACCTCTATCTACCCAAGGATCGAAAGGAACCTGTGCCAGGGGTTCTCTATGTCTGTGGGCATGGGCCGACGGTGATCGATGGCATCGCTTACGGCAACAAGGTAACCTACCAGCACCACGCTGCCTGGTTTGCCCGCCATGGCTACGCCTGTTTTATCCTCGACACGCTGCAACTCGGCGAAGTCCCAGGACTGCATCATGGCACCTATCGTTTCGAAATGTGGTGGTGGGTTTCTCTCGGCTATACGCCTGCGGGGATCGAACTGTGGAATGCCATGCGAGCCTTGGATTATCTAGAGACTCGTAAGGAGATCGATGCCAAGCGACTCGGCGTGACGGGGCGATCGGGCGGCGGGGCTACATCTTGGTGGGTTGGCGCGGCCGATCCGCGCGTTCAGTGCATCATCCCCGTGGCCGGAATCGCTGATCTGTACGCCCATGTGGCCGAGGGCTATCCGGGCCGACTTGCGGCTGGCGTGGTCGAAGGTCACTGTGATTGCATGTATCTGGTCAACACTTATCGTTGGGATTACACAAACGTCATGGCTTTGTGCGCGCCGCGACCTGTGTTGCTCGGCAACAGCGATCGTGATGAGATTTTTCCGATTCCGGGTTATCGTCGTATGAGCAAAAAGATCGAGTCTCTGTACGACTTGCTTGGTGCTCGTGATCGATTTGCCCTCTTGGAAACCAAAGGACCGCACAAGGATACTCCGGAACTGCGAGCCGGCGCTTTTCGTTGGATGAATCGCTGGCTGAAGAATGACGATACAGCAATTGAAGATCCGGAAATGCCGCGTATCGATCCTCGGATATTGAAAGTCTTCAATCGCCTTCCTGGAGATGCGATCAACAATGCTATCCACGAACGCTTTCGTCGACCAGCTCGACATGAAATTCCCGCTGCCGCGCCCGTGGCCCGTGCTTGGTGGAGTGGTAAGGCCTCTGAGCTAAAACAAGCACTGGTGGAACGTGTTTTCCGAGGCTGGCCTCAGCGTCCTCCGGAGCTGAACTCGCGTCTGATACCGGCAGTCACGCACGACGGCATTCGGGTGCAGGCCTGGGACTTTGTCAGCGAGGAAGAGGTTCCGCTTCGGGTTTGGTTGGTACAAGCAACGGAGACCAAAACGCCCAAAGAAATCGTCGCTACGGTGGTTGATGAATCCGGCTGGTTGGAATGGGTCGCTGATCTCGGTCCAGCTTTTCGTGACGTGCTGTACTCTGGAGGCAACCCGGCTCCACGACCCTATCCCGCTCAGAACGCAGGCCGTTTCCATCAATTGCGTCAGACTCTGCAACAGCAGCAGTGGGCCTACGCTATCGTTACTCCTCGTGATGTCGGACGTACTCGCTGGAAGAAGACCCCTGGTCCGAAGGGATCATTCGATCATCATGTTCGTCGACGCTTCTATCTTCTAGGGCAGACGCTAGAAGGCCAACAGATCTGGGACATTCGCCGAGCTGTGCAGTGTCTGCAAGCGGAGACGAGTCAACTTCCGTTGACCGTGCGCGGTACCGGCCCGATGGGAATTCTCGCGGCCTATGCCGCCTTGTTCGAGCCGAACATCTCTCGAATCGAGCTTCGTTATCCCCCTACTTCGCATCGCACGGGACCGACACTGCTCAACGTGCTGACAGTACTGGACATACCGCAACTCATTCCTTTGCTACTGCCACGCGAAGTGACCATCACTTTACGCGACGAAACCGAGCAGACGGCCTGGCAATGGACCAGGCAACTACAAAACGTCCTTGGAGACACTCGCCTTCGATGGCTCATCGACGAGGCGGAATAGATGGGCCAACCTCAAGTTTTCCTCGGTCGCTTGACGACTTGACGTATCAGTTCGCTTAAGTCCTCGAAGCGAAACGGTTTTTGTAAGAATCCGGCCAGCGATCCAGTTTCAAATCGCTCTTGGATCACTTGCTCGGTGTAGCCACTCATCAGAATGACAGGCACCTCAGCACGGATGGTTCGAAGTTCTCGGAGAACCTCTGTTCCGTCTAGGTTAGGCATGGTTAGATCAAGCAAAACCAGATCGTAAAAGTCGGGATTTTGGCAGAATCGGTTCACTCCATCTCGGCCATCAACGGCTAGGTCTGTTTGCCAACCGAGCAGAGTGAACATCTCCCGAACCAGAAGGCGAATCGGTTCTTCGTCTTCGATCACTAAGACTTGTCCACGAGTGGATCGAACGGGAGCTTTCACCGCCACCGTGGAACTGCTAGCAATAGACTGACTGCACGCCGGGAGCAAAATGCGAAAGGTGGTTCCTTTGCCTTCTTCGCTCTCGACCTGAATGGCCCCATGATGTCCCCGCACAATGCCCAGCACGGCGGCTAGACCCAGACCTCGGCCCATGAACTTCGTGCTGTAAAACGGATCGAAGATTCTTCGCAGCGTGGCTTGGGACATGCCGCAGCCATCGTCGATCACTTCGAGATAGACGTATTCGCCTCCGGGAAGATGTTCGTCTAGATAGGATTCGGCCAAAGCCTCCCGATCGAAGAAACGCGATCCAGTGCTGATGGTGATGGTTCCTTCTCGATCGCCGATTGCTTCCGCCGCATTGAGGATCAGATTGAGAACCACTTGCCGCATTTGGGAGATGTCAGCCTCGATGAGCGGAAGATTAGGAGTGGTATGATGCGACATAGCGCACTTTTTCGAGATGGAAATGCGCAAAAAACGCTGCATCGACTCGACCAGTTCGGCCAGGTTGATCGGTTGCACTATAAAATGACCTTTGCCCGAGTAGGCCAGCATCTGGTTGGTCAACTCAGCTGCACGCTTGGCACCGAAGAGGATCTGCTCGAGCATCGGTTGAACGGCGGAGTTTTGGGGCAACTCTTTTCGAGCGAGGTCCGCATAGCCGAGAATACTGGTCAAGAGATTGTTGAAATCATGAGCGATCCCACCGGCGAGGACGCCTAGACTCTCCAGTTTCTGAGCTTGCTGCATCTTGGCCTCAATCTGCCGGCGCTGCTCCTCAGCTTTTTCGCGACGAACAATTTCTCGGCGAAGCTGTTGATTGACCGCGGCCAATCCGGGAAGTGCCAACGCCTTGGGAATAAGCGGAATCATGGCGAACACCGTGGCCCAGGAGACTACCGCTGTCACAAACTTTGCCAACCCCGAGAAGCGATACCAGGGTTGCCAGAACAGCGTGGCCTCGATCGCGTGTCCAATCCCACAAGAGAAAATAAACATCGCGAATAGCCAAAAAATCGGTGGAAACGGAACGTCGGATCGACGAATGACGAAGTAGGCCAACAAACAGGGAATAGTAAAATAAGCTCCAGCGATCCCTAGATCCGAGATGATGTGCAGCCAACCATGTGACACGGACCAGTTGCCACAATACCAGCGTGCTGGAAAATCGGTCGTGTCAAAGAGTAGACGAAAGTAATCGATCACGTTCCGCCTCACTTGGGGCTAAGAATGGTTGTATACCCTTTGCTCCTCCCTGAAGCGTTCGATGAGGCTCAATCCAAGAGTAGTCCCAACCAAGTCTAAGGAGTGGCGCAGTTGAGAGCCGGTGAGTTGGGTTCCCTCTCCCCACAAGGGAGAGGGGTTAGGGGTGAGGGGAATTCCCCTTTATCCCCCAGCTTCTCTCTCTGCTGGGGAGAGGGGAGAACGAACACGATTCAACCAATACCCAACTGCCTATCTCCTAAACTCGCCTTCGTCGAGGTTTCTCATGCTCACGCACATGCATTAGTAATGAACCTGTATCGACAATCGATTCCGCCATGAATCGTCCTGGCCAGAGAAAGATGACCAGAAAAATCAAAAAGCGGTTCACGTCATCGGAATAGCGGAAGGGATGATCCATCAATCCGCCCATCCAGCCGATGTTCGACATATCCGGTTGTGGGTGAATCGTGTAGCCCAGCACGAGATAGAGAAGAGTACCCAGAGCTAGGCCAATCAAGCCAGTCGGGCTAGTGACCTGGCAAATGCCGAGAATGAAGTAGACCCAAATTCCGAGCAATATCAGGGTGAGGACCAGACAAACTAGCACTGCTAATCGAGAGCGATCAGGACGACTGCGATACCCGACATCGACCGTGCCAGTTGGACCAGGGTTGTACGACTCACCCAGCCATTCAAACAAGCTCATGGAACATCCTCTCCGAGGGGGTTGAGAAGCATAAGTGCAGTGAAGTGACAATAGATTATCACTGCTCAGAAGGGGGAATACAACTCTGTAAGTCTGTTCGTTGCGGAGTCGGCCCGCTTGAGCCTGTTGCACAGGTTTGCTAGGATAAATGCCGGCGTGGCGAGTTCCACGTCCTACCTTCTCCTCCGGTTGTTTCCCGGAGGACGCAATCCGGGCCGGTCTCAACGCCGTGCCTGCCTGCGCCTCCACAGGAATGACGATGAGTAACGGCCAGTCACGCGACCCCGACGATTATTTCGCCGACACACGGATGAGCTTCGGGGATCACATCGAGGAGTTACGAACCCATCTATGGCGTGCCATCAAATGGTTTCTCCTTGCTCTGTTTGTGAGCTTTTTTCTGGGCAAGACGGTGATGAACTTTATCACCGCTCCCGTGAAGGCTCAACTGGATCGGTTCTATGACAAACGCCTGGACACGGTGCTCGCGGAGAAACGTGAAGAACTGGCCAAATTGACCAAACCCACCGAGTTTCGTCGCGTCTTTTTCGTGCGTGAGCAGCTCCAAGCCATCGCCAAGGGCGTTGAACCGGAGATGGCCCGACCGGTGATTCAATCGGCCGAACAACAAGAAGCAGAGAAAACCCCTCCGACATGGTGGGAAAGATTTCTTCTAGGCAAGACAGACTCCGCGCAAACCTCGTCTCTGTTGGCCGACTTTGATGGCCCAACCAAAAAAATTCTCGATACCAACAAGGACAAAGAGTTGGTCGGCGTGTGGATGAGTGTGGAAAACCCGCTCTTCTTCGCCGCCGACACCGTTGGTTCTGTCCGTGAAATTCTGCAAATCGATTCACCGACCACTCTCCGCGCCGAGGAGGCGTTTTTTGTCTGGTTCAAGGTCTGTCTGGTGTGCGGCTTTGTACTCGGAAGTCCAATGATCTTCTGGGAAATCTGGTTGTTCGTCGCTGCTGGATTGTATCCCGAAGAGAAACGGTTAGTTCATGTCTATCTGCCTTTCAGTGTGGGACTGTTTCTGATCGGCGTGGTGATCTGCGAGTTGTTTGTCATTCCCAAAGCGTTGGAAGCACTACTTTGGTTTAACGAATGGCTGGGGTTTAAACCCGACATTCGCCTGAACGACTGGCTCGGCTTCGCTATCTGGATGCCGGTTGTCTTTGGCCTCTCGTTCCAAACGCCGATGGTCATGTTGTTCCTTAATCGCATCGGTTTGGTCCAGCCTGAGACCTTTGCTGGCGGACGTCGTTATGCCTGGTTTGCCATGTCGGTGTTTGCAGCAATGATCACTCCGTCGGTCGATGCCTTCAGCATGCTTTTTCTCTGGGTGCCTATGGGGCTACTGTACGAGTGCGGCATCTTTTTGATGTACCTTTCGCCTCGCCAATCGATGGATGAGGATGAGAGTCTGTCGTCGGATGAACTCATCGAGGTTTGAGCGAGACGGGGGCGTATGCAAGCGGCGTATGAGGTTTCTCGTGTGGCCCTGGTTGGAGCTGGTCCGGGACATCCAGGCCTCATCACCTTACGCGGCATCGAGTGCTTACAGCAGGCGGAGTTCGTGCTTTACGATCGTCTGGTGTCGGAACGGATACTCGCTTATGCCCCAGAGACGGCGGAACGGAAGTGTGTGGAGGAGCTTGGCCCTTGCCATGCTGCACGTCTGCCGTTGATCCAACAAACTTTGATCGATCAGGCTCGACAAGGGCGGCGGGTGGTTCGGCTCAAGGGCGGCGATCCGATGATTTTCGGACGCGGAGGCGAAGAAGCCCAGGCCTTGTGTGAAGCAGGCCTCGCCTTCGAGATCGTGCCTGGAGTCACCGCGGCGCTGGGGATTGCTTCCTGCGCCGGCTTTCCATTGACGCATCGTCAGCATGCTAGTGCGGTGGCCCTGGTCACGGGGCATGAGCAACCGGAAAAATCAGACAGTCTGTTGGACTGGTCGGCCTTGGCTCGATTCCCTGGCACGCTGGTTTTCTACATGGGGCTGGCTCGTCTGGAACAACTGGTCGGCTCGCTGATCGAACAAGGCAAGCCGGCCAATACTCCGGCGGCCGTTGTGGAACGCGGAACAACCTCCAGACAACGGACGCTGACAGCGACCCTGGAACAATTGCCACGAACGGCGATGGAAGCAGGGGTTCAGGCTCCAGCGTTGATCGTGATTGGTTCGATCGTGTCTCTTCGCGAGCAGATGCGCTGGTTTGAATCACGCCCGTTATTCGGCAAGCGAGTACTGGTCACACGACCACGCGACCAATGTCAAGACATGGTGCAGCGGATCGAGGCGCTCGGCGGCGAAGCATTAGTTTTGCCGACAGTTCAGATCAGCCCTCCGAATGACTGGTCGCTGGTCGATCAGGCGATCCGGCAACTAGCGAACTTCGATTGGGTGGTGTTCACCAGTGTCAATGGCGTGCGCTACTTCTTCGATCGACTTCGCCATCTAGGACGAGATCTGCGAGCCTTGGGCCATTGTCAGCTCGCAGTCATCGGCACAGCGACCGCGGAAGCGCTCCGAAAGTTTCATCTGCAACCAGATCTGCTTCCGGAGCAATTTAATTCCGAGTCATTGGCAGCTGCATTATTGCCACGGGTCGGAGGCAAACGACTGTTGCTGGCTCGCGCTGATCGAGGGCTGGAGCTGCTGCGTGAAGAACTCTCTCAGGTTGCGAGCGTTACTCAGGTCGCGGTCTATTCACAACACGACGCAACTTTGGAATCAGACCACGAACTGCTGCTGGCAATGCAGCAAGGCGAAATCGATTTCATTAGTCTCACCAGCAGCAACATCGCCTTGGCTCTGTTGAGGCAGCTCCCCTCGGAGTCCCGCCGATGGATCGAACAGGGGCGAACCAAGCTGGTGAGTATCAGTCCAAGAACCAGCGCGGCCATTCGCTCAACCGGGTTGCCCGTAGCGGGCGAGGCATCGGAATACACGACCGAGGGGGTGCTCAAGGCAATGTGTGAACTGGCGCAGGCCTAACGAAGATCTTTATAGGCGTCATAGGCCAGGTACAGCACCGCAGCGCTGACCAGAATCCCGAATACATTCACGACAACGCTCGCGCCTCCGAAGGGAATTCCCAACGGAATGTCGAGAATGAACAAGAGCAACAGAAGGCCGGCAACCCCCATGGAAGCGAAGCACATAATCTTCTCCATGAAGATCCCTTTCACCGCAATCATGAAGTCCACCAGGTTGCACAAGCGATCACGGGCGAGCACCAAGGGCCCCGCAAGTGTCGCGAGGAACACCACACGATTGCAACATTCTAGAAGCCGACGTACAAGCCGGCACGGGCCGCTTGCCCAGAAAAAAACCCTTCCTTTTCCCTACGATCGGCGCAGGCCGCGTGATCCGTCCTGATTCGCATCGCTGACAACCGCTCGTCACTTCCGAAACGGTTTAATTGGCAACTGCTTTCTGACTAGATCGCGTCGCAAGATGGTCAAGCAGATCGCCGGCTAAAGCCTGGGAAAATGCGGAGTAGCTGGTAGCCGCAGGCTTCCGCCTGGGTAAGTCAAGCGCGGACTAAAGTCCGCGGCTACCGTAAGCGCTTTCCCCTGGTAGCCGCAGGCTTTAGCCTGCGAACGAACTTCCACCCCGCTGCCACTACACGCTTCTTGAGGCGTACTCCAACTCGCTGGTGAACTAGTCTCGTTTCTTCGCTTTTGTGAATAGTTAAAAGATAGAAATAGTTCTTGTTGTGATAGCGGTTCTCCCTGAACTTTTGCTGGAAACCGAGTAACGAACTTGCTTGAATGGTTCTCAACTCAGACTGATCCCGGAAGATCGGTTCTCAAGCGTAGGGAAGCCCTCCCGTGACGGTTTAGCTCAATGGGAGAGCCACATCATGCTGCGCGGCGCAATGGTTTCATGTCTGTTAGTCTTAGTTGGGCAAGTCTCCAACGCGGATACGATCAAGCCGCCCTCCGGAATCGCGGCGCAACGGAACGGCTGGTTCTACTCCAATGGAGCTTTCCGCAAGATAAAAGATAACATTTGGGAGGAAAAAAATCCTAATGAGTCGTTCGAGTACCTCGAGCTGGATCGCAACGAACACTATGTCGAGCTATATGACCGTTCCCGCAAATTGAGCATTCGCTTGTATTACTGGGGGATGTACGCCTGGAATCGCCGAACGGAGAAATGGCATTTGGTCCGACCGGGTCGTTGGGACGATCCGCGGAAGAAGCCGCTCGATACGATGCTCAACTCTACGGAGCGGTCGCATCTTCAGACCTCAGCCGAACGCAGTTCTTTTCCGCGACTGGGAGATGAGTTTGAAGTACTTGCTCCGGCCTCTCCCAGCTATAACTGCATCGCCTGGGCGTTGGGGTTCAACGATCGTTGGATCTGGCCTAAGTCGAATGGCGAGGCAGTGACCATTAGTGACTTCGATGCTTTGTTCAATTACTACGGTTACAAACGTCTACCTCGCATCAATCTGGATCCAGTGGCCGGTTACGACAAACTTGTGTTGTACGCGCGCCGCACGGAGTTTGGCGATTTGGAGCCGACCCATTGTGCCCGACAACTCCCTGATGGTTCCTGGTCGAGTAAGCTCGGTAAGTTGCCGCTCATTCGACACCTACACCCCGACGACATTAACGGCGAAACCTACGGCGAAGTTAGTGCGGTCTATGTTCGAGAGAAACCAACAAAATCCAGCAAACCGGGCCGTTGACTCGCGAATTACTCACCCCTTTGGAGTTGGCCTTCACTGCCAAGCGGAGAACTGGTACAAACTGACTCCCGTTCCAATGTGGCACCAGGGAAAGCGAGGACTGAACGGACTAAAATGAGGCGGATTGGTCTTTAGGAAAGGAGTCCTGGGGTATGCAAATTCCCCGGTGCGGAGGTAGGTTACAACTCTCCCTGCTGTTAACAGGGGTGGTTGTACTCCTCAGCAACCCCATCCTAGCGTGGGGAGATGACATGGCCCGAGCGAAGCAGCCCGAGGCTAATCCCGTAGCCACTAAGCCCTGCCCGGTTGAAGAAGTAGTGGACGACGACACACTAGCTATCCCTGAATCGATTCGTGCCGTCCTTCGACAGGTGCATGTGATGATGGTGACGATGGTCGCTGGCCCCCCCTCGAACTATCGCAAACCGGCTCCACCGAAAGCTCGTATTCCCGCACCAAAGACCACGATTCCGCTCGTGGTACAAGTGCCGACGAAGCTGACCGATTATGTGAAGCCGGCCAGCGATACTCCGATTTTCCCCATCGACAACCCTCCCGTTGTTCCCGAACCGACCACTTTACTCACGGGATTGGTGGGAGGCGGAATGGCTCTTTCTGCCTGGGTGCGGTATCGGCGTCGTCGGACGGAGTTCGAACCGACGTCGGTCCCACTCACGGTCGAGGAGTTCAACTAGGGGTCCAGATCACTCTAGTATCTCAAACTTAATCGATCTGGTATTTCGCTTTTGCAGAAGTACCAATCACTGCAGGCAAGGTGATTCATTACGTAATCGCCTTGCTTGTTTTTTTGCTCAGGCTCAGTTTTTACTTTCCCAGGGGATGCGGAATTGCGACAATACCTAGGGCAAATCTTCATTCCGGTGATCGAGAATTGCGATGTACAGCGTCGAAAAACCGCTCTCGGCTATGGCTGAAGTCATTCAGGCCTGGAAACAAGCGGATGGCCTGATGCGTTCGCGGATTGAACTCGCTATGTTGGCAGTGGATCGGGCCCTGCAGGAGAATCCTTTTCGGTGCAGTGAGTCCCGTGAGGCTGATGCTCGAATTCTGATGAATTCTCCTTTAGTTGTTTTGTTCTCGGTCGATGTGATCGAGCAAACGGTACGATTCATTCGCGCTTGGATCTACCAGCGGCAGACGACGGAATAAAAAAGAGTGTCTCGCCGAGACGGGATCGTCTTTGACCACCTATAGCGCCTTGGGCCTCATTGTCCTCAGCAAACATCTCGGCGTGACACCCCTTTCATCGTGTTCGTCTCAGTTGGCGGACAGAGAATTTTCTTAGAAAGTCTTCGTTCCTCGTCTTTTGTCTACCTCGGCCAAAATATTGTTTCCAAGAGTTGAAGGGTATTCCAAATGAATGGGAACGATCACCCTGAGTTGATGGAATTCGACAATCGACGACGGTAAGCAGAGGATGCTCAAGACAGCAACTCGATGAGCCATGCCTCGATCGCGAGCTAGACTAGAGGAGTATCGAGTATCGGCAAATAAGTGAAGTCTTGCTCTTGCTCCGAAAGCGATTCAGCGCCACAATAGATTCTAGTCATGCACGAACCTGACGAATCGCTGAGCTTGGTCAACCAGATTGCTTGCGATTGGAACAAGGCCAGGCCAGTTAGTTCAGATTGACGCTCCGCTGAATCTTCTTCGGGCATCCAGAACTGCGACGGTGAGTCGATGGGCAAACCTCGACTTCATCCAACGGGTGCAATACGACAGATAGAATGAGGGACGATGGGGCGTAGTGGAGACAAGTCCTTCGCTTGGGTTCGGATGCGGACACAGGGCAGGTACTTGGTCAGGGCCAGAACTGCCCGCGCCAGGCTTCGAAATCGCAGCCAGGTGGGATTTGTCCCACCTGTTTTTGTTGGTTGAAAGGACTCGCGACATCTTACAGGCTTCGAGACTATCATGAGTGCTATTCAGAACGATAAGAGCCGAGTAGGCCAGGATCTGTTGCGCGTTCTCGACCAACTGGAACGCGAAAAGGGAATTCATCGGGAAACCGCCTTCACGGCCATCGAACGCGCGATCCGACTGGCGATCGGTAAACACTACGGCGATGATGAGGATGTACTCATCGAAATTGATCGTCAACGGGGTACGATCACGGCTCGCAAAGGCGACAAGCTGATCGATCCGCATTCCGGAGTGCTTGGCCGTATTGCAGCGCAGGCGGCGAAACAGCAAATGATCCAGCTGTTTCGAGAGGAAGAATCGGCCAGCTTGATGGTCGATCTAGAAAAACAAAAAGGTCAATTGCTGGCTCAGCCGGGCGTTGTCCAACGCATGGAAGGCGGAGCGGCGATTGTCTCGATCGGCAAGACCGAAGCAATTCTGCCACGCAGTGAACAGATTCCGGGGGAGACGCACCACATCGGTGAAAAAATTCGTGCCTTGGTTCTCGACGTCAAAAAGAGCGGGCATCGCGTGAAGGTAATTCTCTCCCGTACCAGTCCGGATTTTGTCCGCCGGTTGTTTGAGCGAGAGATTCCCGAAATCGAGGATCGTACGATCAAGATCGAGCGAGTGGCTCGCGAAGCGGGCTATCGAACCAAGGTGGCGGTCAGTTCCATCGATAGCCGTGTCGACTGTGTCGGAGCCTGCGTCGGAGTTCGCGGAAGCCGGATCAAGAATATCGTCGAGGAACTGGGCGGGGTAGAACGCATCGATATTGTTCGCTGGAACGATTCTCTCCAAGTGCTGATTCAGAACGCCTTACAACCGGCAACAGTGGAAGAAGTGTTTCTCTATGAAATGCTTCAGCGAGCGATTGTTCTGGTCAAAGAGGATCAGCTGTCCTTAGCGATCGGTCGACGCGGGCAGAATGTTCGCTTGGCCTCGAAACTGGTGGACTGGGACATCGAGATTATGACTGCCGATGAACTGGGAGCTGCCATTGAGAAGGCCGAGAGCCAGTTCATGGAAATGCCAGGAGTGCAGCCCGAATTGGTCGAGGCATTGATCGAGCAAGGATTCCTGTCCTTCGAGGATATTGCAGTTCTGACGCCCGCAGAACTCAGCGAAATGGGTGGGATTGACGAAGAGTCGGCAGCCGAGATGATCGCTTACGCCGATGAGGCTTCGCAGGAGGCTGAACGAGCGCCTAAGACCCCCAAACCGACTCGCGAAGCTCCGGTTCTCGCTCCGGTGACCAAGCCCACTGCGGAGGAACGGCTTGATAGCTTGTTCAAGAAAGATGAGGAGTTGCAGTCGTCGGATACCACCGAAGAGACAGCAGCGGTTGAGCCTATCGAAGAACAGAGCGAACAAGCAGAGGTAAGCGACCAGAGAACCGAAGAATCCGAACCGGAACGCCAAGTTGAGCCTCCGCTTGGAGCTTATGAAACGCCACAGGACGCTTGCGACGAGAATCAGCAGGAAACGGAAAGTCCAATAGAAGAATCGGGCCAGAATCTGGATGAGCGATCAATCGATACCTGAGAATGCAGGTTGTTCGACAGGATCTCTTTTCCTAAATGGCGACTTAGGTAGAATAGAAGTATGGAAATTGGTTGACCCCCTGAAGCAAACCTACGTTGGCGGGGGAATTCTTATGTTTTGACGATCTGACCACGGGGAGTGCCGCTTGCAGCAGCAGAAGAAAGAAAAGGTGCGCATCTTCGCGCTAGCACGCGAGTTGGGCATGGAGACAAAAGATTTGTTGGTGCTCTGCCAACAACATGGTCTCGATGTGAAAAATCAGCTTAGTACGATTGAACCGGAAACACGCGAGCAAATCCTGCAGCTGGTCAAGCGTGGAGCGACAAAAGCCCAGGCCAAGGCTGAGGTTCCGCCGCCACCTGCAGCACCGGTAGTGCCGCCCCCGGTTCGTAAACTAGTTAATCTGGACGGAAAGCCCAAAAACATTCCCCCCAAGCCCGAGCCAAAACCGGAACCCTCGGTGCCTGCTGCTAGGACGGCCGCGAAGTCAGTCGTCGAAACAACGCCCTCTTCTACTGCTGCTTCACCACTGGCTAAACCTGAACCACCAGCTCCAGGAGTAGCGAGTGACACTCCGGTTGCTCCGGCTCCCCCGGTGACCGTGCCCTCTGCACCAACTACTTTGCCCAAACAACCAGTAAAACCAGAAATGCCCTCTGCTCCAGCTGCTTCTGGAGCCGCTTCTGTTCCCACGGAGAAACCTATTATCCCATCTGCAAATCCGGTTGTACCTGCGGCCAAGACCGAATCGACGGCTACGCCGCCGCCCTCGACGCCACCACCGGCCAAATCAGGGGAGCCTGTGCGTCCTGCGGCGAGTTCGACATCAGCGGCTCCTACTCCGTCGATTTCTACTCCGCCGACTCCTACTCCGTCGGCCTCTACCCCACCGGCTAGCACTCCACCGGTTTCCACTGCGCTGACTCCCACTGCTCAGCGGCCGGCTGGATCGATGCCAGTTGGCAATCGTCCTCCTATTCGCAATCTGGGCGGCTCTGGACCTCGTCCAGGAGGGGGACAGGGAGGAGGCGGAGGACAGGGAGGAACCGGACAACGGCCTCCTCGTCCGGGGCAGCCCCGCCCGGGTCAGCAGTTTCGCATAGCCACTTCGCAGCAGCGAACGCCGAAACCGCCTGAGCAGCCCAAGCCAGCGACTCAGCAGCCAGCCGGCCCGCGAAAAATTGCGAACATCGATGCCGCTACGCTTGCTGGACTCGAAGGACGTGGTAGTAACATCTCCGTTCGAGAGATCGAAGAGCGAATTCGCAAGCAGCAACAATCGCCGCCTGGAGGAACTTCTGGGGGAATTCCCCATTCGATCGACAACGAATTTTTCGATGAGGAAGACGGTCGAGTTCGTGGGCGCAAGTCGATCTCAGGCTCTGGAGGAGTCGCCGGGCGTGCCGATCGCCACAAAGAGCGTAGCGAACGACAAGCGCGCCGCAAAGCCCAGGTCGGAGTCGATATTCGCGGTGGCAAGGTAACTGTTCTCGATGATGAGAGTCCGCGTCATCGCAAAGATCCTCGACGTCGTTTACCCAAGCAGCCTCCAACGGTTGATCGGATCGGCAAAATTCCGATCAGCCCACCGATTACGGTTCGTTCGCTCTCCGAAGCAATCGGGCGAAAAGCGGGCGAGGTTCTGTTCAAACTCCTTGCGCATGGCTTGGCTCCGACAACGAATATCAATTCCGTCATCGATACTGATGTCGCGGAACTGGTGGCTCTTGACTTCGGCAAGGAGCTGGAGATCAAGCGTGCGGCGGACGCGGAGGGCGATCTCATTGCTTTCCATGAACTAGCCGATAACCCCGAGGAACTGCAACCTCGCGCTCCTATTGTTACCATCATGGGCCATGTCGATCATGGCAAAACCTCGTTGTTGGATCGGATTCGCGAGACGTATGGGTTGAAGTCGGACGTTGTTTCGACGGAAGCGGGGGGGATCACTCAGGTCATCCGCGCTTGGCGAGTGGAGAAGGACGGAAAACCGATCACCTTTCTCGACACTCCTGGCCACGAAGCATTTACCAAAATGCGTGCCCGTGGGGCCAACGTCACTGACATCGCGGTCATCGTGGTAGCGGCCAACGATGGGGTCATGCCTCAAACTGAAGAGGCGATCAGCCACGCCAAGGCGGCTGAGGTAAACATTGTTGTCGCGATCAACAAAGTGGATTTACCCGATGCCAATATCCGTAAGACAGAACAAATGCTCATGTCGTTGGGGTTAATTCCCGACACGATGGGCGGCGACGTCCCGTTTGTACATACCAGTGCAAAGATCGGCAAGGGGATCGATGATCTCCTCGATCAACTTTCGGTCGTAGCAGAGTTGGCGGATTTGAAGGCTAACCCCAACAAGCCGGCGTCGGGAACCTGTTTAGAAGCGCATTTATCTGAAAAAGAAGGTGTTCAAGCGACGTTGTTGGTCCAGAATGGCACCCTCAAACCAGGCGATGTCGTTCTCTGCGGGGCAACGTATGGCAGCGTTCGCAAGATGTTCGACGATCTCGGACGAGTAATCGAATCGGCCGGTCCTAGTGTGCCGGTACGTATTCTTGGTTTAGACGAGGTGCCCAACGCCGACGATACCTTCCACGTTGTGCCGGACTTGTCGACCGCTGCTGAGATCGCCGCCGAACGCAAAGCGAAGCAACGCGAGAAATCGTTGAAGTCGCGTATGCCGGTTACCTTGGAAAGTCTCAAGGATTCCAAGATCGCCGAGTTGAAAGTGATTGTCAAGGCCGATGCACGTGGTTCGATCGAAGCGATCCGCAACGAATTGGAGAAATTGCACCACGAAGAAGTCCGAGTTCGCGTACTGCATACCGGGATCGGCGGAATCAATGTCAGCGATGTGCAGCTCGCTCTGACTTCACCTGAGGACACGATTATTGTCGGCTTCAACGTCGTGCCTGATAATGATGCCCTGGCCCTGGCCGAGGAACGCGGAGTCCAATTGCGCGAGTACGACATCATCTACAAACTGGCGGATGACATTCGCGCTGCTCTAGAAGGCAAGCTCAAACCACGCGAAGAGATTGTTCATCTGGGGCGAGCTAATGTTCGCGAAACGTTCAAGATCAGTCGCGTTGGTAACATTGCTGGCTGTTTTGTCACTCAAGGAGTGATCGATCGTTCGGCCAAGGTCCGCGTCATTCGTGGTGGTGTTGTGGTCTATCCGCCGCCCGATCGATTCGTTGGTTTGGAATCGCTCAAACGCTTCAAGGATGACGTGCGTGAAGTGCGCGAAGGATTTGAATGTGGTCTGAAAATAGCCGGCTACGATGACGTCAAAGTCGGCGATACTATTGAATGTTTCAAGGTCGAACAGGTACAGCGAACGCTGTCCTGACCTTCCTCTTTACTACCTCTCTAGCGAGAGCAAATGTGCGTTTGCTCTCGCTAGATTCCCGCTGACCAGATTCTGGTCTCCAGAGTATTATGAATGTAGGCTCACTACGTGTTCGGTTGATTGTTCGAGAATCGCGCTCGCTCAAAGACAAGCGTCAGATCGTTCGTTCGATCAAGGATCGATTGCAAAACGCCTTCAACGTCTCGATCGCCGAAGTGGATGCCGAGGAGGATCGCAAACTGGTGGTTTTGGGATTAGCCATGGTCAGCAATGCTGCCTCACACATCAAGACGGCATTTGAGCAAATCCTGTCGGCTCTGCGATCTCATCCCGTCGCCGAATTTGTCGACTATGAAATGGATTTAGAGTAATTCCTCCGCGCGGTAGATGGGAAACGAACCATGAAAACGCACCGACTAGCACGAGTAGCTGAAGCGATCCGCGAGGTGGCCAGCGAGACGATTCTTTTTGAGCTACGCGATCCGCGCGTCAAGCAGGTTACCGTGACCCGGGCAGAAGTATCTGGAGATCTGCAGCACGCGAAGATCTACGTTTCGATCATGGGGACAGAGAAAGAGCAGCAGTTGTCGATGCACGGGTTAAAGCATGCGACGGGATTTCTTCAGTCGAAGATTGCCGATCGTTTGCAAACTCGTTATACCCCTCATGTCACGTTTGTTCTAGACGAGGGGGTGAAGAAGAGCCTGGAGGTGGCCCGACTCATTCACGAGGCGTTGGCTCAATCCTCTCAGGCCACCGAGTCGACTGAGGAGGAGCCACAGTCGACCGAGCCGTCCGATGGATCGGCGGCCGTTGAGGAAAGCTAAAAAGGAGTCCCCATGGCAACTACGACGAACAAACAACGTACTCTGAACCAACTGCTGGCGGTCGCTAATTCGGGAACTGATTCCCGAGGAAAAAGCAGTAAGGAGGAGTCCGTTTGTGCCAATTTGCCGGTCCTGGAGCAGGTGATCTTCGCCTTGTGCCGTGAAAACGCGACCCTGGCTCAAGCCCAGCTCGCCTTTGAGAATCTCAAAACTCGCTTTTTCGACTGGAACGAAATTCGAGTTAGCACTATTCGCGAGCTGGAAGAAGCACTAGCTGGGCTTTCCGATGCCGAGACGCGAGCGCAGCGCCTGGTAGCATTTTTGCAAGAAGTGTTCGAGGAGCGCTTCGCCTTTGAGTTAGAAGATCTGCACAAAAAAGGAGTCAAACAGGCCGCCAAAAAATTGACCAACTACGGAGCAGCGAACGAATATGTCGGATCTTGGGTGGTGCAACGTTCGCTAGGCGGCCATGCGATTCCTGTCGATGCGGCTACGCTACGCTGTGCCCGTCGTTTAGGTTTGATTGACTCTAGCATAGAGGATCCCGAATCCGCGCGTGCCGCTCTGGAGCATCTCGTTCCTAAAGCCAAGGGGGTCCAGTTCACGGATGCGATCAGCGAAATTGCCGAGAGTCATTGTTGGGAGGTCGATCCTAATTGCAGTCGGTGTTCGCTTCAGAGTGATTGCCCCACCGCTCTGGAATCGCGTGGCGAACAACTCTCGACTACCCGAGTGAGTCGCACCAAACCTCGGTAGGACCGTTGGATGCTTTGAATCCAGATCGAATACGGATGCAGCCAGGAAGGCGGAACTGGTTCCATAACCGGGGAAGACCAACGGTCTATTGGTGCGATTCGTTTCCTGGCTGAAGTGCGTTTTGGGCTGGATGTAATCCTAGCGTTCGCAGAACGGCTTCATAGTCTGGCGGCGTATTGGTGTTGCGCAGCGAGTCTGCTTGGGGATCCACATCGCGAAACTCATCGAGTGTCACTCGTCGGGATGGAACGCGATCCAGCAGATAAACCGGACGAAACAGACCGGCTTGCAGCAACTGCTTGGCTTGTTCCGCTACTTCGACTTGATAAACCGCAGCTAATGGATGACAGTAGCCATCCACTTCCGGGATACAGATCATGTGTTCCCCTAGAAGGGCAATCATGCGTTCGACAAATCTGGGGCGAAGCAAGGGAACATCACAGGACGAAACGTAAGCGGCCTGAACTCGCCCTTGGAGAGTTGAAAGGCCTTGAGCTATGCCCTCTAGCGGGCCGCGCCCTCCTACAGGATCACGAACGATCTCGCAGGGAATCTCAAGCGGAGGTAGTGATTGTTTCGGAGCGGCGACAAGAATGATTGGTGAGACCACCGAGCTTAATAGACGCACTATGCGGGCTAGCATGGTCTCCTGCCCCACGGGGAGCCAGGCTTTTGGCCGGCCCATGCGACTTGATCGACCGCCGCACAGCACCACGCCACCGATTCGCCTTCCGCTGGTCATTTTGCCCTCTGAACTTGGCGATAGCATGCTTGCTGGTTCCAGCTCCTCTCAATTCTCACTATGATGAAACCTTATCATGAATCGCACAGCAGTAATCGGTTTCTCCATCGTGATCGTGGCATTTGGGTTGCTGATGCTGATCACGCTGCTTCAGTACAACAAGCAAAATGTCTCAGACTCTCCGATGGCCAAAGAGACGGCAACCAAGCCAAATGAAGCGGCGGCGCTGAAGCAACTCGATCCGTTCATTATGAACATCGAACGCAGCGCTTCTCTGCCAGGTAAGCCTGTTATCGGACTGACGTTGGGTGGTCATCTCGATAATTCGTCGGTGAAACCAATCAAAGATCTAGTTGAGTTACGCCGACTCACGTTGATTGGAAGCCGGGTCGATGATGCGGGATTGGCACCGTTGGCTTCGTTAGCTCATCTGGAACTGTTGCAGCTGGACAACGCCTTCATCGGCGATGCAGGAATGGCCCATCTTTCGGACTTAAAAGAGTTAAAAACGCTTCGACTTCGCCATACTCAGGTTGGTGACGCAGGATTGGCTCACCTCTCGCGGTTGGCATCGTTAGAAACGCTCTTGTTGTATGGTACGAAGGTAACCAGTCGGGGATTGGACGCCTTGACGAGTTGTTCGAGGCTGACCGACCTCGACTTGCGTAGTACGGCTGTCGATGATGTTGGCATGTCGTCACTGGCCAAGCTCGCATCGCTACGAAGCCTGGGGCTAGAGCGAACGAAGATCACCGATGCGGGCTTAGAGAAATTGGTCGGGCTGAATCACCTGCAGCTACTCGACCTGGCGGGAACCGAGGTAGGCGATGCCGGTCTCCGCGCTGTGGGAAAATTGGTCGGCCTACAAAATTTAATGCTCAGCGACACCAAGATCACGGACAACGGGCTGATTCATCTCGATGGGTTGAAGAAGCTAACGTCGCTCGATTTGGCAGGGACGCGAACTTCGGGGCGGCATCTTGCCCCTTTGAGCGATCTGCAACGGTTGAATCTCGCTCGAACGCCGATTCGTGACGAGGATCTTGACCAGCTTACGCCACTGACCAATCTTCGAGAATTAAACTTGGCGTTCACGAACATTACCGATCGCGGTGTTGAGGCTTTGGTCAAATTGTCCAACCTTGACACTTTGGATCTGTGGCGAACCAAGCTGACCAGCGCGGGAGTCCAGAAACTCTCCGGTTTGAGCAAACTTCGTTATCTGTTGCTTGTTGTGGGAGAGGGGGTCAGCGAGGAAACTGTCGAGGAACTGGAAAAAGCGATCCCGGGACTGAAGGTCGAACGCCAGGCGGGTTCTCAGTGAGTCACGTCACTCCGAGGAGGCAGCCGCACGTTCCTGAGCCACTTCTTCGACCTGAGTCAACAACGGCGGTAGGGCAAATAACAGCAAAAGCAACCACAACACCACCGCCTGCCCTAGGGCGTGCGGCCACTGAAAGCGAAGTAGCAACCATAGTGCGGCGAATAACGCGATCAGAAGCAGAGCATTGAGAAACAGGTTGCCGAAAAACCATCCTCCTCGAAAGGTGGCCAGTTGTCCCAGCGAATCTTCCAACATGACCCGGCCTCGCTCATCCACATAACGAAGCGGCTGTTTAGTCTCTCGACCAAAGGCTGTGGTGGTGCGTTGCTTAAAGTTACCTTTTTCGTCACGTTCGGGCTTAAAAATCGACTTTTCCGCGCCGTCGAGGATGATAATCTCGGGTGGGCGCGTTGGAAGCTGCCGACCGGAAGCCAGCCCACCGAGTCGATACTCACCGCGTGTGCCAGGTCGCAGCTTGTAGACATCCTCCCTACCGCTACCGGGATTGGGCACTCGGATCTCGGGGAAGAATTTCGACTCTTCGGTGGAACTGAACTCCCAAAACGGGCGATAGCGTCCCGGGGCGGCAAAGTCGAGCATCATCCACAGTGCGACTACGGCCATGATCCCCACGGCTGCTGTCGGGCCGCGCCAGACCAGCCCGGTGGCGGGTTCCGTGTACCAGGTGGCCTGGATGTACATCGACCAGGCGGTCAGCAATAATGCCAGAACTACCCAGCCTCCAACCAACAAGAGAAACAGGGTCAGCACGCGGCAACTCCGTAGTCAGGGCTTGCTGGGTTTCAGCGATAATAAATATCCTATTAGATGGTTAAATTCGGCCTCTGTCAATTGCTCCGCGAGATTGGCGGGCATCGGAGAGAGGTTCGAGACTGAGCGTTCTTCGACATCTTCCTTCGGCACACGGACTTCCTTACCTTGGCTATCGGCTAGCACCAGAACCGCGCCCTCCTCGCGGAGGAACAACCCTTCGACCGATTTGCCCGAAGTAAGCTGTAGCCGTGTTAGACGAAAAGCTTCATCGACGTTTCGGCCCGGATCAAGTGTGTCTTCCAGCAATCGCTCTAAACCGCGCAGCCCAATGCCGTCGAGTTGAGGGCCTATCTTGGCCCCTTTTCCGGCAACCTGATGACAAATTGCGCAATGCTTCTCGAAGACTGCTGCTCCTTGTTGGAGATCGGGTTTGGATCGCAAGAAACTACTACGACGTGCGGCCAGAAGCTGTGCCAATTTGGCGTCGGCGGGTGGCAGTCCTGCGGTGAGTTTCTCTAGACGCTCTTTCAAATTCGTCACCTTGGCCGCTTGAAGTCGTGATACCACGGCCTGTTCTTGTAACAAACGGGCCGAGGCTTTTCCACTACTGATGGCTTGAAGCAAAGCCTCGGCTCCTTCAGGACTGCTGGCAAGACCTACGGCAATACTGTTTTGCAGCCGTGCCGTCGCTGTTGGTAGAGCTGCGAGGAGCAACGCCCGCATCGGCGATTGATTCGCCTGGGCCAACAATCGGGCCGCATGTTCCCGCGATTCGATCGGCAGATTAGTGTCGGTCAAAATTTCACCACAGGTCATGGCATGTTTGCTCGCGTCAATGGCAAAGAGGGCGTCAAGCGCGGCCACTCGGGTGCCATGATTTGTATCTGCCTGTCGGGCTAGAGTCGCTATCTTATTCTGAGATTCTTCTAGTTTTAGTATCCGCGTTAGCTCGATTCCCTGGACCACTTGGTTAGATTGCTTGGAATCCAGAAGTGTTCGCGTCAGTTGCGTACCCCAGTCGCGCATCGCTCCACGAATAGGCACCCCTGCTTGCTGCAAGCCGCGCTCCATCGCGCGAAAATGCCCTGCCTGCTGGATCGGCGTTCCCGACTGGCTTGCCAAGGCGATGAGTTCACTACGAGTGCGTTCATCACCATATCGTGCAATGTGCTGTAATCGCTCGGCTGATTCTTTCCCGGTTAGTCCCACTTCGGGCAAAGAATTCAACAGAAACTTCGCGGCTTCTGTTGAGGGGACACCGAGAGACACCTGCAACAAACGGTCTCGATCGGTGGAGCGCGAAGAAAGGCATTTTCGCGCCACCATCCAGGCGGCGGGATCGCGTAATTGATGGCGCAGAGCGATTCGCAGTGTGTGAGTTAAGTGCGTGTCGCTAGCGGGCACCGATTGCCAACAGTCAAGCAATGCTGGCACATGGTCAGAATGAGGATGCAGTCCCAAAGCCTCGGCGCTGACTCGCCGCACATGTGGACTAACATCTTTGAGACCCTCTAAGACCAGATCTCGTTCCCAACTCTTCCACACTTTGCGTTCCGCTAGAATGCGCTGGGCGTGAACGCGGAGCAGTTCGCTGGAATTGTTCGCGGTTTGTTTCAGCTTAGCTTCATCGAGTTGGCCAAGCCTCTCCAGAACATACAGGGCTTCGGGCCGATCGCAGAGCCGCACTGAACCAACTACGACATTTCCTCCGCGCCGAACCAGTTCATGGGTAGCCTGACGGCGTATTAGAGCATTGGGATGTCCCAGATCGGCAACCAAATCGTTGGTCGTCGCCTTGGTGAAATCGCTTCGTCCGGGAGTGGGGCGAACATCGTTGCCCTTGTAGACGATCCGCCAAATTCGACCCCGTTCGCGATCGCGGCCCGGATGTGTGAGCGGTACTTCATAATGACCGATGATCCGGTTGTAAAAATCCGCGACATACAAAGCACCGTCCGGGCCAAGCTTGAGGTCCACGGGACGGAACCAACGATCCGTACAATCGACAAAAGTGTGCTGCGTCGCCGACGGGCTGGCCCCATTCCAGCGGATGCGAAACTCGACGATTTCGTTGGTCATCACATCGCCGACAAAGGCACTGTTGCGATAGCTCTTAGGAAAAGCATCCGCCTCATAGTGGATCAGGCCGGCGACAGCGGTCGAGCCTTTGTAGCCGGTAAACATCGTTGGGGCAAAGCCAAGGCCGTCGTGAGGTTTGCCAAAACTGGGATAATAACCACCTCGCATCAGTTGATAGATCGGTTCCGAGTGACAATCCGAAGTGTAGACATACCCCCATTGATCGATCGATAAGCCGAAGGGATTCACTTGCCCCCAGGTGAACTGCTCTAGATGTGAGCCGTCTGGACGCATCCGATAGGTGTTGCCCGAGTGCATGGTGATCGCCTGGTTGTCAGATCCCTTGACCGTGGATTGATTGGCGAAGCCATGACAGGCATAAACCCAGCCATCCAGATGATACAAAAAAGCGTTGGTCATGCCGTGAGTGTCCCGTGAGCCGAACTCGCCGTAGGCTATCGAGCGATCAGTGGCACCTCCTCTTCCCAGGCGATCTTGTAGTCGCCAGATGTTTGGAATTCCGAACACCAGTGCCTCACGCGGCGCGACGCCGGGCAGCGGCAACACCCCAATCGGAATGTTGAGTCCATCGGCAAACGTGGTGATCTTGCGTGCCCGGCCATTAGGTCCAAAGTCGCTCAGAATTTTGACGGTATCGCGTGGCTTTACACCTGGCTCGGCGGGAAAAGGATACTCTAACGTATCGGTTACCCACAGCCTCCCCTGATCGTCGAAGGCCAGGTTCATGGGCTTATAAATCTGTGGCTCAGCAGCGACGAGTTGAATTTCAAACCCTGCAGGCAGGCGAAACTTTTCTCGTTGCTTTTCTGGAGTCAGTGGGTCTGTCTCGACGACATGCGGAGCTTGTTGTTGCGACAAACTTGGTAAAGTGAGCAGGAGAAACAGCAAGGAAGCGGTGAGGAGAAGTCGATACATCGGTAGGATCTCAGCGGAGTATGAAGGCAGTTGATGATACTGTAGTCTCGAGGAAGCAGGCTCACAAGCCGATCCTGAGGGTTCATCAAATTGTTGTAGATTATACCAGGGGCAAGGGAATCTTCTGCACTAACGGAAGAGATGCTTGCTAAAAAACAATTTATCTATATTTAATATCTTAAAAGAGGTTATTAGGTTGGCTGCAGCCAGAGGACGGTCAGCCCTACTGCGAGTTTTCTGCTAGGCGTGGCTCTGCTAACATAAGAGTATGTCTACTCCCGCTAGTTTTTTTGATCCTCGCATGCGCGGCTTCCGTGATCGGGCCGAAGTTGTTGAGCTTCTTGCCTGGATCGATCGCCAAGCCAAACCACTTGATGGCGAAACTGTTCCGCTAGCACGAGCAGTAGGTCGGGTGCTGGCCCAGAGTGTCGTGGCTACAGTGGCCGTCCCTGGATTTGATCGCGCGGCCATGGATGGCTATGCCGTGCAAGCCGAGGAGACTTTTGGAGCTAGTCCGTACAATCCATTGGAATTGGCGCTCGTCGGCGAATCGTTACCGGGACAACCCTACTCGGGTCACCTTATGCCCGGTCAAGCTGTGCGCATTATGACTGGCTCGCCGGTGCCTTCCGGTGCCGATGCGGTGATACCAGTCGAGCAAACAGAAGCGCGAACAGACCGCGTTCGGATTCACGAACCGATTGCACCAGGCCGGCACATCGGACGCCGGGGCGAGGATATTTCTCCGGGGCAAGAGGTGCTGGCCGTCGGAAGGCGGTTACGGCCGCAAGACCTCGGATTGCTCGCTTCCATTGGCGTGACAGAAGTGAACGTCGTTCGTCGGCCCCGAGTCGCGGTACTCATCACAGGCAATGAGTTGCTTCCTGCTGGTTCGCGACCGCAGGGGCATCGCATTGTCGATAGCAACTCTCCAATGCTGTCGGCACTGATTACTCGCGATGGCGGTGAACCGATCGTTGGCCCCATTCTGAGAGATGATCGAGACACGATTCGCTCGGCTCTAGAACAAGCCACAGCCGATGTGTTACTGATTTGCGGTGGCTCGTCGGTTGGAAAAGAGGACTATGCTCCCTCCCTAATCTCCGAATTAGGGCGGCTAGCGTTTCACGGCCTGGCTCTGCGTCCCGCTAGTCCAACCGGTGCTGGTCTCCTTGGGGCCAAACTGGTGTTTTTGCTGCCGGGTAATCCTGTCTCTTGTCTGTGTGCGTATGATCTTTTTGCCAGTCGAGCCGTGCGAGTTTTGGGCGGACGCTCGCCGGAACTGCCCTACCCCACCCAGGAAGTGACGCTTGCCAGCAAGATCGTCTCTGCTGTGGGAAGAGTCGATTATGTTCGCTTGCGACTTCGAGGTGACCAAGCTGAACCGATCGCCGTCTCGGGGGCTTCTCAATTAAGTACGACCACTCTCGCCGATGCCTTCCTCCTGGTGCCTCGCGATCTCGAAGGCTATGCCGTGGGAGATCGTGTCACGGTTTATCTCTACGATTTACCATGAGTGCCCGCGAGCAAACCCAATTTCTGGAGGTCATCGACCGCGACGAGGCCGAACGGCGGTTTCGAGCGGCGTTAGATTTATCTCCTTTAGAGAGTGAGATAATCTTAATTTCGCGCACTCTGGACCGAATTTTGGCCGAGGATGTACTCGCCCCTATAGACGTTCCCGCTTTCGATCGAGCTAATGTGGACGGCTTTGCCGTTCAGGCCGCGGATACGTTCGGCAGTGCCGAGGATTCGCCGCGCACTCTCCGATTGAACCAGGAAATTCTGCGTCCTGGGGTACAGCCGCACGAAACGTTGCGGGCAGGAACAGCCACTTCGATCGCCACGGGAGCGATGCTGCCGCGCGGGGCCGATGCCGTGGTGATGATCGAGTATACCGAGATTCGCGATGGCCAATTGAACATAAGTCGGCCTGTGGTGCCCGGAGCGAACGTGACCTTTACCGGCACGGACGTAGGTCAGGGTGAAGTCGTCTTACGGCGAGGAGAACAGTTATCAGCGCGCGAGACTGCGGTATTGGCCGCTTTGGGAGTAGCTCAAGTGCGGGTCATTCGCCAACCGCGTGTGGCCATTCTTTCAACGGGAAATGAGCTACTCCAACCCGGACAGCCGATCCGCCTTGGTTGTGTTTATGACAGCAACAGCACGATGCTCGCCGACAGTATCCGCGAACTGGGCGGTGAGCCGATTCCCCTAGGCATTTTTCCCGATGACGACGAAGCTCTTGACCGTGGCTTGCGACTGGCCCTGGAGTACGACATGGTTTTGCTATCCGGGGGCACTTCCAAGGGCGAAGGAGATCTGGCATATCGGGCTGTCGCTCGGCTGGGCAAACCAGGCATCGTGGCACACGGTATCGCTCTCAAGCCGGGAAAGCCGTTGTGCTTGGCGGTGATCGATCGACCATCTCGGCGACCGTTGCCTGTGGCAGTATTGCCTGGTTTTCCGACCTCGGCCATTTTCACCTTTCACGAATTTCTTGCTCCCGTGTTACGCCGATGGGCAGGCCGACAGGATGAAGCAACAACTACCATCTCGGCTCGACTACCGTTTCGCGTCAACTCCGAACGGGGACGCACGGAGTACCTGCTTGTCGGACTTGTCGAATCGCGGTCCGAGGTGGTTGCCTATCCGATGGGGAAAGGCTCTGGCTCGGTCACGGCGTTCGCTCGAGCCGATGGCTTTGTTGTCATTCCACGACAACGCGAATACTTGGAGGCTGGCAGCGTTGTCGAAGTGCGACTATTGGCCAAAAAAGTCAAGCCAGCGGATCTCGTGGTCATTGGTAGTCACTGCACGGGCCTGGATTTTCTGTTGGGATTGCTGCACGAACAGGGCTGGACCAGCAAGGTGTTGAACGTTGGCAGTCAAGGAGGGCTGGAAGCAGTCCGGCGTGGCGAGTGCGACCTCGCTGGCGTTCACTTGCTCGATCCGTACAGTGATCGGTACAACGAACCGTTCGTCACGGAAGAAATCGTTCTGGTCTCAGGCTACATTCGCCGGCAAGGCATTGTCCATCGCCGAGGTGACGAGCGCTTTGAAAAGGATAGGATCGACAAGACCATTCGCGATCCGGAATGTGTGATGGTAAATCGGAATCGCGGAAGTGGTACGCGACTACTGATCGATCGGTTGCTTGGAGAGGCTCGTCCCGCAGGGTATCTCTGCGAAGCGAAGTCGCATCATGCTGTGGTGGCTGCTGTTGCTCAAGGGCGTGCGGATTGGGGCGTGGCGATAGAGCCAGTCGCTCGGGCCGCGGGACTGACCTTCCACGAGCTGCAAGAAGAACGCTACGATTTTTTAATTCCACGAGAACGGCAGCAACGACCTGTGGTTCAGGCTTTTGTGGCCTTGTTGCACGATCCGTTCGTGCGGCAACAATTGGCAGAACGAGGATTTCCCGCGGAATGATCGTCGAGTTTTACGGTCTGGCGAGGGCTAAATCAGGAGTGGCTTCCTGTTCGCTGAAGGCGGCCACCGCCCGAGAAGCGTTGCGACATCTTGGTCAACTCTATCCCTCTTTGGGAGAATTGTTTATTGGAGATCGCTTATCTCCGCATTATTTGCTCTCAATCAACGGCGAACGATTCATTGTCGAGTTAGACGAACCATTGGCTAATGAGGCGCGGTTGTTGCTCCTCACTGCAGATGCCGGAGGTTGATCGCATGCCAGGCGGCTACCACGGTCGTTATCTCCGTATCGACGTGACCACGGGGCGTTCACGCTGGATAGATCTGCCTGAACCGGTTTTGCGACGATTTCTGGGAGGTGTCGGCCTGGGCACTTGGTTGCTGCTGCGAGAATCGCCGCCTCAAGTGGACCCGTTCGCTGCCGAAGCGCCGTTGATTTTTTGCTTCAGTCCTCTCGTGGGCACGCCGCTGACCACCTCTGCCAAGTTTGCGATACTCGCCAAATCCCCTCTGACAAATCGCTTAAATGATGCTCTCTCTTCTTCGCATTTTGCCCTGGCCGGTAAACGGACGGGGGCCGATGCTTTGGTCCTCGTTGGAGCCTGCACTCGACCTTCCTTGCTCCGCATCGACAACGATCAGGTCCAGCTTGAGGACGCCAGCCGACTGTGGGGCCTGTCAGGGCCAGAGACCACGCGACAACTCGGCGACGTAGCCGCGGCAGTGATCGGTCCTGCTGGGGAGCATCGCGTTCGCTATGCAACTCTCAGCCATGCGAACCGACACGCGGGACGAGGAGGACTCGGGGCGGTTCTTGGCAGTAAGAATCTCAAAGCGGTTGTCGTCAACGGCACGAGACGCACGGCTCTGGCCCATCCGGAGGCCGTGGCCCGAGCAGCGAAGGAACTGTCCCGTCGTAGTTTTGGTCCGGCTACTGCCAAGTATCGTGAGTTAGGCACGGTGGCCAATCTTTTGACGTTCAATCGCCTCGATGCTCTGCCGACACGCAACTTTCAGTCCGGGCACTTTGAGCAAGCTGAGCAGATTTCCGGCGAAGTTCTTAACGAGGCTCGACACATGGCTCGAGAATCCTGTGCCGCTTGCACCATTGGCTGTGAACACATCTTTGCTACGGGAGACGGACAACGAGTACGCCTGGAGTACGAAAGTCTGTTCGCGCTGGGGTCGTTATGTGGCATTGGTGATCGGGAGGTGATACTTCAGGCCGCTCGACGTTGTGATGAACTGGGGCTGGATACGATTTCCGCTGGCGCGACCATTGCCTTTGCGATGGAATGCGCCGAACGAGGATGGATCGACGCTCCTCAACTTCGCTTTGGCGCGGGAGATGCTCTATTGTCATTGATTGATCGAATTGCCTACCGTTCGGATCCGTTAGGTGATCTATTGGCAGAAGGTAGTCGGCGTGCCGCGGAGATGATCGGTGGTGAGGCACCTCGGTTTGCTCCGCACGTCAAAGGTTTGGAGATACCCGGCTACGAACCGCGAACGATGCAAACGATGGCTTTGGGATTCGCAGTCGGTTCGCGAGGGGCCGATCACAACCGGTCAGGGGCTTACGAAGCCGATTTCTCAACTCGAACCGATCGATTGCACGGTACTTCAGAAGCAGCCAGGCTGGCGATCGAAACGGAGGATCGAGCTGCGTTGATTGATTCGTTGATTCTGTGCAAGTTTTTGCGCGGCGTTTTTGTAGATCTTTACGCCGAATCTGCCGAGTTGCTGCATGCAGTTACTGGATGGGACATCTCAGCCGAGGAACTGCGACAAACCGCCAAACGAATCATCGATGCCAAGAAATGGTTCAATCAACGCCAAGGGTGGACCCGCGAGGAAGACAAGCTCCCCGCACGCTTCTTCGAAGAAGGACTGACGATGCAAAACGGTTCGGTTGCTCAACTCGATCGCGAGCAACTCGAAGCCATGATTGCTGCGTATTATCAGGGGCGAGGCTGGGATCAGGAGGGCCGACTTACAGATGAAATCGAGTTCACTAGGTCGCTTTGAGCAAAGGTAGTCGATCAGCTGTCCTCTCGGGGCAATTTGATTTGACAGCAACCCAGATTCAATTCATCACAGGCCGATTCCGCTTCGGGAGTCATTACCCCAGGAACGAGTGAATAGATCACGAACCGACCTCGCTTCTCGTTTTGGATCAGCCCTGCAAACCGCAAGACGTTGAGGTGATGAGACACATTGACTGCAGGCAGTTCCAGCATCTCGGCGATTTCGGTCACATTGCGTGGCCCATCGCGCAAGAAGCGAATGATTCGCAATCGCTCCGGAGCGGCCAGCGAGCCGAGCAGCTCAGCGCATTTTCTCGGTTGTAGCGGGTCTTGTGTCACAGCTCAATTCAGCCTCCATTCAATGATCGCTACCTCTCTGTTATCATAATCTGATTGAGCTGGGGAAGCTATTGAGTGCGGAGGTTAACTCCACCGGAAGAGTCGCAAGGCCAGGACAAAAGATACCGAACCCCATAACACCAGTGTCAGCAATTCCGACCATTGAGAAAGCAACGACATTCCATCGAGCATTACCGCGCGTAACGCATTGATGAGCGCGGTCAAAGGCAGTAGGCGAATGAACGGTTGTAAGAACTCCGGGAAGCGTTCGGAACTAAAAAAGATGCCCGATAAGACCCACATCGGCAGCATCACCAAATTCATCAAACCGGATACGGCTTCCATGGTCTTGGCTCGACAGGCGATGAGCAACCCCAGGCCGGCGAAGCTGAACGCGCCCAAGAGAATCAGAAACACTACGGCCCACAAACTTCCGGCAATGGTTACATCGAACGCCAACCAAGCAAAGAGAAGCAGAACTAGGACTTCTGGGACCATGAAAATAAGCCGACTGACCATCAACGAAGCTAGGAAGTCTCTCTTGCGCATGGGAGTTGCCACCAGGCGCTTCAGGAGTTTGCGGATCCGCATATCGACAGTGACGAAGCCGACGCCCCACAGCCCGCCTCCCATCAGTCCCATGCCGAGCAGACCGGGTACTAGAAAATCGATATAGCGGCCACCACGTTCGTTCAGTTCCTCGGAGGTGTTGTTCACTGGATCGATTCGACCGGCAGCTCGCTGTAAGAGGTTGTTCACTTCATCGCGGGCGAGCTTGCTTTCGGGGCGTGTTGGCACAAACAGATAAGTGAATTTTCTACCGCTGGCATGGACAAACAAATCTGATTTGCCAGAGCGCAGCCGAGCTATTGCCTCGTCGCGTTCCAGGGTTTTTACTAGATAACGCGGATCTCCTTTAGAGGTTTTCTCGGTCTCTAAGGTGCTTGTCACGGAACTCGATTCCGAGCCGCTCGATACATCCACACGATATTGCGGCTCCGGATTCTCTCGAAAAGCGACTCCCAGAGCAATCGTCATCAGGATCGGAAACCCGTAGACCCAGAAGACGGCTTCCGGCTCTCGATAGAATTCGCGTAACCGAGCCAGTACCATCTGTCCCAGCGCCCAATTCGACCATCGCATCACGCTTCTCCCTCGTCCCTTAGGTGTCGACCGGTCAACTGAACAAATACGTCTTCTAGGCTGGCATGGCGTGTCGACAGGCGCGACAGAGGGACAGACTGTTCTTCCACGCGATCGAGAACCGCAGGCAAGACCGTATGCAATTGACTCACTCGTAAACAAATAGTCCCGTTCTCAGCGCGAGCGGCCAACACTCCCGGTAACTCCGCGAACTGTTCCGCGGGCATTACTGGACCTTCTTCGGCAAAGCTCAGCTCAATCACATGATCGCCCCCAAGCCGAGCAATCAGTTCGGCGGGGGAACCCAGAGCAATCACTTGGCCATGATCGACGATCGCCACGCGATCGCAAAGTTTCTCGGCTTCGTCCATGTAATGCGTAGTTAGGAGAATGGTTCGTCCTTGGCGGCGAAAATCGCGGATGATGTCCCACAGTTGACGCCGCGACTGCGGATCCAGTCCGGTGGTTGGTTCATCTAGAAACATCAGTTCTGGATCGCCGACCAAAGCGCAAGCCACCGCCAGACGTTGTCGTTGACCTCCAGAGAGCTTGCCAACACGCGCGTGAGCCTTTTCCTGCAAGGACACCCGAGCGATCGCCTCATCGGGGTCCAGGCCGGAACGATAGAAGCTACGAAAGAGAGTTACTGTCTCTCGAATCGTCAATTTTTCACTCAGACGAGTTTCTTGAAGCGAAATGCCAATGCGTTGCCGAACCTCGTCATCCTCGCCGTTGCCCCAACGGCGGCCTAGGATTTCCACTTCGCCAGAAACGGGAGTAAGTAATCCTTCGAGGATCTCAATTGTCGTGGTTTTGCCGGCTCCATTCGGGCCGAGCAGTCCGAAGCATTCTCCCCGGGCGATTTCCAGATCCAGTGAACGAACCGCCTCAATCGGCGGACGACCGGGATAGGTCATCACGAGTTGCGAGCAGCGAATAGCAGTGTTCATGTCTATTAGTTATAGGGACCATTTCACGCTAGTGCATGGACGGTTTGGGGCGAAGCAGAAAACGAACAGGAGCGGCACGCTACGCTAGCCGCTCCTGTTGAACCAAAGTGAAGAGGAATTAGTCCGTCGAGCCGGTTTCGGGCATGTTGATGAGCTGGCCGCCGGCTGCTCCGGTGCCACCACGCAGTTCCTTCACGGGCTTGGACGGTTTGGAAGTGGCTTCCGTGCTGGCCCCCTCTTCCGTCGCTTCTCCCTCGACCGGGATGTCTCCCTCCTCGTCGTCTTTACCGATGCGTTTGCGGCTCAGACCGATCTTCCGCTCTGCCACATCGACACGCAGGATTTTGACCTCAATCTCATCGCCCACCTTGACGATGTCCTCGGGGCTTTCGACCTTGTGTTCGGCTAACTCTGAGATGTGGAGCAACCCTTCGAGACCTGGCTCCAACTCGACGAAGACGCCGAAGTTCGTCAACTTCGTCACCTTGCCTGTCTTTGTCTCGTTTGGCTTGTAACGTCCTGGGATGTCGCCTTCCCACGGATCGTTGTTCATTTGCTTCAGACCCAGGGCAATGCGTTTTCGCTCCTGGTCGACGTTCAGCACAACGCAAGTGACCTTGTCTCCCTTTTGGACGACTTCAGAAGGATGAGACACTTTCTTCACCCAGCTCATGTCACTGACGTGGAGCAGACCATCGATGCCCTCTTCGATTTCGATGAAGGCCCCGTAGTTGGTCAGATTGCGAACCACGCCAGAAACCACCGTGTTGGGCGGATAGCGTTCGGCCACCTTGTCCCACGGGTTGGGCATGACTTGCTTCATGCCCAGCGAGATTTCCTGCTTCTCTTTATTGATGTTCAGCACTTGAACATCAATCACGTCGCCGATGGAAACTAATTCTGAAGGATGGGTGATACGGCGAGTCCACGACATTTCGCTGATGTGAACCAGTCCTTCAAGACCCGGTTCCAATTTAACGAAAGCACCGTAGGTCATCACGTTGACCACCTCGCCGCGATGGCGGGAGTTGATCGGATACTTTTCGGCAACATTCGTCCACGGACTCGGGGTCTTATGTTTCAACGACAGAGCGATTTTCTCGCGCTCTTTATCAACGGAGAGAATATATACTTCCAGCTGTTGATCGATGTGTACTCGCTCATGCGGATTCTGGACGCGGCCCCAATCCATGTCGGTGATGTGTAGCAGACCGTCGATGCCACCCAGATCGACGAATGCGCCAAACTCGGCGATATTCTTGACGACGCCCTTGCGGGTCTGGCCCGGTTCGATCTCTTCGAGGAGCTTCTTTTTCATCTCCTCACGTTGGTCTTCGAGCAACTTGCGTCGCGAGACCACGATGTTTCGACGAGCCTCGTCGATCTTGAGTATTTTGCACTCGATGGTCTTGTTGATGTAGTCGGCAATGTCGGGGGGGCGGCGAATGTCGACCTGACTGGCGGGGAGGAAGACGTTCACGCCGATGTTGACGAGTAGCCCCCCCTTGATTTTGCGTGTGACCAGACCATGAACGACGTCACCTTCCTTATGCTTGGAAATGACGTCTTCCCATTCCTTCTGTCGTTTGGCTTTTCGATAGGAAAGCACAATCGCGCCGGATTCGTCTTCCACGGCGTCGAGCAGGACTTGCACTTCGTCGCCGATCTGCGGCGGTTCAATTTTGTCGGTTGCTTCGTTGTACCATTCCTGAAGGGGGATGATGCCTTCGCTTTTGTAGCCGATGTCCACCACAACGTCATCGCCAACGATGTTCGCTACTCGTCCGGAGACGATCTTGTTCACCTCGAAGTCGCGTTGCATCCGGTAGACGTCGTCCAGTACAGTCGGCCCTTCGCCGACACCGGAGAGAGCGGCGTTGATCTCTTGATCGAGATCGTGTTCGGAGACGTCAAACTGACGGAGCAAATTACGATTAACCATAAACAAACCACATCCTCTGCCGCCTGCCGAACGAACGCCGTTCGCAAGGCCACGAAAAAAGAAACCCCCGGCCTCGCTCCACACCGACCGGCACGGAACCCAACGACGCCGTATGAACGGGTATCATAGCGATCTAGGCGGAGATACGCTAGGGCGAGCGAAGCAGAAGATCGCCTTGTCCGGAGCTAGGCTGCTGGGAGCATCTCGCGTAAATAGCGCTGAAAGGCATAGACACGTTCCTCGCGCGTACCGATCACTCCCCGAAAGCGGCTCGCTTCCAAGCCGCGCTGGAGTTGGGGAAAGATCGGCGCGTCTTCGCCGAGAATCTGGCAGGCAATTTTCGTCACTAATCGAGATAGGATTTGTCGTACAATCCAGGCATAGGGATTTCGTTTCGTGCCCCGAAGTGTGTAGATCCAGACTCGGTGTCGCGTCCGATTGACCGAAACAGGTTCGACGAGTTGGGCCATGCGCATCACGTCCATGGCGATGAAGATGAGATTGGGGTGTGCGTGGTGATGAGTATAAATGTTCGAGACCGTTCCGCCGACTGAACGAACCATCACATTCTGGATCTTACTAATCCAGTTCATCGGTTCAGGAGTGCGAAAAGTGGTGTAGAGCAATTCCAGGTCATGTTGGCAGGTTTCCTCAGGTGGGGCGAGACCGAACGATTTTTCATGCAAACAAGGGATGTGGTACGACTCCAGCGAGTTTTCGACGATCAGCTTCCAGTTAGCGGCGTATTCCGCTTGCCAAGTGCAGGCAAACTCGAATGGTGGAGCGAACCAGTGCTGTGCCTGTTCAAACCAACTACCGAGATAGGTCTGTAAGGATGGCCCCTGTTCCTGCAGGCAGACATAGGTCATGTCTCCCAAGGATTGGGTGCGGAATTTGACTAATCGTGCATTCTCTCGGTCAAAAGGCCGAAAGCAGCGCGCCTCGGGAATGCGCGCGGTTCGGCCATCGCTCTGATATTCCCAGCCGTGATACTGACAGCGGAATTTAGCATCATGGCCGCGTGATTCGCCACGCAGCTTACAGTGCCGATGAGGACACACGTTCAAATAAGCGTGTAACTCCCCCTCAGTATTGCGTACCAATAGGGGTTCACCGAGAAGTTCGAAGGTGGCGAAATCTCCGTCACGAGGCAGTTCCGAACGACAGGCGAGGAAATGCCAGCCTGGCACAAAGAGACGTTCGAGTTCGTGGTGAAACCGCTCGGAACAAATATAGTCTGTTGGGCTGAGCAAGTGCTCGAGCTGACTTTGGTGTACGAACATCTGAGTGCTTCCTCACTCATGACGAAGAGCCTCAGCGGGCATCCAGCAAGCGGCCCGATAAGCCGGATAGCTGCCCCCTAGGATGGCCACGATCAGGGTCATGAATAGACCTTCCAGCAACACGATAGGGGAAAGTTCGCCAGTTAAGAACTGTCCTGTCTGAGGTTGATGTGCTAGCCAGCGAAGGGCGGCGAAAGCTATCACGGAACCAACTATCGTCGCGGCCAAACTGAGAATTAGTGCTTCCCCGAGTATCATCAGCACTACTCGACGCTTGCGCCAGCCGATAGCCCGCAACACTCCTACTTCCTTGATCCGTTCCATGACGGACATGATCATCGTGTTGAGCATGCTGATCGCCCCAATTAGGACGGCAAGGATCGATGTTACCCAGGCCATGCCGCGCGCTAGTTGCACCGGCATGGCGTTGCGCACGTACTCCTTAGTGGGCGTGGCAGTGATGCGGTAACGGTCGCCGTCTTCGTTCGTCAATAGTTCGATGCGAGCGCGAACCATTTCCATCAAGTCAGCTTTGTCCGGAGTGGAATCGAGTGTCACAGAAAACCCAGTCACGCTGCCCTTGCGCATCATGAGAGTTTGCAGCTCGGGTAAGGGCATGATGGCTCCGCTGGTTTCAAAGTGCGTGTAACTTTGGTAGATGCCGACCACTTCGTACTGATGCTGCTGTAACTCGACCCAATCGCCGACCTGTTTTTTCAGGTTGTCGGCCAGGTTTTTGCCCAGCAGTATTTTTTGTCGATCCTCAGGGCGAAAGTGTCGTCCCGAAAGAATAGTTAGGTCGTCGAATTGGGGGCCACCGATGTTCCAACCGTGGATCATCACGCTGATCGTGCTTTCGCCACGTTGCACATCGACGAGTTCGAGCAGTCCCGGCATGACTCGGGCCACACCTTCGATCTGGGCGATTTGCGGACCAATGCGTTCATCCAGATCGCTGCGTAATTGATCGGTGACTCCAGCGGCACTAACGATCAAGTCCGCATTTCGCCGCTCAAAGTTCTCTAGAAACGACGACTCAAACCCATGAGCGACCCCGCGTAGCGCGACCAAGGTCGCCATCGCCACAGCCACTCCTAGCACGGTGAGTAGCGTGCGTGCTTTGCGGTGCAGCAGATTCTTGAACAAAAACCCTAGAAACGTCATACGACCTCAGTCGGAGGGCCGCTGTCGCAGCCGCTGTAAGTGGTGACGAACCAATGCCGTGAATCCTGAAGGATTCTGTACTGGTGCCATATGTTTGGCTCCCGGAACGAGGTCCACGACACAATCCTTCAGATGACTTTGCAGATACTTGCAGGTGGCCATAAACGGAGAATACTCATCGTACAAGGCGACAACAGGTTGATAGATCTCGGCAAGACGTTCAGCAGTCAATCCAGCGGTCTGAAACAAGTCCTCGCCGCAACTCGTTTCCGCCAAGCGCGGCAGTCCTGCCAGCCAACGTGCCGAGGCCGGTCCCAGGTGCTGACGGAGGGCCTGCATCTGTTGCGGAGTCAAGTCTGCGACTGCCCGAAACAGTGTCCGGAAATCAACATTCTCTGGTAATTCTACTCCGGCGATGGCAAACGACTCGCGCAAATCGATCCAGACGTTAGCGCGTGGTAGGTTCGGTTCGATCGAGGCCAAACCGGGAAAGTAAGGATCCGACAGAATCACGCCTCGCACTTTGTCGGGGCATAACAGGGCCGTGTGCATGGCGATGACGCCGCCGTAGCTGTGGCCGATTAGGTATGCCGGCTGAAGTTCCAGCGCGTCATGTAGAGCAGCAAAATCATGGGCTAACTCGACAGAGGTGTAGCCAGTCGGAGTGGTTTCCGTCAATCCGTGGCCGCGCAGGTCGTAGGCGGTGACACGGTACTCTTGACTCAGCGCATCCATCAAACCAGCGAAGAGCCAAACCGAAAGATTGGCCGTTACTGCGTGAAGGAGAACGACATCGTCCCCTTGCCCTGCCTGCTGATAGTGGACATTCAGGCCGTTGACCTGCTGGTGAGGCATCGCTCAAGTCTCCTGAGACGACGCGAGATGCTGAGCTAGAAAATCGACCAACTCTCCTACTTCCAGATCTTCCGCCCCTCGCTGGGCTAACTCAGCGAGTAACTGAGGAAAGGGGAGCTTCTGGCCATAACGACGCTCCAAGGCTTCTCCCAAGACAACGGCATCGATGGAGGCAAAGCCGAGATCTCCAAAAAAGCGAGTATGCCGGTCGATAGTGTCGGAATATTCGCGTCCCTGAAAGTTTTGTAAGAGCTGGGCTAGATCAGCGAGAATCGCTTCGGAAGTCATGGACCGATCCTCTCGCCAAGTGTGTAGGCGACGACGAATTCCTCGTCGCAAACAACATGAACACGTAGCTGCTCGGCATTGGGGAGTCCGGCCACGGCTTCTTGGGCACAGCGAGCTTTCACCTCATCGAGAGGTTCAGCGATGGCGGCCAAGGCCAGACCCAGGACCGGCGAAGTACTCGATAAGGCGGCTACCACTGCTCCAGCATGGGCAACGACAGCGGAGTCGAAAGCCTCGCCGGGCACCTCTCGGCGATGAGCCGTATAGACGTTCTCACCAACTGGATGACACTCGATGTCGGCAGGATACAGTCGCTCTTGCCTTCGCTCGAACCAGAGCAGGCGAATAGCGTCCTTGGCAGCGATGCGATCGAACAACCAGTGATGCCCCTGCTCCGATTTTTCGCGATGGTGAGTGCGAAACTCAGTTAGCTCACGAGCAGAGAGCGTGACTTGGGCAGTGACTCGACTCATGGCGGGCTGCTTCAGATCTGCGGGGATCTCCAGTTTCACCAGTGCGAAGGGGATCTCGCTGGTGACCTCCAGTTCCGACCAACGACGTCCCAAGAAGTATTGATCCTTGGGGCCGTGGAAGTTGACTTCACCAAAGGGAACGTAGAACCGCCAACATTTCATCCCTTTGAGGCGGAGATAGACGGTACCCTGTTCGGTCAGCACCTCGCCATCGTGCGAGAAGGAACGGAGGGTGGCCTCACTGATCCAGGAGCGCGAGATCAGCTTGGTTCCTGGGGAAGCAGGAGGGGCGTAAAATTCGGCGGCCTCGACACCGACAGGCAACATGATTCGGCCAGCGAGGTCGGGTTGATGGAGATGCCAGGTCGCTAATGGGTGCAATACCACGTCCAGCAGAACCGGATCGAACTGAAACGTCGGATCGGGGATCGAACGAAAGAGAGTCTGACGCGGCAGAACCTCGACGCCAGCCTCGATACTCATGTCGCTGGCTCGGAGGGTGTGCGTCACGCCCTGGAACATCGGTCCGTGGAACAGATTATGATACACCTGCTCGACCGTCAGCGAAATTGGTCGAATCTCTTGGCCAGGCAGTTCGTTTGCGGGCGGCGGAGGTGGATACATCGGAGCAAAATAGACTACTCCCGAAGCGACTCGTGGTCCTTTCTCGTTGGGAGCGCTGGCCGCTCCGAGATCGCGGACTTCCGCGCGAACACGGAGTTGGCCATCTTCGCCGATTCCTTCTAGCTTGGCGCTGACTTCGATCAAAGCAGGTTGGTCGAACTCGAAAGCCAGCCAGCGAAGCAAACGGATTTGTCGGATTGCGGTCACGACTTGATCGGGAACCAGAACGCCGGCACACTCAGCTAGGATCTCTAGCGTGAAGGTCATGGGCATGACCGGCACCCCATGTTGATCGGGGTCGGCTTTGCTGACCATACGACCGCCGACTGTGTGATCCAGCGCGAACAGATCCTCCGACAAATCCAGCGTTCGCCGGGTGATTACTTCCTTCCCCGGAACATGATGCAAGATCTTGCCCAGCAAGGGGCGTGTGGCCAGTGGCACGGTCGCTGCTGGCTCCGCGATAGGAGTTGGTTGGGAATGAGGAGTCGACCGCGTTCGGTGGTGATTCAGAAACGCTTCGGTCACTTGTTGTTGGGTATCCAAAAATTGCTCCATCACGGAGAGGTATTGTTGTAGGATTGCAGAGCGACTCAGGAGGGGAGACGACGTGATGCTGGGCGAAACGGATCTCGTGGTCAGACGGAGATCCAAGAGTTGCGGAGAACGCGGAGCGTAAAACTCGCTTAGCTGCATCGGCACCTGGTGTGCGGCCAACTGTGCGACAAGGTGGTTTAGCTGTGTCAATCCCGAGCGGCGTGCAGTATTGGCAGGCAGGGCGGCAAATCGCTTTCCACGGAGGATGTCCTCGACAAATGCCGAGAGATTGCCTCGCGGGCCAATCTCGACGAACAGCCTGGCCCCTGCCGTATGCATCGCTGTGATCATTGACGTGAAACGAACCGGTGCCGCCCAGTGCTGGATCGCCAGTTCGCGAATGCGATGCGGGTGAGTTGGGAAAGGTTCAGTGGTTGTGCAAGAGTAAACGGGTATCTTCGGGGCTTTGAAGTACTCGGGCCGGAAGAGTTCACGCAAAGGTTGCAGCGACGGCTCAAACAGCGGCGTGTGATAAGGGCGTCGAAAGCTGAGACGTTCACAGACCCAACCGCGCTGTTGAATGCGGCGTTGTGCTTGCTCCATTACAGACGCTGCGCCAATCAATACCGTCTGATGAGGGCAGTTGTCCATCGCCACGTAGATGCCTACCTGGTCGAACATCTCTCCGATCGTTGCCGCTCCCGTGCCAACAGCGAGTAGGACAAACTCTTCCGACGATTCGGCCTCCTGCTGTTGAAGATGTTGCATGGTTGCGCTGAAGCGTTGGAGAAAAGCCTCGTCCATGCTGACGGCACCAGCAGCGGAGAGAGCGGCCATTTCCCCCATGCTGTGTCCAGCAGCCATGGCAGGGCGAATCCCCAGCCGAGTGATTACTCGATGCACCACTCCATCGGCTAGCAAAACGCTGAGCATGGCGTGATCGAGTCGATCAAACGAGAGCGATTCCGCAGCGTTGGCATGACCGAACACAGAGGAAATCGGCGGCTCGTCCGTGTAGACTTTTGCCAGCGCGGCGTCAGCTTCGTCCAAAAAGGCCCGCGTCTCGGGGAAAGCAGCGACCACGTCGGCGAGCATTCTTGGGTATTGCGCTCCTTCTCCAGGGAAGAGGAAGGCGACCTGCCCTTCTAGTCCTAGTGGTTGTGCGAACCAGTAAATGCCGGACGTGTCGCGAATCTGTTCACATTTTGGATCGGCAAGTTTTTGTCTGGCTCGGGCCAGACGAGTTCGCAATTCGTCGCTTGATCGCGCGACGATTCCAAGGCACGTTCCGCCTGGCTGCAGTGCGCGATTAAGCGTGAAAGCCAGATCCGTCGGATCTGTCTTGGGATGAGTTTGCAGATAGTTGTCCAGAGCGTCGATATAGTCGAGCAGTTCTGCCCGATCGGAAGCCTGGAGTAGGAAAGCTTCGGTCTCCCATGTTGGCGAGACAGGGCGACTCGCCAGCGTGGATTGCACCGAAGTGAGCAGTGTCGTCATGGTCTTACCGTGCAGTCATTGCCTCACGATGGCCAGGCTGCACGATGGCTTCCGCGCCGCCGGCGAAGACTACCTCAAACACCCCTTTAGGGCCAAACATCAGTTCATCGAGCAACAGCAGTGGTCCTTCTTGGGGAGAAATTAGTCGCAAGCCTCGTTGTACGAGGTGCTTCTCGAGATCGGCCACCATGCCGATTTGTGACCACGGTCCCCAAGCGACGGACAGAACGCGTGCTTCCCAGTCACGATCGAGTTGTGCCGCTAGTTTGCTCAGTACCTCGTTTGCGGCGGCGTAGTCTGCTTGCCCCTTGTTGCCATACCGACTGGCCAAAGACGCGAAGAAGACGCAGAACCGGAGGCGATCGCGCTGCAGCTTGTCGGCCAGCACTCGAGAGCTAATCACTTTGGTATCGAAAACCCGGTCGAATGACTCCGGGGTTTTGCTTTTCACCAAGCGATCCTCGATCACTCCCGCGCCGTGGATGACCCCGACGAACGGACCGAACTTTTTCTGCCAGTCGTCGAGAAGCTTAGCGAAACTCGTCTCGTCGCGGACATCGACGGCGGCATAATGAACCGTAGCGCCGGCGGCACGCAAGCGTTCGAGATTGTTACGAATCTCTCGATCTTGCAAGAGACGTTGATAGGCGGCCTCGATTTTGGCCGGGGCGGGGGTGCGACCTTCTCGCTCGTGTCGAGCAATCAGGGCCGCTTTGATCGTGGTCGGGGTCGTCAGAGAGGCGGTGGCCTCATCTTCTTTGACCGAAGGCAGCGGAGACCGACCGACGAGTAAAAGAGTAGGTTTATAGCGTTTAGCGAACTCAACGGCAATCTCAGCGGTGATGCCCCGAGCCCCGCCGGTGATGAGTACGGGTGCTCCCGGCGGCAAATGCAAGCGAGGTTCGCCGGTCTTTTCCAGAACAACAGCGCGCGGGGCCCAAGTGACACGCTTGCCTTGGCGATAGCCGATCTCGAACGGTCCCTCGGCAGTCGCCATCTCCGCGAGCAGGCGGTCGGCCAGATCACTGGTTTGGTGTTCGCTGGGGTCGAAGTCCACGGCACGAACAGTGACCTCCGGCCATTCTTGCCCAAGGCATTTGAGGAAGCCGAGTACGCCCCCCTGCCCTGGAGTGAAACTGGCCGGCAACTTCCGCTCACCGAAGCCAAACGTGCCACCCAGTGTGGTCGCCGCTACGAAGAAGGTGTGTCCTTGCTTGCCTGCTGTACGCAGATCGCCTTCCAAAGCACGAGCGAGCAAGTACAGCGATCGAGTGTCTCGTCGAGCTTGTTGATCCCAGGACAAGCCGTTGGCGTTGGCAAGCGGTAGCAGATGTACCAGACCTCCAATGGTGCCGAACTCCTCACGCACTTGATCTAACGCTCGTTGGACAGTTGTTTCCTCGGCGAGTTCTTCGATCGAGAGGATGGCGGTGGACCGGCCCAGATCGGTGAATCGGCCCGCGAGTTCGTTGGCTAACCCTTTCCCATCGTCGGTGAAGACCACTGCTCCAGGGCCGAGCAATGAGGCGGGACTGGTCAGTATCGGACAATCGACGATCGCCACCACGGCACGTTGTATGGCCACTTGGTCTGAAGGCACCGTTGGGCCATGCTTAGTAGGTTTGCCGGCGCTCTTTTTCGGCGAAGCGGAAGCTTGATTCAAGGCTGAATCAAGGTAATCGATGATGCCGCGAAGCGTCCCGATCGCGGTCAACTTCTCCATCTCCAGTCCGGCGGGCATACCGGATTCTTCGCTGGCACCCAGGGCTTGAGCCATTTCCGCTAGAATTTCGACGCGCTTGATCGAGTCGATTCCAAGGTCCGCTTCCAGATCGATGTCTAGTCCCAGCATGTCACGCGGATAACCCGTGCGCTTGCTGATGAGATCCTGTAGTTGCTCGGTGATCCAAGCGCGATCGGTCACCGGCTTCGCGAGGGCAGGCTCAGACTTTGCAACAACCGCTGGGGGGTCCTCAATTGGTTTTGCCGCGGTCGGCTGAGGCTTGACAGGCGCGGCAGCGGGGATCGCAGCGGGTTCGAGCGAAGGGAGTGGACTAGAACGCTCTAGAATTGGCGTGGAAGTGCCGCCCTGAAGGAAGGTCGTCATCACGGACTTCTGAGTCTCCAGGAACTTCGCCATCAAATCCTGGAACCGTAGCATCACTTGAGCGGTGGCGTCCTCCGTCGCGGGAAGGGACAGCGGCTTGCCATGACCGTTGCCGTTGCTGTGATGTGAGTCTCCGTTGATCGTCGGGGTCGGCGGAACAGATTGCATCCTCGAAACTCCGATTGTCGGGGCGGCTTTTATATCTTTAGAGGTAGATTTTATCTTCAGTTCAGGGCGCGACTGCCCGAGCAACACAGGCTCCGGCGCGTTCAGTGGACGGTTGCGAACACTGTTGACCATCCAGGTGGTCGGCGGGAGAACTTCGACTCCCGTGGTTGGAGACAGGGTCGAGAGTTCAAACGCCTGAACTTCACGAGCTTGAAAGAGCGGTTCCGATCGGATGGCGACACCATGAGTCACCAGTTGTGCCAACAGATGCAGTAACTGCACGACGCCGGGACGTGCTTTGACATCGGACGCGACGGCCAAATGTGGACAGCCGGCCAGGGTCTGACGGACGAGACCGGTCAACACGTCTCGCGGACCGACTTCGACGAATAGCCGAGCGCCGGCGGCGTACATCGTTTCGACTTGCTCGCGAAAGCGAACGGGTGAGGTCAGATGTTGGATCAGTGTTTTCGGAATGTCCCACCCGTAGGGAGCCGCTGTCACATTCGAGATCACTGTACGGAGGGGCTTTTTCCAATTGACCGCGCGAATGGCTTCGGCCAGAGGTTCGCGAGCAGCAGCGACCAGCGGGGAGTGGAAGGCACAAGCGACCGGCAACCGCTGAGCGCGAATGCCCTGCTGCTTGCATCGCTCCATCAGTTTCGCCAATCCAGCCTCGTCTCCGGCTACTACGGTCTGCGTCGGAGAGTTGGAGTTAGCGATCTGTACGTTGCCAAGATTGTCGAGCAACGGTCGCGTCTTGTCCGCATCGACATCAATGGCGACCATGCCGCCGGGCATTTCGTGGGACCGGATGACTTGGCCACGCCGATGCGACAGACGCAGTAACTCTTCCTCTTCCAAAGCACCGGCGGCGGCCAGGGCCACGAACTCGCCGTAACTATGCCCAGTCACAAAACGCGGCGAGAGGCCAAACTCTTCCAGCAGACGGAACATCGCTAGACTGCAAGCCCCGATCGCCGGTTGAGCCACGTCGGCACGCGTTAACTCATCTCGCTGTAGCTTCTCGCGTTCAGCAGAGAAAACCGATCCCGGATAGAGATATTGATGCAACGGTTTGTCGAGCAATCCAGAGAGAATCGCCTCGGCGCGGTCGAGGGACTGTCGCACGCTGGGGAAGGCCAAGGCTAGCTGGGCCAGCATGTTGGGGTACTGCGATCCCTGGCCTGGGAAGAGGAAGACCAACTCGCCCGAGAGTTTACTCGGCTTCTCGGTGAAATAGATCCCTCGCGGATCGCTGAACACGTCCTTACCGGCCTGGAACTGTTCCAGAGCGAAGGCGAGTCGCTCTTGCAATTCTCCTAACGACGAAGCGAGGACGGCCAGCGTGGCTCGATCGGGGGACAGAAAAGCCGCTTTCCAGGTCGATGCCGCCAGATCGGGTAAGCGCGGCTGAGCACCAGCTTGGAGCATCGCTCGAACATGGGCGAGCTGCTTGGCGATTTGTTCGCGCTGTTTGCCTGTCCAGACGAACAACTCGGCGGGCCAGTCGGTGAGCGCGGGCCGCTCCGCCAGATAGTCGCCTTGATATTCGCTGAGGACAGCATGGAAGTTGGTGCCGCCGAAGCCGAAGGCGCTGACTCCCGCGTAGCGTGGTCCCTGACCGTGCAGCCAGGGGCGAGCCTCGGTATTGAGATACAGCGGGCCGTCCTCGAAATTGCCCTTGGGGTTGGGCGTCTCGACCAGAGTCGGCGGCAGGGTGCGATGATGCAGAGCCAAAGCGGCTTTGATCAGTCCGGCAATGCCGGCCGCGCACTTGGTGTGACCGATCATCGATTTGACCGACCCCAAAGCACAGGACTGCGGCTTGGCACCGGCCTCTTGCATGACCTGGGCCAAGGCCCGGCTTTCAGTCTGATCGCCAGCCACGGTTCCCGTTCCGTGTGCCTCGATCAGTTCGACTTCAGCGGGGGAAATCCCCGCTTGTCGATAAGCACGTCGCAGCGCCCGCAACTGGCCCTCGGCTCGCGGGGCCGTTAGTCCCTTGTCGCGGCCATCGCTTGACGCGCCCATGCCTTTGATGATCGCGTAGATCCGATCGCCGTCTCGGATGGCGTCGTCGAGTCGCTTCAGAATCACCGCTCCGACGCCTTCGCTGAGAACGATTCCATCGGCGGCAGCGTCAAAGGGGCGACAACGGCCATTCGGCGAGAGGGCATGGGTTTTCGAGAAAGCCATGTAGGCATAAGGAGTCTGGACCGTGTCCGCGCCCATGGCAATGGCTAGGTCACTAGTGCCCAACTCCAGTTCGCGAACGCAGGCATAGACCGCAGCCAGCGAGGAACCACAAGCAGCATCGATGGCGTAGTTGGGCCCACCGAGATTGAAGCGGTTGGCGACTCGTCCTACCGCGACGTTGAAGAGAATGCCCGGGAAGGAGTCTTCGGTCCATTCGGGCAAGACGCCGCGAGCTTTTTCCAGTACCTCGTCGCCATCCACTTGCAGACCAGGCACGGTGTTCAAAAGCGGCAAGCAGGTACGGAAGCCGTACATCACGGCCAGGGGACTACCACCTCCGCCGATGCCGAGTATGGCCGCGGTCCGCTCGCGCGGAAACGATCGCTTGACTACGCCTGGTTCGTAGGTACGAAGATCGCCTTCGTCCTTCCAGTCATAGCCGGCATCCGTCAGGGCACGACGCGAGGCCTCCAGCAAGAACAACTGCAGCGGCTCGATCGAGGCCAAACTGTTGGGAGTGATCCCGTAGTCCAGCGGATTAAACGGCATGTCTTTGAGGAACCCGCCCCACCGAGAGATGATTTTGTCTCGCGCGCGTGGGTCGGGATCGTAGTAAAGCCTCCAGTCCCAGTGCGAAGCGGGCACTTCGGTGACCGTGTTCACCTTGTTGAGGATGTTGTGCCAAAATTCGCTAGGACTTTTTGAGCCAGGATAGAACGACGCCAAGCCAACAATGGCGATGTCGCAAGGGGGACGAGTTGGTTCCTCGAGGACACGAATAGTAGCCGGCTCCACTTGACGCAACAGTGCCGCTCCTCCACCAGCGACGTCGTCGTGAAGTTCGGCGATGCTGAGGACACGATCACGCATCGAGGCGACCTGTCCGATCATGTACATGCCACGGGCGTATTGGTCACTCTCGGATCGGCGAACGATTTTGTTGGTGGCATCGCGTTCTAATCCTTTGGAGGCCAATCGCAGTCGGCCAATATTCATCATCTCCAGGGATTTGGCCACCTCTTCATGCGATCGCCCCGAAGCCAGTAGTCGCTGACGTTCCCGCTCGAAGTCGTCCCGGTAGGGAGTTGGCACACAACGAATCGCGTGCCCAGGAGCAGTCTGTAGTAAGGCCGTGTTCACGCAGGCCAACGCCTCTTGTTGAAAACGCGGCACGATCGCGCCGGATTCGACGGCTTCGCGAGTGAACAAATAAGCGGTGCCCATCAGCAAGCCCACGGCCACGCCGCGCTCTGCCAATGGAGCGGCCAACGTCGCCACCATCGCTGCCGAGCGGGCATCGTGAATGCCCCCAGCGAAGACCACCGACAACGTACCTGACTCTTTCGATTTGTGAAGATGCTCCAGCAGTACGTCGATCATCGACTCCCAGAGGACAAAGCTGGTGCGGGGTCCGACGTGCCCGCCGCACTCGCGCCCCTCGAAGATAAAGCGTCGAGCGCCATCCCGAAGAAACATGCGCAACAGTCCCGGCGAGGGAACGTGTAGATAAGTAGGAATGCCTTCCGCCTCCAGGTCTTTGGCCTGGTCGGGGCGACCTCCCGCGATCAGGGCGAATGGAGGTTTGAAGCGTCGGATGGCGGCGAGTTGTTCGTCGCGAATTTCTTTGGGCATGAATCCCAGCAGGCCAACGCCCCAGGGCAGTTTGCCCAAGCGCTGCTGGGTCTCCTGCAATAACGCTTCGGTCTCGTTCTGACGCAGCAAGGCCAAAGCAAGAAACGGCAACGCGCCGCCACGGGCGACAGCTTCGGCGAAAGGAGCGACATCGCTAACGCGAGTCATCGGCCCCTGGAGGATGGGATACTTCGTGCCATGCTGTTTCGCCAGTGGAGCCGCCTCCGTCAGCGTCGCTTGGCAACGAGCCAGCTGCAGATGTCGCTGCACCTCAGCAACTAGCACCTCCAAACAAGCCGCAACAGTTCCTCCACGACTGGCAAAGTTGGCCGCGAACGCCACGTCTTGACCCAGTAGCCACGGTCCACGTTCGGGACCGAGCAAACAGAGGCGATGTACTGTTTCTCGCCAGGCTTCCAGCTTCTCCGCGGCATCAAGGTTCGCACTGGCGATGCGTTCCTCTTCAGCGAGCAACTCGGCGACGGCGGTCAGACCGGGACGAGTATAGACGCGATAGGCAGCGCCGAGACGTTCACCGACCAGCATCGTCTCACTGCCATCGAAGGCAGCAACACGCTGTCGCAACGGCAGGGGCAAGGGCGATTCGCGCATCAGCAACATCTGGGCATCGAGTAGCACGCCGCGCGCTCCAGCGAGCAAACAGGCGGCAGTGGTGTGCATCCCTGCCCCACCGTGAACGTAGATCGGCAAGGACTGTTGCCGAATCGTTAGCCAGCGTTGCAGGAGGATGAAGGAGGGTTCGTCGCCGACCCGACCACCGGCTTCCTGCCCTTTCAGCACTAAAGCATCTACGCCAAGTTCGACGGCACGTTGTGCTTCCTGAAGGTTGACCGCCTCAAACAAGATCTCGATGCGGTGTTGCCGAAGTTGTTCCAGCACACTGACCCAGCAGGGATGATCTCCCCCTGCGAGTAGAATCGCGCTGAACTGGCTCGGTCGGGTCCGGAGCCACTCTCCGACTAGAGAGCAACTCTCCGGACCAACGCGGAGGCCATAACCACTTTGAGCATATCGTTCGAGCTTCGGCAGGGCGAGGCGGGCGTTAGATGCAGAAGTATATTCCAGGTCGAGAAAGCCGCGCGCTCCTGCCCGACAGGCAGCAATTGGTAGCGCGGCATCGACCCACCCGGCAGGACCAGTGACGATCACGTCGGAATGGCGCATTGAAACGTCCTTCATTGTGGCGAAACATTGCGTCGTGCGGGTGCAGGCAAGGTCAATCCCGCGTCCAAATCTCCTCCTTCACGGAGGCCATCTAAATTCACCAGAATACCCATTATAATATAAAAAGCAGACTAAGTCGGAGAGAAGGCCTCTAATCGCCAAGCTTTCCGAGTTTCTCTAGTCTTCCCAGACGATGCTGTTTTAATTTATGATCACTCTGTTCCGCGTCTGATGCGACCCCAAAGCACCCGCTTTTCGTCAAGCGCCTCCTGTGACTCTATCGATTGTAGAGAAAGCATCGATGATGCACTGCTAACATCTACTCGCTCGACTCGGAGTTGTGACGATGCGTAATTGGTTATCGCTGGGGATGCTCGTGGGGTTGGCTGTGACAGGCTGCAGTCCCATGCGCTTGGTCACCGCGAACCGAGTCTGTGGCGTGGTGAATACAGATAGTCGCGTCGTCATGGAGATGGGGGTAACACCGGATGGCGGAAGTATTCTGGCTACGCCGCTGGGGAAGTCCTGTGCGAATTCGCCCAGAATCGCCCTGCTTGATGTGGATGGCTTGCTGCTGAATCAAGACTTCACTGGTCCGATGTCGATGGGGGAAAACCCCGTGGCGCTATTTCGCGAGAAGCTTGATGCCATCGCTGAGGATCCCCTAGTTCGAGCCGTTGTTCTGCGAATTAATACTCCCGGCGGTAGCGTGACAGCTACCGACATCCTCTGGCACGACCTCCGGACCTTCAAATCGCGGACTCGCTTACCGATCGTTGCCTGTCTGATGGATGTAGCAGCGGGCGGAGGGTACTATCTGGCAACCGCAGCCGATCAGATCCTGGCTCATCCAACCAGCGTGACCGGAGGAATCGGCGTGATCCTGAACCTGTACAACCTCCAGGATCTCATGGGCCAGTTCAACATTCGACCACAAGAGATCAAGTCTGGCCGTCTCATCGACATGGGCAGTGTGACCCGCAATCTTCCCGAAGAGGCGAAACGCTTGCTAGAGGGCATGGCCCAGGAGTATCACGAGCGCTTCCGCCAAATCGTGTTGGAGGCTCGTCCGAACATCGATCGCGAGCGTGAAGCAGTGTTTGATGGGCGCGTGTTCACGGCTAAAACCGCGTTGGAGATGGGACTGGTCGATCGATTAGGATACATCGACGACGCGCTGGCTCTGGCGCGGCAGCTGGGGCAGTGTCCCGACGCCGGAGTAGCTCTCTATCGCCGAGCCAACGATCCGGCTCGTTCTCCCTATGCCATGACGCCGAATACCCCGCTTCAAGCGACTCTATTGCCGCTCAGCATTCCCGGCATGGATCGAACCAAGCTGCCTACTTTCTTGTATCTTTGGCAGCCCGAGGCGACGATGCCCCGACTCGGCGGTCGCTGAACCGAACTTGGCCCAAGATCAGAGGGTGATTTTGGCTGTCTCGCAGCTCCGCGCACCACTCGAATTGCTCAGAATGGTTGTCCCATTCTTGTTGAGTGAGTAGACACCACATCCCAGGACGATGGGGAAACTGCGTTACTCGGCGAGCCGGCCGATCGAAGTAAAACAGCAAACATTCATCCTTGAGCTGAGACAGATGCAAGGTCTCCTCTTCGGGAACGAGTTGGGACAGAAGGCTAGCCTGTCCGATTGGATCTCGTTGGGCCTCGCGAGAGGGAAGGACAAGACCCATCCAGATTAGCTTGACTACGCTCCAGACAAGCAGCACCAGAAGAGGAGCGTGTCGCAGTCGCGGCCATCGCTGCCAAACCATCACGGCCAAGAGAGCCACCGCAGGTTGTGCTGGCAAGAGGTGACGGAGTCGGTGACCTGGTGCAAGCGTCCAGAATAGAAGCGACGAACCAAGCCAAACCACGGCGAGTTGCCACAACAACCGTCGTCGAGCGTCGAGCGGATCCGCGAAGGAAGGCCGAAGTGCTGGCCAGACAAGCACAGATGCGGGCAAACAAATCAGGATAAAAGCGAGGGGAAAAGTGATTAGTTCGCCCCAGGGGTACGGCTTGGGATGATGACTTGGTGAGAATCGCGGCAGCGCCTCACTGAGGACGGCCTTGAGCAGCGCTTCCGCTCCTACCGAGGCAATCGTCCAACCCAACCAGGCCAGCACCAGCGTGCCGGCTACTGTTGCCGCTAGTAGATGTGGACGCTGAATGAGTAGCACCAGTTGGCCACGCCACCACAACAGCGGAAAGACCGTGAGGTAGAAGAATAGCGGTGCGGTCCATTTCGTGAAGAATCCGCCCGTAACGCTCAACAAGGCCAGCAGCCACCAGGTCATTCGATTGCTCTCGACGGCATGGAGAACAAAAACCATCGAGGCTGCGACCCAGCCCAGTTGGACCAGGTCGATCTCTGCTGAGGGAACCCGATCCAGCCAGGCCGGACAACAGGCAAGAGCCATCACCGTCGCCCAGCCGGCTTCGCTGTCGAAGGTTTGTCGTACTGTCCAGTACATCAGGGCGAGCGTGGTCAACGCCGCCAAGATCGATGGCAAGCGGGCGGTGAACTCGTTGAGACGACCGACCGGCCAGCTACACGCGGCGATCAGTAATCCCATGCCTGGCGGTTTGGTCAGGTGCGGTTCGCCGTACAGCGTCGGCACGAACCAATTGCCGCTGTTCATCAGTTCCCATGCTAGGCGAGCGCGCAACCCTTCGTTGCGTTGCAACGAGGTAGTCGTCACGCCGCCGACGATCACCAACCCAAGCAAACTCGATATGAGAAGTTCTCGCCTCATGCCGGGCAGAATACTCTCAGAACTGCCTTCGACACAATGCGAGGCTTACTGACGAGCCATCTGTCGGACGAGATTTTTCATCACCCAGCCTTGTTCGGGACAGATCGAAACCGTGACTCCACGCTGACGGAGTGCCTCGGCGACGAGCGGTCCTACCGCCGCGACGCGAGCCAGCTGTAACCCACGAAGTAGTTCCTCGATCCGGTCCGATTTTGTTGCTACTTCCAACAGCCGTTCGACTTGAGGGGAACTAGTGAAAACCACAATGTCGATTGCTCCCTTGGCCAGCAGCGTAATCAGTTCTGCCACTCGGACATCATCAGAAGCTGGCGCGAAGATATACGACAACACGGGTCGCGGGGTGGCTCCTCGGGAGACGAGAAACTTGCTTAACCGTGGGTTGTCGCTGCCGTACAGCGTGAACCCGACCACCAGCCCGGCGAGCGGTTCTTCCTGAAGACAGGTGAGAACGCCCTCTGTCGTCGGTGCCGGCGCGATCTGACTCGGTTTCAACCCAAGCTCCCTTAGGGCGGCCACCGGTTTCGGGCCTCGACTGATGGTACGCGTGGTAGCGAGGGCCTGGAGGAAGGCCTCTTTCTTCCCTTGCCGTTCCGCGAAGCCGACCAAGCGTCGCACCGCTTCGCCGGTCATCAGCACTACCAGAGCAAACCGTCCGTTGATCAGTTCGTCGATCCAGGCATGGACCGACGCGGCATCGGGAGCATCGAGGATGCTCAGTAACGGATAACGTCGAACGGAGGCCCCTTCCGCTTCGAGTAGTTGCGCTAGTTCCTCCAGTTGCCGTCCCTCTGCCAGTGCCACAGTGCGACCATCGAGCGGACCTGCCATTGAGTTTTTCTCCGCGAGCCGATTGATCTGTCAGCGAGTTTCATTTTACAGCGAATCTGAGAGGAAACTCCGGAATTTCCTACCTCAGCGTATGCGGAGTTGTCTAGCATCACTTTTGCTCTACTGCCGCCAGCGTGGTACAAAAAGAGGGTGTTCATCGGACTCCCGGGGGTGCATCATGAAGCCTGCCTGCCTCGTTACCTTGATTCTCGCACTATCCACATATGTGGCAGATTCTCCTTACGCGGGCACCTGGAAGGTGACGTTGCAGCAACAAAAGTCCGACCTGACATTTTGGCTTCTCGACATCAGTAAGGATGGCCAGAAGATCACCGTCCTCAGCGGTCTGGGCCTGTACGCCAAGTCCAAAGTGAGTGACATCAAGTCGACAGCGAAGGAGTTGTCGTTCACGCTTTCCGGACCGACGACGAGCTACTTGATTGTCGAACCTCCCTCGACGAAGGAACCGAACGTAATGTACGGCTCGATTCAATCCCAGGGGAACCTGTATCCCATCTGGTTAACACGGACCAACGTTCAGGAGCTGACCCCGAAAAACGCTGTGCGGGATTCCGTGGGGTTCAAGGAACTGGAAGAGGTCGCCAAACTGGGCGATGAGTCGGAGCGTCGGCGAAAACGCGAATCGATTCTGACCAACCATCCGACCAGGCCTGTGGTCTTCTTCGTCTTGCAACAAATCCTTCAAGAGCAGGTGCGCGACAAGGCCCGAGCCGAAGAGATCCAAAAAACGGTTGATCTCTATCGCCAGAACGCAGCGCGACACGGAGAGCTATTCCTGCTAGGGGCGAATCTGGACTTGTCGCGGTTTCTTCTTGGACAAAAAGGAGCGGAGAAAGTTGTTTTGGAAACTGCCCAGCAGGCGGTTGATCTGCTTCGTTCCGAGTACACCCCTGCTCTGCACCTGACGGCGCGACTAGTGCTTGCCGAAGCTCTGGTCGCCTCGGGGCAGGAGGACCAAACGAAAGCTCTGGCGGAGCAGATCCTTCGTTCCGCTGAAGCGATCATTCAGACTAGCAAGGAAGCCGAGGAAACGCTGGCTACAACCGGGAATCTGGCCAATGAACTGCTCAAATCTCGCGCTGATGCAGTCGTCCAGAAGGGGCTGGAGTTGGCTCGACGAACTGTTAAGTTGATCAAGCCAGATACTCCGGTGCAACAGCGAGCAACGGCTTATCGTTTGCTCGAAGCCGCTCTGAAGAAACGCGGTCTAGACGATGAGGCGGAAGAATTGGCTCCTACGCTGGACAGGATCGAGGACGAACTCGACGTCGCCTATGAAAAGGAGATGCTCTCCTTCAAACTGGAGAAGGTTGGCCCTAGGAAGTCGAACAGCGATCGCGTGGTGTTGGTCGAACTGTTCACCAATGCCCCTAATCGCCAAGTGGTGGCAGCCACCATCGCCTTCGACGCCGCTCGCAAGACTTATCCGCCAACAGAGGTCGCGTTTCTCCAGTATCACGTCATGTTTCCGGAAGCCGATTCTCTAGTCTTTCCCGATGGCGAGCTTCGCAAGCTGTTTTATATGAAGTCGTTGGAGGGGCTGCCCGGAGTTTACGTCGATGGCAAACCTTTGCCGCCGCTGGGTGGGGCGAAGCATCGCGGCAAGAACAGTTATGATCTGCTTCGCGAGGCGATCGACAAAGCGCGAAACGTCGAGCCCGGTGCCAAGCTCTCGGTCACACTCACTCGGTCTGGTGAATTGCTGACGGCCAAGGCCGACGTCGCCAATCTAAAAGAAGCAGGTGCCAAGATTCGCCTGCGATTTGCCCTGGTGGAGGAACGGATTCGCTACGCTGGTACCAGTTCGGTTCGGTTGCATCATCACGTCGTTCGCGCCTTCTTGGGGGGGGCTGGGGGGTTGCAACTGACTCGAAACGAACAAACCCTGTCCGCTTCGCTGAACCTGGCCCAACTCCGTCAAATTCTCAGCACCTATCTCGATGGTCTGGCCAAAAAAGCCGGCGTCTCCGATCCAGTCAAACCTTTAGCACTGGAGAAGCTCAAAGTCATCGCCTGGATTCAGGACGAGGACACTAAAGAAGTGCTGGCGACGGCGCAGGTGGACGTGCCGAGCAAATAGTTGGTTGGTTCGCCTTGACCTGGGGTTCAGACTCGGAGTATCTCGTCGCGGCGCTGCCAGGAGTTGCTTCGAGTTGGTGAGCTGCCCGTCTTCCCCAGCGAGGTACGATCGCATGAGAACCCTGATGGTTCTGTTGGCCGCCTTGGTTCTGTCTTTGCCTGTTCAGGCCGAGAGCAACTCGTTCGAGGATGCCGCTTTGCGAAGTGTCTTCTTTGTCGAGGAGCAGCAAGGCTGGGCTGTGGGCGATGACGGGGCGATCTGGCATACCATTGATGGAGGCAAAAACTGGGAGCGGCATCCGTTTCGCATTCGTGCGTCCTTGCGGAGCGTCTACTTTTTGAATCCGTTTATCGGCTGGATCGCAGGACGCGAGGAGTTGCCGGGCGGCGGCTCTGCGGGGGTGGTCCTCTACACCCGAGATGGTGGGGTACAATGGCGGCGCATTCTGGTCAATTCGTTGCCGGGCCTTCATCTCGTCAAGTTCGTCGATGGACGTACCGGCTATCTGGTGGGCGATGGTTCGGAACAGTTTCCCTCCGGGGTTTTTTCGACGACCGATGGAGGTAAGACCTGGCAACCTGTCGCCGGACCTCGCGCGACCTCTTGGAATTGTGCCGACTTTAACGCTGAAGGAGGCGCGTTGGGCGGAGCCTGGAACCGCTTGGCAACCATCCGTCGCGCCCAGGTGCATAGCATTGAAATGGACTCACTCGGGGGGCGCGCCTTGTGCGGACTGCAGTTGCGCGGCGACGACGCTTTTGCCGTCGGCCAAGGGGGGTTACTCCTGCATTCCCGAAAGACGCGCGGTTCCACCTGGGAGTACGGCAAGATCGATCTTCCGCCAGAAGTCCGCGAACAGTGGGATTTTCACGCGGTGCATGGTGTCGGCGAACATCTTTGGGTTGTCGGTCGACCCGGCTCGGTCGCTTTGCATAGCCCTGACTTGGGCAAAACGTGGAAAGTGGTGAAGCTTGGACAATCCATGCCGTTGCATGCCGTCTACTTTCACGACGAGCGGCGCGGCTGGGCGGTCGGCGAGCTGGGCACTGTCCTTGCCACGACCGATGGCGGCCAAAGCTGGCAAATTCAACGTCAGGGAGGCAAACGACTAGCAGCGCTGTATGTCCATGCTCGGCCAACCGAGGTTGCCCTGGATACCATCACTCGACTAGGGGCTGACGATGGCTATCTAACAGGTAATCTTAACCTGACTGCTCCGGAAGCGGCCAGCGCCGCGTTATCGCGTGTCAGCGAGCAACACCGCTTCATCGCCGCAGTTCGCCAGGCCGGCGGAGCGATCGCGGAGTCGCTCTGGCAGTTTCCTGTTTCGACTCATTTAGCACGTGCCGATCGCGACCAATTAATTGCTACCTGGAATAAATGCCATGGCGGCTCTGCCCCGAGGCACCTACTCGCTCAGTTAGTTCTTGCCTTGCGCATGTATCGTCCCGAAGTGGTGCTGACCGATGGACCTGGAGATGCTTGTCAGTTGTTGACACGCGAAGCGATCACCGAGGCCTTCCGCCTGGCCAGTGACGAGAACGCCTTTCCAGAGCAGCTCATTCATTTTGGACTGAAACCTCATCAGCCCCAAAAGCTCTACAGTTTGGCGATGAATGAGCCGGAACCCCGTATCCGTATTGACCTCACGAGTATCCGTCCACGACTAGGCGGGACAATCCGTGAGTTCAGCTCGGCCCCGTTGGCCATGTTAGGACAAAGCCAAGCTCCGGCGGAGCGGTATTGGAAGTTGCTCGCCTGGCATCGACCCGACGCAGAGAAGGATCGTGATCTGATGCAGGGAGTCGCGTTTCCGGCTGGGGGAGACGCGCGACGAGTGATGACTGAGTTGGCCGAGGTGACTCAAGAAGAACTGAAGGCGGCTCGAGCGCGAGCGAACCTCTGGGCGATCGCTGATGCGCCCGCCAGCGAGTTGACCAGTCCCGAGCGATTACTGGCTCAGATCGGTCCCACCATCGCTGACATGCCCGCCGAGGCGGGGGCTCGGGTCGCACATGGTCTGGCCTGGCAGTATGCTCGCAAGGGACAGTGGGCCTTGGCACGCGAGGCTTTCATGCTGTTGGTCCAGCGCTATCCGACCCACGCGCTGGCTATCGATGGCTACCGCTGGCTGCTGCAGCATCAAGCCTCAAGTGAGGCTCGTCGGCGTCACGAAATGGGCCAGTTCCTCCTCGTTGGTTCTTTCGAGCATGGTGTGCCTAGTGCAACAGCCCAACCTTCGAGCAGGGATCGGAAACCAAAAGTGGATAGTGCAGATAAAATAAATCGCCAATTGGGAGAAGTGCCTTCGTTCGATTCACGTTCTCGGCGAGAGTTGTCATACCTCGGTGGTGCTGAGGCGATGCGCAAATGGCATCAGGGAGCGTTGGCTTTGGAGGAAAAGTTATCGGCCTTCGGTCCGCTCTACTCGGGCGATCCCGCCATGCAGTTCGCCGTGCAATCCTCTCGGCGACAGCTCGGCGACGTTCAGACCGCGTTGGAGTGGTATCGACAGTTTGCCATGAATCAGCCGGATGGCCCGTGGCGAAAGGCCGCCCTCGCCGAGTTGTGGCTGACCAACCGTGTTGGTCCTCCTCCCAAGCCGGTCCTCAGTGTTCGTTCTTGCGAACAGCGACCGTACCTGGATGGCAAGCTCGACGATCTCTGCTGGCAACAGGCCAAGAGCGTCAAGTTGCTCAACGCGGTTGGCGATACCGCAAAGCAGTACCCGACCGAGGTTCGCATCAGCCACGATCAAGATTTTCTCTATGTCGGGATCGTCTGCTCGCATCCGGAGGGAGCGGAAGCAACACCGGCTAAGGTGCGCCTGCGTGACCAGGACATGCGAAATCGCGATCGCGTCAGCGTGATGTTCGATCTCGATCGCGACTATGGAACGTGCTTCCACTTCCAAATCGATGCTACAGGATGTGTTGCTGAGGACTGCTGGGGAGACAAAACCTGGGATCCCAAGTGGTTTGTGGCGGTGTGGCACGAACCTACTCGATGGACGGTGGAAGCGGCCATTCCGCGCGTGGCTCTGACGAGCGATCACCTGATTCCCAACAAGGCCTGGGCCACCAACATCGTTCGCGTGCTACCTGGACAAGGAGTGCAGGCGTTCTCTACTCCTGCCGAGGCTCCCGAGGAAGCGATGCGACTGGAAGGTATGGGCTTGTTGCTCTTCATTCGCGACGTCGAGCAAGCCGCGACACCGAAGAAGCCCGTTGAGGTCTCCGATCGCTGACAGCGACTACTCTTCGTAACCATAGGCGGCGATGACCTCGCCCCAGTGTCGTCGTAATTTGTCACGAAGCCCTTGGTCGAGTGGTTCAAAGCGATTGGTTTGATAGCCCGATTGACTTTGCCAGTAGGCTTCCAATCGCGGACGCACCGAGGGGAAATCGCCCAACCGTAGCTCGTCGTAGACACGCTGCATTGTGCTCAGTGGATTCGCGATGAGATGCTCATAGCGGACCTCACAGAAGTTGTGGCTCGGCACCAGTGAACGGGTTGCCTGAAGACGACGATAAAGATGCGAAAAGGTGGAAAGGACGTATTCCTCTAATCCGGCGAAGGTTGGAGTCTGTAGTCCGTGCGTTTGATACAGCGACTGCCACAGTTTCATCGTTGAAGCATAAATGACGTAGGGATTCCGCACGATGTGCAGGAATTGTGCCTGCGGAAACAGTTCCAGCAGGGTCGGGATGCGGCATGTGTGCGTTGGGGACTTGAGAATCAATCGCCGGGGATCACGGTAGCTGACTCGCTGAAGAAATCGCAGGAAGGCTCGTTTCCAGGCTTGGCGTTGTCGCGGAGGCAATCCATCCAGATCGAGCGCGGCCTGATCCTGCGGCGGATGATTGGGAAAGGCGATAGTCAGATAAGGCGACGGTTGCCCGAGCATACATAAGGCGAATTCATCCTCCTGCGGTCGCGACCAACCGACTGGCATGTTATCCATCGGTCGCCGTGAAGGAAGCATCCAGCGAAGAAAGCGCTCCGCCAACGATTCAGTCAGTAGAAAGTGATGCGGAGCGAAACAATGGTACGTATTGGGATAGGTAAAGGCTGGATCTTGAGCGAGTAGTTCGTGCAGAAGCGTCGTTCCAGTGCGCCAATGACCGATGATGAAGAGGGGATCGTGTGTTAGTTTTACCTGCTCGAGTTTGCTTCCGTACCAGGATTCTTGCACGAACTGAAGCGCGCTGTTGATCACGCTGGTCGTGGTCATCACTAGCGGCATGTATAGGTAGGGCAAGCCGACTGCGTAGGAATTTTTCCACAGTAGCCGCATGAATGCGGGAAAATTGCAACCTTGCCAGATGCGCGGCGTCCATTCCGTATCGTGACTCATGATCCAACTAGATCCAGCTTCTCGTGGCCAAACGAAACGCGCCAAGGGTGCCGAGAACTCCCCAGAACACGACGAACACCAGCTCGGCGAGGATTGGCTCTGGGATCCACCGAGTCGTCACCAGCGATCCAGTGCAAGCGAGGGCCAATGTGATCGTCGCACACCACAACCCTAGCCCGAGCGACCCACGCCGAATCGTGCCAATCGCCGTATATCCAACAGCAATTCCTGTCAGCCACGATAATGCATCCAGGCGTATCCCGACAACCCAAGTCAACAATAGCCACAATGCCAATCCTGTAACTCCGATAAGAGTTGTTCGGATCACTGCTTGGGTCATCCGACGTTGTCGTTCCGACTGCATCAGGCACTGCGGCGCGGGAGGATCTTGTCTGGGAATTGCTGGCCGATCGTGGCCGAAGGTGCGCTTCAGTCCCTCGAGTCGTTCCGCCACTTGCCTCGCTTCGGGGTCATTGCTCTCCTGGTGCTTGTTTTGCTCGAATCGACGAGTGGCATCAAGATATTCGAGCAACTGTTGCTCGAACTGCTCGGAATAAGGCAGACTCAACGCGGCATAGATTCGTTTCACCTCATGGATCGGATCGGCCATCAGATCTTCCATACGAACTTCGGCGAGCCGGCCCGCGGGGATTTTCTCCCTCGCCTCTAAGTAACGTTGCTCGGTCGCTAAATATTCGCGGACGATCCGTTCGCGGATCTCCTCGTCGGGCAAGGGATCCTGCAGGTGATACATCTCGTTCAACACCCGATGCAGTCCGACATTCGAGCGATAGGTGGCGTCGGGGTTTCGGCTGATATGGATGAATCGAACGCCATCATGTCCGGCCAGCAGGGATTGCAGTTCCTCTACTCGTGCGGTGTGGCTGGGCGTTTTGAGCAAGATTCGCCGCTGCCCCGCTAGCACAGCGAGCTTTTGCACGAAGCCGAGTTGACAATCCCGGTAACGTTGCAACTCTTCTGGCTGTAGTTGCCCCAGGTCGTGATAGCGGTCGTAATGATCGCGCAATTCCGGGAGGACGTGTCGTCCGATGAGACTGGACACCAACGCTCCGTTGGCCAGGGCAAAGTCATCCTCTGCTGGAATGTCGGTGCCGAAGGCAGCGTTGTCCTGCGGACGCTTGTTTGGAAAAAACGGTAACAGAAACCAGTTCAACAGACTCCAACTCACGAGGAAGCCCTGTGGACTCAAGGCTTGATTCCAGCGTGGACTATAGAGATTGGGATCGCGACTGAGGAGAAACTGCAAATGCGTTGTACCGGATCGATAATATCCGAGAATGATCACGGGACCGGGAAACGTCGGCTTTCGCAGCTTTAACCACAGGCCAATGAGCAGTCGTTCCGGCAACGTCAGTAAAGTGATTACTAACGAAATCGCTCCGCCCAGAATCACCCGAGCAGCGTAACGCACTGGAATTCTCGCTCGTGGGCGATTGAGCAAACGATACCACAGTTCAATCGAAGCGAACGACAGAAACGGTGGATAAGGAATGGGCCAGGAACGTTTCGCAATCATCTTCAGGCGGATCCTGGTTAAACGATCGATCGCCGATCGACCGTTGGTGTTTCGGTATAAGGACAGTCGTTGAGTCGGCGGACGCTGCCATCCGCGCCGATAGCGTAGCGGATTCCGCGCCAGTCGATTTCAAAAATTCGACAGGCCGCCAGCACCGCGGCCAACTGCAACAGAATGGTCATTGGAATAACGGGAATGTGTTTGGGATGCAGCGTCGACAGCGGCTTCTCCTTTGGCGCGGTGTAGTAGAAATAACCGTCGATGTAGACCAGAGGCAAACCAGCGGCAAGGATGAAGGCTAGCAAGATTCCGAGCATCGTCCAGGCAAAGGTATCCTGACCCAGAACGAAGCCTAGCAGAGCGACGATCAAAGCCAAACAGGGAGAAATGGCCATCAGCAGGGTGAGGCGTAGGACTTGCTGCCAGGCGGGATGGTGCAAGCGCATGCAGACCATCTGGCGTCGCAGAAAGCGATAGCACCCAGCAAGTGAGATGGACTCCGGGTTAATCATCGTGAGTCGAGGCAGAATCTGAAGTTTGAGGTGGCGCTTTTGCAAAAATCCGACCACGCTGGTATCTTCGACGAAGCAGTGCGCCCAGTGTTTACGCAATTCGGGATCGCGCACCACACAAGCACGAAGGGCCATCGAACCGCCCCAGAGAATGTCGAGGCTGAACATCTGCGCCGCCGCTCCCATGCCCCACAAGCCACGAACAAGAGAACCCCAGGCACGACAATCGGTGTGAAACCAGCGAACTCCAGAAGTGGCGGCCACCCGTGGGGCGTGGAAAGGGCGAACCAGTTCGCGTAGCCAGTGCGGCGGTGGCACACAATCGGCGTCGATCAGCGCGACGACACCCGTTTGCCAGTCCAGTTCCTTGAACACTTGCAGTAACGCGCTCACCTTGAGGCTGCAAGTTTCTAAGCGTTCCTTGAGAATCGAGGTGCAGATTTTGACCTGGGGAAACTCAGCGAGGATTTCGCGAACTATCGGCCAGGCGGAATCTGCTTCGCTGTCTATGATAATGCGGATCTCGTAATGAGGATATTCTTGTAGACACAATCCCCGTAAAGTGTCTCGCAAGACAGGGTCTGCACCGCGGAGCGGCACGCACACGGTCACAAGCGGCCAAGAATCGCTCGGCAGATCCGCAGGCAGGGTACTAGGTGGGTAGTGCATTGCCAACCGAAGCGACCACAATGCCTGGCGTCCCCAACTCAGAGCCAGAAGCACAATCGCCAGCGTCGCCAGTAGATACAGCAGGATTCCCACGGGAAAACCGTCTCACCGAAGAAATGGTTCACGTTGGGAAAGTTTACCGTGAGGCCAATCTTTTCAACAAGAGCACGGGAACACTTCCACTGATTTAGGCTAGAGCTTTGGGATCAATCGTAGTCACGTTACTTAATGTAACGGCGGTGGCGGTTGGTTGGGCAATGCCACCGGCGCAGACGACGTGCCTTTGGCCCCGCACACCAACGCCACTAGATCACTCGTTCCCACGGGAGAAGGCAGCGCGAACAACTCGCCGTAAGCAAAGCCACAGCGGCTTCCCTGAGTGATGGCGTGGCCGGTTAGTCCATGTCGAACACGTTCGAAGCGGGTCGCGTCGAACTGGGACTCGTAGCACTGGACCGCTTTTAGTTTGATCTCGAAGGTATCACTGATGTCGACGACGAACGTGCTGTGCCAGTGACGCACCTCGGCATCAAAAGGAAAAGTAGCATAAACGAGAAACGGGATCCGATAGGGCAAGGTTCCTTCAAAGCGATCGTCCCACTTGGTCAGCTGAGAGTAAAAGCGAGACGCCTCGATGAGCAAGTGTCCTTGGTGATGATCGGGCGAGGCCGCTGGGGTGCGTCCGGCAAGACCGATGACGATGCGTGGCTTCCAACGGCGAAATGCTGTCGCCAGCACGAAGCGATTCTCGGGCACATCCATTAGCACGCGATTCGGAAGATTGAGATTGAGCCGAACCTGCACTCCGAGTACAGCGCGGGCAGCTTCTGCCTCGGCGGCACGAATTTCAGGGGTGCCCCGTGGGGTAGGTTCGCCACTGGTCAAATCGATTATTCCGACGCGATAACCGAGTTTGACGAGTTTGGCCAGGGTTCCACCACAGGTGATCTCCACATCATCTGGGTGCGGTGCAACTGCCAGTACATCAACAGAGGTTTCCTCAACAGCAGGATTCGACATCGGCTCACTCACGCAAAGTCGGGCGTAGACAGGGAATGTAGCAGAATTGGCACACTCAGCAAGGTCACAGATGGACTGAAACTCGTCAATCCAATCAAGGGATCAGCGAATAGGTCTATGTAGCGACAGCTATACTTGAAAAGAGGCTACCACTGGAAAAACCAAATGAGTGAAGGGTTAATTTTCGCGGTCGTTTCTTGCGGCGAGAGCTAGATTTTGGTATCGATGGAGTGTAGGCCGAGTCGTCCTCCCAAACAGTCTGAAGGCCAACAATGTCACAACTACCCAATCCGTCGGGCACGCCGGTGCCAGGCAAGCCCGACGATACCAGCCCCGGTCGTGCAGCGCCCGGTCCCACAGATAACCTATCCACTGCTCCGACTCTTAGTCCACCGACTCTCAGCACTTACGAGCCAGGTTCCCTCGTTGGAGCCATGTTTGGCGACTTCGAGTTGCTCGCCGAACTGGGACGCGGCGGCATGGGAGTCGTTTATAAAGCCAAGCAACACAGCCTTGAACGCTATGTGGCGATAAAGCTGTTGCTCGCCGAACACATGAGTAATACCGGTGTTCTCACTCGTTTTATGACCGAGGCTCGATCAGCGGCACGACTAACTCATCCGAGCATCGTGTCCGTGTATTCCGTGGGGGATAGTCCAGCTGGCCCCTACTTCGTAATGGAGTTCATCGAGGGGCCCACATTCGAAGAATTGTCCAAGCGTACACTTCCGTTTTCCTGGATCCTGTCGGTGATGTCAGCGGTTGCGGAAGCAGTCGATCATGCCCACGAAAAGGGGATTATTCATCGGGATCTCAAGCCGGGCAACATCATGCTGCATCAGCAACGGCGTCCCGTTGTCATGGACTTTGGTATTGCCAAGCAGATCCATCACGGCAAGGTATTAACGCAGCCCGGCGCGATTATTGGAACACCCGCTTACATGCCGCCGGAGCAGGCTGGCGATGAGCCGAGCAAGATTGGGCTGCATTCGGATGTCTACTCTTTGGGGGCGATTCTCTATACCTTGATAACGGGTAAGGTGCCTTTCGACGAAGGCTCAGCGCTACGAACGATCTTGAAGGTCATCTCTCCGGATCCGCCTTCGCCTGTACGCTCGATTCGAGCTGACTGCCCCGTGCAGCTGGAACAGATCGTCTCCAAGTGTATGCAGAAAGATCCAGCCAAACGATTTCCGTCTGCTCGTGCGCTGACGGAAGAACTGAAGCGAGCGCGAGCCGCTCTGGCTAATCGAGCGAGTTCGTCGTCCACTTCGCTACGCGGGGCCATTCCTACGGTGCTGTTGACCTCTAAGTCGACTGGGAAATCCGTGCGTTTGTATCAGCAAATGGTGACGATTGGCCGCGCACAAGATTGCGACTTGGTACTTAAGTCGTCGGAAGTGTCGAAGCGACATTGCCGAATCCTCATCGGTGAGGATCGCGTCATCGTCGAGGATCTCAACAGTGTCAACGGCATCTCCGTCAATGGACAGCAAGTCCAGAAGACACACCTGAATGACGGTGATGAACTCGACATCGCAGGGCTGCTCTTCGAAGTGAGAGTCCAAAGACCTACGGGATGAATCGATTTTTATTCCTCGGTGAGCGGGGTGTTGCGCCAAGGCCAACGAGGGCCGAGTGCTTCGCGCTGCGCCCGAGTAATGGCGACGATGCCTTGGCTTCCGACTTCCAACAGGGCGTCGAGTTCTCGCCGAGAGAAAGTGGCTTCTTCTCCACCCGCCTGCACTTCGATCAATTGTCCCTGTCCGGTCATGACCAGATTCAGATCAACTTCCACTTCTTTATCTTCGACATAGCAGAGGTCTAATAGTGCTGAACCTTGGAGTAGTCCGATGCTCACTGCTACGACGCTGTCGCGTAAAACTTGGGCGGGAGCGGGGAACAACAGCGCGGTGGGATGTTCATGCAGGGTGGCCAGCGCGTCCGTTAAGGCAACGAACGCGCCATTGATGGCCGCCGTGCGTGTTCCGCCGTCGGCTTCCAGAACGTCACAATCAATCCACAAAGTGCGTTCGCCGAGACCGGCTAGATCCACGACCGCGCGTAACGATCGGCCGATCAACCGTTGAATCTCAACGCTTCGCCCATCAACCTTTCCCGCCTTGTCACGCGGTTTACGGGTTGGCGTGCTTCCGGGAAGCATACTGTATTCCGCCGTGAGCCAGCCCTTTCCTGTTCCTACTAGAAACGGCGGGACGCTCTCCTCGATCGAGCAGGTACACAGAACAGTCGTGCGGCCCATGCTGACCAGGACGCTGCCAGGGGCCTGTCGTGTGAAGCCACGTTGGAAGGTCAGCGGTCGAAGTTGATTGGCTAGCCGGCCGTCGGATCGCATCTCACTTCCCCAACATGAGCCATTTCAGGACTGCCTTTTGAACATGTAGACGGTTCTCGGCCTGCTCGAAGACGATGGAGCGTGAACTATCTAAGATTGTGGGACTCACCTCTTCGCCACGAACCGCGGGCAGACAGTGCATGACACGAGCATGAGCAGGTGCCTTGGCCAACAACGCCTCGTTGACCTGGAATGGAGCGAACTTGCGGCGGCGCTCCTCGCGTTCGGCCTCCTGCCCCATGCTGGTCCAGACATCAGTATAGATGATATCCGCTTCACCGATTGCATGCTCGGGGGTTCCATTGACGAGTAACTCTCCCTCGGGCACGATTCGGCGATACTGGGTAAGAAACTCTTCGTCAAAACCATAGCCTTCTGGGGCGGCGAGAATAAATCGCATGCCGAACAGCCCGCAACCCACGGCGACGCTTCGGGCGACGTTGTTGCCATCTCCTACGAAGACAAGCGTCTTTCCCTTCAATCCGCCGAAGGTTTCCTGAATGGTCAGAAGATCGCCCAACGCTTGGCAGGGATGCGCGCGATCGGAGAGACCGTTGATCACGGGAACTCGCGAATGGTGGGCGAACTCCTCGATGGTCTCGTGCTTAAAGGTCCGTAGCACGATGGCATCGGTGTAGCTGGAAAGCGTTCGGGCAAAATCGGCCACGGGTTCGCGCTGGCCCATGGCTCCATCGGCGGCACTGAGAAAGATTGAGGTGCCCCCGAGCTGGGCCATCGCGGCCTCAAAGCTGGCCCGAGTGCGCAACGATTGTTTCTCAAATACCAGGCCGAGAACTCGACCTGCCGCGAGAGGTTGCCTGATTCCCTGGCGTAGTTCAGCTTTCAACCGAGCCGCCTCTGTGAGCAGCCAAGTTGCCTCAGTGGCGCTGACATCCAACAAACTCAGGAAATGCCGCATACCCAGCACCCTCTATGTAAGGATAAAGTGGTCAGGAGGACGGAGAAAATCCAAGTTTCTCGTCTCAGCCCTGCCCCTCCCCTTTCACGGTGACAAGAACCTCCTCCAGAATGCTGCACCCTTGCTCCAGTTCGGCCTCGCTGAGATTCATCGCCGGTAGCAACCGAAGTACGGTTCCATGAGTGCAGTTGATAAGCAACCCCTTATCCATGCATTGCTTGACCAGGCCGGCTCCGTCCAGCGCCAGTTCTACGCCGATCATGCAGCCGCGTACGCGCACGTCCTTAATCCACGGACAACGAGGACGCAGTCCTTCGAAGAACGACTGGAACCGCTGACCGATCGTCTCAGCTCGTTGTAACAAGCCTTGTTGTTCAATGGTGTCAATCGTGGCCAAAGCGGCGACAGCGGCCAGGGGATTTCCGCCGAACGTCGCTGCGTGTGTCCCGGGACGGAGTTTCTCCGCAACCTCGGGCCGGGCCAACATGGCTCCCATGGCGACACCTCCGGCCAACGCCTTGGCCAACGTCATGATATCTGGTTCGACTCCGTACAGTTGATGGGCAAACCATTTGCCGGTTCGACCCATTCCGGTTTGAACTTCGTCGAAGATGAGCAACAACTTATGTTGGTTAGCCAGTTGACGTAGCCCTTCGAGATACCCTGTCGGCGGCAAGTTGATCCCGCCCTCGCCTTGGATCGGTTCCACCATCAGAGCGATCGTCTCTGCATCAATCGCCGCTGCCATTGCGTCTAGATCGCCGAATGGGACATGCGAGAACCCCGGCAACATGGGATCGACGCCCTGATGATACTTCGGCTGACCAGTGGCAGTGAGGGCTCCCATCGTTCGACCGTGGAAGCTGTTGATGGTCGTGATAATCTTGTAGCGATTTGGTTTGCCGTTCAGTCGGGCCAACTTGATGGCAGCTTCGTTCGCTTCCGTGCCTGAATTACAGAAGAAGCTCTGGGCGTTCCAGGTGGTACGCTGGCCCAGCGCTTCGGCAAGCAATCCCTGAGGTTCGGTGTGCCAAGTATTGGGCACGTGGATCAATCGCCCCACTTGTTCACGCACGGCTTCGACGATGCGTGGTGGGCAGTGACCAAGTAATCCACAACCCCAACCAGGGAAGAAATCGAGATATTCCCTTCCCTCATCATCCCAAACGCGCGACCCCTCACCGCGAACCAGGCAAACAGGAAACCGTCCGTAGTTGGCGATGACGTGCTTTTTATAACGTTCAATCGTCGCAGGGTTCATCGTAGTCCATCCAGCGAACAAGGGGCAACTGTCAGCATTCAGTGATGCCTGGCGGAACGCGAATTCGGCAAATCAGTGAAGCGTAATTTCGGTACCAACACCGCGATCGGTATAGATTTCCAACAAAAGCGAGTGCCTAAGTCGGCCATCGATCATGTGTGTCTTCTTGACCCCGCCCTGGAGTGCCTCCAGACACGCCTCGACCTTGGGAATCATTCCGCTATCGATGATTCCTTGAGCTATCAGATCGCGACAAGCATCTGAATCCAAATGAGAAATCAGCGTGGTGGCATCTCGGCGGTCTCGTAAGATCCCCGGAGTATCGCTGAGAAAGACTAGTTTTTCTGCGTCTAATTCTCGGGCGACGGCAGCGGCCGCCGTGTCGGCGTTGACGTTCAGCCAGTGGACCCCTTCGGGTTCCTCCAGAGCCAGCGAGGGGATCACCGGAATCACTCGACCGGCACAGAACGAATGAATCAATTCGCTATCGACTCGGGTGACGTAGCCTACTCGACCCAAATCGATAGGTTCCCCTTCAGGGCCGAGTAACGTGAGTGGTTGGCCGAAGAGAACGGGTAAAGGCGGTCGATGTAGGCCGATGGCACGTCCGCCTAGTTGACGAATGCGAGCGACAATGTCACTGTTGATTTCATCGATGAGAACTCGAACCACAATGTCGAGCGTGGCCGGGTCGGTGTAGCGGCGTCCCAGCACTTTACGTGGAGTCAATCCCGAGGAAGCCATGGCTCGATCGATCGGTTTGCCCCCTCCGTGTACTAACACGGGACGCAGCCCCACCGTCGCCATGAAGACAACATCCTGCAACGTGGCGGTTAGCGCGTCGGCATCTTCCATGACACTGCCGCCCAGCTTGATCACCGTGAGTCGATGATGAAAGCGGCGAATGTAGCTCAGCGCCTCGATCAGAACCTCTGCTTTGCGAATCGCGTCGTCCATCGATCCTTATATTCCTGGGTAGCGGAAAAAGTCATTGTAAACCGCCCCGCGCGCGTGTCAATAAGGATCGATGTTGAATTGAAATTGCCGCGCGTTGCTTGCGGGGCAATTGATTGGTTGGCATTCTCTTACTTGTCGGCTGGAGTTGCCTTCGCCACGGCTTGCCACTTCGACACGATCGCTTTGATGGCGGTTAATTCCGCCGTGATCTGATCCAGTGCTGCCTTGTCCGACGCCAGCTTCGCTTGAGCATTCTTAACCGCCTGATCCAACGGAGGAACTGCGTTGGTCGCAGTCTGCATCGCCGCCTGAGCAGTCTGCACTGCCTGTTGTGCCGCTTGGAGACTAGACTCTACGACCTTCAGAGCGGCAGCCATGTCGGCGGTGTTTTTTTGAGCGAGTGTCCATTCCGTGGCCGCCTGCGAAGCGAGGGTTTCTGCCCGAGTGGCGACCTCCTGCAACTTCGTGTTGTCCTTGGATTTCTCGGCTTCAGCTTTCACCTTGGCAGCGGCCTCGGCCAACGCTTTGGCGAGCGTGTCCTTCGCCTTTTCTTCTTTCTGGGCGTTGCTCAGGGCGGTTTGACTGGTCGTCACCGTGGCTCGCACTTGGGCCAACTTTTGCTCGGCGGCTTTGAACGCGGCTGTGGTGTCGGTCACCGCTTTCTGTGCAGCGGCTAAGTCGGTCATCGCCTTGGCTAGTATCGCCTCAGTCGCCTTGAAAGTTGCCGTGTGAGCCTCGAAGAGTTTCTGCTTTTCCGCCAGAGTGGCTTGCGTGGCGGCGAGTTGCTCTTCTGGAGTGGGGGGATTGGCGGTCAGTGTTCCGACGCGCTTGCCATCCGCCGTATTCCAAACGGCGATTTGCCCAGTCCAATCCGAGGCCAGCACTCGTCCGGCATCATGGCTGAAGACTGTTTTCAAGGCCACGTCGGGGTGAGCCTCGAAGGAACGCTGAGCCGCGCCGTTTCCATCCCAGAGTTTAGTTACACGGTCGCGTCCCGTGGAGACGATTCGGCCATCCCGTGCGTAGTGCATCGACCGGGCACCTCCTCCGTGCGCGCCCCAGTTGCGGATTTGTCCGCCATTTTCCATCTCAAAAAGACGAATAGTGCCATCTTCTCCGCAGGCCCCGACGACGTTGCTGTCTGGTCGCCAGCTGATGTCCGTGATCGCGGCGGTATGGCCCCGCAGGGCGAAGTATTCTCGGGCGGTGAACGCTTCCCAGACGAACATGCCTCCGTTCCGATCCCCAGTTGCCAGCAGCACACCATCCGGACTGAACTCCAGGCTCGTAATCCAGTCCGTATGCTTCTTAAGCTCGTGCAACAAAGTGCCGTCTTTCGTCGAGTAGATTCGCACCAGTTTCGAGGGGCCGCCCAGGGCAATTCGCGTCTGATCGGGGCTGATGTCGGCGGCCAGAACGGTATCGTTCTCGTCTCCGACTGCCAACAGTCGTTCGCCCTTAGTAATGCTCCAGATAACCACTCGCCCGGATTTGCCAGCTCGACCGCCGCCTACTAGCAAAAGACTGCCATTCCGCGAAAACTTGAGAACATTAGGCGTACCTTCGGGGAATGGCAACACGCCGACGAGTTCGAGCGAGTCGGTGTTGTAGAGCAAGACCTGCTTTTGCCCACCGACCGCGACCAGTGGTGCCCAGGGACTGCTGGCCATCGCGGTTACTGCAGTATCGCGTCCTGCCCGTATCACGGTTCGCAGTGGTAGCGTCGCGGGCGGCATCGGCACAACGGCTGGTTTGCCCTTTTCCACTCCCTTTAGGGTGAAATCGACTTTTGGTTTCTCGGCCATCACCACCTTGCTACCAGCATTCTCCGGTGCTCCACCAGCGATCCATTTGTGGATCACGTCTAGCGTTGCTTGCGGCAGTTTATCCTGCTTCGGCGGCATGAACGGTTCCGAGGTGTGAGCCATCACCTTATACAGCAGACTACCATCCGGATCGCCAGGTTTGACTGCCGCTCCCGAGGAACCACCAGCCATCAAAGCCGTGTAGTTGTTCACGACCAAACCACCGCGTTTCTTGTCCACGCTATGACACCCGACGCACTTATCCTTCATGATCGGTAGGACGTGGTCGTCGAAGGTGATCCGCTCGGGCTTGGCTTGTTGCCCTGACAGCAGGGTGAGTATCAACACTAGGTTCATCGATACATTCTCGTCGAAGGTCTCAATGGTTAAACATGAACTCGCGCGAATTCAACAACGACCAAAAGACATCTTCTAAAGCGGTCTTTTTATCGGGTTCAGCGTCCACCATCGCTACCAATTTTGCCACTTCCGCTCCAGTCGGTTTGCGGCTCAGACAGCGAATGTACAGCTCTTCGATGATTTGCGCGATCGTCTTATTTTCCGCCAAGCGTTTGCCGATCACGTTGCCATTGATGATGCGCGAAGTCGTCGCATCTCCATTAAGCAAGTGTAACGACTGTGACAACGTTGGTTCCAGACGCACCTCGCAGGAGCAAACCGTCTCTCGTTGAGCGCGTCCGAATGTCGTCAGGAAGTAGGTGCTGACCGTTCCGTCGGCGATTTGAACCGCGCGGGCACCATTAGGCAGGCCGGGGAACTTATTTTTGGTCTCCGTCACCTGGGAAATACAATCGAGGAACGTCTCGGCCTTGATCCGTCGCAGATAGGCTCGGGCAAAGTTTCGTGTATCGCCTTCGTTGCTCTCGTTGGTCTTGGTGGAGAGTTGATAAGTTCGCGAGTTGCAGATGTCGCGAACGAGTTTCTTGAAGTCGTACTTGTACGACGTGAATCGTTTGCCCAACTCGGCGAGTAACTCGGGATTACTGGCCGGGTTCGAGATTCGCACGTCATCTACTTCTTCGATGATGCCAACGCCGAAGAAGTGGTGCCAAACGCGATTGGCCAGTCCTGTGGCGAAGTATGGATTCTCCGGGGAAGCCAGCCAGCGAGCCAGCACCACTCGCCGATCTTCCCCCTTCAAATCGGGTTCGATGCCGCCGAGAAATTTCGGCTTCATCGCTCCACCACGCACAGGATGAGACACCTCACCGCCTCGGCTGTTGAAGACGATCACCTCGCGGGGATCATCCGTGCCTTTGCGTCCAATTTGTGCGAAGAACGCTGCGAAGCTGTAGTAATCATCCATCGTCCAGCGATCGAAGGGATGATTGTGACATTGGGCACACTGAATGCGCATGCCCATGAACACCTGGGCGACATTCTCCGTCAACTTCAGAATGTCGGTCTCGTTCTGATAGAAATTCGTTGCCGGGTTCTTGAACGTGCCTCCCGAGGCTCCGAGCAACTCTTGGACCCACACATCCACTGGTACATTCTGAGCAATGCGTTGCTGCAGCCATTCGTAGTACAGCAACATCGCCTTGTAGCTGACCTGTTGAGAAGAGCGAATCTGCAAAAGTTCCGCCCATTTCAGCACCCATAACTCTGCAAATTCTTTTCGCTCTAACAGTTCATCGATCAGCTTGGCACGCTTGTTCGGCTCGCTGCTGCTGATGAACTTGGAGTATTCCTCGACTGTCGGCAGCACCCCGACGATGTCGAGATACACTCGACGCAGGAAGGTTTCATCGTCGCAGACTTCTCCAGGCAGAATGCGGAGCTTTTTCAGCTTGTTGTGAACCAACGTGTCGATATAGTTGCGTTCCTCGACATTCGGCCAAGTGAATTTCAACCCTTTGGGCAAAACGATAATCTGAGCGCCAACGGTGAAGGTGGCGAAGCGGGCCATGACGAACGCCTCGCCGCGTTCGTTGGCAGTGACTAGCCCATCGTCGCTGATTTTAGCCGAGTTGTCGTTACTGCTTAGAAACAGTGACAGAGAAGTGACATCTCGAACCGTACCGTCGCTGTAGGTGGCGCGAACCACCATCTGTTGCAGTTCGCCCTTGCCGTCTAGCACCGCTTGCTTGGGATAAATGTCTAGCCCCACTGGCGTCGGGATCGTTGCTGGGTCGTTGGGGGCCTTGGCCTCTATCCAGCGAATGAGGTCGTGGTAGTACGGGTCGCCTTCTTTGATGCGTGCCCCACCGGTATGCGGCACTTTGCCCAGAGCCTTTTCGATGAGTAGGCTTTCTTGCGGAAGCGATAGATTAATGCGTCGGCCTGGTAGTTCTCGGGTCAGGCGATAATGATCGCCGTCCGCATCGAACCCGAACAGCGACAAGCGAAATCCGTCTTTGCCGCGAGCTGCTCCGTGGCAGCCGCCGGAGTTGCAGCCTGCTCGCATGAAAATCGGCATCACGTCCAGTTTGAAACTAATAGGCCGGTCGACCTTGGCATCTTTGACCTTCACGGGAATCGTCTTAGACTTTCCGCCGAACTCGACGATGAGTTGCGTCTCCCCGTCCGCCAGAGGAGTGACCAGATTTTTGTCGATCTTGGCCAAACCAGGATTTGCCAACGTCACCTTGCACTGGGCCGTCACATCGCGGGTGATGCCATCGGCATAGCTGGCCTGGACAACGAACGTCTGTCGTCCACGGGCCGTGAGCAAGTTGATGTCGCCAGGATAAACCTCGATGCCCGTCAGTTCTTGAGCCTGAGCCGACACCGAGACAATCACTAAGCTCACTAGAAGTGCAATCCGATTCATGGCTATTTTTACTCGATTTTGTCGGTTATTTGTTCGGCATGCCGTTCGCTTTTTCTCGCTCTTCCTGCTCTTTGCGAAGCTGTTCAAGGCGGGTCAGTCGCTTCGGAGGAGCCGGAGCAGCTGCCGCAGGCTGAGCGGGAGTTGCCGCCGGCATCGGTGCTGGCGTGGTCTTGACGATCGGTACATCGATGCGCAGTTCGCTTCCGCCGGTGCTGCTAACAACTGGTTCGCCGTTGTGTGTCAGTACCACTTGACAGAACAAATTGCGGTGTATACCCGCGGGACTATTCGGTTGGGTGGTAATCTTGAAAGGAAACTCTTTCGTGTCCTTAGTGATCTCGACCTCGGGAGCCACAACCGAAGGCGGCAGTCCCAAGAGCGTCACCTTGGCTTTGCCTTCAAACGGAGTGATCTGTTGCACCTTACAGAACAGTTCCGTTTCTTTGCCTTGTTCCACGGCAGGGCGTTCCATGGTTACCGCCAAAAACGGCGGGGCAATTTCGATGGTGGCCAACTGTGACGAGGTCCACATCGGCCCTTTACCGATGTCGCTGACAGCGAGAACAGCGGTTTTCCACTTCTTAACTTGAGCATTTCCAGCCGCGTTCATCGGTAACAATACCTCGTTGGCGTTGGCCGGAATCGTTACTGCCGAGGCCGATCCAACTCCTGGAGGATTCCACAAGGCATAGATCGTGATCGGTGCGGTGAATCCTGGTTTTCGCTTGGCGATGATCTTCAGCTGCATCGAACCGCTCTGCACCAACGGGGCCTTTGGTTCGACAATCTCTACGGAGAAAGGAATCTCTTCCGTCACGGCAACAGCTAGTTGATCGACCTCTTTTCTCCAGTACACAGATGGGCCTGGTTCTCCAGTGACCAGTTCCAGCGATTGACTGAACGTTGTCACGATTGGCGGATGGTTAGCGTCGAGATGTTTAAGCGAGAACGATCCCAAACTACCACCAATCGCTGCATCTGGCTTGGCCTCGAAAACTACGGGAATCAGGTCGAGATTAGCAGCGACGTTCTCACAGTGCATGGCCACACCGGCAGGAAACCCCTGTCCCGTGAGCGTGACTTCCCCGCCGAAGTTTGCACGGCCCACTGACATCAGCGTTGCCATTCGCCCACCCCGGGGCACGCTGATCGTCTGTCGTTCTTGCGAGAATAAGCTGACTTTGGGGATCGACACAGTCGCCGAAGCGACGACTGGAGTGAATTCGACGCGATAGAAATAGTTCGGACCGCCCTTGCCCAGATGATCGCTGATGACCAAACAGTACTCTCGATCCTCGGGGAAGGTCACCCGGAAGTAGCTGTCGGGACCGATGGCATCGTCATTTGCCACAATAGCTCCGCCGCCAGCCGCAAACAACGTCATCACCGGATCGAGTGGCGATCCAAGCCGACGTGCCCAGCAGTGGACATCATAGGTAGTGCCCTTCTTCGCACTAAAGCGGAAGTAATCAATGTCCCCTGCTTTTTCGATAACTCCATTGAAAGCTACTGGAAACGCGGTTCGAGTTGCTTTTTCCTGATCGTCGTTTGGCTCAACCTCAATCGCGTTGGGCACCTCGCTCACTCGGAACGGAATCGCTGAGGGGGAGATTCCCCCGGCATCCTGCGCGTGGATGCCAAACTTTTCACCCGCCTTGACGGGTAGCTTTACTTTTTGCTTGATTGGGCCGGTTGGATCGCCCAGCAAAGTGACTTCGATTTCCTCGCCAGCCTTGCCACCGGCAGGAATCACGGCTAACGGTCGCGGAAATGTCCCGACGTGCAGTCGATACAGACTACTACCATTGCCCCGATAGGACGTTTCACGCACCTGAATGAGGTAGGTGCCATCCTCAGGGCACACGATAGAACAGATACCATCCTGTCCCAAAAGGGGCGTATCGTCGCTGGTCACTAGTTCAAACCGCTTGCTGTCGAGGATAGCGATATAGGGATCGAACAACGTCGTCCCCAGACGCATGCCCTCGATCTCAACGGAGAGCCGCTGCCCTTTTTTGCAATCAACGGCGTAGTAGTCCACGTCTTCGTAGTCCACCATGCCCTTTACCGTGGTGTTCAGATTGATCTTTTGCGGAGCGGCAAAGTCGCTATTGGGTTCTTTTTCATCGACCACAGGCAGTGCCCCGACCCAGAAGGTGCGGAGTTCACTAATTCCCGACTCGGCCCGAAGGCGTAGGGCATGCTCGCCGAGTTGGCAGTCTGCCGCGATGGCGACGACAGCTTTGACCTGTGTGTCGTTGACCACTTCCAGCTTCTGAACCTTGAATCCAGGAGTGTAGAAGATGATCTCTTTGGCATCGGTCAGGCGAGCGCCGCTGAGCAACAGCGTGACCTCGGTGCCACGCTGTCCGCCGCGCGGCATCACGCCGTTAAGTACGGGAGAAGCTGCCAACACGGAGTCAGTACCGACGAATCCCGTGACAAGTAAAGCCAAGAGCAGGCGCGTGGACCATCGCCGGCAACTTCGTTGAAGTGTCATCTCATCCTCTTCCATCAGTTGCACGTTCTCTCCAGTCCGCTTCCTGACGGTTGCGGGCCGCAGTATTTCCCTCGCTGTCATGCACAGCACCTATCAGGCAATTAAAGCCTTGCGAACCGTGCCTTCTCGGACGATGTCGATGGGGCGGCTGCCAGGCGACATCAGCTTCTTTTCGCCGTCGATGCCAAGTTGGTGATAGACGGTCATCGCCATGTCTTCGACTGTGAGCGGATCGTCTTCCGGCTCAGTCGCGGTGGCATCGGAAGCACCGTAGATGAATCCCTTCTTGATGCCGCCGCCGGCAAGGATGATAGAGAACACTTTCGGCCAATGATCGCGTCCTGCGGTACCGTTGATCTTCGGAGTACGGCCAAACTCACTGGACACCATGACCAACGTCGAGTCAAGTAAACCCCGATCGGATAGGTCACGAATCAGCATGGCAAACGCTTGATCGAACTGGGGCAGCGATCCCGCCATGCCGGCTTTGATGCTATTGTGCATGTCCCAACCGCCATAGGTCAGCGAGACAAAGCGAACTCCAGACTCCACGAGTCGTCGCGCCAACAGCATGCGTTGTCCCGCGGCGTTGCGGCCATAGGCATCACGGAGTTCTGGCTTTTCCAGGTTGATGTTGAAGGCGTTTTTCGCTTGTTCTGAGCTGATCAGGCTGTAGGCACGTTCGTAGAACGTGTCCATGGCCTTGAGAGAGTCGTCCTTTTCTTTTCGTGCGAAGTAATCGTTAACCGCTTCCAGCATGCTCCGACGTTTCTCGAATCGCTTGTCATCGACTCCGTTGGGGAGCTTCAGATCTTGGACTGTGAAGCCAGGGGCCGCTGGGTCGGAGCCAAGACTGAACGGCGCGAAAGCGCTAGAGAGATAACCGCTAGAAGCATAGGTGGTTGGCAACGAGGGGATGCAGACGTAAGGCGGCAAATTTTTTCGTGGTCCGAACTCATGGCTCACCACGGACCCCATACTCGGAAAGATGATAGCCGGTGACGGACGATAGCCGGTAAACATGTTGTGCGTACCGCGCTCATGGGCGGCTTCACCGTGCGTCATGGAACGGCAAACAGTAATCTTGTCGGCCACCTGGGCGGTGTGCTTCATGTACTCGCTGAAGAAGACCCCGGGCAGTTTGGTCGGAGTCGTGCCGATCTCCCCGCGATATTCCACCGGGGCCAGTGGTTTTGGATCGAGAAAGTCCTGATGGGCGATCCCACCGGGCAAGAAGATGTGAATGATCGACTTGGCCGGCCCTTCCTTTGGTCCGCCGGGCGTGTTGGCCTGAACGGCTTGGAGACGGAAGAATTGATCCAGGCTCAATCCAAGACCGCCGACCAGTCCAACGGTCAAAAAGGAACGTCGGGTCGGTCGGCGAAAGTGGGCTGGGTCATCTTGCCAAGTCACGGGTCGGGTCATGACACGATCTCCATGTGTTAAAGACTTTCGCGAGTTAGTGGTTGGGAGTGTAGTAGATCACGAGGCCATGCTAGGCCGGGAGGTAGGTTATCAGCGGGCTGGCGGAGAACGTTTGCGGCATAGTTTGCCTCATCGCTCTTTGAACTAGGCTAGCCAGATCCTCCGATGGCGTCAACGGGGTTCACCTTGTCGATCAGGAATTCTCTGGTCATTCTGACGATTTTACTCATGTTGACGCTTGTCGCGGTCAATTCATTCGAGGAATCGAAGTGAAATTTTAAGGAATCCATCTAGGATGCTCTTCCTGCAAAGTTCGCAGGGCACTTATTTCATCTGTTCAATCCAGGCGCGAATCAACCGTACCGCGTCGGGATCGACTCGTGCTGAAGCCAGTGGAGGCATTTGACCTGGGCCGCGTCGCTGCAACCGTTCGAGTAAGACGGATTGGTTCGGCTTCCCCGGCGCGATCAGGCGAGCCTCGGCGATTCCGAACTTATCATGCAGGGGAATCTCGTTGAGGAGTTTCATCTTTTCCAAAGGTTCTTGATAGTGCAGGTTGATGGCGGCATTGCCTCCGCCGGCCCAGACGTGACAATGGGCACAGTTCGCGTGAAGATAAGCACGGGCACGGTCGACGAGCGGGGCTGTGATATCGGTCGGGCTGACCAAACGCGGTAACAGTTTAGGTGTCCGTGGTAGACGGGTCGTTAAGGATTGATTCTTTTCAATGCCTTGTTTAAGTGGAGCGACCAAACGATCGAATTGTTTCTGGATCTTTTGTGTCGCCGAGGGGCTCAATCGAGCCAGCACCGCTCCGACTCGACCGAAGAAGCGGAGTTCTTCCTCGAAAACCTCGCGGTGATGAGAAGTCGTTACACGGAAGACGCCGAGTTGCTCCAGTGCAGTCAGTTGATTGACGGTTCCTGTGTTCGTGGAAAGGTCGCAGTTCATTTGGAGGGTGGTCAGCCCAAGAACGTAGTTGGCGGCGCGAGTGTGACAGACCATGCACTCAATCCGGGAGGGATAACGCCAAACTAATTCGCCTCCATCGCAGAGCCGGAATGTCTGTGAAGTACCATTCGCATCCACCAGATGCGCATCACGTTGATCGTCTTGCCAGCGATAGCTGTAACCGTACCACTCCCCTTGTTGCAAGGTGAGCAGTCGCGTTTCGATCCACTTCCGCGATCCATCTGCCATGTCCAGCGAGAACGACTTCACCAGAACGGTCTTCTCGGGAAATTGCCAGTGCCCTTGTTCACTGAAGCCGATGGTCTCCAACTCTGGTAGCGCGATGGCGCGTTCCTTATGCGCGCCGTCAGACCAAAGCGGGGCGTTGACCGTATAAGGAATCAAGGCCGGTTGCAATCGATGTTCCTTTACGGAGAGAAATAGTCCAGTTTCGCTGAGCTTGCGTGGAAATGAGACCGTCGGTGGATCGGTCGGAGTGGCTTCCAACTGATGAATCTGTCCGCCATGATCGACGAGATACAGTTCACCGTCACGATCGGTCCCAAATCCGACGACTTGCAACCGGGTCAGGGCTAGATCCTTCTTCCAGGTGACAACTCCTTGCTCATGCCTCAACCCCCAGATTTTGCCAGTCGAATAATCCCCGTAGATGTAGACGCCCTGTAACTCGGGGAACCGTTTGCCTTGATACACCACACCGCCAGTGATCGATCGCGATTCCGAGTGCGGATGCTCGATCAGAGGCGGCACAATCGGCCCTGGCCCTTTAACTCGATTGGGATAAAACGGCGCCGATCCTTCGGTCACGCTCCACCCGTGGTTGCTACCCTTTCTGACCAGGCGAATCATTTCCCACAGATCCTGGCCGACGTCGCCGACTAGGAGATTTCCCTTGGGATCAAAAGTCATTCGCCAAGGATTGCGGAAACCGAACGCCCACAATTCCGGTCGTGCATCTTTCAGGTGTAGAAACGGATTATCTGCTGGAATGGCGTAGGCTTTGTCCTTCTCTTGACGGTCCACATCGAGGCGAAGAATGCCCGAACAAAGGTCGCGCAGATCCTGACCAGTGTTGTCCGTGTCGGAATCACTGGTACCGTCGCCACTGCTGATGTACAGCAGGCCATCAGGGCCAAACACCAGATCACCGCCATTGTGCCCGTTTGATTCCCATTCCAGAATGAGTTTCTGCGACTCCGGTTTGCACCTCGGCGGATTTCCTGTTACCTCGTACTGGAGAATTTGATTTTTGCGCTTGGGGTGCGAGTTGGGACCGTTGCTAAAGACATAGACGAGCTTATTCGTTGTGTATTTGGGGTGAAAGGTCATGGAGTAAGTATCCGCATCCGTCAACTCTAGGAAGGTTTCGACCTTTCCCTCGCCACGAGTGGGCAGAGTCACGATACGGCCGTTTTGCTCCGTGATGAACACAAGATCATGAGTCGGGTGACTGCACAGATACACTGGAGCGCGAAAGGTGTGTTTCTCATAGATACGACGTGTACGATACGGCGGAGGCGGATCAGGCCAACCGAGCACCCGCGAGGTAGTCAGCGGCAGGCGACGTTCAGGAAGTCGTGAGCGTGGGTCCTCTAGCACGGCTAGGACGAGCAAAGGAAGCACGAGTACGAGGAAGCGCATAACAAGATTACTCCTGACAGCGGTGAGCAGCCGCCAGAAGCGATTTTCTCTCTATCGCGAGGACTTGACAAGAGAGTTGCTCTGTCAAATTCTCGACAGGATTAGATCACTCCTCAAGAAGATAGTGAAGCGGAACACAGGCTAAAGCCTGCGACTACCAGTTCGGATCGACAGGTAGCCGCAGGCTTCAGCCTGCGAACGAACTTCATACAATACCCCACTGCCGCTACACCATCTTGAGGAGCGCTTGGGGGAAATCAATTCGATCAAAATTGCAACTCTGGATTTTACCGGTCGCCAATATAGGTGATGGCGAAGACGCTCTTGAAACTCATACTGCTGTTCTCCCCCTGATGATTTTTGAGTTCCTTGTTGACGACCAAGCGGGCGGCATGCATGCGACCGTTCTTGACGTCGAAGACTACTTCGGCATCTGGCATCAATTGCCACAGGGGCACGCAGTCCAAGGCGGCGGCAGGCGGGGATAGCAACTCCGTCGAGAATACAATCGACACGGCTTCTGGGGTCACACTTTTGCAGCGATATTTCTGAACCGCGTCGTGCTTTTCTCCTGTTCCGACCGGCGGTGGAAGCGTCAGCTTATAGTTGCGTTCCCAGGTATCGTTCACCTTCACTCCCGAGGGAGGAAGTGGCACCAGGAATGGCAGCTCATTCTCAAATCCCGTCGAGGAGGTCTTCGTTTCCTTCACTTCGACCACTTTACCGAACGGATCGACGCGAATCACTGCTAACGGGGTGTTCACATACTTAGCCATTGCCTCACGCAGAACCGGAGTGCTATTGTCCGGATTTGTGGAGTCATAGGTCAGTGCCTCGCCGGAGGGCGTGATCCGTTTCGTGACCATCGAAGTAATTGACATCTGCAACGTGGCCACTCCGTTGGCATCGACCTCCTTGACCTCCCAACGGCGAATTCCTGTCAGTGAAGTCTTGGTTTCACTTTTATTATCGGCGGATACATCGACCGCTTCCGTGGTATGTTCGATTTTGTAGAGCAGCACTTGCCCAGGAGTCCAACGCAAGCGAAGCGGCGTCGTCTGCGCCGACACTCCACAGGTCAGCACGAGAAGCCCGACGAGCGAAGGCAGGAATCGTCGCATGGTTCCCTCTCTCTTATCGACCTCCTCCCCGACCGCGGGGAAGTGGATGTTTCGAGCGAGGACATACAACAAGCCCGAAGACGAAAAAAGTGCAGTTCCTCGAAATATCTAGTTGGAGGACGCGGTTCGCTGTAAAAAGCGTCGCAGAGCGGCGAACGCTTCGGGTTGACTCGGCGGCCTGTGTGGGTGACCGGGCAACAACAGTAACTCTTTCTCTCCCCGAGCCGCCTCGTACAGCCGTTCACTCATCCAGGGGGGAACCAGAGTATCAGCGGTACCGTGTATGAGAAACACCGGACAATGCAGGGTGCCGATTTTCGCCAGATTGTCCATTCGATTGCGGACCAACCAGCGAGCCGGGAGCCACGGAAATTGCCGCTGAGCCATATCAGGGAAGGTGGTAAAAGCGGCACAGCACACCACGGCTCGGCACGGATGTCGTGTAGCCAAGTCAATCGCCATGACCCCGCCCAACGACGACCCCAGCAGGATAATTTCCTCCGGTGGAACTCCTTGAGTCTCCACTAACCAACGGAAAGCGGCTTCAGCGGCAGCGTAGCAGCTGGCCTCCGTCGGTTTGCCCGTGGATTTGCCATATCCCGGATAGTCGTAGAGCAACACCGCCCGGTTGAGTTCCCGTTGCCAGCGTAGTAGCGATTCTTGGCGTCCAGAGATATTTCCGCCATTACCATGAGAGTACAGCACCGCTCCCTGAGCTGGCTTCCATTCCTTGGGAGCCGACCAGAACGCATGAATGGTGTTGCCGTCCTCGCTGGTAAACTCCACAGCGTGAATGTTGTACCGTTCGTTCAGCTCGATCCAGCTTTTGTCCCGTGCTCCTGGAAAGAGGAAGAAGTTTTCAAGCGCGAGCAGCACCAGCAGAACTCCCACGTACAAATAGGCCAGTAACAACATCCCACGAGTGAAGCGCCGCCCGATCGATTGTGTCCAGAAAGGCACGTCACGCAATAGGACGATGGCCAACAGGTCACGCCCAGTCATCCGACGGCTTCTCGCTTTCTCCAGCGATGCGTCAACACGATAGCAGCGACTAGCAAGGTCGCACACCCACCGGCCAATCGATCGCCGACCTGTGCGTACAGGCTAGTGCGTGAATCGATCGGTAGGCGACCAACGAGGACGCCAGCAACTTGCTTGAATTCGCTCCAGCGTGACCTCGGTAAACTGGCCGACGATTCAGAAATTTCCCAGACCGGAATCCTTCCCTCCTCACAGACTAATTCCGGCACCAGTACTCGTCCGTTGGAATCGATCAGCGCGGAAATGCCCATGTTTACCGAACGCCCCACAGTTCGGCGGGTCTCGATGGCTCGAAACCGACACAAGGCGAGGTGTTGGTCATGCTCTGCGGTGCCATCAAACCAGCCATCGTTGGACAGATTCAGCAAGAAATCCACCGGATGGTCGGCGACATACGGTCGAGCGATGGCGGGGTCGGTATCTTCGTAGCAAATCAAGACGCCGAAGCTTGCGCTTGAATCGCCAGGTAAGCAAAATCGAGTGAAGTCCTCGCCTGGCTCAACAGCATAGTCGTAATCATACGGGGCCAAGTAGTTGAGAAACGGCATCGCTCTTCGCAGAGGAATGTACTCGCCGATCGGCACTCGATGGATCTTGTCGTACCGTCCTTGCCAGATGCCGTTCTGATCGATCAGAATAGCAGAGTTATAGGATCGCTCGCGTCCGCTTTCGGTGCCGATGGTCGCGTTCATCCCCAGTAGAATGGGAGTTCTCAGATCCTCGCTAATGCGACGAGCTAGCTCACGACAGACTCGACTAGGTAAGCCGGAGGTCAACTCGGTCCAGTGTCCGGGATAGCTAGTTTCCGGGGTCACGATTAAATCCGGGCGATGTCGAGCCGCCGCTCGAACCAATTCACGGAACTGATCGCGGATGTTTTTTCGGGCCTGCTCTCGACTCTCACTCTTCTCCTCATGGGCAGTGTTGCGAATCCGTTGATCGATATTAGGTTGGATCAAAGCGACCTTGGGTCCGGGTCGAGTAGTAGTCTCGCTGAGTCGATAGACTCCATATGCCAGCGAGATCAGGAAAAGTCCCGCGATCGCCACAGCATGGTACAGTACGCGCGAGCGATTCAAACGTGTCTCCACTTGTGGGCCAATGGCCCAACAGCGAAACCAATCACGCATAAAAAGGATCTCAAAAATCAACGCATTGACTAAAAGAATCAAGAGGCTGACTGCGTAGACGCCACCGAGATCCACGATCTGAATAATCTCTAAAAAATCGTGCTGAGTATGTCCCAAAAAGTACCAACTAAACCCACCTGGATAGTCATGTTGATACGAGCCAGTAAGTGACGCAACAAATCCGCCAGCGATGCCCCAACGGAGATATTCAGCAGTGATCCAGACCATCGGCAAAGTGATTGTCAGTGGTAACGAGGTCCGTCGATCCAGTCGCCGTAACAACGCCAACGAGGCCGGCAGAAAGGCGGAGCAATAGAGCGTTAATATGACCCAAGCCAGGTACATGCGCAGGTCGGCCACACGCGACCACTGAAGAACGGGCAAGTAAAACGCCACGGCCCCGATCCAGCACGACAGATAGAGCATCCAAGGCGGCGCGGGGATACGAACCAGGCACAACCAAGGCACGAGGGCAAACCAAGCCAACCAGCCCACGGCCACGGGAAAAAACGAAAGGTACAACAGGGCGGCGGACATCAGCGGAGCCATCCAGACAGCCAAGGCTAGATAGGGCTTCGTCGAGGCATTGTCCATCCCAGTCGTAGCCATGCTCGACAGAACCTTCCTCGTTGTTGGAATTCCGCTAGGGCCTGTCATCTTAGACTTTCTTGCACTATGCAGCTTCACTCCTCGAGTCGGAGAACACGACTCCGACTCCCAGGCTCAAACTGGTGCTTCCCGGCTGGCAGAATCAGTAACCCGTTTGCTTGAGTAAACGCTCGCAAATCTGCGGAGCCAAACCAGGGAACCGGAGTCACACTCCATCCAGACGGGGTGGCGTTTACTGAAGCCGGATAATAAGTCGGTCGATCCGAGGTATGCTCGAACGGTTGGGTCAGCAGTGCGGAAATTTCCGGTAAATCGAGGTCGACCCGTCCTGCCAGTTTCCGGATCGCTGGTCGCAGAAACAGTTCAAAACAGACCAGCGAACTGACAGGATTGCCAGGCAAGCCGAAAACATATCGCTTTGATTCTGAGTATACCGTCGTGCCGAAGAACAACGGTTTGCCGGGCTTCATGGCGATTTTGTGAAAGTGTGCGGTGACGCCTAGTTCGCGCAGCACCTCGGGAACCAAGTCGAGCTTCCCCGCCGAAACCCCGCCAGAGAGTACGAGTATCTCTGAAGTAGCTATTCCTTCAGTGATTTTCTCGCGCAGATCTTCGACTCGATCGCGGGCGATGCCGAGAGAGCGGGACTCGGCTCCAGCTCGCCGAGCTTGTGCTACCAGCATGGGAGCGTTGCTGTTGCGAATCTGGCTCGGTCCTGGTCGGGGGGTTCCTTCGACAAGTTCATCTCCCGTCGCTAACACGTTGACGCGTGGTCGTGGAATTACAGCCACTTCGGTTTTTCCAACCGCCGCCAGCAAACCGATCTCTTGTGGCCTTATCTGACGTCCTCTGTTGAGGATTACTTCACCCTGTTTCATTTCGCGACCACGACGAAGAATGTTCTCTCCAATTTGTGGCGTGGTTCGCAGTTCTACCCTGCCCTGTTCCGTCAAGCGAGTTTGTTCGACGGGAACGATCGCTTCGCATCCAAGGGGAATCGGAGCGCCGGTCATGATGCGAGAGGCTTGACCAGGACCGAGTGGCAATCGCGGAGTTTGTCCCGCGTGAATCTCTTCGAGAATCTCCAACTCACGCCCGATCTCACCACCAACCGCGTAGCCGTCCATCAGCGCCTTGTCGAAAGGGGGCGAGTCCATATCGCTGTGAATCGTCTCATCCAGAACCAGCTCTAAGGCATCTAAAAGCGCAACCGCGCGTGCCGTTAACGGTACACATTGTGTGAGAATTGTCGTTCGCGCTTCATCTACGGACAGCATGAAGAAAAATCTCCTCATCTTGAGAGGAGCATTCTACCAAAGCGTGTTCCATGCAGTCAGCGCGAGGATCCATTCGACTTGCTGATTGTTGCTAGTGCTTTCAGTGCTCGATTACGGGCGAAGGTGTGATCGACGATCGGCAAGGGATAGTTCTCTCCTAGGCTTAGGCCGGCTTGTTCGAGTTCTTTTGGGGACGCCTTCCAGGGTTGATGAATCACTGTTGCGGGCAAACGAGACAGCTCCGGAACCCAGCGACGAACATACTCGCCCTCCGGATCAAACTTCTCGCCTTGGCTGACGGGATTGAAAATGCGGAAGTAGGGAGCGGCGTCGGCACCGCAGCCAGCGGTCCATTGCCAACCTAACGTATTACTGGCCAAGTCAGCGTCGACGAGCGTGTCCCAAAACCAACGCGCGCCTTGCTGCCAAGGAATTAGTAGATGCTTGACCAAAAATGAGGCGACCACCATGCGAACACGGTTGTGCATCCAACCTGTCGACCAAAGTTGCCGCATGCCGGCATCGACCAAGGGATAGCCGGTTCGTCCTCGTTGCCAAGCTCGCAGAGCGATACGATCTTCTTGCCAGGGGAACGCAGCAAACTCCGGTCGAAGAGGTTCATCAGTGGTCCTGGGGAAGTGATAAAGCAAGTGATAGGCAAACTCTCTCCATACCAACTCTTTTAAGTAGATTTCTGCTCCGTGCGACAATCGCTCGTTGACCGACTCTTTGCCTAAATGCTCCAGAACTCGATACCAGATCGTGCGTGGACTGATTTCGCCGAAGTGCAGATGCGGCGACAAAGCGGAGGTGCCCTCCAGGTCGGGTCGATCACGCAGCTCAGCATATTCGGTCAGTCGCTGGGCGAGAAAACGGCGGAGTCGCTCTTCGGCCTCCCGTTCGCCCGGCGTCCAGGTCTCTCGCATGCCTTTGGCCCAGTCGATCGTTGGTTCGAGTTGCAACTCGTTCAGGGCAAGAGAGTCCGGCCAGTCGTGGGGAGCTGGCAAATGGTTCGGACGAGCTAGCGGTCGCGAGGGGGGCTCGGCGGCACAACACGCCTTCCAGAACGGGGTATACACCCCATAAGGTTTCGCCTGTTTGTTCTGAATCACCCACGGCTCAAAGAGCAACGAGGCGTTGAAGCTCTCGACTTGAAGCTTCTGTTCGCGTAACTCTGATTTGATCCGTTTGTCGCGGTCGATGACAGCGGGTTCGTAGCGACGACACCATAGAATTTGCTTTGCTCCTGTTTGTCGAGCCAGATCCAGTAAAGTTTGTGTCGTAGGGCCGCGTCGAAGAATTAACCGGGAACCGAGTTTGGCCAATTCTTCACCAAGCGCTTTCAACGATTGATGCAGCCACCATCGCGAAGCCGAGGCCGGTTGCCAAGTGCCCTCCTCTTCAGGTGACCAGATGAATATGGGAATGACTGGACCACCCGCTTGGAGCGCGGCTTGTAGGGCAGGATGATCGGCCAGACGAAGATCTTTGCGAAACCACACCAGAGTAGCTGTTGAACTCATCGAAGCCAATCTCGCGGAATAAAGGAGCGCACACTGCTGGACGGAAGATGATAGAACATCTATAGTGCGCGACAGGACAAGCGTTTCCATTCCCCAGAGAGAACCGCGGTGCCTGACAACTTCGACGAGAAACGGGCCAGAATGAGAGAAGAGTTCTTTGCTCGGTATTTCCTTCTAGGTGGCTGGCCCGGAGCAACCGATACCTACAAACGTACTATGTGGGCCGCCGTGCCTGATGTCGCCTTGGCTCGTGCAGGCTATTCTCTCACCATGCGGAAATCGCTTCAAGAACCCGGCGCGGACGGGCAACTGATTATGGCCGGTCATGAGGCCATGCTCGCCCAGTGGTTCCATCGCCCTCTCTTGCGATCCGATATTGAGCTTTATGGCGCTTGGTCGTCGCAGCACGCGGCCACGCGCGCTTATCCGCGTGAAGTTTGGGATACCTTGCTTGCCAGTCAAACCAACGAAGAGATCTATCTCCCTATTGACGTCTGGGGCTTCCCAGGTGGGCAGACTTTCTTAGCCGGCGTGCCCTGTTTGTTCTTCGAGGGACCAGGTGGCCTGATCTCTTATCTCGAACCAGCCATGTGTCGCTATTTTGCTCCCGTGATCCAAGCTACCAAAGCTCGATTGATGAAACAAGCGACGTCGCGTGATGCCGAGTTCGGCTTGCGAGCGGCTCCGAATGAATTGACCAATATCGTGCTGTTGCTGGCCCGTTACGTTGGCGGTCGGGGCCAGCTCACCTCGAATGACACTGCGGAGTTTCTCTATCCACAATTGTTCAAATCGATTGGCACCATCGGTCATGAAATGATGTGTGCTGGCCAGTCGTTCGATCGCACTCTCGCCGAGGCCGAGTACGAGATGATGGATCGGTTTGTCACTCGTATGGGCACAGCTTCACTGCTTTGCGATCTCGTCGATGCGGAAAGTGTTGGGCTGGAGAACGCCCTGCGCGTGATTCGCGCCCATCCCGAAACGGACCGCGTCGGTATTCGAGTCGATTCTGGCAATATTGCAGAGCAGTGCGTGTTGTATTTCCGCAAGATGCGCGAGGCAGGAATTTCCGTCCGCACCATCGTATTCGAAGATGAGGTTAATCCCGAAACCGTCCGTCAAGTCTACGACCATTTTCGACGCGAGGTCGGCCAGGAACCAACGATGCTCTTCCCCGGCGCGGGAGGTTACTGGTGGCGGTTGGTGCATCGCGACACTGTGGCTGCTGCGTTTAAGCGCACCGCCACTGCGGATCGCCCCAACGTGAAGTTCTCCAACTCGCCAGGCAAAGAATCGATCGGCGGCTATCTTCGCATCTTGGAACAGGACGAGGTATTGATCGTTGCCGAGGCCTCGGAATCCATCGATGGTCAGCCGCTGTTTGTGAAACTGGTCGATCAGGGACGTATCGTTTACCACGAATCGTTCGAGCAACAAGCGGATCGCGCTGATCGAACCTGGGGCCGCTATCGCCGTTGGCAACTGTCGCCGAAGGTTGCCGAGACTATGCGACGATTTCAACAGATGCGTCAACGCGAAGTAGCCGAGGCTCGAACCCGTTTGAGCTAGTGAATCAAGCAGACGGCCTCCAAGCAGAGGATACCCCATGATACATCACGGCTTCGTTCGAGTGGCAGCAGCCTGTCCAGAACTTCGCGTGGCCGATTGCGAATACAACGTCGCCCGAATTTTGGCCCAGGTGCGGCAGGCGCAAGCTGAGACCGTCGGTATACTGGTGTTTCCGGAGTTGTGTATAACCGGTTACACCTGTGCTGATCTGTTCCAACAGCCTACGCTACTTCGCAGCTCGCTTTTGGCGCTGAAACAGCTCGCTGAGGCAACTACAACTCAGTTCAGTGGAGTTATTGTCGTTGGTTTGCCGATCCAGGTTGACGATCAACTTTTCAACTGTGCATGTGTACTGCATCAGGGACGCATTCTTGGAATAATTCCGAAGTCGTTTTTGCCCAACTATAAAGAGTTCTATGAGCAACGTTGGTTCGCGCCCGCCGCTAACGCTCATAGTCGCTTTATGACGATTGCCGGCGACGAGATTCCCTTCGGAACCGACTTGCTGTTCCCCGCCGAGGGGATCGACGGCCTGACAATCGGCGTCGAGATCTGCGAGGATCTCTGGACGCCGATTCCGCCCAGTTCGCTTCAAGCACAAGCTGGCGCGACCCTTTTGCTCAATCTATCGGCGAGCAACGAGGTGATTGGTAAAGCGAACTATCGCCGACAACTCGTGGTCAATCAATCGGGGCGTTGTCTAGCTGCATATGTCTACTCCTCTTGTGGTGTTTGCGAGTCCACAACCGATGTCGTGTTTGGTGGCCACTGTCTCATCGCAGAGAATGGCGTCTTGCTCGCGGAATCGCGACGATTTCAGCGAACAGGCCATTTGACGATTGCCGATATCGATATCGATCGATTGCGAACGGATCGCCTGCGAATGAATAGCTTCGGGGATGGGGCACTCTATCGATCCCAGCAGCGAGAATCGCGAAAGATCACTTGGTTGCCGAGCGGTCCCCCACCGTCGCTGCCGCTGCGCCGATTTATCGACGCACATCCGTTTGTGCCCAGCGGCACCAGCGAACTGAGCGAACGATGTGAGGAGATTTTCAGCACTCAGGTGGCCGGGCTGGCCAAGCGACTAGAGACGATTGGCAAACCAGCCGTGGCGATCGGGATTTCTGGCGGGTTGGATTCCACCTTAGCTCTTTTGGTGACATGTAAGACCTTTGATCTCTTGGAAATCCCCCGGCCTCGAATTCAGGCTTTGACCATGCCAGGATTCGGCACGACGAATCGAACCCGAGAGAATGCGCTGGCACTGATGCGACAACTTGGGGTGTCCTCGCGCGAGATCGACATTCGTTCGATGTGCTTGGCCGAGATGCGTGCCCTGGGCCATCGGCCATTCGGGATCTCACTCGAAGGACTCTCCGTCAAGGAACTGACCGAACGACTACGAGTATTGCCTGCGGAGAACCGTCATGATTTGGTGTTCGAGAACATTCAGGCGCGGATGCGGACGAGTCTGTTGATGAACACCGCCTTTGTCGTTGGCACGGGAGACGTCTCCGAATTGGCACTGGGTTGGTGTACCTACAATGCCGATCACATGAGCATGTACAATCCCAACGTCAGTATTCCCAAGACACTGGTCAAGTTTCTGGTCGAGTGGGTAGCTCGACACGAGTTCGAGGGCGAGGTTCGCACCACTTTGCTCGACATCGTGGACACCATCATTTCACCAGAGTTATTACCCACCGATGTCCAAGGCCAGATTACCCAATCAACTGAGAGTAGTATTGGTCCCTACGAACTGCATGATTTTTATCTGTATCATTTTCTTCGATTCGGCGCTTCACCGGAGAAGATTCTTTTCCTGAGCACTCAGGCTACCTTTTCTCGCTCGTACAGTTTCGAGGAGTTACGGCGGTGGCTTCAAGTGTTCTTGCGACGATTTTTTATGAGTCAGTTCAAGCGGTCTTGTCTTCCCGATGGTCCGAAAGTGGGTTCGATTAGCCTCTCGCCCCGCGGGGACTGGCGGATGCCCTCCGATGCGACAGCGGCAGCATGGTTAGCCTGGGCAAAGGAGGTGAACCCAAGCTAATTCCGCGGTTTCCCAAGGCTTCCTATCTCACAGTCGAAGTCAATAATTTTGTGAAAAACCTGGTTCAGAGATTCAATTCTCGCATGCACTTTTGCCGATAGGTTGGAGCGTATCCATGTTTTTTGGCTGCCTGCATTTATGCGCCCCAGATGACAGGGAGCAACGAAAAACTGGTTACTCGGTTCTGGATCAGCAAGATAGCTGATTTGGCACTTCGGCCTGAACTGGTCGATGAGATCCGCCCTCGGAAGTACTGACGGTCCTCCCAGCTCATGGGGGGGGTTAGATTTCATCCGCCAACATCCGAGAGGAAGCATCCATGCGAGACACGCACAAGGGATCGACTCCTCAGCAGCGCTCGAAACTCGCTCGTCTAGCATTAGAGTTGCTTGAAGACCGCTTGGTGCTGAGTTCGTCTCCAAGCAACTCACTGGGCTATCTCACCGATCATATTCTCGTTCGCTTTCAAGCCAATCAAACGCCAGTTGCTCTCCCGGGAACTACACTTGGAACCAGTGTGCAGGGACTCGACGGACTATATAAGGTTCATCTTCACTCAGGAACTTCGGTCCAGAGCGCGCTAGCGGCCTATCGTTCCGACAAGCGGGTACTGATTGCCGAACCAGATTATTACCTCGATTTAGGACAATTCTCTAACGATGCTCGTGCTGGAGACCAATGGGGGTTAAATAACACCGGCAAAAATGGTGGCAAAGTCGGTGCGGATATTGGCGCACCCAAGGCCTGGGATGTTACGACTGGATCGACCAGGATGGTCGTGTCGGTCATGGACACGGGAATCGATTACACCCATCCCGATCTCTATTTGAATGTTTACATCAACCAGGGGGAGATACCAGCCAGTCGACGTGCGAATCTGATCGATGTCGACGGGGATGGTATTATCACCTTTTACGATCTGAATGATCCTCGTAACCAGGGCATTGGCAAAATCACCGACATCAATGGGAACGGCTTTATCGATGCGGGCGATTTGCTAGCTCCAATGATCAAGGACAGCCAGGGCCGCGATACCGGGCGCGGCGGATGGGCCAATGGCGTCTCTGACGACGGCGATGCATACGTCGACGACATCTGCGGTTGGAATTTTGTTGACAACAACAATAACCCGTTCGATGACTTTGGACATGGTACCCACGTCGCGGGCACGATTGGGGCTATCGGCAACAACGGTATCGGGGTGACTGGAGTTGCCTGGGCCATCCAAATGATGCCGGTCAAATTCATGAATTCTACAGGGGCCGGTAGTGTCAGTGCCTTTATTGCTGGGCTGAATTACGCCGTTGCAAAAGGTTCTAAGCTCTCAAATAACAGCTGGACGGGTACTGGTGAGAGTTCACTCCTGCTGCAAGCCGTGCAGGCGGCTCAGGCCAAACAGCATATTTTTGTGGCGGCGGCGGGTAACGCAGGGAGCAATAACGACCGAGAGCCGGTTTATCCCGCTGGCCTAGGATTGGACAATATCATTGCGGTAGCCGCTACCGATCGCTCCGACAATCTGGCTAGTTTCTCCAACTATGGAGCTAAGTCAGTTACCTTGGCGGCTCCTGGTGTGGACATTCTCAGCACCACTCTTGGAGGAGGATACGGCTACAGTTCGGGCACCTCAATGGCCACTCCGCATGTCACCGGAGCCATCGCTCTGTTGATGGTGAAAAATCCATCGTGGAGTTACAGGGTTGTTATTGATCGAATTGTGTCCACCGTGGACAAATTGTCTTCGTTGTCGGGAAAGACGGTTACCGGCGGACGGCTGAACGTCGGAGCTGCTCTCACCTCTCCTCCAACTATCACTTCAGCTACTTGGAGCGGTTCCGCTACCAACTCGTACAATCGGGTGCGAGTCACCTTCGATCGAGCGATTGTCCTATCTTCGTTTACTCCGGTCGATGTGGTGTTAACTGGGCCGAATGGCAGCACAATTACTGTGACTAGTGTTACGGTCGTGGCTGGCTCAGGAGATCGCTCCTTCGACATTAACTTCGCCAATCAAACAACGAGTGGCACCTACACGATGAGGATCGGTCCCGAAGTGACGGATCTCTCTCAGACGAAGATGGCCGTCTGGACAGGATCGGCTTCGCTTCCTGCTGTCGTCGCAACTGTGAACCGACCAACAATCGTGGCTTCGTCGGCACATGGCAGTAGTGCGAACAATCTGAATCGAGTGCGAGTGACGTTCGATCGTCCGATGTTGGTGTCGACGTTCACACCGACGAAGTTGACATTGAAGGGGCCATCGGGACAGAC
>CALDUY010000004.1 GCA_937923405.1 uncultured Gemmataceae bacterium | reverse complement strand
TGGAATATGCCGTGATGTTGGCTCTGATCATCGTGGTGTGCATCACGGCGATCGGCGTACTCGGCACCAACGCCAACAACACCTTCTCCTTCGTCGGCGACACCATCGGCAACAGTGGGGCTGGCGGCGGCGGCAGCTAATCAGCCTAACTCGAAGTGGACACCGGCCGAACCGGGATCAAGGTCGGCTACCTGCAAGCCGCGATGCCCGAGGGCTTCGCGGCTTGCCGCGTTCTCCCCCTCAGTTTGTGAACGATACTCCCCTAGGAAAGGTGACCCCGACCATGTGGTTCATACTCGAAAACTGGCCTTTGTGGTTTATCTGTGCGGCGATGATCGTTGCCGCGGTCATTGACGGTTGGAAGCTCAAGGTTCCCAACTGGTTGACCTTCCCGTTGATTCTCTCTGGGCTTGCTCTGGGTGCTTGCCATGATTTCGGCTGGCTGGCGGGCACCGGAGAAGGCGGCTTTGGCGCGGCCCTGGCGGGCTGTGCCCTGGGATTTGCCCTGCTCTTTCCAGTCTATGCGATTGGTGGCATGGGAGCCGGCGATGTCAAGATGCAGATGGGGTTCGGAGCCTGGGTCGGGGCGTTCTATGGCCTGGCGCAAACCGAGAAGCATCCAGGAGCATTCTGGATCGTACTGTATGCTTTTTGCCTCGCCGTGCTTATCGGTGGGGTACTTGCCGTGTTCATGATCCTCTTCCGGGGGCAGTTCCGCAGGAATCTGACGAACACAAAAACCATCGTCGGTGATTTGTTTGGAGGCGAGGGCATCTCCCAAGCCGCCGAACGTGCCGCCATACGCAAGCCAACTATGCATTTGTTGCCCTATGGCATTCCGCTTTGCCTGGGCTTCATTAGTTACTTGCTCATTCTACACGCGGGTTGAGTCCCCTTTCTCAACCTCTCCCTAGTGACTGGGGGTTGCTAGGGAATCACGGTGATAGCAGGCAGTCGAGGTAACTGGCGCGAGCGAGGCAACTCTTGCTCGCCCAGCCCGTCAACCAGAAAAACCGATAAGCATGAGATAACCGTCAAAGTTTGAAGTTCTCTTGCCCTGTCGGTCGAAATAATCCCTGGCGAATAGCGTCTACCGCGGTTCGCTAGTTTCGGGATACCTCGCTGCAAAACTTCACGAATCGGCATCAAGTAGATACGAGGTCCAATCCATGAAACCGAAGACGTTAATCCTGATGGTGGTCGCTGTAGGTTGCGGCCTGGGAGCCAGTTACATGACCAGCAAGCTGCTGGCTGATCGCAGTACCAAACCCCTGGAGGTACAAACCGTACCTGTCGTGGTGGCTAAGGTGCGCGTTCCAGGGTGGCAGCAAATCAAGTATCCAGAAAAGCAATTCGAGATCAAGCAGTATCCTGCGGATGTCGCTCCGAAGCGAGCCATTAGCAATCTGGCGGATCTCAAAGATCAGCGCCTGAACAAACCGCTGGATGAGTCCAAGCCGGTCACCTTGGATGATTTGCTCACCAAGGAACAGCAAACCATCGCTGATCAGTTACAGCCTGGACAGCGAGCGGTGGCTGTGAAAGTCAACGCTGAGTCGTTGGCCGGTGGCTTCGTGCTGCCTGGCACACGCGTCGATGTCATTTGTACTACCCGAGGCAGCGAACCCTCCTCGAAGGTGGTCTTGCAAAACATGCTCGTTTTGGCCGTCGACATGCAAAGCGATCGCAATCCCGAGCAACGGGCGATGATTGGCCAGACCGTGACCATTGCGGCGACACCGATCGAAGCCACCAAGCTGACGCTGGCTTCGGAGATAGGTTCGCTGCGTTTGTCGGTCAAGAATCACGGGGATAACAACATTGTCAACGTGCCTATCGTGAAGGCGGCGGATCTGAACAAGCCGTCGCATCAGTCCAATGGAGAGGAATCAGAAAAGCCCGAAGCGCTGACGACGCCAGCTCCAACGGCAACGACCACCCCGTTGCCTGTGTTGCCTGCCGATGACACTACGGCGGCTGTCGAGGAACCGCCTGTGGTTGTCGCCCCGCGTCCGAAGCGAAAGCATGTGATGACCATCCAGAATGGTACCAAGCGCGAACAGGCGGTCTTCACGCATGAGGAAGAGGACGAGATCACTAGTAGCGACCCCGTTGGAACTGCCAACCCGGAAACACCAAGTTCGACCCAACGGCCCGAAGTGACCAGCCCCCCCACCAAGCCAAAGACCGGCCCGGTTCAGACAGCGGCCAAAAGTGGGGTGGGTGGTTCAAAGACAACACGTACAAAGAGGATCCAGTAAGGGGAGAGTAAAGGATTGGGCCGGCTCGGAGTCGCGTCGGTCCAATCCTTTCCAGCGAACAACCCAACTGGTTGACGAGTTTCCGAGACGAGCGGCGGAGCCGCCGTCCTGTAACCCCGCCAGCCGATTCCTCCAACGGAACGAACCGCTTGGAGCGTTGAGGCAGCGGACGTGGAAAGAGGGTGAAGGGATGCACCGATCTTATCTGAATCCCCGGAGGTTGCTGGGCGGCCTCATCGCCCTGCTCATCGCCGGGCTGTTCCTGACACCGCCGGTTCGCGGGCAACTCAGCACTCCTGAACCACGCCCGCTGATAGTGCTGCTCAACAGTACGACTCGGCTTCAGATGTCTACTCGCAAGCCGATCAAAACCGTCGTCAATCCCAAAGAAGGCATCATTAGTATCCGCACGATCGAACGCGATCCGACCACGGTGCTGCTCGTCGGTGCCGGCCCAGGCATTACCCGCATCGAATTGGAGGATGCCGACGGTAACCGCGAAGTGCGTGAGATTGTCGTTCAGGCCGACACAGAATATCTGGTCTCCCAGCTCCGCAAAGCGGTGCCTACTTCTAGTATTCAAGTCATTCCCAACGGTACCAATTCGGTGATCCTGACTGGCTACGTTGGTCGCGCTGAGGACATTCAGGTGGCCCAGGCCGTCTGCACGGGAATCGGCTTCAACGTTGTCAATGGACTTCGTCTTAACGGCGTGCAACAGGTGCAGCTGGATGTCGTCATCGCTCAGGTGCGCCGCACCAAGGATCGTGACTTCGGCTTCAACTTCCTGACCAATGCTCGCCAAACGGTCTTCGGTTCGATACCCGGGGATTTGATACCGTTGCAACAACCAGGCGTCGGTGTGGTCAGCACCATCCTCCAGCCTACTCAGTTTGGACAAGCTCTTCGCGCTCTGCCGTCTGGCTCAACAGGAACCCTGTTCGGCGGCATCATTGGCAACGCGGGCGGTTTCCTCGGCTTCTTACAAGCTCTGGAATCGGAGGGGCTGGCCAAAGTGTTGGCTCAGCCTCGGCTTGTCACGCTATCGGGCAATCCGGCGAGCTTCCTGGAAGGTGGCGAACAGGCCATTCCGGTACCCGCAGGTTTGGGTCAGGTCGGCGTTCAGTTTGAAGAGTTCGGTACTCGTCTGAACTTCCTGCCGATCGTCCTGGGCAATGGCCGCATCCATCTGGAAGTCGAGCCGGAAGTCAGCCGACTGGATAACGCGGCTGGTACGGCGATCCAAGGCACCATCGTTCCGGGTCGAGCCACCCAGCGAATTCACACCACTGTCGAAATGGAAACCGGACAGACGTTCGTCATCGGTGGGCTGATTCAGAAAGTGACCAACGCTGGAGTGAACAAAGTACCGTTCCTGGGCGAGATGCCATTCCTGGGCACCTTCTTCAGCCAGAAGACTTACAACGAGATCGAAACCGAGTTGGTGGTTATGGTGACGCCTCACTTGGTCGATCCGCAGTCTGCCTGTCAGGTCGCAAAAGTTTTACCAGGACAAGAATCGCGCAGCCCCGATGATTTTGAGCTATTCTTGGAAGGGATCCTGGAAGCCCCGCGAGGACCGCGACAGGTGTTCCAGGGGAATCGCTATGTGCCTGCTCACTGGAACGGACCGGCGGCGGACCTGTTCCCGGCAGCGGGACGGGGCGATGGGCTACATCGGATGCCGATCACGCCAGCCGGTGGGGCTACCATCACTACGAGCGGGATGCAAGCAGCTGGATCGAGCCTTCCAGGTGGAAACGGACATTGGGCGGCTCCGACGAGTGTGAATGGCCCTGCAGGAATGCCTGACCAAGCTATTCCCGATCATCAACCCGCACCAGCGGTGATCCCGGGAACGCCTCCGGTGACTTCACCTGCCAATGGAGGCCTCGCGCCAAGTAGCGGCTCAATCCCGCAAGGAATCGAAGAACCGATCACCCCTGCGGTGCAATCGGTACCTGTGCAGGAAGCTCTACCGTTGGAATCTCCTTCTGGTGTGCCGGTCCCGATGCAACCGCCACACAGAGAACCAGAGATTCCCCTGCCCCGGGAGGGAGGGCAGTTCTGAGAAGCACCCAGGAGGGGGGCGAATTTCGCTCCCCTCTTGTTTTCAACAACACAATCGGTGGTGGAACATGAGGGACGTACAACGCATTGCCATCGTAGATCCGTCTGACATCACTCGCGAAGAGCTGCGCAATGTGCTGTTGGGCATGGAGTCAGTCTGGCTCGAAGCCGAATGCTCCCGCTACGAATTCTTTCTCGATGTAATCGCTCAATCGCAACCTGATGTGGTCATGGTTTCGCTCGACAGCGACCAGACTAAAGCGCTCCAACTGATCGCTCAGCTAAACGAAATGGCTCCGGAATTGCCGATTCTCGCCATCTCGGCTCGTGGCGATGGTCAGGCTATTCTGCAAGCTCTGCGCAGTGGTGCTCGTGAGTTCCTCACCGCTCCGGTGGTGCTGGAAGAACTCATCAAGGCTCTACAGCGAATGCAGCGCACCGTGACGAGCAATGGCGCACGCACTGGAGATGGCTTCTCCCATCGTCAAGATGCCCAGGTCATCGCCATTCTAGGTTCCCGTGGGGGAGTCGGCTGTACAACGCTCGCTGTCAATCTTGGTGCTACTCTTGCTCTAGATCCGAATAACAGCGTCGCTCTTGTCGATATGGATCTGGCTCTGGGCGATGCCGATGTGGCCCTCGATCTTGTCGCCGACTACACCTTGGCCGATGTCGTACTCTCCGTTGATCGGCTCGACATGCAGTTTCTGAAACGCTCGCTGAGCAAGCATTCCTCGGGGCTGTCGTTGTTGCCGCATCCGGTGCAGATGGAAGATGCGGAATTGATCCGTGAGGATCACTTGCAGCGAGTTATCGGACTTTTGCGAGCGAGTTACTCGCATTTGTTGCTCGATTTGTCCAAGAGCTACACGGCTAATGATCGCACAGCGCTACGCATGGCGGACGTGATTCTGCTCCTGGCCCAACTCGAACTGTCTAGTCTGCGCAATGTGGTTCGCATGCTGTTGACGTTTGGCAACGATGAGCAGATCGGTTCAAAAATCCGAGTGGTCGTCAATCGGGTCGGCAACGAGGGAGACATCTCGTTGAAAAAGGCCGAGGAAACCATTGGCAAACCGATCTTCTGGCAACTGCCTAATGAGCCGCGTCTGGTCCAGGAAGCGAAAAACGAAGGCATTCCGCTGTCGCAGCACGCTCCCAAGAGCAAACTGCAACAGGCGTTTCTCGGCCTTGCTCAGTCGCTGACGGGCAAGCAGTTGGTCCAGCCGCAGAAGGAAAAGTCGCTGTGGTCTATTTTCGGCTAATTGTGGCTTCGTGATCCCACTCCAACCAAGGATCGCAAGTGGGAACGTAACCGACGCATGATCGACCTGGAGTATCACCTATGTCTCGCTTGCAACGTGGTCTAACTGGACTTAGTGGAGCTGGTGCCAGCGGCACCGGCCATAGCCGACTCGGAGGCAGTCTGGCAGGAGTGTCGCTGTCGGGAGGCGGTAATAATGGCAAGAGCTTTGAAGATCTCAAAAGGCTGATTCACAGCAAACTCGTCGAGAAGCTCGATCTCTCGCGGGTCAGCGATCTCGAAGGCGAAACCCTTCGTCGCGAGATCCGCCTGGTCGTCGAACGCTTGTGCGACACCGAGAATCCGCTGTTGAACCGGATGGAACGCGAGCGTCTCATCGATGAGGTGCTTGACGAAACGTTCGGTTTTGGCCCACTGGAAGTGCTGCTGAAGGATCCGACCATCAGCGACATTATGATCAACGGGCCATACAAAATTTTCGTCGAACGCCGCGGCAAGATGGAGAAGACCGACGTCAAGTTCCGGGACAATGAACACCTGATGCAGATTATCGATCGCATTGTCTCGAAGGTCGGTCGACGAGTCGATGAGACCTCCCCGATGGTCGATGCTCGTCTGCCCGATGGCAGCCGTTTCAACGCCATCATTCCACCTTTGGCGTTGGATGGCTCGACGGTCTCGATTCGTCGGTTCGGCTCCAATCCCCTGAAGCTGGAAGATCTGCTTAACTACAAAGCCTTCACGCCGGAAATGGCCATGCTCATGGAGGCGTGCATTAAGGCGCGACTGAACATCATCATCTCGGGTGGTACCGGTTGCGGTAAGACAACGCTGTTAAACACACTGTCGAGCTTCATCCCTGGAGAGGAGCGCGTCATCACTATCGAGGACGCCGCGGAACTGCAACTGCAACAAGAGCATGTAGTGCGCCTGGAGACGCGGCCGCCGAACATCGAAGGCAAGGGAGCGATCACTTGCCGCGATCTAGTCCGCAATGCCCTGCGTATGCGTCCGGAACGAATCATCATCGGCGAATGTCGTGGGGCCGAGTCGCTGGACATGCTGCAAGCGATGAACACGGGTCACGCCGGCTCGATGACCACGCTGCACGCCAACACCCCGCGTGACGCCCAGGCTCGGTTGGAAACGATGATCATGATGGCGGGGCTGGAACTGCCCATCAAGGCGATGCGACAGCAGATCAGCTCAGCGGTCGACGTGATCATCCAGGCCAACCGTCTGCAAGGTGGGCCACGAAAGGTCACCAGCATCACCGAGGTGATGGGAATGGAACAAGACATGATCATCATGCAGGAAATCTTCCGGTTCAAGCAACTAGGCATCGATCAGAACGGGCGGGCCTATGGCCAGTTTGAAGCAACCGGAGTGCGACCGTCGTTTGTGAACCGTCTAGAGGCGGCTGGTATTAAGCTGCCGAGCAATCTCTTTCAGGAGCGTGTGCTGGCACGAGACTAATCCACCCAAAGGAGGAAGGCGGAAGGAAGAAGGCGGAACGTCTGAACAAGCCGACTCATCCTTCATCCTTCCGAGTTCATCCTTGAATTGAGGTTTCCCAACCATGTTGACTCCGACCGTGATTTCGATGCTGGTATTCCTGGCCGTGACCGGGTTAATCAGTCTGTTGGCGTTTGTGTTCCGGGAACAAGGACCGCAGACGGCCACCCGTCTCGATCTCCTGGTGGGCAAACGGAGCCGGCAAGAACAACAAGCCGCGGACATTCTCCGCAAAACCGCCTTCGAGAGCGACAAACGCTCGCTGTTGGAAGCGCTGACTCCGAAGTTCCTGAGCCTGCAAAAGATGTGTGAGCAGGCTGACTGTCACATCAAGCCCAGCACATTGACGGGCATCGGCATCATTTTGGCCGCGTTTGGGGCGACGGTGACGATTTTGGCCAAGCTGCCGCTCTGGCTGATCCCCTTGAATGCCGGCACGTTGTTTGTGGTGCCGTTTCTCTGGCTGTACATGAAACGTGCCAACCGACTCAATAAGTTCCAGGCTCAGCTGCCCGATGCTCTGGAGTTGGTGGCTCGTGCCTTGCGGTCGGGCCAGTCACTGGCGGCAGCGATGCACGTTGTCGGTGAGGAAATGCCCGATCCCATCGCCACCGAGTTCAACCGCGTCTTCGAGGAACAGAACCTGGGTATTCCCATCGAAGAGGCGATGAAAGCCATGTGCGATCGGGTGCCCAACCTCGATCTACGCTTCTTCGTTACCTCGGTCGGTATTCAACGACAAACAGGTGGGGATTTGGCGGAAATTCTCGACAAGATCGGCTACGTCATCCGCGAACGCTTCCGCATTCTGGGCCAGGTCAAGGCGCTGACCGGCGAAGGTCGCCTCTCGGGAGTGGTGTTGATCGCCCTGCCCTTTGCCCTGTTCGCCTTCATGCTCAACACCAAGCAGGATTACGTCAAGTTGCTATGGGAAGACGAACTGGGCCGCAAGATGAGTGTTTTTGCCATCATCGCCCAGATCATCGGCGCATTGGTCATTCGCAAGATCGTCAACATCAAGGTCTAACACCTCCAGGAGGATGCACCCATGACATTATTCGCACTAGTCGGCGTGGCTGAGGCTATCCCTCTGCTGGTGTTCGCCGCCTTTGTCGCCGGCGTGTTCGCCGTCCTTACTCTGATCTCCAACCGCAACAGCAAGGCCGCTGAGCGACTTCAGCGATTAAGTCGTCCGCTCTCACTAGTGGAGATGGAAGATCCCAAACTAGCTAAAAAAGATCGCTTTGAGGGAATGGTGGAAACAGCCAAGGCGCTGTCCAAACCGTTGATGCCGCAGACCGAGACGGAACAATCGGCGCTCAAGATTCAGCTGGCCAACGCTGGGTTCCGCAGCGACTCC